>CAWFWU010000018.1:0-200000 GCA_963819605.1 uncultured Alphaproteobacteria bacterium | reverse complement strand
TGTGGTGCGGAGCGCTGCCGGTGAGTTCGTGGCGAGCGCACAACCACTGATCGGGCAAGAGCTTCAACGAGCTGCTAACGAAAGTGAGAACCAGAAGGCCTCAAGTCTTTACGCAAGTTTCTATCACGCTGGCCTCGTCCAGAATCTTGATCCAGAGACAATCACACAAGTTTTGCGGGTACATGCGTTCGATACGGATTTCCGCCGCCGTGTGCGCCCTGGCGATACAGTCGAACTTTTCTTTGATATGAAAGAGGAACAGTCTGCCGACGGCCCGCCTGGAGAACTGCTCTACACAGCCATCAATGGCGGCGGATCGAATTTTAGATTTTATAGATTTCGCACGACGGACGGTATTGTCGATTACTACGATCAGGACGGAAACAACTCTAAAAAATTCCTTATGCGCAAGCCCGTACGTGGCGATGACGTGCGTCTGACGTCTGGCTATGGAGTTCGCTACCATCCGCTACTCAACGTCCGCAAAATGCACACAGGCGTCGATTGGGCGACAGCGACGGGCACTCCCATTCTCGCATCCGGCAATGGCGTCGTCGAAGAGGCTGGGCACAAGGGCTATAACGGCATTTATGTCCGCCTCCGCCACGCCAACGGCTATCACACGGCCTATAGCCACATGACCCGTATCGCCACCGGAATGGAGCCGGGTGTCAAGGTGCGCCAAGGCCAAACCATCGGCTATGTCGGCTCGACAGGGCTTTCGTCGGGTCCTCATCTTCACTTCGAAGTACTCGTCAACAGCCGCTTTGTCGATCCCATGTCGATCCAGGTTCCGCGCGAGAAGAAGCTGGAAGGCAAGGATCTGGCCGAGTTCCAAAAGGAACGTGCGCGCATTGAAGATCTGATGAAGCGCGCGCCCGTTATGACAGCAAGCAAATAGACTCCGGTCCTTGCTGCGCGCCCGAAACACCAATGGAATTGGGCAAGATTCCCGAATCTGACACCAATCTGACAGTCGAACGCGTCTTGGTGTCAGCCTGGGGGGTGTATCCACAGCGCAGAATCCAAGTTAGCAACGCTCCAAAAGGGATATTCCAATGGCTATCAGAGAAGGCACACGTGGCAACGACCGGCTGGTCGGAACGGCATTTGCAGACATTATCGAAGGCAAGGCCGGCAACGACACTTTGTTCGGCCTCGGCGGCAATGACATCATGGACGGCGATCTCGGCAACGATTTGATCTACGGCGGCTTGGGCAACGACAAGATCGAAGGCGGCGGCGGCGCAGATAGGATCTTCGGCGCAGCTGGCAATGACATCATCTCTGGCGACGACGGCAACGACATCATGAATGGCGGCGCAGGTAATGATCGTTTCGTGTTCGATAGCGGCGAAGGCGATGACCGCATCACAGGCTTCGTCGCCGGGGGCGTTGATGACCGGCTTGATCTTCGCGATGCAGGATTCAATTTTGTTCGTTTTTCTCAGGTTCTTGCCAGAGCACACGATGTCGGCGGCAGCGTCGTCATCGACCTCGGCACCGGAGACTCGGTAACACTCGCCGGCGTGACGGAAGCTCAACTGAAAGCCATCGACTTTATCCTCTAGGATCTGTCCGGTTTTGATTGAACCATGGACACGACCTAGCTCACTGTTTTGCCATTCTTATTTTCGGAACCCGGTTCCCGCCGTCCGGAAGCACTCTAAGGCAACAGCCACAATTCGTACTTTGAACTTTCCGGCACACGAAAAGAAGGGCGGTTCGCTAAAAGCGGCCGCCCTTCTACACGTTTAACAACAGTATTTGTTTTGCAATGCTTCAATAATGCGCCCCTGGCCGCCCCCGCGCATCATTCAAATGAATGAGATTGGCAAATATTTCTTATCCCACTCAAGCCGCCGCCTTCACAGGCCAACCATTGATGGTCAGCACCCCGTCACGGACGGAAACGGTCACCTTGTCACCGTCTTTAACGCCGCCAGCCAAGATCTGCTCTGCGAGCGGGTCTTGGACGTGGCGCTGGATCGCGCGTTTTAGCGGCCGCGCGCCATAGGCCGGGTCATAGCCGCGATTTGCGAGCCAGCTGCGTGCAGCGTTGCGCGTGTGTCTCCCCCAAGCTTTTAGGAGAAGAGGCGTGTTTTTCCGTTTTGTAAAGAGTCTTGCCCGCCGATCTCGTGACCGCCACGACACAGCAGGTGCAAAATTCATCGTGCTAGGGAATATTTGAGTGCGCACTAATAGATACGCGGTAGTCGGGCAAGACCTCCCGTACTACGTTCAGTACCGGTCCGAATCGGGTGGCGGAAAATTTGGCGCGCCACCGAGTTTGCCGGAAATATTATTGCGGAGGGAATGCACATATGGTCACCAATACGCCGATTACAGGCAACGGAAATCTGGTTTCTGGACTTGGCGGAAGTGATGGATATGGAGAATTGACCCATATTCGCGATGACGACGGTTTTGAGTCATTCGATCTGACGTCTGTGTTTGGAACCCAAGGTCTCACGATCGATGGCGTGGTCTATACTTCGCTGTTCGTCAACATCAACGGTAGCGTCTCGTTCGGCAACGGGATCAGTCAATACACACCCTCCTCGATTCCGAATGCGACAACTCCAATGATTGCGCCGTTCTGGGCGGATATCGACACGCGCACCAACGGCGTTGGGCCGGAGAGCGGCAACATTCACGTCGATATGGACACCGCCAAAAGCGTGCTGACAGTGACGTGGGATCACGTCGGCTATTTCGATTTCAATGCCGACCTGACGAATACGTTTCAGCTCCAGCTCTTCAATCGCGGCAGCGGCAATTTCGATATAGCATTCCGTTACGACGATATTCAGTGGACCGCGGGCGATTATAGCGGCGGCACTGGTGGACTAGGCGGTACACCGGCACGCGGCGGATATTCACTCGGCGATGGCGTCAACTTCTTCGAGCTGCCGCAGGCGGGGGATGGAGCAGCCCTCGTAGAACTTGAGAATACCGCTGGTAACACAGGAACGGTAGGGTTGTGGGCTTGGCATGTTGGTGACGGTCAATTCGAAAACCTTGGGCTCAATAACCGCAACGATCAAGCCCCGCGGACGATGGCGAATTCGCTTGATGAAATTCAAGCGGCGTCGCTGTTCATGCGTGCGGTCTATGGCGAAGCAAATATTGATGTTGCCTACCGCGGCACGAACGACAACGGCTTCGACGATAACTACGAAGGGTACCTTGGACTTGCCTCAAATGGCGGATGGGATATCCTGCATGCCGATACGCCATTGGCCGGTATAGGGAATTATTTCACCGGACCGAATTCTGTTCCCGATACCAGCTTTTTCGAATCGAATGGGCTTTATCATAACGGCACCGCAGAAGCGCTGTTGGCACGAAATGTTTCTGGCACGCTTATTCTTTCGTATCGAGGGTCTGACGACGGACTAAATTCGATTTTCCTAGGTGAAGCAGACACAGGAGAAGGCCAACGACTGTACTACATATGGCTCCAGCCGCTAATTGATGCAGCGTATGAATACGCAGCCGACGCTTTGAACGGAATTACGAACATAGTGGTCACCGGGCATAGCCTTGGTGGTTCGATGGTCGATCTTTTTACTGTCGTCGATGGCAATCGATTTGCTGCACTTGAAAACAGTGAATTGACTATAGTCTCATTTGCCTCTGCCGGATTGGATCCCGACGCTTTCGGAGGCGGCTTTATCCGATCTGTCGACTACGATCCTTCATCGCTCAATGATCGCGAAAACCGTCCCTTGTCGTTGTGGGGCACGATTGACTCGACTGTTGCAAGCTATGATGAAGCCAATCAGTCGATCATATTGGACACCCCATCCAATTACTATATTGGTATCAGTCACAATCAAGACCGGGTTCACTTTACGGCGAGCGACGCTGCAGCAAACGCAAACCAATTAGATACTCCATCCGAAACACTAACAATGATTGGGCCGGACAACTTGTTCAATCCGGTAGGCACAATATCCGACCAGAGCCGATTTGATTCCGACTTTGTCTTAAAGTTACCGAATATTCTCAATGGCGACGTTGACTACGACAGCAGCCTTGGCCCTGACCACGGCTTCGGCGCTCATCACAACAGCGGCATCTATTGGCACAATGTGAATGCCCTGACGAAGTCAGACTTGATTGCGCGCTACGCGAACCATCATCTGATCTTTGGCACCGGAAATTATGCGTTCACCGCAGATTGGTTTAGTGGTTCGGCGAATGATATTCTTGCGACACGCCTCATCGGCACGGCAACCGATGACTTCATTCTGGGGCTTGAAGGCACCGACATGCTGAGTGGCAGAGCGGGACGCGACCTCCTCGACGGCGGCCTTGGCAACGACAAGATCGATGGTGGCGCAGGCCGCGACTTCATGGCTGGCGGTGGGAACCACGATGTCTTCGTCTTCACCAGCATTCTGGACGCTGGCAGAAACGGAACGCGCGACGTCATCGTCGATTTCCGCCGTGGCAGCTCAGCTGCAAGCGACGACATAGATCTCTCGCGGATCGACGCAAAAATCGGCGTTTCGCGCAACAACGAGTTCACTTTCATCGGCAGCCAAGGCTTCCACGGCGTCAAGGGAGAACTGCGCTACACACTGGTCAATGTCTCCAACAACACGTTCGACAAAACCATCGTCGAAGGCGATATCAACGGCGACGGCCGCGCCGACTTCCAGATCGAACTCAAGGGCCTCATCAAACTGACGGCCGGGGATTTCGTGCTGTAGTCTGGCGCGATCGTTTACCCACCAAACAACAGCGGCGGATCAGCGGTCCGCCGCCGTTTCCATCTCCCAAACCACCAAAAGTCCCACTCAAGCCGCCGCCTTCACAGGCCAACCATTGATGGTCAGCACCCCGTCACGGACGGAAACGGTCACCTTGTCTCCGTCTTTAACGCCGCCAGCCAAGATCTGCTCTGCGAGCGGGTCTTGGACGTGGCGCTGGATCACGCGTTTTAGCGGCCGCGCGCCATAGGCCGGGTCATAGCCGCGATTTGCGAGCCAGGCACGCGCCTGGTCGTCCAATTCGACAACGATCTTGCGATCGATCAAAAGCTTCGCAATCCGCATCATCTGAATATCGACAATCCTGCCCATATCGGCGCGCTGCAGCCGGTGGAACAGAATGATTTCGTCCAAGCGGTTTAAGAATTCTGGGCGGAAGCGTGCGCGCACTTCCTCCATTACGTCGTCGCGGACAGCGTCGGTGTCGTCGCCTTCCTTTTGGTTGACGAGGAATTCAGAGCCAATGTTCGATGTCATAATAATAATCGTGTTCTTGAAATCGACCGTGCGGCCCTGACCATCCGTCAAGCGCCCATCATCGAGAACTTGCAACAGCACGTTGAACACATCCGGATGCGCCTTCTCGATTTCATCGAAAAGAACGACCTGATACGGCCGCCGGCGCACGGCTTCCGTCAACGCACCGCCTTCCTCATAGCCAACGTATCCGGGAGGCGCGCCGATCAACCTCGCGACCGAATGCTTCTCCATATACTCCGACATATCCATACGGATGAGCGCGGTGTCGTCGTCGAACAGGAAACCAGCGAGCGCCTTGGTCAATTCGGTCTTGCCGACGCCTGTGGGGCCTAAGAACATGAATGAGCCGATGGGCCGGTTCGGATCCTGCAAGCCTGCGCGCGCGCGTCTAACAGCTGTTGAGACCGCGATAACGGCTTCCTTTTGCCCGACCACGCGCTTGCCGATGGCGTCTTCCATCTTCAACAGTTTATCGCGCTCGCCCTCGAGCATTTTATCGACTGGAATGCCGGTCCAGCGCGAGACGACGCCTGCAATCTGGTCGGGCGTCACCGCTTCTTCCAGCATTGCGCCCTTGCCATCCTGGCTCTCGATGGTCTGGAGCTTCTTCTCCAAGGCGTCGATGACGCTGTACTTCAGCTCACCTGCGCGGTTGTAGTCGCCACGCCGCTGCGCCTGCTCGAGTTCGATGCGGGCGGCTTCAAGCTGCTCTTTGAGCTTCTGCGCCGAACCAAGCTTCTGCTTTTCCGCTTCCCAACGCTGAGTCAGGGCTTTCGACTGCTCGCTCAAATCGGCAATCGATTTCTCTAACTTCTGCAGCCGATCCTTGGAGGCCGCGTCCGTTTCCTTGCGCAAGGCTTCGCGCTCAATCATGACCTGCATGAGATCGCGATCGATGACGTCAAGCTCTTCAGGCTTGCTATCCACCTGCATTCTGAGTTGCGACGCCGCCTCGTCCATAAGGTCGATAGCTTTGTCAGGCAGGAACCGGTCGCTTATGTATCGATGAGACAGCGTTGCGGCCGCGACCAGCGCACTATCGGTAATTCGCACGCCGTGATGCAATTCGTATTTCTCTTTGAGTCCACGCAAAATCGAAATCGTGTCCTCGACTGTCGGTTCGTCAACCAGCACCGGTTGGAAACGGCGTGCGAGGGCCGCGTCCTTTTCGATGTGTTTTCTGTATTCGTCGAGCGTGGTCGCGCCGACGCAATGCAGTTCGCCGCGCGCGAGGGCCGGCTTCAAAAGGTTGCCAGCATCCATCGCGCCTTCGGATTTTCCGGCGCCGACAATCGTGTGCAGTTCGTCGATAAACAGGATGACGCCGCCAGCATCAGCTTGCACTTCAGAGAGCACCGCTTTGAGACGCTCTTCGAATTCGCCGCGATACTTGGCACCAGCGATCAACGAACCCATGTCGAGCGCTAAAAGTTTCTTGTCCTTCAGGCTTTCCGGCACGTCGCCCTTGACGATGCGGAGCGCCAATCCTTCGGCAATCGCCGTCTTGCCGACACCCGGCTCGCCGATCAAAACGGGGTTGTTCTTCGTCCGGCGCGAGAGCACCTGGATCGTGCGGCGGATTTCTTCGTCGCGGCCGATGACCGGATCAAGCTTGCCTGCCGCCGCCGCTTCCGTCAGATCGCGCGCATAACGCTTTAGCGCGTCATACGCTTGCTCGGCGGATGCGCTGTCGGCTGTTCTACCCTTGCGGATGTCGTTGATCGCGGTGTTGATTTTTTCCGGAGTGACCCCGGCTTCGCGCAATGCCTTGCTGGCGTCCGTCGAAGTCTCCAGCGCGATAGCTAAGAGCAAGCGCTCGGCGGTCACAAATTTATCGCTGGCCTTATCGGCGGCTTTCTCGGCCGTTTCGAAAACGCGCGCCGCTTCAGGCGAAACATACACCTGCCCGCTACCGCCAGACACCTTCGGGCGCTTGGCGAGGGCGCGTTCGGTCGCCGCGAGGGCAGCTTTAGCGTCGCCGCCGGCACGCTGGATCAACCCGCTAGCAAGACCTTCGGGATCATCTAGCAAAACTTTCAGAAGGTGTTCGGGGGCAAAATGCTGATGGTTTTCCCGAAGCGCCAGAGATTGGCCAGCTTGCACAAAGCCTTTGGCACGGTCGGTATATCGCTCGAAATTCATGTCGTTTCTCCTCGGCGCGCCTCACCCGCCTTTTTGGGCACGGGGAGACACCATCTCGCATTGATGTGGCACAATGCCTGCGGGTCTCAATGAGCACCCCTGGTAGCCGGTCCGACAAAGATATAGTACGCCACACGCCAAGCAAAAGGGGCAGTGCTCGCCTGCCGCACTGGTTTGAGGTTGTAGATCGATGCAGAACTCGGGATTGGCGTCAGTATCGGCGCTCTATCGTTACCCCGTTAAGGGTTTGACAGGCGAAGCCCTCGCAAGCGCGCACCTCCGCGAGGGTGAAACCCTGCCGTTTGACCGGGCTTATGCCATCGAAAACGGATTGGGGCCGTTCAATCCTGAAGCACCATCACACCTGCCCAAGATCCATTTCGTCATGCTGATGCGCAACGAGCAGCTCGCTGCATTGAAAACCAAGTTTGAGGATGACACCCACACGCTGACGATTGTGCACAATGGTACGGAGACCGCGCGCGGCGAATTGCGAACAGCTCTCGGCCGGGAGACCATCGAGGCGTTCATCGCCGGTTACATGACCGCATATCTCCGAGGGCCGCCACGCGTTGTTGTCAGCCCTGGCCATAGCTTTTCGGACGTCGCTGCGAAATGTCTGCACATCATTAATCTCGAGAGCGTGCGCGCGTTGGAGACAGCAATGGGTTCCAAGATTGACCCGCTACGGTTCAGACCCAATATCGTTTTGTCCGGT
Organism: uncultured Alphaproteobacteria bacterium; assembly: GCA_963819605.1. Lineage (GTDB taxonomy): Bacteria > Pseudomonadota > Alphaproteobacteria > Rhizobiales > Hyphomicrobiaceae > Hyphomicrobium_B. Next base: position 191,879 of record CAWFWU010000018.1, on the reverse strand, counting down.
TGGCCAGCATGGGCCGAATTGGACCTCGTGGGCCGGAACTTGAAAGCCGGAGGGGCCACCCTCAACGTTTTCAAACGAACCGAGCGGTGCGCGGCAACCAACGTCGATCCCGAAACGGGGGCGCGGGATCTTAAAATCCCAGCGTTTTTGTCACGAAATTTAGGCCACACAGACTTCGGCGTTTACGCGCGGGTTATCGAGAGCGGCGATTTGCAGACCAGCGATCGAGTTGCAATTTTGGATTGATGCGCGCCATCCGGATGAAGTCCAAACAAGAGAGCCGCGGTACGATCCACGGCTCTCTAATATTCGCAAAACGGCAAGTCTAACGATCAATCTTGATCGTCGGCAGCCTGCGGTGCCGGGGCCTCTGGCACTTCTTTCTCAACACGCGGGCGGCGCACGGGACGGCGCAGGAACTCCGGCTGCTCATTATGCAGCGCTGCAGGAGCTGGCTGTTCCGCTGCAGCAACCGGCGGTCTTTCGCGGCGGCGCGGCGCGGCGACTTCACTCACGGGCTCAACCGCTGGTGGTGTCACAAACGGCGGCGCTGGTTGCACCGGACGCTCGTCCCGGAAACCGCGCGGTTCGCCGCCGCCATTGCGATCAAAATTACGATCCGGTTGACGGTCTTGATTGCGATCTGGACCCCTATCGGGTCCGCGGTCCTGGTTACGGTCGTAACCCCGGTCTTGATTGCGATCTTGGTTGCGGTCTTGGTTGCGGTCGGGGCGGAAGTCCTGGCGATCCGGACGGTCTCCCCGGTCAAAGCGATTTTCATTCCGGTCGTTGCGGAAGTTTGGGTTGTTGTTTTGATTTTGCCGCTGATCGCGCCGCTGATGCTGGTGTTGCGGACGATTATCGAAGCGCTGCGGCTGATCAAACGAACGCGGCTGATGCGTCTGCTGGGGCGGCGATTGCTGATCTGGCTGGGCCAGCATCGGCCTGTTTTCGCCGCCAAAATCATCGCCTTCATCGTCGCTGAAATCGTCAGCGTCGGCTTCAGGTCCGCCCATGGTTGCGGGACGACCCATGCCGGTCGTGTAGGGATCGCTACCGCCAGCGCTCATTTGCTGTTCGCGGAACGTCATGATGATGCGATTGTAGTGCTCGGCGTGCTGCATATAGTTCTCAGCTAGCACGGGATCACCCGACGACAGCGCGTCACGCGCCAGAGACATGTATTTCTCGGCAACGTGCGATGGCGTACCCCGGAGTTTCACATCCGGCCCGGTGCTCTCGAAGCTCCGAGTCATCGGATTTTGCGACTTGCGGTTCGTATTATTGTTATTGTTATTGTTGCTACGCCCGCGGCCGCGGCGATTTTGTTGACCTTGCCTCATTGGCTCCCGTTCTTACAAGTCTAGGGTTTCGTCTTGAATTAAAAGTCTCGCTGCCGTTTCCGCAGTGCGCCGCCATGCACATTCCGATGCCACCCAAACGGACGGGCTGACGCCGGTCTTGACTTCACGAATGCGAACGCCCACCCGGTTCGATTTGACGCTCCGTTTGCCCTGGTGCAATGCCAGATGCGGCCGATCCCTGTTGTGACGCTTGAAACAGAATACTATGTCCATCCAATCGGAAATGGGGCGTTTCGCGCGGAAGCCGTGGACAAAACCTACGGCCTATCTTTTGCCTGCTCTGCCCTAGGGCAGGCCGACTTCGCGCTCCGCAATCTCTGCCAGTACGTTCAGCGCCGGGATAACCGTCAACAGACTCGACCCTGCGAGCGCCCCTTTGACTGATCGTGCCCGATCAAAACCGCCAAGAAACATCATATCCTGGAAAGATGGCCGTTCCAATACAATTCGCATGTTTACCTAAGAATGTATCTCCAATGCTACACAGCGGAGATGGCCACCAAGGTCCGTCAGGATCTCCGGCGATCCGATCAGCCGGGCGCTGCATTGACGCTCAAAAAGTTCCGACACGCCGGCATGTTGGCCCGCCCCAACTTCGACAACAACAACCATCTTTCGATCAATGTTGCTGATATCACTCGCGATTTCACGGTAAATATCGAGGCCGTCGCTGCCCCCGTCCAGCGCCAATCGCGGATCAAAATTGCGCACATCCCTGGCTAAGCCGCCGATTTCATTGGAAGCAATGTAAGGAGGGTTTGAGACGACCAAATCGAAAGGCAGAGCCACATCCTTGAGCACGCTGGTTTGAACGAAGTCAGCGCGACCGGCGACACCATGCCGCTCTGCATTGTGCCGTGCAACATCGAGTGCCGCAGCGCTGACATCGGTTCCCACTCCACTTGCGTGCGGCAGCTCGGCGAGTAGCGTTACAAGAATTGCCCCAGAGCCCGTGCCAATGTCTGCAATGCGGATAGGCCGTTCGTACCAAGCTCTCAACTTGGCAATTTCGAGAACCGCACTGACGAGTGTCTCTGTATCCGGCCGCGGGTCTAAGACGTCCGGCGTGATTTTGAACGTCCGGCCATAAAAATCCCGCTCACCGAGAATTCGCGAAACCGGCTCACCCGACAGGCGCCGTGCAGCCGCCGCCGATAGTGCCTCTGCAAAATCACCGGCGACTTTATCAGGCGACCGCAAGACATCAGCTGCATCTAATTTCAATATACCCTGCACAAGAAAGCGCGCATCGATCTCCGGCGTCTCGAGACCAGCGCCAGCAAATGCCTGGCTCAGCCGGCGCACAACGGCGCCGAGTTTGTCCTGACGATCAAACTCGATCTCCACCGGCACTGAGCTCTGTCCGCTTGTCACGCCGCGCTCACTTCTGCCATCAAACTCGCCTGATGATCGATGATCAAGGCATCAACCAGCTGATCCAGGGCATTGCCTTGCAGAACCTCGTCGAGATTATAGAGCGTCAGGTTGATGCGGTGGTCGGTCACGCGCCCTTGGGGGAAATTGTAGGTCCGGATGCGCTGCGAGCGATCGCCCGAACCGACCTGCGATTTGCGGTTCTCCGAACGCTCGTTCGCCAGCTTTGAACGTTCAAGCTCATATACGCGCGCTTTCAAAACCTGCATGGCCAAGCGCCGGTTCTGATGCTGAGATTTTTCAGCCGAAACAACAACAATTCCGGTCGGCAAATGCGTCATTCGTACAGCACTATCCGTTTTGTTGACGTGTTGGCCACCGGCGCCGCCAGCGCGCATCGTATCAATACGCACGTCCTCCGCCCGGATGTCGACATCAACGTCCTCCGCTTCGGGCAACACAGCGACCGTTGCCGCGGAAGTATGAATGCGTCCGCTTGCTTCCGTCGCCGGGACACGCTGCACCCGGTGCACGCCGCTCTCGAACTTGAGCCGCGCAAACACGCCCTGCCCGGTGATAGATACGATGACTTCGCGGTATCCGCCGAGATCGCTTTCCGAAATTGAAATGACTTCTGCCTTCCAACCTCTCAGTTCCGCGTAACGCGTGTACATGCGATAGAGATCGGCCGCGAAGAGCGCTGCTTCGTCGCCGCCAGTGCCCGCACGGATTTCGAGGATCGCGCTTTTTTCGTCGGCAGCATCCTTGGGGAGCAACGCAATCCGCATTTGCTGCGTCAATCCTTCAAGCTTGGTCTGCAACTCTGCTCGCTCTGCGTATGCCATCTCGACCATATCTTTGCCGGCAGCGGGATCGGCGATCATCTGGTCAAGCCCGGCCAGCTCTTCCTCTGTCTTGCGCAGTTCTTGAATGGCCTCGACCACGGGCCTGAGATCTGAAAACTCCTTGCTCAACTTGACGAAGGTTGCCTGCGGCACACCGGAATTCAAATCGTCCTGGATGGACATCCAGCGTTCGACAAGACGGTCCAGTTTTTCGGTCGGTAGTCCGTTCATAGGTTCAGCGCCAATATTCTGGTGGAATCAGGGGTTCGTATGGAAACGATTTGCCAGCGATTGAACTGGCGCGCCAGTCATGCTTGACGCCATGCTTGCAGAATTGACCTGCGAGACGGGTGGGGAGCCTGGCCCGCTAACGTTCGGCAGGGGGCAATTTGTCGGTGCGGCGGGAACGGGGATTTTCCACGTCGATCCAGCGCAAGCCCTCGCGAACCGGAGCAAACTGCACGGCAAAAGATGCACGCAAGCTTGAAGCAGCCTTCGCAACCGGTCCGCCGACCGTGTTGAAGGCACCCTGCAGAAGAGATGTGTTGAGCATCAGCAAGACCAGGCACATCGGAAGAGATACGGCATAAAAAGTCCGCGCTGGCCGTTCACGAGCCTGATTTATCGCTTCTTGCGGCAGTCGCTTTGCGCCCTCGACAAGCACAACGCCCGCCTGGCGCAAACGCTCGACTGATTGCTGCATCTGGGCATAAGCTACGGCGTTTCGTGCAGGCAGCGGCCGGCGCGGCATAGTGCCATTCGGCAAGGCCGCAAGCGCCCCAAGAATAGGACGGCCGTCAATTCTGGCCCAAGCCGCATAGGCCATGACAATGCGCGCTGTCTCCGGCCACGCCGGCAAATAGCGCACGTCGGCGTTTTCCAACGCGTCGATGACTTGCGCGTGCGTTAAGAGCTGCACCGCTGCCTGATGCTGCGTCACACCGAGAAACTTGCGCAAGTCTTGGAAAAAAAGAGCGATTTGGCTATGGACATGCAGGGCAGACTGTTGCTGTGCACCGGGCGCAATGCCGCCGCGCTGCCTCATACGGTCGCCCCTGGCCTCGACCCCGTACGGATTCACTTGCCCCACACCCCAACGCAAACGACTACAAATTTCGATACTGCAGACGCCCCACACCTGCAGGTCTATCTTGATCAAAAAACGGAGTTTGTCAAAGCCAGGCGCCAAGTTTGCCGGCTAATACTCAACTCTAAATATCGATGCGCTCTTTTGCGGCAAATTTTTGTAAGGCCTCGCGAACGTTCGGCGAGCTATTCTTGATCAAGTCTTCAACACAATCTGTAATATGTTCTGCATTGAGAGACAAAATCATTGCTTTGACCGGCCCGATTGACGCGGGTGCCATTGAGATTGAACGAAGGCCTAACCCGATCAGCGTCATGGCCTCAAGCGGCCGGCCCGCCATTTCACCGCACAAATTCAACGGCACGCGATGTTTCTTGGCTGATTTGACTAACGTCTTAAGCACCCTGAGTGGCGCAGGCGACAAAACATCGAAGCGGCTCGCAACGCGCGCATTTGTTCGATCTGAGGCAAACAGAAACTGCATCAAGTCATTTGAACCTACTGAAATGAAGTCAACTACCGGCATGAAGGTATCTAGCTCAAAAAGCAGCGACGGCACCTCGAACATTGCGCCGATCAGAACCTTCTCCGGCAGTTTGTGTCCGTGCTTGACGAGAAAAGCCTTTTCTTTGTCAACCAGATCCCTGAGTGGCTTTACCTCCGATGCCGACGAAACCATCGGTATCATGACGCGCAACTCTCGCCCGGCGGCGGCCTTGAGCATGGCCCTAATCTGAATTCGAAAGAGTTCCGGCCGGTCCATCGCCATGCGAATAGCGCGCCACCCCATGGCTGGGTTTTCTTCCTTTGGTTGCCGGAGGTAGGGAAGAACTTTGTCTCCGCCAATGTCGAGCGTCCGGAAAATCACCGGTTTGTTTCCAGCTTCCTTGAGCACGGCACTATAGAGCTGCGTCTGTTTGTCGAGCCGCGGGAACGTGTCCGACAACATGAATTGAAGTTCGGTACGGTAAAGCCCGACGCCATCCGCGCCGCTTTCTGCCAAATGCGGCATGTCGACAAGCAAACCGGCGTTCATATGCAGCCCGATCCGCACCCCGTCTTTGGTTATGGCGGGGCGATCACGCAAGGCCTGATAGCGCTTCTGTTTGCGCGCACGGAAACGTACCTTGTCGGAGTAAGCGGTTATGACCTCCTGACTTGGACGAAGGTGAACTTCTCCCGAAACCGCATCGACAATAGCCGCATCGCCGGCATTTACACGCTCAACGACGCCGGCCGCTTGACCGATCGCTGCAATTCCGAGCGCCTTAGCGACAACAGCGACGTGACTCTGGCTGGAGCCATCCTCTACGACAAGGCCACGCAGCCTGGTCCGGTCGTAGTCAAGCAATTCGGCCGGTCCCATCGTACGCGCCACCAGAATGGTATCGGGTGGAAGTCCCGAGGGTTCGTCGGCGCCTGTTATCCGGCCAGCCAGGACACGCATGAGCCGATCCGATAAATCGTCCAGATCACGCTGACGTTCGCGCCAATAGGCATCGTGCTGGCGCAACATGCGTGTTCGCATGGCATTCTGCACGCGCTCGACTGCGGCTTCCGCCGTCAGCCCGCCGAGAACCGCTTCGCGCAAGCGACGGTGCCAGCCCTTGTCGTGCGCAAACATCCGGTATGCTTCGAGCACGTCGCGATGCTCGCCTGCGCCTGCAAGTTGTTCATGCTCGAACATGTCATCTATGTGCGCGATGAGCTTATCGAGTGCTTCATCCAAACGCTCGATCTCGATGGCCGGATTGTCGGACATCAACTGGGTAACGACGATGCGGGGTTCGTGCAGGACAACGTGCCCCAGCGCGATACCGTCGGAGAGCGACTCGCCTTCAATCACCATCGGCTGAGATTTCGAAACTTCGATAGCGGCGCCCGTTCCAGCCACTGCGCCCGAAATCAAGTTTTCAGCGATGACCATCGCTGTCGCATGCAGAACCTCAACGTCTTCGTCCGAGTATTCCCTTTGGGTTTTGTTCTGAATGACAAGAACACCCAGGATTTGCCCTGATCGCTCGATCGGAACGGCAAGGAGCGAGTGATAGACTTCTTCACCCGTCTCGGGCCGGTAAGAAAAAGCCGGATGGTTTGAAGCCTCGGGTTCGTTGACCGTGACACCTAGCTCTGCACAGCGGCCTGCAAGCCCTTCTCCGCGCTTTAGCCGCGTTGCGTGCACAGCCGTCGGGTTGAGGCCTTCGGACGCAAAAAGTTCGAGCGAGCCATCTTGGCGCTTGAGATAAATCGAACAAACTTCGGCTACCATGACGCCGGCGATCTGGCGCACGATCTTGTCGAGCTTTTCCTGGCCCGGCGCGTCGTCGGACATGATTTCGCGCAGACCGCGCATAATAACGCGCAGCGACGTTTCGCTGGGCAGTGGTCTTGGATCTTCTCCGCGCCGGGTTACCATGGTCTTTGCCGCTCTTCACCGCACATTTCATGCGGGATCTTCTCGATCGGAAAGCGGCATGGCCATTGGGCCAGCCGCTCGCTCAATCGCTGTCTAATCCGTATGCCGTATGCAGTGTTCTAACTGCAAGCTCGGCATAGGCTGCGTCGATCAAGACGCTAATCTTGATTTCGGATGTCGAAATGGCGTGGATGTTGATACCCTTGTCGGAGAGTGCCTTAAACATCTGCGAAGCGACGCCCGCGTGGCTGCGCATGCCGATGCCAATCACGGAGATCTTCACAACGTCGGCGGAACTCTTGACCTCGAAAGAGCCGATGTCGGTTTTCGCCTTTTTCAGCACATCGAGTACGCGCGGGAGTTCGGCCGCCTGGATCGTAAAAGTCATATCTGTATGCTTGCCATCCGGCGTGACGTTTTGAACGATCATATCGACATTGATGTTGGCTTCGGCCAGTGGCCCGAAAATGCGCGCCGCAATGCCGGGTTTGTCATCAACCTTCAGAATTGTAACCTTGGCTTCGTCTTTTGCATAAGCGATGCCACTTACGACCTGCTGCTCCACGATCTCATCCTCGTCGCAAACAATTGTCCCGATATTCTCCAAATTCTTCATGTCGACGGCTTTCATGGCATCCGGCGCCACAAAACTCGACAGAACCCGGGTGCGAACCCGATACACCATGGCCAGCTCGACAGACCGTGTCTGCAAAACTTTTGACCCCAATGATGCCATTTCAAGCATCTCCTCGTAGGAGATCTTGGACATGCGGCGCGCTTTGGGCACGATTCGCGGGTCGGTCGTGTAGACGCCGTCAACGTCGGTATAGATATCGCACACGTCAGCCTTGAGTGCGACGGCAAGCGCGACGGCACTTGTATCCGAGCCGCCGCGGCCAAGTGTTGAAATGCGGTTGTGTATCGGCTCGATCCCCTGGAATCCAGTAACGACCGCGATCTCGCCAGCATTGAGCGCCTTCAAGATGTCATCGCCAGGAATATCGAGAATGCGCGCCGATCCATGTGCTTCGCTGGTCTTGACCGGGATTTGCCAACCAGCCCACGAGCGCGCTTTAAGGCCCTTCGATTGCAAAACGATTGCGAGCAACCCGGCCGTCACCTGCTCGCCGGTCGCGACCACAGCATCGTATTCGCGCGAGTCGTGGAGTTCGGACGCTTCTTTAACCCAGGCAACGAGCTGATTGGTGGCACCCGACATGGCAGACACCACCACAGCAACCTTGTTGCCGGCGTCCACCTCGCGCTTGACGTGGTTGGCCACGTTGCGGATGCGCTCGACGTTGGCGACGGACGTGCCGCCGAATTTCATGACTACAACTGCCATTGTGCCTGCCGCTCTTGCCGCCCCGTTCATTGTGCGGGACCGTCCCACGAGCGGAACGTCCCCAGCCGGGCCTGCGGCACGCCGATCGCCGCATCTCCTAAAGCTACCTCAAAATATGCTTGAGACGCCGCTTCATAACGGCATCGGCGCAAGGGTGCAACTAGCGGAATTCGTGGTCTCGCCCCTCACCCACGTGAACCTGTAATCAGGGGCCGCGATCTCCGCTCATCGCAAAAAGCGTGCGTAGCCGGAACCAACGCACTAAGGTTCCGGCATATTCGATGCAATCCGGTGCACCTCTACAGGGAGCTTCCATGAACCGTAAGTTGGCCGGACTTGTCTCGATCAGTGTACTGTTCGCTGCACTTAGTCCCGCGCACTCCAATGCCGGGGAACCTGCTCAAGCTCCCGGCACTCCGCAGGGCGATGGCACGATCGCGATAACGGCATCACAAAGCCTCGTGTGGCAGGACTATCCGGGCCTACCCGGCGTCAAATTCGTTGTGATTGCGGGCAATCCAAAGGATGCGGGCTTCTATACGATCCGCGCTAAGTTCGCTCCCGGCACGATGAGCCGCCCGCATTCGCATCCCGAAGCCCGCTACGTCACGGTTTTAATAGGAACCTGGTGGGCAGGTACGGGTGCAAAGTTCGACCCCAATGCAACGGTTCCGGTGCCGGCGGGCGGATTTGCCGTGCATACACCCGGGAAGGTGCACTTTGACGGCGCTAAAGACGAGGAAGTTATCGTACAGATCAGCGGCATCGGACCCAGCGGCACGATAGTGGCGGAGGAGGGAAAGTGAGGCAGCCGTGCCATCCACCGCCAGTTCAAGCCAAGAGACGCCCGTTCTTGGCAATCCGAAAATAGCTCGGGCGAGTAATGGTAAAAGCGAATGTACAAGGACGCCGCGCAACTTAGATGCAATCCATCCATACAGAGTCATCGAAACCAACCGGCTCGAACACCCTTGACCCCGCAGAGGTAGCGCGGTTTTCGAAGCTCGCTGCCGAATGGTGGAACCCAAATGGCAAATTCCGTCCGTTGCACCAGATTGGTCCGCCGCGGCTGTCATTCATTCGTGATGCCGCAGAAGTTCACTTTAAGCTCGATTCTAAAGCCGTGCGCTCTCTGACGGGGCTAAGTGTGCTCGATGTCGGCTGTGGCGGCGGTCTGATTGCAGAGCCACTGACCCGGCTTGGCGCAAAAGTTACCGGCATTGATCCTTCGGAACGAAATATTGCGATTGCCAAGGGACATGCCGAACCACAGGGCTTGTCGATCACGTACCGGGCCCAGCGCGTGGAAGACCTCATCGCGTCGGGTGAGCGGTTTGATATCGTCACCTGCCTCGAAGTGGTTGAACATGTGCCGGATGTTGGCGCGTTTATCGCTGAATGCAGCAAGGCCCTGAAACCGGGCGGTTTGATCATATTTTCCACGATCAACCGAACGCTTAAGGCCTGGGCGTTGGCCATTGTCGGTGCCGAGTATGTCTTGCGCTGGCTGCCGCGTGGCACGCATCAATGGGACCGCTTTGTCACGACTGAAGAACTCGCACGCCATTGTGCAGACGCGGGGCTCGCGTCGCCGCACTTCAAAGGCATGGTCTACAATCCGCTGCGCGATGTGTGGACGCTCGCGCCGGATACGGACGTCAATTATCTAGCGTCTGCAACGAAGCCGGGGTGACGGCCCAGTGTGATGGCTAAGCCTGCGCGTCCTGCCAAACCCAAAAAGTCCGGACTGCCGACAAAGACATGTGCGGCATGCAACCGGCCGTTCTCGTGGCGCAAAAAATGGGAGCGGCACTGGAATGAGGTTAGATACTGCTCTGACAGGTGCCGTCGTGCCAGACCGTCCACGACAAGTTAGCCGCAACGCCCATGTCAACGAGTGAGAACCCACACTTTTTGTTCTCTTTATTTTCTATAATTGTTCTTTACATGTTGAGTTGCATGAGCCATAATCACCAAGCTTCGAGAGAGCGGAGGTAGTCATGTCAATCGAGCCAGTCGTGTGGGAAAGTTTCACGTGGAAGGCGGGTGCGGAGACGTATTTATTCGAGGTTCGCGATCGTGGGCTCATTGGCAGCCTCAGCGTTTCGGACGGGCGGAAATTTGCGCTTCCCTTCGTTGTGTGGGAAGCAATGCTTGATGCCGTCAAGACGAGCCGTAAAGCCAAAGCAGCGGCGGAGGAAAACTTGCCGCCTCGGGCAGGGGCACGATGGGCCGAGAGCGAAAGCGACGAACTCGCGGTCAAATTCAGAGCTGGCCGGTCAATCGACGAACTGTCGCGCGAACATGCGCGAACAGTGTGGGCCATAGAAAATCAGCTCGGAAAACTTGGGCTTTGGGACAGAATTGAGCGGCGGCGTATTGGCTGAGCGCGAACTCAAAGTGCCGCCCACGTCACGCCAAAAATGGAAAATTGGTACCGCCTGGTGGATCCGAACCACCGACCTCTGGTTCCACAAACCAGCGCTCTAACCAACTGAGCTAAGGCGGCACAGGAACGATTTTGGCATCCAACGCCTCGAGCATATTTCGAGGACGTTTCTAGTCCGTAGTCCGTCTGGCCAGCGCCCTAAAAGGCGCTTTGGGGCCTGATCGTCAAGTGAAAAACGGCCGTGAAGCGGGGCCCGCGACGTCAAAGCCCCCTCTGCCCGGTGTCTTCAGGGCTTTGGCCGGTATTTATATGCATCGGCGCCCATCAGGCGAGTAATCTCCTGAGCCTGCTTGGCATAGGACTCCAGCTGCGATTGGGCATAGCGCGACTGCACTTCAAGGTACTCTTTAACGTCTCGCGCCTTGGCGATATCTGTCGCGAAACGGAAGTTCGCCTCAGTGTTCGCCTGCGCGAAAAGCAGAACCTTGGCCTGAATTTCCACGGCGCTCATCGTGATAGCACCTTGTGATTTCAGTATGGTTTCCTGGGCTTTGGTCACGAGACCGATAAACTGCTCGTAAGCCTGGCGCACTTGAACCACATTGCCCTCCGCAAGGGCGCGCACACCTGCAGGGATTTCAAACTGGGGCTGATCATACAAAGTCTCAACTCCTGTGCTGGCAGCCATGATAAACGAGCTGCCAAGAACGACAAATTGCCAAACCATGGTACAGCGATCCAAGTCTTGAAGGCTGGATAATCCGCCAATTGGCCGAGATTTTCGTGCAATCCTCGTGTTAGATAAGAGCGCCGCTCCATAACTTTCTAAAAGGCTTTGCTAATTTATGGCATGCGCCGCACCCCACGACCCGGACGATAGGACAACCGGCGCGAGATTTGCGCACGCCGCGGACGAGGATCAATCCGCCTATCTGGTCATCGACGTCTCGGCCTCCCGCGTTGACCAGGCCAACGCTGCTGGCCGGCTTCTCCTAGGTCTAACGCCGAGTGTCCCGCTACCCGTGGCGCTCGACAGCGCCATGCCCGCACTACAGAGGCTCCGTCAAATCGCAGCAGGGGCATCAACTTGCGACCGCGAAACATTGACGTTTTGGCTCAAAGGCCAAGTCTCATCGCTTACCTGCACTGTAAAACCAGTCAACGCCAACGGCTCTAAACATCTGATGCAGTTGCGCTCGTTCAGCCAATCTGGCAGCGAACCTGCAGTTCCTTCACTTCCACTGGCCGGTGCACAGAACACGACCCCAGTACTTGCAGATGAGCCCCTGCCGCCCATCAAGCAACGCGACGATGCGGAAACACTGCGTGAAATAGCGCGCCGTATCCGGGAGGGGCAGCGTGCAAATCCCAATACTGCGCCCAACACAGCAAAACCAGCCGGAGAAATGCATTCGGTTTTAGAACCGGCAACCAGCACACAGCGCGCCGCTCCAGCAGCATCGGCGCCGGGCGCGCGCTCTGATCCGGCGGCCCCATTGGAAATCGCCAAACTTGCCCACGAACTCAAAACGCCATTGAGCGCCATAGTGGCGGCATCGGAAATCATGCGCGATCAGCAGCTCGGGCCGATGGGAAACGATCTCTATCTGGAGTATGCTGGCGACATCCACGAGAGCGCACGGCACGCGTTGGCGGTCATCACCGACATGCTCGACGCGGCCACTGGAGCGTTGAGCCACAAATCCCAATTATTTGATTTGAATGATCTGACGGCTGCCATTGTTTCGGCCATGCAACCGCTGGCGCAGGCGCGCGGTTTGACACTCGCCCACGAAACCAGCGAAGGGCGGCTCGAAATTAGCGCCAATGCTACAGCGATCCGCCAAATCCTGCTCAACCTCATGACAAACGCCACAAAATTTACGGGCGTTGGGGGCGAAGTCCACGTCGGCACCGGATATCTGGCCGACGGTTCAATTTATCTTGTGGTCCGGGACACCGGAGACGGCATGGACGAAAATATGCTGGCCAGAGCGTTCTTCGAGGAACCCGGCGAACTGAGACCTCGGGATGGTGGCGGATACGGCCTCGGCTTGCCCATGGTGCGCAATCTGGCAGAGGCCAATGGTGGAACAATCGAAATTGATAGCGCCATAGGTAGGGGAACTGTTGTCCTTATTTCGTTTCCGACGCGACGGTAACCTGCCTCCTCCGACCCAGGCCGCGATGTTAAGCGTGGCGCTACGGCTGCAACACATCGAGTTGATAATTATAAGAATTCTAAGATGAATTCGCGAACAACAATTGATTGACCATCATGTGGCTTCAGGTTAGTCCAAGCCCGTGCGCACTGACGCGCCAACGCTGTCAAACCAGCGTCAACCCGATACCGGGGCCTTGAACCCTGATTATTGGAGAAGAGAATGATAGTTCTTTTTCGCGCCGCACGGCGCACAATTCCCAAAATTGTGACGATTGCGGCACTCGCTTGCACACTCTGGTGTGCTGCAGCTTCGGCCGGCGAGGCGGTCAATATTTACTCGTATCGCGAGCCTAAGCTGATCGAGCCCTTACTAAAGAATTTCACCGATAAAACCGGCATCAAAACAAACGTGGTTTTTGCCAATACAGGTCTTATCGAGCGTCTCACCGCCGAAGGCAGAAACAGCCCGGCAGATCTACTTCTGACAAACGAATTTGGACTCCTATTGCAGGCGACAGCAGCTGGCGTGACGGCGCCTGTAAAATCCGGCATCCTAGAAACACTCATACCCGCAGAAATTCGCGATCCGGCCAACCGGTGGTTCGGTCTGACCCGCCGCGCTCGCATTGTTTACGCTTCAAAAGATCGCGTAAAGCAAGATGCCATAACATACGAAGAACTCGCGGATCCGAAGTGGCGCGGCAAGATTTGCATTCGTTCTGGTCAACACACCTACAACGTATCGTTGATCGCTTCGATGATAGCCCATCACGGCGCGGAAAAAGCGGAGGCGTGGCTCCAAGGAGTGAAAGCCAATCTGGCAAGAAAGCCTGCAGGCGGCGACCGTGATCAGGTGCGCGATGTGCAAGCCGGATTGTGCGATCTCGCAATCGGCAACACCTACTACATGGTTGCGATGCAGAACTCGCCCGATCAGAAAATTTGGGCCGATGCCGTCAAGATACTATTTCCAAACGCCGGTGATCGTGGAACGCACGTCAATATCTCCGGCATGGCATTGACTGCCAATGCACCGAACAAGGCTAACGCCGTGAAGTTGATGGAGCACCTCGTTTCGGATGAGGCTCAAAAACTCTATGTCGAAGCGAATGGCGAATATCCCGCCGTTGCCGGCATCAAGGCGTCGTCACTGGTCGAGGCTTGGGGTCCACTCAAAGCCGACACACTCGCACTCGCCAAGCTCGCAGAATTCCGCAAGCAAGCGTCCGAACTCGTCGATAAGGTCGCATTCGATCAAGGCCCCAACCCTTGATGAGCGTGCAGATGCCTAAACCAATGCAGTGGTGTGGCCTTTCAATGTACAAAGTCGAGTGAAATCTATGTCGAGTTCGAATTTCCAACCACCAGCGCAACGCGCTATTTCGCCTGCCAAAGTCATGCCCTTCCCGGGCCGGGTTCCTGAACGCCTCGTTGGCGTTGGGTTTCGAAGTTGGCTAACTGGCTTCGACACGGGCGACGTTGCAGCCTGGGAAGAGGCCTGGGCAACTTACCAATCAACTCTTGGCCATGAATTGGCAAAACCTCTGCTCTTGGAACTGTCCCAGTTTGTGCGGGCTGTCAAAGCAAACTGCTGTCGCGAAATTGAGGTTTATCCATCGGGCTGCCGCGGCTTTTGCCGGGATGAATGCCTTGCCATCTCCGTAATTGCTGCGAGCCAGCACGACCGGCGGCCGGAACTCAGGGCCTGTGCAGTTGCTTTGACAGGAACAAACGATATCGGTGACACGCTGCTTGGCGCACAGCGCTTTGCGGTTGGCCTTCGCGAGGCCAAGCAAATACTGAATGCGTCGTCGATATGCCCGGCAAACTGTCCCCTTTGGCTGCCACGCAACAAGCTTTCATAGTACACTTAAGGCTCCACGCATTCATGGCCAACGCCCCAACCAGCACGCAGTCGAACGAGGTTGCAGACGGTGTTTCGACTCTTGCGCATCGCGTCAAGGCTATCCGATGCCGCCTGGGTTTAAGCGCAGGGCAAACGAGAGCTTGGTCTATAGCGGCCGTCCTATTGTCGGCCTGCTTTGCTCTCCCTGCCGCCGCCGTACTCTTCATGGCTCTAGAGCCCGGTGATGGCATTTGGGCACATCTGTCGAGCACCGTGCTGCCCATTGCCTTGACCAACACGTTCGTTCTGCTCTCAGGCGCTGGCGCCGTGACGTTGATCGCGGGTACGGCAGCAGCATGGCTTGTGACCATGTACCGGTTTCCAGGGCGCGCCATTGTCGACAGACTCCTCGTGCTGCCGCTTGCAATCCCGACCTACATCGTCGCCTATGCTTACGTTGAATTGCTCGACTATGCCGGGCCCGTGCAATCACAGCTGAGAAACGCTTTTGGCTTCAAGAGCCCTGCCGACTACTATTTCCCCGACATACGCTCGGCCGGTGGCACCGTGTTCATATTTTCATCTGTGCTCTATCCCTATGTGTACCTGGCGGCGCGTGCGAGCTTCGTACAACAGTCTGTTTGCGTCCTCGAAGTGGCCCGTACACTTGGCCGCACGGCGCTTGGCTCGTTCTGGTCTGTCGCCTTGCCGATGGCGCGACCGGCGCTCGCCGCGGGTGTCGCGCTCGTGGCGATGGAATGCCTGAACGACCTTGGGGCCGTGCAGCATCTCGGTTTCGAAACATTGACGCCGAGCATCTATGCCACGTGGCTGCAGCGATCAAACTTGCCGGGTGCAGCACAACTCTCCAGCATTTTGCTGATATTGGTCGTTTGCCTGCTGTTTGCTGAACGATTGGCGCGGGGTGGCGCCGGTACGCAGGATACGACAGGACGGCAGCGCTCAATTCCGTTTGAGACATTATCCGCCTGGAAGGGTTCGGCGGCGCTGATACTCGTGATGATGCCTTTCATGGCAGGTTTCGCGATCCCGTTTGGCATCCTGTTGAAGCACGCGCTCACGTATTTTGGCGAAGCGCTCAATGCGAGTTTTGTTACGGCTGCCCGCAACAGTCTCGTTCTCGCAACCCTCGTCAGTCTCGTCTCGATCGCTCTAGCGTTGTTTTTTGGTTATGCTGCGCGCATTGCCAAGAGTCCCCTTACCGACGCATCGACGCGGCTCGCCGCAACGGGCTATGCGTTGCCTGGAACGGTTCTAGCGCTAGGACTTATGATTCCTCTCGCAGCATTCGATAATGGAATTGATGCCTGGGCGCGGGAGCACCTTGGCATCTCGACAGGGCTGTTGATGTCGGGCTCAATATTCGCCGTTACTGTGGCACTCGTTATTCGCTTTCTGGCGGTCGCCCTCGGCTCGATCGAAGCCGGTTTGCAGCGCATTTCCCCCAACCTCGACGCGGCAGCGCGCACCCTCGGCGCGGGTAGTTTTTCGGCGCTAATGCGGGTTCACATGCCTATGCTCGGACCGGCCCTAGCCGCAGCGGCCTTACTCGTGTTCGTGGACGCAATGAAAGAGTTGCCGGCGACCCTATTGATGAGGCCGTTCAACTTCGAGACACTGGCAACATATGTCTACGGCTTGGCAGCGGTTGAGCAATTTGAGCAAGCTTCGCTCGGCGCTGTAATGATTGTAACCATCGGGCTGGTACCGGTACTGCTACTCCACCGCACAATAGCGGACGGCGGAACGGGCCGGAGCGGCTCATAACCGCCGCTCCACCCCTATGATCGTTTAAAACCCGGCAGCGTCCGGCTGATTACCAGAAAAGTCTACCAGGTGCGGCGATCGCCGTTATCGATGTGGTAGAGGCCGCCGCCGTAGTGCTTCAAGCCGCCAACCGTGCCACTGCTGCGCAGGAACGCGTAAACACCGCGGTTATTGCCGTGGACGCGGAAGTCGATGGCGTCGCCGGTCAAATGTTTGGAGCGCTTAGCGCCGCCAACAGCGCGGTTGTGACCTTTACTGCGGCAGGTTGAGCTGACGGTCACGGGACCGAAGTTCGAGGCGACGCTGTAAATGACTGATTTCAGAGAACTGTCGACGCAGCCGGATGAGGCCACCCAGCGCACCGATCCGCCCGACAGGCTCTTCTTGGGTTCCGAGCCGTAGCTGCCGCCATCGAGTGCCGCAACTTTGACGCCCTTCTTCTTTTTCTTTGGCTCGGTTGCTTCTGCAAACCCGCCGAGCTTCTTTCCGCTCGACTTCGACGCGTAGGATTTTTTGGATTTCTTGTAAGAGGTCTTAGAGTAGCTCTTCGACGACTTGGCCTTGGTCGCTTTCGCAGCGGCATCGGACTGTTCCCAGAACGGCAAGTCATCGGCGCGCGCGCCGCCGCTCGACGAGACCGACACCGAAATGACGGCGAGTATGGCGACGCAGAAATTGCGAATGGTGTTCCACCGGCGATCGCCGGCATGACGCGATACAAACATTGAACTCTCCCTACGTTCGATCAAGACCAGGTCCAGCGGACCTTGGTCGGAATGATCGAACCCCTATGAACTCAGCACCTTGAACAACGGGGGCCTACACGGGAGAAGCTCTAAAGACTACCAACAATTGATTTTATTGGTTAACGACCAAGTTTTCGCTAAATTTACACTCCGCCAACGATCTCCAATAATACATTTTTGTCTTTGACTATTCTGTATTACTCAATGCGAACAAGATACGCTGGTCGAATAGCGCACGTTTATCCAAAATTAACGTTGAAAATCGCGGCGAGCTGCCGCAACTTCTTCTCTGTTGCTACGCATGAGGAAGAAGTATTTCTAAGTATAAATTGTACGCGCAATCTGGGCGCGCATCTGGCGCTGATGAGCATTGAGACAGATCGTTGCTCACTCCGGCGGCCATTTTTTCGAAAGTGCGGTTGTAATTGCACCTGCCAAGAAGCTGGCGGGTAACCCAAATATCGCGGCGGCACCTGGTTTCAATCCATACCAATTTGCAACGAGCTGCGCGTGGCGATGAAGTTCGAATTGAGCAAGAGCATAGGTTGCAGGATCACGGGTGTTATCGAGCGCAGTCCTTAGACCCGCAAGTTTTCGAACGGCACTTTGCGGCGCGTTCGATAGTCCACCCGTCAAATCGAACAACGTCAGCGGGAAGAATTTGACCCCGGCGATGTAAAAACCTGCAACGGCGAATCCAGTGGCCATTGCGGCGACGGCCCCTGATGCCGAAAAACGGCGCCAGTAGAGCCCCAAAACCAGCGTTGGAAATATGCCCGCCGCGATCAAGGCCAATCCCTCAGATGCGAGGGAGGCAATATCTGGCGATCCAAACGTCGCTAACCAAACTGCGGGGAGCAACAAACTCGCGGCAATTGCAACTGATCTCAGTTCAATGACATCCCGGCCGGCTGCACCCAATCTTCGGGCTTCGCCATCGGTCGCAAGATACCCGGCCAATACTGCATGCCCGGCAGCGAGAGCGGCGATCAGGGCGCCGGCAGCCAACAGCAAACCAAAAACAGTTGGAATCCCAGCGATCGAGGCCGAGGCAAAGAGATAGGTATCATTGGCAAATGTAACATCCTGCAGGCGCAACACGCCCTTATGTCCCGATACCTTTGAGCAAGCAGCTGCGAGTTCTGTAACGGCGGCGGATTTCACGCCACATACTTCCACCCAGCCCAACCCGCTGGCCTGTGCGATAGCCCCCGGCAACTCCGTTATTTTGATACCCGTCTCAATAAACGACGCCAATGCTAAACGAGAAATTGCGGCATAGACCACCAAGCCCGAAAGGAAAATCGCCACCAACGTCAACGCGGTAGTTGCCCGCCGGGGCGCCTCCCCAGGAGCGACGGTAGCCTGAGAAAGGTGGCGGCCTAGTAGTTGAGGAAGCGACGCAAGACCGAGAGCCAGTCCGAGCACGATGCCCACGAAGTTCCAAGCAGGCAATTGAAGGAACGGCGACGTCAACGGCTTAAGCGAACGGACATCGGCGAGCTTCTTAGCAACGAGATCCTGCTCAAGCCGGGCCACGTCCCCAAGCGCAAATCCAAATGAGGCATGCGGCAGCGGAAATTGGCCCTGCGCCCATGCGAGGGCGCCCAACGGAAAAATAAATGCGCACAACAAAAACGCATAAACCAACCCTTTTGGTTGCCGGTCGCGAGTAAATGTTGCGGCCAGCCATACGGCACTGAGCAGACTTGCTGCCAATGCCAAGCTGATGACACCGCTAAAACCAGACAGGGCCTGGATGGCCAGCCCAACGCCCCGCAAATCAGCGGCCAGCAAAAATACCGATGCAATCCCGAGAATGATCAGTGCGACCCGCCGGGTCCATAGTCCACCAAAGCGTTCAGTGAAAAATCCGCCGGCGGTTGAAACAGGATAGAGCACAAAACGCGGAGCAATCAGGATAACGAGAAGGGCCAGCCCGGCAACCACGCCAAGGGGATAGGAAAGTCCGTCGAAACCAAGCGACGCAATGAGACCAACGAAACCAACGAACCCCGCACTGGCTATGACTTCTCCTGCGATGACCAACGGCCGGGCCAGCGCTTCGCGGGTCTGTTCGCCGCCAGCGTACCGGGTGAACACCCACGCCAATGCCACAAGGCCAATGAGGCTCCCTTGGGCTGCCACCCAGAAGCCGAGCGGAAACCCGGCGATACGGACGGCGTTGAGCGTTAGCGCGAAAAGCGGCAGTAGCAATGCCAACAACAGCCATACTGCAACCGAGACTTGGGTCAGCCTGCGGGTGGGGCGGCTGGCGCCCGCGATCTCTCCATTCGTCATGAACTCTACCCCGTTTCCTCACACATACTTCTTTTGGGCAAGGACTGCGTTTCGTTCAAGGCGCCAATTGACTGTCTACGACCCTTGGTTCACGTTGCCACGACGAGGGACTACTGGCACGCCAGGGAACAACGAGTGAGGACGGGGACCGCCTACGAGATGAGTGTGACCAGAGTTAGCGGCCGGCCTATGACGACTTGTGGGCACACCGCGAAAACTGGAGTGAGTGCAAACGACCTTGTTTGAACTATCTATTGATTTGTGCGGCCCGTCTTAAGAGCCGTCTGGGGAGAGACACATGCTTTCGTTTGAAGAGATCGAGCAGAATCCGAAATACCAAGAGCTCGTACGGCGTCGAACGTCGCTGGCCATTGCACTCTCGGTCACGATGCTCGCAATCTATCTCGGCTTCATTCTGCTCGTCGCTTATGCCCCAAAGTTCTTGGCGACCCCGCTCGCCGGTGGCGTTACGACAATTGGCATCCCGATCGGCCTGTTCGTCATCATTTCAGCATTTGTACTGACGGGATATTACGTAAAAAGAGCCAACAGTACCTTCGACTCGCTGACGCGGGAAATCGTTCAGGAGTCAAAGTAATGAGAGCCCGCATCCTTGCATTGTCAGCAGCGGCCATGGTCGCGCTGACCGCCCCAGCACTTGCCGATGCCGTAGCTGGCGCCGGCGCCAAGCAAGAATTGAATTTACACGCCGTCATTATGTTCGGCATTTTCGTGTTGCTGACCCTCGCCATCACCTACTGGGCGGCGAAGCGCACGAAATCCGCCTCTCAATACTACGCCGCGGGTGGTGGCATCACAGGTCTTCAAAATGGGCTTGCGATTGCCGGCGACTATATGTCGGCTGCATCGTTCCTCGGCATTTCAGGCCTCGTCTACTTGTCGGGCTATGACGGATTGATCTATTCCGTCGGCTGGCTGGTGGGCTGGCCGATTGTCACATTCCTAATCGCGGAACCCTTGCGCAACCTCGGCAAGTTCACATTCGCCGACGTTGCCTCGTTCCGATTTAGCCAAACGCCGATCCGCATCCTGGCGGCATGCGGTACGCTCGTGACGGTCGCCTTCTACCTCATCGCCCAGATGGTTGGCGCCGGTACCCTTATCAAACTGTTGTTCGGTCTCGACTATTGGATGGCCGTGATCATCGTTGGGGCATTGATGGTCACCTACGTCACCTTTGGCGGCATGGTGGCGACGACTTGGGTACAGATCATCAAGGCCTGTTTGCTCCTTGGCGGGGCAACATTTATGGCGTTCATGGTCCTTGTTAAATTCGGCTTCAGCCCAGAGGCACTCTTCGCCAAGGCGGTTGAAGTTCACCCCAAGACGGCCGTCGATGGTGTCGCTGGCGCTAACCCGTCGGCCATCATGGGACCAGGATCGCTCATATCAAATCCGATATCGGCAATCTCGCTCGGGCTCGCGCTCATGTTCGGCACGGCCGGGTTGCCGCACATCCTCATGCGCTTCTTTACAGTAGCTGACGCTAAGACCGCCAGAAAATCGGTTTTCTATGCCACCGGCTTCATCGGTTACTTCTACATCCTGACGTTTATCATTGGCTTCGGGGCCATTACGTTGGTCTCAACCGATCCAAAGTTCCTTGATGCCGGCATTCTGGAGAAATCCAAGAGTACCATCGACGCGATCAAGGGCGGATCGAACATGGCAGCGATCCATCTTGCGAATGCCGTCGGCGGCGACATCTTCCTCGGCTTCATTGCCGCAGTTGCCTTCGCTACCATTCTCGCCGTCGTATCGGGCCTCACGCTGGCTGGGGCCTCTGCCATCAGCCACGACCTCTATGCGACTGTGGTCAAGGGCGGCAATGCCAACGAGCAGGATGAAATCCGAGTATCGAAAATCGCGACGGTTATTCTTGGCATCCTGGCGATCTACCTCGGCATCGTGTTCGAGAAGGTCAATGTTGCCTTCATGGTCGGCCTAGCCTTTGCGATCGCAGCGTCGTGCAACTTCCCTGTCCTGCTGATGTCAATGATGTGGAAAGGCATGACCACGCGCGGCGCCGTCATCGGCGGGTTCTTGGGGCTCATCTCAGCGCTGGTCGGTGTTGTGCTGTCGCCGGGTGTTTGGGAAGTTGTGCTGGGCCACCCCAAGGGCTCGGCCCCGGTGCCCTATAGCAACCCAGCGCTGTTCTCGATGACGATTGCTTTCGTCGGCATCTGGCTCTTCTCCAAGTTGGACAACAGCGCCCGTGGCAAAATTGACCGGGCTGGATATGACGCTCAGTATGTCCGCTCGCAGACGGGCATCGGCTCGACCGGATCGGCCTCGCATTAGAGCCAAGAAAGCTTGAGTGGCGGCGATCTGGGCAGATTGCCGCCTTTTTCTACATTCCGGAAATTTGGAATTTGCCACCCGAAAAAGGCCACCCGAAAAAGAAAAAAGAAAGAGGCGGTGCCTTAAAGCACCGCCCCGATCTTTACGTCCCTAGACTTGGACCTTTTGTTCTTTTTTACACTTCCGGGCCGGTCCAGGCTCCGAATGCGGCGGCAACATGCTACAAGACAGGTCGTGCGTCAAGTCAGCGCGGCATAAGAATTTATTCCCGGAACGCTGAAAAATTCTACCTACTTCGAAACACCTCTAGTGGTGCTGATGCTCGCCGCCGCTGCCTGATTTTTGCACATCGGAACCGGGTTGAAGATCCATCCCGTGCGGACCGGTGGCGCCAATTGGTTCGACGGTCGCTTCCACCTCAATGGATCCCGCCTTTTCGAAGGATAGGACAAGCTTTACCAAGTCGCCCTCCTTCAATGGGGCCTTGAGGTCAAACATCATGACATGGTCGCCTGACGGCTTCATGACGCGCGATTCACCGGGTTTGAGTTCAAGAACCTCTACACGGCGCATCTTCATGATCTCGCCTTCCTTGATGTGAGTATGAACCTCCACCCGGCCAGCTGCGGGCGAGGAAGCCGCCACCAATTTGTCGGCGGTGCCGGCCGTAGTTTTAATTTCCATGAATGCGGCCGCAATCGTCGACCCACCCGGCGTTGCCCGGACCCAAGGATGAGCGACCGTCACGCCTTTGCTCGACCCTTCGTGGGCCGACACCATGGCCCCCATCAGGTATAAGCCAGAACAAGCCGCAGCAGAAGACGATAGTAAGTAAAATTGCGCTTTTTCATGACGGCAGATATCCCGCATGTGAAATGTCTAAGCAGCTCTCCATATAGGGGAAATTGGGCGGCAACAGGCATGCGGCATCAAGCGCGACAGCGGCCGGATATTAACGATTAGAAAACTGTCTCAGGGCGAGCCACGCTTAACAGTTCTAAAGAGAAGGTTATGCTAGGCTTGAGGCTCGTTTGGGCCGGATTTAGAGTATCTTTGCGTGACTGAGAAACGTATCCTTTTGATCATCGGTGGCGGCATCGCCGCCTACAAGTGCTTGGATCTCATCCGGCGATTGCGTGAGCGCGGACACAGCGTGCGCGTTGTCATGACCAAAGCCGCGCAGGAGTTTGTAACGCCGCTCTCTGTCGGCGCGTTGACGAATGAGCGGGTTTTTACCGACCTCTTCAATCTGGACGACGAGCAGGAAATCGGGCACATCCGCCTCGCCCGCGATCCCGATATCATTGTCGTTGCGCCGGCGACCGCCGATCTCATGGCTAAAATGGCGGGCGGACATGCCAACGACCTAGCAACTTCGGTACTGCTCGCAACCGGCAAGCCCGTACTTGTTGCGCCTGCTATGAACCCGCGCATGTGGTTGAACCCAGCGACTATGCGTAACGTCACGCGCCTCAAAAATGATGGCATCCATTTCGTTGGCCCTAAGATTGGAGAAATGGCTGAGCGTGGTGAAGCGGGCCTAGGCCGCTTGGCTGAAGTTTCTGAATTGGTTGCGGCAATCGAGGACATCCTAAGCCGAACGTCCAATTCCGCATCATCAGCCCATGTGACCGCCGCCGTAGCAAGCCAATCAGCTAGTCCAAGTGGACCGCTCAAAGGCCGGCATGTTCTGATAACGGCCGGGCCAACACATGAACCGATCGATCCCGTGCGCTACATCGCGAACAGGTCTTCCGGCAAACAAGGATTTGCGATGGCCACCGCAGCGGCGCGGCTCGGCGCAGACGTCACGCTTATATCAGGCCCCGTTTCACTCGCTGACCCGGCAGGCGTGCACGTGTGCCGCGTCGTTACAGCTATGGAAATGCTGGAAGCCGTCAAAGCCGCCTTGCCGGCCGATATCGCCATTTTCGCGGCCGCCGTTGCCGACTGGCGCGTTGCCAAACCCAAGGCCGAAAAAATCAAAAAGTCCGCCGGCATTGAACCAGCAAAGCTGAAACTCGTCGAAAACCCTGACATTCTCAAGACAATCGGTAATTTGAAGTCTGGCCGCCCGCACCTAGTCATCGGCTTTGCCGCAGAGACGGAAGCAGTGCTGAAAAACGCTAAGAAGAAACTCAAATCTAAAGGCGCGGATTGGATCGTAGCCAACGACGTCTCGCCCGAAACAGGCATTATGGGTGGCGATCGAAACACCGTGCATCTCATATCGCATGACGGGGTTGCTAGCTGGCCGGATATGACCAAGGAGAAAGTCGCTGAGCGTCTCGTGGCTGAAGCCGCAGCACTGCTCGTACGCAAGACCATGGCAGCCGAATGAGAGTAGACACTATTAAAGTGAAAGTTCAGCGTTTGGCCCACGCACAGGACTTGCCCACTCCGTCTTATCAAACGGAAGATGCGGCGGGTATGGATTTACTTGCAGCACTCCCGGTCAATGAAAGTCACTCACTTGCCCCAGGCGGCTATGCTGTGATCCCTACGGGACTGACACTCGAACTTCCGCATGGAACTGAAGCCCAAATTCGTCCGCGTTCTGGACTAGCGGCAAAATTCGGGGTCACAATTCTGAATAGCCCCGGCACCATTGACGCCGATTATCGTGGTGAAGTTGGTGTTATTCTCATCAATCACGGCAAGGATCCGTTCGTTATCCGGCGTGGCGATCGCATTGCGCAAATGGTTATCGGCAGGGTTGCACAGGCCCGTATCGTAGAGAGCAAGACGCTTTCAGCGACCAAGCGTGGCGCCGGCGGTTTTGGCTCTACAGGCATCAAGCACAACATTGCTGGACGCGGTGGGCCAGAGAAAAGAAATACCATTGCCGCAAAGCCCAAGACGAAGAAAACATCGTCCCGTTCCAGGGCCGCTACGAAGCCGCGCTGACCCACTAACGGCCGGGCGCGCAAGTGAATTTCGTCCGAGCCTCTTGAGCCACAGGCGGTAACCTGCGACAACCCTTACCAGAAACACGAACCGGATTTGGGCGGCTCAGTTCGCCCCAAGCTTAAATCCCGCAACTAGGACGGACGATGAACCAGATGGATATCAAAACCCTCGCAGCAACGCGCACCTGGGGCCGGGGCCGGGTCTACGACAGCATCGCGGAAACGATTGGCCACACCCCTCTGGTGCGCCTGTCACGCGTCAAGGAAGCTTCAAAGCTCAAGGCTGACATTTTGATGAAGTTGGAATTCTTTAATCCACTCTCATCGGTCAAAGATCGTATCGGTGTCGCGATGATAGACACACTAGAGGCCGAAGGGCGCATTACACCTGGGAAAACGGTTCTTATCGAACCCACATCCGGCAACACCGGAATTGGTCTTGCATTTGTTGCAGCCGCACGAGGCTATCGCCTCATCCTGGTGATGCCCGAGACAATGTCGATCGAGCGACGCAAGATTTTGGCGCATCTCGGCGCTGAACTAGATTTGACGCCAGGGCCCGGTGGCATGCCGGCGGCTGTTGCCCGCGCAGAGGAACTCGCCAAGACTTTGCCAGACGCCGTCATCCCAGGCCAGTTCGACAATCCGGCGAACCCGCTCGTGCACGAAAAGACGACGGCCGAAGAAATTTGGAACGACACCAAGGGCGAAATCGACGCGCTAGTGGTTGGCGTCGGTACAGGAGGCACATTGACGGGCTGCGGACGGGTGCTCAAAGCTCGCAAGCCAGGCATCAAGATTATTGCAGTCGAACCCTCGACCAGTGCCATTCTCTCAGGTGCTCCCCGTGGCCCCCACAAGATCCAAGGCATCGGCGCCGGCTTTGTGCCGGCAATTCTGGACAGGACGTTGATTGACGAAATCGTGACCGTCACAAGCGAAGTTTCATTCGAAGTCTCCCGCATGCTCGCACGCGTTGAGGGCATTCCAGGCGGCATTTCGACAGGCGCCAACCTTGCGGCCGCGTTGACGGTGGCGCAGCGGCCGGACATGGCCGGGAAAACGATCGTCACATTCGCGCCATCGTGCGCAGAGCGGTACTATTCAAGTGAACTATTTGTCGATCCTCCGAAAACATGAGGCGCCCACAACGCTCATGACCACACTGACACCAGAGGAATCGCAGCGCTATAAGCGGCACCTTGTTTTGCGCGAGGTTGGCGGACAAGGGCAGCAGAAGCTCAAGGCCGCGCGCGTGTTGATCGTCGGCGCCGGCGGACTTGGGTCTCCCGTGCTTCTCTATCTAGCGGCTGCAGGCGTTGGCACCCTCGGGATCATTGACGATGATACGGTCTCAATCGACAATCTTCAACGGCAAGTCGCGCATGGAACGAGCGACGCCGGAAGGGCGAAAGTCGAAAGCGCCGCCGAGACTATTCGCCGTATCAACCCCAACGTCGCGGTAGAAATGCACAATGCCCGTCTCACGGCGGACAATGCCATGGCACTCATTTCACAATACGACATCGTTGCAGATGGCTCGGACAATTTCGCCACCCGGTATCTCGTATCGGACGCCTGCTATCTCGCCAAGAAGACACTCGTCTACGCAGCGCTCGGGCCGCTCGATGGTTACGTCTCGGTGTTTAAGCCGCATGAGAAGCAAGCCGATGGCACGCCATACCCGTCACTACGCTGTATTTTTCCGGAAGCGCCGCCTGCAGGCCTCGTTGCCAATTGCTCTGAAGCCGGCGTTCTCGGTCCAGTGGCCGGTGTTATCGGCACGCTGCAAGCAACAGAGATCGTCAAGGAAATCGTAGGGCTCGGTGACAGCCTAGCGGGCCGCTTGATCATCTATGACGCGCAATCAAGCCGCTTTGACACCGTGCAGCTATCCTATGACCCGGCGAACCCACTTTCCGGGCAAAACCCAACGATCACAGACTTGACGATTCACCTTGGTGCAGCAGGTGCAGCCTGCGCGGCGGAATAAGCTGTTACGTCTGGAACTGAACCATTTTCGGGCTTCGTGCGACTAAACCGGCATATTGTACTTTACGATTGCCAGACCATCACCCCTCATCTTGATTCAACCCGGGAAGGAATCAATGATGGGGGGACTTTAAACTCGTGCTTGGTTTTAACTACGCCCCGTCCTGTCGCGAGCCATTGTGTGATCATATTTTTTTCCAATCTCTGGTTCCTGCTTCGTGAATTGGCGCGTGCACCTTTTGACATGGCGACAGGCGCCCACCGCCGCACATACATGATCGAACTGGGCGTCAAGGCCCCGAAAGAGGTCACTTGGGCGGTCGCCTCTGCACACTCGATTAGACTTGAAGGAATACCGCCAATCGAGATCACGACCCAACCCGATCACGCAAGAGCCGGCGTTCATTCCGGAACCTTTAAAATCGCGGAACGGGAATTCCAGATCGCGTACCGCGTGATCGAAGAGCGGCCAGGGGAAGCCATGCTCATCCAAATTCTGAAAGAAGAATCTGCACCCGAGTGCAGCCCAGGCGATGATTACATCTGCGCCTTTGCTATTGCTGGCGAAGGCCCGGAATCGACCATCACATCGACTTTCGAAGTCACGCACACCAAGTGGTCGTCCAGGTTCTTGATGCCTTTGGCAGCCGTGCAAAATAGTTTGCGTGTTAAGCGCAATGCGGAACTCAGGGCCGGACTGGTCCAGAATGATCTTTCGAGCCAGCTTAAGAATGCTACAATCACGGGTGGCCTGACCTTCGCCAGCTTTTTTGCCATGTTCGGCCCGTCAGCTGCCGCTATGTTGATAGGGCTGATACTCATCCACGAATTAGGACACGTAATTGCCATGAGGTGGGCCGGAATTCCGGTCAAAGGCATTTATTTCATCCCTTTTTTCGGCGGCGTAGCGATTGGCGCAGATCGATACCGAAGCGAAATTGAACGCGGCATCGTAGCGTTTATGGGACCCGGTTTCAGTATTGGAACGACCGCTGTGTTGGCGGGACTCGCGGCGCAGAGCAATGACCCCTCAATTCGTGAACTCGCAATTTTGAGTGCACTCCTGAACGGATTTAACCTTCTCCCCATCCAGCCCCTCGATGGCGGCCAGATCATGCAGTCTCTTTTATCCAGGGTGCAGCCAGAGATCGCCCGCGCATTTCACACGATTGCACTTATCTCCGGCGGCGCAATCGCGCTGTACCTCGGCAGTGCCGTCATGCTCATCGTGTTATTGCTTGCGGCGCCTTCGATCGCGTCAACAGGCAAGCCGGGGCGATGGAAGATACCGCCACTCACACCTTGGGAAGTTACAATTCTGTTCACCGCCTACGCGGCCGCCATTGTTTTCTATCTCTCCGTTTTTGCCGGACTGAGTAGCGAAATCGTTGCGCCGGCAGGGCCGATTTAGAGCGCCGCGTTTTAGGCAAAATTGGTTAGAATTTGACGGTTCAATCCTTGCATGATTTTCAACAGGGGCGCCTCAAAATGGAGCGCGCAAATGCTGACCATCACGTACGGATATACAAACTTTCAAACCAAAACGATCTCGTTCCATGAAACCGATCTTGCCTCAACGCAGACCTCCATCATTCAATTGGCGCTCGACGCGGTTGCCAGTCATGCTGGTGGCTTCGTCAGACTATCGACCGGAACATTCACAGTCACCGGCACCGGAAAGGCATCTGACGGCGCGCTCCGTATCGGCAGCGATACCGTTCTCATGGGGGCTGGCATAGGCGAAACGATCATCAGTTTGGTCACCGGCTCGACCAGCGTAACCGGCATACTGCGCACGGATTCTGGCGGCACTAATGCCGATGGAAGCATCAAAACTACTTCTAATGTGCGTATTGAGGGCCTGACAATCGATGGCAATATGGCTGGCACAACGGGCGACGTTGATGGGTTCTACTGCGGACCTAAACCCAATATTGCGGCTACCGATTCCAATATTCTGCTGAACCGCGTCGAGATCATGAACGCATCGCGGTATGGGTTTGACCCGCACGAGCAAACCATCGGCTTAACGATTACTAATTGCGTCTCACATCACAATGGCGTCGACGGATTTACAATTGATAACGCCTCGCAAGTGACACTTGTAAACAACGACGCTTATGCAAATGGCCGGCATGGATTCAACGTCGTCACCGGCTCGACCGGCGTTCGTTTTCAGGACAACGATTTGTGGGGCAATGGTCAAAGTGGGATCGTTGTCCAAACTGGGGACAACGAGATTCGCGCATTCACGTCCGATGTCTCGATTCTGGGCGGTCAAGTTTACGACAACGGCAGGGCCGGAGTTGAAGTGCGGCAAACAACCAATGTTTCAATTTCAAACGTTGCGATTGCTGGCAACGCTCTTGAAGGCATTGTTCTTTCAGGTGTTGACGGTGGCACCGTTGCCAACAACACCCTCACTGGCAACGGCCACGCGTTGGCGTCTGGTAGTGAACAAATCCGGGTTCAAGGAATGCTGCAGGATTTCGGCGACACAGACGCCGCAAATGATCGATTCATTGTCAGCAAGAACATAACAATCGACGGCGTGCTCAAGGCTGCGGCGCCGGCGCCTTCAGGTGTCGCGTTATACGGCTACAAGGTAACAAGCGGGGCCGACGTCATCAATGGATCCAAAGGCCGAGATGCCATTGCAGCAGGCAAAGGTGCAGACAAAGTCTTCGGGAACTCTGGAAACGACACTCTATACGGCGAAGATGGAGCTGATCGTCTCTATGGCGGCACAGGAACAGATCACCTATTCGGCAACGACGGCGACGATTACCTCATCGGCGACGCAGGATTCGACACAATGACCGGCGGACGCGGCAAAGATACCTATGCCTTTCGCACCGGATGGGGAACAGACACCGTGATTGACTTTCACCATGGCACCGACAAGCTCGATCTCACGGGCGTCGCCAAGCTTTCAACACACACCCAGTTGCGTGTTTCGCAGTCGGGCGCTGATACGAAAATCGTGTTCGATGGCGATACGATCGTGTTGAAGAACGTTGCCGCCGCCAGCCTGACAGCAACAGATTTCTTGCTGTAAGGCAGGCTTGTTGCAAAGCAGGGCAGCAAGGGCCGGAAATGAGTTTATTTGGCCCTTTTTACCACACTAAAACATTGCGGGATGGACTCGATCCGGCGGCGCATGACCATCTGCAAAAGCTTTGATGTTGATGATCACCTTCTCGCCCATATCGATCCGGCCTTCAATTGTTGCCGAACTCATGTGCGGCAAAGCAACCACGCGGCTCGAATTCAGGAGGCGCGGGTTGACGGCTGGCTCATGCTCAAAAACGTCAAGTCCGGCACCCGAAATAGCGCCCGCCTCCAGCAATCGCGCCAATTCATTTTCGTCAATCACTTCGCCGCGCGCTGTGTTCACGATGTAGGCCGAAGGCTTCAAGAGTTTCAGACGTCGCGCCGATAGGAGGTGGTAGGTCGCTGGCGTGTGCGGGCAATTGACCGACACGATATCAACCCGGGTTAGCATCTGATCGAGACTTTCCCAATAAGTTGCCTCGAGTTCTTGTTCGACTTCGGCCGCAACCCGCCGGCGATTGTGATAGTGGATCTGTAACCCGAACGCCTTTGCGCGGCGGGCAACGGCCTGACCAATGCGGCCCATGCCGATGATCCCAAGGCGTTTGCCATAAATCCGATGCCCAAGCATCCACGTCGGAGACCAGCCCGTCCATTTGGTGTCCGGCGATTTAAGATAAGCAGCGCCCTCATAGAGCCGGCGCGGCACCGCGAGAATGAGCGCCATGGTCATATCTGCGGTGTCCTCAGTTAGGACGCCGGGCGTATTTGTTACGAGTATGCTGCGGTTGCGTGCCGTATCGAGATCGACATTGTCAACGCCCGTACCGAAATTGGCGATCAGACGGAGCTGTGCCCCGGCTTGAGTGAGGATCGAGCGATCAATACGATCAGTCACCGTCGGAACAAGAACGTCGGCGCGCTTGACCGCTTCAGCCAAATCGGCCTGTGACATAGGAGTATCAGTGACGTTCAACCGGGTGTCGAATAATTCGCACATCCGCGTTTCAACCACATCAGGTAGCTTGCGCGTTACGATTACAACAGGTTTTCTTTGCGTGCTTGGCATATTGATTCCAAGGGGGTAGGGCGTGGCTGAAATGACGACCTTGCTGGCACTCGACGCACTATAGACACTCGTGTCTAACAGATGGCCTTGGCGATGACAAAGTGCTGATTAGGGTGGCGATCCGCAACATACCGTCTCGGACAAACTCTGGTGCCCAACATTTGAGACATGAGCTGAACGAAAACGAGTAGCGACCAATGACCTGCCGCACGACTCGCGCAAAGAAGCTGATTTTCCAGCGCCCCGGCACCGGTCGCAGGCGGTATCATGCCGTAAATTGGCGCCGCACCTCCTCCCTAACCATGGTGCTTGCCGGATTGTTGGCCTTTCCGGCGCTGAGCCTCGGACAAGAGCCCGAACCTGCGG
Organism: uncultured Alphaproteobacteria bacterium; assembly: GCA_963819605.1. Taxonomy (GTDB): domain Bacteria; phylum Pseudomonadota; class Alphaproteobacteria; order Rhizobiales; family Hyphomicrobiaceae; genus Hyphomicrobium_B. The sequence goes on along the minus strand of CAWFWU010000018.1, from coordinate 160,502 downwards.
CACCCGCCGCGCCGTCTGGTAGCGGCTTACCCGTACCGCGCTTCGTCAGCCTCAAGTCCGACCGGGTCAATCTTCGCAACGGTCCAAGCACTGAATACCCGACGGGATGGGTTTTCCGCCGCGCTGGCCTTCCGCTCGAAGTCATCAAGGAATTCGATGCCTGGAGGCAGGTGCGTGACGCGGAAGGTGCAACGGGTTGGGTGCTTCAATCGCTGCTCTCGGGGCGGCGCACGGCGTTAATATTGCCGTGGGAACTGAAGGCGGGCGCAACGCCGCCGCAAGTTCCTATCCGAGCGGGCGAAGGTGATAACTCAACTGTTGTTGCCAGTGTTGAAGCAGGCGTGATTGCCAATTTACACGGCTGTGACGGCCGCTGGTGCCGCGTCACGATCGACGCTTACACCGGCTATATTGAGCAAAAGAAACTCTGGGGCGTTTACGAAGGCGAGACAATAAAGTAGCTGCGGCTACTTCCTGGCCAACCGCACCACTACGTCGATATGCGTAATTTTCATGCCCTCAGGCGGCTCGGGCAAACCTGAGACTTGGATCGCGTCACCCGGAATGTCGGTCAGTCGTTCATCCGACTCGATCAGAAAATGATTGTGATTCGATGTGTTGGTATCGAAATAGGCCTTCGACCCGTCAATTGCGAGTTCTCGCAACAAACCTGCGCGTTTGAACTGGTGCAATGTGTTGTAGACGGTCGCTAGAGACACATGCTCGCCCTGAGCGACAACTTCAACATGTAACTGTTCCGCCGTAACGTGGCGGTCTTCGCCACCAAAAAGCAGCGCACCCAGAGCAAGCCGCTGCCGCGTTGGACGAAGACCAGCTTGGCGCAGCAGCTCGGGCACTGTAGCAGTGCCACGGTTGGCATTTGAGTGAGACGTAGCTTCGGACATTTTGACCGGTTTCCCAGGTGCAACGAAATTTTGAACTTAGGCAGTCCCAGACGGGACGCCAAAGACGGCTAACCAACTGGCGTCATGCTAGCATAAGCATTCCACAGGTCATTCGCAATAATCCGCTAAAGCTTGGCCTTTTAGTGGTTATTTTGCAGGGTTGTCGCACCTCTACTGGACAGCGCCGCTTTCAGACCCTTGGGTGTTATGTTAGACAGCGGCACAAAAAAGACGCTTTGGCAGCCTGCCATCGATGAAATCGGGCACCAACTGGGATACGGGGACGAGAATGGCAGATCGCCGATCAAGTTTTGAGTTCGAAGACCTGTTGACATGTGGCAGAGGAGAGCTGTTTGGGCCTGGAAACGCCCAACTGCCACTCCCGCCGATGTTGATGTTCGACCGGATTTCAGAAGTATCGGAAACCGGCGGCGCGCATGGCAAGGGTCTTATCGTGGCCGAGCTCAAAGTCGCCGGAAACCCCCGTTTAGACTGGTTTTTCGACTGCCATTTCAAGGGCGATCCCGTCATGCCGGGCTGCCTTGGCCTCGATGCGCTTTGGCAGCTTTGTGGCTTTTACCTCGGTTGGCTCGGCGCACCGGGCCGGGGCCGCGCCCTTGGGGTGGGCGAGGTCAAATTCTCGAATATGGTGCTGCCGACCACAAAGAAGGTCGAGTATGTCATTGACTTCAAGAGGGTGATTTTGCGCCGCTTGAAGATCGGCATCGCAGACGGAATACTTAAGGCTGACGGAGAGCCCATTTATCATGCAACGGACCTCAGGGTCGGGCTTTTCCAAGCCGGAGAGGGCCCGACCGCAACGGGTGCTTGAGCTAGCCCCCACCTTTCGGATAAACGGAACGGGCCCACGTCCTGCTTTTGAGGACACGAGGGTGAGCTAGGCCACGCGCCAGATGAGGGCGCTAGGGAAGGACTTTCGATGAGGCGCGTCGTCGTTACCGGCATGGGAATCGTTTCCTCGATCGGAAACAACACCCAGGAGGTACTTGCTTCCCTGCGCGAGGCGAAGTCCGGCATCACCCGTTCCGATAAATATGCCGAACTTGGTTTCAAGAGTCAGGTGCACGGCGAGCCCAAAATCGAGTGGGAAACGATGGTCCCGCGAAAGCCAAAGCGCTTCATGAACCCGGGCGTCGGTTGGAACTGGATTGCGATGGATCAGGCGATCCGCGATGCAGGACTTGAGTTCGACGGATGTCATCAACGAACGCTCCGGCATCATCATGGGTTCGGGCGGTCCTTCGACACGTGCGATTGTCGAGGCGGCAGAGACCACAATCAAATCCGGTGGCCCGAAAAAAATCGGGCCCTTCGAAGTGCCAAAGGCCATGTGCTCGGGCCCTTCTGCAGCACTTGCGACCGCGTTTCAAATCAAAGGTACAAACTACTCCATCTCGTCAGCTTGTGCGACGAGTGCGCACTGCATTGGCAACGCCACTGAACTCATTCAATGGGGCAAACAGGACATAATGTTTGCCGGCGGATGCGAAGAATTGGATTGGACACTCTCCAATCTGTTCGACGCCATGGGTGCCATGTCGAGCGGCTTCAATGCAACGCCGTCAACGGCAAGCCGCGCTTACGATAAGAACCGCGACGGCTTTGTTATCGCAGGCGGCGCAGGCGTGCTCGTACTCGAAGAACTCGAACACGCGAAGGCGCGTGGCGCCAAAATCTACGCCGAAGTTGCAGGCTATGGCGCCACATCCGATGGATACGACATGGTGGCGCCGTCGGGAGAAGGCGCGGCGCGCTGCATGAAACTCGCCCTCCAAGGCTTCGACGGCAAAGGCGTTCCGAAAGTTGACTACATCAATCCGCATGGCACAGGCACGCCGGTTGGCGACGCCAAGGAAATCGAGGCTATCCGGGCTGTATTCGGCGCCAATGCGCCAACAATTGCCGCGACCAAATCGCTCACCGGGCACTCACTCGGCGCGATCGGCGTGCAGGAAGCTATCTTCTCGATTCTGATGATGAACAATGGCTTTATTTGCGAGAGCGCGCATATCGAGGAAATCGATCCCGCATTCGCCGACATGCCAATCGCAAGAAGTCGCATAGACAATGCGTCTCTTAACTGTGTGATGTCGAATAGCTTCGGTTTTGGCGGAACAAATGCGACTCTAATACTTCGCCGCCACGATGGTTAACTGAGAAACCGTCGCGGTTGTTTACTGGTTTTGCGTAACGACTGACGGTAATAAGTGATGCGAGTTTATAAACGCGGGGCCGGCTGGTTTCAGGTTCACGAACGTACATTTGGTAGGAATACGAGGCGCCCCATGACGGATTTCGATATCGCAAAGCCAGGCCCCATCATGGCCGGCAAACGCGGCCTCATCATGGGTGTCGCCAATGATCGCTCCATCGCTTGGGGCATTGCTCGCGTATTAGCCGGCCAAGGCGCCGAATTGGCATTCACGTATCAGGGCGGCGCGTTTGGCCGCCGCGCGCTTCCTCTGGCCCAGTCGCTGGGTTCGAAAATCATCGAAGAGTGCAATGTCCTCGACCTGCCGAGCGTTGACAACGTGTTCGCCCGTATCAAACAGGAGTGGGGCGGCCTCGATTTCGTCGTCCACGCGCTCGCCTATTCAGACCCCAAGGAACTGAGCGGCCGTTATGCCGACACGACGCGCGAGAACTTCTCCAACACGATGTTGATCTCGTGCTTTTCCTTCACCGAAATTGCCAAGCGCGCGGCCGAACTGATGCCGAACGGCGGCTCGATGATCACGCTGTCATATGGCGGCGCAACGAAGTGGGTTCCGTCCTACAATGTCATGGGCGTTGCCAAGGCGGCGCTCGAAGCGTCCGTGCGTTATCTTTCGGCCGACCTTGGACCCCAGGGTATCCGGGTCAATGCCATCTCCGCCGGTCCCATGCGCACGCTCTCGGGTGCCGGCGTCTCAGACGCCCGCGTCATCTTCAATTTCCAGCGCGAGAACTCGCCGCTCAAAGCGCACGCCAACCCTCGACGAGGTTGGCGGTTCGGCCCTCTATTTGCTCTCACCTATGTCGGGCGCGGTGACGGGCGAAGTGCACTTCGTCGATTGCGGCTATAGCACGGTGTCCATGCCGAACCTGCAAAGCCTCAAGGAACACGACAGCGAAGCCAAGAGTCGCTGGCCGCTCGCCATCGGAAGCGGCGGAATAGGCACGCGGTTCCTGGATTTAAACCGGCAAGACGCGCCTAGAATAGCGCGCTCCAGGGGTGCACCTCAGGCTTGGCCTCCGGGTGAGATTTCAAATAGTGATGCAGCACGTGGAGCAGCGTTTTGACGTGCTGTGCGTCGCCTCGGTCCTGAGCCAGCCGGATATCATCGACTATCATATTGAGAATGATTTTTGAGCCCTGCGGCTCATGGCAAATGTAGCTTGCCATCGCCGCGGCCGCGATCTCAGGCAGGTGCTCATGCTCGGCAATGGCCATGATTTCGGCCTCTGTCAGTCCGCATAACCCAATACAATCGACCAAGCTGATCATGGCACGACCCCAGAATGTCGTTCTCTCACCTCAGCGGACTACGTGCCACACTGCGCCCCCAGCGTCCTTAATCTCGATCAAAGCCGGGTGCATTTTTAGGGCGGCCGCCCCTCCGCAGGGATGCCCATTGACGTACTTGTTGACGGACTTGGGTTGGCGTCGCAAACACGGCAGCGATGATCGGTGTTTTTGATTCTGGCCTTGGCGGCCTTACGGTGCTGCGCGAATTGACCTCGCGTTTCAGGCACGCGGATTTCGTTTATCTTGCCGATCATGCTCAATGTCCCTTATGGCAATCGCACGTCCGATGAGATTGTGGAGCTGACCCGGGCTGCAACCGAGGACCTCTTCAATCGCGGCGCCAAGCTGGTTCTGCTCGGCTGCAATACCGCAACCGCCGTAGCACTGCGCCGTCTCCAGCAGCAATGGCTGCCTTCAACAGCCCATGGCGCGGCACGCACAACGTGCTCGGCATCGTCGCGCCGACGGTCGAAGCGGCGACGCAGACGCCTTGGGCCGTCACCTCACCCCAGTATCCTCAGAAGAACAATACCGACACGATTGCCGTTTTCGGCACGACGCGCACGGTTTCAGCCGAGGTCTATCCGGAGGAGATCCGCAAGCGCTGCCCCAAGGTGACGGTCGTGCAGCAGATTTGCTCGGAACTGGCGGGCGCCATTGAGGACAAGCAGCCTGAGAGCGAACTCGACCGCCTCGTCAACGAAGGCGTTGCTGGTGTTTTGGCACAGACTGACAATATGCCCCCGCATCGCGCCATTCTAGGCTGCACGCATTTCCCTCTGGTCGAGCACCTGTTCCGCCGCCACCTGCCGCCCTACACGCGCATCCTCTCTCAGCCCGAAGTGGTGGCCGACAGCTTTGAGGATTATTTGGCCCGGCGGCCGCATTATCTGGCCGGCAATGAGGGCGGACGACTCACACTTTTGACGACCGGCGACGCGAAAGAAGTCAGCGCCAAGGCGCGCGTGTTCTGGCCGGAAGTTCCGAAATTTGCGCGCGCTTGAACCAGCCGGACGGACGTAGACCACTTATCTCGTACGTTTGAGTGTATGCTGCGCCTTATCGCACCGGGTCCGGCTCAAATGCGCCTGCATCAACCACATCGAGGGTCAAATTTGACATGGCACAGCTTTTTGCTGCGCTACGCCGGTGCAATTGCCGCGCTCAACCTACTTTGGGAGTTCGCTCAACTGCCATTCTACACGCTGTGGCGCAACGGCAGTGTGTACGATCTTGTATACGCCCCCTTACATTGCACGCTGGGTGATGTCTTTATCGGCTCACTGTCTTTACTCGCGGCCATATTGATATTGGGCAATTCACAATGGCCCCTTGAGCGTTATCGATCCGTTGCAGCCGGGGCCGTATTCATCGGTCTGATCTACACGTGCTATAGCGAATGGGTGAACGTCTACATGCGAAAATCGTGGGCGTATTCTGATTTGATGCCGCTGATTCCCGCCCTCAAAATTGGGCTAGCTCCCTTTTTACAGTGGCTGATAATCCCATGTGCCGTTTTTGCCTACCTCAGATCCGATTGAATTTTGGCCTGCACACCCAATCTACTGAAAGCCACTCTTGAGTTCTCAATAACGAGTTAGCCGCCACATCATGGCACATGACAAAATAGGCAATGGTTCGCCGGAACCACAATCCCCGGACACTCGCTCTGGTGGAGATCGCGAACTCGGCTTAGCACCGCATTTGGCAATCGATCCAGTCTGCGGCATGACCGTTGATACGACTGCCGGCAAGCCTACATTTGAGCGCGACGGCACGACGTATCATTTCTGCAGCAGTGGTTGCCGGACGAAGTTCGAGGCCGACCCTCAGCTTTACCTCAACAAACCCATGGTGCTGCCAACACCGGGCGCGCCTCGTGAAAGCGTGGCTACGGCCAAGAGCTACACTTGCCCAATGCACCCCGAGATCGTCAGAGCCGCTCCTGGCGCATGCCCCATATGCGGTATGGCGCTTGAACCTATGGGGCTGCCCGACGCCGCTGGGAGCGAACCTGATCCAGAACTCACGGACTTCCTTCACCGTTTGAAAATTGGCGCGATCCTTACGATTCCGCTTTTTATCCTGGCCATGGGGAGCCACGCCGGATTACCGGCGCATGATTGGCTTGGCGCGCAAGGCGGTCAGTTTGTTGAACTTATACTCGCAACCCCAGTCGTACTCTGGTGCGGAAAGCCGTTCTTTGAACGCGGACTAGCTTCCCTGCGTAATAAAAGTCCGAACATGTGGACACTCATTAGCCTCGGAACCGGCGCCGCGTTTCTCTACAGCCTTGTTGCCGTTCTAGCGCCAGGCCTTTTCCCGGCGGCAATGCGTGATCATAACGGTACAATTCCGGGCTACTTCGAGGCCGCCGCCGTCATCATTGTTTTGGTTCTGCTCGGACAAGTCTTGGAACTCAGCGCACGAGCACGCACTGGCGACGCGCTGCGCGCGCTGCTCAATCTAGCCCCGAAGACTGCACTTCGCGTCTCGGCCTCGGGTGCCGAAGCCGAAGTGCCTCTCGACGAGATCCTTCATGGCGACCACCTGCGCATCAGGCCGGGCGCTGGAATTCCCGTCGACGGAATTATATTACAAGGTGCCTCTGCGATCGACGAAACGCTTTTGTCAGGTGAGCCGCTCCCTGTCGATAAGTCTCCAGGTGACGCCGTAACCGGCGGCACACTCAACACTTCGGGTACGTTCGTTATGGAAGCCCGGGCCGTCGGCTCCGAAACGGTCCTGGCACGAATCGTCGCCCTTGTTGCGGAGGCACAAAGGAGCCGCGCGCCGCTGCAAAACCTTGTCGATCGCGTTTCGCGGTATTTCGTTCCTGCTGTTGTGGTGACCGCAGTTGCCGCGTTTTTTGTATGGTTTTTCTTTGGCCCTGCGCCGCAACTTGCCTATGCCGTCGTCGCGGCGGTCACTGTGCTCATCATTGCCTGTCCCTGCGCACTTGGACTGGCAACGCCAATTTCCGTGATGGTGGCAACAGGACGCGGCGCGCGCGAAGGAGTCCTCATTCGCAACGCCGAAGCACTCGAATCATTGAACAGCGCCGATACCCTCGTTGTCGATAAGACGGGGACATTAACCGAAGGCAAGCCCAAGCTCACCGCTATGGTGGCGCATGGAATTGCCGAGCAGGAGTTTCTGACAATAGCGGCAAGTCTTGAATCGGTCAGCGAGCATCCGATAGCCAGCGCCATCGTCGCGGCGGCCCGCGAGCGCGGGTTGAAAATCCAAACGCCAAGCCAATTCGAAGCTGTAACTGGGCAGGGCGCCAAGGGCGTTGTTGCAGGTAAACGCGTCGTGATCGGCAACGCCCGCTTCCTTGCCAGTTTGAATATCGGCGCAGATCAGTTTCTTGCAGAGGCCGCCCGCATGGCAGCCGATGGAAAGAGCCCGTTGTTTGTCGCCATTGACGAGCGTGCGGCCGGGCTTCTTGCCGTCTCAGATCCAATCAAGGCCACCGCGCTCGAGGCAATCCGGCAGCTCAAGGAACTCGGACTGAGGATCGTCATGGCGACTGGGGATAGGCAAGAAACTGCCGACGCCGTCGCACGCACCCTTGGTATTTCTGAGGTCCATGCAGGATTGTTACCAAACGAAAAATCGAGGCTGATTTCCGAACTCAAGGCACGCGGCCGCATCGTGGTTTTTGCTGGTGACGGGATCAACGACGCTATCGCTCTATCGACGGCCGACGCGGGCATCGCGATGGGCACAGGCGCGGACGTAGCCATCGAGAGCGCGGGAATTACTCTGCCCAAAGGTGACCTCAGGGGCTTGGTCCGCGCACGCCGACTAGCAAGCGCGACCGTCGCCAACATCAAGCAGAATTTAGCGTTCGCCTTCGGCTATAATGCCCTTGGCATTCCGATTGCGGCGGGTGTGCTCTATCCCATTACCGGCGTTTTGCTCTCACCTATGATTGCAGCACTCGCAATGAGCCTATCTTCGGTCTCAGTGATTGCCAACGCCTTGAGACTAGGGACGAAGCGCCTCGACATTGCAAGCTGATGTGGCTTCTGGCAGGCTGTTGGCGGCGGGCGCATGGACGCGCCCCTGGTTTGTCTCAAAGACTGGCAACGCTGGTTTTTTGGAGACTGGCCTTAGACCATTCCGGCAACCATTCGAGAAGGAGTAACCCATGCGGTTTTCTGGCTTTGCTGTAGGCGCTGCAATCGCAGCCGCGATCCTTGTATCGGCCACTGCGCAGTTATCAGCGGCACCAGCGGCGGGGTTTAGCCCGCTCAAAGCGCTCTCGCTTGAGCAGTCGATGGTCGACAAGACCCACGGCTGGCATCGCCGCTGCCGCAAGGGCTGGTCTGATTGGCACAAGCACGTGCGCGGCGTTGGCCGCATCACCTGCGGCACGCGCCGCTGCTTCAAGAACAATTGGGGCGGCACGTCTTGCCGCTATTACTGAGTACTTCTTAGATCTCTGCAAATTCAAAGGCCGCTAGAGCATTACTCTAGCGGCCTTTGTTTTTTTCATTTGAGCGTTTAACGGCGCGGACCTCGTCCACCACCGCCGCCGCCGCGGCCACCACGCTCGCCGCCTTCACGGCGCGGCGGGCGGCTCTCGAACACTTCTTCAGGCTCGCCTTCAGCGCGTGGAATTTCAGCGCCCGTTGTCTGATCGACGATCTTCATCGACAAGCGCACCTTGCCGCGATCATCGAAGCCGAGCAGTTTCACGTAGACTTCCTGGCCTTCCTTGACCACTTCACCGACGGTGGCCGGACGGCCATTCGTCAGCTGCGAAATGTGCACGAGACCATCCTTCGCTCCGAAGAAGTTCACGAACGCCCCAAACTCCATGATCTTGACGATCTTGCCTTTGTAGATCGTGCCGACTTCTGGCTCCGTCGTGATGCCACGAATACGCGCAAGCGCCTTCTCGATCGACTCGCGATTAGCGGACGCAATCTTGACGGTGCCGTCATCGTCGATGTCGATCTTAGCGCCCGATTCCGCAACGATTTCGCGGATAACCGAACCGCCCGAACCGATGACTTCACGAATCTTGTCGGTTGGGATCTTGATCGTTTCGATGCGCGGCGCATGTTCGCCAAGCTCAGCACGCGCGCCCGTCAAGGCCTTGGACATCTCGCCAAGGATGTGCAGACGGCCAGCCTGTGCCTGATCGAGCGCGATGCGCATGATCTCTTCAGTGATGCCGGTGATCTTGATGTCCATCTGGAGAGCGGTGACGCCGTTCTCAGTACCAGCCACCTTGAAGTCCATATCGCCCAAGTGATCTTCATCGCCGAGGATGTCCGAGAGGACGGCGTAATCGCTGCCTTCCTTGATCAAGCCCATGGCAATGCCGGCCACCGGAGATTTCAGCGGCACGCCCGCGTCCATCAGTGCGAGAGACGCACCGCACACCGTCGCCATTGACGACGAGCCGTTACTCTCGGTGATTTCCGAGACGATGCGCAGCGTGTAGGGGAACTCTTCAGCCGTCGGCAGCATCGGCCGGACAGCGCGCCAAGCGAGCTTTCCGTGTCCGATTTCGCGGCGGCCGGGCGAACCCATGCGGCCAACTTCGCCAACCGAGTAGGGAGGGAAGTTGTAGTGCAGCAGGAAGCGCTCTTTTTTGGTGCCTTCTAAGCTGTCAACGTACTGCTCGTCCTCACCGGTACCGAGCGTTGCGACGACGAGTGCCTGTGTTTCACCGCGCGTGAACAGCGCCGAGCCGTGGGTGCGCGGTAGAACGTGAACTTCCGAAATGATCGGGCGAACTGTTTTCAAATCGCGGCCGTCGATGCGCAGTTTCGTTTTCAAAACGTCGCCACGCATGATGTCCATCTCGAGCGCCTTGAAAGCGTCGGTCAGGAGCACCTTTTCGTTTGCGTCGTCGGCTGGAATAGTGATGCCGGCGAATACAGCCTTCTTGGCGTCGCCAACGAGGCCGTTGCGCTTGGCCTTTTCCTTGGTCGAGAATGCTTCTCTCAATGCCTTCTCGGCGATCTTCTTGACGTCGGCTTGGTACTTGCCCTTGTCGGGAATCTTGATGTCCCACGGCTCTTTTGCGGCTGTTTCAGCAAGCTTGATGATCGCTTGAATAACGGGCTGCATGTGCTTGTGGCCGAACATAACGGCTTCCAGCATCTGCTTTTCGCTGAGTTCCTTGGCTTCCGATTCGACCATCATCACGGCATCATGGGTGCCGGCGACGACGAGATCGAGCGCCGATTCCTTCATCTCATCGACCATCGGGTTCAAGACGAACTCGCCGTTGATGACGCCGACGCGGGCGGCGGCAATGGGGCCGAGGAAGGGAAGGCCGGAGAGCGTCAATGCGGCCGATGCTGCAACCAAACCAACGATATCGGGGTCATTCTCCATGTCATGCGACATGACGGTGACGACGACCTGGGTTTCGTTTTTGAAGCCTTCAACGAACAGCGGACGGATCGGCCGGTCGATGAGGCGCGAGGTCAGAGTTTCCTTTTCGGTCGGGCGGCCTTCGCGCTTGAAATAACCGCCGGGGATCTTGCCCGCGGCGTAGGTGCGTTCCTGATAATTCACTGTCAGGGGGAAGAAGTCGATGCCGGGCTTTGCAGAGCGGGCGCCGACGACAGTCGCCAGCACAGTCGTTTCTCCGTATTGGGCGATCACGGCAGCGTCGGCCTGGCGCGCGATGCGGCCGGTTTCAAGCTTTAGCTTGCGGCCACCCCAGTCAATTTCCACTCGATGGATATCAAACATGTTCGGTCTTTCGTTTTCGATTTTTCTCTTCGCTCATCGGTCGGTCGAACGGTGCCTGACCCCCTATTCTTGTCCGCCTCGGGCGGAACGGGTCTAACACCGCTTTTCATGCGCGTACGTGTCGTTCGGTTTGCAAAAACATAAGGTGTCAAACCCAGAGGGTCAGACACCTTAGTTGTACGCTCTAGCGGCGGATGCCGTGCTTTTCGATGATCTTCTGGTAACGGGAAACGTCCTTGCCCTTGACGTAGTCAAGCAGCTGACGGCGCTGCGACACCATTTTTAAAAGGCCGCGACGCGAGTGATTGTCTTTTTTATGCATCTTGAAATGGTCGGTCAGTTCGTTGATGCGATGTGTGAGAACCGCGATCTGAACTTCCGGCGAACCGGTGTCGTTGGCTTTAATGGCGCTGCCTTTTATGACAGCCGTCTTGGCCACACGTCTGTGTGGGGCTACTTCCGACATCGGGATCTCCTTAATGTTTGGAGTGGATCGGGACGGCCACAGCCGGGATGTCGTCCAGCAGGGTCGCCAAAACCTAAGCGCGGGCTTTTGGGGCCCGCGCGGGATGTGGGCGTTATACACGAGGCGGGCCGGTGTGCGAGCGGTTTTCGGGCCAAACGAGTGCGGCCATCCGGCCAACCCAGGACTTGTATGACAAACATGTTCTTGCTTTGTGCCACGCGGGTCTCAGGTCTCCAACGCCTTTTTCCGGCGCTCTCTTGGCTGGGCGCTTCCGACTCTCGTTCCTCGAGCCGGCCGGAAGCGCCGGCTGCCTCGCGCAAGCCGGTTTCACAAAAAATCAATGCGAAGGACGGGGCGGCGAGGCCTCGATCTGCTGTTTTATTCGTTCCGCGATGCAGCCTTCGCCGTCCCGCACATGCCAACCCCGGGTTCATCAACGCCGCCCTATAGCGTTCGGCGCAACTCCCAGAACTGAAGACGAGTGAAACTCATCTTCGAGCCGTCGAACCCACATGACGCCCGTGCACCCCGATAAATCGAGCGAGCGCCGTACCCCGCTATCGCACCTTGCTGTGCGCTTCACGCGGGCCGGCAGGTAACCCCATTTTCACTAAATTGGCACGCTGAACTTGGCTCTCGCCCCGGCATGTTCTTCCCACTCACGGACCGCAGCTCGAGCCTCTGCCCTTCGCGCGTGAGAAGATGGCCAGCAGTATGAGGCCGCAGGAGAGCGCGAGGATGAGATGGGGTGAGAATATTTGCCTATGCTTGATGGCGTGCGCGTTAGCCCTTTGGAAAAATGCCGTTAGGCAAGCGGAGGGTAGGCGCAGGCGGCATAGCGTTGCTAGTTCGGAACACCGTCCAAAGATCGCTATTCTTCGCGCATCAGATGCAGAACGAGCCTAGGGTCTGTCGGGTTTTGATTGAATCATGGACAGACCCTAGCTCTTTGTTTTGCCGTGCTTCATTCCGGAAAACATGTTCCCACCTTTTCGGAAGCACTCTAGCGAATTCTTGACGCGTTGAAATCCCGCAAGATTTGAGCGAACCCCTACCGCGAACTAGCCCTTCGCTTCCCCCTTCACCACCATCAGCAGATCCTTAGCACTGATCTGATTGCCAACGGCGACGAGGATTTCTGACACCTTGCCGTCGCGCTGCGCGTGAATGGTGGTTTCCATTTTCATGGCTTCGATGGTGAGCAGTACGTCGCCATTGCTAACCGTCTGGCCCACTTCGACGGCGATGGACGACACAGCACCCGGCATGGGCGCTGGCACGTGATCCTCGTTGCCATCTTCCGCAACGCGGCGAGTTTCAGTTGAAGCGGCGGCAGACCGGTCCGGCACTTTGATGACGCGCGGCTGGCCATTCAATTCGAAGAAGACTTCGACTTGGCCGTCAGCGCGTGTTTCGCCAACGGCAGTCAATTGCACAACGATGGCCTTGCCGCGCTCAATCTCAATGGTGATTTCGCTGCCGGGCTTCATGCCGTAGAAGAACACCGGCGTGGGCAGCGCGGAGATGGGGCCGTACTTGGCGTTGACTGCCGCGAACTCGGTAAAAACTTTCGGATACATAAGGTAGGCGGCGAATTCGTCATCGTCGAGCGCGCGCCCGCATTTGGTACCGGCTTCCGCGCGCTCGGCGGCGAGATCGGTTTCGGCGAGCAGTGCGCCAGGCCGGACAGTTATCCGTTTTTCGTCCTTGAGAACTTTTTTCAAGAGTACGTCCGGCCAGCCGCCAGGAGGCTGACCCAAATCGCCGCGCAGCATCTCGATGACGGACGTCGGGAAATTGACATCGACGCTGGGGTCTAACACTTCGGCGGCTGTGAAATCTTGCGCCACCATCATCAACGCCATGTCGCCGACGACTTTTGAGGACGGCGTCACCTTGATGATGTCGCCAAATAGATCGTTCGCCGCGCGGTAAGCTTCCGCGACTTCGCTCCAGCGCGAGTTAAAGCCGAGCGAGCGCGCCTGTTCTTTGAGATTGGTGAATTGCCCGCCCGGCATTTCGTGCAGGTAGACTTCGGATGCGCCCGACGTTTGACCGCTTTCGAAACCTGCGTACTGCGCACGAACGCCGTCCCAGTATGTATTGATGCGGCGGATAGCAGTGGAATCGAGACCGGACTCGCGCTTGGTGCGGGCAAGCGCTTCGACGATCGAGCCAAGGCATGGCTGAGACGTGCCGCCGCTCATTGAATCCATCGCGGCATCAATCGCGTCAATGCCGGCATCGACAGCGGCCAGAATTGTCGCGGCCGAAATGCCGGTCGTGTCGTGCGTGTGGAGATGCACGGGAAGACTCGTTTCTTCTTTCAAGGCTTTGACCAGAACGCGCGCGGCGGCTGGCTTCAATAACCCGGCCATATCCTTGATACCGAGGATATGAACTCCGGCTTTCTCTAATTCCTTGGCGAGATCCACATAGTATTTGAGCGAGTACTTTGCGCGGTCAGGGTCCAAGATATCGCCAGTGTAGCAGATGGCGCCTTCGGCGAGTTTTCCGCTTTCGCACACGGCGTCGATTGAGACGCGCATGTTCTCGACCCAGTTGAAGCAATCGAAAATGCGGAAGAGATCCATTCCCGACGCGGCGGCCTGCTTGACGAAATAGCGTACGACATTGTCGGGATAGTTTGTGTAGCCGACGCCGTTTGAGCCGCGCAGCAGCATTTGGGTTAGAATATTCGGCACCTTCTCCCGAATGAGCGCGAGGCGTTCCCAAGGGTCTTCACGCAGAAAGCGCATGGCGACATCGAATGTCGCACCGCCCCAGCATTCGAGCGATAGGAGTTGCGGCAGGCCGCGCGCGTAACTGTCGGCCACCACCACGATATCGCGCGTGCGCATGCGGGTTGCCAGCAGCGACTGGTGTGCGTCGCGCATGGTGGTATCGGTGATGAGGATGCGATCCTGCGCCGTCATCCACTTCGCGAAACCCGCCGGGCCGCGCTCTTCGAGGATTTGCCGCGTGCCGGGGGGCGGCGCTTTTTCGAATACAGGCGCGTCATGCGCGCGGACAGTGGCCGCCGGTTTTACTCGGTCTTTGGTCTCGGGATGGCCGTTGACAGTGACGTCGGCAATCCAGGTGAGAAGTTTCGACGCGCGGTCCTGGCGTTTGGGAAAATCAAACAGTGCCGGCGTTTCGTCGATGAAGCGCGTGGTGTAATCGTTGGCGCGGAATCGCGGGTGCGCGACGACGTTATGTAGGAATGCTAGATTAGTGGCGACGCCGCGGATGCGGTACTCGGTCAGCGCGCGGTTCATGCGGTCGATGACTTCGTCGGGCGTTGGTGCCCAGGCGGTCAGCTTTTCCAGAAGTGGATCGTAGAAGCGCGTCACCACAGCACCCGAAAACGCTGTGCCACCGTCGATGCGGATGCCGAAACCCATAGCGCCGCGATAGGCGCTGATGCGGCCAAAGTCGGGAATGAAATTGTTCTCTGGGTTTTCGGTCGTGATGCGGCATTGGATGGCGTGCCCGTTGAGGCGAATGGCGTCTTGTCCCGGGATGCCGGTTTGCCAATGGCCATCCGGCCCCCTAGCACCGATCTTGCCGCCTTCCAAGATTTTGATCTGCGCTTTGACGATATCGAGTCCGGTGACAACTTCTGTGACCGTATGTTCGACCTGAATGCGCGGGTTGACTTCGATGAAGTAGAAGGCCTTCGTGTCGTTATCCATGAGGAATTCAACCGTGCCGGCGCCGACATACTTCGTCGCGCGTCCGATTTTCATTGCCGCTTCGCACAGGCCGTGGCGTGCTTTGTCGTCGAGATAGGGAGCGGGCGCGCGCTCGACCAGTTTTTGATTGCGGCGCTGAATGGAACAATCGCGCTCGAACAGGTGTACGATGTTGCCGTGTTGGTCGCCAAGGATTTGCACCTCGACGTGGCGTGCGTTGCGGATGAGCTTTTCGAGATAAACTTCGTCTTTGCCGAATGCAGCCTTGGCTTCACGCCGCCCGATCATGACAGAATTGAGCAGTTCGCTTTCGCGTTCGATGACGCGCATACCGCGCCCGCCACCGCCCCAAGAGGCTTTGAGCATAACCGGATAACCGACTGCTGCGGCGTGCTTTTTTACCTGAGCTGGATCGTTGGGCAAAGGTGGACTGGCCGGCATGACGGGCGCCCCGCAAGAGACGGCGAGGTTGCGGGCATCGACCTTATTGCCGAGCGTGCGCATGGTATCGGGCGTTGGTCCGATAAATATGATACCGGCCTTCCGGCACGCGTCGGCGAATTCGGGACTCTCCGACAAGAAGCCGTAGCCCGGATGGATGGCGTCGGCCTTGGAGTCTTTGGCGACGCGCAGGACTTCGTCGATCGACAAATAGGCCTCTAGTGGCCCCTTGCCCTTGCCGACGATGAACGCTTCGTCTGCCTTGAAGCGGTGCAACGAAAGGCGGTCTTGTTCGGCATAGATCGCGACCGTGCGGATGCCGAGTTCGGTTGCCGCGCGAAACACACGGATGGCAATCTCCGAGCGATTAGCGACAAGGATGCGTTGTATTTTCTTCGACATTCAGGTGTCCATCCCGGCGTTCGTGCCCTGAGGGCTAAATGTGCACATTGAACGGAGATGGGCAACGCGTAAGAAAATTCGCATACAGGTAGCCTGACCCGAATGGCGGCCCACCCTCGAATGCTCAATAAATTCGCAGTCCGGATCAGTCGAGACCGAGGCGCTCCGCCCCACCGCCGAGTGCCGGTCCGGCGGTTGGATCGTAATCGTCGGGCTTTTTCGCCACCAGCGTTTGCGTGGTTAATATCAACCCGGCGACGGACGCTGCATTGCGCAGGGCCGAGTACGTGACTTTTACCGGATCAATGACGCCGGCTTCGACGAGATCGACTTCCTTGCCGGTGCGGGCATCGAGGCCGATACCGTTCTTGGCCTTGGCAATTTTCTCAACTTGCTTATCGCCGTCCAAGCCTCTGTTCGTCGCGATTTTAGCCAATGGTCGCGTCAAAGCGCGTTGCACCAGCTTTGCGCCCTGGCGCGTGCTGTCTTCGAGGCTCTTGATCAGCTTGTCGAGTGCAGGCGCGGCGCGCAGCAGCGCGACCCCGCCGCCCGGGACGACACCCTCTTCGATTGCCGCGCGTGTGGCGTTGATCGAGTCTTCGATGAGCTGCGCACGGCGGCGCTGTTCGACAGGCGTTGCCCCACCCGCCAATATGATGGCTTTGCCGCCCGAAAGCTTGGCCATGCGTTCGGCAAATTTATCGCGCTCGACGTTCTCGGGCGCGGCGGCGTATTGGGTTTGCACTTGTTCGCGCCGTGCCGTGATTTTGTCCGGTTTGCCGTGGCCCTTGGTGATGACCGTAGCGTCCGACGAAATACGAATCTGGTCGGCGCCGCCAAGGTCGCTCAGCTGCACATCTTCCAACTTGCCGCCGAGATCGCGCGCGATCACCTTGCCGCCCGTCATGATGGCGATGTCGTCCATCATGGCTTTGCGCCAATGGCCATAGTCCGGCGGATAGACGGAGGCGATAAGCTGCTTATTTTTTTCGCGCCGCGTCAGAAGATCGACAATGCATGCGGGCGATAGTTCTTCGGCAAGGATGAGTAAGGGCCGGCCGCTCTTTTCTGTGAGTTTGTAGACTGCCGCCAACTGATCCGGCGTCAGGATTTTCTGATCCGTCAGTAGGATTTGCGGGTTGTCTAGAACGACGTGCATGTTTTCGACGTCGGTCACCATGTGGTGCGAAAGGTAACCGCGATCAAACGACATGCCTTCCACGACATCGAGGATCGTCTCAACGCTGATACCGTATTGAACATCGACGATGCCCTGCGGGCCTGCGCGGTCGAAGGCTTCGGCCACCATGGCGCCGAGCACTGGGTCATTCGCCGCAATGCTGGCAATGGCGAGCCGCCCGGCGCTGCCTTGAAGGGGCCGCGCGGATTTCTTGAGATACTCAATTGTCTCAGTGACGGCGAGGTCCATGCCGTTGACGAGCTCGACCGCGTTGGCGCCTTTTGCAAGGCATCTCAGACCGTCCTGCACCAGCGCATCGGCGAGAACGGTCGCCGTCGTCGTGCCGTCGCCCGCGACTTCGTTGGTTTGGCGCGCGACTTCCCGCAAGATCTGAGCACCCATGTTTTCAAAGGGGCATTCAAGTTCGATTTCTTCTGCGATGCTGACGCCGTCGCGCGAGACCATTGGCGAACCGGTCGGGCGGTCCATAATGGCGTTCATGCCGCGGGGCCCAAGCGTGCCGCCGACAGCGCGGGCGAGTTTCGCGACGCCGCGGCCAAGAGCTTCGCGCGCAGCTTCGTCATGAATCATCATTTTGGGCATGTCAGATACTTTCCGTTTCTTGGTGTTGTTAGGCAGGTCTTATTTTGACTATACGGCCACGGGGCGCGGATAGCAGACTTGACCGTCCTTCTTGGTAAGCGGCGTGGTCGTGTCAAAGCGGGCTTCGAGCAGCCCGCGGCACATGGCACCATTAAATTCAGCGTTGGCACGCACGCGTCGAAGCGCCGACAAATAGCCAGGTAAGCTGCCAGCTTCCAAGGGCAGACCCTCAGTGGTTACAAAGGCCAAGGTCTCATTCGAAAATTGTGCAACCACTGCGCGGCGCTCCTGATAGCGCACGACCAGTTTTTGCCCTTCTTCATCTGCGGCAGCTTTGTGCGTCTCGAGTTCGCCCATCGTGAGGGTGGTAATGTCCTCAGGTGAAGCACCATTGCTCATCACATGCTTGATGAGTGCCTCTTGCCGGCGCTGAAATGCTTTGACCAAGAACGTGCGCCGCACGTCGTCGAGATTGCCGTTGGCTTCTTCCAAAAAGGTTTCTTGGAACGATAGCCCGTGCTCGACGCCATGATTAATTTTGTCGGCGTACATATGCTCGCCGAGTACGATTTTGGTGTCCTTGACCCACGGCAATGTACGCACGGCCGTGCGCATGTCGTCGGCCATGAGAAACGCGAAATTTGCCGCGCACCAATACGTCGGCAAACGGAAATCGACGTGGACGCAATCGCTTGCGTCCACGTCGACTCGTGAGATGAAGTTCATTTCCGTGACAGATTCGTCGAGTTCGGGATCGACGACGGTAGCAAGCTGACGCCAGACTTCTTCGTTTCTTTTCACGCGCTGCTCCGTGCCGTCCACCTTCGAACTCCTTTTGACGAAAGACCGTTAGGCTGCCTGTGCGGCCGCACCGGTCCATAGTTTCTTCTTCTGCGCTTCTATATCGATACCGTAGAGGCGGGCAGCGTTGAGACCCAAGATCTTTTTCTTGGCCTGTAGGTTCAAGTTGACGCCGGTTTCCTTCTGAATTTCGTCTGGAAGTTCGAACGCCATGAACTTGTCGATGATCCACTTCGGCGTCCAGATTCCGTAGTCGCTGGCAAAGAGTAGCTTGTCTTCACCGAGCCAGAACAGCAGCTCCGAGATGACGTGGGCGAAGTAGCCAGGGCGCGCGTGAATGAAGGGTATGGCAACTGCCAAGCCGGCAAACACGTTGGTTTCCTGGGTCGCGATCCAGCAGAAATCGTCAAGGCGCGGCAAGCCGCAATGTTCGACGATGAAGTTCAGGCCTTGGAACGAGGTGGCACAGTCGTCAATGTCAGCCACGTCGAAGGCGTCGCGGTTCAAGGGGATGATGGTCGGGCCCTTGTGGACGTGGATGTTCTTGATGCCAAGTTTCTGGCATTCTTCGAGGAAACGATAGCTTTCCTTGTCGGAAAGTTTGTAGCCCTTCGAGTCGCCCTTCCACTCGGCGGTGTAGAGTTTAATGCCTGTAATCCCATACTTCTCGCGCTGCTCGTGAAGGCTCTCAATGCCTTTGTTTCCATCGCGCGGATCGAATGCGCCGTTCAAGATGAAGCGGTCCGGATGGCTCTTCTTCATCGCGTAGTTGCGCTCGGTAGTGTTGAAACCGTTTTTGTAGAAGTCGCCGAGAAACGTCGATTGCAGAATGGCCATGTCATCATAGCCGGTGACGAATAGATCGTCGTACATAGTCTGCGCGTCGTATTTTTCGAACTTTTCCTTAGGCCAAACCTGATCTTTTGGGCTCAGTCCGCTGTGATAGGCGTAAAAGCAATCGATGAACTGCTTTCCGTGAATGTTCTTGTGGTTTGCAGGACTGCCATCCCAGAAATGGGTGTGGCCGTCGATGACAAAGATTTCTTCGCCGCTTGCCGTTTTGTACATGGGTCGCTTCCTCGTTCGCATTTTTTATGTTTATCGGGGCGGCACCGGACCGGCGCCGCCTGCGTGTCAAGCCGTGACTTTAGACGATGTACTTCATCATTTCGTCCATGTCGCCAAACAGCGTTACCGAATTCTCATCGATCGTCACCATACGGCCGTAGTGCGTCGAAGTTGAAATTTCGAACGTCTGGGCCGAAAGCGGGCGGCCAAGTGCTTCGCTTATTTCGTCCATTTTAAACTCAAGCTTGCCATCGCCGTCGATCCGGATCATGGCCGGCATGTAGGTGACGGTGACACCCGGCTTAGCTTCCATAACCTCGGCGATAGCGCGGGCCTCGACGCTGTCGTTCATGGTCACGCCGCACTGATGCGAAATCGTGTCCTCAAAACGGATGTCCTTCATGGTCTTGAAGATATTTGCGGTGTGTTCCTGGCTCATGACTAAATTCCTGTTCCAGATTATTCGTTTCCATTGGGGTGACGTTAAGCGGTGATCGATGCCGGCACTTTCAAGCCGGTTTCGTTGGCAATCGCCTGTATTCTGTTCTTGGCCTTCGCGATGGCCTCAGTGAACGTCGCCACCTTGACGCGCGGCTGCGACCAGATCGGCTGCAGTTGGTTCGCCGCGGCGAGCGCCAGATTGACGTGCTTTTCGAACCAAGCATTCATCACCGCCTGATTGTGAGCCGCGTGCTCCTTGTCGTGCGTCAGCATGTGAACGTACTCGACGGTGTTTGCGAGGTTGCGCTCATAGTCGGCTTCAGCCGCTGAGACGACGCTCGGCGTAATGAAGTCGCCCTGGGCTGCGGCCATCTGCATGATGAAACCAGAGCGGAACAATTCGCCGACGAGGGGCTCGAAGGCCAGGTTCGTCGCCATGTATTGTTCGGCATAGTCGGTCGCGCCCATGATTTCTTCGATGGCCCGGCGAGTGCCCTGCCAGATGGGATCTTCCATCCAGTGCTTCTTGCCAGCGTTGGGATCGAGGTTTGAAATATCGAGAGCGATTTCGCCGATGTAGAGCGTCAGGTCTTGAGCAAAGCGCAATTTGTAGGACGAGTTGGTCAGGATCGCGCTGTTGATCATCTGCGTGTAGCCGTAGCGCTGCGCCTGCATGGTCGATGTGCCAAGACCGAATTCAGCGTGCTTGTAAGCGCCAAGATGGTCCTGCAGAACCTTCACCCAAGCCGGATCGAAGCGGCCTACAGCGCCCGAGCGGCGGCCGTTTTCAATAACGCTTTGCACTGTTCCGCAAATAGTTGACTGGCGCTGATAGTGGGTCTTTTCCCATTCTTGGTCCACCGCGCGGAAGGCATGCCAGTTGCTGCTTTTGCACTTGGTCCAATCTTTGGTGTAGGTCCGGTCGCCGTTCGGGAAGTGAATAATCCAATCCTGTAGCAGGTAGCGGTCGGGATCGGGCTGGACGTCAACCGTCATATCCTCGTAGTGCGTGGCCTTGCGGCCCTTGGGATCGTAGTAGTTATATTTTCTGCTGTCCGATCCTGGGAACGTTGCGGAACCGGCGGCACCGGATTTCACGGGAGTTGAAGTTTCAGCTGCCATTGTTTCCTCCTGGGTACTTGAGTTTTTTGATTGTTAAGGTGCGAACATTTTGATTTCGGCTTTTGTCTCACTTTATCGGCTGGGTGAATTTGTCGAAGTAGATGCGTGACGGCTCAACGCCCGCGGCTTGCAGAACGGGCAGAACCGCGTCGATCATCGGCGGGGGTCCGCACGAGTAAGCATCCATGTCGCCGCTCAAGCCTTCCGCGCGCAGCGTCTTGGCCACGACCTCATGGACGAAGCCCGTTTCGCCGGTCCATTCATCGCTTGGCGCGGCGTCGGACAGGGCGGGAATGAATTTGAAGTCGTGAAGCTTGGCGCCCACGGCTTCTATTTCCGCGAGATGAAAGAGATCCGCGCGCGTCCGGGCGCCGTAGAAAAAGCGTATGGGGCGGTTCTCGCCGTTTTGCAGGTGGTCGTTCAGAATAGACCAGAGCGGCGACATGCCTGATCCACCGCCAACCAGGATCATTGCGCCCGAGCGGCCTTCGCGCCTAAAGCAGCCGCCATAGGGGCCCTTGGCTGAAATTGGGGTGCCCGGCGGCAGGCCGCCATCGAGCAAGGCCGAGAAGGCGCCATCTGAGTATTTCTTGATGATAAACTGAAACTTGCGCGGCTCACCCGGTGTGTTGGCCATCGAATAGGCCCGCGTCACGCCGTGACCGGGAATTGTTAGATCGACATATTGCCCTGCCCAAAATTTCATTGGGTTTACGAGTTCGATTTCGAGCAGGCGGATGTCGTGCGTCAAGAGCGTGACGTTTGTCACAGTGCCCGCATACGACTTGACCGGAATTGAGCGGCTCAAGAGTTCTTCGTCGAAGTTCAAAAGCTCGACTGTGATATCGCTGTAGGCGTGCGTCCGGCAGAGCAGAATGTGGTTGGTTTCGCTTTCATAGTCGGGAAGTGCAAAGGTCGAGTACTTTAATAGCTCGATGTCGCCGTCGACGAGCTTAGATTTGCAGCTGCCGCATTGCCCTTCCTTGCAACCATGCATCAAGGCAATGCCTTGGCGGAACGCGGCGTCGAGAACGGTTTCCCCTTCCTCGACGTCCATCTCGATACCAACGGGTTCAAGTCGAACGGTATGTACAGTAGCACCTGACATTCACTTGCCTCGAAACTTGAGTAACTTTTGCGGTGAGTAACGGAGGCCGCAACACGCGGCCTCCGTTACGTGTCGAATTATCCGGCGAATGGTTTGATCGTGAAGCCCTTGCGGTACTCTGCAACGTGCTTCTCGCGATCAGCCGGACTCATCTGCCGAATGAGTGTCAACGGGCTCTGAATGACGTCGCCCTTGACGTCATCCAAGGTCCATTGATCCTTCGCTTCGAACCGGAGGTGAGGCTGCGCCACGATCGTCTTGCCATCACCGCGGACAAAGCCGAGGTCCTTGATGCAGTCGGCAAGTGTCCATCCGTGGTAGCATTCTTCCCAGATGCGCCGGCCTTTGAAGCGGCCCATGGCAGGCGTTGCGCGGCCTTCGTATTCGGCCTGGAATGCAACCATGTGGGTCCATTTGCACTGCTCGGAACAGTACGTGTAGACCTGACCGTCAACTTCGCCGATGCAGAAGTCTTCACGGATCAACGCGGGAACCATGCAGCTCCAGCAGCGATGCGGGTAGGCGTAGCCGTTCTCGGCATCGAACAACATGTTCTTTTGGCCCGGCACGCTCTTCTTCGCGTACCACTTCCAGTAATCGCCGAATTCAGCGTACCAGCCCGGATACTTCTTCTCGAACCATTCGAAGTCTTTTTCCGTCTGGGCTTCGATACGCCAGAAGTTGACCGGCCAACCGACCGAGAAGAACTGTGCGGTCTTATGCACGTAGTTCTTCTTGACCAGACGATCCCAGGCCGCGCCGACGTCATCGTGATGGATCTTGATACCGTACTTTTCTAGCGGCAGCATGTACGTGCGATAGTAATCCTCGTAGATCCAGCGGTGCCAGAGTTCGACGTAAGATTCCTTGTTCTTGTCCCGGTTCGTGGTGCCGTACTCGATGAAGGTACCGATCGCGGCATCGACGATGGCGTGGTTCTGCCAGAACGCGTACTTCAGATCGCGCTCAAGCAGCTGGTGGTTCGACGGATCGTTGATCATCGCCATCAGCAACGAATGGCCGTTACCGATGTGGCGCGATTCGTCCGACTGCACCGAGAGGAACACAGTCGGCAAAGCATAGTCGCCGTTCCGAGCAGCTTCCGACGGCATGGCGACGAACAGCGTGTTGGTGAAGGCTGTTTCGGCGACAACTGTCAGATAGACGTTCGCAGCGGTAATGGCGTCTCCGGTCAGGAAGCCTTCTGCGAACTGACGTCCGATGGTGCAGGCGTAGCACTTACCAAACGCCGCTTCCGTAATGTCAAAGCCAGCTGGATCGATATAGTTTTCCATGTACCACTTCTTCAGGTTCATCTGAATCGTGGAGTGACGGAATTCATCGACCATCTGCATGGTGAAGCCGGTGCGAAGTTCTTCACCAGGCGCCAGACGGGCAACCATGGCCATCGAACGTGCAGCCGAGATTTCCGGGAACGGGATGATGGCAAGGAATAGCTTCATCCACTCAACCCAGCGCGGTTCCACGTTGCGGAACATGTCGCCGCGCAGAGCCGCATCAAGTGCGCCATAGACGCGATTGTCTTTTTCTTCCTGCATCGGGAAGTACGAGCGCAGGACTTGCTTCATCGGATCGCGCGGAACCTTCGAGATTTTGTAATCCGTCGGGAAGGTCTGCGCTTCTTGGACGAAACTTGGCGTCCAGCCGAGATCGGCGATACGGGCCGTGGCATCGGCGATGCTCATGCCTTTCTGCCCTGTTATTTTATTCAATGTCAGG
The DNA here is from genome assembly GCA_963819605.1 of uncultured Alphaproteobacteria bacterium. Taxonomy (GTDB): domain Bacteria; phylum Pseudomonadota; class Alphaproteobacteria; order Rhizobiales; family Hyphomicrobiaceae; genus Hyphomicrobium_B. Next base: position 136,275 of record CAWFWU010000018.1, on the reverse strand, counting down.
TTTGCTGCCATTTTTTCTCTCCTCAATTCCTAAGTCAATTTTCGTTTTCTTGAGTGCTTGTTGATGTTTGTTGGGTGCTAAGCAGCACCGGCCGTTTCGTTTAACGTTTCAGTTCTAGTGGTGATGGTCGTGATCTTTGCAGCCGCTGCCGCAACTTGCGGCCGCATCTGCAGGGTTCGTGAGGGGCTTGTTTTCGGCGATGAAGCGCGCGGCGAGAACGAGCACACCCATCGCGAAATCCCGGCCGTGCGCCGCAATCATGGCATTTCCAAGCGCTGCGACTTCTTCGTAAAACTTCTCTTTCGAGCGGTCCTCGTCACTCAATTCAGAGGCGCCCGATTTTCCCGTAGCAGCTTGTTCTGTTTGTGCGGCCATACGCTCTACGTCCTCTTAGTTATGAGATTTGGGTTGCTGCGCGTTTGCCGCCATGCGGCCATCGAATTCCGTGAGAGATGTCTCGAGCCAGTCGCGCTCCTGCGCGAGCTTGCGCTTCTTGTTTTCAATCTCGCTTGCGCGCCGCTCGACTTCGGCGAGAGCCTTCTCAGCCTCCGGTGTGCCGCCTGATTTCTCGACATCGCGACGCGCATTCAGGCGCTCGATATCGAGACCGGCAGTGGCGCTGTCGCAGCGCAGCTGTTGCGAATTGACTTCGATCAGCGCCACCACGATTTTGTGGCGCTCCATCATCTGCGTTCTGTCAGCCGAGTCTGCCATCGCGTCGCCCCTCGCCAACTCTGTCCAAATGCTCCAGGCCGGACCCGCAAATGACCGGCGGATTTCGTCGCGGCCTGCGCTCGATAACGGCTTCTTGTCTGATGCTGCCATCATGGGATGAGCACCGCCCGGCCATGAATTTTGCCATTGTGAAGGTCGTGCAGCGCGTCGTTTGCCCCGCTCAGTTTGTATTCCTTGGTTTTAAGGTGGACGAGGCCGCGGTCAGCAAGGGACATTAATTCGACGAGCTCGGCGTAAGTGCCAACCAAATTTCCGACAATTGTTTTCTCTGACGTGATCATATCGATGGTCGGAATATCAATGCGTCCGCCATAGCCGACGATGTAGTAGTAGCCGTCGTTGCAGGTCATCGCCAATCCCTTGGCAATGGCATCGCCTTCGCCAACAAAGTCGATAACGGCTTCGGCACCGCGGCCTTTGGTGAGCTGCAGAACTGCTTCAACCTCGGATCCGTCCGCTTGGATAAGGTGATCGGCGCCGCATTCCTTGGCGAGCGCCAATGAGCCTTGTGCCCTGTCGACGGCAATAACTTCAGCCGCGCAAAGCGCTTTCAATACTTGCAGCCCGATATGGCCGAGGCCACCGACACCGAGAACAACAACGTATTGGCCGGGCAAGAGGTGACGTGAAGCCTTTTTAGCGGCGCGGTAAGCGGTTAGGCCAGCGTCCGTGTAGGGCGCGACCTCTTTGGGCGCCAGTGACTTTGGCAGTTTGATGAGCGAGCGCTCGCCGGTGAGCAGATATTGCGCATAACCGCCGTTGGCATTGATACCCGGAAACGAACTATCGATAGCGTGCATGTCGTTGCCGCGCCGGCACGCGAGACAATGGCCGCTCGTCACCAGCGGATGGCAGATAACTGAATCGCCCGGCTTAACGCCGGAAACGCCTTTGCCAACTTCTTCGACCCAGCCTGCGTTCTCGTGGCCCATGATGTAGGGCAGCGCGATCGACACCTTCTCGCGCCAAATGCCTTCGACGATATGAAGGTCGGTCCGGCACACCCCAGCCCCACCGATGCGGACAATCACGTCCGTCGGGTTGACGATTTTGGGATCCGCCACGTCTTCGTAACTAACAAACTCTGGCGACGTGAGCTTCTCGTCGTAGCGATGCAGTACCGCTGCCTTCATAGTTTCCAGCCCCACCCAAACGTCCGCGCGCCGTTTATCCGGCACGTTCTAGACAAGTAGGTCAGCAAGACCCGTGCCAATCTGTTAACGCTATGTAAACGCTATATTTAAAATAGTTAACGGCGCCCGGAACTGTTGCTCTGATCAACAGAAACTGTTGCACAGGTGTGACGGAACGAAGCATGGTGCGGTGCGGTTGTTTTTTTGCTGCAGCTGCGAACTCGGAGTTGGGCAACTGGCACCTAACTCGCCATCATTTAGTAAGTTCGCATTGTTGGGCGTGGCGCGAGCCAATTGCGCTTTACAAGGCTGATGGGCGCCGCCAACATGAGCCTTGTTATGCCAATGTGGCCCGCAGTATTTCCGCCGGGGCCTCTGGTTCACGGACACTTTCCGCGCGAATGCGGATAGGGATGCAATCGAACGAACGCCGCGACTGGCCTTTACGCTCGGTGCGTCTGCGCCGTGGTATCATTCAACAGGCACACAAGGTTTCAAACAGGGTCTGCGCCATATGGGACAAGACATCGACCAGCGTGGCGTGCGCAAGGCTTGGGAGCGATTTGTCGAGCGTGGCGTCGTTGCCGACGGGCTGAGAACGGACATCGCCGACTCCTGGAAACGATGCAACGAGTTCCAGGTACCTGCCAATAGCAATGCTGCCCCGCTGGTGACCGAGCCCGAAGCGTTCAGGTACCGCGCGGCACAAACCCTGCTAGCGCGAAGCGCGCAACCCGTTTTAGACCGGGCGGGAAAGTTCATGAACGAATCCATTTCGATGATGATCCTGACCGATGCCACGGGACTTATCATGGAAACACGCGGCGACGAGCGCACCATCGAACAGGGCCGCGAAATTCACCTGGAGTACGGTGGGCGCTGGAGCGAAGCCGACATTGGCACCAACGCGATCGGCACAGCTGTTGCGATGGCAAGCCCCGTCCAAATCAATGGCGCGGAGCATTTTTGCTCGAACGTGCAACGCTGGACCTGTGCAGCAGCGCCCATACACCACCCAAGCGACGGCGAGCTGGTCGGCGTCATTGACATATCGGGGCCGGCGCAAACCTTCAGCTCGCAAAGCCTAGCGCTGGCGATGATCATGAGCGAATACATCAAGTCGCTCATTGAAGGATCCTGCAATTTGGATCGCGAGCGGCTACTGGAATATTACCGCTCAAAAAAATCGAACTGGTTGAACGACGAAGTGCTGGTGCTGGACCGCCGCGGCATCATCGTGCACGCGACCGGCAATGCCCTCAAGCTCGCAAAGTCCTCAAAGGGCGGTTTGCATCAAGACAAGTCATTGCCCGTTCTCAAACACCTGCCCTTCGATCAATGGCAAGGGCGGCTCAATGAACTTTTACCCGGAGCAAGTACCGATATCGTCTCGACAGGCGACAGCGAACTGGGTGCGTTGGTGGTTTTGCGCGCGCATCGGCAGGTCAACACCAAGCTTGGAAAGAGCAGCGCGGCGCAGTCGTCTCCAGCAAGCGACATCGAAATCCGCTGCCATGAGAGCCGGTCGAAGTTCGTGGCCGCCGATCCTGCGGTCGCGGCCATTGTCAAACAAGTGGAACTGGCAGCGCCAAGACGGATGCCGATCCTAATCCGGGGCGCCACGGGAACCGGCAAGGAGGAACTTGCCCGTCACGCCCACGCCGCCAGCGGCCGGAAGGGCGAATTTGTTGCGTTGAACTGCGCCGCAATGCCCGAAACCCTGATTGAAGCGGAACTCTTCGGCTATGTGGAAGGCGCCTTTACCGGCGCAAGACGCGGGGGTTCACCCGGTCTCGTCAAGCAAGCCAACAACGGCACGCTGTTTCTCGACGAAATCGGCGACATGCCCATTTCGTTGCAGCCGGTCTTGCTGCGATTTCTCGACGATTGGACCGCGCGCCCCATTGGCGGCGCAAGCCAGCTTATGGACATCCTCTTGATCTCGGCGACCAACGCTAAGCTGGACCAGTCGATCTCAGTAGGCCGTTTCCGTTCCGATCTGCTTTACAGGCTGAATACTGTCGATGTGTCTCTGCCCGCACTGGCCGAGCGTTCAGACATGGAAAAAATCATTCGTCACTTGCTGACAGCAATCGATGCGAATCTCACAATTTCGGACGAAGCTATCAAGCACCTCGCAGCCCAGCGCTGGCCGGGCAACATTCGCGAATTACGCAATATACTGGCGCGGTTGAGCCTATCTACCATCGACAATCACATTGAAATCGCGGGCGCGGCTCCGAGCGAACACCCAGTCGCGATCGACGAGGGGGAGTTCTCCATTGTGGGATATGCAGCGCGCGCGCGTACTGGCCGCCTATAGCGAAACCAATGGCAACGTCAGCGAGACAGCGCGGCGCCTTGGCATTTCCCGCAACACCGTCTACCGGGCGCTTGGCCAGACGGCGAAAAAGTAGACAAAATGCATCCCAAGTAGAATGCGGGGCCCTGCGAAACGAATGCCGCAGAGCCCCTGCCTGGGTTATGGAATCAAAACACCCCAAGGGAATTCGCCGACAGCGATCTCGGCAATGGGTTCAAGTTTCACCGTGTCAATAGCCGTCACGCTGTTGGATCGTCCGTTCGCAACGTAGAGTTTTCCGCCGTCGGCCGTGATGGCCATGTTCCACGGACGTTTGCCGACCGGAATGGTTTTAGTGACTTTGTTGGTGGCAACGTCGATCGCCATCACATTGCCATCGCCGCCGTTGGTCACGAATACGGTCTTGCCGTCGGGATGAACGGTGACGCCGTTCACACGCAGGCCTGCCGGAATTTCGGCAACGACTTTGTTTGTGGCAACTTCGATGGCGAAGACCTTGTCGGCCAATTCGCAAGCGGTGTAGGCGAACTTGCCGTCGGGCGTGAATCCAATACCGCGCGGGCGTTTGCCGACCTTGATGCTGGCAACTTGCTTCTTCGCAGCAACGTCGATCACATCGATTGTATCGGCCTCTTCGGCGCTGACGTAGACGAGCTTGCTGTCGGGACTGAAGACGGAGTGCTCGGGATTGTCGCCATCGGTCTTAACGTTGAATTCTGTTTTTCCGCTGACGGTGTCGACGAAGTGGACGGAGTTGTCTTCCTCGATCGCAACGGCAATCCATTTGCCGTCGGGCGAGCGGTAGACTCCTTCCGGAGACTCGCCCAAGTCGATCTTGCTTGTAATTTTTCGCGTCGCAACGTCGATGACCTGAAGTGCCTTCTCCGGCTGATCGCTGACGTAAAGCGTTTTGCCGTCTAAAGAGGCTGCCATGCCGCGCGGCTTCTTGCCGGCTGCGATATCTCCGACAACGGCATTGGTCGCCGTGTCGATGATGGAAACCGTGCCGGATTTCTCGTTGGCCGCATACGCGAATGGTTCGGCAAGGACCGTATGACTGAACATGGGTGAAAATAGTGAGGAGCACACAGCAGTCAAAGCCACTGCCTTAGTCGTCGATTTCATATTCGTCTCCTCGAGGGAAATTTCTGAAGCGGGTTGCTCTTGATGTCATGGTGCACGTCCATGACTATTTACAGACTTGAAGCCGCTTATAGCGATTTTCACGGAAGTTTGTATTAGCCGATCAGGTTAACCGGCATACGGCATAAAGCGCAGAGCTCCTTTGACTCTTAGCGCCGCCCCAGCCACACTTTGCCCATGGATACACCGACACAGATCGCCGAACCTGCAACGGCCGGGAAAAACTTCCTGACCGGCCACCCCCGCGGACTTTCGACGCTTTTCCTTACAGAGCTGTGGGAACGGTTCTCGTATTACGGCATGCGGGCCCTGTTGACACTTTTCATGGTGGCGCCAATTGCCGAAGGTGGATTGGCATTCGGCATCGAAGATGCCGCGCGGATTTATGGGAACTACACGATGGCAGTCTACATGCTGTCTATTCCCGGCGGGTTCATCGCCGACCGGGTACTCGGTGCGCGCCGTTCCGTATTGCTTGGTGGATGGATCATTGCGCTCGGACACTTCGCGCTCGCGGTCCCCTCGGAAGTCACATTTTACGCGGGCCTCGTTCTGGTCGCGATTGGTACCGGGCTGTTCAAACCCAACATCTCAGGTCTTGTCGGCGCGCTTTACGCGAAGGGCGACGAACGCCGCGACGCCGGATTTTCACTCTTTTACATGGGCATCAACATCGGTGCCTTTATAGCGCCGTTGATCACGGGGTTTCTTGCCCAAGGCGCCTGGTTCAAAGGCTTGCTTGCAAATGCCGGCTTTGATCCGGCGTCGAGCTGGCATTGGGGTTTTGCCGCCGCCGGCATCGGGATGACCATCGCCATGTTGCTGTATGCGCGCGGTTCGCAAGACTTGCAGGAACCCGTTACGCACGAAGACCGGCGGCTGGGGTCAGGCAATGTCTGGCGCGACGGAGTCTTGGCTGTTCTTGGAACCGCCGCACTTCTCATCCTTGCGCTCGCCTCCGATCTTGAAGGTCTTGAGTGGTTGCGCTGGATGTTTCTTGTGCTGCCGCTAGCGGCGATTGCGTTCTTTACATTGCGCGGCACAGAGGACGGCAACCGCATCGCGGCCATCGGAGTCCTGTTTATTGCCGCCATGATCTTCTTCGCCATCTTCGAGCAAATGGGCACGTCCATGGCGCTGTTCGCAGACCGGATGACGGATAACACGCTATTTGGTGCAGAGTTTCCGTCTGCCTGGTATCAATCCATCAATCCGATTTTTGTTATTATGCTGGCGCCCGTATTCGCTTGGATCTGGATGCGGCTCGGGTCGCGCCAGCCGAGCCCGGCCTTCAAGTTCGCACTTGGGCTCGTGTTCGTATCGGCGTCGTTTGTTTTGATGATCCCGGCCGCCAAACTCGCGGCTGAAGGCAAAGTCTCGCCGCTGTGGCTGTGCGGCTTGTTTTTCCTCCAAACGATTGGCGAGTTGTTACTGAGCCCCGTCGGCCTTTCGACCATGACGAAATTGGCGCCAGCCCGCATGACCGGCATCGTGCTGGGTGTCTGGTTCCTGGCAGCCGCCTTCGGCAACAAGCTGGCGGGCGTCCTTGGCGGCTCGTTCGAGAGCGATAACACGGAGGGGCTGGCCTCGTTCTTCTTGACCCAGGCGCTCTGGGTTGCGGCCGCAGCATTGGTCCTTTTCGCGCTCGCCCCATGGGTTAAAAGATTGTCCGGAGACGCGCGTTAACCTCAATTTGGCTTGGATAATTCGCTATCATCCCCAACTCGGACCGGCATCAGGCCCGTCGCCCCTCAATTGCCCCCGTGCCACCTTGACTTGGCACGCGAGCGGGGGGTGATTGTCGCGCCCAAATTCCCGGCTGGCCTCACATGAATTCGCGGCCGGCATCGTCACGCTGAAGAGGCTTTATAAGTGAGCGCCCAAACTCCCATTCGCACTTACCTCGAATTCGAAAAGCCGATCCTCGAACTCGAAGCCAAAATTGCCGAGCTGAAGACTTTGCAGCAGCAAGGCAAGGGTGTGCAGATCGGCGACGAAATCGCCAAGCTGGAGCAGAAGGCGCGCGCGCTTCTGGTCGATATCTATTCCAAGCTCACGCCTTGGCAGAAGACGCTTGTCGCCCGCCACCCAGAGCGGCCGCATTGCCTGGAGTTCGTCAACGCACTGATTGAAGATTTCACCCCGCTCGCTGGCGACCGCTATTTTGCCGAAGACGAAGCCCTCATCGGCGGCATGGGCCGGTTTCGCGGCCGCTCGGTCATGGTGCTTGGCAACGAAAAAGGATCCGACGTTGAAGGCCGGATCAAGCACAATTTCGGCATGGCCAAGCCCGAGGGCTATCGCAAGGCCGTGCGGCTCATGGAAATGGCCGACAAGTTCGGTCTTCCCGTCATCACGTTTGTCGATACGCCCGGCGCCTATCCCGGGATCGGCGCGGAAGAGCGCGGCCAAGCGGAAGCTATCGCGCGCTCAACCGATTGCTCGCTGATGATCGGCGTTCCGGTGATCTCTGTCATCGTCGGCGAGGGCGGATCGGGCGGCGCCATTGCGATTGCCACGGCAAACCGTATCCTCATGCTGGAACACGCCATCTATTCGGTCATCTCTCCCGAAGGCGCCGCGTCCATCATCTGGCGCGACAGCAACAAGAAGGAAGAAGCCGCGACGAACATGAAAATCACGGCGCAGGACCTCGATCAGTTGGGTGTCATCGACATCATCGTGCGCGAACCGGCAGGCGGCGCACACCGTGACCGCGAACAGGTTATCACCACGACCGGCAACGCAATCCTCAAGGCACTCGCGGAGTTTGACGGCAAGCCACCAGAAGAGATCCGCAAGCATCGCCACGACCGCTTTATGAAGATCGGCCGGCTGCCGGTTGCGGCAAAAGCTTAACGCTCACTGAGAGTTTAAGAGGCCCAATCAGGCCAGCGCGCCGCGCCAGCGCCGCAATCATTCACATACTTGGCACATACTTGGCCGCAACCCGTCTTGACAGGGCATGCGGCGCGACCGAAAAAGCTGATTAGATTCTCTGAGTTTAGTTTTTCGACGGGCATAGAGCCTGCGCACCCGAAGGGGGTGTCGCGGGACCGAAGGGATCTGAAATTTTGTTGGATGGCACGACAGCCACGTTTGTTCGCCTTGGACGGATCGCAGTTGCCGCTGCGGCCGTGAGCCTTGCTGCCTGTTCGAGCGCGCCAGTCATTCCCGCTCCCTCTGAGGTACCGCTCGGCAAAGATACGCTCATGCTGCTTGGCAAAAAGGGCATGCAGCCGGGCGCGCCGGTGTTCGTGCGCGTGTTCAAGGAAGAATCGGAACTCGAAATCTGGAAGCAGCGTGATGACGGCCGCTTCTATCATTTCAAGACGTACCCGATCTGCACCTGGTCGGGCGAGCTTGGGCCGAAGCTCAAGCATGGCGACAAGCAGGCACCGGAAGGTTTCTATAACGTCAACCCCGTCCTAATGAACCCGAATTCGAAATTCTATCTCTCTTTCAATATGGGATATCCCAACAGCTTCGACAAAGCATGGGGCCGCACGGGCGACAGCGTAATGGTGCACGGCAAATGCCGCTCTGCCGGCTGCTACGCCATGACGGATGCCATGATGGAAGAGATCTATGGCGTGACGCGCGAAGCGCTGAAAGCTGGTCAGGAAAGTTTCCAAGTTCAGGCTCTGCCGTTCCGTATGTCGGACGCCAAAATGGCGGAGATGAAAAAGCACAAGTGGTTTGCCTTCTGGAAGACGCTCAAAGAGGGCTATGACTACTTCGAGAAGCACCGCATTCCGCCGCACGTCGCAGTATGCGAACGCCGCTATGTGCCAAATGTCGTGCCGCCGCAAAGCCGGCCGGACGCAGACGGGCCTTGTCCACCATTTCAGCGGCCAGTGATTGCCGCCTTCACGCCGCTGCCAACGGACACCGAGCAGACCATCGCCAACGGTAATAAACTCAAGGGTTTCGTTAACCCCGACGTGGACCCGACTGCGGCCGAAATCGCCGCCGCAAAGAGCGCTGCCAACGCTGCCATTCCAACGGGCGCGACTTCGCCGCAATCGCCGCCTTCTATAGCGAACGCCCAATAAGAGTTGATGGACGGACCGGGCTTTGCAATTTCGTCCGTTTGATTCAGTGGCGGCAACACGCTCGGGCGAAATCATAGATGACCAATACTCGCGAAACCATCGAGGGACCGAGCCCCGCCCCAACGCGCGGCCGCCGCCGTTTGCGCCGCTTCGCCATGTTATCGCTGATCGCAATTGCTATCGGTGCGGCCCTTGCTTCACCCTACTGGCTGCCGCTCGTGCGCGGCGACGCGGACCAACGCCACATGACCTACGAACGCAGCCAGCGCTTGTGGCGCACGAAAGCGGGGCTTACGCTCCCCGGCGAACCAGATCTCGCAAATCTTTCCGGCCGCTTGGCAGAACACGGCCTGACGCACGGCGCACCTATCCTGATGCGCATCTTCAAGCGCGAGTTCGAACTGGAACTGTGGATGCAGCGCGACGGAGTTTTTCACCGCTTTGTCACGTATCCCATTTGCCGCTGGTCGGGGACACTTGGACCCAAACTGGCGCAAGGCGACGGGCAGGCACCGGAAGGGTTCTACGCGGTCGACAAAACAGCGCTCAATCCGAACAGCCGCTGGTACCGGTCTTTCAATCTCGGATTCCCCAATAGCTTCGACCGCGCCCACGGCCGCACCGGGTCGTTCCTAATGGTACATGGCGGCTGCGCGTCGGTCGGCTGCTTTGCCATGACAAACGCCCAGATGGATGAAATCTGGCGGCTGGTAAATGCCGCGCTCGATGGCGGCCAGAAACAATTCCAGGTGCAGGTTTATCCCTTCCGGATGACCGGAGAAACGCTAGCGAGCTATGACCGCCACCCCGATCAGCCGTTCTGGCGCGACCTCAAGCGCGGCTACGATCTGTTCGATAAGACCCTGCAACCGCCGAAGGTATCCGTATGCAATGGCCGCTATGCTTTCGAGGCAGGCCACCCGGACCAAGGCGGCAATGGGACGTTGACCGAGAGTTGCCCGGCTGCATCGGCTAAGAATTGAGTTAATACAGAGGCGTAACTGAGGTGCAGGTTGGTCCAAAAAGACACTTCGAATTCCGCCGCCAGCCGCTCTATGTTGGCGGTCCGTTGGGGGGTGGGTTCATCGAGGCGGCACGATATGACGTCTATGGTTGCGCGCGTCCGGACTTTTGCAGTCGCGGTCCTCAGCCTGATTGCTGGAGCATGTGCCGGCGTGGCCTTGAGCGCGCGGCCGGCCACGGCACTTTCGATTGAACTCAAGGATGTCGCAGCCGATCGCGTTGACCGCCAGCGTGCGGCCGCCGAGGGGGCGCTGCCGCTGCCTGGAACGCCCAATGTCGCAATTCTGGAAGAACGCCTTCGTGAGAAGGGAGTCTCGCTTAACGCACCGATGCTTATTCGGGTTTTCAAATCTGAATCCGAACTTGAGGTCTGGAAGGAAAGCAAAGGGAGTTATGTTCTCTTCGCGACTTATCCGATCTGCCACTGGTCTGGGAGTGTTGGTCCGAAACTGCGCGACGGCGACAAGCAAGCGCCGGAAGGATTCTACACCGTCACCCGCAAGCAATTGCACCACGTAGGGCGCTGGCCGAAATCCCTGCATCTCAACTACCCTAATGTTTTTGACCAATCACAGGCGCGGACCGGCGGTCTCATTCTCATTCACGGTGGCTGCACGTCGGTTGGATGCTTTGCCATGACGAACCCGGTTATGGATGAAATCCATCGCCTATCGATCGCCGCGGTCGAGAGTGGGCAAGACCATATTCCTATCCACGTCTTTCCTTTCCGGATGACAACGGAAAACTGGGAAACTCACGACAGGTCGCCTTGGAAAGCCTTTTGGGTCAACCTGAAGGAAGGCTACGATCTGTTTGAGAAAAATAAACTACCTCCGCGCGTCAGCGTCTGTGATGGCCGTTACAATTTTGCGTCTACATCATCTGCCAATAGCTCCGGGCCGATCGACGCCTGCGATAACATGATGGCGACGATCCGCGAACAAGACGAGTGGCTGGATAGCGTCCCTTCGCCAGGACCAATCCCCGTGCGCACCGCAGCAGCGGCTATAGCTCCTGCCACCCCGGGCATAACGAGTGTAACGGACGCGAACGCCGATGCCATGCCGGCTGATCTTGCCCCACCTGCTGAGCCCGAGACGCGGGCAATCAGATGCCGGTTCGCATTGCGCAGCTGCGGACGCTATTTGACGTTGCAAAACTTTATGGCTGCAAAGCGCGCGGCGCTGTTATCCAGTGGCCTGCGCCGGTTCAAGCTTACGGCAAAGCCATAGCTCGGGCCTCAACCCTGGACAACGCTTCAAGACATTTGCGAATTCTGGCGCAACAGGGCGCTTAAGTGCCATCTTGTGAACGTGTGCGATTCTAGGTTACGACCGCCCGGCACAAGAAATTGAGGACGGTGAGCGAAATGGCAGAACAATCCTATGCCAAAAGAACAGAAACACTTCTTGAAAGGCTGATTTTCGCCTCGCGGTGGCTACTGGCACCGTTTTATCTTGGTCTCGCGATCTCGATTATTGTTCTGCTTGTGAAGTTCATGGCTGAACTTCTCCATCTTCTGCTCGGAGCATTCACGCTTTCGGAGCCAGACGTCATCCTCGGTGTTCTGACGCTCGTCGACCTAGCCTTGACCGGATCACTATTGATCATCGTCATTTTTTCTGGCTACGAAAACTTCGTCTCCAAAATAGATCACAGCGGTCACACGGACTGGCCTGAATGGATGGGCACCATCGATTTCGCAGCCTTGAAGCTCAAGCTTCTGTCATCGATCGTCGCGATTTCAGCGATCCAGCTGTTAAAGCAATTCATGTCGGTGAAAACGATCACACCGGAGAATGAAAAGGTCCTTTTTTGGCTCGTCATCATTCACGTGGTGTTTGTCGTCTCAAGTGTCTTGCTTGCGCTTTCGGACCGGATCGCAGGGCATGGAAACAGCCACGGCACACCGGCAAAGCCGGAAGCGGCCTCGAAAGACGGTTACTGAGCGGCGGTTTTGAGATCAACCAATGCCGGGCCTCGACAGGGCCCGGCAATTTTATTGAAGTTTAATCGAGCTTGCCGTGGCAATGCTTGTACTTTTTGCCCGATCCGCACGGGCACTCCGCGTTGCGCGAAACACGGCCCCAGGTCGCTGCATCGTTAGGGTCCACGCCGCCGTCGCCCTTGCGGGTTTGCAGCGGCTGACGCTTGGGCGCTTCGGGTGGCACAAAGCGGCGCGCACGGGCACCGGAAATGGCCGCGTCCGCCATTGCCACGTCGCGCATCTGGCCGGGCGGCATTAATTGTTCCATCTCATCCAACCCGGTCAGCGGATCGATATGGTGCGCCTCCATCGGCGGCAATTCGACCGGCTGCAGAGCAGGCTGATCTTCAGGTGGCGCGAGTTCAACGTGCATCAACTGCCCGGTCGTTGCTTCGCGCAGCCGTGCCAGCATGCTTTCAAACAATACGAAGGCTTCGCTCTTGTATTCGTTTAAGGGATCGCGCTGGCCATAGGCACGGAAGCCGATCACCTGACGAAGATGTTCGAGCGTCACAAGATGCTCACGCCACAGCATGTCTAGCGTCTGCAGCAAGACCATTTTCTCGATCTGGCCGTAGAGTTCCGGTCCAAGTTGCTCGGCTTTGGCCGCAGCCTTAGCATCGACGGCATTGATCAAACGTTCTTTTATTTCCTGATCAGCAATTCCCTCTTCGGCCGCCCATTGCTCGATCGGCAAATCCAATCCGAAGATGCCATTAACCGCTTCCTTGAGTTCCTGAGTATTCCACTGCTCGGCGTAAGCGCTTTCGGGAATGTGGCGCCCGACGAGTTCGCTCACCAATTGTTCCCGCAAATCGGTTACGGTTTCCGTGACGCTGTCCTGCGCCATGATGTCGAGGCGCTGTTCAAAAATAACCTTGCGCTGGTCATTCATCACGTCATCGTATTTCAAGATCTGCTTGCGGATATCGAAGTTGCGCTGTTCCACCTTCTTTTGTGCAGTCTCAAGAGATTTGTTCATCCACGGATGGACGATAGCTTCACCTTCCTTAAGGCCAAGCGTTTGCAGAACCTTGTCCATCCGCTCTGAACCAAAAATACGCATCAGATCGTCATCGAGCGCCAGAAAGAACTTGGAGCGGCCAGGGTCTCCCTGACGGCCCGAGCGCCCGCGCAGCTGATTGTCGATACGCCGGCTTTCGTGACGCTCAGTTGCGAGGACGTAGAGGCCGCCCGCTTCGAGAGAAGCCTGCTTCTTCTGGGCAATGTCGGCCAAGAGTTCAGTGCGCTTTTTCTTGATTTGCGTTTCGTCGGGCTCGCGGCCTGCTGTTGCTTCCTCGTTCAGCCAGTCGCGCAGCTGGTAGTCGGCATTGCCGCCGAGCTGAATATCGGTGCCACGGCCCGCCATATTGGTTGCAATCGTAACAGCGCCCGGAACACCGGCCTGCGCGACGATGCTCGCTTCCTGTTCGTGATAGCGGGCGTTTAAGACTTTATGAGTAACCGGGTCGCCTTTGCCTTTCGAATCGCGGGCGAGCTTCAAAAGAAGTTCGCCGCTTTCGGTGAAGTGCTTGCGAAATTCCTCTTCTTTGCCGGGTTTGATGGCGGCGGCTTGATCAAGCAGCGATTGGCCGAGAAATTCAAAGAATTTGTGATCTTTAAGATGCTCCGAAAGTTGCTCGGATTTCTCGATCGACGTCGTGCCAACGAGAATCGGCTGACCGCGCACCTTGGCATCAGCGATGGAAAGCACGATGGCGTTCAGCTTTTCGCGCTGCGTTCGATAGATCTCGTCGTCTTCGTCGAGGCGTACGACCTTGACGTTGGTCGGGATCTCGATGACTTCAAGACCGTAAATGTCCATGAACTCGCTGGCTTCCGTCATGGCCGTGCCGGTCATGCCGGCGAGCTTTTCGTAAAGGCGGAAATAATTCTGGAAGGTAATCGACGCGAGCGTCTGGTTCTCGGGTTGGATCTCAACGCGCTCTTTGGCTTCAAGCGCCTGATGCAGGCCTTCTGAATATCGCCGTCCGGGCATCATTCGGCCGGTGAACTCGTCGATGATGACGACCTGTCCGCCCTTGACGATGTAATCCTTATCGCGCTGAAACAGCTTGTGCGCTTTCAACGCCTGGTTGACGTGATGCACGATCGTGACGTTATCAATGTCGTAGAGCGAGCCTTTCATGTGACCCGCAGCGCTCAAAACATTTTCCATCTTCTCGTTGCCGGTTTCAGAAAGGGAAACCTGACGCTGCTTTTCATCGAGATCGAAATCACCTGCTTCCAGCGCCGGCATCAAAGCGTCAACGGCCTGGTAAAGATCGGCACGATCCTCAAGAGGACCGGAAATGATAAGTGGCGTGCGCGCTTCGTCGATTAGAATTGAGTCCACTTCGTCGACAATTGCGTAGGTATGCCCGCGTTGCACCATTTCGGTTTTGCGCATCTTCATGTTGTCGCGCAGATAATCGAAACCGAGTTCGTTGTTGGTGCCATAGGTGACGTCGCAGGCATAAGCGGCCTTGCGTTGCTCGTCGCTCATGTCGTGGACAATAACGCCGACCGTTAAACCAAGAAACTTATAGACTTGACCCATCCACTCGCTGTCGCGCTTGGCTAGGTAGTCGTTGACAGTCACAACATGGACGCCGTTTCCGGCGAGCGCATTCAGGTACACGGGCAGAGTGGCAACGAGCGTCTTGCCTTCGCCAGTTTTCATTTCAGCGATGTCACCCTGGTGCAGCACCATGCCGCCGATCAGCTGCACGTCGAAGTGTCGCTGTCCGAGCGTGCGCTTGGCACCTTCACGAACGGTAGCAAATGCCTCGACCAGGAGGTCGTCGAGCGTTGCACCATCTGCCACCCTCTGGCGAAACTGTTCGGTGCGCGCCCTAAGGTCGCTATCCGACAATTGCGAGATTTCGGGTTCGAGCGCATTGATGGCTGCGACATTCGGGCGGAACACCTTGACCCTGCGCTCGTTCGACGAGCCGAAGATCTTGGATGCGAGATCGCCGAGCGAGAGCATGTTCATTTTTTCCCAATGCACATTTCGTGTGGCCGGTTTAAGCAGGCGGCCGGGTTGACGTAGATCCAAGGGACCGATCAGCGCGAATTGCGCGGCAAGCCCACTTGCCGCGCCCGCACCTTATGGCACCCAGAACAAATTCTTTGAGTTAACGGGCCTGCCCGTCTAGGCGGCCCCTGTACTCGTGGCCAGACATAAGAACTGAGCCCCCCAAATGTCAATGTTTCGAGCCTGAAATTAGGGCCTTAGGCCGCTGTCCAATTTTTAACTTGGCTTGGCTTATCCCGGGGGTTATCGAGCCCTAGCCGAAAGGCCCAATGAAGCCTCCTTTATTCGCCAAAAATGGGCCTAATTCCAGAAATCTCAACAGCAAGCAGTCGAGGATCCCTTGAAAACGCGTTTTGCACCCATCGCCTTAGCCTTTGCGCTCGCGGGATCCATTTCGGTTCCGTTCATCACAGCCGCAACGGCAGAAGATAAGATTGTCGCCACAATCAACGGCAAGGCCATCACCGACGCTGATCTCGCGGTCGCAGATGGAGAAATCGGCCAGGATATGGGTACGATGCCGGCCGATCAAAAGCGCATGTCGCTGCTCGAGTTCTTGATCGACAACCAGCTGTTCGCCGACGCCGCCGAAGGCGACAAGCTCGGAGAAGGCCCCGCTTTCGAGAGCCGCGTTGCATACCTGAAGCGCCGGGCGCTGCGTGAAATCTATTTCGAAAAAGTCATCAAGGCCTCTGTCAGCGATGCCGACGCAAAAAAACTTTATGACGATCAGGTCAAGCTCTTGAAGCCGGAAGAAGAGGTGCAGGCGCGCCATATCCTGGTCGAAAGCGAAGACAAGGCCAAGGAAATCGCCGAAAAGATCAAGGGCGGCGGCAAATTCGAAGACCTCGCCAAAGAAAATTCGAAGGACCCTGGTTCCAAGGATGATGGTGGAAGCCTAGGATATTTCGGCCGCGGACAGATGGTGCCGCAATTCGAAGAAGCCGTGTTTACGATGCAGAAGGGCGATGTATCGGCGCCGATCCAGACCCAGTTCGGCTGGCACTTGATCAAAGTTGAAGACAAGCGCACCAAGGCGCCGCCGGCATTCGACGTGGTGAAAGACCGAATTCTGCAGTCGTTGTTGCTGCAGAAGGCCTCAAAGGCGGCTGTTGACCTGCGCACCAAAGCCAAGATCGAATACGTCGATGCCGACATCAAGAAGTCCATCGAAGATCGCAACAAGGCCGTCGAGCAAGCGCCCAACACCGCGCCGGACGCCGCTAAAAAGGATGAGCCGATGAAGGAAGAAGCCAAGCCTGAAGATAAAAAGTAGGCTTTTGTTTCTGGACGCTCCGCCGCTAATTTGATCGGGCTGCTTGATTATGGCAGCCCGATCTGTTTTTGGGGTGTAAACGTCCGCACTGGAGACACGCAGCCCATGGGCAAAACAACGGCCAAATCAACCTTCGCGCCCGCAACACCGCCACAGCTCGATTCCATTGAGGGCGTACGCTTTGCAACGGCGGAAGCCGGCATTCGCTACAAAGGCCGCACGGACTTGCTCGTCGCCGTCATGGACGAAGGCACGGCGGCGGCGGGCGTGTTGACGCAATCCAAGACGGCGTCGGCGCCGGTGCTCTGGTGCCGCAAAAGCCTCAAAAAGGGCAAAGCACGAATTCTGGTCGTCAATTCCGGTAACGCCAACGCCTTCACTGGCAAGAAGGGCGCGGAGGCGGTTGAGCTGACCGCAGAACATGCGGCAACGGCCGTGAACTGCAAACCTCACGACGTTTATGTCGCATCCACCGGCGTCATCGGCGAGCCGTTGGATGCGCAGAAATTCGCGCATCTCCTTTCCGGCCTCGCAGCCAAAGCCGAAGCCGATAAGTTCGAAGCGGCGGCGCGAGCGATTATGACGACCGACACCTATCCGAAACTTGCAACCCGCTCGGCGTTCATCGGCGATACGCGCGTGTCCATTAACGGCTTTTGCAAGGGCGCCGGCATGATCGCGCCCGACATGGCAACGATGCTGTGCTTCATGTTCACGGACGCGGCGATTGACGCGAAAGTCCTGCAAGAGCTACTCGAAGAACATGTCGCGACGACGTTTAATTGCATGACAGTCGACGGCGACACTTCGACCAGCGACACATGCCTGTTGTTCGCGACAGGCACAGCGGCGAAACGCGGGCAAAAGAAGATCGACAAGGCGAAATCGAAAAAGCTCGCAGGGTTCTCGGCGGCTTTGCACGATCTGATGCAGGACTTGGCCATTCAAGTTGCCAAGGACGGCGAGGGCTTGTCGAAGTTCGTGACCTTCGAAGTCGAAGGCGCGAAATCTTGGGGTGCGGCGCGTAAAATCGCCTTGTCCTGCGCAAACTCACCGATTTTGAAGACTGCGATTGCGGGCGAAGATCCCGAACTGGGGCCGTGTGGTCATGGCGGTTGGCAAATCGGGAGAAGCAGCGGACCGCGATAAACTCGCGATCTGGTTTGGACCGCACTGCGTGGCGCGCGATGGCGAACGCGCGAAAGAATACGACGAGAAAACGGTTGCTGCGTACATGAAGAACCGCGAGATCGTCATTCGCGTTCATGCCGGCGTTGGCAAGGCCGCAGCGCGCGTTTGGACCTGCGACCTGACTCACGAGTATGTGTCGATCAACGCGGATTATCGCAGCTGATAGGCGGGCAAGATGGACCCCACATTCTGGCTTGAGCGCTGGCAAAAAAGCGAGATCGGCTTTCATTCGAAAGATGTCCAGCCAGCGCTTGAGAAACATTGGCCCGCGCTCAACGTCGCGAAGGGCGCGCGCGTGCTGGTGCCGCTCTGCGGCAAGAGCCTCGATATGGTTTGGCTGGCGGAGCAGGGCTACGAGGTCGTTGGCGCGGAACTCTCAGAACTTGCCGTTGACGCGTTTTTCGCTGAACGCGGCCTGACGCCGTCGGTACGGACTGTGGATGGGTTTACCGTCAAGTCGTCGGGACCATACGAACTCTGGTGCGGCGATTTTTTCGCATTAAAGCGCGAACACGTTGATGCCGCAGCCGCCTATGACCGCGCCGCGCTTGTCGCCATGCCGCCGGAGATGCAGCCGGAATACGCGGAAAAGCTTGCTGAATTGATGCCCTTTCCATCGCAAACACTGCTCATCGGCCTCGACTACAACCAACACGAAATGCAGGGCCCGCCGTTCGCCATTCCACGCATTTCCGTCCAAACTCTATTCGAAGACGATTTCAACGTGACGCTGCTTGAAGCGCGCGACGGGCTAACCAAAAGCGAGCATCTCGCCAAGAAGGGCGTGACCCGGCTCGAAGAGGCGGCCTACCTGATGCGGCGGCGTCCATGACCACAAGACAAAAATCGTGCTTGTGGCGGCCGTCGCCCTGATCGACGCGGATAACCGCGTGCTCATCGCCAAGCGCCCCGAGGGCAAATCGATGGCGGGGCTGTGGGAGTTCCCGGGTGGCAAGGTCGAATTGAACGAGACGCCGGAAGCGGCGCTCATCCGCGAATTGAAAGAAGAACTCGGCATTGAGGTGTGCTTGACGTGCCTCGCGCCGTTCAATTTTGCCAGCCACGCCTACGAGACGTTTCATCTCCTGATGCCGCTCTACATGTGCCGCACCTGGGACGGCGACATCAGCCCGCGCGAGAACCAAGAGATCAAGTGGGTGAAGGGCACGGAGCTTTGGAAATATCCCATGCCGCCAGCCGATTTGCCGCTGGTGCCGTGGTTGAGGGATTTGTTGGGATAACAAAACTCCGTCATAGCTTCCCCGTTTTCTCCCCCGCGCCCTGCTCCATCACCCCCAGCGCATCCGCAAGGCGGGCTTTGGCTGATCCAGGTTGCAGCGGTTTTTGCTGGCTTTCGTGCGGCACCCAGGCGGTCAGCGTGATGATTTCGAAGGTCGCCGGAATGCGGCCGTCAGCAAGTGCGAAGCGCTCGGCGTAAACCTCAGCGGCGCGAAACAGCAGCGTGCGCGTGACAGGTACGCGGCGGCGCGCGGTTAGAACATTACTCGCACCCATGGCCTTGATTTCACGCATCAGATCAAGCGGGGAAGCGTACGTCACACGCACGACGTCGGTATCGGCGACGGGCAGTGCGAACCCGGCGCGTTGCAGAAGTCCGCCGAGATCGCGCACATCGGCAAAGGGCGCAACACGCGGAGAAGCGCCGCCCGAAACCTCGTCTTCGGCTATCAGCCAGGCTTCGCGCAGTTCTTTGAGCGTCTCGCCGCCAAGCAATGCAGCGAGGAACAGCCCGTCCGGCTTTAACGCGCGCCGGATTTGCACAAGGCTACCCGGCAAATCGTTGACGTGATGCAGGGCCAGCCCCGAGACGACGAGATCGAGGGACGCCGGCGCAAAGGGCAAGCGCTTCCTCGTCGGCGATGATGCGCGTACCGTGTTTTTCGCTGGTCGCGATATGCGGAATCCCACTCCCCTCAGGGGAGGGGGGAGGGGCATCAACCGGATCCGTCTCAATCATGCTGCCAATTGACGGCAGCGCCAGCAGCCGCTCAGTCAGCACGCCGTGATGCGCATCCAATGTTCGCCGCAACGGGCAAACTCCCGGCGCACGATGGATAGCCGTTCGGCAAAGTCGTCCGCCACCCGCCGCAGCAGAAAATCATGGGCTTCGGCATTGGCGGCGGCACGCTGGCGGCGGCGGCGCAACAAGGGCCGGTCAAAGATGGTGTGGTCGGACGCCATGAATGTTCCCTATCAGCACCTCGCGCGACGATCTACATTCGATCTAAGGTAGGCCGATGAACATGGGCGGCCCGATTGATGGAAACGCGGAGACTGACGGGAGCGATAACGCTCCCGTCCGGGTTCGATCAGGCGCCAGGATAAGGAATTGGTTTCGGGCCTTCTCGAACTACTACACTCGACGTATTCCTGCCGCCCGTGTGTTTGGGATGCGAAGCCAGGCTCGACGCGCACGATGCGCTCTGCCCCGCCTGCTGGCGCACGATCGACTTCATCCGCCCGCCGCTGTGCGACCGCCTCGGTATTCCCATGCCCTACGACACAGGGGGCGTTATGATATCCGCCGCTGCCGCCGCCGCTCCACCGGACTACGACCGCGCACGCGCCGTAGCGCGTTACGACGGCCTGATGCGCGACCTCATCCACGATTTCAAATTTCGCGATACCCATGATGCCCGCACCCTCTTCGGCCGCTGGATGAGCGAAGCCGGAAGAACACTTATTGCAGAGTGCGACGTCATCGTTCCCGTGCCGCTGGCGCGCTGGAGATTGCTCACCCGGCGTTTCAATCAATCACAGATCCTAGCGAGCGAAGTGGCCAGGCAGGCCGGCAAGCCTGCCGCGCCGTTTTCACTTTGCCGGGTCCGCACCACGAAAAGCCAGGTCGGCCTCAGCCGCACCGAGAGGCGGCGCAATGTGGCAGGCGCCTTCGCGGTTCCGCAGGCGCAAATGGCAAGAGTCGCGGGCAATGCCGTGCTGCTGATCGACGATGTGGTCACCACCGGGGCCACGGCCTCCTCTGCCGCCAGGGCCTTAAAAAAGGCCGGGGCGACCCGTGTCGATGTGCTGGCTTTGGCGCTGGCAGGTGACGCCGCTGTCATTCCTTAGAACTTGATGCATGGCTGCGTTGCATACTTGCGGCATAGAACCGCAAATTACGCCTCAAATCTTGCATAGGCTTATGAAACGATTAGGCTTCCTCAACTGATTCCGCGTGTCCGGAGGACAGCGACGACCCATGTCGATACCGAGGCCCAAAGTCACTGTCTATACAGCAGACCACTGCTGCTATTGCCATATGGCCAAACAGCTGCTGCGCCAAAAGGGCGCCGACTTCGAGGAAATCGATGTCAGCGGCCGCAGTGACATTCGCGAGACGTTGCGAGAGCGATCAGGGGGCCGCAACACGGTTCCGCAAATCTGGATAGGCGACAAACACGTCGGCGGCTGCGATGATCTGCTTGCTCTCGACCGGGCAGGCGGACTGGATGCCCTGCTCGCGTCGTAACCCGCGAGTTCGATGCCAATGTCCTCAGACGCTGATTCAATAAAGTTCAAGGCAGCGTTGGTCCAGCTTTGCTCGGGCCGAGACGTTGGAAAAAACGTCTCTGACGCATCCGATCTGATCCGGGACGCGGCGTCCCAAGGGGCCGGGTATATCCAGACGCCCGAATGCACGACACTGATGGAATTGGAAAAGCCGCGCCTCCTCGCGGCCATCGGACCCGAGAGCGACAATCCTGCACTACAGGCGTTCAGTGACCTCGCGCGTGATATCAAGAGATGGCTGCATATCGGCTCGATGGCTATCAAGGCGGACGACGGACGGATAGCCAACCGGTCGTACCTGTTCTCGCCCGATGGCGCGGTTGCCGCACGCTATGACAAAATTCACATGTTCGACGTCGATCTGGGCAATGGCGAAGTGTATCGCGAAAGCGCGAGTTATGTGCCGGGCACCCAAGCAGTGATCGCCGATTTGCCCTGGGGGCCGCTCGGTCTCACCATCTGCTACGACCTGCGTTTTCCGGCGCTACACCGCGCGCTTGCCCAAGGCGGGGCAAAGTTCCTGGCGGTGCCGGCCGCCTTCACGCGCGTCACCGGTGAAGCACATTGGCATACTTTGTTAAGGGCGAGGGCCATCGAAGCCCAGTCGTTCGTCTTCGCGGCTGCCCAAGGCGGCTTGCACGAAAACGGCCGGGAGACGTTTGGTCACAGCCTGATCATATCACCCTGGGGCACGAAACTCGCTGAAGCCGGTGTTGAACCGGGCGTGATTACCGCCGCAATCGATCTCGCAGAGTTGAACGAAGCCCGGCGCCGGGTCCCCTCACTGACGCACGACCGGCCGTTCGAAGTGGTCCGGGCCGGTAAGCCGCGCACATGACCGCTGTACACAAGAGAATGGCCCGATGATCAAGTACACACTTGGGTGCAACAACGGCCACTGTTTCGAAGCTTGGTTTCGCTCAGGCGATGCCTTCGATCGTCAGGCGCGCCGCCAGCTCGTCGCGTGCCCGGATTGCGGTTCGACGGAAATTGACAAAGCACCGATGTCGCCCGCATTGCTGAAGACAGGGCGCGCAAAAACACAACCCGCGTCATCAGAGGCCATATCAGAGGCTATGCCGAAGCCGACACTGGCCGATCTGCGCCGGCTCAGAACTGAGATCTTGGCAAAGTCCCAGCATGTCGGCAAAGGGTTCGCCGAAGAAGCCCGGCGTATTCACTTTGGCGAA
Organism: uncultured Alphaproteobacteria bacterium; assembly: GCA_963819605.1. Taxonomy (GTDB): domain Bacteria; phylum Pseudomonadota; class Alphaproteobacteria; order Rhizobiales; family Hyphomicrobiaceae; genus Hyphomicrobium_B. Next base: position 113,648 of record CAWFWU010000018.1, on the reverse strand, counting down.
GCCGAAGAGCGTTCCATTCACGGAGAAGCATCACTAGAAGATGCGCGTTCGCTCATTGATGATGGCGTCCCGTTTGGCTTGGTTCCGCCCGTGCCCGAGGACCAAAATTGAAGTGCTCGCACTTCAACATCACGTCTTCGAAATCTCCGAAAGCGTATAATCTAGGGCTCCATCGAGCGACTCCGTTCGGAACGTCGGCTGCGTATACCCAGCAGGCGTCCAGAAATAATGACCCTCGTGGAAATGCCAGACGCCGCGCACATGGTGCCAGCGATCAACAACGACCGCGCCCGTCGGACCACAGGCGGCCGTAAAACCACGCTGCTTCAGTTCTTCATGCGCTTCAAGAGCCTGCATGAGTTTCGTATTTTGTGTGTTCGCGCCCATGGTGCCGGCTAACCCTCAAATCAAAGATAGACGCAGCAGGGTGGCAGCACCTGCGCGTCACAATTGTTTTGAGTAAAAACCAGCAACAATTCAAATATTAATGAGTTTATACGTTACAGAAGCAACACCAATACTGGAGGAAATGCGTTCTTTGTTTGATGGGCATTTTAATGCGAAAATATAGACAGGATTAAGCATGACTTGAGGCGCATTTGCTTACTATGTAATCGGTTCGTCTTATACGACGGCGAAGAGTGCTGCTCATTCTTCACCGGCCAACACAGGAGCCTCCACTGACCGATTCGACATCTCAAGAGCTCAAAGCGTCAGAAGATCAAGGCTCGAACACCAGCAAGAATCCCGCTCTTGGCGACATCATCGCCGCGCGGTTAAACCGGCGCGATTTTGCCCGCGGCGCACTCGCGATAACTGCGATCGGCGGCTTTGCCCGCGAGCAGGGCATTGCAGCCGGCACGGTGGCGCAAGTACGCACGTTCGCATTCGACGAACTCGGCGCCGGAACAGACGCAAACCATCACGTCGCACCCGGATATGAAGCGGACGTGCTTATCCGCTGGGGCGACAAAGTCACAAGCGGCGCGCCATCGTTTGACCCGAGCCGGCAATCAGCTGACGCCCAGGCACAACAGTTCGGCTACAACAACGATTTCCTCGGTTACCTACCAATCGAAGGCCGGAGCGACCGGGGTTTGCTGGTCGTCAATCACGAGTACACGATCGAAGAACTGATGTTTCCGGGCATTGATCGCCAGGACAAAGAGGCACGCTTCAGCGCGATGACGGCGGACCTGGTTGCAATTGAGATGGCAGCGCACGGCGGCTCCGTGCTTGAACTCGAGAGAGTGGACGGCAAGTGGCGCGTGGTTGACGGAAGTAAGTACGCACGCCGCATCACGGCGCTGACGGACATGCGCATCTCAGGCCCAGCGGCCGGCCACGAAAAAATGCGCACAAACGCTGATCCAAGCGGCATGCATGTTCTTGGCATGCTGAACAATTGCGCGGGCGCAGTCACGCCCTGGGGGACGTGGCTGACGTGCGAAGAAAACATCAACGGCTATTTCATGCCAAAGAGCGCAGTTGCGGCACACCCCGGCGCCGCCGCCCTCAAACGCTATGGCATTCCGGTCGAATGGTACGGCTGGGCGAAATTTCACGACCGATTTGACATCGCTAAGGAACCGAACGAGTTCAAACCGCTTCGGCTGGGTGGTCGAAATCGATCCTTTCGATCCCAATTCAACCCCCGTCAAACGAACCGCACTCGGCCGCTTCAAACACGAAGGCGCCGGCAACATCGTGAATAGTGACGGCCGATTTGCCGTCTATCAGGGCGACGACGAGCGCTTCGAGTATGTCTACAAATTCGTCACGGAAGCAAAATTCGATCTGGAGAATCCAGCCGCCAACAAGGATATTCTCGATAGCGGCACGCTTTACGTGGCGCGCTTCGATGCCGATGGTTCAGGCCGGTGGCTACCGCTGGTGTTTGGCACTGGCCCCTTAAAACCTGAACTCGGCTTCAAAAATCAAGGCGACGTCGTGATCTTTGCCCGTCAGGCGGCAGACTTGCTCGGCGCGACCAAAATGGACCGGCCGGAAGACATCGACGTCAACCCGAAGACCAACAAGGTCTACGTGATGCTGACTAACAACAATAAACGCAAAGCCAGCGAGACCGACGCCGCCAACCCGCGGGAAGACAATACGTTTGGACACATCATCGAAATCATGCCGCGCGACGGCGACCACGCCAGTGAACATTTCTCATGGGAAATTTTGCTCAAGTGCGGCGATCCCGCGATTGCCGAGGTGGGAGCTACCTTCAACCCCCTGACCAGTGCCAACGGCTGGTTTGGCATGCCCGACAATTGCGCTGTCGATGTACTTGGCCGTCTCTGGGTAACCACCGACGGTAACACAGCACGGAGCACTGGCCGAACCGATGGGGTCTGGGCCGTTGAGACCGAGGGAGAAGCGCGCGGCCTTTCCAAGCTGTTCTACCGGGTTCCGGTGGGCGCGGAATTATGCGGGCCCTGCTTCACGCCCGACCTGGAGACATTGTTCGTGGCCGTGCAACACCCCGGCGACACAGACGAGAACGACCCGGACGCCTCACCAGCCCGCTACGACGCCCCACTGACGCGCTGGCCGGACTTCGATCCCCAAATGCCGCCCCGGCCTTCGGTCGTAGCCATTACCCGCAAAGGCGGCGGAAAAATCGGGGTTTAGCGGGCTAGGCCTGTTACTTCGTTAATCACGGCTTGTGGGAAGGCAGGGCAGAGGCAAATTGACGGTTGCCCACGGGGGGCGTTGCGGTGCAAACCAATAGGGTAATTAGGCGCGATCGCCAGCCCGTTTCCGGAGATGCCTCAGCCGATGACGACAAACGTGACAGACCTCGACTCTTCAAAGCGCTCGGCCGCGCGCGGCCGCAACGAGGCCCGTCACGACTGGACCCGTGCCGAAGCGCAGACGCTTTACGAGTTGCCGTTTATGGAACTCTTGTTCCGCGCACAATCTCTGCATCGCCAGAACTTCGATCCCAACAAAATCCAGATGAGCCGCTTGCTCTCGATCAAGACCGGCGGTTGCGCCGAAGATTGCGGCTATTGCAGCCAATCGGCGCATCACGCCTCCGGCCTCAAAGCCACCAAGCTTATGGAAGTCGAGCGTGTCATTGCTGAAGCAAAAAAGGCCAAAGACGCCGGCGCCACGCGATACTGCATGGGTGCCGCCTGGCGCAGCCCGAAGCAGCGCGACATGGAGTCGGTCGTCGCCATGGTCGAGGGCGTTAAAGCGCTCGGAATGGAAACCTGCATGACGCTCGGCATGCTCTCGGACGAAGATATCGCCAAGCTCTCGCACGCAGGTCTCGATTACTACAATCACAACGTCGATACCTCGGAAGCCTACTACTCCAAGGTCATCACCACGCGCACGTACGCCGACCGGCTCGATACGCTCGCCCGCGTGCGCGGCGCCGGTATGAAGGTCTGCTCCGGCGGCATCGTCGGCATGGGTGAAGAAACCCAGGATCGCGTCGATATGCTGGTGACGCTTGCTAATCTTGAAGAACATCCCGAGAGCGTGCCGATCAACATGCTGATCGCCATTCCCGGCACGCCGCTCGAGAAGGTCGAGAAGCTCGACGCCATCGATTTCGTGCGCACAATTGCACTTGCCCGCATCATGATGCCGAAGTCGTTCGTCAGGCTTTCGGCCGGGCGCACGGAGATGAGCGACGAGACACAGGCGCTGTGCTTCTTTGCCGGCGCAAACTCCATCTTCGTTGGCGATACGTTGCTGACCGCCGGAAATCCCGGCGAAGATGCCGACGGCCGTCTGTTCGCCAAGCTTGGCCTTGAGCCCATGACCCTCAATGAGATGGCGCTCAAAGATATGGCGCTCAATGTTTCTGAAACCTGTTCGCGTGACCCCGCGGATGCAGCGGGACAAAGGAATGTCCGCCAGTCATGAACGCGCGCTGGAGGCGCTACTCCGCCGCGGCCGCTTGCGCGCGCTGGAGCCAAGGCTCGGCGCCGACTTCACGTCGAACGACTATTTGGGGCTAGCGGAATCGCCCGAGTTACAGCGCGCTGTGATGGCGGCACTTGCGCGGGGCGTGCCCATTGGCGCCGGGGGATCGCGGCTCCTTCGCGGCAACCACGCGGAACACGAAGCGCTTGAAGCTGAAGCCGCAAGATTTTTCAGCGCCGAGAGTGCGCTGTTTTTCGGAGGTGGATTTATTGCCAATACCGCTATCTTCGCGACGCTTCCCGCTCGCGGAGACCTCATCGTCCATGACGAACTCATCCACGCCAGCGCGCACGAAGGCATGCGGCTATCCAAAGCTGAGGCCGTTTCCGCCCGGCACAACGATGCGACGTCGTTTGACGAAGTGATAAGTGACTGGCGAACAGCAGGCGGCATGGGACGAGTGTGGATCGCCGTCGAAAGCCTCTACAGCATGGATGGCGATAAGGCCCCGCTCGCCGCACTTGCTGAGGTCGCCAACCGCCACGAAGCCATGCTCGTGATCGATGAGGCCCACGCGACGGGTGTGTTCGGGCCAGACGGACGCGGCCTGGGCGCGGCGCTTGAAGGGCGGCCCAATATCATTTCGTTGCACACCTGCGGCAAGGCGCTCGGCGTCATGGGCGCTCTGGTTTTATGCCCGCGTGTCGTGCGCGACTTTCTCGTCAATCGCGCGCGATCTTTCATCTATGCGACGGCACCATCGCCCCTCGTTGCGGCGGCGGTCCGCGCCGCGCTTGAAATTTGCGCGGCCCAAGGCGGGCGGCGCGAAGAACTGCACAAGCGCATTGATTTTGCGGGCGGACTGCTTCGCCAGAAGCTCGGCATTGAACCTTCAGGCTCGCAAATCCAGCCACTCATCGTTGGCTCGGATATGCGCGCTATAGCCTTTGCGAATGCCATGCGCTCACGCGGCTTCGATGTGCGCGCCGTGCGGCCGCCTACAGTGCCCGAAGGCACGGCACGGCTGCGCATCACCCTGTCACTCAATACTCGCGAGGCGGAGGTTGCAGCGCTGATAGATGCGCTGGCCGAAGAGCGGGCAAAGCTCGCCGCATGACACAGGCCATCATCATCACCGGAACGGATACCGATTGCGGCAAGACCGTCTTTTCCGCCGCGCTCACCGCTGCTCTCGACGGCTGCTATTGGAAGCCCATTCAATGCGGTCTTGACGACGAGACGGACAGTCAGACCGTACAACGGCTCGGTGGATTGGGTCCGGAGCGCATACTTCCTGAAGCGTACGCGCTCACAACGCCCGCATCGCCGCACTTTGCAGCCGAGCGGGACGGAATCGAAATCGATATGGCCCGGCTTGCTGTCCCTCGCGTCTCCCGCCCCCTCGTCATTGAAGGCGCAGGCGGGCTTGCGGTTCCGGTCCGGCGCGATCTCTTGCAGATCGATCTCATTGCACGCTGGAAGTTGCCGGTTATCCTGTGTGCGTCAACGCGTCTTGGCACGATCAATCACAGCCTGCTTTCGATTGAAGCCTTAAAGCGGCGCGCCATTCCTATCCTTGGAGTGGCCTTTATGGGTGACGCCAACCCCGACAGCGAAACGACAATCTGCGCTATCGGCGGCGTGAAACGGCTTGGCCGTTTGCCGCGACTCGATCCGCTGACGAGCGAAAGTTTGCGAGCGGCGTTTGTTGCAAACTTCGAACTTGGCGATGTGCTTGGGCTTGGAGGCGGCGGCCCATGAGTAAGACCACCAATTCGCCGCACTTATCGCCGCTCTGGCATCCCTTTACGCAGCACGGGCTTGAGCCCTTGATGACGGAGATTGCGAGCGCAGACGGCGCGTGGCTGACAGATAAAGACGGGCGGCGCGTCCTGGATGCAATTTCGTCGTGGTGGGTCGTCACCCATGGCCACCGGCATCCCAAGATCATTGCAGCTATCAAAGATCAGGCTGACAGCCTTGATCAGGTTATTTTCGCCGGGTTCACACATAAGCCTGCGGAAGATCTTGCGCGAATGCTTCTGAAGTTTGTACCAGCAGCTCTGGAACATGTATTTTTTTCTGACAGCGGATCGACCTCGGTTGAGGTGGCGCTGAAAATGGCGCTTGGGTACTGGCGCAACATCGGTGTGCCGCGCACACGTATTCTTGCACTCGAACACGCCTACCACGGCGATACCATCGGCACGATGTCGGCGGGCGCGCGTGGGGTCTTCAATTCGGCTTATGAGCCGCTGCTGTTCGATGTGGGCCGCATACCATTCCCTTGCGCGGGCCAAGAACGAACCACTCTAGATGCGCTTGAAGCCGCATGCGCGCGGGGCGGCGTCGCCGCTTTCATCGTCGAGCCCTTGGCACTCGGCGCAGGCGGCATGCTGATGTACGGCGCGGCGACGCTCAAAGAGATGCATCGTATCTGCGCGAAGCACGGCGTGCTCTTCATCGCTGACGAAGTTATGACCGGGTTCGGCCGTACAGGAACAATGTTCGCGTGCGAGCAAGCAGGCATCTCACCGGATATCCTGTGTCTCGCCAAAGGATTGACTGGCGGCTCGTTACCCTTGGCAGCAACACTTAGCCGACGTGAAATTTTCGCCGCACACTACTCGGACGATAGAGCTAAGACGTTCTTTCATTCGAGCTCGTATACAGCCAATCCGATCTGTTGTGCTGCCGCCGTTGCGAACCTCGAAATATGGGCAGGCGAGCCGGTTTTGGAGCGCTTAGCAGCGCTCGCGGCGGCCCAGGCCGTGCAGCTTCAATCTCTCGCTTCCGACGAACGCTTTTCCGGATTGCGGCAAACCGGAACGATTTCGGCATTCGAACTCAAAGTGCCCGATAGCGGATATCTCGCCGTGGCCGCACTGAAGTTGCGCGCCAAATTTCTCGAACGCGGTATACTTCTGCGGCCGCTTGGAAACACGATTTACGTCATGCCACCCTATTGCACATCTCCGGACGAATTAATTCAAGTCTATGACGCCGTGCGCGCCATCGCTGGAGAAGAAGTTTGATGCGCGGCGTCGAGATCAAGGGCCTGGGTCATTACGCGCCAGAGCGCCGCGTGCCAAACGCTGAGATTGAAAAGCAGCTCGGGCTTGAGCCGGGCTGGATTTTCCGCCGCACCGGAATTGAAGCGCGCAGATATGTGGCGGACGATGAAGCACTCAGCGATATCGCCACTGCTGCCGGAGACATGGCGCTCGCTAACGCGAACATAGATCGCGCGGGCGTGGCTCTCGTTCTACTCGCGACATCTACACCCGACCACCTGTTGCCGCCTTCAGCCCCGCTTGTTGCCCACCGCCTTGGCCTCGCAAACGCCGGCGGCATTGATATGGCGGGCGCTTGCGGCGGGTTTATCTACGCGTTGACGCTGGCTGATAGCTTTGTTCGTCTGCACGACGCCCCGGTTCTCGTAATTGCAGCAAACGTACTGTCGCGGCGTATTAATCCCAATGACCGGGCCAGCAGTGTGTTATTTGCCGATGCGGCTGGCGCAGTCTTGCTTAGTCCGAGTGACCGGGCGGAGGCTGGCGTTGCTGGCGCAGAACTCGCGTCAAAAGGCAGCCGTTATGATCTCATCAAAATTCCAGCTGGCGGAAGCCGCGTGCCGTTTACAGCACTTACCGACCCGACGAGCACGCTCATGGTCATTAACGACGGCAAAGCCGTCTTCTCAGAAGCCATCGATATGATGACCGCCGCGGCGCGCGCTGCACTCGCGAAATCCGGTCTCTCAGCGCAGGACATGAGCCGTTTCATTCCACACCAGGCCAACGCCCGCATGATGGACAAGGTCGCGCATAAGCTGGCTATTCACCCTGACAAAATGCTTTCGACAGTCCGGGAATTCGCCAATAGTTCGGCCGCAACGATACCATTCACGTTGTCAATGAGAGCGGCGGAGCGGCCTCTGGTACGTGGCGAGACGATCTTGATGACGGCTGCGGGCGCCGGCATGACCGGCGGCGCCGCCGTTTTTCGCTGCTAGCGTGAAACGCAAAAATGGTCTGGAACCGGCGAGCGGGACTGCCGGCCCCAGACCCACGCTGTGGAGCTGTGCCCCGTGGCGTTTCTAGCGACTTTGATCTGGTGCGATCGGTATTGGATCCGCGGCGATTGCTAGTGTCTGTCCGGTTTTGATTGAATCATGGATAGACCCTAGCCCTTTGCGTTGGCGTGCTTCTTTCCGGAAGCACTCTAGTGGGTGCGAACATGCGTCCGGATTTCCCCAAGCCGGACCCGCGCGAACTGCGAGCGGATAATCCCGCCGACGTAGCTGGGCCTTGCGGCGTTGCCAACAGCCGTTGCCAACTTGATATCGCGAGTCAGGCATTTCGTTGTGTCTAGTGCGGCTTTTTCCGTTGTCTCAACCCGATGGCGAACAACGAGACGGGTGCGAAAGCGAGAACAAGACATGCGGCCCCCTTTTACTTTGACAACTCAATTTACAATCCCCGTGCTTGGTTCGCGCAATCGAGCGACCGGACACGTGATCGACATATCCCTTTTCAAATGGCGAAATTTCGACCGAGAAATGCTCGTTCTTTTCGCAAGGAGGAGAGTATAACGCGCGCAACGCAACCGGTTGACACATGGTATGCTGATGTGATCTCCGTCGACACTATTGCTTTTCGGAGGAACGGATATAGATCGCTACTGCCACGAAGAGCACGAGAGCAAGCGCTAGATGCAGGCGCGCATAGACGAGATCTGGCGCGAGCCCTTCGTTGCGAAGCTGATCAACATAGTTCCCGGACCACAACTGCAACATTCCCGCGCCCGACATGCAGAGAAAATTTGCAAATGACATCCCCCGGCCAAGTAAATGTTCGGGGATGAAGCGGCGGATGTGCGCCATGATCACACCATAGGTCATGCCGGCGAACCCGAAAATGCAAAGCGCAACAGTTGCCAACGCAAGGTGCGGCTGTGGGAACGTCCACAGCACCAAGAGCACCGCGCCCGCAACTAGACTGCCTCCCAGGACAATCTTTTTGCGCTCACCAAGCCATGCTTCGATCGGTCCATACGCTAACGCTCCTGCGGCGATTGCACACGCCATGAGAAAAATGACGTGCCCTCGCGCGACGGGTGCAAGACCATGAATGTCGGACAGGTATGGCCCGACCCATATTCCTCGCTCAGCGATCAAGACCCCATAGCCGACTGCCATAAGCGGCCAGATCGGCCAGAGGTCGCGAATGGATAATACCTCGCGTAATCCGGAGGCGGTTCCGCCACTTGAGTGCTGAGCAACATTCGATAAGCGAGGTGGATCGCGTACCAGCGCCGCCACTAACACTGCTGATAAGAGACTGAAACCCGCCAGCCCCACGAACACCCATCGCCAGCCAAAATTGAGCTGTGCCAGAGCCAATGGTGTCCCGCCCAGGAGATTACCAATACTGCCAAGACCAATCATGGCCGACGACAACATCGCAAAGCGCTCTACTGTATGATTGCGCGCAAATATATAAAGTGGGCCCATGAGCGAAGGTGAACATCCAACGCCGATTAACGCCATCGCTACAATTGCATCGCTGCTTGACTGCGCACGAGAAAACAAAAGCGCTCCCGCGACGCCAGCGAGCATCAGTACCGAAACGGTTCGCCTTGGGCCGATCCGATCGAGCGCTGCGCCGACAACAAATTGCACAAGCGCAAACGCGGCAAACCACGCAGCCGAAATGTATCCCAAGTCGGCCGCCGAAAGTGTCAGCTCGGCTGATAGTTCCGGCGCAATAACCGCCAGGAACGAGCGATAAAACTGGGACAAAATATAACCAGTGAGGAGGACCAGGAAGGTCGTCATGGGCCTCTTCTAGCCCTGAAATTCTGCCGCGCTGAACTCAATGCCACATCGATTGCCTAGCACCAGAGCCTTGCTCGAAGCTCCCGTCAAGTCCACAACACAACCAAGTGCCGGTACTTCCGGTAAAGAAATTCGGCGACCGCAAGTCCAACAAGAGCGATCAAGCACGAAATGATCCAGCTTTGCGGCGCAATTGGCGTCCCAAGAACCGCGCCCCTCAAGGGTTCGAGCACATGATAGAATGGGTTTAAACCAAGATACACCGCTACAATCGAACCGCGCGCCTGGTCCTCGCCAACTTTCCAGATAATCGGCGTCGCCAAGAACGCGATTCTCATGACCATTTCGACGACTTCCGCAAGATCGCGATATCTCGCTCCCAGAATACCCAGTACGACAACGACCCAGATACTGTGTACGAACGTCAGCGCAGCTGCTGGCACAAGATAAAGCAAGGATGCTGTCGGCGTAATACGATAAATCAGCAGCACCGCAACGATAATTACTGCCTGATGAATGAACCCCACAAATGAGCTGAAGATCGTCCGCATGACGATATTCATGTGGTTCACGCTACCTTGCAGCAATGTCCCACGGAACTGCATATAGATCCGGGGCGCGGAGCTCATAATCGTAACCAGGTAACTCCAAAATACCAAACCCACTGCCAAGTGCGGCACGAAGACTTCGGCCTCGTGTCCCATGACCCGTCCGTAAAGTGTGCCTAGAATAATTATGAACATTGCCGGACCCGCAATTATCCAAATCGGTCCGAGGAATGTCTTTCGATACTTAAGTAAGAAGGTGATCCAGGTGGAATACAACCAAGCACCTGGCTGCCTAAATGCTAACACTAGGTCCGAAATCACAAATTTCTCCCTTCAGGTGAAAACCGGACAAACGTCATCCTGCATTTAGTGCGAAGCACAAACACTTTTTAAGAAGCCGCTATGGCGCTCAAACGCAAAGCTGTGGAGATTTGAGCACTTTTTTCTGCCGACACCTGTCTGACTTCATAATTATCAGTGTGCTCTGAATATTTGAATGTAGAGCCAAGCGCAACTCCCCTCATTCCGTCCCGCGCTCACTTAAGGTGTCCAATACATGAGCGGGTCAGGCCAATTCATGCATCAGTGCGATATGCTCAAGGGTTTCCAACAAGTACAGAACGGCAGCGTCATGCATGCCATTAAGTTCTTTCCGGACAACTCGCCCCCACCTTCATCCGCTTGATCTTAAGCCGATTGTAAAGGTATTCGCTTCGGTCCGTCATTTGGTTCACTCAACATGGGCCCGGCATAAGAACCACCTAGCGGCGAATCTGACATTGCCGACACGCTTTCAATACATATGAACATTCAAACGAATTCCACAGCAGCTTCAAACGTTTCAACGGTATTCTGGCACTACCTTTGTCCCGCCCGGGCTCATCACTAGTAACTCTTATAGATGATCCCTACTTGCGGCGCAGCCAGCCATCAGGGTGATGAGTGCAGTCTGGCGTCGATTGCGTCTCGTCGAAGGGTCGCGGAACCTGGATCTTCTCGAATTCGGGGTTTTTCTCGAGAAAGTCTGCGATGGCGGGAACCGGGTTGTTCCAGCTCCAGTCGTCGCCGGTTCTTGGCATACCAGCCACGAATGACATAATGCCATCCTGTATCAGAAGGCAACAACCAGAGGTGACGAGACCGCCGTAAGTAGCAAGTTCACTGATGACGTGATCGCGGCTGTGGTTCGAGTCAAGAATGACCATCACACGATCGCCTGCCTTGATCAACGACTTCGCTTTTGCGACCGTCTCAGGTGCAATAGCATTGCCTTCGATCAACGTGACGCGGTGGAACATCGGATGCGCTTCGATGGCCTTTCGGTTGTGCGGCCTAATCTCGATATCAATGCCGATGACGCGGCCATTGCCCAACAATTCGAAAAGGCTCGCGTAGTACAGTAGAGATCCGCCGTGAGCCACGCCCGTCTCGATGATTACATCCGGCTTGGTCTGATAGATAACTTCCTGAATGCGAACCATGTCGTCCGGGAGCTGGATGATTGGCCGGCCCATCCAAGAGAACCCGTATGAGTACTTGCGGACCCAGCCAACGTCAGTCCACAGCCGAGCGATGAGTTCGAAGCCCTCCTTGCTGAACAAGTCGAGCCTTCGCGAACCTTCGCCTTCAACGAGATGAATTGAGCCATCCTTGGTGTCGATCGTCAGTTTCATTCGCTTTCCATTCCTATTTCACGGTTCTGTCCGCGGAACGCTATTGCTCGGCTCGCTCGAAGGGGGCGAATTCAAGATCTTGCCTGGAAATCCGGGTGACGGGCAAGGGCCATTCAATCGCTAAGGCCGGGTCGTCGTACCGGACACCTGTAGCGGCGGCCGGAGCATATCTCTTACCCATTAGATACAACAGCTCTGCATCGTCGCACAGTGTCTGAAAGCCGTGCGCCAAACCAGGCGAGATATAAATGGCATTGCCGATCTCTGCTTCGAGAGTGACACCATACCATTTGCAGTATGTCGCCGAGCCGGGCCGCAGATCAACTACGATATCGAAGACAGAGCCACGGGTACAGCGTACGACCTTAGGTTCATCGTGCGGGGGAGTTTGAAAGTGCATGCCGCGCAGCGTTCCCTTCAATCGATTGAAGGACACGTTGTGTTGTGGAAAGCCGACCGGTAGACCGTTGGCCGCAAACTCATCGACGCAGAACGCGCGTGCAAAATAGCCGCGGTCATCCTCCTTGCGGTCCATGCCGATCAGAACCAACCCTTCTATTGGCGTCTTTGAGAACTTCATTGGAATACTTCGAGCTGAGGAATTGCTGTGACGAACCGGGCGTTCCAGTCACGAGCGTAGCTAAGCTGCTGAACGATCTCCTGTTTCAGATTCCAGGGAAGAATCAAAATATAGTCCGGTCGTGTCTCAGCAATCTTGTCAGGTGAGACAATGGCCAGACGCGAGCCTGGAAGAAAGCGGCCCTGCTTGTGAACGTTGAGGTCGGCAACGAAACGGATATGGCCAGTATCGATGCCGCAATAGTTGAGCAGCGTATTGCCCTTGGCCGCGGCGCCGTAGGCTACAACGGTCTTGCCTTCCACCCTGGCACGTTCGAGGAACGACAGGAGTTGCGACTTCACTTCAAGGACCTTCGGCTCGAAATTCTTGTACGCGTCAAGGCTGCCCAACCCAAAGGCCGTTTCCTTCGCCCGAACCCGGCGCAGCCCTTCCTGCTCCGTGTAACTGGCGCCATTCAATGCCGCGAAGACACGCAACGAACCTCCGTGCGTCGGCAGTTCCTGGACATCGAAAACCCGCATGCCATGCCGCGCCAGCAGTCCCTCTACGACGAGCAAAGAGAGATAGGAATAGTGCTCGTGGTAAATTGTATCAAACTGGTTTTGATCGATGAGGTGGAGAATATGCGGAAATTCTACAGTCCAGACGCCTTGCGGCTTCAACAGGACTGCGAAACCTGAGACAAAATCATTGATGTCGGGCACATGGGCGAGCACATTGTTGGACACCATAAGGTCGGCTGCGCAACCTGCCGCCTTAAGTCGCTCTGCAGTCTCGCGGCCGAAAAAGGCGATATCAGTCGGGATCCCCTTGGCGATAGCGGCCATGGCCGTGCTATTCGTCGGCTCCACACCGAGCACGTTGATGCCCCGCTCCTTGAAATGCTGCAAAAGATACCCGTCGTTAGAGGCTATTTCACATACCGCACTCGTGCCTGTTAGCCCAAAGCGTTCGATCATCTCGACACAATACTTCTTGGCGTGCTCCACCCAGCTGGCCGCGAACGAGGAGAAGTATTGATAGTCCTCATTGAAGTGCTCCTCTCGAGGCACAACGCTGTCGGCCTGAACCAGCAGGCAATGCGCGCAGACGCGGACGTGAAGGGGGTAGACTTGATCCTTGCGGGAATAGTCCTGCTGCCGCACATTCGAGTTCGAGATCGGTGTCAAACCAAGATCCACGAATGTGTCACGCAAAGGGGTGCCACAAGAAATGCAGGTCGGAGCACTGGTCATGACAACCTTGAGGAGTACGTGTTGATCTGTCCTAGCGTTACGGCGCGCACTGATTCCGGATCCAAGGCGTGCGCCTTGTACCAATCCACCGTCCACTGGATCGTCTCGTTGGCCGATAAAACTGGTTGCCATCCAATCGTCTCGGCAGCGAGGCGCGCATCAATGGCAAGCATCGACTTCTCTGGCGGATGCCGGCCTTCAGCGGGTCGCCAACCGGCGGGGGAGTCGAGTGCCTTGCTAATGGCCGCGGCAATTTCTGCAACCGTCGCAAGCCGCTCTTCGCGCGGCCCGAAGTTTAGGGCATGTGGCAATTTGCGGGCATCGCTCGTGCACACCCGCTCGACAAAGGTCATATAGCCGCCTAGCGGCTCAAGGACGTGCTGCCATGGCCGCGTCGAGTTCGGGTAACGCAACTCCACGGGCTTGTTATTCTTCATCGCCCGCCAGATGTCAGGTATCAGGCGATCCTCCGACCAGTCGCCTCCGCCGATTACATTGCCGGCCCGCGCAGTGACGACAGGTACACCCAGATCGTCGAAGAAGCATTTGGCCATGGACGCGGTAACGATTTCCGCGGCGGCCTTAGACGCCGAATACGGATCGGTGCCACCCAGCTTGTGATGCTCGGCAAAGCGCAACCCTTCGTCCGCGTTATCATAGACCTTGTCACTCGTCACGACTAGGACACCCTGAAGATTAGGTGATGCTCGCAGAGCATTGAGCAGGTGCACGGTGCCCATCACATTGGTTCGCATGGTTCCTACCGGATCGCGATAGGACCTGCGCACCAGTGCCTGCGCGGCCATGTGGATGACGATCTGAGGCTGTATGGCACGCACTGCGGACGCCGTTGCCAGTTCGTCGCCAATATCAATTGTCAGATGGCTGGCCAGGTGTCCTGTGCCTAGCAACCGGTGCATACTCGGCTCAGTTTCCGGATCGAGCGCCAAACCGTGCACGCGCGCGCCCATATGCGACAACAACAGCCCGCACCAGGCGCCCTTGAAGCCCGTGTGGCCGGTCAAGAGAACGCTCTTGCCACTCCAGAAATCCGGCGAAAGCATACTTCTACTCCCAACACTTCCAGGGAGCCTTGCCTGTCTGCCACAGGGACTCAAGAATGAGTCTTGTCTCTCAATGTATCCATAGGCTGCCAAAAGCCATCGTGTTTAAAAGCAGCGAGTTGCCCATTACGCGCCAAGGCCTGCAAGGGTTCCGACTCCCACGGCATGTCGTCACCTTTTATTAAGTCGAGGACACTCGGCTCCAGAACGAAGAAGCCTCCATTCACGAAGCCACCGTCACCTGCAGGCTTTTCCACGAACGCCGCCACCTTGTCACCATCAATTTCAGTCGCACCGTATCGCCCCGGCGGTCTGATGGCTGTCAAAGTTGCCGCAAGACCTTGCGTCTTATGGAAAGCAATTAGTTTACTGATATCGACGTCAGACAGCCCGTCTCCGTAGGTCATGCAAAACGACTCGCCTGCGTCGAGGTAGGGCGCCACGCGCATTAGACGTCCCCCGGTCATGGTCTCAAGACCCGTTTCCACGAGAGTGACACGCCACGGCTCTGCAAAGGCGCGATGAAATGTCGTCTGATTGTTCGCAAGATCTATCGTGACATCTGCGCGGTGCAAAAAGTAGTTTGTGAAGTATTCCTTTACTACGTAACCCTTGTAGCCCAGGCACACCACAAAATCGCGAATATTGTGGTGTGAGTAGAGCTTCATGATGTGCCACAGGATCGGATAGCCACCGATCTCAATCATAGGCTTGGGTTTGAGGTGGCTCTCTTCGGATATGCGCGTTCCGAAACCGCCGGCCAGCAAAACGAGCTTCATCTTATGTCCCGAATTTCAGAGACTCGCACGCACCGCAATTATCAAGCAGAACTGGTGAGTATCTTCATTGGCAAGTTTCGGATTGCAAAATGCTAAGTAGTCTGGAGTTTGGCGGGGTGTCAATATCGGAGTGTTTATTACATGCTATTTAACTGATGATATTGAAGTTCTCGGTTCACTGAAGCGAGGGAAGATCTGCGTGGCGCGTGTACGGCGCTGGAGGGGCTGAACTCACAAATGCGCCGCGAAGTGGTTAGATCTAAATTCTTCGCTTCTTACTGCAGCGATCATGTCATTTCACGTCGCTGCGAATGCACTTGAAGTGGCAGAGCGGCATTGGGCTCACCGGCCGACTGTATGGTTCCGCGAAAAGCTTGCTTCGACAGACCCTGCCCCCAACGTGCCCCCATTCATAAGTAGAGTCCGTTCTGGTTATGGTCCACGATGGACCGTGACCCTCCCCCCTCACCAGGTGCCCGGTGAGGGGAGAGGGTCACCTTCTGACATTGAATTCTGAGTTGAGATAATCCTCATGGACGTAGGTCAGGCCTTCTTCTTAGGTGGGCGAATGTGCTGATTGTAGTGGGCCAATGATTCATTGATTCCTCCCGCAAAGACGGACCGGCCTTTGTGGAGTACTATTCCATGGGAACAAACGCGCTTCAAAAGGGCGTCGTTGTGTGACGCAAGAACAAGTCCACGTGATCCGTCAACCAACTGATTCATACGATCCGTCACCTTAGCTTGAAATGTCGAATCTCCAGAACCTATCCACTCGTCGAGTAACAACACGTCAGGCTAAATCGACAGTGCAAGCGATACTGCAAGTCGCAGTCTCATGCCCGTGGAATAGGTGTTGAGTGGCTTATCAATTGCATCGGACAACTCACTAAATTCCAATATTTTCGGCAACAGTTGCCGTATTTCATCTATGGTCAGTCCCATCTCCAGACCGCGAATATAGAGGTTCTCCAGACCGGTGGCATCGCCGATAAGACCAATAGAAATGTCGAAAAGCCCTTTTGGTTCGCAATTGACGTTTAATTTGCCTTTGGTTGGGCGGTAGATGCCTCCGAGTAGACGCAATAGCGTCGACTTGCCCGCGCCGTTCATACCGATTACGGCAAGCCGCTGGCCGGCAAGTAACGAGAAGGAGAGATCGCTCAGGAGCTCATAAACTTGCCGATTTCGGTTGTTGAAATAGAAATCCGACACAAGGCTGGTGGGATTCCTCAAAATGCTGCGTTCCTGCGGTAGATAGACAGGAACGCTGAGTCCGATATTTTTTGCTTCAAACAATACGTCGCCAATCATCCGGAACGCTGCCAATCTGCGAGTTGTTTTTCAAGTGTCTCAGTCAGGTTCGGACCGATCATGTACCGGCTCAACGTTTGATTTCTAGACGCCTCTACTCTCTTACGCAATAAGTTGGGTCTATGGTGTCCGTTCTAACGTCCCTGTTCAGGTTGCAAAACTTCAACTATCAAACGTCAACGGACAGGGGCGCTTGTTTCGCGCGAGCAAACGGAACCAGGTAGACATAATGGCTGAGCTTAGGCCGCAACAGCCCCCGATCATCTTTATGTACCTCGGCCGGAAAGGTTCTCTCGGCGAGTTTACTTTGGAACTGGCGGACGCTGTCCAGCGCGTGTCAGATTGCCACAGTGCTTTCTTAGTTTCGGGGCACAGCGGATTGGAAGAAAAACTAACTACGCGCCGAGCCGATGTCTACACTGTTCCGACGTTTTCGGTTCCTTCGCTGACTGGTCTGACAATGGGGTTCGGGCCCGCGCGGCGCGTTCTATTCGAGCATCTCGCTAAATTGAAACCACGAGCCATCGTCAACCTCATGCCGCACGTTTGGACGCCGCTTCTGGTTCGTGGCATACAGAAGCGCGGCATCAAGTTCGTTACTATCATTCATGACGCTGTTCCGCATCCTGGCGATGGCACCGCCCGAATAACGCATTGGCTTCTGCGTGAGGCGCGAGCCGCGAACCACGTCGTTACTCTTAGCCGGGCGGTGGCGAAGTCTCTTATTAAACGGCAGCTCATTCCTGATGATCGCGTCACGACTCTTTTTCATCCGGACCTGAGATTTTCAAGTTCAGGTCAGCTGCGTATGCGCGCTTCGAATCGGCCGTTGCGGTTGCTGTTTTTCGGAAGGATCATGGCCTACAAGGGCCTCGATCTACTGGTCGAGGCCGTTAGCTCCCTTCGCGACGAAGGTGTCGCCTTGCAGTTGGGTGTTGCAGGATCAGGCGAGATTAAGGCTGAAACACTTCACCGGCTCGAACAACTTGGTGCCGAGGTCATCAATCGATGGATCGCCGACGAGGAGATCAGCTCGATTCTTGAGCGCTATGATGCCGTCGTTTGTGCACACACGGAGGCCAGTCAGTCAGGTGTTGCTGCCACAGCCTTTGGACATGCGATGCCGGTCGTTGCGATGCCGGTTGGAGGAATTTCGGAGCAGGTGATTGACGGTAAAACTGGAGTAATGGCTCGAGGAACTGGCCCTGGTTTATTAGCAGACGCCATCCGCCAGCTTGCCTCAGAACCTAGCTTGCTGGAGACCCTCTCGAGTGAAATCATCGCAAGCGCCGGGGAACGATCAATGGATCGGCTGTTAGAGCAGCTCTCATTAATCTGTCGAATTCCCTCGCGGGCAGAGAGTGGTCGATGACGAGGGGGAATGGTAATCCCCCATTTTTGACGGGGCAACGTCGCGGAACCCAGGTAAGCCTCCGGCGAGGCTTTCAATTACCCACAAATATTGTGATTATCGGTATCCCGCTTCTTTTAGTTCAGCCTCCAATACTTCTTCCGCGCTGACACCCTGATCGGCATCGGCGGCCGACTTGCTGCAGTTGTCACTCAGTGTATCGACTTTTTTGGTCAGCGTTGCTGGGTTGGAGTTTATGTCTAACTTTAATACTTGATTGCAAACCCGCAACCACAATGAACCTAGTGATCCTAACTCAGATGCCTGCGCCGATGAGTGTTGCCCGTCCTTGTTCGGCAGCACTACCTTAACGCCATATTGCCCGGTGAAAATTGGCCGATTCTGAGATAATGATTCATGTCGCATCAACGAACTACCTTGCATCCAGGCTGGCTTCGCAACGCCGAGCGCGTCAACAATCGTTGCTGCGATGTCGATCGACTGAATGTTCTGGGGAATATTTCCAGTTCGCGAGAGTTTAGGAAACCGAATGAGAATTGGAATCCTTTGGGTAGGATCATAACGCATCGGATGGTCAGTGGTTACAACCAATATTGTGTCCTCAAGCTTTCCAGCCTCTTTGAGATCACCGTAGATCAGCTTTACCTTTTGATCGAAAGCCAACACGGCATCGTCGTAGAAATCCGTCATCCACTTTCCGAACTGCACCTTACCTGATGAAAAAAAACGGTCGCTAATGGCGAACGTTGGGCCATGAGATAGCATGAAGTGGGTGTAAGAAAAAAACTTGTCTCTCGTCTTGATGAGCGATCGGACTGTGTCAAGCCTATCTAATTCTATTTCCTTGGGCGATTTTTTTCTCCCGCCAAGCGGCCGCTTATTGGCAGCCATATTTTTTCCTGCATCCGTGACTTGATCGAAGACATTCGGCGCCTCATCGAGGAAGGCCATGTCCTTGAGCAATTCAAGCCACTGCTGAAGAATTGAGATCAGATAATGCTTTTGATTTGGCGCTATGACGAGTGACAACAGGCCGTCCTCGCTCGTATCGCGAATGCCAAACTCCATGTCAAAGGCGTCGATCAAATTAACGCTGCGCGCGTCCGCATAAAACGGAACCGCATAGTTGCTGGTGAAGTAGCCCCCCAACCGCAGCAGAGCGGGCAAAGACCGCTTGCCTTCGGTCGTGTTCATTGCGTCAGGAGCGTAAATAACTCGGGTACGTGTTGGTAAGCGCCCGGTTAGTAGTGAAGTGATGCTACCGGTCGTATTAGCGTTGTTGGAGAAGGCGTTTGAGCCGTAAAGAAATTCTGCCTTGATTGAATTCAGAAATGGTGTCGTCTCTCGTTCGTAGCCAAAAAAGCCAAGGCGCGAAGCACTAAGTCCATCAGATGACAGAATTACAACATTGTAAGGCTTGCCAATTACAACCTCGTTTTTTTCGCGAACGGCATTAGGTTGCATCATGCCTGATGTCACAATGAGCACGATTAATGCGGCAGCGGAGTATGCCACCAGAATTGCTTTGGCGCGGGCATGGTGCAAAATCCTTGCCGACGAAAGATCTGAGAATACGCCATAAGCAAATTTGCCGACTATGAGCGATATAGCGATATAGGCCAGTTTCAAAAGACTGCCTTCAGACGTTTTAAGGCCGATGTTCAGCGTCGTGTAGGCAAAATTTTCAACGACGACGCAAGTGAACAAAGCGATTATTGCCGCCGACGACAACTGGATGAGTTTGCCAGGAAGGACAGTTGCGCCAGCCAAAGTCATCAACCTGGATACAAGCACGCAGAAACCGCACAAAACGACGGCAGCAACCGCCGCGCTTGAAAGCAGGAAACCCGTAAGCTCGACCAATTCACTCGAAGAAAGCGCAGTTAAAAATGATCTCTTAGTCAGGTCGATACTAAGAAAATAGACGACTGGAACTCCTAGAAACGCGGTTGCGGCTGCCTGCGCGGCAATAGGATTACCTCTTCTCGGGGACATTTTTGCATCCGGCGTGACTTCGCGTCAGGTAATAGTACTTTGAATTCTATGGGCTGCAGAGCAGAAAAACTGCTCGTTCGACTGCGGCGTGTCTATTCTGCACCCATCTTGTGCGGTCGTGTGAGCACAACAGACCCCATCACCCCGGATTGACTGAAGAACTCGTAAGGAAAAACTCCGAGGGTTGAAACCTGTCGAGTAAGTCACAGTATCTTTGGCTCGGGCGCTTGCCAAGCTCTTCGGCAGCATGTTACGCACTTCGAATGTCACGAGACTGTCGTAATACCAAGCGCTGGATGAGGATCTGGAGATGCATTTTAGACTGTTCTCAGCTTCATTAATGTTTATTGGTCTTGCTTCGCCGGCATCAGCTTATTTGGATCCTGGTGTAGGAAGCTTTGTTCTGCAGATGTTCTTGGCGGGCGCGTTGGCAGTAGGTGCCACTGTCCGGATGTATTGGTATCGCATCAAGACTGTTTTCAATCGTCTCCGCTCGGTCGATGGGAAGCGTAAAGACTGAAATGAATCCCATGGAGCGCCGACATGCCGGCTCGTCCGGAGATGTTCAAACGCAGCGCGAATTTAGTTCATTCAGAGATCCTTCAGGATATCTCTTCTGGACGGGCGGAGAGATTTTTCGGCGGGTAGCCCCAAGTTATTGCGATACATTGAACAGAGCCCTCGAAAGCGGTTTGATGAACAGCTTGATCGAGCGGGGGCTCGTACTTCCATTCGCTCTCGTCGAAGATTCGCGCTTAGGCGCGGGCGCTACGCTCCTAAAGCCGCAACAGATTAATCTAATAACCTATCCGTACGAGTGGTGCTTTGAGCAGCTGAAAGAAGCCGCTCTTACCACTCTGGACGTGCACTTGGCTGCTCTCGAACATGACATGATGTTAAAAGATGCAAGCGCTTTCAATATTCAATTTGTCGGCGGCCGCGCTTGCCTAATTGACCATCTTTCAATCAATTCGCTTTCGAGTCATTCGGCATGGCCAGCCTACGGTCAATTTTGCCGACACTTTCTGGCGCCGCTTGCGTTAATGGCTTACGCTGATCGTCGACTTTCAGGTCTGGCAATTCAATACATAGATGGAGTTCCGCTCGATCTTGCATCGTTGTTGTTACCGGGACATACGCGGCTCAAGTTCGGACTAGCAATGCATCTTCATCTTCACGCGCGCATGAGCACTCGTCACGCCAACACAAACAAAAGTGTTCGAGGCAAGCCGCTACCAAGAGCGCAACACAAGGCTTTTGCCGAGTCGCTAAGATCCACGGTTCAAAAACTGCGTCCAAAGCCTCAGAATACCGAATGGGGTAACTATTATTCTGGAACCAATTATACAGACGACGCGGCAATTGCAAAAGGCCGGATGGTTCGCGATCTGGTCCAGAGATGCGGCGCACAGACAATATGGGATTTGGGTGGAAACGATGGGCGATTTACCCGGTCGATAGCTGACTTGGCAAGTGAGCTCGTAACTCTTGATATCGATCCAATCGCCGTGTCGGCGAATTACGCTGCATGCCGGCGTGACAATATAACAAATGTCCTTCCGCTCGTATTTGACTGTTGCAATCCGGCACCCTCGATAGGTTTTGCTAACAAGGAACGGCCGTCGCTACTTCAGAGGGGCAAGCCGGACCTCACGCTTGCACTTGCCCTCATCCATCATCTTGCGATCTCCAACAATCTGCCGTTATCGGATATCGCCGATTTCTTTGCAGGAATCAGCCGGTTTGTCATCATAGAGTTTGTCCCGAAAGCGGACTCCCAGGTTGAACGACTGTTGCTAAATCGCGAAGACATCTTCGCAGATTATACGATTGAGAATTTTCGCACGGATTTTTCTCGCGTTTTTAACATTATCGACGAACAGCAAATTCCTGGATCGGTCCGAACTCTTTTCTTGCTGGAGAGAAGAACAGCCTGAGACTGTTTGTCGGTTTCAGCGTGCGGATGGTAGCCCTTCAGATAAAAATGGGAGGATTACCCACCGATGCGGCGTGACGCATTGGTCTGTAGTCTGGATACCCAGATAATCACGATGTGCCGCCATCACTTCGTACGTTGCATCCACAGCGCGCCGCCTGAATTCTTGAAAAAATTCAGCATGCGTGCTCCGGATAAGTTCCGGCTCAAGCTGTCGCATGTAGTCGTTGAACATGATAACGCGCCACGAGCCATTGTTGGTCAGAAAGGCGCGAACGGCATAAAGCTCGTTCCAAGACCTATTCTCATCAATGACCCAGCTACGTGGGTATTCGAAGGGCCAGAACATGTCGTGGATGTGCACGTAGACGCCCTTGGCCAAGCGCGGTAGAATTTCGAACAATTCGTGGCACACGTCGCTACCGGTACGCATGACATGCGTCGAGTGCGATAAATAAGATGTCTCCGCTTCCGAGTGTGTCGAATAGATCAAGTGGAACGGACTGGATTGGCTCCCCAATGATTGTGACGTTCGCAGCTGCATCGCCGATTATTTCGTGCAACAGCTTCGGATACGGATCGATAAAGGTAAGTTCGCACTGTCCATCGAGATTGTGGTCGACCGCATCGATCATGCACGCCGACGACCATCCGCTGCCGATCTCGATGATTTGTTTGGGTCTCAAGTGGGAGATCATGCCATACAAAACGTATCCGTCACCCCAGGCGTAGGCTGGATTGTCAAATTTGTAGTGAAGTCCATCCTTCTTATTTTCGTCGAAAGGAGCGGCCCTCATGTGTGGCAAAATTGCGTGCCACATCTCAACCAGATCGGCTCTGGCGATGTTGAGTCCCGGCAGGTTTTCCAGAACACCGCAAGCAACGACGGATTGAAGCCGCGTCTCGGCTTCTGCGACGTCCACATTGGAGAGTAGAAGTGCCCCGGGGGAACGAAGAGCCTTTGAGGTGTTCGTGTTTTGGAACTCTCGTTGAACGCCAAGCGAGCGCTCGCGCGTGAGGGCGTGCCGCTGGGCCTTCGACGCTCGCCGATCGGTCGGTGCCGGATGTGCCGCAGCTGGAGCCGCTGTTAGGCCGCCTCGAAGCACACGTTTCGCAGCCGTCCGGCCGCATGGCGACGACACGACAGTGCCGGTTCTGGCGAAAGCAAGACGACACTGAGCGCACGTGGGTCTATGTGCTCGACGATCGGCCATTTACAGGCATGTTTGATTGCGCTTCTGTGCCAGATCCGCTCAGCCGGGATAACGTATGGTATCGAATCTGGCTCCAAGAATCGGCTATAGACGCACTGGGAGAGTACTTGTCAGACGGCCGACTGCTGCAGGCCGACGCCTATGGCGGCTATAACCAACTCTACTATTGTGATCAGCCGGCGCGGCGCTGCTGGGCACGCACGCAGGCCATTCTTCGCGCTGGCCGACATCGAAGCAAGCGCGCGCCGCAAAGCCGAAGGCAAGGCGACAGCAGTGATCTCGCCGTTGGCGCTGGAGGTCGTACGCCGCATCGACGCGCTGTTCGAGATCGAACGCACGATCAACGGTACGAACGCCGATGAGCGACGAAGCGTTCGGCAGAAGCAAAGCGCGCCCCTCGTCGCCAACCTCGAAAGCTGGATGCGCGAAGAGCGCGCCAAACTCTCGCGCGGCAACGACATCGCCAAGGCGATGGACTATATGCTGAAGCGTTGGCCGTCATTTACGCGCTTCCTCGATGACGGGCGCATCTGTCTGACCAACAATGCCGCCGAGCGCGCGCTGCGCGGCATTGCTCTGGGAAGAAAGTCGTGGCTGTTCGCCGGTTCCGATCGCGGCGGCGCGCGCGCCGCTGCCATGTACAGCCTCATCGTCACAGCAAAAATGAACGACATCGATCCGCAGGCGTGGCTCGCCGACGTGCTCGCGCGCATCGCCAGTCATCAGGCGTCGCGGCTCGACGAGTTGCTGCCGTGGAACTGGCGCGCAGCAAATTCTGCGATCAGTCGGGCAGCTTGACGATGGCTGCGATCCCTGCCGTCTTCACTATTGACCACGTCGCCAAAATGCTCGGTGAGGATGAAGACTGGCTGCAAGAGATCTCCGTCGCCATGGACCCCGAGGAGGGTTGTCTCTGGGTCTTTGGCGCTGGCGAACACGGCGTCCCGGCCTTCACTGAATACGGCATCGAATGCCTCAAGCAGATCATCATCGAAGAACGGGCTCACCCCACCCGCAAGCCAGATGAAACGACATAGCCCCTGCGGCGCTCACCGGATGCTTACGCCCTTCACAGCATTCGCCGAGATAGTTGCAAAAGATGCCTTCAAACAAAGCCCCAGATCGGGGCGCGACTGCGAAATCAAGTCGATAATTTCTTCAATTTTCCGTTTCGAAAGTTGGCGTTTCGGATTGTCTAAAAGGATGGCAGGATCGAGGGCAGCGGTGCCGAATGTGTTTACGGTAAAGGCGCGTGCATTCTGGACATGGAATTTGGCAAACAGCTGCTCATTCTGCTTCGCATAAAAGGATTGAATTTCCCTTGTGCAACCAATGGAAATCTCTGGTTTCCCGCCCAAATCGGATCTTGCCCTCGCCAGTCGCCGCATCGCTTCCACAAGGGCTGGCCGGATTTGTATGTCTATCGTTCCGGCCCTGTTGAGCCTGACCAGCATTTCTAAGATATCGCCCCCGAATAGGTCCACATCTGGCCCATTGGTGTACTCAAACGAGCCTGGGTCCGACATTCCAAGAACATCGACAAAATCGCGACGAATGTCTGAGCCCACCAGCGCACTGCGATCAAACACGCGCAACGTCGTTGAACTCGCACCAAATTCACGAACCCAGCCATCAACAAACTTCACATAGTTCACGGACGTGAGAAAATTTGGCAAGTATTCGGAAAAAGAGCACGTGCCGAGATTGCCCACCACGCTTTGGCAATATGCACTCACAACGTAACTTGCTTGTTCCCGGAGATAGATGATCACATCGGTCATAGTCCCGCCGACCAGTGCTCGAGTTGTACTCGGCCGGACATCCTGAAATACTTCGCTGCTTATGATCGAAATGCCATCATGATTCTTAATTCGATTCGTCAGCGCAATGACGTCTTGCTCGCCACGCTCGACCACGTGCTGTGGAAACGGATCGGACGTACTTTTATCGCGCCGATAAAACGCTGAGAGCCTCGCGATACCCAGGCTGAACATGGGGGCGCTTTTACTTTTGAGGAAGATTGCTGCAGCATGATGGGCATCATCCTCCTCACGCAAAATCGGATAATCGATGTTCTGCTTTGCAAGAAGCGGCCGGTTCATTTTCAAGAACCGCTGGATCTGAGTGGTCCCAGATTTATGGCGGCCAACGTGAAGATATATTCTATTCGCCATTTATAAGCTGTCCTAGCCGCTCGAAGCCATATGCGAAGAAGTGCACAGCTCCGCGCCCCCTTTATTGGTCATCAACGACAGAGCCTGACGCACAACGGCGCAGCATTTTGCGTCCCAGTACGGCCATTGAAACAATGTAAGGTCCCGCCACTGCAGAATTGCAGCGGTTGATACAAATTCGCTGAACAATTGTCACGCAAGTGTCTCCGAGCCAAGGAGAATTAGACGCTCTAAGTTGCGTCGTGGCAACGCTCTGAATGCTGCTTTGGAAAAGCAAAAAAGTTCCACTTTGCTTTGAGCTAATCGCACTGGCGTACTTGGTTTTTTTGGGCCACGTTTAATTTTGCTGTTTAGCCATCTGATCCGCTACCCCAAGCATTGAACCCGTCGGCACTAGGATTTCCGGCCGTATTGGATTCCCGCGTGATCCCCTCGCCGGCATGGGACCCAAAGAAATCACATTGGTCAATTCTCCCCGCTGACCAGATGTTCACCAGCCTGCTAAGCCGCTTGGAGCAAAGCCGTGTTCCACGCTGTTTTCAGACACGCACCCACGTCTGGTTGCGATTGCGAAACCATATCGATAATTTCGTCAGCTCTTGACGTTGAAAGCTGGCGATTCGGATTGTCCAAGAATTCGGAAGGATCGAATGCCTCGATGCCTATTGCACTGGAGGTAAAAGAACGTGCATTCCGGACATGGAATTTGACAAACAGGTCCTTATTTTGTTCCGCGTAATAGGATTGAATTTCCCTTGTGCACCCATTGGATATTTTTGGTTTCCCGCCCAAATCGGATCTAGCCCTCGCCACTCGCCGCATCTCTTCTACGATGGCTGGCCGGAGCTGTCTGTCAATCGTTCCGGTCCTGTTGAGCCGGAGCAGCATTTCAAGGACATCGCCCCCGAATAGTTCCACGTCCGGCCCGTTAGAATAATCGAATGAGTCTGAATCCGATAATCCAAGAACTTTAGTGAAATCTCGACGAATGTCTGAGGCCACCAGTGCGCTTCGATCAAACATGCGCAATGTCGTAGCACTTGCTCCGAACTCACGAACCCACCTGGCAACAAAATCCACATAATTCACGGATCTTACAAAATGCGGCCAGTATTCAGAAAACGAGCGCGTTCCGAGATCACCCACCACGTTTTGGCAATATGCACTGACCGTGTAACTTGCTTGTTCCCGGAGATAGATGATCACATCAGTCATTGTCTCGCCGACTAGCATCCGGGTCTTGCTCGGCTGGACATGCTGAAATACTTCACTACTGATGATCGAGGTACCGTCGTGATTTTTGATACGAGCTGTCAATTCAACGATATCCTGCGCGCCACGCTCAACTAACTGCCGCGAAAATGGTACCGATTTCCTACCCGCTTTGCGGCGGGCCGCCGCGTCAAGATCATAGAGATACATCGCCGCAGCGTGATGTGCCTCATCATCCTCAAGCGGCAGGGGATAGTCGATCTTCTGTTCAGCGAGTAGAGGCCTGTTCTTTTTCAAGAACCGCTGGATTTGAGTGGTCCCAGATTTATGGCGTCCAACATGAAGATAGATCCTTTTCGCCATCCACTGGTTCTCCCGGCCATTCGAAAAGTTGTACGAGCATGTTTCCAACGTACGGACTAAACACAAAGCGAAGCTTAGTTGTGCCGTCGAGGAAACGAACGTGATTACAGCTCCATTCTCAGATATTTATAGCACAACGAATCATTAACAAAAGCTTGCGCAAGATATACGCCCAACAAGCAGTCGGTTTTCCCTGTTGTATTATTGCCGCTGCTCGGTCTTCCGCTAATCCCCCCGCTAGAGCCGGAGGGATTACCTGGCCACCAATTGAGCCCTCAGTTTTCCATTTTTTGTTTTGCCAACAGAAGTATAGCCTCATTCAATTCATGAGAACGAGCCGCTCTCAGATATTCAGCTTGCCGGCGCTTCCTGTTGATATCGCCAGCGAGTTCTCGACGCGGCAGCCCAGACGCAATAGACGAACGTAAATTATGTTTCGTTGCTATTGATTCAAGAAAGGTTCTTGTCGGGTGTGATAGGTCATTAAACGGTTCGGCTTGCGAATGGGTCATATGTGGAATTCTTGGCCAGCACGCTGCATCACACTTCGGATGGATTCCCACTGTGCAGACGCCTCTATCCCAGCAGCAAGAAATTCCACTTACTATCGGCATGCCTGTCTACAATGGGGCCGCAACAATCCAGGCTGCGCTCGACAGTCTTCTCGCCCAGTCAATGGGCAAATTCACGCTGCTCATCTCCGATAACGGCTCGACAGACACAACTGAACAGATTTGCCGCGACTACGCAGCCCGCGACCCCCGCGTCCAATACATCAGACAGCCCCGCAATCTTGGCCCGACGATGAACTTTCGGTATGTGCTTTTTTCGGCGAAAACCCCCTATTTTATGTGGGCGGCCGCGGACGATCTGTGGGCGCCTGCATTCATCGAGCGCAACCTCGGGTTCCTCGAGTCGAACCCCGATTATGTCCTGGCGCAAAGCCGCGTTCTTTTCACGCTCAACGGAGCGCCCCATTATCTGGCTCCCGGCACATTCGCGCTGAAAGGGGAGCACGCAGAGAATGTCGCGACGTTCTTCAAAAATCCAGCGGACAACAGCAGATACTACGGCGTGTTCCGAACCGCGGCCCTAAAGGCCGTTTTTCCGGAACGAAGCTTCTACGCCCTCGATTGGGCTGTGTCGGCTGCGACTTTAAAATTCGGCAAGCATGCTGAACTTCCCGAAGTGCTGATGGCGAGAGACACGTCGGATGCAGCTACCTATGAGCAATCGGTGCGAAAGGAACATCGGCGCCGCATCTTACAGTCGTTGCCCCTGCTCTATATGACGGTGCATGGCCTACGGACCGGGCTCTTTCCAGCAACACCACAGGTGCTGTCGAAGCTCTTCCACTCCAACTTACATATTCATTTCAGGTTTGGAATGTATCGATGGAAAAGCCTGGGTGATGTCTACCTGCAGTCCTACAGTGTGACGCGGGCAATTGGCCAACTTCTCAGTCAGGCCGGAGCGCCGGGGTTGCGCAAGAGGCTAACCAAATACAAGTTTGCAAGTGTTGGCCGCTCGGCCCGAGCAATAGTTGGCAGGACTGCCCGGCGGACACTCCGCGGGCCGACGAAACTGGCGATCGCAGCGTACCATAAGCTTCCCCTGAATCTGGAACAACGGTTAGCCGTTAAGAGACGATTGTTCGAGTCGGTGCCACTCGTTGCCCGGCGACTTCCAGGCTATGAAGGTTGGAGATTTGAAGCCGGCAGTACAAGCGCGGCGCGCCCGAAACCCAAGCCGTTCGATAGTCAAACGGCAATGGCTGTATTCCCAACGCCGCTGCGTGACTGGCGGTTTCCGTCAGGAAAGCCGGCCAAGGCCCGCGTGGCGATCGTGGTTCTATTGAATAATGACATCATCCAAACACTTGCCTTAATCGACGCGATTTCTAAGTCCCCCCAGAGCGCTGAATTTGAATTGATTGTCATCGACCGAAGTCCGTCAGACATCTCGTCTCTCGTACTCCCGTTGCAACCGGGCATAACCTACCTGACGGCGGACAGCGACGAGGACTTCGCTGAAACGGTCCAACCAGCCCTCGAACACACGACAGCGGACACGTTAATTTTCATCCAGCCGGATGCCATCGTTGATCCTGGCTGCATCGACAATCTCGTCCGGAGTTCAGCGTCGAACGCTATGGTCGGGCCACAAATCACGATCGGCGCGTCCAATTCGATCATATGCTCATCGCAGTTCGGACTTGCAGAGAACGTCGGCCGGCTTGATTACATCTCCAACGGAAGCCACTCGAGTTTGCGCCACGCGCGGCCGGCGCACTTCTGTCCTGGCGCGTTTTGCCTGCGCCGAGACGTCCTGACGGCGCACGGTGGGTTTGCGCCCGGATACACATCGCTGCTGGTTGCTGGGGCCGAACTCGCCAGCCGCCTTAATCGAGCCTACGAGCGCATCACGATTCAGCCCAGCGCGAAAGTGGTGATCAATTCAGCCGCACTACAGTACAGCCAAAAAGAGCTGCTCGACTGGCATCGCCTGTTCTCGGATACGAAAGCGCGAATGAGAATTGCCGAAATCGGCCAGAAACCTGAAAGACGGGTTCTCTATATCGATTCAGAGACACCGCAGCCAGATCGAAACTCGGGTTCGATAGACGCCTTGAACCTGATGCGAATCCTGCACGAGTTCGGATATCGTGTCACTTTCATCCCTGAAAGCAACTTTGCGGCTCAGATCCCTTACACGTCAGATCTTGAGCAAATGGGAATCCAATGCGTTTATTTTCCGGACTACAACAGCGTGAGCGATGTCCTAAATGATTTAGGATCAATGCTCGAAATCGTCGTCCTTTGCCGAGCCAACATTGCGGATAAGTATCTCAAGTACTTCAGGGAGAGAGAGCCTCAAGCGAAAATCGTCTTCAATTCCGTCGATTTGCACCACCTCAGAGTGGCACGGCAGGCCCAAATCACGGGCGACAGCGCGCTGAAGTGCGAGGCGGAATCGCTGAAGGTTACGGAGCTTAACGCTATTAGAAACGCGGACGCCACAATCGTCTTGAGCACGGCCGAGATCGATCTATTGCGCAAGGATGTGCCAGACGCGCCACTTTATCTCGTTCCTCTCCTAAGGGACATTCCGGACGATAGAACGACGCCCCCCCCCGCGCAGCGTAGCGGCATAGTGTTCGTCGGCACCTATCAACATCCGCCCAATGAGGATGCCGCCATTTTTTTGGCGAAGTCTATCTGGCCCCTCATCAGGCCGCGCTTGCCGGCCGATGCGCGGTGTCTGCTCGCCGGCAGCTCGGTGACGCCCGCAGTGGCGGCATTAGCAGGTGACGGGGTAGAAGTTCTTGGCTTCGTCCCAGACCTTGATCCGCTGCTCGACAGCTGTCGGGTCTCCGTTGCGCCGTTGCGCTATGGTGCCGGAATCAAAGGCAAGATAGCGTCGGCGCTGCAGGCCGGGTTACCTACTGTTGCCACATCCATGGCGGTCGAAGGCACCGGGCTACGCGACGGCGTTGAAGTTCTGGTTGCCGACACCGCAACAGAATTTGCCGAGGCCGTGGTTCGCCTCTACAATGATATTTCTCTGTGGCAATCCCTCTCGAAAGAGGGCTGCACTTTCGTTAAGCGCGAGTACTCCTTGGACGCAAACCGGGTACGCGTTAGACAATTACTCGATGGCTTGGAGCTTGAAATTACGCGATGATAAAAGTCCGCTCACCAATTCACTATTTAAATCGGATTAGACACGTTACACAAAGCGTCCTAGACACGGCAGCAGCCGCTGCAGAGTTGAAGGCTGAATTGCCTCGCATGCGGGCAGAATTGCGGCAGATGCAAAGTAAGATTAAATATCAAACGGAGCGCGGCACTCCCGCATATGATGCAGATTTTTTGACCGTTTGGCACAAAAACGTCGATTTTATGCAGGATTCAGCGTTTCTGTCTGCTTATAATAGAGGTATGAATTCGGGCCATTCAATCGGGCGCGAGACCGGGTCAACTCAAGACATTCACATTGAATGGAGAGTTGCGCACTGTTGCTGGGCGGCTTGGCACGCCAAAAGGTTGGACGGCGATTTCGTGGAGTGCGGCACAAATACTGGCATTATTTCGCTAGCGATATGCCAATATCTCGATTTTAATTCACTAGATAAGTCGTTTTATTTGTTTGATACTTTTGATGGAATACCTCAAGAGCAGATTTCCTCTAGTGAACTCGCTGCCGGTCGGATTGATCAAAATGCGACATATCCTGACTGTTGGACATTAGCTCAGAAAAATTTTGCAGAGTATCCGCGCGCTCATCTCGTGAAAGGGAAAGTTCCTGAAACACTGTTAACGGTCGATATAAATAAGGTTTCTTACCTCTCAATCGATATGAATATCGCCTTTCCGGAGCGGGAGGCGCTTAAGTTCTTTTGGGACAAGATGGTGGTAGGCGGGGTGATCGTATTTGATGACTATGCTTGGACGCCGTATCGAGAACAAAAAGACTCTCACGATGCTTTTGCAGAATCAAAGGGCGTAAAAATCTGGACCCTTCCAACTGGCCAAGGACTCTTATTCAAATCCTAGCAGGCCTCTCTCACTGAGGTATACGTAAAGTGGTTCGAAAACGAGTCATTGTAACAGGTGCAAGAGGTTTCGTCGGGCGCTCTACGATACTGCCACTTCTAAATCGCGGTTATGAGGTGCATGCCATCGTTTCATCCCGTGGGGCTACCATCCCACAGGACGTCGCGGGCCACTGCATCGACCTTTTAGATGCAAAAGCCGTTGCCAGCGCCCTCGCCTCAATCAAAGCCTCGCATCTGTTGCACACGGCATGGGATGTGACGCACGGCCTGTATTGGAGGTCACCGGCTAATGTGGCATGGCGAGAAGCGGGCAAGTACATGCTGTTGGCGTTCAGGGATTGCGGGGGGGAACGCGCCGTTGGCCTGGGCACATGCGCAGAATACGAGTGGCGCGGCGATGCCGCTTACGACGAAGTGCACACTTCGCTCAAACCGGCAACGCCTTATGGAGCTTCCAAACTGGAACTATGTAACTACATGACGCACGCCTCGAGCGGGAATTTCTCGACCGCTTGGGCCCGCATTTTTAATCCGTATGGACCCAGGGAGAAACCTCAGAGGTTCATTCCTTCTGTGATCCGCAATCTGCTTAGGGGCCTCCCTGTCGAAATGACCAAAGGCACGCAGATCCGGGACTTTCTTTACATCGATGATCTTGGCGAAGCCCTGGCTGCCCTGCTCGACAGTCCTGTTTCAGGGGCCGTCAACGTCGCCTCAGGACAAGGCGTTTCCTTGCGCCAGATTGCCGAAAGAATCGTCCACACGGTGGGTCTTGAGGATCTCGTCCAGTACGGCGCCCTTCCTGATCGCGAAGGAGAGCCTCAGATTCTGGTCGCAAATGTCGATAGGCTGTTCAAGGAAGTGGGATTCCAACCTCGCATCGATTTAGAAGCAGGCCTTGCGGCTACCATTGCGTATTGGCTCGCGGAAACCAATACGCATTGATACCACGAAAGAACTTACCTCAGAGCTTCCCAACTCAGCTTGAGCGTGATTCATGGCTTGCCGGCCGTCCATCGATACTGAGCACAAATAGTGATCTGCCTGGCTGGGTTCGTAAGTATCCGGCCAAGACCGCCGTTTTATGAACAGCCCCCAAAGAGTGGCCCAGGTCGTTGGCTAGTTCATACCACCTCCTTCGGCTAGATGCTGCGTGGGCGGCGGCCGGTAGACCTTCGGGGCCAACCCGATCAGGCGGCAGGCGCGGCGCTGCGAATACTCTTTCGTCTCGATCACCCAGCTCACGGCGCTTCTCATCCTCCAGCGCCTTCAAACGCTTGGCGTCTGACACCTCCATGCCGCCGAACTTCGATTTCCATTTGTAGAAGGTCGCGTTGCTAACGTCGTCCTTGCGGCAGATCTGCACCGTCCGCCGGCCGGCCTCATGCTCGCGCAGGATCGCGATCACCTGCTCGTCTGAATACTTGCCCTTCCGCATCGTCCGTCTCCCGTGGGTGACGAACTAAGTCTACATAAATTCGGGTACCCGGAGAGGGGGAGGGTCAAGCGCTTTGGCCGGTACGTTGTGGCACGGGTCAATGAACTTGCAATGCCTCAGAGCCCAATGATATTAATCACAAGGAAACAAGGCCTGGTTTTTTTCCAGTTGAGTCCAATCGCGGTGAAGCACGGTGGCTTTCAGCCGACTATGAAAGGTGAGATACTTGCCGCGATTACAACTTACTAATGGCAGGCCAAACCTACTCACGGACCTACGATAGAGGACTATCACCTGCTTGGTACTCAAGAGTCGTTGGAGCGTTTTTGACCTCGTACTCATCATTTCCAGCGCGCTGGCACTCGCCTGGTGCTATTGGCCATTTGCGCTGCGGTTATTTGCCATTGCTCCGTGGTATGACACGATTTTCCTCACTGGGATCGCAGAGCCCGGATACATCGAGTGACCACAGCCGCCACGGACCGGCCTTAACGCGCAATGCCAGCACGGAGATGTAAGTTTCGTCAATGTTCGAGCTCAACTCCGGACCTCCCTCTTCGTGTTCAAGCAGAAACTGCGCCCGGGCAAAACAGAGATACGCCTTCATAGCATCATTGGAATCGAGTGGAGTTGGCCGCCCCCGAACCCGCCAACTCGCTTCGTGAAGCGTCTCAACTTGGCACGGCAACTGCCATAACCATATCGATAGTTTCGGTGGCGACTTGGTAACAACAAGACGGCAATTGGGCTGCGCTTGCAAGGCATCGCGGATTGACGACAAATGCAGGGTTTTCAAGCGTTGGTCCACAAACTTCGGACTATCGAACGAAGTGGGGCCGAGTTTCCACTGCGGCGAACCCAACCCGGGATGCCAGTTTGCAGCAATGGTCAGCGTCACATTGATGAATGTGACCAAGACAAGCACGGGAACAAACACTCGGCCCGCTTCGCGAGCGTTAGTCGGCGGCAACAGACAGAGCAGCAGTGCGAGTGCGACACCTGCGGGCAAGTAGTAATTGCCGTCACCACCGTGAACAATGAAATTTCCAAATAGGAAGAGTGCTGCTGTGACCCCGAAAAACCAAAGCGCCGTTGCGAGCGCAACGATGCCACCGCCACTTATCCGTGCGGCACGGAGATCAGTTTTGAAACACGACAATGTCATTAGGATAGGAACGACATAGGACGGCCAGGTTAGCCAGATGTGCGGCATCCGGAATGGCATGACCAGCGCGTCGAATGTGCGCTGAAGGGGATTGAAGTCGGCCGCGCCCTCGATATCCATCTCGAAAATGACAGGGTTTGATACAGCCGAAAACCCGATCTTTTGCCAGATATTGATCAGAGACAATGGGCCGATGATCGGAAATCCGGTCAAGAGAAGTGTGCGCATCGCAACGAGGCTAGCGGCAATCGCACATACAACGAGTATGCCAATCGCAGGCCATCGGCCCTCAGGACTTCTAATGACGCGTGCCAGGAAGATGGCCGTCAATGCGAGGATCGGTAAGCCACAGAAAATCGCGTACAGTGTGCGGCACGAGGCAGCCAGAGCCAGTGCTCCGATTCCCGTTGCCAAAGATACGGCCGATCTGTCGCTGGCATAGGTCACCAATTGAGAGAGGGCCAATGCTAGCATCAGCAATCCAAGAACATCGGCCTTGGCGCTTGCCGTAACCCAAGAAAAAGCTGGTGCAGAGACAACGAGCGCTGCAACCAGAGCGGCTGTCAGCTTCGACCAGCCGGAAAACGATAGATTTTTCGATATCAAAAGCCCGACCAGGAACGCGTAGTTGACATTGATGGCCGCTTGGTAGGAGTAATCGGACATAGCGCTCAAGGAAAACTGAGTGATCTCGCTCAGTTTTGGATAGTATTGCACAGCCGATGCCAAATTAGGAGTAGCAAAAAAGCTTCCATTCGGCGCCAGCGAGTATTCAATCGAGTAGCCATACCAATGAGAGTCGGTGTCTGCATAGACCATATTTGTCCGTACGGCGTCAATGCTGACCACCGCAATAAGTGGGGCGTGGGTTGCGAGGGTACCGGAGATCCGAGCCTGCGCAGCGTTCAGCCGCGACGCCAATCCGAATGTTGCTGCGCCAGCGAGAATACAAGCTGCGTCGACCGTCATCATGGCGGACGGTGTGAACCAGCCAAAAATAGACAAGAACCCTGCAAAGATTGGTTGCAGGGAGATCCCGAGCACAAAGGCTTGGCTCCACGAAACCGGAGACGACGAAGCCTTCGCATTCAACGCGAGGCATCGCTGAACAAGGGTTCCAAGAGACAGGATTGCCACTATCTTCGCCGCGCCGGCCAGCACAGGCAAATCGACTCCATGCTGCCAAAGGAAAATCCATGAGCCTGTGGCAAACGCTGCCCCGAGCCAAACTTTCCGGGGCAATAGGACGACAGTGAACGACGTTAGCAATAGTGCAGCGGCGAACCAGAATGACGAGCCCGCTGCCGCTTGAATAAGATGTTTCTTGAAAGGCTCAAAATAGAGAACTTGAAGTACGACCATAGCCAGGGCGCCTACCCCGCATCCAGCGATAATGAGAGAAAACGTTCGATCGCGAAGGAAAGTTTGATCGGACCATTGCATTGGAGCCCGAGTTCGCAGCGATAGGCGCCAATGCGCCAAGATGTACTTTAGGACGGTCACGACCTGAATACCCAACGACTCATGATTACGAACGACAAGAAGGGATATGCTATGGCTGTGAGCAAAGTTGCGATTGACGCTGGTAAGGCCAATTGCACGGTGCAAATCCACACAGCGAGGTAACAGAACGCCGAACCTGCGACCAAGAGCATCAAGTAGCGGAACAAATGGCGCCGGAAATCAGAAGTTCGCTTGTAAGTGAAAAACCGCTGCCCGAAAAATGAAACGATGGCACCCGCCCCGAAAGCGAGGACAGACGCACGAGGCGGCGATATTGCCATTGAATATATGAGTGCGTTGGCTACGGCGGCATACATAAGGGCCGCAAGGACGCCGACAAGTGAGAAACGTGAGAGCAACGCCAATGCGTTCCTGCTCCAAGCAGCCTCGGCGACGGCTGGAAGCGGCGCGTTATCAGACATTCGTCACAAGCTCCTGAGCAGTTGTTTCGTCCGGCTCTGCCAAAATCGCATTGACGCCGCCCACCATTCTAGCGCTTCAAAACGAACTGCATCTGTGACAGTTTTGCGAACGGACCCCTCAATATGTCGAATGCCGCGAAGCCGGTCTGCAACAGGGGTGTGAACGGATGATAGATTGCCGGTCTTTCAGCGCTCACCGATACAAGCCCTGCCCGCCGGAAAACATCAAGCATCGAGATGCTCCAGAATGGCGCACCTTGGGTGTAAGAGAAGCCGCCGACTTGTAGGCCCGCCTGTCGCGCAAGCCGTTCAAAGCTACTCCTTTTGAAGAGTACGAAGTGCCTCGGGGTGTGAAAGCCAGCCCAGGATCGAGTTCGGAATAACCGGGCATCGAGCGCGTCGAAGTTCGGCGTCTTGATGACGATGCATCCGTTTTGGATATAGACTTCGCGCGCCTTTTCGAGAACGGCACGAGGGTTGGACACATGCTCGATCAGATTGAGCATGAGGACCACGTCCCACTGCTCGCCAACCGGAAAATCCTCAAACCGGCCTTCAAAATAGCGATGACCGCGAGCCTCCGCCCGCGAGCGCGCACCACTGTCGATATCGACGACAAGCGTCTCGCTCACTCTGGCGTCTGCACGGCGTGCCGCGTCAAGGAGCCAGCCGTCTCCGCCGCCGACATCAAGGACGCGCAGCTTATCCCCTGGAACTGCGGACAAAACTTTGCGCAAGTAGCGAACGTCGAGAAGGTCTTTGATTCGATGAATTATCGAATTCGACTTCGCCACAAACGAATAGTAGTTGGCCGGATAGATTTCATCCAAACGATCGAAGGGCATTGGATCGAGATAGAGGACGTCGCAATGGCCACATCGGTAAAAGTCGAATGTTCCGGGTTTTGTAAAATACTCGATATCCTCGACACGCGCGAAGTGTACACTTTCAGATGACTGGCATAGAGGACATGATGCCATGGAATGTGCTTCCTCGATAAGGGGCTGATCTGGGTGTGCTCAGTGTAATCGTCACTTTGTTACCTGCGCGTTGATGGGTCAGTAAAGGGAAAACAGCCCCGCGAACGTCTCGAAGTAGGTGCTGCGCCGACGATTGATGATGACGCTCATCTCGGTCTTGTGAAAGTACGTCTCGAGTTCTTTGAGGTTTGTATACGAGATCTGTGGCTCCCAATGATGTAGCAGGTGCCGGTTGAACCCGGCGCCGCCAAACGTTGCCGAGAACACGTCATCACCGAACATACGGCTAAATGCACCATGACCAGTCTTGAAGTGGTCAACCGCAGGATCGGCCGTTTCCATGCGGTGCTCTAGCAACTGTCGCAACGCTCCGAAGAACGGGAAAATCATGAACATCCCGATGAGCCATGCGCCGACCAGGGTATGCCAGCCGAACACGAAAAAGATCGCCACTATGCAGCTGTGTGCAAGCAATCCTAGGGCCATCACAGAACTTCGAGATTTGGAGGCGCATTCACTGCCCGCATCACTAGGACTGCGTTCAAACTTGTCCCTTGTAGGCGATTTGATTTGGTCTAGGAACCGGCGGCGTGACATCAGTACCTCGACAACGCGCCAACCCGTTAGTCCTTTGATGACAAACAGGAGATTGAGCGGAAAGAAATAAGTGTGCTCACTATCGTGCATGGTTCCGAGCGCGCGGTGATGCTGGAAATGGACTTTTCGATACGACCGGACGTCGATGCCTACGAGCCAGCCGATCAGCGTATCGCACAGGAAATCGCTTCTTTCTTTGACTTCAGCGAGATTGTAGTGAGCGCCTTCGTGCATGAAAAGTTGGAGATAGGCGACCCAGTATCCCACTAAAACCGAACCAGTGATCACCGAGCCAATCGTCGAAACCTGGCTGGCGATGCAGAATGTGATGACGAGACTTGCAGCCACTGCTAAATAGCCAAAGGCGATATCGCGATAAACCTTGAAGTAGTCCGGCTTCAACGTGCGAACGAATTCCTTGTAACGTGTGCCATCGCTGCTCACCAATCCGCTGCGTAGCTTGTGAAAGGTGGCAGAGTAGTCATCCATCTGGACGTCAGTGCTTGAAACTTGGATTGTCATCTTTCGAGCCCTTCGCACTTAAGAATATTCGCACGCCACGGTCCGCGCCAAGGAAGCCTATGCAATGAGTGAAGAAAAGCGCTTCTGAGCACTGCTTCCCTCGACTTGTTTCTTTTCCAACGAATTCAGGTGCTGGCTCATTTGCGCCCCGTCACATAGTACTGGGCACCCAATCGAGCGAGACCAAGCGTTTGGTCCAATCGTCGAAGTATCCTGCCAACCGCCGGGATTGATAAAATGTGGCGCGTGCGCACATCATGGAATCCAGTCTTTGTTAGCAATTTTTCAGCCTCGAGAGCCTGTAGCAGTACAGCATCCTTATCAAAAACACAGTTGTTGACCGCACGCATCGTCAACGGATTTCGGGGATTGTGCTCGAAGATTGCGAAAATTGCGCCGGGTTTAAGTACGCGATGCACTTCTGCAGTCAAAGCGACGCGATCGATGACAGGCACATGATGATAAACGCAGACAGCAAAGGCAACATCTACACAAGTGTCGCCGAACGGCAGCCGTGTTCCATCGAATTGCCGATAGTCAACTTCGGGATGACGCTCGTGCGCTACCTCCAGGCATTTGGCTGACACATCGATGCCGGCAATCGATCCGAACTTACCCTTAAGAAGGCGGTGATAATTGCCGACACCACATCCAACGTCGAGAAGCGAAAGGTTCCGCGGGTCACCGAGAGCGTCGGCACTCAAGTCCAGCAAATAGTCGGCTTTTACGCGCGTAAAGAAATCTACCCCCAGCCCCGCGAATGCGATAGCTTCGTTTACGGCCGCATCGTATGTTCGGTCGTAAGCGTCGAATTCAGTGGCTTCCGATGTCTTCTTCGCATCCTTCACTTTGTTCAACAGCCTTTCCATTGAATGCCACGGCCCGCACGAAACCACTTACGCCTAAAAGGTTTTGACGCGCGGTATGCTTATTGCCGAAGGGCGGCTTCCCTTGGCGTTCCCGTGCCATTGGCTAGCCATTCGTTGACTAACCATTCGACTGCAACCGCTCTAGCACTTCATTTCCATTTTCGATACGCCGCTCGATGATCGCTGCAGGCTGTCCGCGCACAGTCTCAAAGATTCGAGCGAGGTACTCTCCGATAACGCCTAGAAATATAGAGTTCAAGCCAATTGAAAAAAGTAGGAGGAGTGCCAGCGTCGTAAATCCGCGCGGCGCAGCCGAGGCGGGACCAATACTCCAAGCTACAAGAAATGTGAGTGCGATTAGGGCCGAAGCTGCGCAGATGAACACGCCGATCCACCCGATATACCGAAGTGGTTTTGTCGATTGGCTGCAAATGCCGTCAATGGCAAGGCGAATGAGTGCCCGGAGCGGGAATTTACTCACCCCTGCTAATCGAACCTCGCGGCTGTAAGGGATGCCGATTTGCGGGTAACCGAGACTGGCGATGTGGCCGCGCAAGTAGGGTTGTTGATCGCGCAGGTTGCGAAGCTGGTCTATGATGATTTTGTCGATCAAGCGAAAGTCCCCTGCGTCGGGAGGAACCGCCGTTTCGCTTAACCGGTCTATCAGACGATAGTAGATTTTTCGGGCCCACTCGAGATACCGGCTCTCCTTGCGACGAACCCGAACGCCAAATACGACCTTGTATCCCTGTTCCCAAAAATCCAGAAACTGTGCGATCAGCTCTGGTGGATCCTGCAGATCGGCGTCAATCTGCACTGCGGCCTCCCCACGTGCATTGAGATAGTTGGTTAGGATGGAGCGCTGGAACCCAAAATTGCGGGAAAAGCGTAGCACGCGGATCCGATTATCATTCTTCGCTTCCTGGGCCAGCAGCTCAAACGTTCGATCCGTGCTAGCATTATCCGTAAAAAGGAATTCGAATGAGTAGGCTGGTAGTTTGTCAGCGAGGTTGCGCAATCGAACCAGTAGTGCCGGGATGCTATCCTCCTCGTTAAACACAGGGATCGATATTGTTACAAGGCGCGGTACTTGCGCGGAGTGGACATTTGCGGTCACTGAGTGTCTTCTTTCGCGGGTTCGCAGACGATTGCAGCTGCTATCCCCTTTTCCAGATCAAACCTTGGCCGCCATCGTGTGAACGCGTGAAGTAATGCCGTATCCCCTACCGTATGCATCATATCGTCGGGCCGGTAGTCAATATCGCCAAAGCCAAGCAATGAACTGCTCGCCCCTAATCGTGATGCGACCAGCTCGCAGAAGCGGCGCACCGGCACGCCGGTACCAGAGCACAAATTGACGATATGCTGGCCTTTATGCTCCGCAAGAGACTCTGACAGTGCCACCAATCCGCTCGCAGCATCTTCGACATGCAAAAAGTCGCGTACTTGTTCCCCAGCGGACAAGGGCACGCGCTCGCCCTTTTTTAAGCGCGATACAAGCGACGGCAAGAGCCGATGAGGAGCTTCCCCCAAACCGTAAACGCTGAACAGGCGCACCGCCACGAACGGAAGTTTGAGATTTGTGGCCGTCATATGGGCGAGCAGCGCGCCGGCCGCTTTGCTCGTACCGTAGAGTTTATGGCTCTCAAGCGTTGCACTCTCGGCAATTGGGTGCCGCGGTCCTGGAGCATATTCGGAGAATGATCCGATATGCACAAATGTCCGAGCGCCCGTCATTGCTGCAAGATCGACCAGGGAACGTGCAAAGTCGACATTGATGCGAATCATTTCTGCCGGATCGCGGCGACCCGGGCTAACGCCATATGCAGCGAGATTGTAAATGTGATCGAACTTGTGGTTGACTAACTCTTTGAACAACGCTTCCGGCGTCCACGGATTGATGATGATTGTGGTGCAACCCGGAAAGTCCGTACTGTGCTCACGCAACAGCAGCGTGAGGCGCGCTCGGCGGGCCGAAAGCAGACGCACCAAATGCCTGCCGACGAACCCACTGGCACCAGCAAGGAGTATGCGTTCCCCGGACGGGGCAGAACGTGAAGAACTTGCAGTCAATGACAATGTGCCTCCCCCAGGAAACCGATGTTGAGATTTGCGGCCATTGGCGATATCTCAAGGCTGCAAATTAGGGCAGCCTTAATAAAGTATCTGATCGAAACTCCTGCAGTCAACTGCAGTGTAAGCCCGGGTGCGCTAGTGCAGGGTGGCCTGGCACGCACCCTATCATCGTCGGATGACCATGGGGCATCGGCAATGGCTTGAATAGCGTTTCTGAGCGGATGCCGGTTTTTAGTGAGGCGTTGCGGGCCGGACAGTACTTCAGCTCGGAAATGCTCGTCCTTGGTGCGGGCGCTTCACTTTACATTTGCAGCTTCTTGCTTTGGCTAATTCTTTTGGCCAAGAACGATTTGTCTGTCGCCTATCCGATCGCGGCCGGTCTCACTTTTGGTGTGCTCCAGCTTCGCTGCATCGTCCTTGCTGGATGAACAGATCACGCTGGGGCGCATTCTAGGCATTGCTGTCATTTTTGTCGGGATTTGGCTCGTGGCCAGGTCGTGACCACCAGAATGGCGAGGGTAATCCCCCCCCGTTAAAAACGGGAGGGTTACCTAAAGGCAACATTATTATCATGGACCGCCACGCCTATTAGTATCGGACCCGTAGTTTACGGACAAATTGCGCAAGCAGCGCGCAGCCACCGGAAGGCGGAATGGCCCTTTAAACAGTGAAAAGAATTCCTCGAGCCTTCAGTTCCAACATAATTTGTTCAACGATCATGTCCGTCGAGTCGGTCCCACTTTTTAGGTGAAGATCGGCAATCTCCGGTGGCTCATAGGGCGAACTTATGCCTGTAAAATGGGCGATCTGACCCGCGCGCGCCTTCTTGTAGAGCCCTTTGGGGTCGCGTTGTTCGCAAAGCTCGATAGGTGTATCGACAAAAATTTCCAGGAAATCATCGCTGCCAAATCTCTCGCGGGCGAACTGCCGCTCAGCCCTGAACGGTGAAATGAACGAGACAATTGTGATAAGCCCGGCCTCAACCATGAGTCGCGCAACTTCAGCAACCCGGCGGATGTTCTCAACCCGGTCGGCGTCGGTAAATCCGAGATCCCTGTTCAGACCGTGCCTCACGTTGTCGCCATCGAGGATGTAAGTGTGGCGACCAAGAGAGTGGAGGCGCTTTTCTATGAGATTGGCGATTGTTGATTTTCCTGAACCCGATAGTCCAGTGAACCAAAGACAACAGGCCTTCTGGCCCTTGAGATCGGCGCGCTGATCCCGTGATACATTGATAGTCTGCCAGTGAATATTGTGCGATCGCCGGAGAGCAAATTGAATCATGCCCGCGCCGACGGTTTCGTTCGTCGTGCGATCAATAAGGATGAAGCCGCCAGTTTCTCGGCTTTGAGCGTAGCTGTCAAACGCTATGGACTTGGCAACTGTGATGTTACAGACCGCGATCTCATTGCAAGTTACCTCCCGTGCGGCAACGTGTTCGAGTGAGTCGACATTCAGTTTATATTTGATGTCGCTAATTTGAGCGATGACCGATTGTGTCCCGCATCGAAGCAAGTATGGACGCCCTTTCAGGAGTGCATGCGAACTCATCCAAACAAGATTGGCGGAGAACTGATCGGCCGTCTCAGCGCGATCAATGGGCGAGCAAAACAAATCACCACGACCAACATCAATTTCGTTCGCCAAGGTAACCATAACCGCATCGCCAGCACTTGCCGATTGGCACTCTTCATCCCCCACGATTATGCGCGCGATGCTAGATTCGGAACTGGACGGCAGTGAAATAATGGGATCTCCGCGTGCGATGCTACCGCTGACAATCGTTCCGGAAAAACCCCGGAAATCCGAGTTTGGCCGGCAAACCCATTGAATGGGCAGACGCAAGGCATTGGTCTTAGCGGCGATCGAGACATCTACTGTTTCTAAGTGGCTCAGGAGTGCTGGCCCCTTGTACCAGGGCGTGTGTGAGCCGGTAGTTATCAGATTTTCGCCACGCAGCGCTGAGACCGGAATCGACTGCACCCGCTCGAAGCCAAGTTTGGTTGCGAACTCGCGGTACTCGCCATCGATGTTATCGAAGACGTCTTGGGCGTAACCCACCGCATCCATTTTGTTCACGGCCAAGACGATATGCTTGATGCCGAGGAGTTGAACGATGCACGTATGGCGCCGCGTCTGAACGAGTATGCCTTTCCTCGCGTCGACCAAAATGACAGCCAAGTCGCAATTAGAGGCGCCTGTCACCATGTTGCGGGTGTACTGCTCGTGGCCCGGCGTATCAGCGACAATAAACTTGCGCACGGGCGTCGAAAAATAATGGTGCGCGACGTCAATCGTGATGCCTTGTTCGCGCTCGGCTTGAAGCCCATCCACGAGCAAAGCGAAGTCTATCGCCTCTCCCGTCGTGCCCCACGTGCGGCTATCCCGCTCTATTGCTGAGAGTGTGTCGTCATAGATCGACTGACAGTCATAGAGCAACCGACCGATGAGAGTGCTTTTGCCGTCGTCGACGCTGCCGCACGTTAGGAATCGTAACATCGGCACGCTGGTTGA
Source organism: uncultured Alphaproteobacteria bacterium (assembly GCA_963819605.1). GTDB lineage: Bacteria > Pseudomonadota > Alphaproteobacteria > Rhizobiales > Hyphomicrobiaceae > Hyphomicrobium_B. The sequence continues at coordinate 69,818 of CAWFWU010000018.1, read as the reverse complement.
TACCGAACTCTGACGTTCCTGTGCACTTGCCGCCCCAAGCGCCCGGATATCGATGATGCTTCTTTCGTCCGGCATCAGAAATAACCTTCTTCTTTCTTCTTCTCCATAGAGCTGGACTGATCCCGGTCAATGACGCGGCCTTGCCGCTCGGACGAGCGCGTAAGCTTTAGCTCTTCGATGATTTCGTTGATCGATGCCGCGTCTGATTCAAAAGCACAAGTCAGCGGGTAGCACCCGAGCGACCGGAAGCGTACCCGGCGCAACTCCGGCACCTCGCCAGATGACAATTTCAGCCGGTCATCATCGACCATGATCAATGAACCGCCGCGCTCAACAACGAGCCGCTCAGAAGCGAAATACAATGGTACCACAGGAATTTCTTCCGCTTCAATGTACTGCCATACATCGAGCTCGGTCCAATTTGACAATGGGAAAATGCGCATCGATTCGCCAACAGAAAGACGGCCATTATAGAGACGCCAGATCTCGGGCCGTTGGTTTTTGGAATCCCAACGATGATCGGCCGTGCGATGTGAAAACACCCGCTCCTTGGCTCTCGATTTTTCTTCGTCGCGCCTTGCGCCGCCGATTGCAGCATCGAATTTATGCTGCTCTAGGGCTTGGCGCAGGCCTTCGGTTTTCATCACGTGCGTATAATGGGCACTGTCGCACGTATTCGGATTGACGTTGGCTTTCCTGCCATCGTCATTGATGTGTACAAGCAGCTGAGCACCGTACCGTCTTACAATCTGATCTCGAAACGAGATCATGTCGCGAAACTTCCAAGTTGTGTCAATGTGCATCAGGGGAAGCGGTATTGGCGCTGGATGAGAAGCCTTTTTGGCGAGGTGCAGCAGAACAGACAAGTCTTTGCCGATCGAATAAAGCAGGACAGGCTTATCAAACTGGGCAATCGTTTCTCTCAGGATATAGATGCTCTCGGATTCCAGTTCCTGCAGATGTCGCGATTTTGTTTTCATGTCGGCCGATCTTCATTCCTAGTTAGTCCCAGGGGTTTCAATCTGACACGGTGCGACAGATGCGGATAAAGGCATAGCCACCGTGGCCCGCAAAAAAGGATCCGTTGCATGGCCAGTCGGCCCGACCACTGCGTTGTCACGGCAAGTTTCCTGTGAAGCGGTAAGTCTGTTTGTGGAATTATATGCGGCAGCCAGCTATAATCAAGTCAACATCGGGAGCCGTTCAGACGATAGTAGAGCGCCGGATGAAACCTTTGGCACCGGTGGCAATGACGCGTTCAGACCCACATAACGTCCCACTGCGAAGATACTGTTTTAGGGATTGAGCCTTGTCCGGCTGGAAGTTTTCAAATTTCTGCACTCGTCGACTCTAAAAACGTGTTGCGGGTATGCTTTTTTTCAAGCATTAAATCTAAGCACAACCCTAGAGAAGAATACCAAGAACGACTAGACAACAAACTCATCGAGTCGCAACCAAATGCGGATTTGCAGAAATTTCCAATGACGCCGTCAAACTATCATCGCGGCGGTCGAAGGGCGTTGCAAATCGCTATCGTTGCTGAGAGCAGCACACAGTCGTACCGACGTCAGCCCGCAGCAGAAGGATGACCCATGCACTGGACGATTCCGTTGCAGGCTTGCGATACAGCGCGCAAGTCAGATCTCAGATACCAACGGCACACCAGCTGTCAAAGCGGTTTTGGCAAGTCGCCTGCGATCCAAGGCCTTCAGGGATGTCAGCCCAATGCGCAGCAGATCGAACCCTAAAAAATTGAGTTCAACACGCGGTAAACCGCGAGATTTGTTGGGCCGAAGCGGCGCAATGGCGTAGGTTTTCTTCCCGCTCAACCCCGCGCAGCAATTACGATTTGGGGATCGCGCGCGAATTCGCTGACATGCGCTTTGAAGCCCCAGGGCGAAAGGTCCGCATTGAACCCCTCCAGTGTGTAGTCTCCGTGTAATTCGGCGATAATGACGCCAACTTTATTCAAGAATGACGCGTTGGCAAAAATCTGCTTTTCGGCCCCTTCAACATCGATCTTTAGAAAATCGATCCGGCCGATATCACGCTCGCGGCAAAGCTGATCAATGCATATTCCACCGACGCTCACGCCCTGACCACGCGTATTCATTTGAAAATGCGAACCCCGGCCGGTCGTACTGATAAATACCTGTTCTTCCGGTGCCGCCGTTAAACAGGCCTGGATTGGTTCTATCCGGCGCTCTCGCGCAGTATTCTGCGTCAACAGCGCAAAGTTTTCCGGATTGGGCTCGATGCTATAGATTTTGGCATTGAGGTACTTCGCGGCCAAGTACAACGAGGCAAACCCGATATTTGCACCGGCATCGACGATTGTGCGCACGCTGTCTGGTGGCAGCAGATCCGCAGAAACCTTATAGCCCTCGCGCGCAAAGATTTCGTAGAGGATGCTCAAGTCACCATCTTGAGGACGCAGTGTGACAGTGGCCCGATAAGTTCCAATGTCGAGATCGAGTTTCAAGCGCGGTCCGGAATCGATTTCGGCTTTGCGCCAATTGCGATAGTGAAACGCCAGTGTCTCGCGCATCAAACTCATGCGTTGGCGGATGCTGGTGGGCGCCCGCGCGGCAAACCGCACTTCTTCAGCGTAGTCGGACAGTTTTCCCGACCAGCTGCTCAGCGGATGAATGCGACTGCGTAGCAAGTTTCCCTCCGGCAACGGCCCGTTCTGTACAGCACGTACGTGTCCAATTGACCAGCCGGTTGACGGCTCAATCCTCAGCCTTGAGCGGGCGCTGCATCAAACCGGCGATTGCGTCGTCGACCGAAACCTGCCCCTCAATGATCGCGTGAACGGCCTGTGCAATGGGCATATCGATGTTTTTCGCGCGGGCAAGCTTCATGACAGCCGCCGCCGTATAGACACCTTCGGTCACAGCGCTCCGGCTTCCGAGAATTTCCGACAGCGGCTGCCCCTCGGCCAGCGCCCGCCCGAGGGACATGTTGCGCGATTGCGGACTGCCGCAAGTCAAAATGAGATCACCCAATCCACTCAAACCCATCAGGGTCTCAGGCCGCGCGCCGTACGCTTCGGCGAAGCGCCTCAATTCCGAAAAGCCACGAGTCACCAGCGCAGCATGAGCGCTCGCGCCGAGTTCGCGGCCGGCAACAATACCTGCGCCAATAGCCAAGACGTTCTTTACCGCGCCGCCCAGTTCGGCGCCGACGACATCGCTCGACCAGTAGAGTCGCATTTGCCGCGACGACAAAGCCGCAGCCAAGGCCCGCCCTGCTGGCTCTGACCGGCATGCAAGCGTCAACGCCGCCGGAAGCCCACGAACCACATCAGCCGCGAAACTTGGACCAGAAAGAACCGCGAGCAGAACTTGCGGAATGACCTCTCCAACCACTTCGCCCATGAGCTTTCCGGATGACTGCTCGATGCCTTTGGCGCAAATAACAACCGGCTTGTCGATGGAAAGTTGACGCCCTAATTCTGCGGCGACCGATCGTAGATGCTGGGCAGGGACGGCCAGGAGTATGGCATCAGCCTGCGCCGCTTCACGCAGATCGCTTATGGCTCGAACCCCGGCATCAAGCGGCACGCCCGGAAGATATGTCCGGTTGACGTGCCTTTCATTGATATCGGCCATAACGTCCGGTTCGCGGGCCCAAATGGTCACGGACTTTCCGCTCTGATTCAGCGTCTGAGCAAGAGCGGTGCCCCATGCCCCAGCGCCGACAATGCTGACATTCTCAATCTTCAAAGTCAGACCTCATCGCGTCAAAGTAGAAACGATATCACGCATGGCATGCCGCGGCTGCGGTCTCAATTCATCTTGGGCGGTTTTTTCTCAAGCTTTGACGCCAGCTCCAGCAGCTGGCGGCGCATCGGGATCTAGCGGCCAGCGCGGCTTGACGGGTGCATCAAGCGAGTCCGTGAGGCCCAACGCCAAACGCTCCGCGCCCGCCCACGCAATCATCGCCGCATTGTCGGTGCAGAGCGCAGCCGGTGGCGCATAAAACGTAAATCCATGTTTTGCGGATACGGCAAGCAAGGCCGCCCTCAGCGCTGCATTCGCGGCCACTCCCCCCGCGACGATGAAAGGCCGGTTGGGCCCGGGCAGCGTGTCCCGCACTAACTCCATGGCTTTGCCAACGCGGTCCGCTACACAATCTGTCACGGCCGCCTGGAAGCCGGCACAAAGATCCGCAACGTCATTCGGCGATATCGGCTCTGTAGCCTTGGCCGCATGGCGCACTGCCGTCTTGAGCCCTGCAAAAGAAAAGTGCGGATCTGTGCGCCCAAGCATCGGCCGTGGCAGCTTGAAGCGTTTGGGGTTGCCGGACTTAGCCGCTTGCTCGACGTGTGGACCACCCGGCATGGGCAGGCCGAGGAGCTTCGCCGTCTTGTCGAAGGCTTCGCCCAACGCATCATCAATCGTCGTCGCCAGCCGCCGATAGGAGCCAACCCCTTCAACCAGAAGAAGTTGCGTATGCCCACCCGATACCAACAGCATGAGGTAGGGCGGTTTGATACCATCGGTCAGACCACACGTCAGTGCATGCGCTTCCAGGTGATTGATTGCCTGAAACGGTTTGCCGATGGCAACCGCAAGGGCCTTTCCGGTGACCGCTCCAACAATGAGGCCGCCAATCAGACCGGGCCCGGAGGCAGCCGCCACAGCGTCAATTTCGCTGAAGGACATCGCCGAGTCGCGCATGGCTAGGCGAATAATGTCATCAAGGCAATCGATATGGGCCCGGGCCGCGATTTCGGGAACGACACCACCAAAGATTTTATGGGCATCGAATTGCGAGCGCACGACATTCGCGAGAATGTGGCCCGTGCCGTCGCTATGCCGCACGACCACTGCCGCGGCAGTCTCGTCGCAGCTGGTTTCGATACCAAGGACGATTTTGGGTCGCTGTGATGCAGGACAAGTGGAAACCATCGATTTAACTGTCAATTCCGGTAGGGTTTAGCTTGAGTCTAACTCGGGTTTACCCGGGCGCAGCGATATCGCATAGAAGAGGTGATTGGTACCCCTCAGGGGCCATAAAGTGCCGTTCTGGCCTACCACTTGGAGAAACGCAGTTGCAATCTGTTGCGACGATACGCATTGGAACGCGGGGGTCTCCGCTGGCTCTTGCACAGGCTCACGAAGTACGCCGGAGGCTCGTCGAGGCCTACGGCCTGACGCCCCATGCCATCTCCATTACCGTCATAAAAACGACCGGCGATCAGGTGCTCGACCGTCCACTCGCTGAGATAGGTGGCAAGGGGCTGTTCACAAAAGAGATCGAGGAGGCACTACTGGCTAACGAGATCGATATTGCAGTGCATTCAATGAAGGACATGCAGACGGCATTGCCAGAGGGGCTGATCCTCGGCGCCAGTCTACCGCGCGAAGATGTGCGCGATGCGTTTATCTCGCTGCAATATCCCTCGCTTGAAGCCGTGCCGGCGGGCGCAACGATTGGTACGTCGTCGCTGCGCCGGCAGGCGCAAATTCTGCACCACCGGCCCGATCTTAAAGTCGTAGGCTTTCGCGGCAATGTTCAAACACGCCTGAAAAAGCTACAGGACGGCGTAGCTGTCGCGACGATCTTGGCCGTTGCCGGTCTCAAGCGCCTTCACCTTGACGATCGCATTACCGCAGCCATTCCTGTCGAGCACATGTTGCCAGCGGTGGCGCAAGGGGCTATCGGCATTGAAATCCGCGCGGGCGACGAGGCGGCGGCAAGCGCCATTCTCCCGCTGAATGACCCCACGACCGCACTTGCAATCGCTGCCGAACGCGCATTCTTGGCGCGCCTGGAAGGATCATGCCGCACACCCATCGCAGGGCTTGCCGAAGTCAATGGCGGTGTGTTGTCGTTCCGGGGGCAGGTTCTCTCGCCAGACGGCAAAATGTCCTATACGGCCAATGGCTCAGGCAGCTCTAAACGTGCCGTAGAAATTGGCACGGCTGCTGCTGATGACATACTGGCCAAAGCCGACCCCTCTGTTATCGCCCGGATCCACAGCTGATGCATGTCCTTATAACGCGCCCTGAACCCGAAGCCTGGCAGACCCAATCTCAGCTTGAGAAGCTCGGGCTCCAAGTCACGAGTGCACCCCTGCTTACGATCGCGTTCAACGACATAGCGTCTGACGCTTTCGACGGCGCTTCAGGTGTCATTGCGACCAGCACGAATGGCCTTCGAGCTTTAGCGATGTCGGGTCTCATTGACAGGGTGCAGCCGTTACAAGTCTACGCGGTTGGTGAGGCCACCGCCGCGTTCGCCGAAGACCTGAAACTCAGAAACATTACGGCCGGGCGTGGCACGGCCACAGATCTCTTACCTGTTATTGCCGAGAGGCACGCGACGAGGCCTGGCCATTTGATCCATCTGGCCGGCGACTATTTAGCGTTCGACCTTGCCGGTGCACTTGGCTCGAAAAACGTCAAAGTTGTAGCGCAGACCGTTTACCGTTCGATTGCCGCTGACCGGCTGCCCCCGGGGGTCGTTGGCGCCATCAAATCTGGCCAGATTAACGCGGTCACGCTAATGTCACCAAGGACAGCTCAAATTTGGGTGGGTCTGGCCGCAAAACATGGTGTTCAAACCGAATTAAACAAAGTAATCCATGTCTGCTTATCGGAAGCAGTGGCAACACAGTTACCGCCCAATTCACAACGGCGTACCGAAATAGCTGTTCAACCAAATGGGCAAGAAATGCTTGCACTTATGGGCGAACTGGCGGCACAATTCGGCCAATAGTAGCATGCAAGGGACATAGGCTTGTTCGGGCGCTAGAACGCCGGCAACAGCAACTGGCATCTCCCCCGCCGGTTTGTCCAAACACAGTACGGAGGCGTTCAGCTCCATGACCGACGCAAAAAATGACCCCGCACAGCCGAAGCGGCCCTATGCGACTTTGGACTTGAAGGCGACTGAAATCAAAGTCACGCCGATCGGCGAGAAGTTTCAGCCAACTCCGGGCACCTCCACGGCGGCGCCAACTCCGGCGCCTGCGCCGGCTTCAGCCTATGCATCATTCCAAGCGTCCGCATTTCCTCCGGCTGGAAGTGCAAAGAAGGACGCCAGCACGGGGCAACAGACTACCGCGCCATCCGCATCGTCGAGCACATCCAGCACTGCATCTGTTACGCAATCAACAAAACCCGCTGCAACGCCGCCTCAAGCCACGGCAGCACCACAAACGGTCGTCGTCAAAAAGCGCGGCGGATTCTTCTCGCATCTCGCAGCGAGCGTTATTGGTGGCGTTATTGCGTTGGCAGGAGCCGATTGGGCCATCCCGCAGTTGGGACAGCTTGGTCTTCAGGATTACCTGCCGCAACTTGGCGCTTCACGTAGCGCTGATGGCGAGCGCTTGGCCAAGCTTGAAAAGCAGTTGGCAGCGGGCGATCTCAGCACACAGCTGAAGAATGCCGAAGCGCGGCTTGCAGCCCTTGAAAAAACAACCGCATCAATTCCGGATATTGCGCAATCGCAATCGAGGCTTGTTGCCGAAACCAAGGCAGCACTCGCATCCGCTGCGAGCGACGCCGGTGCCCCCGATCAAATCGAACGCCTGACCAAAGTCGAAGACAAACTCAAGGCAATGACCGACGCGGGCGCAAGCGACCCCGCAGCCGGCCGGCTTGAGCAGCTTGCCGCTTTAACCGGCAAAGTCGCAGACCTTGAAACAAGCATGGCGACGCAGTTGACCGCGCTACGCAAGAGCGTCGCCGGCGACGTCGAAGCCCGGATCATTGCGGCGACGGAAGCCAGCGAAGCGGCCAAATCCGGCACCCAGCGCATTGATCGCGAATTGGCCGGGTTGAAAACAGACGCTGCGCGCCTCAACGAACGGCTCGAAGTCTCAAAGGCCGAAGGCGATCGCGCGATGGAGAACTTAAAACAGGCACAACAGGAATCCGCAGCGCTCAAGGCGGCGCTTGAGTCTCTGAGAACGAGCGTTGCCAAACCATCAGACGTGACCACTGCCGTCGAGCCGGTTACCCAAAAGCTCGTGACGCTAGAGGCCAACTTGCAGACTGTGCTCAAGGCCGAAGAAGATCGCCGCTCAAACGCCGAGCGCATCGTCCTCTCACTCGAACTCCAAAACCTTAAGCGCGCACTGGATCGCGGCCAGAAGTATGGCCCCGAGCTCGCTGAAGTTCAAAAAGCGTCCAATGGGAAACTCGATCTTGCTGTGCTCGATAAGTTCAAGGATCAAGGCGTTCCAACGCTTCCAGACCTTGCGCGCGATTACCGGGCCACCGCGAATTCTCTAATCGATGCCGACGCGGATTCCGCCGAAGGCTCGGTGGTCGACCGGCTTATTGCCGGCGCCAAGTCGGTCGTACGCGTGCGCAAAGTCAGCCACAACGCCGATGACAAGAGCGCCGAAGCCATCGCTGGCCGGATGGAGATCGCCCTAAAGGAAGGACGCCTCCCGGACGTCATCGAAGAGGCAAAGGCGCTTTCTGCGAAGGCCAAAGACGCAGCCGCGCCGTTCCTTGAAAAAGTTGCAGCTCGGGCAAGCATCGACAGTTCCGTCGCTCAAATCGAAACTAAACTAAAGTCGTCACTTAGCGGCTCTGCCCCTGAACCGGCGAAGCCCCAGAACTAACTGAAGCTCAAAGGTGCGCGCCATGATGCGTCTTGTCGTTTATCTCGTCACAATAGCGCTCATCGCCTCGGGGCTAGCGTGGCTCGCAGACCGGCCGGGCACGCTACACATGGTGTGGCAAGGCTATGACATCGAAACCAGTGTGTTCCGGGCCACCGTCATTCTGGCAGCGGCCGTGGCGGCGACCATTTTTGCATGGTCTGTTATGCGAACTCTGTGGAACACGCCGGCGGCTCTCGGTCAACGCGTTGTCCGTCAGCGAAACAAGCGCGGCCTTGAAGCCCTTTCGAGCGGCATGATCGCCGTCGGCGCAGGCGATAAATCGCTGGCCACACGCTATGCTCTTCAAGCACGCAAATCGTTGCCGCATGAGCCACTAACTCACTTGTTGCGGGCCCAAGCCGCTCAGCTTTCAGGCGACCGCGCGACCGCCCGGCGCATTTTTAAATCGATGCTAGCCGCACCTGAAACCGAGCAACTTGGCCTGCGCGGCTTATTTCTTGAGGCGGAGCGCGAAGGCGCAAGCGAAGCCGCGCGCCAATTCGCCGACAAAGCGCTGCGCTCCAACCCCAAGCTCGCATGGTCGTCTGACGCGCTGTTTGACCTGCAGTGCAAACAAAAGGATTGGCCAGGCGCGCTCGATACACTTGCGCTTGCAAGGCGCAATGGACTTGTTGAAAAAACGCCTGCCGATCGCCGCCGCGCCGTGCTGCTTGCCGCCCAGGCGCAAGATGCGGAAGATAGCGATGCGGACAAAGCCCTCAACCTCGCGCTCGAAGCTAACGGTCTTGCGCCCGAGCTGGTTCCTGCCGCAGCGGTTGCGGCGCGGATTCTGGCTGCACGCGGCAACACCGGAAAAGCAGCTAAGATTGTGCAGAAGGCTTGGACGCGCGCGCCCCACCCCGATTTGGCTATGGCATATGCCTATGCCCGGATTGGTGACAGCCCTCGTGATCGCCTCGACCGGATCAAGCAGCTTGCCGCACTTAACCCGCACTCAATTGAAAGCCCGATTGCCGTTGCCACGACGGCCATCGAAGCTCGACTCTACAATGAAGCGCGCGATGTTCTACAACCACTTCTCGACAATCGGCTCACACAGCGCGTCGCAACGCTCATGGCGCGCGTCGAAGCCGGCGAAAACGGCGACAAGGGCCGGGTGCGCGAATGGCTGGCCCGTGCTGTTAATGCGGCACCCGATCCGGCCTGGACGGCTGACGGCGTGATTTCTGACCGCTGGGAACCGGTTTCACCCGTCACCGGCGCGCTCGATGCCTTCCAGTGGCGCGTGCCGGTTGAATCACTTGAGTCGGGCGCTGCCAACGTCCTTGGTGAGCGGCTGGAAGAGTTGCTTGCGATCAGCGCGCCAACGTCCCCCGCCCATGCTAGTGCGAACGCCGCACCAGCTCGGCCCCGGACAAATCAGGTTTCCGTTCCACAGCATGACGATGTCGTAGACGCCGAAGCTGTGACGGTGCGCCCTGAAGCCCTGTCTAAATCCCCGGCGGCGCTACAAAACGCGCCTAAACAGCGCGTCGCAGAAGTCACCGTAGTCAAACCGGCCCAAGAAAAACCAGCTGTTACGCCTCCAAAGGCCCAGGATGCCGCAACGGTGTCTAAAGGTGTTTCAAAACCAGATCCCAAGATCCCAGATCCCAAGATCTTTGTTGCCCCCCGCGCGCCCGACGACCCGGGGCTCGATGAAGCAGAAGCGACCGAAAGCGATTCCTTTCCAAAGCGCGTTTTTAGAGCCGTAAACTAAGGGCTGGCGGAGCACGCCCGCCGCACTTGCATTTGTGGGACGCAAAGGCTATCCCTCCGCACAGCACCGCCATATGCCGGGGTGCGGTCAGCCGCTTTAGCTCAGCCGGTAGAGCACGTCATTCGTAATGACGGGGTCAGGTGTTCGAGTCACCTAAGCGGCACCATATTTTACAGGGGTTTGCGAGGGTTCTACCTACAAGACAGACCGTTATTTGTACCAGGGTTGTACCAAGCTGGCCAAAAGTGACCCCATCCAGCCTGCCCATAGACCCACCACGCAGCCCGCCCATTGAAGCCACACACAACCCTATGACGGCACGGCTCAGGCCATGTGCTTGTGGGGGCGCCCCATCATTTTTTTCGTCGCTGCCTTAAGGTGTATCGGCATCGTTGTTTGTGCTCAGCCAGCAGTGTGACCGTGCGTGGGGGACTGCATGCGAGGCCTGGCACCGTGCCTGATGCGCCCCAAGGGGAGCGGCCCTGGGCATGGGGCTGCAACGGCGCTGGGATGCGTGAGCGCCTTGCCGTGCAACGACACTGGCAGGGCTACGGCTCAAGCCTTGGGGATGTGTGCCAGTAGGCAGATCAACAGCGTCGGCCCATGGGGCAGCTAGCCCTGTCATGCAGTGTCGGGTAGGCAGTGCGCACAGCAACCCCTTCCTTGCGGCGCCCCCCTGCACTGACCTTGCCGCGAGGCGCAGCCACAGGCAAAGCCACAGGCACCCCCTATGGGGTTGATACCAAATCCGGGCCGATCCCTGACACTCACCCCCTTTTCAGAATACGAAAAAGCATGAGCCCTTCGGCGCGAACCCTGGGACAAGACCAAAAAAACTCATGAGGCAACCCGAGCAAAATCAGCCCCCTGCATAAGTTACGCATGCCTGCTTTGTCGTTCCCGTTGTGTTCTCGTTTGCGCTCATTGCGGATATCTGGTCGCGTGAGAAAGTCAATTCAGTTGATTTTATGCCCGCTGAAAACCTCCTCAGAACCGGTGAATTGACAAGGAAACGATCATGACAACAGGGACCGCCCAACTGGCAAATAGAGATACAGTTGCCAATACAAATTCGCAGAATGATAAACTGATCACGGTGGCCGAAGTGGCCGAACTTCTCGTCGTCAGCCAGACAACGATTTATAACTGGTCAAACCCCACGAGCCCTGATCGTTTGCCCGGCTTCCCGCATGCCGCGCCAGCTTGGGAGCAAGAGAACCCGCTTCCTGTGGAGTGAGGTTTTGAGCTTCATGATGTCCACGCCGTCAACCGGCGAGCGGCAGCATCAGTTCAAGAAGCAGAGGGCCGCTTAAATCAGGACCGTCACGGCGGCCTGAAAAGGAAAAACCGTGGCCCTGATAGCCACGGTCCTATTCCGTCCGCCTTATCGAAACTCAACTTCGAAAGGCAAATCAGATGCAACAAAACTATAGGGCAGAGACCGGCTCATCGTCAAGTAAATTGACGCGAATAAATACCATAGAAGACTGGCAGAAATATCAGTTGTCCCAGATCATCATGAGCCCATGTTTTGATAACTGGGAACAGGCCAACGCCAGATATATGTTGGTGTCGGGTAATTACAATGATCTCAATATCATAGGGATAATGCTGAACCGAATTACGCGAGAATTAAATACGGGATTGAGAACACGCATGTGGGGAGTAACCCGCCATGCGAAATGAGCAACTGGAGAAGTCCGTCAACTTAGCCCTGGAGGACGCCTGCACTCGCGTTTTCCTTTCGCCGCCCGGCACAGCCACAGCCACCCTTGGCCGCGCCGCATTCACAGTCGGACAGATCATAGCCGCCAACCAACTTTGTGGAGAGTTCACATTCGAGAGGCTGATGCAGGCGGCTGCCGATAGGTTTATCCCAGCGGCGGAAGCAAGGGCAGTGATCCGTCGCGCGTTTCGGAAGGCAGCGCAGCACCCGAAAGGCTTGGATGATACTGGGGGCGCTGGGAGCGATTGTCAGCCCGTCAATGCGGAGGCCGAAGCGGCGAAGCAGAAGGCGAGCGCCCTCGCCATGTGGCACGCAACCATCCCACTGAAAGACAGTGCAGTTGCGGTCACATATTGGCAGAGCTACCTCGGCCTCAAGCTGCCGAAGAACGTCCGCGCCGTTCGTTTTCACATCGCCAGCAATGCCGTTGTTTTCCCAGTTCAGCACATGCCGAGCATGGACATGGTTGGCGTGCAGCGCGTGTTTCTCAACCGCGACGGGGTGACGGTCGATACGCTCGGCAACGCAACCGGCAGCGCCGTTTACTTTCGCGGGGAGAGCGGAGCCAAGACCCTGCACCTCGTTGATGACGTTGAACCCGCCGCATCCATTTACGAGGCGTTGCGATACAAGGCCCACGTCGCTGCATCAGTTGGCGCCGCCGCGCTGGGCCATGTGACCATTCCCAAAAGCATCGAGCACGTCATCATCGTTCCCCGCGCTGGATCGGAGGCCGCTGCATTGGAGGCTTCGTGTCAGATCGCAGCGCGCCATGATGGGCTAAGGGTCACAGTAATCGGCTTGCCGAAAGAATTCGAGCGCGGAGCCGATGCGAATGATGTGCTGAGAGCGAACGGCCCCGAGGCGTTGCGCAAAATCCTGGTCAGCGGGGTTGCCGCATCATGAGCAGCGACAACTCACTGCGCAACGTGATCCCATTCGATCCGAGATTGGAACACGGCGAACCAATGGAAGGCGAAGGCAATGACCAATCGCATGACAATGGCCGTCAGGGCTATAAAGTGGACAAAGACCTCAACCGGCGCTGGGCGGAGGACGAGCCCGAGGGCGATGCCAGCGAACCTCTTGTTGAAGGCATCCTTGGCCGGGGGAAGCTCGCACTGATCATCGGGGAGCCGGGCGTAGGCAAAACCTTCATGGCGCTGCACTTGGTAGACTGCCTATTGCGGGGCAACCCGTTTTTCGGATGCCAGACAACCAAGTCCCCCGTCATATACGCCGCGCTTGAGGATGGGGGCCAGGAGTTCCAATGGCGCGTTTGGGCCATCATCAAAGATCGCGCTGGGGAGCAAATCAACCGCCGCCTGAGGGTCGCGTACGACGAGGTGATTGCGCTCAATAAGGGTGATGTCGATGCCCGGCGCATCATTGCCACGATGCAAGCTGATGCAAAGGAAATAGGCGAACCGTTCGGGTTAGTTGTGTTTGATACAGTCAACATGGTGATGCCTGACGCTGACGAGAATGCCAGCGGCCCGATGTCCCGGCTGATTGCAAATATGAAGCTCATATCGCATGAGACTGGAGCGGCAGTCTTGGCGCTGCACCACCCTTCGCAGAGCAACCCTGAGCGGCCACGCGGCCATGGCTCATTACTGGGGGCGGTCAGCACCGTCATTTCCGTAACCAGGGAGGGCGCTGAGAGCGGCGTGCTCAAGGTCGTGGTATCGAAGAACCGGAACGGCCCCCGCATGGCATTTCGGGCGAAGCTGCGCGCTGTTCAGGTCGGGCGGCACGAGAAGACCGGCAGCCCGATAGAGAGCCTCGTTGTGGACGAGCTGGAAACCGAAAGGCGGGACGCTGGCAGCCATCAGCCGACGAAGCTCAAGCCGCAAGTTGCCAAGGCCTTCCGGGTCTTCAAAGACCTGATCGAAAAGCACCCCGAGGAGATCGGCCCAGGGGTAGTCGGCACGACCAGAGCAGCGTTCAAGTTGCACCTGAAACTGCATGAGATCGTCAGCCCAACTTCGGCCGAAGAAAATGTTGACCGCGCCGTCCGCAACATCATTTCGGAGCTGATGGCAAACGGCCTCATCGGCAAGTCGGGAGATGGGGACCAAGCCCATTTGTGGGTGCTGAAAACAGGCAATTCGGAACCGATCCTGACGTATACGCCGGATCGAGTAGTTGCTCCGCCCCAATCCGGAGGGGGGAGGAGCAAAGGCGGAGCGGCCGAAAGACCAGCAAAATCAATGGGCGGAGCGACCGGAGCGGAGGCGGAGCAAACCGCCGCTCCGCCCCTGGGAATGGGGGGAGGAGCGCTGGGGGTTTCCCCTTTAGGGGAACCCCAGCTCCGCCCCACCCCGTCCGTGCATTCTGAAAACAGAAATGTAATTCACAATCAGGATGATGGCCTTTGGTGATCGATCATCATCGAATGATCAACAAACGACTTTAGGTCAGCAGTGTTGACCAATCGGTCAAGTTGATCAATGCCAACAAAGTTGGCATTCACATCTCATGGGGTATTGAACAGGATTGTAGAATTACGCTCATGTGGGGTTGTTGCTCATTTTTGATGGATGCCAAGTCGTGATTGATCAGACCAATGTGCGCTGGGTTGTGGGGCTGTGATGTTGTTTGGGTGGGACTAGGAGCTTCCGAGCTGAAACCACAAGCACACAGACGAGGAAGACAGGCAACGAAGCTGACACAAAAAAGAACCCACTTCCTTTATCGCAGAGAAAACTTCACTTCACTGGCAAGGCGAAAGCCTTGCACAAGCGACAGCGCGTGAGCTGTTCCAGGGGCAGAGAAGTGAAGGGCAGGAAGTGGCTCGGCGACGAAGGAAGGGAAGGGCGTACCAGCAGCGGAGAACCCCGCAGACGGCCCGGCTGGAAGCATCAAGCCCGTTCCTCCCTGGAAACCCACTGCACTTCCCTGCCCCACTGCCCAGCGCCGACCGCTGACGATCCTTGGCCGCACCACCAGACCGGTGCGCCGCACCCGGAGCCACCAGGATCGGCCAGGACGGGCACCAAAGGTCAGAGCTACCATGGTAGCGGCCACCCCTCGCAACTAACTCCTAGCCTCAAATCTGAATCACTGACACCTCATCTGCCAACAGTCGCCCCAACAATACACCGTTCGCAAAATTTGTCCTGTGGATGAGGACGGTTTCCATGCGGATAATTCGCCTGACTAACCCATAAGTGGCAAGTTGATTGTCCAGAGTTTTTCAAAGAATTGGGGAATGGCTATGACTGATGCGGCTAGAACAGCGCTGGGTGTAGTGCTCGGCTTGGTAGTCTTTTGCCTGCTAGCAACGGCCCTTATCACTAACGGCTTCCAGACGAATGGCGGAGATCGGTCGTGGGGATATGTGATGCTCACTGCCGCCGCCGTTGTTGGCTTAGGGTTCCTTGCTTCCAGCGGTCGCGTTAATCCAGAGAAGTGAGAGCGATGCGCCATGAAATCATTACTCGTCGTCTCGCTTGCTTTAGCTATGTCAGGGTGCGCCAACGTCAGCTACATCGTTGACAACTATCGTGGCGTTGAAATCCAAGAAATCGCCACGCAGTACGACACGTTCCGAGTGTTCGATAAGCCCGCAGAAAACAGATTGATGATCACATCGAGTATCGGGTCCGCTCTCGGGCAGGGCCTTGCCGGTGGGGCTATCTTAAATCCTACGGCCTTTGCTACACCGGAGCCGGTTTTTCACGAGGCAGTAGAAAAGTTCCTGGCGCAATCGGGAAGGCATTGCACGACGCAAACCGGCAACTTGTTGGCCACCCCTCAATGGGAGTTCAGGTATTCCTGTGATCCGGCCAAGGTGGCCTTGCAGCAATGAGCCGAACCTCAGGAAACCAAACTACGCTGCCAATCTGATGACCGTGCCACGGCTTGAGGGCTCGGCTTTGATCATGCCAAGTCCTGCCAATTGGGTAATCGCAGCATAGGCCGTGCTCGGAGTTGCGGCGATCATCTTTCCCAGCGCGTGACGGCTGGCATCGACCGTCCCGCCGTTGCCGCGAAGGAGCACCAGCAAACGCTTCGCTGCCTCATCCCTGCCAGCGGCGCGGACAGGCTCAACCGGCACTGTGGCGTGCGCTGTCGCGGACGCATCCAAATTGGCATCGCCGCCCCCTTCCGTAGCAACCGCAACAGGGGCTGTTGCGCGAGATGTCACCGTGCCTGTCACGGACGATGCAGCGCCCTCCCTGGAACGCCCGTCTTTGCTAGCCGCAACAGGCACAACAGGTGCTGTTGCCTCAGCTGTCACCGAAGCTGTCGCGGCAGTCGCCGCAACCGGCTCATCGGCAACCTTGATGACAGGCGCAACAGCCGCTGTCGCCGAAGCAGTCCAGTGCGCCGTACTTGATCCGCCCTGAACCGAGCCAGCGAGCACGCCAGCGAGGGCAGAGCCTGCCTCAAGGGAGAGCACGCCCAACAGCACCAGCCAATCGGCCAACCGCTCCGGAGTAACGGCAATGCCGATCACCGCGAGATATGTGCTTAGGGCAGCTGCGCCGGGATCGGCGACGGTGACAGTCTCAGCTTTCGCGTCAGGGGAAGGCTGAGCGACCGGCGCATTCATCACCGCGTTCAATTCAGCACGCCGCAAGGCTCGGGCAAGCTCGGCTCGGGCAGCGGCCACCTTGGGGCAAACTTTGCGCGTCACGCTTCCGTCGATCACCCGGCAGCCGTTCACTTCCGGCGTCAGCAACAGACCGTCAATCTCGGCTTGAACTTCGGCAGCGGGCCGCGACGGCGCGAGGCTCGCCAGTTCACCCTTGGCCGCGTCGTATCTCTCAGCTTTCAGCGTCTCAGCCTTGACCTGACCAGCACCGGCATCGATCTCAGATTGCCTCGTTGCCGTGTTGTCAGATCGCAGCATTGCCATCAGCGACAAGCTCAGCGCTCAACGAGTATGCAATAGCGATCAACCCCAGCGCCGCCAGCAATAAACCTTGGCCGATTTTCCTATCTCGAAAACTATTGAGGCAGCCCGCTATCGCCAGCGGCTTTGCGCATTCGAGGCTGAGAGCCATCAACACCGCGAGAGCGCCAAGCACCGGCACGCCGTCAATCGAGGGTCCGTGATGCCCGCTCGGCAGTCCAAGCGTACACCATGCCGAAACCTGCCGAAGCGATGACGAGGCCCGAAGCGCTCAGTTTTGCGAAGATCGCAGTTGCGTGCCAACGTGAAGCGCGACGGCCTATCTCATTGGCATGACTCAGTGCGATAAAATCTTGTTGCGACAATTCCGAAGTCGTGGTCGATAACTGCATTGGGTTTCGTTCCTTCGTTAGAGGTTCGAGATCAAGAGGCTCGCCAGCGGTTCCAACGCTTGCGGGCCTCGCTCATTTTTACAGGCACCACATCAAGACTTTATTTCCGTGCACATACAATCTGCACGCAGTACGCAATAATGATTTGTTAACCCAAGCAAATCACAACATCATATGCGAACTCAACAGAGGAGGTTCAAGCATATGAAGAACGTCAACATTCTTGTCGAAACGAAGCGGGCCGTTGTTGCGGAGTTCAAGAAGGCAGCGGCGAAATTCACGAAGTCCAAGTCGTCGGCAGATCGTCTCGTCAGAGCGATCATTGCAGGCCGCAAAGTCAGTATCCCGAAGGGCTTCAAGTCCGTCATGTGGCGTTTTATGGACGTGATCGCAGTGATTGATTGTGCCCGAGTTCGCATGGCCTAAATTATACCGCTTCACACTGATGCCCTCACGCTGGCACCGATTTTTGATCACCAGCTTTTGAGCCAAGCGCCACCACGTTGTGCTTGGCATCCTGACCGGCAATAATCCGCTCCAATCGAGCCGCCCAAGCGTTCAGTGCTTCACGTTTTTCCTTGTCGTATGGATATTGCACATAGGTGCCGCCAGTGATTGCGTGCTCGCCTTTCACAGTGTGGTTCAGAACCCGGCTGATCGTGCGATCATCTATTCCAATTTCAGCCATGCGCGTTGCTGCCGTTCGTCTCAGATCGTGCAATGTGAATTCTTCGACGTCGATCAGCTTGCGAGACCGCGCCAGAGCACGAGCAGCAGCATGAGCATCGATTGCGCCTTTGCCGGTTGCCTCCCTCGTCATGGCGCGCTTGGTCAGCTTGTCAGCGGGCGGTGACGGAAAGAGGAAGGGGCTATCGGGAGCGCGCTCGCGTGCGTCCTTGATGATGCGAACAGCAAGTGGCGACAACGGCACGCGATGCACGCGCTTGTTCTTGGTTCGCGTTTTCGGGATGGTCCAAACCGGGGCCACGTCGCTCAAGTCAAGCTCAGCGATGTGAATGCCGGTGCACTCGCCAATTCGCTGGCCAGTTGTCAGAGACAGAAGTGCAGCGAGCGCGGTGCCTCGTGACATATACGGGGTCTTGTCGTCGCTGCCGCGCTTCTTATTTGTGCGATCCGTTGCGGTATCGAGCCAACGCCATATGTCGTGAATTTCATCGGCTGATAAATTGCGTTCCCTCGGCTCGGCAGCCTTCGGAACGGTCACGCCCAGCGTTGGATCTATCGTCAGTGCTCCCACGTCTTCCCGGATTGCCCAGCGCATGATTTTGCGAACCAGAGCGAAGACGGCGCGCGTGCGTTCAACCATCTCAATCGGCTCGCCAGCATCTTCGGTTGCCTCGTCATTGTCGCGACCTTTACGAACCCTGCCATCGGGCTTCTCGTTGATCACTCGAATTAAGCCCTTGATGTCGGCCTTTGTGATCTCCCGTGCTTTCATCTTGCCCAGTACCGGGAGGACATGAGCAGTGAGCCTCAGCTTGTCATTGGCAAGCGAGCGAGCGGTTTGCTTCGCGGCGTAAGCCGTTTCCCATTCGGCTGCGACATCTGCAAACGTCTCGGCCTTCTTGGCAATCTGCGCTTGGCTTGCCGGATCACCGCCGTTCTTGATCGCAACCTTATAGGCGTCAACCAGATCGCGCGCCTCGGCCAGTTTTATCTCGGGGAAACGGCCCATCGTGAGCACACGCCGCTCGCCATCACTCTTGCGCCGGTAGCGGAAAATCCAAGATTTCGCCCCTGACTTGCTGACGCGAAATTCCAGCCCGCTCGTCCCCTCGTCCCGGAACGCCTCAAACTCCAAGCCATCACACGGTTTGGCAGTTTCACAGAACTTCGAGTTCAGCTTTTTGATTGTCATTTAGCTCCCCCTAAGGCCGATACTGCGAACGGTACAACCGCCGCCTATTGTACCATCGTTGTACCACGGAGAACTTGTTTCGGCTGTAGCTAAATTGATGTAGATTGAAAGAAAACACCCATAAACTACTGTGTAATAACAACATTTATATTCCACTGACCTAAGGGTAAATACAGCCAAATACACTTAGGAAGTCATTCGTAATGACGGGGTCAGGTGTTCGAGTCACCTAAGCGGCACCATTTTTCCAAACAACATCAATACGTTCTAACGTTGTGCCGATGGAGTAGTATGATACCTCTGCCTCTATGGACCCCACCATGTCCCCCAGGGCGGCGAGATCGAACCAATCATTGACCTTGGCCAGGGCAACGCCGATATCGGCTATGATCCTGCGACGAAGACGATATACGTCCCGCAGATGATGAAGGGCGCGCTGCACGCGATTCAGCTGCAGTAAGTCTCGACAACACCGACAATGAGAACGCCGGGTAGCAATGCCCGGCGTTTTTGTTTGGATTATTGAGCAGCTGCCAGGAGCGTTTCAGTCTTGACCGGATTACCGCCGGCTTCGAGTGCCGCCATGCAGTCCACTCATCACGAATTCCTAGTTGATCGCTTTGCCGTCGAGTGAGACTTTTGTTGACGGAGATCTGATCTAACGACTGGTGCACGAATTTGAAATACGCCCCCGTCACCCAAACCGGTGCCGATACCAAACGGAAGGGATGTTTCCTTGAAATGCTTTCACTTGTTCGCGGACGATGCTGGAGAGAGCCACTGGCGGGAGTTCGATGTCGTGTTGAACGAACGCCTCTTCGCGCCGCCCGCACAGCGCATCTTTGTCTCTGAAGGCGAGGCGGCGGCGAGGTTCGTGTTTTTGGAACTTCAAGCTGGCTGGAACGAGCCCGTACATCCAAGTCCGCGGCGGCAAACATTGATCGTTTTGCGCGGCAGTGTCGAAGTCACGGCGAGTGACGGAGAGGTAAGGCGGTTTACCGCGGGCGACGTGTGGCGGATGGAAGATGTCCAAGGCAAGGGACATCATACCCGCGTTTTGGGCGACGAGGATTTCGAAGCTGCTGTGGTTCAATTTGAATAGTAATTCCGCTTGGCTGTTATCCGGGACACTTGCGTTGGCTTTTTGAGTGATCAAGTGCGTGATGCGAGTAACAATAAGCGCCTGTAATTTGAGCTGCCTCGTAACACGACAAGATTTGGGGGGTTAGTTGGTCGAAGTTCGTCCCAGCCTATGACGCCGGCTTATGCTGTTCTCCACTCAGATCTGCGAGCCAACTGACGATGTTCAACGATCTTGCGTCCCGCACAGCGCGGACGGAATGAGCGCAGAGCCCAATGCGCTTCTGTGGCTCTGACCGACCTTGGTCCACCGGTCTACAAATTACGTGTTTGTCATTTTTATGTAATCGCTCTGTCATTGCGCGCGCCATAGCTTTGTCAAGCTAATCAAGGAGTGGACGCGCATGTATTTGAGTGGCGCCAAAAGCGGAATTCCCAACGATTTGGATGCGGGCTCTCCCCACGACAGGACGTCGCCGCGGAAGGGCGAAACTCGCCCGGCCAGCGATTCAAACGTCAAACCTGTGCCTGCTGTCGACGCAAATGAGGAAACGCCCTCTGCCTGGCAGCCCCCGAAAGAGGTCATCTGGATGGGGCATCGCCAGCGCGTGCTCGCTCTCAGCGCAATCCTCACAAGACGGATTGCAGAAACAAGGGCCGCAAAAAGTCACCCCGATACGTAACCGCCCAACACCTGCGGGGAGCCCAGGTGCCACAGCAGCGAAATTTAATAACTCGTATTTTAGTGGAGTATTCCCATGACAACGCAATATCAGCCCAAGCCCTTCGTCATCAATCTCAACGATCTCGTTTACTTGCTGGCGCAGGTGAATTTCGTGCCTCTGTTCGACGGCCCGGCCAACAGCAACGGTATTGTCGCTTTCGATCCCGTTACGATGGACGCCTGGGACGCGAAAGGTAATATGATTTGGGATGCGGGAACGCAGTCCGGCAGCTATCAGGGAACGGGTCTAACATCCGCGAACGTGGCGCTCTTGGGACAAGGTTTCCCGCAGGTCTCATCGCCGATCGGCATTCGCGACGTTTCGGGGCTGCATAATAATTTGTTCGGCTCGCAAGCCGATTGGGGCGCGGTCGACGTACCCTTCCGTCGCGATATTGCAGCGGATTTCACGAGTTATGTGACGAACTCCGATGGGCTAGGCGGAACCGCAGTCTACATACCCGGTGCAAATGTCACCGACTATATGCCGCGCATTATCAGTCAGACGATCACCACGGCCGGCGTCAATCTGCTGAAGGATGGCACGGGCCACTATGTGGAGTGGGACCACGTCCTTTATGAATCGACAACGATGGAAGGCAATGCATACAAGGCGCTCATCGACGCTGCTGGAGTCGATACGTCGCAAAATTTAGACGGTTCGTACGTGAAGCTGGTGGATGGCGCAAAGATCGTCGCGCCGGGTGATTGGGCGATTGCCTGGGATCCGAATGTCTACAATGCGAGCCTCGTCTACAGGGTCGCGCTGGTTCAGCAGGCCACCTTCTTCGAGACCTACCTCAACGGCGATGGTAAGCTCTACGGGTCGAACACCGGCGGGCCGCTGACGGATGGCGGCTCAGTCTGGGCCCAGCTGAATGGCACCACATATGTGCCGCTCATGATCAATGATGGCACAGGACCGCAGCCGCTGGTTTTCAGCGCCGAGCTATTCTCTTATAAGACGCTGGTCAGCAACGCTGTGACCTCGACGAGCGGCCTTGTCACTGGGCAAATGATCACGGTGACCGATCAGGATATCGCCGATACTTCGGCGGCACTTGCCTTGACCGGGGCGGTTGATCCGGCCGCAATCGATGCCATGCTCACCGCCGACACAGGTTACGGCCTCCTCGAAACGCTCGGCCACATCGATTTCCAGAATCCGACGTCGGGCGAATTCTTCATCGGTTCGGAAAATCCGGGCGTCGCTCCCGTCAACAGCTGGTTTGCAATCTTCGGGCAGTTCTTCGATCACGGCCTCGATAAAATCGGTTCCGGCGGCAACGGCAAGATCACAATCCAGCTCGAAACGACCGACCCGCTGTATCGCGCCCCAGGCACGAACGGTCCGCTCGATCAGGGCAACACCAAGATTACGGTGACCCGCGCCACCATCGCCGGCACCGATGCCAACGGCGATCCGAACTACGTCAACCACACCTCGCCCTTTATCGATCAGAGCCAGACCTACGGGTCGGTGGACCAGATCACGCAGCTTCTGCGCAAGTGGGTGCCCAATTCATCAACGGCGAGCACGACTGACTTCAAAGCCGCCATGGAACTTTTTGACGGATCGACGCTCGCCGATACCTGGACGCGCCGCTGGCCTGATGGGACGACGACCGAGGTTCGCGACACGCTGCCGACGCTCAATGAGCTGCGCGAACACGTGCTCGATACCGGCCGCGACGCGCTGACGTGGGAGGACGTATCGAACTATCGCAATCGCGATGCCAGCGGAGATGTGTCCACCGGCAATTCCGGCCACGCCCTGATCCTCGACATGAATCCGCGCTTCGATCTGGCGCATCTCAACCCGGACGACAGCCGCGCCGACACGGATTGGGACGGCCTCGTTACCGGCAAGGTCAGCCAGGCGATTATCGACCTCAATCTAACGGGCGTGCGGAACTTCGGGGCGGCAGATGCCGACGTGCTCGGCTTCACGGGCGGCCAGCTGTCCCTCAGACTTGGTACGGACCTCTCGATAGGGCCCGGCCCGGTAATCCTCGCAGACACCGTGCTCACCGGCGCCACCGCGCTCATCGCCGCCGGCTGGGTCAACCCCGCCGACTTCTCGATCATCCCAACCGATGCGACCGTTCACGCCGCGGTCGGCGAAATCCTCATGGCGGCGGTCGGCGACCACTACATCGCCGGCGACGGCCGCGTGAACGAGAACTTCGGCCTCACCTCGATCCACCACGTGTTCCACGAGGAGCACAACTTCCAAATCGAGAACCTCAAGAGCTGGATCTACCAGCACGACGCCAACAATTCGCCGGCTGACCACGCTGGTCTTCACGCTTGGCAGGAGGATACGGTTTCTAACGGCGGAACTGGCTCCATCGATGCCCAGGGCAACTACCTCTACGCCGACGGCTCGATCGCCTGGGACGCCGACAAGATGTTCAATGCGACGAAACTCATCGTTGAAATGGAATATCAGCACGCTGCCGTCGACCAGTATGCGCGTACCATTACACCGCGCATCCAGGAGTTCGTGGGCTATTCGTCGGGCGTCGATTCGACCATTAGCCTCGAATTCTCGCAAGTTGCGTTCCGCTTCGGCCACTCGACTATCCGCGAAACCATCGACACGATCGATCCCTCTGGCTGGATGCTCGGCAACGTCACAAAGTATGCGCTGGAAAAAGCGTTCCTGACGCCGCAAACCTTCGCCGATGAAGGTGTCGCCGCCATCACGCTCGGGCTCGCGCGCCAGCAAATGAATGAAGTCGATGAGTTCATAACGCCGGCCTTGACCCAAGGTCTGCTCGATCTGCCGCTTGATCTGGCAGCAATCAATATTGCCCGCGGCCGCGACCTCGGCATCCCGACCCTCAACGACTTCCGCGAAGGCATAAGCCTCGCCCGTTATACGAGCTGGGATGATTACGGGAAGAACATGATCCATCCCGAATCGCTGGTGAATTTCATCGCCGCTTATTCCTTCGGCGGCGATGTTGCCAAAGCCGGCGCCATCATGGGTCTCTATGATGGTACGCTTGCCGATGGCGATGCGGATGCGCTTGGCTACTCGGCAGCCGATGCGCTGGCCTTCATGCTCAACAACACAACTGTAAATATTGAACTCAACACGGCCCGCGACGGCTTCAACCACATCGACTCGTGGATCGGCGGCCTCGCCGAAGCGCACGTGCCGGGCGGTCTTCTCGGCGAAACATTCGACGCCGTGTTCGTGGCGCAGATCCAAAGCCTCATGGACGGCGACCGCTTCTACTACCTCTATCGCCTGTTCGGCACCAACCTCCATGAAGAGGTCAACAACGGCCAGTTCAAGGACATCGTCGAGCGCAATACCGGCCTCGAACATCTGAACGGTTCGATCTTTGCGTATGCCGACAAGTACTATGAGTTCGGCCGCGCTGCGGACGGAACGTTTACCGGCACCGGCGACGATTTAGGCAACCACTTCTACATGGACACGCTCGCGGCCAACCCGACGCTCGGTATCTTTACCGATGGCGGGGCCAGTACGGCGCTCAACGGCACCACGATCTCCGTCATCGGCTCTGACTTCATCCGCCCGGATGTCACGAACTCCTACATCCGAGACGTGCGGCCGGAGCTCGATCCCACGCAGGTTCACACAGTGGAAGGCACGCCGACATCGGGTGCCGACTCGCACGAAGTGATCGTGGCGACCGACAACGCCGACTACATCCACGGCCGCGCCGGTGACGACACCCTCTATGGCGAGGGTGGCAACGACTTCCTCTTCGGCGACGGCGGCGTGGACCGCCTCTACGGCGGTGAAGGCCACGACATGATCGACACCGGCGAAGGTCCCGACCTTGCCGACGGCGGTGGCGGCAAAGACATCATCTATGGTCGCGGCTCGGGCGCGGAGGTCGGCGGCTTTGACCAGCTTGTCGGCGGTCTCGGCAATGACCTGATCATCGGCGGCGAAGGCATCGACAAGCTGTCGGGCGGCTCCGGCGATGACATCATCTACGGCGATGGCCTCACCAACCCCGAAATGGGCAATACCGATGCATTCACTCATGGCGGCGATGGCAACGACTACATCGACACCGGGGCCTCGGGCGATCTGCTCTATGGCGAGGAAGGCGACGACTACATGGTCGGCGGTATCGACCAGGATCTCATTCAGGGTGGCACGGGCGACGACATTCTGCGCCCGGGCACCCCGTCCCAGGCCATCAATGGCGGCCCGGACGAAGTCATCGGCGACGACGGCTATACAAACACCGGCTTCGACCTGATCGACTTCAGCGATTATGTTGGCGGTGCGCCCGGTATCGTTGCCGACATGGACACGCAATTCAATCCGTTGGCCGCGATCGACGGCACCACGCCGTTCCCGGCTTGGTTCCAAATGGAAGGTGTGATCGGCAGCCAGAACAACGATACCTTTATCGGCTCCGACGTTCTCAATCCTGCGGAACAGCCAAACCTCTTCGGCGGAAGCAATTGGCTGATCGGCGGTTCGGGCGACGATACCTTCACCGGCCGCGGCGGTAACGACGTTATAATCGGCGGCTCGATCCGGCTGGATACGCTCATCGGTCAGTACGCGGGCGCCGACAACGGCAACTTGGTGCTCGGCAGCACGGCTTGGCTCGCGGAAGCGATGGCGACCGGGACTGGTGGCACCGGTTACGATAACAATACAGAAGACGCCTACACCGGCGCCTCGAACCGGGCGACAGGCTCGCTCGGTGACGGCCTGCTCGGCAACGCCACTCTCGGCACCGACATATTCGACCTGCACTTCACGGAAATGCTGCGCTCGCGCATGTTCAAGGACGTGAAGTTGGGCGACGGCGGAGAGGACGGCACCGGCGACGTCGCCAGGTTCTCTGGCAATCGCGCAGACTACACGGTCGAGGTAGTCACGCTCACCGTTGGGTTGGAATCGGTCACCGCCTTCTTGGTGAGCGACAACCGGGATCCTCTCGCCGTGGATGTCAATGGTGCGCTCATTCCGACGGACGGCACCGATCTCGTGACTGGCGTTGAGAACTTCACATTCGCAGATGGGACCTTCGACGGTCTATCGGTGTTCAATGTGCCACCGGTTATCTCAACGAACGGCGGCGCCCCTGTGACGCTCGCGGCCATCAACGAAAACACGGCAGCCAACACGCAGGTACTTCAGATTACCGTCAACGACATTAATGCCACCGATCCATTCGACCCGCTGTACCCACAGACGCTTCAGTGGTCGCTCAGCGGCGGAACTGCAGGCCTCTTCCAGATCGACAACGCTGGTAATATCACACTCGCATCGGCGCCCAATTACGAAGCCCTCGCAATTGCCGGTCAAACGCAACAAGTCCTGACGGCAACAGTTAGCGACGGAACATTCTCGGACACGATCGA
Source organism: uncultured Alphaproteobacteria bacterium (assembly GCA_963819605.1). Lineage (GTDB taxonomy): Bacteria > Pseudomonadota > Alphaproteobacteria > Rhizobiales > Hyphomicrobiaceae > Hyphomicrobium_B. The sequence continues at coordinate 43,431 of CAWFWU010000018.1, read as the reverse complement.
AATAACACTCAACATTGCCAACGTTGATGAGGCGCCGATCGGAGCCCCAATCATCTCGGGGTACACGATCACGAATGGCGGCGAACGGGCCACATTGACGGGTTCGAGTACTCTCATTGATCCGGATCTCGTTTCGGTAACGAATGCAACCGGCGCGATAACAGGCGGCTATCAATGGCAGCGCCTACAAGGAGTCAACTGGGTCAATATCAATGGCGCCACCAACGCAGCTTTGACGAATCAGGAAAACACCACCGTCCGGCTGACGCAGTCTTATACGGATGTCGGCGGGCAGAAAGTCGTGGTCTCGTCTGAGACAGCAGTCATCACGGCCAATGGCGGCAACAATACACGGGTCGGCACGTCAGGAAATGACATCATCTTAGGTCTCGATGGCAATGACGTTCTGACGGGCGGCCTTGGAAACGACATTGTGAATGGAGGCGATAATAACGACCGGATCGTCGCGACCGCCGGAGATGGAAACGATTCCTACATTGGCGGTGCTGGAACCGACACCTACGATCTGTCAGGAACGGCTGCCGACGCAACGGTCAATCTCGTCAACGGCACGGCGAGCAGCGCCGATACGGGCACGGATACACTCAGCGGCATTGAGAATGTCATCGGCAGTAATGGTGTCAATACGATCACGGGAACGTCGAGTGGTAACCGGATCGAAGGCCGCGGCGGCAATGACGTAATAAACGGCGGCGGCGGCGCAGATACGTTGCTCGGCGGTGCAGGCGACGATCATATCAGAGGCGGCACCGGTGCCGATGTCATCATCGGCGGCGCAGGTGCCGACCGAATTGACCTCGGTAATCCGGTTGACACCAATCGGGATGTGGTGAGATTGACCGCAACAGGCGACTACGGCGACGAAGTCTTCGACTTCCGCAGCACTGGAACGAGCGGCCAGCGCGACGTGATGAGCCTTTCGGCAAGCCTGAACACGAGATTCGACGATGCCTTCAACAACAACAACAGCCTGCAGTTTGCCAGTGGAAACGCCTCAGCCCAATTGCAAATTGATATCGCTGGATTCGGTCGAGGCACTCTATCTTAATGGTTCTGCCGACCAAGGCGTCTCAAACGCCAACCTGCTAGATGCAACGCAAGTAGCGAATGCCTTTAATGCAGAGTTCACGGTCATCGCTGGCATTACCAATAATGACGCCGTACTCGTCATCAACGACACAGACGGAAATGATTTTACTGTGTGGGAATTCCAAGAATCTGGAGCCCAGTCCGGAGTCCAAGCATCCGAACTCACCTTGATGGCGCGCTTCCATTCGAACAGCACTGTCACCACGGGGCAGTTCATATTTGAGCAATAGGCAAACAGGCGCGGCCGGAGCGCAACATGCTCCGGTCGTTCGCTATGAAAGCAACGCGCCTCTTTGGGAAGCAACGTTCCCACCAGGGGCATGGCCCGGTTCCGCTTGAGATGACCGGCGAGACTTCACCGTTATGGGCAAGTGCATCGTGACACTTGTCCCTTTTCCTTGGGTACTTTCCAAAGAAACCCAACCCCCGTGCAACTCGGCAATACCTTTCACAATCGAAAGGCCTAGACCCAGCCGCGTCGTCGAATTTTCATTTCGCGCCGGCTTTGTCGCACGATAAAACCGGTCGAAGATACGCGGTTGAACTTCGGCCTCAATGCCAACCCCAGTGTCTTCGACGCTAAGAGCCGCTTCGTTATCGTTGCCTTTTGCCCGCACAATGATGCTACCACCGCGCGGGGTGTGAGAAATGGCATTAGAAATGAGATTAGTAACGGCTTGCTGCAAGAGGTCGCGATCCGCTGCAATTTCGAGTTTGGGATCGCAATTCACAACGAGACTGAGACCGGCCTCGCTAGTCTCAGCGTCGAAGTAGTCACCGATGGAGATGAGAAGTGGCTCAAGCGCAATTTGTTTAGGCGCAATCGAGGCCTGATTGCTGTCCACCCGCGCTAGAAAAAGCAGGCCTTGCAGCAGCCGGGTGAGCCTCTCGCATTCGCCCACCGCTGATCCCATGACCTCGCGGAAATCACCGATTGTCTCGGCATTGTTAAGCGCAAGTTCGCACTCTAGCCTCATTCGATTGAGTGGTGTGCGCATTTCGTGGGCAATCGTGTCGGCATAGTGCTTGAGGTCGGACCAGGTGAGCTCAAGCCGCGAAAGCATCGAGTTGAAATGCAAAGCCAGTTCGTGGAGTTCGGCGGGCAGGTTTGTCAATACAATGCGCTGATCGAGTGTGCCGCCATCAATTCTCTGTGCAGCAGCCGTTATGCGCGCCAAAGGTTTCATGGCTTGCGACACGACGTACCACGAGGCTAGCGCACACAACGGAAGTGCCGCACCGATTACCCAAAGTAAGATGTTTTGGAACACTTTCATCGAACCCTGATCCAGCGTGGTATCGGTTGCGACTTGAAGGGTTGCATTGGCGAGCTCAGGCTTAGCGGTTATTGGCACGTTGTAGCTGGCAACCCGGTAACTTCGGCCATCTGTCATTCTGACCGTGTCCCGGGCCGAATCGAGTCCGCTGCCGCTTTCAGCAACTGGAAAAAGTGCGGGTGCAAGCAGCGCACTCATGCCGGTCGTCTCGACATGGATCGGTTCGAATTCCGATATAACCCGGATGAATATTTGGCGCGGACCCTGATTATCCTCGTTGACCTCGTGGGCCAACAGCCCATCGTTAAGTTCGGGTGCCTGCAGGATGTCTATGACCGTTCCGGCCCGCTTATCGACGACTTGGTCGTCAGCAAACTGCAACGTCTTCACCGTACCCCAATAGAGTATGATGCTCGCAGCCAATACCAGAAAAAAGGCAGTCGTAAAAAAAATTGCAATCAAGCGCTTTGCCAAGGATTGGCCGGGTTCAGCGCTAAGAGCCTTAAACTTTCCAGACTCTACCAGTGCGCCCTGATCCTTTAGATCAGCGTATGACATAGCCTCGACCTCTAACAGTCTGAATGATCTTTTGAACATGCGGATCATCCACCTTGGTTCGAAGGCGCCGAATGTTGACGTCCACGACATTGCTGTCGAATTCGTACATCATTCCCCAAATGCGGTCGGCAATAAAGGCACGCGTGAGCACCTCACCCTGATGCTCCAACAGAAGTTGAAGCAACGCGAACTCCTTGCTTGACAGATCGATCTGTTGTCCTGAGCGCGTGACGCGATGCCGTTTCTGGTCCATGGCCAAATCGGCAAACTTGAGTTCTTCCGTAGCGGTATTCCTGGTCCGGCGGAGTACGCACCGGATGCGTGCAAGAAGCTCAGAAAATGCAAACGGCTTGGTGATGTAGTCATCTGCGCCGAGGGTCAACCCCTTGACACGGTGTTCGACTGCGTCGCGCGCCGTCAACATCAGCACCGGCGTATTCAAGCCTCGCTCGCGAAGCCGCGTTAGGACTGCCCACCCATCGAGCTTGGGTAACATCACGTCTAGGATAATGGCGTCGGGCGGCGAGGCCGAAGCGAGTTCGAGACCTTCTTCGCCGTTGAGACAGACGTCGACGCAAAAGCCTTCAGCTGTAAGCCCCTTACTCATTAAGGCCGCTGTTTTGTGATCGTCTTCGATGACTATGAGCTTCATTTGTTGCAATATATCCGAACATGACAAAAAGAGCTATCATGCCCCAGCTCCAGCCACGAAATACTTGATCGATTAATCGTGAGGTTTTTGAGTTAGTTCCAGCGTTCAAGGCTCCGGGGGGCAATGACGCGAGGCCTCTAAATGACAGTATTGTCATACTCTCCAGGACGGTAAGTCAGGCTAATTCGGCAAAATATCCGGGCTAAATTCTCGCTGATCAGCGGCCTTTCCCTCGGAGGCGCCATACCTTTTTTGCCATCGCGTGAACCGCAAACGCCGATAAAGGTGGAGATGCGGGTTCGCTTCAAAGCCCGCAAGGTGTGGCCAACAAGCGCCAGCCTGAACATCAGTTCAGACGAAAACCCCGATTTCAACACCGGAGCGCCCCGAAATAACGCGTGCGTTAGGGTCTTGTTAACGGGTGTCGGCCAGCGTTCGGCTTGACCGCAAATTGGACCTTTAAAGCGCATGCCACCGATGAATATCGACACCACAATACGGCTCCCATACAAAACAAGCGACCAACGCGGCGATTGCGCGCCCCTTCATCCGGGCGAAATTCTACGCGAGGATATCCTTCCGCACTTCAGGCTTTCGACCGCCGGCCTTGCGCGCGCACTCGGTGTCAGCCGTTCCTTGGCAGACGAACTAGTGGCGGAAAAGCGCGACATTACCATCGACCTTGCAGAATTACTCGCCACTGCATTCAACTTCAGCACGCACTATTGGCTTGCTCTTCAGAAGCAGTACGACCTGTGGCATGCTTCGCAACCAGCAATGGCCGGTCCGGCTACGCGCGGCGCGTATCACGCACGTCACGCTGCCTGACACCGGCGCAACCTCGCGAGTTCCTTACATGCCGGCGGCGACCCGCCTTGCCGACCTTTGGATCGGCCGTAAATCCTTTGATCAGAAAGCGGTCGAACAAGCCCGCGCCGCGGTCGCTCATCTCAAGCCGATCGTTGTTGTCACCGGCGGCTCGCGCGGCATAGGCGCAGCACTGGCCATGCGCTTTGCAGAAGCTGGGAACGATGTGGCCATTGCCGCCCGGAACAGAGAAGGGCTTGCTGCAGCTGCAAAGCTGATTTCTGAAAAAACGCATCAGCGCGTCATTGAGATTGAGATGGATATTACGACCAGCAATGCCGCTCGCAGCATAGAAGTGACGCTTGCCGCGCAGGGTTTTTACATTGATGTCTTGATAAATAATGCCGGGACGGGGCTGTCAGGAACCTTCGAGCACATGCAACCCGCCGATATCGACGCCTTGATTGGTCTCAATATCAGCTCCCTGACACGATTGATGCGTCATGTTCTGCCGGGGATGCGCGCACGCCGCCGCGGCGGAATTATCAATGTTGCGTCACTTGGTGGCGTGGTGCCAGGTCCCTATCAAGCCGCTTACTATGCAAGTAAAGCCTATGTCATATCGCTGACGGAAGCCGTAGCTGCGGAAACTTCAGGCGAAGGCGTGCGACTTGCCGCTTTATTGCCCGGTCCCGTCAACACGCCCTTTCATACGGACATGGGGGCCGATCGCGCACGCTATCGCTCGATACTCCCTGCTCAATCGCCAGAAACGGTGGCGCGCATCACCTACAGGAGCTTCCGTTTGGGGCAGCGCGTCATAATACCCGGAATATTTAATCACTTGTCGTTTGGCGCGCTCCGGCTGTTGCCGCACCCGGTTTCAGTACCCATCATGGCCTGGCTGCTCGCGCCGCCAAAGACATAATGGGCCGCATGCGTTGCTTTCGTTTGCTTTGTGGCAATCTTTTTCGGCTTAAGTATCCAAGGACACCTGGAATGAAGTTTCGCGTATCCAGGACACCCATCGCGGCCGCGCTCCTCAGGCTTTATGAGCCTGATCCGAAGCGCGGCCGTGTTTTTTTCCCTCTGGCTTGCACCTAAGCCACGCCTCGATGCGTGTGTTCGGTCCCCTATTCTCTTTGTTTCGGTTAATGCTGTTGTTGTGTGTGACCGCTTTATCCGCGATGAGCCTAGCGCCCCTGCGTTTTTGCGGGCATTGCTGCGTCGCAATATCTTCGGCTCGTAAAAAACCTGAATCTCCACCCGCTCTGGAAAAGCTACTCTCGTTTCTTGAAACCCCTAAAAAGTTGAATTGCGATCCTTTTTCCGTCGTATATATTGTGCGTAATTCCTATTTGGAGGTACCAATACCTATGTGCCGGATACTTTCCAGCCAGCCGGCTCAGTCGTTTGCTTACCAAACCCGCTCCGTGCGCCTTGGTGGTCATGCTACCAGCATCAAGCTCGAAGCGGCTTTCTGGGACATACTCGAAGAAATCGCTGCCGAGAGGAAGTTGCCCCTTGGCCGTTTTCTCACCGAGTTGCACGACGAAGTGCTCTTGCTCTCAGGTGACACCCACAATTTCACATCGCTGTTGCGCTGCGCGTGTCTGACATATGTGTCCGAGATTCGCGGTCGTCCCGATGCAAAGGTTTTGCTCCGCGAAAAGCCGCGGATGTTGGTAGCCGGTGGTCTCGAAGCAGCCGAGTAACGGCATTCGCTCTGCAAGAGCTGCGCATTGCTACGCTGCTCATTTCAGCGATGTAGTACCGAAATACTACCCTTCTGGAGACAACGCCCCATAGCGTACTTGAGGCGCATTTTTCGTATGGAGGGGGCGTTGAAGATCAGGCACTTGGCCACGTTAGGACCGACGCTGGCCGTCGCAGCGCTGAGTTTCATGACCGTATTTAACTCCGCACACGCGGATGACGCCGTTGATATGGCTGCAGCGTCCAAACAGTTCATGAATAGTTGCGGCGTCTGTCACACGGTCGAACAAAGTGCTGAAGTCCGGCAAGGCCCAAACCTACAGGCAGTATTCGGCCGTACGGCTGGCACGCTCGCGGAATTCGCAACCTTCACCGAAGCACTCAAGAAAGCTGGTGCCGGTGGCTTGGTGTGGAATGACGAGACTCTCGACAAGTGGATTACAAATGCTGCAGAGTTCATTCCTGGTTCGAGTATGCCTTATGCACAGCCGGACGCAGCAAAACGCAAACTCATCGTCGCATATCTCAAGAGCTTAGCCGGAGGTGCAGCAGCCCCGGAAAAGAAATAACTTCAGGACAAACACGCTTCGCGCACACGTAACGTGTCAGTGTTGGCAGACGAGACGCCGGACAACTGCACGACAACAAAAAAGTAGGAGGAAACGGCAATGAACTTGATTGATAAAACGCCGAAGGTCGACCGCCGGTCGTTCCTTCAAACGACAGGAGCGGCGGCGCTCGTCGTCACCAGTACTGCTGTCATGTGCCCCACAGAGTCTTGGGCACTGGAAGCCAAAAACTTGAAGCCGGAGTTGGTTCGCACGCTCATCAAGATGTCGCGCGATATCTACCCCCATGATCGTCTCGCCGACAAATACTACGCCGCGGCCGTCAAAGGCATGGACGACAAAGCGACCGAAGGCGCACCGCTGAAAAAGCAGCTTGAGGACGGCGTTGCCGCTCTCGACGCAGCCGCCAAGGCGGCTCACGGGGTCGGCTATGCCGACGTCGGTTGGGAACACCAGCGCGTCGCGCTGCTTCGCGGAATTGAAAAGGACGGATTCTTCCAGGCCGTGCGCGGAGACCTTGTCGTTTCGCTCTACAATCAAAAAGATGTCTGGCCGGTCTTCGGGTACGAGGGCGAGTCAGCTTCCAAGGGCGGCTACATCAAGCGCGGCTTTGACGACATCGATTGGCTCTAAGAGCCCTAAAGCAAAAAGCACACTAATTCTGGAGGAATGCCAATGCCGGCACCTTATAAAAATGACGACGGTTCAGTGGTTGTAGTTATCGGCTCGGGTGCCGGTGGCGGCACAGTCGGTTCTGAACTTGCAATTCTCGGCGTCGATACCGTTATTCTCGAAGCGGGCGCACGTCACTCGATCGAAGATTTCGTCAACGACGAATGGCCAAGCTTCGGTCAGCTGGCCTGGCTCGACGAACGCTCAACATCAGGCAACTGGCGCGTTGCCAAAGACTTTGCCGGCCTTCCGGCCTGGATCGTCAAATCTGTTGGTGGATCGACTATTCACTGGGCGGGCGCATCGCTGCGCTTCCAGGATCATGAATGGAAAGCCAAGACGACGTACGGCGAAATCGCGGGCGCGAATTTGCTCGACTGGCCGATTGACAGCAAGGAAATGGAGCCTTGGTACGCCAAAGCGGAAGACCGCATGGGCACCACGCGCACCAACGGTATTGAAGGCTTGCCCGGCAACAACAACTTTAAAGTCTTGAAGGCCGGCGCTGACAAGCTCGGTTACAAACAATGCCACACGGGCCGCATGTCGATTAACTCAGCACCCCGCGATGGCCGCGGCGCTTGCCAGCAGATTGGTTTCTGCTTCCAGGGCTGCAAATCGGGCGCAAAGTGGTCGACGCTTTACGCCGAAATTCCAAAAGGCGAAAAGACCGGCAAACTTGAAGTCCGTCCGAACTGCCATGTCGCGCGCATCGAGCACGACGACAAGGGCAAGGTGACGGGCGTCGTCTACTTCGACAAGGATGGCAAAGAGCAGAAGCAGAAGGCTCGCGCTGTCTGCGTTGCTGGTAACTCGATCGAAAGCCCGCGTCTGCTTTTGAACTCGGCGTCCAACATGTTCAAAGACGGCCTCGCCAATTCGTCAGGCATGGTCGGTAAAAACTATATGCGCCACACCACAGGGTCGGTTTACGGAATTTTCGAAAAACCCGTAAAGATGTGGCGCGGCACGACCATGGCCGGCATCATCTCAGACGAAGCCCGTCATGACACCAAGCGTGGCTTCGCGGGCGGTTACGAACTCGAAACCCTGTCAATCGGCCTGCCGTTCATGGCAGCCTTCCTTGATCCGGGTGGATGGGGCCGTGACTTTGCAGCCGGTATGGACGGCTTCAACAATATGGCAGGCATGTGGATCGTCGGCGAAGACATGCCGCAAGAAAAGAACCGCATCACAGTCAATAAAGAGAAGAAGGACAAGTACGGGATGCCAACCCCGAACGTTCACTTCGACGATCACCCCAACGACATCGCCATGCGCAACCACGCCTACAAGCAAGGCGCGGCCGTATACGAAGCCGTCGGCGCGACACGCACGTTCCCAACACCGCCCTATCCTTCGACGCACAATATGGGCACCAACCGTATGAGTGCGAACGCGAAGGACGGCGTCGTCAACAAGTTTGGTCAAACTCACGACATCAAGAACTTGTTTGTTTCGGACGGCAGTCAGTTCACCACGGGTGCCGCCGAAAATCCGACGCTGACGATCGTTTCTCTGGCGCTGCGTCAGGCCGCAACGATCCGCGATTTGATGGCGAAGGGCGAGATGTAGTTTTTTTAATCCACGCGGGCCGGGCAAAATCCGGCGCGCGTGGCAATACTAAACAGGCATTGAAAGCGAGGCTCAACGCCTCGCTTTTTTCATGTCGAAAATGCTCGAGAAAATTGGCGCGCCCGAAAGGAACCGAACTTCCAACTGACATGCCCCCACCGGTACTCGGTCATAAGTAGAGACCGTTCTGGTTATGGTCCACATAATGACCTGGCTGCAAAGTGCGGGCAAACTAATCGCCCCAATTGAAGTTTGAGGCCGTAGGTGCGACGCGTCGTTGCCCAGATCAACCATGTACTGCGGCCTGATCTGAAGATAAAACAGATGTCCACTGGTAAAAAGCGGCCGAGATTTAGCGCCGGCAGCCACCTCAGTAGTCTGGCAGCATCGATGCCATTTTGAGGTGAGCGACGTTGCGGCCGTCCGGCGTCAAGTTCCAAAGCCGTCAGCACGAGCGGTATATCAGGACCGGAATTGTACTGGAGCTGACAACCTTTATAGCCTCACTGCCGAGAATAAGCTTTGCGAGGCCGCGACGGCCATGGGATGCCATCACAATAAGGTCGCATCCATTGTCCTTTGCAGCGGCAATAATTCCGTCGGCGGGAAACTGCTCTCTCATATGCAGTACTGCGCAGTTCACGCCCTTCTTCGCAGCGGCCTCAGAAATCGGAGAGAGGGTCGCCTCTGCCACGGCTCGCGTTGCCTTTTCATAGTCTTCAGACGGAAACGCGATGGCCATTTCACCAGGCATCGCACTCCACATAGGTTCACTGACGGTCACCACCGTCACCTTGGCGTTCACAGTCTTCGCGAGGTCTAACCCGTGCGCGACAGCCTTCCCGGCCAAATCCGAACCGTCGGATGCAATTAGAATATGGTTATACATTCAAATATCCCCGCAGCCTTGGCTAGCAGCTACGACCTCACCCGTGATGCCACGAGACCGCAGCCATCAGTTCGCCGGTCAGTTCATGCGGAGTCGCATGCGAGACATCGCCTACACTCAGCTTGCCTATAAGCCGGCCATTCTCACCGACCGGTATCGAACCAATATCCAAATCCTTCATCTTTTTCGCAACTTCTGCAACAGAAGTATCTGGACCAACCCACTCGGCTTTCTTGTGCAATGCGTCCTTGACCTTCATGACAACTTCCTGATGCTCATCAAAAATCTTCAAGTCCATCTAATTTGGCAGCGGATGGCCTTTCACGAAGACGCGCCTTGATCAGCATCAATGGCTTGAAGCCGTTGCTCTTAGGCTTTTGAAAAGGTTCATCGTTACTCCACCTCAATAATCAGAGATTTCTGACGAGCTTTCGTCAGGCCGTTTGGCTTCTCACAGAGTTCGTGTCCAGCGGGAAGGCTGATCACCGGCCTTAGTAAAAACGGCCAACTCTGACGCACTGCTACCCTGCATCATTTATCATCAAATTTGGGTCTCAGATCCGTCGCGGGACATCAACCGCTTTCGCACCTCATCCCCGTTGATGCGGATCAATGTCTAATGGGCAGTTCAGGTCTACCATTAACATCGGCAAACGTTTTGGCGCGTCCAGCCTGATCTTGGGCGGATCGGCTATTTTAAGCCGGCATTTCGATTCCACTCCACGACGAACGCCTTGAGGCTAGCTATGCGCATTTTGGGAAAGCTCACATTTTCGGTTCTCGTGCTTTCGTGCCGGGTCGCATTCGCCGCTGAACCGGGCGATCCGGTTAGGGGCCTTGCCTATGCGAAAGACGTTTGTTCAGAGTGTCATGCTGTTCAGGCCAGCCAGAGCGTTTCGCCCAATATCAAGGCTCCGCCATTCGAGGTAGTCGTGCGCTCGAAACTTGTGACGAAGCGCGAAATTTTGGCGTGGCTCATGAGTTCGCACACCGATATGCCCGATCTTTCAGTCCCCCCTGATAAGCGAGACGACGTCATTGCCTACATCATGACTCTTGGGGAATAGTTTAGCTGATCAACGCTTCAGGCCGGCCGCGACCTCAGCTAATGTGAATTTCAATTTGCACTGCCTCTACGATGAGAGCCCAGCGCCCTGAACGGCGGGCTCGTTTACCCCGTGTATTTTTGGGCTGGTGGAATTCCGGCGATGTCACGATTGACTATTCGGACGTGGTCCGGCCGTCAGACGCCCGGTCGTTCTGCGATTTTTCTCCAGGATCTGTTCAACCCATGAAAACGCACCGCTTTTTTCGTGGGAGCATTGCGGCCGCGTCCCACTTTGATCCGGGTCAATGAGTGGTGCGCCGAACTCCTAGAGAATTTCCCCAATTTCGCGGCTGAATTCCATTCACACAGCCTTACAGGCCACAGCATGCCGGAAGCGGGGGCTCGCACATGACCGAAACATCTGTCGAACGCACAGCAATGTTTGACTCACTTGCCGTCATGGCGGCAGGTCTCTGTTTTCTAGTCGGGGTCACATGGGCGTTTGGCTCGCCCGATCCGGCGATGTCGTTTCATGGCTGGGTGTTCGCTGGCGCCGCGGCCTTCGCCGGATACTTCGTGTTGTCACAACTGTTTGGCGCGGAGCAGAAAGCAAGCGCCAACGACGACTTCTATATGGACGGGCCGGTCCGTTTTTCCGTCATAGCTTCGGTCGTGTGGGGCGTGGCTGGATTCCTGATCGGCGATATCCTGGCTTGGCAGCTTGCGTTCCCCGTTCTCAATCTCGACTTGCCGTGGACGAGTTTTGGCCGCCTGCGGCCCTTGCATACGTCAGCCGTCATATTCGCGTTTGGTGGGAACGTTTTGATCGCGACGTCTTTCTGGGTCGTCCAACGTACATGCCATGCGCGGTTGCCCGGCCGGTGGGCCCCTTGGTTTGTCGTCTTCGGCTACAACATCTTCATCGTCCTTGCTGGCACCGGCTATCTCCTTGGTGTCACCGAAAGTAAAGAGTACGCCGAGCCCGAGTGGTATGTGGACATTTGGCTCACCATCGTTTGGGTGGCATACTTGGTTGTGTTCCTCGGCACGCTTTGGAAGCGGCGGGAACCGCACATTTACGTCGCGAACTGGTTCTACCTAGCTTTCATCGTCACGGTCGCGATGCTGCACGTTATCAACAATCTCGCTGTGCCTGTCTCAATTTGGGGATCGAAGAGTTACGTCATATACGCCGGCGTCCAGGACGCCATGACGCAGTGGTGGTATGGGCACAATGCAGTCGGCTTTTTCCTGACCGCCGGCTTCCTCGGCATTATGTACTATTTCATCCCAAAGCGCGTCGAACGCCCGGTGTACTCATACCGGTTGTCCATCGTTCATTTCTGGACGCTGATCTTTCTTTACATCTGGGCCGGGCCGCACCACCTGCATTACACGGCGCTGCCAGATTGGGCGCAGACACTCGGCATGACATTCTCAATCATGCTGTGGATGCCGTCGTGGGGCGGCATGATCAACGGGCTGATGACGCTGTCAGGCGCCTGGGACAAGCTCAGGACCGATCCAGTCGTCCGCTTTCTCGTCGTGTCGGTCGCCTTCTACGGCATGTCGACGTTCGAAGGGCCGCTGATGAGCATCAAAACGGTCAATGCGCTCTCGCACTACACCGACTGGACAATCGGCCACGTGCATTCCGGCGCACTCGGCTGGGTGGCAATGGTGTCGTTCGGTGCCATCTACTGCCTGGTTCCGTGGCTGTGGAACCGTAAGGCGCTCTACTCAATCAAACTGGTCGAGTGGCATTTCTGGATCTCGACCATCGGCATCCTGCTTTACATCACGTCGATGTGGGTATCTGGCATCATGCAAGGCTTGATGTGGCGCGCCTACGACAAGCTTGGATTCCTCACATACTCGTTCGTCGAGAGCGTCGAGGCGATGCACCCCTACTACATCATCCGCGCCACAGGCGGCGCGTTGTTCGTCATCGGCTCCTTGATCATGACCTACAACGTCTGGCGCACAGTCAGAGGTGACGAACCACTCGACGCCAAAGATCAACCACGTGTGGCTGCGGCTCCGGCGCTGCGCCTCCAAGCGGCAGAATAGAGGAGCGCTTCATGAAACACGAAGTCTTTGAAAAAAATTCCCTCCTCTTGTTGGTCGGCGCTCTGATCGTCGTCTCGATCGGCGGCATCGTTCAGATCGCACCCCTCTTCTGGATCGACTCGACGATCGAAAAAGTGAAGGGTATGCGACCCTACTCACCACTCGAACTCGCGGGCCGCGACATCTACATCCGCGAAGGTTGCTACAATTGCCACAGCCAGATGATCCGCACGCTCAAAGACGAAGTCGAGCGCTACGGGCATTACAGCCTTGCCGCTGAGAGCATGTACGATCATCCATTCCAATGGGGATCCAAGCGAACAGGACCTGATCTTGCGCGCGTCGGCGGCAAGTACTCTGATCAATGGCATGTCGAGCACATGATCAACCCGCGCGCGGTCGTGCCTGAGAGCATCATGCCGGGTTATCCGTGGTTGTCAGAGACGGTTCTCGACTACAGCCAGATTTCGGAAAATCTAAAGACCCTGAAAGTCGTAGGCGTTCCCTACAGCGACGACATGATTGCCAAAGCCAAAGCGGATGTCGAAGCCCAGGTCAATCCGGACAGCAAAGACATGGGGGCACTGTTGGCCCGTTACCCCAAGGCCAAGATCGGCAAGTTCGATTCCGCATCGGACAAGATCACAGAACTCGACGCCATGGTGGCCTACTTACAGATGCTCGGCACACTCGTCGATTTTGCGAGCTTCGATGCCTCTGGCCCGAACTTAAGATAGGGGAGCGATCATGACCTACGACACAGTCGCAACGGTGAGCCAGGTCACCTCACTCCTTCTCTTCATTGCGCTTTTCATCGCCGTGATCGGATACGTGTTTTGGCCGGGAAACCGCACCAAATTTGAAATTGCCGCACGCGCCGCTTTGGAACACGACAAGAGCACTACAACAACGAGGGATAGGACATGAGAAAACCTCGTGAGATCGACGACGTGACGGGCACTGAGACCACCGGTCACGTTTGGGACGACGACCTCCAAGAACTCAACGAGCCGTTACCGAAGTGGTGGCTCTACACGTTCTACGTCTGCATCCTATGGGCATTAGGCTATCAGATCGCATATCCCGCTTGGCCCCTACTCAACTCCTACACCAAGGGCACGCTGGGCTACAGCGAGCGTGCCCAAGTTGCCGAGGCGCTATTCGAAACTAAGATGGAACAATCGAAGTTTTTGTCGGCCATCGGATCGACACCACTGGCCGAAATTTCAAAACAACCGGACCTATTAAGTTTCTCTAGAGCCGGAGGAGCGGCCTTGTTTGCAAGCCATTGCAGCGGCTGCCACGGCCGCGGAGCGCAAGGTTTTCCCGCTTATCCCAATCTCAACGACGATGATTGGCTCTGGGGCGGGAAGATCGACGATATTCACATGTCAATTAAAGTCGGCATTCGCTCCGATCATAAGGATACCCGAAACACTCAGATGCCCAAGTTCGGCGTCGACAAGATCTTAAACGCCGCCCAGATCAATGATACAGCAGAATTTGTGCTGTCGCTCTCTGGTCAGTCGAAAGACAATGTCTCCGCTGAGGGCGGCGCAAAGATATTTGCCGAACAATGCGCGGCCTGTCACGGCGAAAAAGGCACTGGCAATCAGGAACTCGGTACACCTAATCTCACCGACGGCATCTGGCTCTACGGCAGCGGCAAGTCTGACGTCACACAGAGTGTTGCGACCGGTCGCGGCGGAGTAATGCCGAGTTGGGAGAGCCGCCTCGATCCCGCGACGATCAAGATGCTCGCCGTCTATATTCATTCGCTTGGTGGCGGCAAGTGACCGAGAACGAGACCGGTATGGACGCCCGCGTGGATTATCGCGATTACATCCGCCAAGACGGCGAGCTGCACGACGTCATCGCGTTGAACCGGCGCGAAGAAAGCACGCTCTATGCTCCCCGGCAGAAGGTTCATCCCAAGCTTGTCCACGGCACGTACCGGCGTTTGAAGTGGACCCTGATGGCGGTCACACTGGGGATCTACTACGCGGTTCCCTGGATACGCTGGAACCGCGGCCCAGACCTTCCCAACCAAGCCGTCCTGCTAGACATGGAGCACGAGCGCTTCTTTATGTTCGGTCTCGAGATTTGGCCACAGGAATTCTATTTTGTCACCGGGCTGCTGGTCCTTGCCGCGCTGATCCTATTTCTCGTCACCTCGCTCGCCGGACGGGTCTGGTGCGGCTATTTTTGCCCGCAGACCGTTTGGACCGACCTCATGATCGCCGTCGAGCGCTTCTGGCAAGGCGACCGCAACGCCCGCATCCGTCTCGACAAGGAGCCGTGGGGGCCGGTGAAGATAGCGAAGAAGACGATCACACACATTAGCTGGCTCTTGATCGGGTTAGCGACAGGCGGCGCCTTTGTCTTCTATTTCGCCGACGCGCCGGCGCTCGCTCGCCAGCTCCTCACAGGTACCGCGCCTGCGGTTGCCTACGCGTTCATCGTCATATTCACGTTCACAACCTACCTTCTCGGTGGCATCGCCCGCGAACAGGTCTGCATCTATATGTGCCCGTGGCCGCGCATTCAAGGCGCCATGATCGATAAGGATTCATTCCTCGTCTCGTACCGCGACTGGCGCGGGGAACCGCGCGGACACTCGCGCAAGTCAGAACGCATTGCCGGCAACGGCGACTGCATTGACTGCAAAGCTTGCATCGCCGTTTGTCCAGTGAGCATCGATATTCGCGACGGCGCCCAACTCGAATGTATCCAATGCGCACTGTGCATCGATGCCTGCAACGACATCATGACCCGCATCGGAAGGCCTCAGAATCTCATTGGATACGCAACGATTGCCAGCCTTGAAGCCGAGCCGAAGGGTGCCACGGCAAGCCCCAAACTCATGCGGCCGCGCACGATGCTTTACGCGGGACTAATCTCACTGGTGAGTTTGGTCATGTTTGTGGCCCTGAGTGCGCGCACGACGCTCGAAGTTAACGTCTTGCCCGATCGCAATCCACTGTTCGTAAAGTTATCAGACGGCGGCATTCGCAACGGCTACACCTTGAAGATCTTGAACAAGCTGCATGAACCGCACGCGTTTGAGATCAAGCTGGAAGGTTTGAAAGATGCGCACTTCACAGTCGCTGGTCATGAAGCCGTCACCAACCCTGAGATCAGCGTTTCGACCGACGTCCTCAGAGAATTGCGAATATTTGTTGCGGTTCCAGCGGCGTCCCTCAAAGCGCTCGCACCACACTCTCAACCGTTTTTTCTCATTGTGAGCGACAGAAAAACCGGCCAGTCCGTGCGGCACTCAACCGCTTTCCGGAGGCCGTAATCATGATCACCTATGGGACCGCCAGGCCGCTGACGGGACGCACAGTGCTTATAGCGATCCTGGGATTCTTCGCCGTGATCGTTGCCGTAAATGGCGTATTTCTGTCGCTCGCTTTATCGACAAATACCGGCATCGTTGCAGTCGAACCTTATCGCAAAGGCCTAAAGTATAACGAACGGATCTCAGCCGATGAGCGGCAGACAGCCCTAGGCTGGAAAAGCGACATTTCAATTGATGCCAGTGAAGGCACACTTGTCGCCATCCTGAGCGACCGCGATGGCAACGCTTTGAAGGGGCTCATTGCCACTGTCAAAGTCGGCCGAGCCGCATCCGATCGCGATGACGTCCTTGCAATTTTGACCGAAACGGAGCCCGGACGATACGAAGCTATGCTTCCGCTCCACAAGCTTGGCGGTTACGTCGCAAACCTTGAGGTCTTTGACCCAAACGCGGCCACTCAAGACATAGTCTATCGTGCCAGGAGGCGCATATGGCTCAAGCCTTAACTAGTGCCATCCCTTCGATGGCGCGTCGTGAGCCCACGCTAACCCGCCAAGAGTGCGAGACAATCACCCTCGCGATAGACGGCATGCATTGCGGGGCTTGCATTCGGTCGGTTGAAACCGAACTTCACCACGTTCAGGGTGTCGTTAGTGCTCGAGTAAACCTCTCGAGCCGGCGTGCAATTGTCGAAGTTCAACCCGGTGCCACCTCTGCGGAAGCCCTGATCGAGGCGCTCGCCAAGACTGGATACCAAGCCGCTGAACTGATGTCAGACAGCCGCATCCTCGCATTCGACGGCGACCGCGATTTGCTCAAGCGCCTTGGTGTCGCAGGCTTTGCCGCCATGAACATAATGCTGCTTTCGGTGTCGGTCTGGTCAGGTGCCGGCGCAGACATGGACAAGTCTGTGCAAACGCTTTTCCACTGGCTCTCGGCTCTGATCGCATTGCCGGCTGTCGCCTATTCGGGTCAACCGTTTTTCCGTTCGGCTGTACAAGCGCTGAAGGCACGCCGTCTCAACATGGACGTGCCGATTTCACTCGGTGTTTGCCTCGCAACACTAATGAGCGTCTATCAAACAGCGCGGGCAAGCGAGCAGGTTTATTTCGACGCGGCGGTGACACTGTTGGCATTCTTGCTCGTCGGACGCCTGCTCGATCAGCAAATGCGCGCCCGTGCGTCGGGTGCGGCAACGAATCTTTTAGGGCTCAAGGCATCATCTTGTTCGGTTTTTGATGATGCCGGGGCTTTAAAGCGAGTACCAATCAGGGAAATCGAGCCTGGCATGCGCATTCTCACTGCCGCCGGTGAGCGGTTGGCTGTCGATGGCATTGTCGCAAGCGGTTCGAGCGATATCGACCAAAGCCTAATTTCCGGCGAGTCGTTGCCTAAGCGCGTCGTTCCAGGGAACGAGGTATTTGCCGGTACGATAAACCTGTCGAATCCAATCGTAATCCGGGCGACGAAGCGCGAAGACAGCTCGCTGCTCTCCGATATCGCCCGGCTGATGCTTACCGCCGAACAGGGCCGTGGAAAGTATGTACGGCTGGCAGACCGCGCGGCGCGGCTCTATGCGCCCGCGGTACATATCCTCGGACTCGCGACGTTCATTGGTTGGATGCTTACAGGTAACGGCTGGCAGGAGGCCCTGACGGCCGCGATCGCGGTACTTATCGTCACTTGCCCGTGTGCACTAGCGCTCGCCGTGCCAGCCGTGCAGGTTGCGGCGGCCAGCCGCTTGTTCGGCAAAGGCATCATCCTCAAGTCCGCCGACGGCTTGGAACGGCTGGCCGAAGTGGATACCGTTGTGCTCGACAAGACCGGCACATTGACGGTCGGCGAACCGAAACTTGTCAACGGAGCTTTGATTTCGGCCAGCGATCTTGGGGCGGCAGCGGAGCTAGCCGTCACGAGCCGTCATCCCTATTCTCGCGCAATTGTCGCGGCGGCACGGGATAGAGGGCTGACAGTGAATGCTGGTTCCGGCGTCAGTGAAACAATGGGCTTTGGACTGTCCCGCCAGACTTCAAGTGGTGAGGAGCGGCTCGGGTCCGCGAGATGGTGCAGCCAAACGGCATTGGAATCGAGTGACGGCACGCTGTGGTTCAAGTCTGCCATTGGCTCCACGACAGAGTTCCGGTTTGCCGATGCGCTCCGCGACGACAGTGCGGAAGTTGTTGCAGCTCT
Organism: uncultured Alphaproteobacteria bacterium; assembly: GCA_963819605.1. Classification (GTDB taxonomy): domain Bacteria; phylum Pseudomonadota; class Alphaproteobacteria; order Rhizobiales; family Hyphomicrobiaceae; genus Hyphomicrobium_B. Next base: position 24,997 of record CAWFWU010000018.1, on the reverse strand, counting down.
TGAGCGGTCAGGATTTGTAGTAGAGATCCTATCAGGCGACAGCGCAGCACCGGTGAAGACGATGGCCAAGGCCGCCGGCGTCGCGACTTGGTTTGCCGGACAACGCCCCGACCAGAAGTTCGCCAGACTTGAAGCGTTGAAAGCCGCCGGCCACAAAGTCTTGATGGTGGGTGATGGTCTGAACGACGCACCCGCGCTCGCCGCCGCCCACGCATCGGTCTCTCCCGCGTCGGCGGCCGATATCAGTCAAACCGCAGCCGATGCCATTTTCCAAGGCGCGCGTTTACAGCCCATCTTTGAGTTGCTCGCCGTCGCGAAAGCGTCGCGCGCGCTTTCCCTGCAGAATTTTGCGCTTGCCGTGATGTACAACGTCGTATTCGTCCCCCTCGCCATGGCAGGGCTGGTGACGCCCCTTATCGCCGCGCTCGCCATGTCGGCCTCTTCGATCACTGTCACGGCCAACGCCATTCGCCTCAAGACCAAAAGAATGGAGCTCAAGGCATGACCGCACTCGCATGGCTCATTCCTGCCGCTCTCGGACTTGGCGGACTCGGCCTCGCAGCCTTCCTCTGGTCGCTCAACACGGGCCAATATGATGATCTTGACGGTGCATCGTGGCGCGCGCTTGCTGACGATCCACAAGCCGAAGATCGAGAAAGTCCACGACAATGAGCAGTTTCTTGTCAACTTTCTCGGGTGGGCTAGCCCTTGGTTTTGCAGGATCGCTACATTGTGCCTGTATGTGCGGATGCATAGCTTCGGGCAGTCTCTTCATCCTCAACCCTCACAACCCGTCCGAACGCCTGGCGATGCTTATGAAGCTGCAAGCGGGACGCATTTTCTGCTACGCGATCGGTGGCGGGATCATCGCCAGTGTTGCTGCGTTGACAGTCAATCCAACCGCGACCTCCGGGTCATTTAGGGCGTTGCAATGGTCGAGTGCTGCCATTCTCATGTGGATGGGGTTATCGATGGCCGGACTCGTCCCGAGCGTCGCCTTGCCAGCCGGCTTATTCAGTTTGCCCGCATCGATGGATCGCCTCCTTGCGCCAGTCCGGCGCCACCCGCGGATCATGCCCTATGCCCTTGGAATAACGTGGGGTATGACGCCCTGCCCGATGGTCTATGCCGCACTCTTCACTGCTGCGCTAACTGGTTCTGCATTTGGCGGCGTCTCGTGGATGGCAGGATTCGGGCTCGGCACGGTACCGGCAGTCGTTGCGGCCGCACTTAGTGTTTCGAAGCTCAGTCAGATCCGGAACTCGCAGACGGCCCAGGCCGTAGCCGGCGTGGCTATTGCGGTCTTCGCTGCATTGACTACCTCTGGCGCTTGGCCGGCGATCACATTGCTGTGCAGCCCACGGTAAACGAAAAACTGACTTCGGATTGCAATCTGGTCGAGAGTGGCCTCGAATCCGTCTGTCTCTTCTGCACAATTTCAAGCGCTTCTAACAAGGCCTTGATCCCTGCTTTGTGGCCATGGCGCAAATCGAGTCCTTACAAAAGCTCCAACCGACATGCAGCGCATGCCCAAGTTGACGCCGTTGCATGCGTGATCTCAGCTGCGGCGACGCGACTATTGGAATGGCGTGCTATTGCCTGAATGCAGCGAAACTCGACAAGCTCTTAACTGATAAAATCAGAGGTTAGCAAGGTGGCATTCAGGGTCCATATCATGGGTTGCACAGATTGACCCAATCGCCTGGGCGCGAGGCCCAGGCTCGCCGTAACTCTCCGCACATAAATGATTGGCCCTGCCAGCTAATATAATCTGTACACTTCCCCGACATTCTTGCGTCACCCTATCCCTTCTTGATCTCCCGCAATCCACCGAACCGGTAACTCGGCAATAATAAACCCGGTGCTTGCAGAAAAACATGGGGTCGCGTTCAAATGTTCAACACGGAACGATATCGATCCAATCGCTATACCGTGGCAGTCTTCGTTACTGCCTCTTTCGTAACAGCCGCATCCGCCGTTTCTGGTGCTGACAAACTTTCTGGACCGTCCCCGGAGAATGGCTACGCGTTGGCCAAAAGGTTTTGCAATGGCTGTCACCTGATCGACAACAGCACCACCACGACTGTGCCCGCCGGCGTCCCGACGTTTCCGGGAATTGCAAATAAGCCCGGCCAAACGGGCCAGCACATCATGAACGTACTCATCCAACCTCATCCGCCAATGCCGGATATTCACCTCTCAACCAGCGAAATAGCGGACGTTGTCGCGTATCTGGAAACCCTCCGTTCCGACAAGTCTGCGCCACCGTTGCACGCGCCAGTGGAGCAACACACCAAGCCAGAATACCCCGAACATTCTTGATCCCGCTGCTGGCACGCCAGCGTCACGGACTGTGCGATAGAACAGTTTTAAAGGTCACACTGAACTAGAGCCTATTCAAGACCGAGCTCAGCTTCCCCCGCACCGTCTTGGCGAGTTGCGTCAATTCCGGATTGCCAATGTGAACCATGGTGTCGATTGGATCGACCGCCGCAGCCTCTGTTTGCCCGTTGCCAAGGTCGTGAACGATAACGTTGTACGGCAACATCGTACCAATCTTGTCGTCAGCCTGCAGCGCCTGATGCGCGAGCGGCGGGTTGCACGCGCCGAGGATGCGGTATGGTTTCCAGTTGATGTCCAGCTTCTTTTTCAACGTTTCGCTGACATCAGTCTCGGTCAGGATCCCAAAGCCTTCTGCTGACAGGGCCGCGTTAGTCTTTGTAACCACCGCATCGAACGGTAGGGCCAGCGATTTCGCCATGTAAAAACTCATACCTTAAGCTGCTATGATGTCTTGCCGGTGCCAAAGATAGTCCTCACGATCAATCTCACCAATTGCGTAACGTTCGGTGAGTGCAAACTAGCGCTCCTGTAATCCTTCCACGTACCGTGTGACGTCAAAAATGATTGCCTTCGCCCGGACCGGATCACTCTCGACGCTAAATACTTTTCCCCAAGCCATCATGCGTGATTGCGAATGCCCTACAATGGAACCCCCGTCCCGGATCGTGTCTGCGACTTTGCTAAACGCGAAAACACCACCATTGCGCTTCGCAAGCTGCGTGATGTCAGCAGCGCTTTTCTTCATTGCATCATCGTCCGTTAGGGGGCCCATACCTCGACCATCGACGCCATGACAAAGTGCGCAATATTGCTGGTATTCTGCCTTGCCGGCGACATCCGACGCTGACTTTCGGTTCTCAGACGGCGCGGCATTTGTCTTCGACGCGTCTTGTTCGGCACTTGACGGTACTGACGGCAATGTAGCCAGAACGCCTGCGAATACCGTTAAGGTCAGCAGAGTTTGTAGTCTCATAAGCGCCTACTCCCAAGCCGCGTGAATCAGGGTTCACTCTGTCGCGACCGATGTTGACCGTCGTTGACCGGGGTCAACCCTGCGGCGCGGATAAAATGGCGATAAGTATCGCAGGGAACTTGAGAGTTAGTTTCGAGACATCACCCCATCTCTCGATCTGGCAAAATATAGTCCGCCCAGCGCAAGGCATGCGATACCGGCGCCCGCCGCAAGAGTGGCACTGGGCCCAGCTGCATCCCACACTGCACCAGCAATCAGACTTGCTGCCAACAGCGCAAATCCAGTCACAAAACTGAAGATGCCAAATGCTGTGCCCCTGAGGCTCTCTGGCGCCGTATCGGCAACAAGCGCTGACAGCAGGCCTTGGCTCAGCGCCAGGGGGAGACCCCAAAGTGCGACTCCAGCTAAAACGGTTCCCAATCCAGTTGATGTCGCCAACAATATGTCGGCAGCAATCAACGGCACGAGCGACCAAGATAATAGTATGAAGCGATCCTTTGAATCGGACAATGCGCCCGCCGGGTAAGCAGCGGCCGCATAAGTAATGTTCATCACCACGAGCACAAGCGGAACGTAAGCCACAGAAAGACCGATCGATTGAGCGCGCAGGATCAAGAATGCTTCGCTGAAGCGGGCTAAAGTAAAAATTGCGGCGATGGCAATGACCAGCCAAAAGCGCCGGCCGAGCGTGCTCAGCACATCGAGTTTCAACACAATATGACGCTGCACGTTTGCCGGCGTACGTTCGGGCTCGGGCGCCGCTACAGTCGCGAGTGCGAATGACAGAAATCCAGGCAAAACCGCCAGCCAAAAGACCATCTGAAAGTTGTTGGCAGTCACCCACATACCCAAGAGCGCTAACAGTGGCCCAATCACAGCGCCAATCGTGTCCAACGCCTGGCGCAGACCAAAACTTGCGCCGCGTAATGAATTTGGGCTCAGGTCCGCAATTAAAGCATCCCGGGGGGCGCCACGAATGCCTTTGCCCACCCGGTCGACGATGCATGCCGCACTAATCCAGTTTAAACTCAATGCCAGCGCAAATGCGGCTTTGACAGAGCCGCAAGGCCCTACCCAAGTACGACCAGCGGGCGGCGCTAACCGATCTGGTCACTCAAAATGCCTGACAGAACCTTTGCCAAGGCGACGCTGGCTTCAGACAAGCCCTCGATAAGCCCGACGACAAGCGTCGGGGCGCCCATCACAGTGACGAGATAAACCGGCAGCAACGCGTGGACGATCTCCGAGGAGATATCCATGAGCATTGAGACAAAGCCCAGCAACCACACGCCCCGCGGGACACTCGAAAGGGCAACAAGAACGGAACCCGGTTTTGTGGCTGCGCGCATTGCCTACGCATCGTTTCTCCCGCCGCGCGTCCGGCGATAATGCAGAAAAATAGTCTGGATTGCCTTGGCCACAGTGTCTTTGCGGCATGTCAAGACGGAGCCGGCGGAAATGGCTCGGAGGGGGAAGAGCACATATCCGGCCGACTTTATGGTGGTCACCCACGGGGGGGAGCGCGCCACCAAGACGAAATATCGTCTAGTGACAAGACTGCTGTTCCGAAAGACCGGCGAGCCGGTCACGGTTCAATATCCGGATGCTAGTGCCATGCGAGACCTCGATCACGCGCATAAGCCGAAGCTTGGTGATGGTGCGGCTAACCGTTTCAATCGTCAGACCCAGAAAATCACCGATGTCGGCACGTCGCATGGGCAGATGCACAACTCCGTCACCGCCAATCTCGCGCAAAGTGCGTCCGTGGAGCATGAGCAAAAATGTTGCAACGCGTTCGATAGCACTACGTTGGCCAATCGCAACCAGCAACGCCCGGGCAGCGGAGAGCTCGATAGATACCGCTTTATACAGCTGGAGTGCGAGGCTCGAATTGTTACGAGCTGACTCTTCCAGCGCCGAAGCGCCGAAACAACGAACTTTTGTTGATGACGTTGCTTCGGCACTGAATAAGTGTTCATTGGTTGTACCGAGACCAATGAAGTCTCCAGGATAAGCAAAATCAACAATTTGCCGGCGCCCATCATTCAGCATTTGGTAAATCATCACGACACCAACTTGGATCTGAAAGACGTGTGTCCTTGGATCACCTTCACAAAAGATGTGCTCCTTGCTCTGAAAACACCTGACGCTGGCGCGGTCTAAGCGGTCCGTGTTGCCCCAACCTTCCGAACTTATGGCGGGGACGTCGAGAGATTGCCGATATTGGTGATCAAGTGCTGGGCTGCGCTCGACGGAGAGGGTGTAAAACATTGAATTCATCCTTCGTTGCACCAGCCTTCCGTTAAGGATCGGCTTTCATGATTGGCACAAAAGCGCACCCATGTATTCTTCGGATGATTGTCACGTGATGATATGTAATAGATTGTAACAATTTTAATTTTCTTGGAACGTCAAAAGTGCCAACCGAAATTCTGGTCGTAGACGATGACGCTGAGATCCGGCACCTGTTGCGCACCGCTTTGGAGCGCGAAGGGTACGCGGTCTCGGAAGCCAACGACGCGGCCACGACGGAGTCCCGGCTTGACCGGGGCGGGATAAACCTCATCACACTGGACTTGTCGCTTGGCGCCGATGACGGCTTGATGCTTGCTCGCAAAATTCGCGCCCATTCCGATATCCCGATCATCATGGTCACAGGCAAAGGTGACGCCATTGATCGCGTCGTTGGACTTGAGCTTGGTGCTGATGACTACGTGAGCAAGCCGTTCAACTTGCGCGAGGTCGTCGCACGCGTGCGCGCTGTGCTGAGGCGGCACGAACCAGTGGATAGGCCACCTGCAAAACCGGCAAAGCACGAGCGCTTTCGTTTTGGGGGCTGGACACTGGATATCACCAGCCGGGATCTGTCAGACGGCAAAGTTGGAAAATGTGAGCTTACAACGGGTGAATTCAATCTTCTGGAACTCTTTGTACGCCGGCCGCAACGAGTCCTGACCCGCGATGAAATTATGGATCTGCTCAAGGGTCATGATTGGTCGCCCGTGGACCGTTCAATTGACGCTCTCATTGTCAGGCTTCGAAGAAAAATAGAGCTGGAGCCGGCTCACCCAACGCATGTCAAAACGGTACGAGGTGTTGGCTACGTCTTTGCGACGGACGTTCACCGCGGATAGGCGTCAGAGATTCGTTTGTTTGGCAATAATGGCGCGCCGCAACTCTATCTCTAATTCCTTTTGCGTATAGGGTTTGCGCAGAACCTGCAAGTGATCGGAATCCGGCCCCGGCATGACGTCTTCCGAAAAGCCCGAGGTGAGGAGCAAGGCGAGATTCGGTTTATTGCTGGCAAGCCAGCGCGCAAGATCAAAACCAGATTGACCACCGGGCATCACGACGTCGCTGAAAACCGCGTCAATTTCCAAAGCCTTGTTCAGCTGCCGGATGGCGTCAGCCGCAGTCTCCGCCTCCATAACTTTGTAGCCGAGACGTTTGAGACGAGCCACGGCAACGGCCCTTACATCCGGGTTGTCTTCGACCACGAGAATTGTTTCGCCGGAGCTCGCTTGGGCAGGCACTCTGTCCAATACGGCCTCGCTGGTTTCGTGAGCGGTCGCGTATTGAGGCAGATAAATATTGACAGTAGTCCCTTGCCCCACTTCGCTATAAATCATCACGTTGCCATTCGACTGTTTGACAAACCCGTAGATTGTACTGAGACCCAGGCCCGTACCGCGGCCCGTGGGTTTTGTCGTAAAAAACGGTTCGAAAGCTCTACGCAGTACGTCCTTTGACATGCCCATTCCGGTATCGGACACTGACATCCGCACGTAGTTGCCGTGCGCAGCCGCGCCGTCGGAAAACGGGGCGCCTCCGTCTAGTGTCACGTTCGTCGTCTCGATGACGAGTTTGCCGCCATTCGGCATAGCGTCGCGCGCATTGATTGCGAGATTGAGAATTGTATTTTCAATCTCGCTCTGATCAATTTGTACTTTCCAAAGGTCGTAGGTAAGCCGTGTGGACAGTTGAATGTTTTCTCCCAGCGTACGGGTTAGAAGTTCGAGCATCGCGCGAACTTGGTCATTGAGATCGACGATCTGCGGCTCTAACCGGCGACGCCGGGCGAAGGTCAGCAGGCGGTTCGTGAGACGAGCCCCAGCCTCGGCGGCCCCCTGTGCCCGCTTCAGGTTATCGGCCCCGCGAGGATCAGAAACATAGTCCTCCAAAAGCTCTAGATTACCTGTGATGATCGTCAGAAGATTGTTGAAGTCGTGGGCGACGCCGCCAGTCAATTGACCGATGGCTTCGAGCCGCTGGGTCTTGAGGCGTGCATCCTCTTGCTTCTGTTCCAACGTGATATCGCGGATCATGCCGAGTATGCCGGATGCGCCTCCAACGGGATTTCGAATACTTGCACGGGCCAACTGCCCGGGAAATGCTTCACCATTTTTGCGGCGGAAGCGCAACGACATTGGCGCCGTTTTCTGCTCGCCGTCGCCTTCGAGGTACATGAACGCCTGCCCCGCGCGAACGAAGTCAGAAGGCACGTCGTAGAGAATAGCCGTGCTTTGACCGTAAAGCTCTTCGCTGCTGTAACCGAAAACATGTTTTACCGCAGGATTTACGAGCAATATCCGGCGCTCGGTGTCGGTGATGATGAGCGGTTCCGGCACATGATCGAAGACGGCCTGGAACAGCGCCGACTGCCTGCTGACTTCAACCTCAAGCTTGCTTCGCGCACTGAGGTCATGCACAATTCCAGCAAAAAAATGCGCACCCTGAACCTCGAAGGCGCTGACCGAAAGATGCATTGGAAATAACGATCCGTCTTTGCGCCGACCATCAACATCACGGCCGATGCCAATGATCTTGCGTTCACCCGTTGCCATATGGTGCGCCAAATACCCGTCATGGCGCGCCCGATGCGGCTCCGGCATCAGCATCTTGACATTTTGCCCGGTCATTTCGAGCTTCGGTGTATCCAAACAATCGCACCGTCGCCGGGTTGACGGTTTGGATTGTCCCCTTGGTATCGATCGTGATGATGGCACCCACCGCTGAGTGCAGGATTGCCTCGAGCATGCTGTGGGCTTGAATTGGCTCGTTGTCTGTCAATGGATTGACCTCTGGTGCGAGCTATTCTGACACTTGCCTGCCGATTTAGCGGCTGAAGTCGCGGACTATAATCCAAACCAACTCCGGTGGCTAACGCCGCGGACGAACAAGCGCTTCCTTTGATGCTGGTCAAAGACAAGCGGCTACATCTCCATCCATGCTGTCCTTGGAAGCTCATGGAATGGAGCCATTACCAATGAAAGCCGATAAGACATGGGTACTGATCGCCGACGGCGCACGCGCACGGCTGGTCGCTGCTGAGGGACATGGCAAGAGTTTGCAGCTGGTTGAGAAGCTGGAGTTGTCCGCCGGACATAGACCCAATCGCGAACTATTGGATGACAAGCCATCGCGCGTTTTCGAATCCCACGGCGCGACACGCCACAGCGTTGAACCTAAGTCGGACCCACACCGCGAGCTAAAGCGCGACTTTGCCCAGGAGCTCGCAGAAGTCTTGGACGCGAGCCTCGATAAGCATGAATTCGACAAACTCGTCGTCGTTGCCTCTCCGGTCACGCTCGGCGACTTGCGGCGCGCCCTGTCAGAAGCGGTCAAGGCGGCTGTCATCGCGGAGGTTTCCAAGGACCTGACCAAGGTTCCTAATCACGAAATCGCGCGCCATATCGAAGACCTCATCCCGATCTGAGGCCCAATCCCAACTTTTCTCCAGGGATCGCGAAATTCTCAGGTTGCAGCAAGGAGTACCCGCAATGAATTTCAAGACAATTTTGGTCAATCTCAACCAAGAGCCTCGCGTGGCTGAATTAATCGCGGCGGCCGCCGCCATCGCCCGGCCGACGGAAGCGCACGTTGTTGGGCTCTACGTCATGCCACCCCTGTTCATGCCGAGTGACGTTATCATGCCCATGGGCGCCGATTTTTATGAAACACAAGTCGCCGGGCACAGGGCGCAAGCCGAGCGCGTAAAGATAATTTTTGACCGGCTGACCAGCGGGGAGCCCTTTGTCGCTGAGTGGCGCGTTCATGGAGATGCACGTACGGCTTACGCATCGATCGCAGAAGGCGTCATCGAACAGTCCCGGGCAGCCGAACTGGTCATCGTCAGCCAAGCGGTTGACGGTAAAGATTCACCCATGCTGACAGACATCGCTGAGCGCGTCGCCCTCGAAAGCGGACGGCCGGTTCTAGTCATTCCGTCAACCTGGGCTGCCCGGGAGTACGGCCGGGACATTGCTGTTGCATGGAACGACAGCCGAGAATCAACCCGTGCTGCGTTCGACGCCCTACCACTCCTCGAACGCGCCAAGAAAATTCGCTTGATCACGGTTGGAGAGCCGACGGACAGCGACGGGACAAATATTTTCCCAGCCGTTGAGGTTGCCGCAACCCTGGCGAGACACGGGCTTGATGTGGAGGTGGAGACAGTCACGAACAGAGACCGTCACACTGGAAACGCCATACTCGCGCGCGTTGTTGCGGATGGATCGGATCTCTTGGTGATGGGCGCCTACGGTCACTCGCGTATGCGGGAATTCTTTCTAGGCGGAGCGACGCGTGATGTTTTGAAGAACATGACCGTTCCCGTTCTGATGTCGCACTGAAGACTTGGAAAAAAAGCAATGTCCCTTAAGCGCATCCGGCTTGAGTTCGCGCGTGATCGGGGCTTTCCGGGCGGAAGCCCCGACCGTGTGCCGGGTCAAGTCCCAAGCGCACACTTTGGTGCGTACCCGGTGCGCAACGGGCCGCATTTGGCCAAATTCGGTTTCTTCTTAAGTCCTTGAAAACATTGGCGCGCCCGAAAGGATTCGAACCTCTGACCCTCAGATTCGTAGTTTGTGTATAGCACTACGCAGACACCGACAGAGATACCATAAGTTACTATTTTTTCTATCCTTTATTCGTCATTGTCCGTCATGTTTTTTCGTTGATTCGCGCCAAACCGCTTGCTAAATGTTTGCTAGAAAAACCACAAACTCGGCACCTAGGCCCCCATATTTTGGTGTTTGTTATGCCCAAAATCACCCATGCGCGCATCTCGAAAGCCAGCGTGGATAAGCTGCGACCGGGCGAGATGCTGCGCGACAGCGACCTAACCGGCTTCGGTGTGCGCCGGCAGTCAGGTGCTCCTGTGTACTTCCTCCAAAAGCGTCTCAATGGCACCTCACGGTGGTTCACGATCGGTACGCACGGGTCCCCGTGGACACCGGAGTTGGCACGCCGGGAAGCGATGCGATTGATGGGGGTCGTGGCGGAGGGCTTCGATCCCCTACTGCAACGGCAGGAGCAACGGGACAAGCCGACGGTGCGCGAAGCGGCCGATCAATTTATGACCAGTCATGGCCTTAAGCTCAAAGCCCGCACGCGGGATGAATACCAACGCCTGATGACGCTTCATATCTGTCCAGCCTTAGGTTCCCACTCTGTGGCCGATATCCGCAAAGCCGACATGGCGCGGTTTCATGCGTCGATGGCCAAAACGCCGTCGGGGGCCAATTTCGCTTTGGCGGTGTTGTCGAAGTTCATGCGCTGGTGTGAAGACATGGGCTATCGCACCGAGCAAACCAACCCATGCCGTGGCCTCACCAAATACCGCATGACCAAACGGGAACGGTTTTTAAGCCGCGAGGAGTTCGCCCGGCTGGGTGATGTCCTGCGCGAAGCAGAAATCAACGAGAGCGCCAGCCTGTACGCCGTGGCGGCCATTCGGTTGTTGATCTTGACAGGGGCGCGCCTCAACGAGATTCTGACCCTCCAGTGGAAGCACGTCGATTTTGAACGGCGGCTGTTGTTACTCCCAAACTCCAAGACAGGCCAAAAGAGCATTCGGCTCAGTGACCGAGCGTTGGACGTGCTTGCCAAGCTACCCCGCATTAAGGGCAATCCCTTTGTCATTGTGGGCAACGTCGATGGCAGTCACCTTGTTAATTTGCAAAAGCCGTGGCGCCATCTTCGAGAGTTGGCAGGCCTTGACGATGTCCGCATCCACGACTTGCGGCATTCGTTTGCAAGTGTGGCGGCGGCAACGGGCGCGTCGCTTCCGATGATTGGTGCGCTCCTTGGCCATTCCCAGCCGCAGACGACGGCGCGCTACGCGCACCTTGCCAATGATCCGCTGCATCGGCTCAATCAAGAAATCGGGGATGTGATTGCTGACGCCATGGCCGTTAAGGGTTGAAGCCCCTGTCCGTTTGATCGGCTCTAGGCGTGACACGAACGAACGGCTTCCATGCCAAAATCGAATCCATTCGCGCCAACTTGGCTTGAATTGAGCGGTTGTAGATGTTCAAAAAGGCGACACGGCGCAGACAGCTGACTGGGGCTAGAACTCCACTGCATAAGACCACTAAGGATTTGCGTCCGGTTTCAAACGGTTGCTGCCATTCTCCTCAGCGGGCATCTCCGAATCTGACCCACTCCGGACTCAGTGCCCGCGCTCAAAACATGTGTTGCATCGAGTGCGATCGAACGGATCGGTACATGATGCGTTGCGAAACTACGTGTGCAAAGGTCATAGAGTCCCAATGTCCGGTTGCCCTTCGAGACCTGTTTCGTTGCGTTCTTCGTTGAGGGTCACGAAGGTCGATCTCGGGGCGATGAAGCCACGCCCGCAATGCCTCCAAAAGCATCTGACCAAACGACGACTGCTGCAAATTTCCGCTTGTCCATCAATCGTGTAGGGTTATTCGCGAGGAGCGATTGGCAGCCGAGGGCCATTAGAGGCCAATGTCAATTGCGAACGAACGGTCGCCGTATGCATACCACGCCCGTCGCTTCTATGATCTTCGTCGCAGAGATCGCCGACGCGCACCACGGGTGCGGCTGCCCGTATCACCGGTCACCGCTTTCGCCCCGATCACGTCCGAAAGAATTTAGTGATCTAGTCGAGACCCGACACCCAGAGCTACGCTTGCCCAGCACAGCAGTCTCCGCCTAAGATCTACACGTCAGGAAGGAGATAGCAGTTAGGGGCCAATTAGCAACGAATAGTCCGAAATTCGCCGCTGGTAATACTGCAGTGAAGCTCTTGCCAAGCAATGAAATGTTGAGAGAGATACAACATGGATATTCCTGTCAAACGATTGTCCGCCAATAAAACATCTGCTGAAAACTTTCCACGCCCTAAAGTGGGCAGCTACATGCCGTTCTGGGTTTTCCTGATGCTTGGGTTGGGTTTTACCGGTCTGGGCGCGGCCGATTCTGTGCAAACTGGGTGGATTGACCCGAGGGTGCCGTTGGGCATCGCATTAATCGCGTTGGCGCCGTTTTCAATCCTCCGGCAATCTCTTTCGCGGAAAACATTTGGCGTTATCGCGCTAGTCGGCCTATTTGCATTTTTCTCTGTTTGGCTAAGTGTGTTTTCGAGTCCGCCCATCGGCAAAGCAGAAACCATAGTCGCAATCACATCAGCATTATTCGGATTTATCTCTTGTAGAGAATGGCGCCGCATCGGATTTGTCGAACAAGGCGGATTGCGGCGATGGGCGCGTAGCACCTTTGTCTGGCCGTGGTCTTCGACCAAATCCTTGCAGAAATGTGCGAATAGCCTGTCAGATTTAGATCTCTTGGGCGCAATGAACCTGCCGGAACACACTTCTCAATCCGCAAAAATCGCCGCCTCCGAGGCCGTCCGTCGGGGGCTGTCTCCTGCTGAACCAGATCCCGAATGGTTGCCGCCGGCAGATAAAGCAACCCTTCACCCTGCGCTACCCTCGATCTCATTAGCGGATTACGAGCGCAAAATTTCTCAACGCCGCACTTTCGTTAAGATTATCCGCTTTGTAGCGCTGTTCCTTCTAGCAGCTCTTCCCATATCCATTCTTCTATTTCCCTTTTTGCAAAAATCACCTTTCAACTTGAGGTATGAATACGGAGACAGCCTTGGTCCTGCACTCGTCTATCTAGCGGTTGGCACTGCCGGCGCGGTGTTTGTTACTTTGTGGCTATTGCCGACATTCGTAATGTTGGGAACGTACCTGGGAATGAACCGCTCGCTACGAATCTTGCTGCTGAGACCATTTAATCAAGATCAAATGACGGAGGTGCTTAAAAAGGTTGTCCAGAACCGACTTGGAAACGTGGGCTTAGTCTACACGCTGTCTGACAAAAATTATAAGCCAAACATTTTTTTGGAGGCTTTGGGAAAAATTGCGGGAAATGTACTTATATTATTCGGTCCTTTTATTCGGCCCTCTTTTCAGAATCGTAAACGTGAAGAACGAGCGGTCGTTTTTTATCCTTGCATACTTCCTCGTCACACGCTGGAAGGGTAGTTTAAGAAGTCTGATTTCTGGCGGGCAGGCATTTAATATCAGAACGACAGATGCCTGGTGGAAGCGCTGCATTGATTTACTTATGAATTCTTGCGATGTTGTGGTGATGGATATTTCGCGAGTCAGCACGGGGTCAGCTTGGGAGATGGATCAATTGAATCTACGCAATCTGGCCCGGCAGACAATTTTCATTGCCCAAGAAGAATATGCCGATGAAGCTCATCGCAGCCTGCAAAAAATTCTTGGTGCCTCAGCAGCAGAAAGACTATTTGTATTCAATAGCGAAGGTCAGTTTACAGACGACACAGCGTTCCAGAAGACCTTCGACAATGAATGGAAATCAGCATTGAAGCAGCACCAAACATGAATTGAACCAATCTGCTAAGCCAGATGCAACACAGTTGTTGCGCAAAAGTACTCCGTTACCTCTGTTGGTCGCAGTGGGATTAACGCGATAGGGTCGCAAGAATACCCAGTCGTGGAAGTTCACCCTAGGTTTGCTGCGCCGCAGTGATTTCACTGCGACGACGACCGACCCGCTATTTATCCGAAGATCATGGGCTCCGTTCGGCTGTGTTTTCGCGCTGCAGGTTTTGGCCCTCAGGGAAAACGAGAACCGAAAGGGTCTCGGGGGGGACCCGATATTTGGCTTGAACGTTATTTTGCAGGTGAACCCTGCGGAGTACGACGGGGCACCTCACTCAACTGCGATTTTTGCAACACACGGGTTGAGCACCAGCACCTCGTCGGCAACGGGTCAAACGCGCAGGTTTCGCGGGCGATGTTCACATAACGCGATGGGATCGAAAGCGGTCGCCAGACACGGGAATCTGCCTCCGGCGTGATGCACTGCAGCGACTTTCGCGGTGTTGATCACCAACATGGCGTGCGCCGAAAACACATGACATCAGATCGTCCGTGTCGTCGGACGGTAGGTTTTGGCCCAAGGCTACCGTTCACCTTTCGGCTGCTCTCAGATTACACCGGAACCGAGGCTTAGGATTCATTCCCTCTCCGTCTGGTTTGACCCCTCTCTGTCCAGCCAACCGTCGCAGCCCAACAGACTGTTGGAATTCGATCGCGGTGCGCCGATACCGCCACTTGCACCAATAGTTATTATCTAATAATATGAGGCTTGAAGGAGAGCCCCATGCCCAAATCCATCGCCCTTGGCGATCACTTTGAAAAATTCGTTTCTGAGCAGGTTTCACATGGCCGCTTCAACAATGAGAGCGAAGTCGTGCGAGCGGGATTGCGCATGCTGGAAGAACACGAATTGAAACTCAAAGAGCTGCGTACCCTCATTGACGCTGGCGACCAGGACCTTGCCGCTGGCCGCACCACCACTGTCACCGATCCTAAAGCCTTTGCCGCCGATGCCGTTGCCCGTGGTCGCGCCCGCACCGCCGCCAAAAAGGGCCGCGCCTAAATCGGCGTCAGGTGACTCCCTGCGAATCGCGAGATGCTCTAAACTGTCCGCATTGACAGAGGGGCACCGCCATCGACAGTCGAACTCTCATAATTACGGACGCCGCCAAGGACGATCTTGACGATATCTACGACTATATTGCGCTCGACAGCGACGTTGCCGCTGATCGCTTTGTTGCTGACCTTGTCGCCGATCTTCATCGCATCGCTCTTCTTGGTGTCACGGGCGTGGCACGCGATTGGATCAGACCAGGGCTTCGCCTTCATGTGTTTGGTAAGTATTGCGCCTATTTCCGAACGGATAAACACAACCTTACCGTAATCCGCATCGTTCATGGCGCGCGCGATATCGACGCGATCATTTTTGATCCGGAGAAAAACAAGTAGTTTTAGTCGGTCCTCTATGACGTCGCGCATCGATGTACACATGTGCAAGTCCACAGGAACACATCATCAAGCCCACATCTGCACACTTGCTCATGCGCATCTGCATAGGTGCATTGGACTGCACGTCCACATGTGAACTTGCGGTCGTCTCCCGTTTTAGCCGGAATTCAGGCTCGCTAAGTTTGCACACTTCTGCACCTGCGCAGATGTGCATCTGTTCAACTTGCAACACCCCCTTCAGTTTACTGCACACCGATTTGAGCTTGGTGCGTTGACGAACGCCATCCGAAACTACATCGTCACTCTATGAGCCAGCCTAATAGTCCAACCTTCATTGCCTTCGCATCACCCAAAGGCGGCGTCGGCAAATCGACTTCGTGTTTATCTCTCGCCGGTGCCCTGGCCGCGCATGGTCATCCGGTCCACATTGTCGACTTCGACCAGACCCAAACCATTTGGCGCTGGTATTCGACCAATGCAACAGCACGCGCCATTCCCAATCTTGACTGTCGAGCAAGGGCCCGCCGACGATATCAAGGAATTTCTGAAACAGCTTTGGTATCAGCGCCAGGGCTATGTGCTGGTGGATCTGGCAGGCGCATTGACCAGCCACATGCTGCAGCTGGCGGCCTTCGCACATCTGACCATTACCCCTGCGAAACTCAACGAACCCGATATTCTCGAAGCCAACCGGCTCTCGCAGCAATTGCTGACGCTCGGCAAAAGCGTAGGAAAACCCATCGTTCACCGCATTCTGATCAATGAAGTTCCGGCGTTGTTGGCCTCTTATCAGATTCACACCTTAGCTCAGATTGACCAAAGTGCCCTGCAACGGTTTGAAACCCTGATGCATGTGCGCGCGGCCTATCCTAAATCGTTCTTGACCGGATTGCCGCCGCACTTTGCTGACCGCTCACGCCCGACCATCGCCAAAGCCGTTACTGAAATCGAGCACCTTGTCGCCGAAGTTTATGCCGTGTTGCAGGCTGACCAACAGAAAGCCGCCGCATGAGCACGGCCAAGCCCTCGTTTAAAACGATCAACTTCGGCGCACTGGACGCAGCCGACAAATTCGCCAAAGCCAACAACGTCCCCGATATTGTGTTTCCTGACCAAGCAGGGGAGGGAGCAAGTCGAGAAAGTCCTGTACCAGCCGTTGTCACGCCGCTTCCGCAGGTGTCACGCACCCGCAAAGCCAAGATCCCGGAACCCGCTATGCCGTCGCCAATCCGGCGGCTGCATGTTGAACTCCCAGACTATCTGGTGCGGGCTATCGGGGACAAAGCCCACGCAACCCAAACCACCAACCGTTATGTCATCACGCAAGCCTTGCAAAAAGCTGGGTTCTATGTCGCCGCCGAAGACCTCAAGGAGGATGGCCGCCGTGTTCGCTAACATGCACACCTGTGAAGTTGCACATCTGTGTAAGTCCACAGGTGTGGAATTGATGCCAATTGGTGGCACCCATGCTTGACGCACAGCGGCGCCCCGAACCCGATGTGCATGACGCCGATCTGTTGCAACGGCTGGAGGGGACCAGTCCGATCGTGCATGACATCGTTCTGCGGCAATGCGTTGCCGAGCAACAGCGCCGCAATTTGGTCAGCGCCTTGCCAGTTGGGTCCCGCCGTCGCGCTGAGTTGCGTTACAAAATTGAAGAGCAAGGGGCTATCACACGCGAAAATCTGCGTCACATCCATTCCGTTTTGGCCATTTGTTCACTGCCTTACACGGCGCAGCCGCTTCATGTTCGCGAGTGGGAGCGCAAGCAAGGCAAAATGAGTTTGATGGTCTCGGCTGGCAAACTCATCTCGCCTGACAACGGTCAATGGGTGGACCAGCCGTTACCCTACGGATCACGTGCGCGACTGTTGTTGCTGCATACGTGCAGCGAAGCCATTCGTCAGAATTCGCCCGTCGTTGAAATCGAGGACAGTCTTTCAGGCTTCATTCGCGGTATGGGCTTTGCCGTGACCGGTGGGAAGAACGGCACGCTCAATTCATTCAAGCAACAAATCAATGCGTTGGCCGCGTGCAGTATGCGCATCGGCGTGTGGGACGGAGCCCACGCCAAAACCGTCAACACCCAGCCGTTCTCCGCTATCGATGTCTGGTTCCCAACCACGGCCGACCAAAAAATGCTGTGGCCGTCCACAGTGACATTCAGTCAGGAATTTTACACGACGCTGACCAAGCATGCGTTACCGGTCAACATCCAAGCAGTGCGCGTGTTTGCCAACAGCCCGCGCAAACTCGATCTTCTGTTCTGGCTCGGCTACCGCCTTAACAATCTCACCAAGCCGCTGAACATTTCGTGGGAGGCCCTGCGCGAGCAGTGGGGCACTGGTTACGCGCGGGCAAATAACTTCCGCCGCGACTTCGCCAACGAGATCAAAGAAATAAAGGAGGTTTTCCCGAAGCTCCCCGTCAAGTTGACCGAGACTGGCTGTATCGTTTCCCCCGGCACATCGGAGGTGTTGGCCATCCCGACCAAGTACAAGAAATAATGCACCTTTCTTGCGCATAAACGGTAGCGCAGACCCGTCGTGTTGGCGCCTTTTGAGTTGCGTTCTGCTGTGATTTTGACTTGAGCCCGGTCAGTGAACCCGACTGCGCGCATAATCGGTAGTCGTGTTTGCTGCGAAACCGCAGATCTCGGCGCAATGCCGAGCGCCAACTCATTCACGCATAATCGGTCTCAAACAGCCGCACGTGCACTACGCATAATCGGTAGCGCGACCTTAATTGACAACCGAGGCCTGAAGCCAATTTTGAAGGCTCATACGCATAGCCGGTAGCGCAGTCACGTAGGATCGGTAGCAAAACCTGCAGAGTTCACGCATGACCGGTAGTCGGTGTTACGCATGATCGGTCACCAAACTGCGTAGGAACGGTAGTCTCTATATAAGAACAGAACAGACAGAACACTTTCAGAACATTTCTTTCTAAACACTTTCCATTTCAGAACAGCGCAGGTTTTAAAAATGGGTAAGACGATTTAGGCAGGATTTTTTGGCTTTCCAAAAACATTCACGACCAGCCCAAGAATGGTTGAGACCAGAGCCCGAAATCCCAAGCACAGTAAATGTCCATCGAACTCGTACACGGGGGGTGGGTAGGACCGGTTCCTAAAACACATTCTAGCGCCTTCTGGTGAAGCCTGGTGACTTAAGTTGTCACCGGTTGTATTCCGACGTTGACCCATACGTCTGCCGCTCCAGCCACGCCAGAAGCTCCGACTGCCGATACAGCACCCGCGAGCGCTTGCCAGGGCCAACTTTCAGGTAGCGCGGGCCGGTGCCATCAACGCGCATGCGTTCCAGCGTGCGCCGCGAAATGCGCAGCAGGTCAGCCGCCTCGGTCGAGATCAGGAATACCATCGCCGGATCGTTCACCGGTTCCCCCTGCAAATCACGCCGCCAAGATAGCGCGAGAGCCGGCGGATCCTCATCATCTTCTTTGCAGGGCAGGGGGGCGGGCCGGATTTCATTGTCCTTTGCAGTCCTGACTTCGCAATTCCGCTGATGGCCGGGGATTTTGCCAGTTTGCATCGTCGTTGGTGTTTGGTTCGGAGCACACGTCTCATCGCAGCTAATCCGTCGGGCAGAGTGCCCGGCGCGGCCAAGACCGCCAAGGGCCGGCTGCAGACGGGGCCCTGCCCATCTTCGCCGCCGCTATCGCGGTTGCAGCCCGGCAGTCGTGTCCTAGAGCGCCGTACCTCAATGCCCTACGGGCCGCGAGAGGCGTGGCCCGAAAACCAAAACGAAAGTAACGACCATGACGCAACCCGCAACAACCCCTGAAACCATCCTCAGCGCCTATGCCGTGCAGGACGGACGCAAAGGCCAGAAATCCTACTGGACCCGCATCGGCCGCCTGTTCCCGCATGAAGATGGCAAGGGTCATGACCTCCTGCTCAACGCGCTGCCGGTGAACGGCCGCATCGTCATCCGCCAGGAGGAACCACGCGACCAGGTTGAATAGTCCTGACTGTCCCTGAAAGACCCAGACGTTGTCTGGGTCTTTTCGTGTGTTTCACGCTGTCCACGGCAGGCGCTTCAGGTAGGTTTCGCGTTCAAGGGCATCGATGCGCGCATCAAAGCTCGGGTGCGTCGAGGCAAGGCCATATGCCCGCCCGCGCACCATGAAGCGGGCATGGGTGTTCTCAGCGCCCGACAAAGCCGGGCCTGACTCTAATTTGCGCAACGCTGAAATCATCGCCTCTTTGCTCGTCAGCGCCGCGCCGATGGCGTCGGCCCAATATTCGCGGCGCCGCGACGAGCTGAGAATTGCGAACTCAGCTGGCCCAGCAGATGACCCAGCGCACGAACTGCTTCAGCCCTTGGCTCAGCATGTACCAGACAGTGGCGTTCTGAAATGTGCGCATCAGCATCATTTTGCGCATGTCACCATTGACGATGTGGCCCAGTTCATGGCCGAGCACGGCTGCTGCCTCTTCGTCCGACAATTTTTTGAGAAGTGGCGCGCCCATCGCCACCGTTGCGTCTTTGTGACTGAGCCCCATGGCAAAGGCGTTGAACATGTCCATGGTACCGATTTGTGGAACGGGCATGTTGAGTTCTGCCGCGAACGCGGCAGTGGATTTGGCAAGCGGATGGTCATTTGGCAAAGGCTTGAAGCCAACGCTGTGGAGCGTACTGTTGCGGGCGCTGTTCATACCGAAAAACCCGAACATCGTTCCCCATATCGGCACGGCAATCATACCGCCCATGAACGTGGCCAGCATTCCAAAACCGACGCCGAAGGGCAGAGAAATGAGTGTGCCCCACAGCAACGAAACCCAGCTCATCACGACGAGCATCAACCATGTCGGGAATGTCGAGCTGTGCATCGCGGCACCGTTGAGACGGCGCGCTCTGGAGGGAGCGACCGTTGACGTTTCGGATTCTGCTGACGGCGCAACCGGCACCACCTCGGGAACAGCTTTGGCCGCCTGGTCGGCGGCTTCTTGTTCGGCGCGCTGACGGGCACGCTCAATCGCCTCCAGGCGCAAGGCTTCATTCTGCTTACTTCTCGTCTCCGTGCGTTCAGCGGCGCGTTGCGCCGATGCTTGCCGCATGTTCTGAACCTTTCATACACCAACCGCCGCCGCCAGTTCGGTGCGCACATGCAATGTCTCCAACGTATCGCGGCCCCGGGCCTTAAGTGCATCCAGTTTAAATCGATCAAGGAAGCGCCATCGTGTCACAGATTTCCAGCGGCGCCGGATCCCAGCGGCCTGCCCACGCGCCAAATCGTGTTTTGAGACCTGCGCTGCTGCTCGGGCATCCTCGGCAACGCGATCGATGTTGGCGAACACACGTTCCAGCCCTTCCAGTGCGCGTTCTGCATCTTGCTCAGCGTAGACGGCGCGCAACTCGGCCGCCAAATCGGAGAGCATGTTATCGACCCATGCCTCGTTGAACGAGCCGTACGACGCCTGTTGGCGCAATTGCTTGAGATACGGCGCTGCGACCGCCTTGCGGTCCCAGTCCGGAACTTTACGGGCAGGGGCTGCATTGCATGTTGTTGGCTCATCCTGCCTCCGCTGTTCGTTCCTTGGTTTGAATATCGTGCGGTTGTTGCGTTGATGGTTGATCCGTCAGGCCCCGCACACTCTCCCAATGTTGGCGCCATGCCCTGAGTGGATAGCCGCCCGCCTGTTTCGAGAAAATAATACTCGTTGCCGGGTGCGTCTCGCCTGGCCGCCGCTCCGCCAGAAACGTGCCGACCTCGAACGGCGTGAGTAGGGGTTTGGGTGCGAGCATGACCGGCGAACTCACGTTGACGCTCTGGCCGACGTTGCGCCCGCCCGATGTGCCGCCGATTTGCGTGGGGTTGTCGCTCTCGCCGTCGCTGACGCCGACGGACTGCGACCAGGTCACATTTGCGTCCACGTACGCGTACGTGCCGACGCCAAGATTGGTGGAGATGTGCTTTTTGGTCTGGGGGTCACTGACCGCGCCGAAAAACACCTGATGGTCGGTTTGCGACAGGAAGACGTTGGACCATTCGCGGTAGACACCGCTCAATTGGGC
This sequence comes from uncultured Alphaproteobacteria bacterium, assembly GCA_963819605.1. Classification (GTDB taxonomy): domain Bacteria; phylum Pseudomonadota; class Alphaproteobacteria; order Rhizobiales; family Hyphomicrobiaceae; genus Hyphomicrobium_B. The sequence goes on along the minus strand of CAWFWU010000018.1, from coordinate 3,527 downwards.
GACATCCTGGACGAAGAACCAGAACCAGGCGCCTGAGGAGCGCATTTGCGCGACGGCATCGCGCATAAACTCCATGTCCCTCAGGGCTGCGAACTCATCAAGTATGAACAGCACCGACGCGTCCCGCGTCTCGCGCTGTTCTTCCAATGCTGCGAACGCCATGCCGATCATGGCGCGCAGGTACCGGAAGCTGGTGTGGGTCTTTTTGAGCGGCACCGTAAGATAGACTGTGGTTGGCTCATGCGCGAGGTCGGCAAAGCGAAAGTCGCTTGTTGCCGTCACCTCGGCAAAGCCAGGGTGGCCGTCGAAGAACGCCAGGTTGGAATTGATCTCGGACACGAAGGACCCGAGCAGTTTGTGATCGTAGCCGCCAAATGCCCGGCCTTGGCCCTGGACCAAGGGGTTTTTGCTCATCGCCATCGTCTTGAACACGTCTTCCAGGTACTCGCGGACCTTCGGGTCGCGTTCCGTACGCCCGCCCAGCATCGGCAAGGTGCAGATGCGGCGCACCTGCGCCAGCGTCCGGCCGCTGCGCAGGGACGCAGCTTCGGTACTCTCGACCACGAACACCAGGATCGCGGTCAAGAGGTTGACAGCCTCATTCTCGAAAAACGTGGCGTTGGACGCGCCTTTATCTCCCTGCCGCACAATCAGCATCTCGGCCAAGTGCCGGGCGCGGCTGCCAAGCTCGCGGGGGTCGGCCAGTTCGTCGAGCGGGTTATAGTGGTCGGTGTGTTCGCTTTCCTTGCGCGTAGGGCGCAAGCCGGAACACCTTGCCGAAGTCGCGGCGGCGCGCCGCCGTGAGATCATACAGTTCGCCCTTGGGATCGATGACGACGACCGAGCCGGTATAGGTCAGCAAGTTTTCGACAATTTGGGTCGCGCTTTTGCCCTGGCCGGTCGCCGCCACGGTCAGGATATGACCGGGGTAGGTGGCTTCGATTGCCAGTCCGGTATCCTCGCCGTCATCTCCCATGAGGTTGCCCAGACGCAGGCTGCGGCTTCCCGTGATCGTGCGCAGCCGGTTGCCACTTAATAGACCCGGCGCGTCTTCGGCGCGGCCCCAGCGGGCCGTGCCGTGCACGGGGGGAGGGGAGGCGAGTTTGGCTGCCTGGGCGTCGGCGACCTCTCGGGCGCGCCGGCCGAGCGCCGTCTGGGTGGAAGGTAGTCCTGTGGTCAGGGTGGCGTTGATTTCGTCCTGGTTGGTCTTGCGGCGGTGGCGCCGTTCTTTCCGCCCGGCGAACCAATAGGCGAGCGCCATAATCACCAAGGCGACTGCAAACGGCATGGAGTCTCCTCCCGCGAGACGCGCACACTTGCAGATACAGAACGCGTATACATTTTCGCGCGGGGGAGGGCGCGGTGGTGCCGCGCAAGCCTCCCCCGGACCCCCTCGGGTCATCCGCTCCCCCTGGGGGAGAACGGACGACCGCCAGCCGCCGCTCGGGGCACTGGCTTCATCTCTCCTTGCCGCGCCGCACGCACGCCACGCTGGCGCGTTTGGCTTTCGCGTTGCGGCTCCGGCCTTGCCCGTCGGCCCCAAATCACGGTAGCGTCGGCAGGCTCAGGGCGCACTTATGGGTTTGGGCCTGTTGGCCTCAAACCCGTGCGCACAATCCTGCGAACTGGTTAGAGGTACTTAGCGACAGGCTATTGCCCATGGACCCACAAGACCAAACGCCATTTCATCTGGAAATTACTGAAGACTCAAAAACGGGACTCTCGATTCGTCTGCGTCATCATGGCGGGATTCCGAACATCCTAAAAGGCATCCCAAAAGATGTCCTCAGAAAATCTCGGCCCTGGATATGGTCGTCCTATGAGCGCCGCATCCTCCGCGAGGCATGGTCGATGTCCTGGCCAACGTACCGGGCCGTCCGCGACAGCCTGATCTTGGAACGCTCCAAGCAAGTCATTGCGGCACGTGAACAGGGGCCGAAGCGGATGTCGTGGCTGGAGCGTCGGCGATTGCGGGCCGAGCAGCGGGCCCAGGCGCACGATGCAACCCTCACGAAGATCATTCAGAAGGACATTGCCTTCAGCAACGCTTCCCGGGACCTATTTGATCGCTCCTCATACGAGGAGCCTCTCCTCGCCGAACCCAAGACACTGACCGAGCAAATGCGGGAACAGGCCGGGGCCGATGTGGCCATGCCGCGCCCGTCAGACCCCCGAGACCGCAGCCGCTGAGGATATCTCATGGCCATTTACAGTTTCCGGCTGACGCCCGTCGGTAAGACCACGCAGAAGCTGCCGTTCACGGCGGCGGCCCATGTCCGCTACATCACCCGTAAGGGCGCGGTCAGCCACCACATGGCAGAACGTATGCCCGAGCAGCCTGTGGCTGCCATGCGATGGTTGAGGAAGGAGGAAAAAGACGACCGCATCAATGCCCGTGTCGCCGACAAAATGGTCATCGCCTTGCCCCGCGAGTTAAACCGCCAGCAGCAGATCGCATTGATCTGGGGGTTTGCCGAGGCTCTGACCCAAGGGCGGGCTTCTTGGTTCTCCGCCATCCACGCCAACGGCAAGGACCGGAACAACCCTCATTGTCACCTGTTGGTGCGTGACCGGGACATTTCCAACCGGCAGCGCGTCGTAATGTTTTCAGCAGGCAGCAAGGAACTCAAAGAGCGGTCAGCAAAGGGCAAGCCTCAACCGACCACGCTCAAGATGATCCGGGAATTATGGGAGCGTCATGCCAACACGGCCCTGGAGGAGGCGGGCCGCCCGGAGCGCATCGATCATCGGCGGTTGGTGGAGCAGGGGCAGTACCGTTTGGCGCAAGTGCATGAAGGACCCAACGTACGTGCCATGCATGCCCGAGGTGTCCGCCCGAAATCCCGTGATCGTGTGGTGCGCAACCCGGCCTTACGCAAAAAAGGCGCCGAGGCGACCCGCACTGTGAGGTACGCCGACATCGACCACGGCCAGAGCCGTGTTGAATACAATGCCGCCCTCAAAGAAGCCCCGGAATTGTCGTTCACGGAAATCGTCCGGCTCCAAGAGCGCACGGGACGTGCCAAGTCTGACAGCCCCCAAAGTCGCGACCGTGGACGCGGCCGTTGACGCTCTTGCCGCGTACCTTGTCTGGCAGTAGTTTGCCCCATGGCTGACGACATTCCACAAACGTTGAGCGAGTTGGCGGACACGATTGCCGCGACCCGAACGCTCTATACGGAGTTGCGCGCAACGCTTGAAGCCACAATGGGCCGGTTCGTTGACGCTCCAGCGGATATCGCTGACGAAATGCTCTCGCATGCCGATGAGTTTGGACGCGAGCACGCCCTCGACCTCTATACCCAGCGCTTTCGTGCCGGTTCAGTCCGCGAACCATCCGGTGAGATGACGCCGTCCGAACTGACCGCGAACCTGACGGGGCAGATTGAAGCCTTGTTCGACACCCATGAACGGCTCGACGACCTCACGCACAGGCGCGAGAAGCTGGCCGCGCGTGACAACGCCCCCGTGGTGCGCGTGCTCAACATTCAGGGGCAGGAATTTGTGCTGGACGGCCGGACGCGCGA
>CAWFWU010000017.1:0-75252 GCA_963819605.1 uncultured Alphaproteobacteria bacterium | reverse complement strand
TGCCGCGTCTACCGTTCCGCCACAGAGGCATTCTTGGACTAGCCGCGCTTCTATAGTGGGGTTGGGCTACTCGTCAACGCGGCGTGATTTCAGGGTGCCCAAATCACGCCCGAAACGACTGCAGCAGCAACTTAGTAGATGATGATGTCGGCCGCGTTCAGGGTGGTTCCAGGCGAAACCGCGGCAAATTTGATTGCGGCTGCTGCGCCTGTACCGTCGGCATCGTAATAGAGGCTGCCGTCGGCTTTGTTGAACAAGATGCGATCGCTTGCGTCATGGGCAATCGAGCCGGTCGCGAATGCCGCGCCGCTCAGGGTCCCTTTGCCAATGGTTGAAAAAACGGTCTTGGCGAGCATGAGAGTGTCGGCGACGCTGCTGAAATCGGTAATTCGGCCGGTGCCGGCTATATTCGCAATTGCAGTATTGAAATAAAAATTGTCCTGGCCACTGCCGCCAATGAGAATGTCATTGCCCTGTCCGCCATAAAGTCGGTCGTTTCCGGTGCCGCCGGACAGCCTATCATTGCCTGAAGCGCCCAATAAGACGTCCTTGCCTGCACGGCCTATCAGTACGTTTGACGACTGGTTGCCGTAAAGCCTGTCGCTGCCTGAGCCACCCATGGCGTTCTCAATGACGGATTCTGGGCCAATGGCCACCGTCGCGCGCGTCGATCCGTTGTCGAAATAGATGGGCGCACTTAGCGTGCTGAACCGCCCTTGATTGAGATCTATCGAGACCTTCAGTTCGCCTGAATAGACGATTTTGTCGATGCCAGCTGCGTCGTCAATTGTCTCGAAATAGCGCCTTCCTTCTGTGAAGGTATATGTATTGTTGCCAGCATTGTGCTGGTCATTGCGGCCGTAAAGCTTCTGGATCGCCAACAAGTCATAGTACATCGGAGTCGTCGGCAGGAATGACGCCGTACCCGAGTCGCCGCTGGTGCGGGCGTTGTAGCTCATGACGGTAAAGAAGTAATTGTCGAGTGCAGCCGGAATTGCGTTCGGTGCGTCGAACGAATGTTTTAGCCCAAGTGAGTGGCCAATTTCGTGAAGTAGCGTATGAAAGTCATCGCTGCCTTTGGCAATTGATGGAGCGGATGCGGCGTTCCAGTTGGCATAACTCAACCAAACGTCGCCTGCTGACGTGTCGTCATTGGGGAGGTAGGCATGGGCGTATTCGGTTGCTGTGTCATAGCTGGAGTAAGCAAACCTCAGTTCGCCAACGGTTGCCGCCGTGTCCACTACTTCAACAAATTTCACATCAGCAACCGCAGACCAAGCGACAAGGGCGCTGCGCACCGCGGCTTGTTCGCCGGTTGCAAGTGTCTGAAGGCCGAGCCATTCCCCCGCGTTAAAATACGCGCCATAGGGGGTGGCATGGTAGGCAATGGTGCCCGGAAAACTATATGTCAGCGTTACACCCGTCCCAAGCGTGCCGCCCCATTTGGTGCCATCGATAAGAAAGCGGCCGGCACCGGCTGCCGATGGATCGACGATTGATGTTGGAGTTGCATTTGTTGTTGGCGTCGCCATGACGTGTGTTCTCCGGCTGGACGAACAAACAGCAAGCCAAAATTGTTAATTGAATGTGAGTTTGATCATACATGCTCTCGAAATAAATCGAGCGTTGCTGGTAACACGCCGATTGAATTTGCCCAAGATCGCTAACGAGACGCAAACGAAGCCGCTAACTTTTTAGTAAACTTTCTGCAACGCAAATTCATGCGAACTTGTTGGCAGATCGCCGACTATGGAAATCTGGTCTATTTGAGTGTGTGGGTGACTCGGCCCGTACCATGGTGATGTTCAACAATTGAGGTGCGGTTCGCGCTCGCTGACCGGCCTTCACGCAGCCTTGGCATTGCCATCGACCAGCCGCACGATGTCGGCCATGATGTCGTTCAACTGGAAGTCTTTCGGTGTGTAGACGGCGGCCACGCCAAAGCTTTTCAGCGTCTTGGCGTCGGCGGGCGGGATGATGCCGCCCACGACAACAGGGATGTCTTCCAGTCCTTCCTTGCGCATGCGCTCCATCACGTCTTTCACGAGTGGAACGTGGCTACCCGAAAGGATCGAAAGGCCTACGCAATGCACGGCTTCATCGACCGCCGCGCGCACGATCTGTGCAGGTGTCAGCCGAATTCCTTCGTAGACAACTTCCATGCCGCAATCGCGGGCGCGGACCGCAATTTGCTCCGCGCCGTTCGAGTGACCGTCGAGGCCCGGTTTGCCGACCAGGAACTTGATACGGCGGCCAAGCCTGCCTGAAACGGTCTCGACATGAGCCCTAACAGCGTCGAGACCTGCGCCGTCGCGCTGGACGGCGGCTTGCGAGACCCCCGTTGGGGCACGGTACTCGCCGAAGATTTTGCGCAGCAATCCGCCCCATTCGCCCGTTGTCACGCCCGCTTTAGCGCAAGCGATCGACGGTTCCATGACGTTCCGGCCCTCTTTGGCTGCGCGCTCGAGATCAGCAAGTGCAGCTTGAACCTTCTTGCTGTCACGGGCGGAGCGCCACGCCTTTAGGCGTTCGATCTGCTGGGCTTCAACCGCAGGATCGACGACGAGGATGGAATCCGTTCCGGCGGAAAGCGGAGAAGCCTCCGTTTCCGTCCATTTGTTGACGCCGACAACGATCTGTTCGCCGGTCTCGATTCCACGCAAACGGCTTGTATTGCTCTCCACCAAGCGGCGTTTCATGTAGTCGATAGCGGCAACCGCGCCGCCCATTTTCTCGATCGTTGCGAGTTCGGCCTTGGCCTCTTCTTTGAGGGCCGCAACTTTGCGCGCGATTTCGGTCGAGCCGTTGAAGATATCGCCGTACTCAAGCAGATCGGTTTCGTATGCCAGAACTTGCTGCATTCGGAGGGACCACTGCTGGTCCCAAGGACGGGGCAGGCCGAGAGCCTCGTTCCACGCCGGCAACTGCACGGCGCGTGCGCGTGCGTCCTTGGATAATGTGACGGCCAGCATTTCAAGCAGGATACGGTAGACGTTGTTCTCGGCCTGGGGTTCTGTCAGGCCCAATGAGTTGACCTGCACGCCATAGCGGAACATGCGATGCTTGGGCTCAGTCACGCCATAGCGATCAAGGGTGATTTCGTTCCAGAGTTCCGTAAATGCACGCATTTTGCACATTTCAGTGACAAAGCGCATGCCGGCGTTGACGAAGAACGACATGCGCCCAACGACGTTGCTGAATTCTGCAGGCGGCACCTCGCCTGACGCTTTTACGCCATCGAGCACGGCTAGCGCTGTCGCGAGTGCAAATGCCAACTCCTGAACAGGCGTCGCTCCCGCTTCCTGCAAATGGTAGGAGCAGACGTTCGTCGGGTTCCACTTGGGCACGGTCTTGGTCGAGAACACAATCGTGTCCTTGATCAACCGCAGCGATGGCTCTGGCGGGAATACATAGGTTCCGCGTGACAGATATTCCTTGATGATGTCGTTCTGGATGGTGCCAGTCAATTTGGTGCGGCTAGCGCCTGTTTCATCCGCCGTTGCCACATACAGCGCCAGCAGCCATGCGGCCGTCGCGTTGATGGTCATCGAGGTATTCATCTGGTCGAGAGGAATGCCGTCGAGCAGCGTTCGCATGTCGCCGATATGTGAAACGGGCACGCCGACCTTGCCAACTTCGCCGCGTGCGAGTTCGTGGTCGCTGTCGTAACCGGTTTGCGTTGGCAAATCGAAGGCGATTGAGAGGCCGGTCTGGCCCTTCGCCAAGTTCATCTTATAAAGGGCATTGGACTTGTCCGCCGTCGAGTGCCCGGCGTAGGTCCGGAACATCCATGGCTTGTCCCGTTCCGCATGGCCTTTTTGGCTGCCAGTGGCGGTATCTGGGTTGCCTGATTTCTTGGTGGACATGATGCTATCTCGGTCTCAAGCCTTAGGGCCCGCCTGGGCCAAGGTGCCAAGCCGGTTGTTTAAGCTAACCTGAGCTTGCCGCAACGCAAAATGCTAGGATGCCGCTGGCGACCGTAGTGATGGACAGGGTAAGCAATGCGCCCGCAGGATTAACGGCCGTCGGAGCGTGGGATTTCAAGACCGACCGTGCCAGCAAGTCTGGAGCTGACTTTCTTACGATTGCGGTCCGACAAGGCGACGACGCCCCGCGTCGCCAGCAGCATGAAAATCATTGCGATCAGAACGCCCAGGGCTGAAGCGATCACGACATTGGAGTTCTTGTCTTGGGTAGGCATTACATAATATTCGACGAACAAATAGTTAGCCGCCAGGGCTCCAATGATCATGGCGGGTGTAAAAAGGATAGCAATTGCGGTCGAGTCCGTCAGTAATTTGATCAGCCAGTTGGCGATTGCAACGAGCCCAATTACGACCACGACGGTGAAAGTATTTACATCACCAAGCTTCTGTAGTGCTTCGAAAATTGTTTCCCACATAGTGCCCCTCGCGTCGCGCCTGGATTCCGCCGGTTCAGCCCTGTGACAGGGCCAGCCGGTGGTCTAAAAAGAAATGAGCCTTAACTTAACGCCTGCACAGTTAAGAACTTATTGACCAGACCAAATTGGCGGCGCCAAGAGAGTGCGAGAAAGCCGCAACGCCCCCCCTTCATTGCAGCGCAAAAACGTGCTTGATACTCACCACCCAAAGGGTGCGGCGCCGATTGGTGCTGGTTTTAATCAAGGAATTTGGCTTGCGCCCCGCAACTCGGGCCTGGCTGGGAGACGGAATCGCTATGTCTGGTAAGACTGTCGCCGCTACAACTTCGCCGGGAGCTGGGATGACTGCGCAGGAATTTGTGTCGGGAGTGGGCAAAAAAGACCTTTACGAAGTTGGTGAGATTCCGCCACTTGGTCATGTTCCTAAGAATATGTATGCCTGGAGCATCCGAAAAGAGCGTCAGGGGCCGCCCGAAACCGCGATGCAGGTTGAGGTTGTTCCAACTTGGCAGCTCGACAGCCACGATGTGCTGGTTCTCGTTATGGCCGCCGGCGTCAATTACAACGGTGTCTGGGCCTCGCTCGGTACGCCTATCTCCATGTTCGACGTCCACAAGCAACCCTACCACATCGCTGGTTCCGACGCCTCCGGCGTTGTTTGGGCCGTTGGCTCGAAGGTCAAGCGCTGGAAGGTTGGCGACGAAGTCGTGGTTCACTGCAACCAGGACGACGGCGACGACGAAGAGTGCAATGGTGGCGATCCCATGTTCTCGCCAAGTCAGCGCATCTGGGGTTACGAGACTCCCGATGGCTCATTCGCTCAGTTCTGCCGCGTGCAGGACCGCCAGCTGCTCGAACGCCCCAAACATCTGACGTGGGAGGAGGCTGCCTGCTACACGCTCACCCTCGCCACGGCCTACCGGATGCTGTTCGGTCACCGGCCACATGTCCTGCGCCCCGGTCACAATGTTCTTGTTTGGGGTGCGTCGGGCGGCTTGGGAAGCTTCGCTGTTCAACTGTGTGCGACGTCTGGCGCCAATGCCATTGGCGTCGTGTCGGAAGACGACAAGGTTGACTTCGTGAAACAACTCGGTGCGAAAGGCGTCATCAATCGCAAAAAGTTCAACTGTTGGGGGCAACTACCGAAGGTCAATACGCCGGAATACAATACTTGGCTTAAGGAAATGCGCAAATTTGGCGCCGCCATCTGGGAGACTACCGGCAAAGGCGTGAACGTCGATTGCGTATTTGAACATCCCGGTGAATCTGACGATTCCCGTCTCCGTCCAAGTGGTCAAACGCGGTGGCATGGTCGTCATTTGTGCCGGCACGACAGGATACAATCTGACTATGGACGCCCGCTATCTCTGGATGCACCAGAAGCGCGTTCAAGGTTCGCACTTCGCGAACCTCCAGCAAGCGTCACAGGCCAATAAGCTTGTCGTTGAACGGCGCATCGACCCGTGCATGTCCGAAGTGTTCTCTTGGGAGCAGATCCCCAAGGCTCACATGCGTATGCTGCGCAACGAACACAAGCCCGGCAACATGGCGGTGCTTGTTTCAGCGCCGACAACGGGCCTGCGAACGGTCGAGGATGTTATCGAGGCCGGACAGCGGCGTAGCTAGAAAACGTCCGGGTCCGTTAACTGAGCGTGGCGGCATCCGCGCTTAGTCTTGCGCTGTAGGATTTTGAGGTGCCGTTCCAGGCGTACGGGTCATGCGCTTGAATTCCATGATACCGCGATTGAATTCTGCGCCGAGCAGAATAGCGATTGCTGTAAACTGGAAGAAGATCATGGCGATCATCAATTGTGAAAGGCCCGCATAGAAGAACGAGTAGTTGGTCAACGCCAAGTACTTCGACCAGAGGCTCGCAATCCCAAGCCAAAGAGCAAGCGACAAGACGATGCCGGGCCACACATCTTGAAACCGGCGGCGTCCGGCAGCAAGCCAGAGGTGGAATGCGAAGAGTTGCACTGCAATGACGCCGCCAGCAAGTGCATAGCGCGCCACCGGTCCGAGCCAAATCGCTTCAAACGTCTTCAGAGTTGTCGCAACCCATGTGGTATCAAGTAGATGCTTGGTCCATTCCGGTTGAAAGCGTTCGGCGAGCACGGGTCCAACGACGACAGCCCATGTGAGAAAAAGGGTCGAAACCGCGCTGACAAAAACAAAAAGCATGCTGATCAAGAGGCAGAGCGGATAAGATCTCGTCTCGTGCACCCGGTAAGCGCTGTTCAACGCAGTGCGCATGGTCTCTATTGCGCTGGTGGCAAAGAACAGGGCCAGAAATCCGCTTGCGGTCAATAGATCAATGCGGCTGGTGCCCATGATAGCCTGGACCTCAGGCGCCAAACCCTCTGCGACCGGGCGCGGCAGGATGTCAAAAAGCTGGGCGATGGCTTGGGTTGCGAGTTCGCGGCCGCCGAACACGCCCGAAAGTGCGCCGAGAAAAATACAGAATGGAAAGATAGACACGACGAAGGCAAAGGCAACGGCGCCCGCCAGCGCGAAGCCCGAGTGTTCGTAAAGCCTGTAAAGCGCCTCCATGATGCTGCGGAATCGCTTCATTCTCAGAACACCTTCTTTCTTGCATGGTTGCGCGGGGCACCCTAATCGTTCGTGTCTTAGCGGTCTACCGGCGGCAAGAGTTCATTGTCGGCATTTCTGTCACAGTTTAGCCTGCGATTTGTTGACCAGTGGCGCCATGGCGGCTGGCCGGATGGACGAAAATGTCTCCTGCTCCTAAACTTGGCAAAGCGCGCCCGTTGACCGGCGGGTCAGCTACCAACTGTAGGCTCAACGTATGACCACCGAACTTGCAATCCCGCCAAACCAGCTGATGGCAGAGATCGCCGAAATCGACGTGCTGTTGATGCAGTATGAAGATTGGCGCGCGTTGCTCCAACTGGAATCCCGCGAGAAACAGGGAGATGCTGTCCGGAGCATAAACGGGGAAACGCTTAAAGCTCTGCTCTTGGAAAGTTTGTCGGTCAATCCGTTGTTCGCGCGCCGCCAGCAGTTGCTTGCCGAACTGGAGAAGATGGCGCGCGAACTGCAAAGATTGGGGCCGCGCACTGACGCGCCGGAAACCGTTCCGGCATCGAGCGATACGGCAAAGCCGTTACACGATGATCTTGCAAATATCGTTGGCATAGACGCACGCCTCGCAAAGCGCCTGAACATTCTCAATGTGCGTTCATTTAGCCAGATCGCCAGTTGGACGCCGGACGATTTGGAGTACGTCGCCAATACACTAGGTCTGGACCAGCTGATCGTTGCGCAGGATTGGATTGGGCAGGCTGCAAAACTCGTTCAATCGCTAGAGACGGCTGCGCCTGCGAGTGATGCGTGGGCTCACGCGCGAAATGGCCCCGCAAAAGTTTCGCACGCTTCAGCGCCGCCGGGTGCTCCCGCTGCACCCATGGCGGCACAGCCGAAAACCAATGTGAACGCGCCGAAGCTGGAAGTAGCAGCCAAACCTGCTGTGGTGCCGCCAGCAACGCTGCTTGCGCCTGTTTCTCAAAAGGCTGCCGCTGCTGAAGTTGCCGCTCCCGTTGTGGCGCCGCCCCCACTCAAGCCTGATGTCGAAGTCAAGCCTGATGTCGAAGTCAAGCCGGACATCAAAACCGCGGACAAGGCGGTACCGGCGGCGCCAGTTCCCGGTCAAGTTAGCACTCATGCCGAGAAGCCTCGCGCAGAGCCGGTTGCGGCAGCAGTGCCAGCTGCGCCTGCGGCCCAGGTTGACGAGAGTTGGAAGAAACTGGTTCCTGCGGGCCCGCTAGCGGCACGAGTGTACAAGACCGTAAGCCCGCCGCTGGACGCAACGCGTGTCGCGGCAACTCCTGAACCCGAAAATTTGCCCATCCCGGCGATGCCGCGCGCTGCACGCCATTATGCGGGCGCTGTGCCTGAGCCAAAGCATGATGGCGCGACCTATAGCAGCCTCGTTCCGGCGAAGCCTCTTCCCGCACCCGCTTACCGGCAGGCGGCGCCCGAGTCTCAGCCTGAGCCTTCGCCCGCCAAGAAAGTGGAAGCCACTGAGGCCAATGCAAACAGCACGGCGTCCGAAATACTACAGCACACGCTGCCGCCGTTGCCATTGCGCCCTTCGGCACCTGCAGCACCAACTCAAGCACCGCCGCCGATGCCTCAAGCACAAACACCGGCGCAACTTCCGGCGAAGCCGTTGGTGCAGCCTGCAGCTGCCAACGCACAATCCGAAGCGCTTTTGCTCGCGGTCGTTGCGGCACGGTCGGCACTTGTAGCCGGCGCATCACCGCCACCTCTTCCTGCCGATGCGAACAATGGCAAGGTGCCGGCTGCTAGACATCATGTTGCAAGTCCGCCTGCTTCGCACGGAGTACGCCCGGCGCAAATCATTCCTGCTGTCGTGCCTCAGCCAATAGCTAACGACGTCGAGCCTAGACCCCGGCAGGCTACCGTTGAAGCGCGGGTCACGATCAAGCGTGCCGAAGAGGCGTTATCGAATACGGTTCTTCGCACGCCTGGCGGAACGGAAGTTCATCTCGGGTCCCGGCGTAGTGCCCAGCCTGATGAATTTGACGGAACAAGCTATGCGGCCTATCGAGGTTCGATCGAGGAAGCGAGTGTGCAGATCGTGCGCCGGCCACCGGCAACCAAAACACCTGCTGGGCCGCCGCCACTGACAACCGCTTTGGCTATTGCCGCCCAGGCTGCAGCCCAAAATGCAGCCCAGGCGGCTGCACAGGCTAATCAGGCCAGCCGGCCGATGGCTGGCGATCCGGTCGAAACCGACACCTCTGCAGGAACAACAATGGGCCGTTTCCTCAAGGCTTTGACGGGGCAGTAACTCTAGGGTAAGCGGCGAGTGATCTGAAACGCCCCGCATCTCGAACACATCACAAGGGTATGCCACTGGAACGCCATGAGTTATCGGTGCGCATAAGTCGCGTCGGATGCCGGTTGCAGCGAGGTCAGGGATGACTATCCTGCCGCGAAAATAGCCGGGTAGGTTCAGGCCTGCCGGTCCAACGACTTCCCATAGGAGACGACCATGGCTGTTGCGCCGCTCAAGGCCGCCACGAACATTCTTGCCGCCGGACCGGGCACCTTGATTGAGCGCTGCGGGGCAGCCGTCACGGCCGCCGACAAGGTGCTGGCCGCGGCCAAGGCGAGCGTCCGCATCAAGATCCAGGAAGCTGGCGGCATCGATAATGCCCAGCACGTCGCGCACGGTCTGGCATGGCTTGCGACGGCCATCGAAGGCCTGCGCCAAATGCACGCCTGGGCCGCGCGCATGTCGGGCGAAGGCCGCTTCGGCGAGTTTGAGCAGCTGCTCTTGGCCGCCGCTTTTGGAGAATATCTGGCCCAAATCGGCGGCGGCATTCCCATGAGCCAGTTGGAGATCATCCGCACGGATGCGCTGGGCGTGTCCAAAGCCGACATCCGACGTTTCGAAGACTCGGTCGCCGATCTCGTTACTGAAGGGGGCGCCGAAACCGTCAAATCGCGCTTGGCGGATCTCATTGCCGCTCAACCCGGTGCCATGACATTTGGCGATACGGGCCTTGATGAGACACACGCTGATATTCAGAATCTTATGCGTGATTTTAGCTTGAATGAAGTCATCCCGCAAGCCCACGAGTGGCATCTCAAAAATGAATATATCCCCCTCGATATCGTCGCGAAGCTTTCCGAACTTGGCGTGTTCGGTCTGTCGCTGCCAGAAGAGTTCGGCGGCTCGGGTCTTGGCAAGGAAGCCATGTGTGTCGCTTCCGAAGAACTCTCGCGCGGTTACATCGGCGTCGGCTCGCTCGGCACGCGCGCGGAAATCGCGGGTGAATTGATCCTGCACAACGGGACGGCAGAGCAGAAGGCGAAGTATCTACCGAAGATCGCCACGGGCGAAATTCTCCCCACCGCCGTTTTTACAGAACCGAACGTCGGTTCCGATCTGGCGTCGCTCAAGACGCGCGCGGTGAAGGACGGCAACGTCTACAAAATTACGGGTCAGAAGACGTGGATCACGCATCCCGTTCGCGCCGATGTCATGACGGTGCTGGCGCGCACCAACCCGAACGAGCCTGGTTACAAGGGCCTCTCGATGTTCCTCGCGGAAAAGCCGCGCGGCACCGACGCCGATCCGTTCCCGGCCAAGGGCATGACGGGCGGTGAGATCGAAGTGTTGGGCTATCGCGGTATGAAGGAATACGACATTTCCTTCGACGCGTTCGAAGTGCCCGCTGAAAATTTGCTTGGTGGAGCCGAGGGCCAAGGCTTCAAGGCATTGATGGCGACCTTCGAAGGCGCACGCATTCAAACAGCCGCTCGCGCGGTTGGCGTTGCACAGTGCGCGATGGACTTGGGCCTCAAGTATGCGCTGGATCGCGTGCAATTCGGCAAGCCGATCTATGAATTCCCGCGCGTGCGCAACAAGGTCGTGATGATGGCGGTTGAGACCATGATCGCGCGCCAGCTGACGTACTTCTCTGCCCGTCAGAAAGACGCTGGACGGCGCTGCGATCTCGAAGCCGGCATGGCGAAGTTGTTAGGTGCACGCGTCGCCTGGGCCAATGCCGACAACGCCTTGCAAATCCACGGCGGCAACGGCTTTGCTTTGGAATACCCGATCAGCCGCGTGCTGTGCGACGCCCGCATTCTGAACATCTTCGAAGGTGCGGCCGAAATTCAGGCGCAGGTGATTGCGAGAAGGTTGCTAGAGGGTGCGAATTAAGCGGGTGGATATCCGACTCAATGAGACTTAACCTTGCGAGTGCGGTGCCGATGGAAAGACGCTTCACCAAACTTGGTGTCATTTTGTCTTTCTTGGCTGGCGCAGGGCTCGTGATGATTTTTTGGCTGATGGAGGAGTTCTCAAACGTCAATCGGCACATTGACTTGTGCGCCGACACCGGATCGGGTCGGTACATATGGCATGAACCGTCGCGTAAGGTCGTATGTGATAACGCGCCGTCGCCCACCGGTGAAGAATGAGTTAGATTTTAGCTTAGAGCTAATCCCTCACACCGTAGCGCCGATCTGGTTCGCGGATAGTGACATTGGGAGGCCTTGCCCCACCCGCATTCCCGGGAGCCGCGTTTCGCCTGAGCGAAACATCGCGGCTACCCGGGACCCTTACCGCTTCGAGATAGAATTCTAACCGCGCCACGTAAAGGCCCCGGGTCTCCGCAACCTTGCTGCGCTTCGTTGCTCGCCCGGGGATGCGGGTGGCGAGAGTGTGGCCTCCCGGCGCCGTCATGGGCGCGGAGGCGGCCACCTGCGACAAGCATCCCTACCGCCTCGCATCTAGCCGATCAAGCCGCCCGCGCCACGCGTGAATGGCCTTGTCCGCCGTCACCAACGTCAAGTTCTCGACAAGTGCGGTCGCGACTAGAAATCTATCTGCCGGGTCCTGGTGCGCCCATTCCAAATCGGACGCCAGAATCGAATGCGATGTCTTCAGCGGCATCTCGATGTAACCACCCGCGAAGAGGCTCTGCGCCCACGGCTTCAAGTGCGAGGTGAGGTGCACGCGCCCCTTTCGCGCGGCCACCCCCACTTCCCAAATGCTGATCGGCGACACATAAACGAGGCCGTCTTGAAACTCATCGGTGATGCGTTTGCGCGCGGCCGCGCCTAGCCGGTCCGAGCCTTCGTCCAACCATATCAGCGTATGCGTGTCGAGAAGCAGCGGCACCAGCTTAGCTCTTTCTCTTTGGAGCTTTGCGTGCCGCCTTCTTCTTCAGGGGTGTACCTATGTTGGTGTCCGCGCGATACCACTCGCTCACATCCGAGGGCGAAAGTATGTCAACAAGGTCATCCTTCGGGTCCGCCGTCTTGATGAGCGCTTTGCCGCGGCCAAAGGGGTTCAAACGCGCGGGCCGCGCCGCTTCGAGACGGGCAACGATTTTCCCGCGCTTAGTGATCAGCACGGCTTCGCCGCCGAGGCCGACCTCATCGATGAGTTTCAGGCATTTGGCCTTGAACTCGCTGGCTTTTATCTGGCGCATGATTGGCCTTTGTTTCAATATGACCATATAATATAACCATGGTCACTTAATATAGTCATATTGCGTTTTCTGACAATCCCAAATCGGGGGGTGACCGGGGCTTTGCGGACATGTTAAACTCCCTCCCATGCACATTCGCGACACCAACACCGGCTATGGCCTCGTTACGCGCCTCATTCACTGGCTGATGGCCTTTGCCATTTTCGCCGTCTTTGCGCTGGGCTACTGGATGGTGGGGCTCTCCTACGATCACCCAAATTACAACCGCGCGCCCGACCTGCATCGCAGTGTCGGCATCCTGCTCGGATTGGCACTTGTCTTCCGCTACATATGGCGGCTCATGAACATCCATCCAGACGATAGCGAACTTTCGCCGCTGGAGCGCGTCGGCGCCAAGGCCGCCCATTGGGGCTTTTACGTCCTGCTTGCCGCTATCACTGTCAGCGGCTACCTGATTACGACTTCCGACGGACGCCCGGTCGATGTTTTTGGGCTTTTTTCCGTGCCATCGGCCGTCGTTGACAAGAATTTGTCGGATACGGCCGGTTACATTCACTGGATACTCGCCTATATCGTCATCGCTCTGGCAGTCCTTCATTCTGCCGCAGCCTTGAAGCATCACTTCGTAGACCGCAGCTCCATTCTGAAGAGAATGATCTCCGGTCCGCCGCGCAACTGAGGAGCCCTTCCATGCGTAAGTCATTCGCCGCCGCCGTTCTCGCCGGGGCGCTTATCTTTTCCCTGCCCGCCGCCGCCGCGGATTATGCCTTCGACAAAAAGGGCATGCACGCCTCGATCACGTGGCGCATCAAACATCTCGGCTACAGCTGGATGTCGGGCCGTTTTGACAACTTCGACGGCACATTGTCGTTTGACGACGCAAAGCCGGAAGCGTCGAACGTCAAAGTCGATATCGATGTTAATTCCATCAGCTCCAACCACGCCGAGCGCGACAAGCATTTGCGCAGCCCCGACTATCTCGACACCGCCGCGCACCCGAAAGCGACGTTCGAGAGTACGTCGATCAAATCGGCGGGCGACGGCAAGGCCAAGATCACCGGCAATTTCACGTTCCGCGGTATCACTAAGGAAATCACAATCGACGCCGAGAAGGTCGGCAGCGGTCCCGATCCCTGGGGCGGCGAACGCGCAGGCTTTACCGGCACGACGCAATTGACGCTCGCCGACTTCAAAATGAAGAAGGAACTCGGACCGGCGTCGGCCATTGTCTACATCACGCTCGATGTCGAAGGCGTGAAGAAATAGACCAATATGCCGATGAGCGAGACGAACGCCAATTCGACGCCGCGCGTTGTCTCGCTCATTGCCAGCGCGACCGAGATTGTGCATGCGCTGGGCGCTGGCGATATGCATGTCGCGCGCTCGCACGAATGCGATTGGCCTGAGAGCGTTCTTGCCCTTCCACAATTGACGCGGCCGAAGTTCAAGGTTGCAGGCTCAGGCATCGAAATCGACCGGGCCGTTAAGAGCCTCGTCGAGCAGGGCTCGCGGTCTACGAGGTAGACGCCGAAGGCTTGAAGCGCATCGCACCCGACGTGATCTTGACGCAAGATCAGTGCGAAGTCTGTGCCGTGTCGCTGGCCGATGTACAACGCGCGGTCGAGAGCTGGACAGAGTGCCGTGCCAATGTCGTCTCGCTGCGGCCTCATACGATGTCCGGCATTTATTCCGACAACCAGCGGATCGCCGATGCGCTTTTGCGCCCCGAATCCGGCCGGCAACTGAACAACCTGATGCAGGCGCGCTTGGCGGCGCTTTCCTCGCTAGTTGCAGGGTGTGTCCGGCCCCGGCTCGCCTTCATCGAATGGATTGATCCGCTGATGTCGGGCGGTCATTGGATGCCGGAGTTGATCGAAATGGCAGGCGGTATCAATCTTTTTGGCGAGCACGGCGCGCAGTCGCCTTGGATCTCCCTCGCCGAAATTGTGGCCGCCGATCCCGACGTCATTTTGGTGGCGCCTTGCGGCTACGACATTGAAAAGACGCGCGAGGAAATGGCGGTGCTGGATGTCAACCCGGAGTGGCAAGCGTTGCGGGCGGTGCGCGAAGGCCGCTTGTTTCTCGCCGATGGCAATGCGTATTTCAACCGGCCGGGACCGAGGCTTGTCGAAAGCGCGGAAATAGTTGCAGAGATTCTCCATCCGCACGCAGCGATCACCACCCATCTGGGCCGAAGCGTGATAAGGCACGTACCGGCAATTCTTTGACCCGGACGGTTCCCGACGATGACGCGATCTATTCTCATTACAGGATGTTCCTCCGGGATCGGGCTCGATGCCGCGCGCACGATGAAGCTGCGCGGTTGGCGTGTGATCGCGACGGCGCGCAAAGCTGACGATCTTGAGCGGCTGCGGCGCATTGAGCGCGTTGAAGTGCTGCATCTGGAACTCACGGACCCGGCGTCGATTGCAACATGTGCGATTTCCGCGCTCGAAATGACGCGGGGCAAACTCGACGCAATTTTCAACAACGCGGCGTTTGGCCAGCCGGGCGCGGTCGAGGATCTGACGCCGGACGTGCTGCGCGAACAGCTCGAAGTCAATTTGATAGGCGCGCACGATCTGACCCGGCGCATTATTCCGGCCATGCGACGCAATGGGGCGGGGCGCATCGTGCAGTGCTCGTCGGTCCTCGGTTTCGTCTCGGCGCCCTATCGCGGGGCCTATAGTGCTTCGAAGTTTGCGCTTGAAGCGTTGTCGATAGCCATGCGCGGCGAACTCCAAGGCAGCGGGATTTCGGTATCGATTATTGAACCGGGCCCCATCCGCTCGCGCTTTGTCGAGACGGCGGTGGCGCGGATGCGCGCGCATATCGATATCGAAGCTTCACCCCATCGCGAAAAATATCTTGCGCGATTGAAGTCCATGGAAGCGGGCGGCAAGGAAGCGTTCAAACTGGAGCCAGACGCTGTCACCAAGCGGTTGATCCATGCACTTGAAAGCACGCGACCGCGCCGGCGCTATTTTGTCACGACGCCAACGTACATTGCGGCGGCGGCGCAGCGTTTGTTGCCGGGTTTTGCCAACGAGTATTTCGCGAAAAAGTTTTGAGATGCTAGGCTCGATCCTGTGCGCAACGCCGTGAAGGAGACGATCATGAACGAGACGAGTGGAGAAACGATCGCCGGCGCGCCGCAGCTCAAGCGCAGCATAACCACGACGCAGCTCGCACTTTACGCGCTCGGCTCTATGCTCGGCTCCGGGATTTACGCCCTCATCGGCAAGGCGGCGGGCAATGTCGGCAACGCCGTCTGGCTATCTTTTATGGTCGCCCTGGTCGCCGCGCTTCTGACCGCACTCTCGTATGCGTCTCTTGGCTCGCGCTATCCCCGTGCGGGCGGCGCCGCTTATGTCACGCAACGCGCCTATGGCCTCCCACTTTTGAGCTTCCTCGTCGGCCTGGCGCTCGTCTGCTCAGGGCTCTCGTCGGTCGCGACGCAATCCAAGGTGTTTGCCGACAATATCCATAAGTTGATGGGCGGCACGCTGCCGGTTGAAGGCATAGCGCTCGGGTTCATCTTCATTCTCTCAGGCATCGTCTATCGCGGCATTCAAGAATCGATGCAGGTCAACGTCGTGTGCACGATCGTCGAAGCCTTGGGCCTTTTGATAGTCATCGCCTGCGGGGCCTCGTATTGGGGCAGCGTCGATCTCCTCGAAGTTCCGGCCGAAAAAGCCGACACAAGCCTCGTCTATTTGGTCATGCTCGGTTCCGCGTTGACGTTCTTCGCCTTCATTGGCTTCGAGGACACGATTAACGTCGCCGAGGAAGTCAAAGATCCGCAGACCACAATTCCCGCCGCGCTCATGATGGCGACAGCCGCTGCGGCCGTGCTCTACATCGCCGTCGCTGTGACTGCGGTCTCCGTCGTTCCCTGGCGCGAACTTGCCGCCGCGCCCGCACCACTGACCGCCGTCATGGAACGCGCCGCGCCAAGCTTCCCCTCGGGCATCATGACTTTCATCACCATCTTTGCCGTCGCCAATACCGCGCTCGTCAACTACGTCACCGCCTCGCGCCTCCTCTACGGCATGTCGCGGCAAGGCCTGCTGCCGGACAAACTTGGCATCGTTCATGCTGTGCGCCAGACCCCACACTTTGCGATTGCCGCGCTGCTCTGCGTTCTTGTCCCGCTCGCGTTGATTGGTACAGCGAAAGCGCTGGCCGAGGCCACCGTGCTCCTGCTGCTCTTCGTCTTTGCCGTCGTCAACGGCGCACTCTTCATCCTGAAGCGCCGCGCCGGCGAAGTCCCTGGCCGCTTCGAAGTCCCACTGTTTGTTCCAGCCCTCGGTGCAATCGTCTGCATAATCCTCGTCGCTTTCCGCGTCGCAACGGGCGAACCTTCGGCGCCGCTCATCGCCGGCTTCCTCATCGCCGGCATCCTGGCGATCTACGCGGTGCTCCGCCCGAAGCCGATTGAGTTATGACGTGCGTGTGACGCATGTTTGCCGCCGCGTGGCTGCCCACCGGCGATTTAAAAAACGGATGTGGAGCGCGCTGGCACCAGGTGCCTGTCGATCCGAAGAAAGAACGGGCGCCTTGACGCGCTCCACGACAGCTGTTCTGCCGGCCGTATCCGCGTGGGAGGCACCTTACTCCTCCTGCCGGCGGGCCCGGATGTTCCAGTCATGAACTGGACAGCACCGGATACGGTTCGCTACGCGAAAAAACTCGGGCACGTTACGCCCTTGTATGTGCTGATCGCGCACGCTGCCCCCACCCCCAGATCGAGACGCTCTCGAGACTGTCCGCCGCTAACCGAGGCGAGGTGAGACGAGTATGCCAGAAAATGCGTGTGCAGGGAAAACGAACGTCGAGGTTTGGTTGATGGGTTTTTGGATTGGGCAATCGGCAATTGGCATTAGTCAATCGGGTTAGGGACGTTGCGGCGGGCAATAGCGCTCTTCCCCCTTAAGGGGGGAAGGGACGTGTGCGCAACACTCTTTGCTTGCGTTCCCGGACGAAAGGGCGGCGCGCACGCGGCGCTCCGCCGATCCGGGATCACGTCCGTACAATTCGTCTGAGGACGTGATCCCGGGTCTCCGCGAATGCGCTCACGCTTTTCGCTCGCCCGGGAATGCGGGTAATATTTTTGAGCGGAGTGTAGGGCGCATAAGCTTCGCATACTGCACTGTTTGCGTGAGCCGCCTCCGGCAGCCTGCGAAGCGTCATGCGCCGTCATGCGGCAAACGCCGAAGCAAGATCGCGGTGCATGACGCGGCGCGCGGTTGCAGCGTGGCCAACTGAAGCGCCAAAAACTTCGCGCCGCTTATGCACCCTACGATCCGCGCTTTTATTGCGGGCTACGCGGGCTGCACCAACACTTGCTGGAAGAGCACTACCCACAAAGCCTTTCAATGCCGCAACAACAATGTTGCTCTTACGCTTTGATGGCCACCGAACTCGATATATTGCATGCCCACTGTAGTGTGGAGCCAGACCATTCAACCACGAGTTAGCGTCGGCCTCTGTACTTTCGTCAGCGCCTGTCTCTGTGAGAAAGCCATCGATGCAGATCAGCGCTGGATCGCGACCTTCTTTGAGAAGATCTATCCGCAGGTCGCCAACGAGGTCCGCAAAATAGGCATTGGATACCTGCCAGCTTTGTCTGGCAATGAGTGAAGTCCCCACTGCTCGAAGTCGCAGCATACCCCCGGCAACACCACCTCCACCTGTGCTCAAAGCCCCTCCGGCTATTTTGGCGAGGCCAGCGGATCGCGCTGCAGCTCCGCTCAGTCCCATTACTCGGCTACCGTAGGCGCTGCCCGCGGCGATGGCTCCGAGCTTCACCAATGGAACCGTCAGGGCTAAGGCACCCACATTCAAGGCTCCTCGCTTTAACGTGGCTCTTACATTGACATCACCGTCGTAAACTCGAACAATTTCGGAAAGTCGCGGGGGTCCGAAATCAAAGCGGACTGGGCTTCGAAGGAGGCAATTTCGCCGCGGTGGGTTGCACACAACTGATGAGAAATCTCAACGCTTGCACACGCCATCTTATCGCAACGCGGAGAGCGACATGTAGCTGTCGGCATCTCGCAGTTGCGGCATTCAAAAACAGCCCTTCGAACGCCAAATAATTCGGCGTCGGCAATCATGGCGTGCTCAGTCTTTTGGTAGCACCACGAACACCACGACAAATCCTTCTGCTCCATTATCGCCCCCACACTAAACACGCCGGCCAATGGTGCCACTTCCGCTCTGTGGCCGCAATCGTCGCAACGTACCCCTCTAGGTGATGCACCCTATTGTGAAGGGTTTCGGATGATGGCCCGCCGGAGGTTGCCGCACACACTTGGGCCGTCGTCGGAAAGCCTCCAGGGAAAGAACCCGCGTGCGATTTGGCGCTGGCAGTGCCGCGCGCTCTATGGGGATTTGTGTGGCGGTGATGGTTTGATAGAGCCAGGGTTCTGGCGATGAACGCGGGGCAAGGTAATACTGGCAGGTGTGATTTGACCGAGTGAACCGCGCTTTGGCGTGCGACTGCAGTTCAATTGACGTTTGAAGCGTGCCGCCGAAGGCTGTTCCGGCAAAGCGCCACCGCTGCCGGTGCAAGACCAGCGGCGGCGTAGAGCTGCGTTGGGCCAGACCGGTGGGGCGTCTCGCATCATGAGGTATCGATCCTGATGGCCGCCGGCATTGGCGACGGCTGGTGGCGTGGCGTTGAGCCTCGTTCGAAGATCTCGATGATGAGCATGCGGCCGCCGCAGCATGGACATGGACGCGAGCGCACATCCGTTGCGCCGGGATCACCGCCCGTTCCGTCTTCGATCTCAGGCGCGGCCACGGCCAGTAGCTCGCGCATCTTGGCAAGATTATCGGCCCGGGCGCTGTTGGCGAAGAGGCCATAATGGCGGATGCGATGCAGGCCTTTGGGGAGCACGTGGATCAAGAAGCGGCGGATGAACTCGTCGTGTGCCGAGCGTCATGGTTGTGTAGCGGCCGGGGCCTTCGACGCGATAGTCCTTGACCTTAAACGTCACGCTTTGCCTGTCGGCAGCAGCAATCTTGCGCCGGTTGGAGATGGCGACCCGATGAGTATAGCGCGAGAGATACGCGAGCACGGCCTTTGGACCTGAGAACGGGCGCTTGGAATAGACGAACCACTTGATCTTGCGCAGCGGTGCCAGGAACGCATTGAAGGCCGCAGCTTCAGCAAGATGCGCGTGTTCGCCGAAGAACGTGAGCTTGCCCGCAGCATGCGCGGCGGCGAGCTTTTCCAGCATCAAGCGCCGGAACAACTTCGAGAGCGCGAAGACGGGCAGGAAGAAGTTGGGCTTGCGCGCAACCCACGTCGATCCGTCGAGTGACAGGCCGCCGCCGGGCACGATCATGTGCACGTGCGGGTGATGTGTCATGGCCGAACCCCAGGTGTGCAGCACCGAGGTGATGGCGATCCTGGCACCGAAGTGCTTCGGGTCTGCCGCGATCGTGGTCAGCGTCCCGGCCGAGGCCTTGAACAGAAGAATCGTAGATCACGGCCTTGTTGGTGTAAGCGATATCGGCGATCTCAGACGGCAACGTGAACACGATATGGAAGTATGGCACGGGCAGCAGCTCGGCTTCCCGGTCTTCCAGCCATTCGCGTGCGGCAGCGCCTTGACACTTCGGGCAATGGCGGTTGCGGCAACTGTTGTAAGCGATTGTTGTGTGACCGCACGCGCCGTTCTCGCACCGCTCAACGTGGCCACCAAGCGCTGCCGTGCGGCAGGTCTCGATGGCGCTCATCACCTTCAATTGGCCAAGGCTCACGTGACCGCGGTTGGCATCACGCCACGCGGGGCCGTGATCGCGAAAGATATCCGCGACCTCCAAAGACGGACGGCTCATGAGTAGCGCCCGCTACTGGGGCGGGGCCTCGGGCTTTGGCCGGATCGGCGTTAGCCTGTCGAGCGGGCTCATGACCTCGCGGATGATGTTGGTCGCGACCTGAGTGTACCGCGCTGTCGTATCGAGCTTGGCGTGGCCGAGCAGCACTTGGATGATGCGAATGTCGATGTGCTGTTCGAGAAGATGGGTCGCAAAGCTATGGCGAAGCGTGTGTGGCGCCACCCAGCTTGGCAGACCAGCAAGTTCCGCAGCTATGTGACAGAGACGGTTCAACTGGCGTGGCGTCATCGGGCCGATCTTGTCGCGGCCTGGGAACATGTAGATCCGGGGCCGGGCGATCCTGTACCAGTCGCGCAGCAGGTCGAGGAGCTGCGGAGAAAGCATCGCGAAGCGATCCTTTCCGCCCTTTGCCTTGTTCGACGCGGATCAGCATGCGCTGGCTGTCGATATCGGCGACTTTGAGGCTGACCACTTCCATGGCCCGCAGGCCAGCGCCGTAGGCGACGCTCAAGGCTGCCTTCGTCTTTGGGTTCGGTGCCGCCTCAAGCAGGCGCAGAACATCTTCGGGTGGCAGAATGCGCGGCAGCTTGCGCGGCTCATGCACGAACACGAGATGGCGCGTCGTCTCCGGCGTATCGAGCGTGGTCTTGAACAGGAACCTCAGCGCCGTCACGGTCGCGTTGATCACCGGCGGATTGGCGCCGGTCTCCGTCAGATGCAGCTGAAACGCCCGAAGCTCTTCGGCTGTCGCCGTATCGGGCGACCGGTTGAGAAATGCTGCAAGCTTCTTGACGGCGCGAATGTACTCGCGTTGGGTATCGTATGTGAAATTGCGCACGAGCATGTCGTTGAGCATGCGCTGGCGTAACGGGCTGATGGCCGTCTCGGTCATTGGGGGCTCCTGTCTTGATGGTAGAGGTTGCTAAACCCCTCAATCCTCAAGCCAGGATGCTTCCCATCCCGTTATCGCCGCCGCGTTATCTGCGCACCGATCGCGGCCAGACACCGCCCCACTATGCCTGCCACGCCCGCCGGCCATCGTGCAGCACCCTCCCGCGTGAGCGGGTTCAGCCGTTGGCCCGTCGCAGACACGCACCCCACTCTTCACCCCCGGTGATACGGGTGTCCTGAAAGGATCGTCGCGGCGCGGTAGAGTTGCTCTGTCAGCACGACGCGGGCAAGGCCGTGCGGCAGCGTGATGGCACCGAGCGAGAGTTTGAGGTTCGCGGCTTGCAAGAGTTCGACGCCGTGGCCGTCCGGGCCGCCGATGACGAAGGCGCACGTTTTTGTGCCAGCGTTGGCCTGCTTGCCGAGCAGGGCGGCGAAGGCTTCGCTGGTGATGGATTTGCCTTCGACGTCGAGGGCGATTTTGTAGGTTGCGGCTGACGCGGCTTTTAAGAGCCGCTGCGCTTCGTCCGCTTTGCGCGCGTCGGAGTTCGCGGCGCGGCTTTCGGCAAGTTCTGTGATTTCCAGCGGCCCGAGGCCAAGCGCGCGCCCCTGCGCCTCGCAGCGTTTGACGTAGCGGGCGACGATTTCGCGCTCCGCGTCATCCTTCAATTTGCCGATGGCGGCGATCAGAAGTCGCATGATGCCGCCGCCGGGTTTGTTTCAGACGCCTATCGGCTGCACGA
This sequence comes from uncultured Alphaproteobacteria bacterium, assembly GCA_963819605.1. Taxonomy (GTDB): domain Bacteria; phylum Pseudomonadota; class Alphaproteobacteria; order Rhizobiales; family Hyphomicrobiaceae; genus Hyphomicrobium_B. The sequence continues at coordinate 53,374 of CAWFWU010000017.1, read as the reverse complement.
TCAGTGCTGCCCATTCAATGTTGAGATGACGGATCGGTCTGAGACGGATCTGCCGTGACGTCGGCCTTCCACATCTTTTCAAGATTGTAGAAGTCGCGCACTTCGGGGCGGAAGACGTGGACGATGATGTCGCCGGCGTCGATCAAGACCCAGTCGCAAGTCGGCATGCCCTCGACGCGCACGCGCGCGATGCCCGCTTCCTTGAGCTTGGTCGCAAGCTGATCGGCGATGGCGCCGACGTGCCGGTCCGAACGGCCGGTGGCGATGACCATGTAATCACCGAGCGACGATTTTCCCTCGAGAGGAATATCGACGATCTCCTCGGCCTTGGCTTCATCCAGCCAGTGGACGATGTCGGCCAGAAGTTTTGCCGAGCCCGGCGCTGTGGCTTTTGGGCTGGCGCGAGAAGTGCTCTTGCGGGCGCTTCCGGAGGCGGTTCGTATCAAGCGGTCGAGATCCTTTCCTGCTGCTGCTTATTTCCGAGCGTCGTCAGCCCCGGAATGGATGTAAACATAAGCTTGGAACTGGGTTCGAGCAATCGAATTTACAGGTGTGTTCTATAAAGTATAATTATATCAATGAGATGACAACGGCCGCTTAGGGTCGCGTCTGGCCGTTTGGCGCGCAGTTTGGTTGAGGACTGGTCCGACAAGCGGCTGGTTAAGAAGACCCAGGCAGGAGGTTTGGCCGACGCGAGACGAAAAGCTTCCGCCTCGCTCAAGCGCGCCGGACCGAGCAAGTGGGCCGCTACGCCTGCCAACGCTTTGAGGCGCCAGCCGGGGCGATCGACCACGGCGATTGGGTACGTGGCGGCGATGCGCTGCCAATGTTGCCAGCGGTCGAAGCTCGCGAGGTTATCGGCGCCCATCACCCAGACGAAGTGAACATCGGGGCGGCGCTGCTTGAGGAATGCGAGAGTGGCGGCAGTGTAGGGAGTGCCGAGTTCGGCTTCGAAGCCGGTGATTTTCATTTTTGGACCGCGGGCGAAGGGGCGGGCAGCTGCCATGCGTTCCGCTTGCGAGGGGAGGCTCCCGTTGGCCTTCAGCGGATTGCCGGGCGTGACGAGCCACCACAGTTGATCGAGGCCGAGACGCTTGATGGCGGTTTCAGCGACGATTGAGTGCCCTTCGTGCGGGGGATTGAATGATCCGCCCATGATGCCGACGCGCTGGCCGGGGAGCACAAGGGGTGTGCGGACAAGGAGGGAGCCGCTTTGCAAAGTGCAAGTCACTTTCCGGAGCTCGAAGTACTTTGCGTATTTAAGAATCCTAAGGATTGTCCTTCTTCCAATGTTTCGCGCAACGACTCTCGTAGTTCTTGTTCGCTTTCTTCCTGACAGTTCACGCCAGGGATCTCTTCGATCCACCCGATCCACCACGCGCCATCCTGCTTGATCACGGCGGAATATGCCGGTTTGGGCTCTGGCATGATGTGCTCTGTCATAGGCTCGCTCCAATCGCAGAGATTAATCGCAGAGTTTATTTGGGCCGGATCTGGCCGTTGCCACGCACGAGATATTTGAAAGTGGTCAGTTGCTCGACGCCGACGGGCCCGCGTGCGTGCATCTTACCGGTTGCGATACCGATCTCGGCACCAAAGCCGAACTCGCCGCCGTCCGCGAACTGTGTCGAGGCATTGACGAGGACGATCGCTGAATCGACGTTGGCGAGGAAGTGGTTGGCGGTTTTCTCATCCTCAGTGATGATGGCGTCGGTGTGCTGCGAACCGTACTTGGCGATGTGTTCGATCGCGCCATCGACTCCATCGACGAGTTTGACTGCGATGATGGCATCCAAAAACTCATGGCCAAAATCGGCGTCGGTGGCGGCAAGCGCGCGCGCGTCCCGCTTGATGGCCGGATCGCAGCGCACTTCGCAGCCGGCATCGAGCAAGCGCCTTGACCAGCGGCGCCGCCAGGTCCTCTCTGGCATTCTTATCGATAAGCAGGCACTCGGTTGCGCCGCACACGCCCGTGCGCCGCATCTTGGCGTTGAGGACGACCGGAATGGCGATTGACATATCGGCTGCGCGATCGACGTAGGTGTGGCAGATGCCTTCCAAGTGCGCGAACACCGGCACGCGCGCTTCGTCCTGCACGCGTTGCACGAGGCTTTTTCCCCCGCGCGGGACGATGACGTCGATTGCGCCGTTGAGACCCTTGAGCATCTGGCCGACCGCTTCGCGGTCGGTGGTTGGCACGAGTTGGATGGCGGCTTCGGGTAGATTGGCCGTGCGCAAGCCTTCAACCAGACAGGCGTGAATGGCGACGCTCGAATGATGGCTTTCCGAGCCGCCGCGCAGGATCGCGGCGTTACCGGCTTTGAGGCTGAGCGCGCCCGCGTCGGCGGTGACGTTCGGGCGGGTCTCGTAGATGATGCCGATGACTCCCAAAGGCACGCGCACGCGCTGGAACTTGAGACCGTTGGGGCGGCGTCCATTCGGCGAGTACCGTGCCAACGGGATCGGCAAGGGCGGCGATATCTTCGAGGCCCTTGGCGATGGCATCAACGCGCTTTTCGTCGAGCAACAGTCGATCGATGAACGAAGCCGGGCGATCAGCGGATTTGGCAGCGGCGATGTCCTTGGCATTTGCCGCGAGTATCGCGGGCGTGGTAGTGCGCAGCGCTTTGGCGGCGGCGATGAGGGCCGCGTTTTTTTGTTCTGTTGAGGCGACGGCGAGAATACGCGCGGCAGAGCGTGCGGCCCGGCCGATGCCGAGCATCAGGGTTGCGGTGTTATCATCAACTTTTTGGTGCGTGTTCATGATCGATTGTCCAGTGCCTAAATCACTCAATATTTCGTGCTACAATTTGTCAAGGAAACCGTATTCTGGCGCGCAAGCGGGTCGAAGATAGAGTGCTTTCCTTGCGTTTTCTGAGATCGGAAGAAAGTCGTACTTGCTGTACGACCAGTTTTCCAACCGCATGTTGGATGCATCCGAAACTACCAACACGGCATGAAAAGCAAATTGGAAGTCTGACGATCCTCCACCGCTAGTGAAGGGGGTCCACATCCTGAGTCCGGCTAAGTCTCGCTTGCTTGAGACTGCCCGATATTTGCCAAGACCGCCGTCGGCAACTTGGATGCAGTATGGTTTCCCGGATGCGTGTTGATCAGCCTTGCGCGCGACGAACAGGATATTGGACAAAGACCATAGCAGCAACACCGATGGGATGCCTAATCCGAACAAAACCATCAGGCGCCAGTATTTTCGCGAGCGTGTTAGGGCAAACACGAGCAACGCTGGTGATGCCAAAACCAAAAGGAACTTTACCCTGCCAGCCGTCCATGACTTTATTGAGGTTGGGTGAGTACACCAGATAGCCACAGCTAGAACCGAGCCTGCGAAAATTGCTCTGGCAAGCGCAGCGATGCGGCCCAAGTTGGACGATCCGCTCAAGTGTTTACTTCCTATTCAACGCCATATCATCGCGGTCTCGTGGTGTCTGACCCTCTGGGTCTGACACCCTGAAGAAAGGTGAGTTATGTGTCAGGTGTCCAGAGGGTCAGACACCTGCTCAGGCTCTATCGTCCCATCTCAAATGGCCATAGAGTTTTTTTGTTTCGAGGTCTACGCCTTCAAGTAAGAATGCCTGATAATCTCCGCCCGGCGCCGACCCGGAAAACATATCGTGGATCAGTTTCACGTCCAACCAGGGTGTCGCTGCTTCTTGTCCGGCATAGCATCTGGCGCTTGACCAGCGCCAGCTTTCAGGTGACTGGCAAAGTCCCGCAGCTACGGGATTGAGATGGATGTAACGCATCGTTTGCAAGAGTTGAGCATCATCCTTGATCATGATCGAATTGGCGCGGCCTCGAAACAATGGGCCGTCGCGACTGATCCGGCCATTAATAACCCGGGTATAGCGCCCTGAAAGCTGCTTCAAGAACGTTGACAAATTTGCGTTTCGGCTTCGCATAAGAAGGTGAAAATGATTGTCCATGAGACAATAGGAGAGGATGTCTGTTTGCGTTTTGGCGCATGCTTGGGCGAGGCAGTCGAGAAACAGCGTGCGGTCCTGGTCTAGAAAAAATATGGGCTGCCGTGCGACTCCGCGATTTATGACGTGATGTAATGCGTTCTCGAAATCGATGCGGGGAGGTCGAGGCATCGTTGCCACTCGTTCTTCAGGGTGTCAGACCCGGAGGGTCAGACACCTCACTACTTCCTATTCAACGCCATATCATCGCGGTGGATGAGGGTATCGGGGCCTTCGTAGCCGAGGACTTCGGCGATGGCGCCCGACTTCTTGCCGATAATACGCGCGGCGTCGCCTTTCGCATAGGCGATGAGGCCGCGTCCGAGTTCGCGGCCGTCGGAGCTGCGAATAATCACGGCGTCACCGCGATCAAAGTCGCCGTCAACGCGGGTGACGCCGGCGGGAAGTAAGCTCTTGCCCGAGAAGAGTGCTTTCTCGGCGCCGGCATCGATGGTGATTTGGCCGGCGGGTTCGAGTTGCCCGGAAATCCAGCGCTTCTTAGCCGTGACGGGATCTGACTTAGCGAGGAACCACGTCACCTTCGCGCCGTCCGAGATGGCTTTCAGCGGGTGCATGATCTTGCCGGTGGTGATGACCATATTCGTGCCGGCGCCAAGCGCGATCTTACCGGCTTCGACTTTGGTTTTCATGCCGCCTTTGGAGAGCTCGGTGCCAGCGTCGCCCGCCATGGCCTCGATCTCGGGCGTTATCTCTGTGACGAGCGGAATATGCTGTGCGTTGGGATCGTCGTTCGGCGGCGCGGTGTAGAGTCCGTCGATGTCGGACAAGAGCACGAGGCAATCGGCCGAGACCATAGAGGCGACGCGCGCCGACAAGCGGTCGTTGTCGCCGTAGCGGATTTCGGTCGTGGCGACGGTATCGTTTTCGTTGACCACGGGAATGGCTTTGAGGGCCAAGAGCTGTTCGATCGTGTGGCGGGCATTTAGATAGCGGCGGCGTTCCTCCGTATCGCCAAGTGTCAGCAAAATTTGCGCGGCGATGAGCCCGCGTGCCTGCGCCATTTCCTGGTAGGCGTGCGCGAGTGAAATCTGCCCGACGGCGGCGGCGGCCTGGCTCTGCTCGAGTTCAAGAGGGCCTTTGGGAAGCTTGAGGGTATTGCGGCCAAGCGCGATGGCGCCCGACGAGACGAGCACGATGTCCTTGCCGGATTTGGCGAGAGACGCGACATCATCCATTAAGGATGCGAGCCATTGGGCATTGAGCTTGCCCGTTGCCCGGTCGGCAAGCAGCGCCGAGCCGATTTTCACGACGATGCGGCGGGCCTTGGCCCACTCGGGGCGGGCTTGAACAGCCGGTGACGATGATTTGGTCGAGGTGCGGGACATCTATCGGACTAATGGCTGTGACTAAGGATGTGTGGAATTGTTCGACTGTCATAACAGGATTTGCGCGCGCCCGCATAGCTCGCACGATACGAGACGTGCACAATGAGCTAAAAGGGCAAACGGTGCGGGGCAATCGAGGGTTAACCGGCGTATGACTGAGGCGGCTGTTTGGAATAGAGACTATTTGGCTCAGCAACTCGAGCGCGCGCTGCTCAACCCCGTGCGCGCGTTCCGCCTGCAGTATTTGCCCTTGCTCATGGTCTATTTCGCCTATGGGGCCATGGGGCTCATCTCGATAGCCGAGACCTTCTGGATCAAGAAAAGCCTGACACTGACGCCAGCCGAGCTTGCCTCGCTGAGTGTGTGGCTGACGCTGCCGTGGACCATCAAGATGGTCTTTGGCGAACTGGTCGATGCCGTTCCCATCTTCGGTTCGCAGCGGCGCGTTTATGTGCTGATCGGCGGCAGCTTTATCGCGGCGGGGCTGTTGACGCTGGCAGGCGCGGCTGGCGGGTGGCTCAACTTTGCGAGCCCCGAGAATATGTACCGGATGGGATCGTTTCTCTCGATCGTCGGCGTTGTGCTGCAAGACGTGACGGCCGACGCGATGAGCACGGAAGTGGTCGAGCGCATGAACGCCGACGGTACGCCGCGCGCAAAGGCCGATGTCGACCGGGATCTCGGCATGGTGCAGGTGCTTGGGCGGTTGGCGCTTTCTCTTGGCGCGTTTGCGGTTGCGGGAACGGCCGGATGGCTAGCCAGCGTCTACTCGTATGAAACGGTATTTTTGATCGGGCTCATCATTCCCGTCATTTCCGTGACAGGCGCAATGCTGGTCAAGCTCGATAAAATAGAAAGGCGCGCTGTGGACTGGCGCATTCTTGGCGGAGGACTGGTCTTCGGTGCGGTGGTGGCGGCGCTGGCCTATTCCGATTTTCGCGGCAGTCAGGAGATCGTGTTCGCAGTCTCACTCATGGTTGTGATCGTGATGCTGCGGCGCGTGGTCGGCGATCTTGATGCCGAGACCAAGCGCAAGATTTTCTACGCGGCAGTTATCATATTCGTGTTCCGTGCCGCGCCAAGCGTGGGCCAAGGATATTCGTGGTTCACAATGGACGTGCTTGGCTTTGACGAGGCGTTTCTTGGCACGCTTGCTCAGATCGGTACGGCATTGGCGCTTCTGGGAACCTGGCTCTTTTCGGATGCGATTACTCGCCAGCCTGTTGCGCGCGTGCTTCTATGGCTGACGGTTGCCACACTTGCTTTGTCGCTGCCGAGTTTGGGGCTGACACTCGGCCTGCACGAATGGACGGAGCGCATGTTCGGATTCGGTGCGCGTACGATTGCGGTCATCGATACGGCGGCTTCATCGCCCTTCGTACAGCTTTCCATGATCCCGCTTTTGACGCTGACCGCGATCTATGCGCCGCCGGGGCGCCGGGCCAGTTGGTTTGCGCTGATGGCGTCGCTGATGAACCTGGCGCTCGTGGCCGGAGCACTGCTGACCAAGTATCTGAATGCCTTGCTAGTCGTGGATCGCGGCAACTATGCCAATCTGCCGACACTCTTGGCAGTGGCCCTGGCCATTGGCGGGCTCAGTTCTCTGGCCGCCATTTTCGCCTTTGGACAGCGCATCGATGACAGATCCGTCACGCGGGTTGCCTCAAAATAAGCTGCGGAAAATACTAGGTATTTCTGCGATTTACACCTCGTTGACCGATCAGTGTAACGAATTCGCCGTTCGTACCGAAATAGCGTAGGATAATGGGAGTACCGGCGAACCGGTTTGAGGAGACTTTTCGATGCTGAAATTGATGATGAGCCGCAGAGCCGCCACGGGGCTGGCCTTGGCCGCTGCTGTGACGTTCTCGAGTGCGGCTCTTGCTCCGGCCTCGGCCGAGACCGCGACGAGCGCCGTTTGGCAGGGCTTGCACAAAGACCTCTTTGGCGGCCGCGAAGTGCTGGACGCGAAGGACATGATTTCTATGGACGCGCCGATCCGCGCGGAGGATGCGGCCGTCGTGCCGATCACCATCAAGATGCCGGCGAGCTTTGCCGCCAACGTGAAGTCGCTGACGCTCGTCGTTGATCAAAACCCGTCGCCGGTCGTGGCCGCGATCAAGTATGGCGCGGCAGCGGGCACTGGCGATCGCATGTTGTCGACGCGCATTCGCATGGATCAGTATTCGGACGTGCGCGCCATTGCCGAGACGACCGACGGCAAGCTCTACATGATTTCGAAGTTCGTCAAAGCCTCGGGCGGATGCTCGGCGCCGGCAGCCAAGGACGCGGAAGAAGCGGCCAAGAGCCTGGGCAAAATGCAGATCAAGAAGTTCGTGTCCAAGGAAGGCGATGCGCTGACGCCGGAAATGCAGTTCATGATCAAGCATCCGAACACTACCGGCATGCAAATGGATCAGCTGACGGGACTTTATACCCCGGCGCGCTACGTCAACAAAATCGAAGTGAAGAGCGGCGCGGACGTGATCTTCTCGATGGAAGGCGGCATTTCGATCAGCGAAGATCCGAACTTCCGCTTCACGCATGGCGGCAAGGCTGGCGATCCAGTCGAAGTCAAAGCCGAGGACTCGGACGGCGCGTCGTTCGCCGGACAATTGGCGCCAAGTCAGTCGTAAGAGACGCGTACCCGGTGCCCATTTGATCCAAGTTTGAAGCTCAGGATCTGACTATGACCGTAGACCTTTCCGGCGACGATCTTATCCCCGTCGCCGGAAATGGTATTTTGCACAGGCGGCTTTTTCTCAAGAACACTCTGGTACTCGCGATTGCGGGCGCGGCGGGGACAGTATCAGCGGCAGAGCCGGAGGCGGCTGCAGCGCCTGCGCCCGTAGTGCCCGCAACAGTGATAGATCCCGCGTCGCCGCCGTGGATGCATAAGCCGGGAATGCCTTTCACCGGCTACGGCAAACCTTCAAAGTTCGAAGCGCGCACGCTGCGCAACATCGGCGGCAACCGCGATCTGGCGGGCAATGGCGTCTCGTGGACGCCGCTTGAGTTGCTTGAAGGCATCATCACGCCGTCGGGATTACATTTCGAACGCCACCACAACGGTGTGCCGGAAATCGATCCCGCGCATCATCGCCTCGTTATTCATGGGGCCGTGCGGCAGGCGTTGAGTTTCACGGTCGAAAATTTGCTGCGCTATCCGATGCGTTCGCATCTGATATTTTTGGAGTGCGGCGGCAACAGCAACGCGGGATGGCACAGTGAGCCGATCCAGCGCCCGGTTGGATCGTTTCATGGGCTTGTGTCGTGCAGCGAGTGGACCGGTGTGCCGCTGAGCTTGTTGCTCGATCAGGCGGGCGTTGATCCGAAATCGTCGTGGGTGATTGCTGAAGGCGCGGACGCGGCGGTGATGAACGTCAGTCTGCCGCTCTCTAAGTTGATGGATGACGCGATCGTTGCGCTTTATCAGAACGGCGAACGCATTAGGCCTGAAAACGGTTATCCGCTGCGCTTGGTTGTTCCCGGTTGGGAAGGCGTCGTCAACGTCAAGTGGCTGAGGCGTTTGCAGGTGACGGATCAGCCCGTGATGGCGCGAAACGAAACGGCGAAATACACCGAGCTATTGCCAAGCGGCAAAGCACGGCAGTTCACATTCGTGATGGAGGCGAAGTCGCTCATCACGTCGCCGTCGCCGGGGTTGAAAATGCGCGGCTCCGGCGTTTATGAAATTCGCGGGCTGGCCTGGAGCGGGCGCGGCAAGATCACGAAGGTTGAAGTCTCGGCCGATGGCGGCAAGTCTTGGGGAGAGGCGGCGCTGCAGGAGCCCGTGCTGTCACGCTGCTTCACGCGCTTTCGTTCTGCCTGGGCGTGGGATGGCGGCCCTGCCGTTTTGAAAAGCCGCGCGACAGACGAATCCGGATACGTGCAGCCCGAACGCGATGTGCTGGTCGCTGAGCGCGGGCGCGACGGGTATTTCCACTACAACGCCATTGTGGCCTGGGGCATCGACGAAGACGGAAAGGTCAGCCATGTATATGCGTGAGGCTTTCGCGTGTGTTGTGGCGCTGTGTCTCGGCGGCGCGGCGCTTGCGGGCGACGTAGTGAAGGCGCCGAAGCTCGGCACGCCCCAGCACTCGGCACGCCCATGAGCGCCGAAGAACTGGCCAAGTGGGACCTGACGATTTTCCCCGATGGGCGCGGCCTGCCTCCTGGCAAAGGCACAGCGGTCGAAGGAAAAGCGATATTCGAGGCGCAGTGCGCCAGTTGCCACGGTGAAGGCGGGCGCGGCGCGACGGCGGAAGAATTGGTTGGCGAACCAAAGCCGCCGCACAAGGACAACATGTCGAAGGCGATTGGACCCTATTGGCCGTATGCGACGACGCTCTATGATTTTACGCGCCGCAGTATGCCGCCGGGCGCGCCCGGATCATTGAGCGCGGATCAGCTCTACGCGGTAACGGCGTATCTGCTGCACGCGAACGGGATCATCAGTGAGACGGATGAATTGTCGGCCGCGTCGTTGGCCAAAATCAAGATGCCGAATAGGGATGGGTTTCAGAGGGTGGATGTGGAGTAGGGGGGCGCCAAAGCGACCCTTAGCCGCCTCGTAAACCGTTTAAAACTCTTCCATGAACCTGTATCATCCGGCCAATGTCTAAGCAGGAGTTTGGCATATAGTACTGCTCGGTTGAGCAGATGGCCAACAGCTTGGATTCGGCCTTGACGCTTGGTGCAATAGTTGGGAAATGTTTGGAATTGTTCGTGGGGATATCAAACACATCAGCCCACTTTGGTGACGACCCAATAAATGACAGATGAACATAGGGCTTGCGAGATTTGCGGTAGCGAGCAGGCAGAGCGGATTGAGAAGTTTACCGTCAGTGCTTGGCCGGTTGTGAAGTGTGGCGACTGCGGCTTCGTCTACCTGCAATCGGTGCCTGGTTACGATGCGCTCGTTGAAACCTATGCATACGAAAAAACTTTTGCCGAAGAGACCGCAAGGCGCGAGAAGCGGTCTTGGAGCTGGTTGGACCGGGTAACGCGCTGGCGGTTGTCTCTTGGCAAAAGACTAGACATCCGGTCGCGCGCAAAGTCGCTGGGCAAAAGCGGGAATGTGCTCGATATCGGTTGTGGAAGCAGCTGCCGTCTGCATCAAGGTGTAACTCCCTTCGGGATCGAGATATCGGCCGGTCTGGCCCGGCAGGCAAAGCCGATGTTCCAAGAGCGAGGCGGAGACGTCGTATGTGCTTCGGCGACGGAAGGGCTTGACCAGTTTGAGGGCGAGTACTTCGATTTGATTCTCATGCGCTCATATCTGGAGCACGAGGCGCGCCCGCGCGAAGTGCTCACCAAAGCGTTCGCGAAGCTGAGACCGGGTGGTGTGATTTTCGTGCGTGTGCCGAATTTCGGGTCGGTGAATCGCCGTATCATGGGAGCGAAATGGTGTGGCTTCCGCTTCCCCGATCATGTCAACTATTTCACCGAGACGTCACTGAGGACGCTCGCCAATGGAATTGGCTACGACTACCGGTGCAAAAACAGGGCTTCACTTTTCGACGACAATCTCATCGTTGAACTGAGAAAACCTGCGGCAGTTTCTGCGTAAAGCCGCACGCTCGCATCAAGGCCGCCACGGAGCATCGGGTTCGGCGCCGTCCGCATCATCGCCGTTGCCAGAGCGATTGACTTCCCGGAAGAGGGCGAAGAGAGCGTCCTTGATGCCTTGGCCTGAGACGGCGGAGAGAATGAGCGGCGTCTTGCGCGTGGCTTTTTTGAGGGCCGCGAACTTGGCTTCGATTGTCTCAGCATCGAGCGCATCGCATTTCGAGAGCGCGACGATCTCTTTCTTGGTGGCGAGCTCAGTGCTGTAGGCTTTGAGTTCGCGGCGCACGGTTTTGTAAGCGGTCGCGACATCTTCTTCCGTGGCATCGACGAGGTGTAGTAAGACCCGGCAGCGCTCGACGTGGCCTAAGAACCTGTCGCCGAGGCCCGCGCCTTCGTGCGCGCCTTCGATTAGACCCGGAATGTCGGCCAGCACAAAGCTGCTTTCGCCCGCGCGCACCACGCCGAGGTTTGGGTGCAGCGTGGTGAAAGGATAGTTGGCGATTTTCGGCTTGGCTGCGGAGACGGCGGCGAGGAACGTCGATTTGCCGGCGTTCGGCAGGCCGACCAGACCGGCATCCGCGATCAGTTTCAAGTGCAGCCAAATGGTGAGTTCTTGGCCGGGCAAGCCGGGGTTGGCGTGCGTCGGCGATTGATTGGTGGCGCTTTTAAAATGCGCGTTGCCGAAGCCGCCGTTGCCGCCGCGCGCGATAAGGCGGCGTTCGCCGGGCTTCATCAAGTCGGCCATGAGGGTCTCGTTGTCTTCGGCGAAGACTTGTGTGCCGGGCGGAACCTTGACGACGATGTCGTCGCCATTGGCGCCGGCGCGGTTTTGCCCCATGCCGTCGCCGCCGCTCTTAGCTTTGAAGTGCTGCTGATAGCGGTAGTCGATCAGTGTGTTGAGGTTTTCGACGCACTCGACCCACACGTCGCCGCCGCGTCCGCCGTCGCCGCCGTCAGGGCCGCCGAACTCGATAAACTTTTCGCGCCTAAAGCCGACGCATCCGTTGCCGCCGCTGCCGGAGGCGACGTAGATTTTCGCGGTGTCGAGGAATTTCATGGTGGCTATGCTTTCACGAGGGCGAGTGACCTGATCGCGTGCGTCCAGGAGCGGCGGCGCTCGTATCTCAATGTTGGAAGATCTTGCTGGCGGGCTTCGCACCAACCCGTGTCCGGCCCCATCGACTTGAAGCCGAGTTTTGCAGCAACGCGGGCAGACCCCGGATTGTCCGTGAAGTGGCAGCAGGTGAAGCGTTTGATGCCGCCCTTGCTGAAGCCGTAGTCCATGAGCGCGCGCGATGCTTCGGTCGCGTATCCTTGACCCCAATAGGGTTTGCCAATCCAGTAGCCAAGTTCAGCCGGCCCGCCGGCTTGTGGGCTGTAACCGCACAGGCCAACGAATTCGTTAGCGTGCCAGATGCCAAGCACGACTTCGCCGTGCGCGACGCCAGTTAGCCAGTGCTGCGCTGCTTCAGCCGAATAAGGAAAGGGGATGCGGCCAGTCATGCTCGCGACGTCCCAATCGCCGCCAAGCACCGCGATGCGTTCGGCGTCGTCGTGCTGGAGCGGGCGGAGGGTGAGCCGTTTGGTACGCATGACTTTATGATTAGAGAGAAGAGTTGGGGCAAAAAAACGAAAGAGGGGACGGCGTGCCATCCCCTCTCGATATTTGTTCCTGTCGGGGCGCAGGATTTACTCTGCGGCGACAGGCTTTGGCTGACGAACCGAGATGAAGATGCGTCCGTTGCGCTTGGTGTTGAATTCGACCTGACCTTCTTCAACTGCGAAGATGGTGTGGTCTGTTCCCATGCCAACGCCCGTTCCCGGATGCCATTGCGTGCCGCGTTGACGGCACAAGATGTTTCCAGGAATGACGTGTTCGCCGCCGTAGCGCTTAATGCCAAGGCGTTTCGATTCTGAATTCGCGGCCGTTGCGCGTCGAACCGCCAGCTTTCTTTTGTGCCATCGTCGAAGTCCTCGTCTGCTAAAGGCGGCCTATCAGGCGCCCGTGATGCTGGTGATGCGAACGGTCGAAAGATCCTGACGGTGACCTTTCTTGCGGCGCGAGTTCTTGCGGCGGCGCTTTTTGAACGCGATGAGCTTGGGTCCGCGCGACTGCTCGACGAGTTCGCCCGTGACCATTGCGCCGGAAACGGTTGGCGCACCAACTTTGACGCTGGCGCCCGAGCCAACCATGAGAACTTCATTGAATTCGATTTTTGTACCGGCTTCACCGGCTATGCGCTCGATCTTGAGAACATCGTCTTTGGCGACACGATACTGCTTGCCGCCTGTCTTGATGACAGCGTACATGGGACTTCCTTTCTTGGTCCGCGCCCTATGGCGCCGCTAAAAGATAGCGGACTTTCAATGAGTTGCCGGATTTCTCCAGCTGAGCCTCGGGCAGCGCATTAAGCGCGGCTGGCTTTCTGCCACCGCGTTGGGGACTTTATTGTCGATAACCCAGCCAAAGTCAATTGCGGGCCAGGGGTGAGAGTGGGCGGCGGCGGCGTTCCTTTGACGCGGCTTTGGGTTGACGGGGATCAACGCACCGGGGCCCGCCACGGGCAAAAGTGACGCCGTTCCAGCCGCCTTCCTAAGGGGTCTGCTTCTCGCCGGACAGCGGGTCTCGAAGGGGGTGGTTGGACGGCGTCTGCCTCTTGAGTGCCCAACGCAGACCTTGGAATTGCCGGTTCCCTGTCTCATATGACAACAGTCAGGGGGCCTCATGTCTGCCGCGCCAACGCAGAGTCCGCAAAAAGCAATGGGATTTGCCGGCGGGATTTTGCCCGCTATTCCCGTTCTTGAAACGGGCCGCGATTTTCCGTTAGCAACTTTGATCCACCACAAACCCAGGGCTCACGCGCTGCTTGATCTGGCGACGCGGCGCTACCCTGCGCGCGCGTTGATGGCGCTCGACAAGATTTCGCGCTCGTGGCTGGTCAAATGGGGGAACGCACACCTCGACGAAATCGACGCCGTGGCGAAGGTTCTCGGACGTCCGGGCGCGTACTTTTTTTCCGTCAACTACGAATGGGGCTGCACCTGCCGTGTCGCGCCGTCTGCTGACCGCAGCTCCGCGCGGCTCATTCGCGTTTTGGATTGGATGACGCCGGGCTTAGGTGCCAATCTCGTTGCCGTGCGCGTGTCGGGCGCGCCAGCTGGGCCGTTCGTGTTGCTCACTTGGCCCGGATATACGGGCGTTTTACAGGTGATGGCGCCAGGGCGTTTTTCAGCTGCGCTCAACCAGGCCCCAATGCGCAAGGCAACAGGTCTCTATTACATGGATTGGGCGTCGAACCGGCGCCGGGTCTGGAAAATGCCGCATCCAACGCCCGCGCATTTACTGCGCGACGTATCGGAGCGGGCGGAGACATTTGCCGATGCCCGGCGCATGTTGTGTCAGTCGCCTATCTCGACGCCTGCTATTTTCACGCTTTCAGGCATCGGCCCAAACGAGCTTGCCGTTATCGAGCGGACGGAATTGGACTTCCGGATACGCGAGGGATCGCAAGTGGCGGCCAATCATTGGGAGGCGGCTGGGTGGCAGGGGCGCGCGCGCGGGATTGATAGCCCAGGCCGGGCGCGCCAGATGAGCGCTGTTACACCCGAGTTGGACAAGTCGTTCCCTTGGCTGAAAGCCCCAATTCTCAACGCCTACACGCGGCTCGCGATGGTCGCGGACGCCAAGGAAGGCAGGCTAGTGGCGCAAGGCTACGAGGCCGGGCAGCCGGCGACGGAGGCGTTGGACTTGACGTGGCGTCTTTCTGCGTGAAGGCAGTCCCTGCAGTCTCCGCCGCCATGGTGTCTCATGAGTTCGATGAGCGCTTGCGCGGGGCGCGGTCAGAAGTTACAAGCCCCTCCTGCCCACTGGGCAACCACGACCTGCGGAGAGGTGGCAGAGTGGTCGATCGCGTCGCACTCGAAATGCGAAGTACGGGCAACTGTACCGGGGGTTCGAATCCCTCCCTCTCCGCCAAGTGCCTGTTTTAGCTGATCCCAGCTCGTCTCAGAAAAGCTCAAAAAACCACGTAAATACAGTTGATTGGCCGGAAATCCCGGCTTATTCTCTTTCACGATGTCTCCTTGCATCCCAAACAAATTGGGGGATAAATTGGGGGATAGACTGGAGGCGGACGATGGCTGGTTCGCATGTCGAGAAGAAGCTCACCGCAGTTCGTGTCAAAGCCCTGAAGGCTTCTGGCAAGTACGAGGATGGCGGCGGACTGCGCCTCATCGTTCGAGACGCGGGCGCCAAGCGATGGGTCGTGCGCGTGACGGTCGGCGGGCGGCGTATCGAGCGCGGGCTCGGTTCCTATCCGGAAGTTTCACTCGAAGAGGCCCGCGAACAAGCGAGTGCATTTCGCAAGGCCGCCGAGGCCGGCATCGACATCCGCGCCGAGGAAAAGCAGAAGGCTCTGGCATCGACGACGTTCCGCGACATGTTCAAAATCACGCTGGCGCAGCGCGAGAAGCAACTGTCCAACGCCAAGCATTTGAAACAGTGGACCTCGACCATGGAGGCCTACGTCTTCCCCAAAATCGGTGATCTACCGATTGCCGATGTAACGACGGGTCACGTGCTTGAGGTTCTGACACCCATTTGGTTCGACAAACCCGAAACGGCCAAGCGGGTGCTGCAACGTATGGAGCTGGTTTTCAAGTCGGCGATCGTTCGCGGTATTCGCATCACGGCCTCCCCGTGTACCGGCGTTGCCGATGAACTTGGCACGAAACATCGCGCGCCGAAGCACCATGCATCGATGCCGTGGCTAGACGTTCCAGACTTTATCTCCTGGCTTCATCAAAGGTCTCCATCCGGTGAGCCCTGGACAACTTCATTGGCGCTTGAGTTTCTCATTCTGACGGCGACACGGAGCGGAGAGACGCGAGGCGCCGTCTGGATGGAATTCGGTCTCAATGGCGCGACATGGACCATTCCGGCGGAACGGATGAAGGCCAGGGATGCCCATCGTGTTCCGCTAAGTAAGCGATGCCTGCAGATCCTCGAAACGGCGAAGAGCCTGAACCCGGTTGGCGATCTTGTTTTCCCTTCGATGAAGAGCACCGCGCTGTCCGATATGACCTTCACCAAACTTTTGCGCGATGAGAAACTCGATGCAACAGCTCACGGCTTCCGGTCGAGTTTCAAGGTGTGGGCGTCGGAATGTGCCAAGGTGCCAAACGAAGTATCCGAAGCCGCCCTAGCGCACAGTGTGGGTAGCAAAGTTGTTGCGGCTTATCTCAGAACCGATTTTCTCGCCGAGCGACGGCCGTTGATGGAGGCCTGGTCACTGCATTGCTTGGGCCGTGCCAACGGTTGAGTTAATGTGTCTGTCCAATCAGAAGCAGTGTTCATTGCGAGGGTCCCATTGCCCGCTGAGCAGACTGTCGAGCATGTGCGCGAGACAATTGAGAAACTTCCTGATCTTGCCGCCACTGTGCGCAAGGCACGTACAAAATCCGGATTGAAACATCCGGTCAGGGCTTAAATCACCGATCACAGTGACGCTAACGGTCGCCGTTTCAAGCAGACGCATTGAGAGCGGCCGCTGGAGCGGTGCCAGTTTTTCGGCGCGTGCATCGGTAACCACGATACAAAAAATATGTCCCAGTTCCGTTAAAAAAACCGTCACCTCGCAGGAGCAAGCGCATCCTGCGTCACCTCTGCAACAGAGGAGATGACACCATGAAAGACCAACGAGACCTTTTTGAACATCAAACAGATCGACGGCCGTGGAACAAGGGCAAACTGATAGGCGCAAAACCGCCGCTCAGGCCAAAGCATGTTTGGTCGATCCGCACCAAACTGCAACTTGAAGACCGGAAGCGCGACTTGGTGCTGTTCAATCTGGCCATCGACAGTAAGTTGCGTGGCTGCGACGTGGTCAGTGTGCGGGTCGAGGATATTGCACCTCGCGGCTATGCGGTAGATCGGGCTACGGTGCGTCAAAAGAAAACGGGCCACCTGGTCAAGTTTGAGCTGACCGAGCAAACGCGCCATGCGCTTGACGATTACATGAAAGCTTTCGACAAGAAGTCCGGTAAAAATTTGTTCACAGGCCGCGGGGGCCCGGGGATGGCGCTCACGACCCGCCAATACGCGCGATTGATTTCGAAATTGGTGGCGAGTATCGGGCTTGATCCGCTTCTATTTGGCACGCATTTGCTGAGACGAACAAAGGCTACCTTGATCTACAAGCGAACCGGAAACCTTAGAGCGGTGCAACTGCTCCTGGGGCACAGCAAAATCGAGAGCACGGTTCGTTACCTGGGCATCGAGGTCGATGATGCGTTGGAAATTGCAGAACAAGTTGACATTTGAACGGACTGGGCAGGGCGGCGACGTTCTGCCCAACCGGGAAACCCAGTCGCAATTCTAAAATCGTACTCCCGTACCGCCCCTGCAACCGGACGGCATTCTGCGATGCGGTGCAATCACACTTCGGGCCAAGAACGGACATCGCGGTCTCAATCTCCAGGCATGCATGCCTCGGTATCCTTCACCTTCATTCCAAGGAATTCAGTTGGCATCGGTTACTTAAAACGAACAGGCGTTATCCGTTTGCCGTGATCTTGAGGTGGTCACTTTTGGCTATGAAAATCGTATCGGACACCGCTCAGAATGGTCAGTTCCGTTTCCTTCTCAATGCCGTGCACAGTCTCGCGCTCAATCCATTTTTTGCCGACTTCGAATTCGAGAACAAGATCTTCCGAAAGGTCGTAACTTGTTTGCAAGCTTGGCATGAACTCGTATTCCGATTCACCACCAGCCTTGAGATCAATGTAGCCCCACCGCACTATGGGGCCGATACGCCAATCCTTGGTGATAGGGTAGCTCGCACTTCCCTCAAGCATGTACCGGTATGCCCATTGGGTATCGGCAAAGCGAACACCCGCGCTATATCGGTCGCCAACATCAAAGACGCTGGTTCGCGTCAGTTGTGCGGAATTGTAGAATTCAGTGCCCGTTGTCGGCATGGCCGCTATGCCGCCCGACGCTTGAGTTCCGGACATATAAGTGAGTGTAGCATCGCCGCTAAGAAGCAAGTTTTCGTTCAGCGGATGGGAGAAATTGACACCCGCAGAATAGCTTTTTGCCGTGCGGTCGAGCGACATTCGCTCGACGTCATCATGAGTATAAATTCTCAGCAAGTCCGACAGCGTGACGACAGGCTGGCCTTGGAGTGCGTTTCTCGTAAAGATTAAGGGTGCACGGCGATAGTCAAAATTAAGCCCGATGTTCGAGAAATCCGGGAATACATATGTACCCGACAAAATCGCGTTGTTTAGCTCCATAAAGTGAATGTCATAGTCCAGTGTTCCAAAGACCGAAGTCTCCGCATTCAAGAACCGAAATTCGGTGCCTATGGCCTGCCGGTCGATCACGCTTCCGGCGCGCTGGTCGATGAAATAAAGGCCTGTATCTAGTCCTTCGCGCCAATGTTCAAAGTCGGCGCTGATTCCGTAGAAATACGCTTCATTTGAAAACGGTTCGTCTCTGCTTCGCTCGACGGGCGAACCCGCCACGGCATTGATCTGAACGTCCTTGGCAACTTCAAATCGGGCAAGTGCGCCGTCAAAGCGGCCTAGCACTCCGCCTGAAAACCGGGACTGGCGGCCTAGCCGGCCGGAGATACCACTCTCTTTGTGTTTGCCGTCGAGATACAACGACGACACGGCCGTCTCATCGTCTTGACCGGCGATAAAGCGATTTTCCTGCGTGGTCGCTGCATGGACGCGCCCGACATAAAATCCGTTCTCAAAAACGGCTTCATAGTCCAATGCCCCCACTGCTGAATTCTGATAGACTTGATAAACGCTCTCCCTGTCCCACCCGAGTTGCAACCTCGGCGGCACAAAAAAATCCCGGCCACCCTGGTTGCGATTGTAATACAACGACGCGCTGCCAAATTGTGTCGTAGTCCACGCGTAGGGATCCTTGGCCTCAATAAGTTGCCCGCCAAAAGCAGCGCCGCTATCATTTGCGGCTTCCTGGGCCGCTTTTCCTGGCGCACCACCTTCTTTCGGCATGATGCTCAATGGCTCGAAAGCACCTTTCTTGAGCTGGTCCTGCGCCAAAAGTCCGGTTTGATCCATAGCCGCTAAACGGCCGCGAACACGCTCCGCCCCGGGTCCGGTGGGATAAAGACTGAGATAGCTCTGGTATTCGGTTCTCGCGCGGTCGCGTTCCCCCTTTTTCTCAACCGCTATTCCTAAGAGTTCCTTGGCTTCTTGGGCATAGTGTGGGCTGCCGGCAAAGGTAACTTTATTCAAGGCTTCAATCGCCTGATCCGCGGCACCATTCGACAAGGCTGTGCGGGCATCTTTCATGTGTTGATCGAGTACTGCTGCCGCGATTTCCGGAGTACTCGCGGCCTTTTCTGGCGCTGCCGCATCGCTAAATTCCGGCTTACACGCAATCGCAGGCTGCGCGCCAGCAATGGCAATCGTCACACTCTTAAGGTCTGCGCTTCCCGCAACGCTATAAGCGACCTTTCGTTTGAAATAGACCATGAGCGCGGCGCCGTTCGCGTCGAACTCCAATTCAATGGCGTGAATTGCCGCGCGCTCGCTTTGCGGCGCCCAAAGAGATTCTTGGTTCACCACGAAGCTGCGCTTAGCCAGTTCCAAATCGACCGGCGTCAAGTCAATGCGCAGTTCATCACTGGTGGCGTTGGGAGCATGGCGCACATATTCCGCTCTGGAGCTGAACTCAATCTTGATGACTGTGCATGCATCTTTTTCGGCAACTTTGATTCCAGAAAGCAACCGTTCGGATACAATCCCGTCAGCAGCATGACATAGTCCGGTCATTGCCATCATGGCGATGGCCACGCCGAAGATTCTGAGAGTTGTCCGGTGAATAGCGCTCATGCCTAAAACCCACTACTCCCAGAACGATGGTGAGTGGGGCGACGCTGCTTGATCGACCTCAGTGTGTTATCGGAATAAATGTGGCAGGCCCCGCTGCAGTTCTTGAGCTCGCCAGCAGTGTAATTAGCGGGCCTCGGCGTCAGGAATTTAATGTGCGCGGCGGGCTTGAATTGCGGGGCATGACAGCCGGCACAGGTCGTCTTGTAAGCAGGCATTTTATAGGGCACTGACTCAGTATTTGAGGTGTGACAGGTGCGGCAAGCCAAACTGGCTGAATGACCCTTGGGATAATTGGCCGAAGTGTGCCGGAATCTAATCGCACGCCAATTGCTCGCGGCGTGACAATCTCCGCACGGCCTGGCCGTCACGATATGCGCCTTTGGTTTGAGTTGCGCAACGGCACCTTGTCCTGACGGCGCCACAAGGCTTCTTTGCGCTACGCGAAGAGCCACGGCCCCGGCAAAGGTCACAAAATTGTCGTGACATGTCTCACAAGGTTGGACCGTTTGAATATGAGTTGCCGATTTTCCGAGCGCCCGCACGCCGTCATGGCACGCGGCGCATCCCGACGTAATACCGTGGTGGTTCATCGACGCGCCGGCAAATGTCACGAAATTGTCGTGGCAGGATTCGCACGGCTCTTGGGTCGGGATATGTAGTGCGTGCTTGCCCGTTGCAGAACTACCATTGTGGCACGCGGCACATCCAGACGTGATGCCTGCATGATTCATCTGCGTTCCAGCAAACGACACGGTGCTCTTGTGGCACTGTTCGCAAGGCTGACTGGTCGGAATGTGATTTGGTGTTTTGCCTTTCGAACTGACACCGTTGTGACACGTGGCGCACCCGCTTGTGATGCCCGCGTGGTTCATGCGGGCACCGGTGAAAGACCGGGTACTTTTGTGACAAAGCTCGCAGGGTTGATTTGTCGTGATGTGATTTGACGATTTACCGCTGGCCGTTTGCCCATTGTGGCAGCTCGCACAATTTCCAGTTATACCCTGGTGAGAGAAGTTGGCAGGCTTCCAAGCCCCGGTCATGTGACACGTTTCGCAGCCCGAGCGTGTCTGAACATGGCCAAATGGCTGGCCATTCGCACGCCGACTGTCATGGCAAAGGGCGCACGGCGCCGCGGCGTCGCTATGGTCCATGCGTACTGGGACCCATTGCAACGTGTTGTGGCACCCTTTGCAATTCGCTGTTGCAGGAATATGCCCGGGAGTCTTGCCAGAGGCCGACTTGCCGTTATGGCAAGTCGCGCAAACTTGGCTCAGTTCGTGGTGATCGACCCGGACACTCTTCCACCCGGACGTGTTATGGCAATCGTCACATGTGGATCTGGACGGGATATGATTTTCCGGTTTACTCGAGACTTTCGGGCCGCCTGTATTTTTCCCATTGTGGCAGTCGAAACAGAGAAGACCTGCGCCTTTGAAGACCGCGTTGTAGTGGCAGCTTTCGCACGTGGCTGCGACATGCTTTCCTGTCAACGGAAAAGAGGTCTTACCGTGATCAAACGATTTGTCGATCCGAATGCCGCTTGGCTGATCTTGCCCGAGTGCTGGCATCGACATCGGCATTGCGCTGACGAACATGGCGATCAATGCGCACAAAAATATCGCCGCCCGGAACGGTCCTCGTTCCAGGCGCGCCCAAGACGCTGCGCTCTCGCCGCCACGCCACATTGGTGGCTGACCTCACATTTCTTGACGTTTTTCTCGGCACGGAACGCATCACTCGATGATCACATACGAATCGAAAGTCGAACACTTCAGCACTATAAATTGCAGGCAGAACTTAACGTCTGTTAAAGACAGAAGCAGCCATAAATGACGCGGCGCATTTATGACAACTCTGACATCCAAAAAGCACGCGCAACATCCCCGTTTTGGCATGGCCAAAATGCTTTCCGCTGCGTGGCAGTCGTGACAATCGTCACCTAATTGCGAATGAATGCCGGGAGAAATTTTGATGTCGTATGGCAATTGCCGCACGCCGTCCCGTAGGCTCCTTTGTGGACATCGTCTTTCCTGTGACAGCCGTTGCAAGTTTTTGGCGTCACAACTTTCTGCGCATGTTTTTGTGTGTGGCACGCGTAGCACGAAATCGCCGCGTGCTTTCCAGTAAGCGGATATCGCGCCTGCTTAGCGTGATCATACCGCCATTGCTTCCAATCGGCGGCGTTGTGGCAGTCCTCGCACTTTGGACCTAGCCGCCCGATATGAACGTCTTTTTTCTCGTGACAGCCAACGCATGTTTTCGCTGCACCCCGATAGTCCTTTGCGGTGTGGCAATCAGCACATTTTGTTGTCGCATGCTTGTCGAGAAGCGGAAATTTCGTGTCCTTGTCGTGGTCGAACAAAACACCAATTTTCCATCCACTTTCATTGTGACACTTCTGGCATTCTTTGCCGAGCCCACCCTTATGTACATCCTCTTTTGCGTGGCACGGCATGCAGTTGACAGCCAACTTTTCAAGTATGGGATCCTTTTTGTGGCATGCCTCACATGCTGCCGGCAGATGCTTGCCGAGGAGCGGGAACTTTGTGTCCCGGTCGTGATTGAAAGTGATTTCGCTCCACGTCTTTGCCGTGTGGCAGCTTTCGCATTTCAGGCCGTATTGACCCTTGTGCTTGTCCTGCTGGCGATGACAATCGTTGCAGAGTTGCGAAACGCCTTTCCAGCGCTCTCCAGTATGACAAGCCGCGCATTTCGCTGGGACGTGTGCGCCGGTTAGCTTGAATTTCGTGGTGTCGTGATCGAAGGTTTTTGTCGTCTTCCACGACTTAGCGTCATGGCACGACTCGCATTTGTCCCCGAGACGGCCCAAGTGCGGATCTGAGGCTTTGTGGCAATCCACGCAAAGCAACGGCGCTTGCCGGAATTTCTTGCCTGCAAGATGGCAGGCATCACACTTCACAGTGGTATGAGCACCATCGAGAGCAAAGTCGGTTATAGCATGATCGAAGGTTTGGGCGTCGAATTTGATTATATCGGCATTGCGGCCTTTGTGGTCGGTATGGCAGTGACTGCAAGCATTCGCCGCCACATCCTTGCGGCGGCCATGAAACCCTGTCTTATCGCGAACATCGACCGCAATGTCCTTGTGGCAATCGAGGCATAGACTGTTCTGCGATGATCTTGAGAACGGCTTGTGACATTCACTGCAGTCTTTCTCGAATTTGGCGTGGCCTGCAATGACTTCCCCGGGTGATACGAGTCGCTCAATCGCGTTTTGAGCTCCGGCCACAGAAACGTTCAATATGGTGCCAAATAGGGCGATAACCCACGTCAAAATGTGCGCTCGCATGTTCATGGTGCGCCAATTCCCGATTTAGTAAAAGTGCACGGCGATGATGTGAACGATGGCCGCAATTATCAGCAGCACAAAAAGCGGCAAATGAAGCACGTGCCACCAGCCAAACAGGCGGTCATAGAATTTCAATCCAGCGGCTTTCCTGATGGTCGCGTTGTAAAGATCTATTTGATCTTGGGCAGATGCAAGATGGTGCCGGTACGTTTCATTGTCCCATCGTTCGCGTAACGCCTTCGCACCAACGGCGGACTGGACCTCACCGCGAAGCGCCTGTCGTTTTGAACGGGTCCGCCAACCAAGCCTGATCATGAGTTTGGCGCTAGCTAGGATGCCGAGATTGGGCAGTAGGATTGTTGAACTCGTAGGACTTAAATTCGGCCATTGTTTCAGGAACACTTCCTATGTCGTCGCCGAAAGCCTGCTTAAAGGCTGCAGCGTCAGACAGGAGCGCCCTGGCCTCGGCTTTTGCTCCGTAGAGACCACGGTGTACTCTCGAATAAAGGAACCGCCCGACGAGACCGCTGGCAACCACGATCAGCATGGCGGCTGTCGCAATAATCGAGTTCATGGCCTTTAGTTCGAAATTCGAATGCAGAATAATCAGCAAGGGACCAAAAATTCCCATCACCATGTGGAGCCTGAACCACTGCGCTACACTCCCTACACCGGCCACCTTTGCGAATTTCTTGCGAAGCGGATAGAGGAGGAGCGCAAGCATGATCACGCTGCCGGCAATGCCTATCCAGTAGCCAACACCCTTTCCGGCCACGATGTACTGTTCATCGCTGACGCTCCACGCGGCATAGAGAGTCGCGAGAACTGCGGCAGAATAAGCCAGTGCCGCCAGATTGGACGCGGTGCTGCGCCGCGACTTCGCCTTTAATGCCACATTGGCCGGAGCCGGAGCTTGACGATGCTCAGGCGTTTCAACTCGCGGCGCTGAGCGTGGTAATTCACCCTGTGCCGTGCGATACGCCGCTAGCTTTAAATTTACAGCCGATTCAGCCATGTTGAGAATTCTTTCGATGTCAAGTTTGTAATCTTTAAACACGCCGAATCGACTGAATGTGAAATTATCAGAAAACGAACAAAGAGAGGAATGCGATTGGCCACGTCAACCGTTGTCCTCATGGACCAGAATGTATCGTCACTTGCCGAAGAATGGCGAGGACGGGCAACTTTCCGTGCGCGGCTCGACACCCAGTGTTTTTTGTCAACGGGCCATTGATTTGGAGTTAACTGCTTATGGTTCCTGAGATAGGTCATTTCGCGCTCATTCTTGCGCTCGTCGTCGCATTGCTTCAGGCCACCGTGCCGATGGCCGGTGCGCGGCGCAGCGATATCGCCGCAATGGAGTTCGGAACCTACGCGGCGCTTACCCAGCTTTTCTTTGTGGGCCTTGCGTTCGCGTGCCTGACCTACGCCTTCGTAACCTCAGATTTTTCGGTGGCCGTGGTCGCTGCGAACTCGCACACTTTGAAGCCGATGCTTTACAAAGTTTCCGGCGTCTGGGGTAATCACGAAGGCTCAATGCTGCTCTGGGTGCTGATACTTGCCCTTTTTGGAGCCTGCGTTGCCGCCGCAGGCAGCAATTTGCCCGAGACACTCAAGGCCAACACGCTCGCCGTTCAGGCGATGATCAGTTTCGGATTTCTCGCATTTATTGTATTCACGTCAAATCCCTTCGCCCGGCTTGATTCCGCTCCGCTCGACGGGAACGGACTTAATCCAATCCTCCAGGATCCGGGATTAGCGATCCATCCGCCATTTCTTTATCTCGGCTACGTCGGGTTCTCGATAGCGTTCTCGTTCTCGGTCGCGGCATTGATCGAAGGCAAGGTCGATGCCTGCTGGGCCCGTTGGGT
The DNA here is from genome assembly GCA_963819605.1 of uncultured Alphaproteobacteria bacterium. Lineage (GTDB taxonomy): Bacteria > Pseudomonadota > Alphaproteobacteria > Rhizobiales > Hyphomicrobiaceae > Hyphomicrobium_B. Next base: position 28,422 of record CAWFWU010000017.1, on the reverse strand, counting down.
TCGCCCTTGGGTACTCGCGGCTTGGTGTTTCCTAACGATTGGTATCACGCTTGGAAGTGCATGGGCGTATTACACGCTTGGCTGGGGTGGCTGGTGGTTCTGGGACCCCGTTGAAAATGCGTCTTTCATGCCTTGGCTTGCCGGGACGGCGCTGTTGCATTCAGCCCTCGTTGTAGAACGGCGCAACGCACTGGCGAGTTGGACAATCTTGCTAGGCATCTTCACGTTTACGCTATCGCTCATCGGCACATTCCTGGTGCGCTCCGGCGTGTTGACGAGCGTGCATGCCTTCGCAACGGACCCGGCGCGTGGTGTTTTTATTCTGCTATTGATCGTCATTGCGACCGGCGGGGCATTGATACTCTACGCATTCCGCATGCCAGGGCTGAAACAGGGATCTCCGTTCTCGATCGTAAGCCGGGAGTCCAGCCTCACGCTTAACAACGTCATCTTGACTGTCGCATGCGCAACCGTGTTTCTCGGTACGTTCTACCCGCTCATCGTCGATCTCATTGGTCAAGATAAGATCTCAGTTGGCCCGCCGTACTACAACATGACGTTCGTGCCGATCATGATTCCGCTGCTGCTCGCCATGGCGGTAGGGCCCATGATGAAATGGAAGCGAGACACGTTGACCGAAGCAACGTCCAAGTTGGGGCCTGCTGCCATTGCCGCAGCCTTGGCGCTTGTGGCCGTACTCATATGGACCATGGGCAAGGACCTCATCGCCGCATTCGCTATGGCGCTTGCGGCGTGGCTCGTTGTTGGGTCTCTGGTTAATCTCGCGATCCGCTTGCGTATTGGTGCGGTGCCGTTTGCAACATCGATGGGCATCGCACGAACCATGCCGCGCGCTTTTTTCGGCCTTGTCCTTGCGCACGGCGGCATGGGATTGACCGTCATGGGCATTACGGGCATGTCAACGTGGGCCACCGAGACCATCCAGATCGTCAAACCAGGCGGCAGCATTTCCCTTTCGGGCTATGATGTGAAATTTGCCTCGATCAAGACCGTGCCTGGCCCCAATTATGAAGCCCAGCAGGCACGTTTCGATGTCTCCAGTGGTGGCAGGCCGGTGACGCAGCTTGTGACCGAGCGCCGTTTTTACCCGGTGCGCGAACAACAGACGGTTGTCGCGGGCATCCGCACCAATCTTTTGTCAAATCTCTATGTTGTGCTCGGCGATCCGAACGGCAGCGATGGATGGGCCGTGCGTCTCTATTATCACCCCCTCGTACCATGGATTTGGCTTGGCGCCCTGACCATGGCGCTCGGCGGGTTTGTTTCGCTGTCCGACCGGCGCTTTCGTGTTGGCGTGCCAGTACGTCAACGAGCCGGATCTCTGGCCCCTGCGGAATAGAGGATCCAATGCCAAAACTCGCGGCGCTTGCGCCGGTCTTGCTGTTTTTAGCGGTTGCCGCCGGGCTCGGGCTGAGCCTGACCAACGATCCGCATAAAATGCCGTCTACGTTGATCGACAAGCCACCGCCGGTATTTGATCTTGCGCCGGTCGAGGGAACGGGAAAATCCCTGTCGAGCGCGTCGCTCAAAGGCAACGTTATGTTGCTCAACGTCTACGCCTCGTGGTGCCCCGGGTGCAGGGTTGAACATCCGACCTTGATGAAGCTCGCTTCTGAACGAACCATCCCGCTTTATGGCGTCAACTGGAAGGACAAGCCCGGCGAGGGCGGACGCTGGCTAAAAACGCACGGCAACCCGTACCTAGCAGTTGGTGATGATCCAACAGGGCGTGCCGGGATCGACATGGGCGTGACAGGGGTTCCTGAAACATTTGTTATCGATTCGGGCGGGCGGATTCGTTACCGCCACGCGGGCCCGGTTACGGACGACGTTTGGAAAGACGTCTTTGAGCCGCTACTTGCGAGCTTGAGGAGCGCGCCATGACAACACGATTGCTGGACACTGGACAATTCTCGTTGCCCCTCACATTGCGCGTGATGGCATGTACCCTCGCAATGTCATTTGCAGCAACGGCCACTCACGCGGTCACGCCCGACGAGATGCTCAAGGATCCGGTGCTGGAAACCCGCGCCCGCGAAATCAGCCAGCATCTGCGCTGTGTCGTATGTCAAAATCAATCGATCGATGATTCCAGTGCGCCGCTCGCACATGACCTCCGAATTCTGGTCCGCGATCGCCTGAAAGCCGGTGACAGCGATACCCAAACGCTCAACTACGTCGTTGCCCGTTATGGCAACTTTGTCCTTCTCAAACCCCCCATGCAACTCAACACGCTGTTCTTGTGGTTTGGCCCATTTCTCATTTTTCTGTTAGCTGGATATGCATTCGTGCGCGTTGTCCGGCGCCAGGAGACAGCGCCTGCCGGAGAGTCAATCTCCGAATTAACGCCCGACGAGCGGCGGCGCCTCAATGTCCTGACGGACGAAGGAAACTCTGCATGACCTTGTGGATTATTTTGACTGTCATGACGGCGCTTGCAGCCGTCGCAATGGCCGCTCCGTTCCTCAGGCAGAAGAACGCAAAGGATCTGCAATCCAAGGACCTCGACGTTTATCGCGATCAACTCAAGGAGATCGAGCGGGAGGAAAAGTCGGGCCTGATCCGCCGTGCCGAATTCGAGGAAGCCCGCAAGGAAATTTCGCGACGGCTTCTCGCCGCGGAACAGACGGAAAAATCCGCACCTCGCACAAAGTCAATGGGGGACCGCACTTACGCTGCAATCGGCGTCGCAACGGCGGTCGCGCTGGGATCGACAATTCTCTATGCAAACATGGGATGGCCTGAGTTACCGTCTCAGCCCGCCGCATACCGCACCGCAAACGCAATCCCCAGTGAGAGCCGGGCGACCGTCGGCGCGGATGCGAGAATGCAGCAGGAATCAGCGAGCACGGCAGCAGCCGATGGCGGCGGAGATGCCAGCACGCCGCCGGTTGGCACAGTCGACGACATGATCGGCAAGCTCGCAAAACGTCTCGAAACAAAGCCCGATGACCCAGACGGCTGGCGGATGTTGGGCTGGGCATATTTTTCACAGGACCGCTTCGCGGATTCAGCCGCAGCCTATGCCAAAGCAATTGCACAGAACCCGGCCATTGGAGCGTTGAAGACAGCGCGCGGCGAAGCGCTCGTGCGGGCAGGCGGCGGAACCGTGACGGAAGAAGCGGCTAACTTGTTTGATGACGCCGTCAAACAGGATTCCAAAGACCCACGCGCCAGATTTTTCATAGGGCTTAAGAAAGAGCAAACAGGTAACAAGCAAGCGGCACTTGAGGATTGGATCTCCGTCCTGAAAGATGCCTCTCCAGACGAGCCTTGGGTCAGTGACCTGCGGCAGCGCACGGAAAGTCTTGCCACGGAGTTGAAAGTGGATATTTCCGCGCGCCTGCCACCCGTGGTTGCGACGCAGGCACCTCGGGGTGGCATCCTCGATGAACTCCAAGCTCAAGGCGAAGGCGTGCCCCCGCCGGGTGATCAAGGCCCATCAGCAAGCGAAGTGCAGAAGGCGCAGGAGATGACGCCGCAGGATCGCAACGCCATGATCCAGGGCATGGTTGATGGCTTGCAGGCCCGTCTTGAAAAATCACCGCGCGACGCCGAAGGCTGGATAAAACTCATGCGGTCCCGCAAGGTTCTTGGTGACAGCAGTGCAGCGAAAGTTGCCCTGGAAAAGGCTCTAGCGGCCTTTGCCGATTTAACCGAGGACCAAACCCGCCTAACGGCTGCCGCGAAGGAACTTGGCTTGATAGAGTAGTATTTTTTTGGGCGGGCGGAGCAAGGGCTCGTTCGATGTCGGCTGCTGACCAATTGTTAATTAAAATTTGTCTATAACAGCGCACCAATAATCCTCGATGTGTGGCGTACGGGACGAATCCCAATCGTACCGGAATACCTACCGGAGTGCTGTTATGAGTTTCGATCCGGCGCACGCGCTTTATGCGGCGCCTCTCGCCACGATTTGGTTTCTCTACGGCCGGTCGCGGCAGCGGGAAACGGCACGGAGTCTCGTCGCGAAGGCAGCCGCTGTCGAAAGTGGACTTCACGAACCGGCGTCCCTTCATCCATCAATCGATCCCGCCAAGTGCTTGGGTTGCGGCGCCTGCGTCAATGCCTGCCCCGAAGGGAACATTCTTGGCATCATCGACGGCCGCGCACATTTGATCGAACCAAGCCAATGCATCGGTCATGGCGCATGTAAAACCGCATGTCCATTTGATGCGATCTCGCTGGTTTTCGGCACAGAAAGCCGGGGCATTGATCTCCCTGTGGTCGGCAGCGACTTCCAGACCAACGTTCCCGGCATCTACATCGCTGGTGAACTGGGCGGAATGGGACTGATACGCAACGCCATCGAACAAGGCCGTCAAGCCGTCAATGCGATTGCCAAACACCCGAGCACCGGCGATGCCAACATGCTGGATCTTGTCATCGTCGGAGCAGGACCTGCCGGCTTTTCAGCAAGTCTTGCGGCCAAAGAAAAGGGACTATCGTTCAAGACTTTCGACCAGGAAACACTGGGCGGCACTGTTGCACATTTTCCGCGCGGCAAACTTGTTATGACCCGTCCGGCTAAATTGCCAATTGTCGGTGAGGTTACACTTAACAAATTCGCCAAGGAAGATCTTCTGGAATTCTGGCACGATGTGCAGCACAAGACAGGACTTGAGATCAATTTCAATGAAGGTGTCACCGGCATCACCCGGCTCGGAAAAAGCCGAGGCGGTTTTGAACTTCAGACGAGCCGGGGAACCTATCACGCCCAAAATGTGTTGCTCGCCATCGGCCGACGCGGTTCGCCCCGTAAGCTCGACGTGCCCGGCGAAGAGCTTCCAAATGTTGTCTACCGGCTTGTTGACGCTGAACAGTACCGGGACAAGCGCGTCCTCGTGGTTGGTGGCGGAGACAGTGCGATCGAAGCAGCCGTGAGTATCGCCGGACAACCTGGCACGACTGTAACAGTCTCATACCGCGGGAGTGCCTTTGCGCGATGCAAACAGAAAAACCGGGCACAAATTGAAGAGATGGTCCGGCAAGGCACGGTCAACGTGCTCTTTAACTCCGTGGTTCAGTCGATCTCGCCGCAATCAGCTCTACTTTCACATTCAGGCCGAACCGCCAAGATTCCCGCGGATGCCGTGATCATTTGTGCAGGTGGCATTCTTCCCTCGGGATTTCTCCAGTCCATAGGCATCGACGTTGAGACCAAATATGGAACAGCCTAGCCGCTTCGCGCTATGCGCCGTTGTGGCGGCCGCCGGAATGTTTGGGTCGCACAACCTTGCGGCACAAGACATTGCCACGCCAACGCAAATGCAAGCGCCGCAGGATCGTTCACTTGACGCGAGCTGGACACCGCTGATGCAGGCCAGCGCCCTGGGCGACGCAGCCGCAGTCCTTCGGATGATAGCAAGTCATGTCCGGCTTGACGACCGTAATGCTCAAGGCAATACGGCCCTCTCTCTTGCCGCCAAGGCGGGGCACGTAGCCACTTCAAAAGTGCTGATTGAAGCCGGTGCCAGCGTCAATGAACAAAACGCGAGAGGTGAAACACCACTTGCTCTTGCCGCTGCGGAAGGTCATGGCGCTATCGTGCGCGCGCTTATCGCGAAAGGCGCTAGCGTGGATCAAGTAACAAATTCGAAAATGACACCACTTGGACTCGCAGTCACCGGCTGCTTTGAGAGTACCGCTGAAAGCATTCTTAACGGCGGCGCGTCCCCTGATACAGAGCTGCCAAGTAACCGTACAGCACTCATGATCGCGGCAGGTTCATGCAATTCAGCTGTCGTCGAGTTGCTTATCACTCATAGTGCAATTAGTGAGGCCGCCGATATGGAAGGCCGAACCGCTGTCTGGTATGCCGCAGGAAACAAGAACCCAGACCCCGTGATAGCACTTGCGAAGCGCGGTGCGCAGATCAATCGGGCCGGAGCGGATGGCGAAACGGCACTTCACCGCGCGCTAACGGCAGGTCATGGCAAAACGGTGAAGGCCCTGATTGTTCTTGGGGCCGATGTTTCTCGCGCTGCATCGAATGGCAATACGCCACTGATGCTTGCTGCCAAAAGCGGCATTGCCGAGAACGTCAAAGCGCTCTCGGATGCTGGCGCAGTCCTCGACACGCGTAATAAGAACGGCGTCTCCGCGCTTATGTTCGCAGCCGCGGCAGGACACGAACGCGTCGTCAAAATTCTCGTCAAGGCGGGAGCGAACCGGTCGCTACTGAACAAGAAGCGAGAAACGGCCTTCGAAATAGCCGTGGCATTGGGCCATGCGAACGTTGCCGAGCGACTAAAATAGTCCTCTACGTCCATATTCGAGAATGGACGCCAGTGGCGCCCGGCCTTAGCCCGATGGACCGGCGTAGCGTGACTGACCAATAAGAAACCATTCAAAGAGGTAGAAGGCGCAACAGTATATTCTGTCGCGCCTTCCTTAATTTGGATCGTTGTTTCCGATGCGGCGTGCTCTCTAAAGGACAAAATCTCCGGCCGAGAGCGCTTTCAGACCGGTCAGTTCGATGTGGAAATCGGATTTGCCGTCACCGTTGGTATCGCCTTCTACAATGGTCTTACCGGCGCTCTTTGTGTAGTGCAGTTCGCCTGCAACTCGGTGGAAGGCAACGGCACCGATGAATTTGAAAGCCTGATTTCCAGCTTTTTTGGTGGAAGCGTCGATGGTAGACAGATCGATCCTATCTGACAGATGCGTGAAGTCCGTAATGACGTCGCGCGTTGTAGCGACTTTCGTCGTCTCTTTGAGCGAATTGAAGTCGAACACATCGCGGCCGCCCATGCCTGTCATAACGTCTCGGCCTAAGCCGCCGGTAATGACATTTACTGCACCATTGCCAACGATCTTGTTCGCAACTGAGTTGCCTGTGCCCTTAATTGCTAAGGCGCCAGTCAGTATCAAGTTCTCTAAATTGATGCCGAGCGCATACGATACTGAGGTCGAAATGGTATCAGTACCCTCGCCGGCGTATTCCGTGACAACGTCGCCGGCGTTGTCGACAATGTAGATATCGTTGCCATTACCTCCGGCCATCGCATCAGCGCCAGCGCCGCCATTGATCGTATTCGCAGCAATATTTCCGTAAATCGAGTTGACGCCACCATTGCCGGTACCGTTGATTGCGGCCGTTCCGGTTAATGTCAGATTTTCAACGTTGTCACCGTTCGAGCCATCACCATCGGTATCTGCGAGGCTGAAGGTGACGCTGGCTTGAACCTGATCCATTCCCTCGTTGACGAGCTCTTTGACGATGTCGTCAACATGGTCCACGACATAAATATCGTCGCCAGCATAGCCGATTAACGTGTCAGCCCCGGTCGAACCCGTCAAGGTCTCGCCGCCCGATGTACCCGTGTACGGCACGACGAGCAGAGACGCCATCGTCACGACCGACCCGTCGCCGAATTGCACGTACTCGACGTTCATGAACGTGTCGGTGCCGTCACCGACTGCACGATTGTCAGCGATCTGCGTCGAAGAGAAGGTATAATCGGCAGCAATGCCGGTTAGCACAATTTTATCGTTGGTGCCCACGCCGCCATCGATCGTGTCGTCGCCGCCGCCGCCGGTAATCGTATCGTCCCCATCGCCGCCGTTCAATGTGTTGGCATTGGAATTGCCGACGATGAAGTTGTTAGCGGTGTTACCCGTGCCATCGATCGCACCCGTACCCGTCAGCGTCAGTTTTTCGATGTTGCCGCCGTTGGCACCCGCGCCGTCCGTATCCACGAGGCTATAGCTGACGCTGGCCTGCACTGTATCGGTGCCGCCATTCACGAGTTCGGTAGCGACATCGCCAGCATCATCGACGACGTAGATATCGTCGCCGCCAGCACCCGCCATCGTGTCGGCTCCAGCGCCGCCATCAAGCACGTTGGCACCAGCATTGCCGGTAAGCGTTTGTGCAAATCCGTTGCCGGTTAAATTGATCGCAGTTGTTAGAGTGGCGTTTGTAGTTTCGAGAAACTCGATGTCGGCTGCGGCGCCGAGTACATAGGTTGTGCTCGCTTGCACGCGGTCCGCTGTGCCGTTTCCAGCCGTCTCTGTAACAACATCGCCTAAATCGTCCACGAGGTACGTGTCGTTGCCGGCGCCGCCGATCAGCGTATCGATGCCCGTGCCGCCGTCGAGTTTGTTGTCCATGCCGTTGCCGGTGATGGTATTTGCAAGTCCGTTTCCTGTCCCGTCGATGACATTCGAGCCGGTCAGAACCAGTTTCTCGACATTGGCCGCAAGGGTGTAAGTGATGGAGGCGTTGACGGTGTCAGTGCCTTCGTTGATTTGTTCTGTGACAACGTCGCCTGCGTTGTCGACGACGTAAGTGTCGTCACCCGCATAGCCGATCATCGTGTCGGCACCAGTGGTGCCCGTGATCGTATCGGCGCCCGACGTTCCGGTGACCGGCGCGACCAACAGCGAGGCCAAAGTCACCGTCGAACCGTCGCTGAATTTCACGTACTCGATGTTCGAGATTGTGTCCGTGCCGTCGCCGCCTGCGCGATTGTCGATGATCTGTGTCGCCGAAAAGGTATAGTTTGCAGCAAGGCCGGTCAGAACGACTGTATCGATCGTGCCAACGCCGCCGTCGATCGTGTCGTTTCCGCCGCCGCCCGTGATCGTGTCGTCGCCGTCGCCGCCGCTGAGCGTATTTGCGGCCGAGTTACCGATTAGAACGTTATTCAGCGCATTGCCGGTACCGTTAATCGCAGTCGTGCCTGTCAATGTGAGGTTTTCGACGTTCGCGCCATTGGCTCCTGCGCCGTCGGTATCCACGAGGCTGAAGGTGAGGCTGGCTTCGATTGTATCGATGCCTTCATTTGCATACTCGGTCGCATAATCGGTGGCGCTATCGAAAACGTACGTGTCATCACCCGTGCCACCGAACATTTTGTCGTTGCCGGTCAGACCGTTGATCCTGTCGTTACCGCCGAGACCAAATAGAATGGGGTCGTTCTTACCTGCAATACCGGTAATGGTATCGTTGCCGGCGGTGCCGAGATTGATCGTCCCGGCATTCTGGAAAGTTATTTTTTCGAAGTTCGTGAACTTGACGTTGCCGCTGCTGGTTGTCACTGTGACCGTTCCGGCCGCGTCGACGGCAAGCGTGTATTGTCCAGAGAGATAACTATCGTCGATATTCAGAGTATCGATGCCTGCGCCCGCATCGACGATATTGCCCTTCTGCGAGGTCTTCGCACCGGCTCCAAGCGCACCATCAAGCTTGATATAGATGTTGTAGGTGTCGTTGCCGGTGGTGAGTGTGGTCGTCGCCATGTCGAGGTACTCCAATTACGATTATTGCGAGAGGGATTGGTTGGAAAAGAATTGGCCGTTGAGGTCGATAAACAGGAATGGCGTGACCGAATTCTTGAAAAATTCGATTGCAGACGATTCCTTGAGCATGGCGATTGTCGTTAGCGCACCAGCCATGATTGCGGTAGGAGCTCGCACTGTTGCTGAGGCCCAGTGATTGACTGGCATTCCGGTTTTTGGGTTTAGGATATGGCAATAGATCCGGCCATCGACTTCTATGTATTTTTCGGAATCTCCACTGGTCGCCAGCGCGCCGCGCACCACAGGCATGGTCGCGACGATGGCGCCCTTCTCGCGCGGATTGCCGACGCCGATGAGCCAAGGCGCGCCATCTGGATCGGGTCCGACAGCACAAATATCGCCGCCAAGATTGACGTATCCGCTCGTGATGCCGTAGTCAGACAAAACTTTCGCTGCGCGGTCAGCCGCATACTCTTTGCCGAAGCCGCCGAAATCGATTTCCATACCCTTTTTGGTCAGGCGAATGGCTCTTTCTGAGCGATCGACCTTGTCCCAGCCGACGAGCGCCAAAAGCGGGTCCAATGTTTCTTGGGATGGGAGTTGCGCCTTCGAGAAGTCCCAGGCGCGCCGCAGAATGCCTGACGTCGCATCGAATAAGCCGTCGCTTTGGCGATAGAGACCGTCAGCCGCGTTTAACAGTTCATTAGTTTCTTCATCGTAGATTACAGCAGTGTCATTTCCAGCGGATTGATTGATACGGGAAATGACGCTATCGGGCCGGTAACGCGAGTACTTGGCTTCTATGCGCAGAACTTCCTTCGCTGCCGCTTCCATGGCGCGAGCGGCTGAAAGCTCGTCCGCAGCAGCGGCGACAAGCTCATTGGCGCCACCCATGGCGTTAAATTCTGTCTTGAAGATCTTCATGCGTGCAATGTCACGCACTAGCATTGACAACAGCTTAATTGGACTTAGTGCATTTGATGTTATCGGCTGATCTGGTTAGCCGAAGTCTAATTCAAGTCGCGAACTTTCAGATGCTTTTGAAACAAATGCATCGCAGCCTTATAGGATGGCATTCACTGCGCCGAGTGTCTCTTGTCCAGACGCGTTGGCAGCGCATTGGTGCTTGTCCGGCATTATCGCCTGCGTAACGAATTTGACAGCATGAGAAATGGAAGATTTTGCGTCCATCGTCATCCCCTGTGGAGTTGATATGAGATACAAATCCCGACTGCCAGGATAGCCGCCCAACGCGACGCCAACAAGCACGTCAACGGACGAGAAGCTCGTTCAAGACATCCGCCACGTCACCCGCCAGCACCAATCCACCGCGGAGAAGGCTGTCTGCTTCGGGTCGTGTGTCACGAGCGTTGCCGGTCCAAACGGCTGCGCGCAACTGTACGAGAGATGAAGGAGGGCCCTTCGGGTTCGGCAATCAGGTGCTGATCCCAAGCCACTGCAAGCTGCTGCGGTCAAAAGCCGTGGTGGTGAGCGTTGCAGTCAAGTCTGGACAGCAAGTCCAGGCGGCAAGGTCGAGAGAGGCGAGCGCAAGCAAACCGCCGATGAAGTGTCGAAAGCTGATTAGGCGATGTCAAAACCGGGGGATGACCCTTCCTTCGGGATCAGTTCGGGGGATGCCTGATACGGCCCGAACGGCATCCGGCATGTAGGCGGCGCGAAGCTCGACCAGGCTTTCGTATGGAACGTGAGAACCTGCACTGCGTCGTGCCGCCAGCTTCGAAGGGCGGCATGAAGGGACAAGCCACAAGCGGCGCCAATCGCGAGGGCGAGAGTACCGATGCGCAGTGCAGGGACGGAGCAGCCCGTAGTAGCGATGAAGGCTCTGTAATGGGGCTGGAGCGAAGGGGCTGCGTTGTTCAGCTGCGGCCATGGGCCAACTGTTGTGTTGAGGGCGTGCTTTCAGTACGACGGGATGAGCCCATGGACGAAGCAAAGCCGTTCAAGATCCCCAAACGGGACGTCTGGGAAGCCTTCAAACGTGTGAAGGCCAACCAGGGAGCGGCTGGAGTAGACGGACAGTCGATTGCAGACTTCGAGGCCAACCTTTCGGGCAACCTCTACAAGCTCTGGAATCGGTTGTCGTCAGGGAGCTATTTCCCTCCGCCGGTGCGGCGTGTCGATATTCCGAAAGCGGATGGTGGGACACGGCCGTTGGGCATTCCGACGGTCGCTGATCGCGTTGACCAGGAAGTCGCCCGTCGATATCTGGAGCCGATTCTGGAGCCGGTATTTCATGCCGATTCCTATGGCTACAGACCCGGCAAGTCTGCCAGCGATGCCGTGCGCACGGCTCGTCAACGCTGTTGGCGTTACGACTGGGTGCTGGATCTCGATGTGAAGGCGTTTTTCGATACCATCGACTGGGAGCTGATGCTCAAGGCTGTCCGCCACCATACGGATTGGCCTTGGGTGCTGCTCTATGTCGAACGGTGGTTGAAAGCGCCGGTGCAGATGGAGGATGGCAGCGTCGTACTGCGACAGGCTGGAACGCCACAGGGTGGGGTGATCTCGCCGCTGTTGGCAAACCTGTTCCTGCACTACGCATTCGACATGTGGATGGCGCGGGAGTTCCCGCACGTTCCGTTCGAGCGCTACGCGGACGATGCGATTTGTCACTGCCGGAGCGCCGAGGAGGCACAGGCACTATGGAGCGCATTGCAGGATCGCTTTGCCGCCTGCAAGCTGGTGCTTCATCCGCAGAAGACGAAGATCGTCTACTGCAAGGATGCGAGCCGGCGGGCTGATTTTCCGAACATCCGCTTCGACTTTCTGGGCTATCAGTTTCGAGCCCGGAGGACGATATGGAACGGAAAACCGGTTCACAGCTTCTTGCCTGCTGCCAGCCCGAAGGCGTTGGGGCGCATCAGCCGGGAAATCCGGCTCTGGACGCTTCATCACCGCAGCGACAAATCCCTGACCGAACTGGCCCAGATGTACAACCCATGCATCCGCGGCTGGATCACCTACTACAGCCACTTCTACAAGACGCAGTTGCGTCCGACCCTCAGACGGATCGATGCCTATGTCATTCGATGGGCCCGCCGCAAGTTCAAGCGGATGGTTCATCAGACCAAGGGAGCGAGAGACTGGTTCGACCGGTTCCGCCGTGCGAATCCGCAGCTCTTCGCCCACTGGCCACTATGCCATGGCAACGGCCGGACATCGGGAGCCGTATGAATCGAGAGGTTCACGTACGGTTCTGGGAGCGCCTGGGGGTGAAAGTCCCCCGGGCGACTCGTCAATTTTACCCGTTCCAACTCTGGTGCGTTCGTGCCTGCTCTACCCCAGTCAGCCGACATGCAAGGAAAGACCCGGACCAAGTGCCACAATAATACCGGAAGGTATTAATTTGTACATATAACCGTTCGGTTCTTTCTTGAATTCTTTACCGATCGGTACTATTTTGGTGCCAACGTAACCCGTTGGAGCCAGTTCACATGTATATCCGCCGTGCCGGTGATCTGGGTGCCCTCGTCCGGGACAAACGCAAAGCCGCCAACCTGACACAAGGGGAATTGGCAACGCGTCTCGGCACGTCTCAGCGCTGGATATCAGAACTTGAGCGCGGCAAACCAACGGCCGAACTTGAAATGTCACTGCGCGCACTTAATGCGCTCGGACTTTCATTGACCGTTGAAACGCAGACTCCGCCAGATAAGACCGGACGCAAGAAGCCTGCGGCTTCATCGTCGCGGTCACCGAAGGCTCCGGTTGGCACGCACCGCATCAACGTCAACGACCTCGTCGATGACTAATCTTTCTATACTCATCGATGGACAGCGTGCGGCCACCCTCTCGCGCGGCGAGGGTGGTAAACTCTCGCTCGCCTACCTGCCAGAATGGCGGCAAAGTATCGATGCGGTGCCGCTGTCGCTGTCCTTGCCTCTGACCAGCGATGCCCACCGGCACAAAACGATTGTCAACTACCTCTGGGGGCTTCTGTTCGAACGCAAGCCTGTTCTCGAAGCGCTCGCCAATGCCAATGGAATTTCGGTCGAAGATGTCTTTGGCTTGGCGGCTTTGCGCGGCGAAGATCTGCCAGGAGCGGTCGTCATCGTGGCCGAGGATAAAATTGAACAGGTCCGCAAGCGTGAAGGCGTCAAGCAGATCGGCGAGGCCCAGCTTTCGAAGTTCTTAAAAGAGTTAAGTGCTGGCCGCACCGCACTCGGGATAACCGACGGCGCAAGTCATTTCAGCCTCGCCGGTGTGCAGCCTAAAAAAGCACTCTGTTTCGTCAATGGCAAATGGTACGAGCCGCGTGGCAGTACACCGTCCACCCATATCATCAAGCCTGCCATGCCGGATTTCGAGAACGTGGTTGAGGTCGAGCATTTTTGTCTGCGCTTAGCCGGACAGCTCGGGCTGACGGTTGCCCAGTCGTCGGTCCTGACGTTGGAGGGCCGCACGTATTTCGTCGCCGAACGCTTCGATCGCGTGCGCATAAAAAATGGCAAGCGCCTCAAGCTCTCGGAGGCTGGCGGGATCGTTGTCCGCATTCATCAAGAGGATATGTGTCAAGCCCTCGGCGTGCATCCGCAAAAGAAGTACCAGTCGTTGAATGGTCCGTCCATGCGGGACATTATGAAGCTTCTCAATGGCTCGGAGCGTTCCGCACTCGACCGGGAACGGTTTATGCGCGCCTGCGCTTTCAATTTCGTCATGGCCGGACCCGATGCCCACGCCAAGAACTACAGCATTCTGCACAACCCCGGTGGAACCTTCCGCTTGGCTCCCCTGTACGACCTGATCGGCGTCCTCACCTATGATACGGACAAATACGGCCACTTAGCCATGTATATCGACGGTCAGCGGGCCTGGAGGTCCATCACAGTCAAGCACTGGGAACGTGAAGCACAAGCCTGCGGATACAATCCGAAGACGGCAGTGAGGCTTGTTGCCGAAGTGGTCAAGGCTGCACCAAAGGCTGCGCGTCAGGTTCTGGCGGCGTGTCAGGCTGACGGTGTGAATGTCCGGATGTTAAAGACGCTGACGACGGCCATTGAGCGGCGGTGCGCGGCGCTGGCTGATGATTTTAGTTCGGGGTGACGAGGGTGCCCTGCCGCCGATGACGGCTAACAGCACTGGCCGACAGCGCCGAAGCGCTATTCCTCCCTGCGCCCACTTGCGGCCCAATTGCAACAATCGCGCCGAAATGAGCTGAATTAGCTTTCCAAATTGACGCTATTCCAAATTCTGCAATTGGCAATTCCGGTAAATCTTAATACGTATTGTATTACACGTTAATATCCGGCAACCTGGAGATATCAAAATGCTACTCGAAACTCAAATCCCAAACGACGGGCTTTTAAGTCCCGCCGCACCACCACCGGCTCTCGAACGCTTGATCGGCCGCAAAGAGGTCCTGATCCTGATCGGCATTTCGAACGCCACGCTATGGCGCTGGATCAAGGCTGGGCGGTTTCCTGCCCCTCTCAAGATTGGCAAGAAGAAAGTCGCCTGGCGGTCGTCGGTATTGGCCCACTGGATCGCGCAACGAACGTCCTAATCGTGAACCTCTGGACCGTGACCGTCACAAGAGTGACCGCCCAGACGAAGTAATTGTCAGAACAGTGACGACTGGCGTCAGCGTAGCGTTGGGTGGGCTTGCATGAGCCTCGTCCGGCCAGTGCCCAGGGCCGGATGCGAGGCTTGCTGCTAAGAGTCGACGAGTCTCGCTCTTTTCATCAGGTGCACTATGCCCGCGCGGCGCGCGCCAGCACCTTTTTCACGATCTTATTTGAGAAGCTATACTGAAAGGCGCGGCCACGGCCGTGGCTGGCAACTGTCAGTTCTGGCTCAAGGTAACCGGCTTCAGTCAGATACTTAAAGCCAAGGTTGACGGTGCGCGGCATGAACCCGGTTTTTTCAGCGATGGAGCCGATGGTGATCGGCTTGGAGTCCACCGTCAAATAAAACGCGATGGTCATGTAGGTCAGCGACCGGGCCCGCTGTTCGTCGGCGATGGCGTTGCGTTTGGGATCCAGGATGTCCTCAACGACGAAGCTCATGAAGGCATCGAGATGATCTCTGTGGAAAACCGGCTTGCTCATTTTTAACATGTACTCCATTACTCGTTACGTCGAGTCCAAACGTTT
Source organism: uncultured Alphaproteobacteria bacterium (assembly GCA_963819605.1). Taxonomy (GTDB): domain Bacteria; phylum Pseudomonadota; class Alphaproteobacteria; order Rhizobiales; family Hyphomicrobiaceae; genus Hyphomicrobium_B. The sequence continues at coordinate 13,039 of CAWFWU010000017.1, read as the reverse complement.
TGCGTTAAAGTCGTGTTCTGCATCGTGTGCTGCGTTTCCGATTCCGATCGTCACGGAGGCAAAACCAATGCGACACGCGGCACCCGCGCGCCTAATTGAAGGCTCGTCTTTAATCCGTACTGCAGTGCGGGCTTGGACGCTACGGACGATTGCCTGGCTATGCACAGGGATTTGGGCGGCAACGATGGGTTTTCCGGTCCAACCGGCGCGGGCCGACACTGCCGGGTGCACGGTTGTGCTCTGTCTCGCCAATCCGGCCGGGTGGGCTTCGGTTGGGGAATGCGTGGCACCGGTCACGGCGTATTTCCGGAGCATCCGGCGCAAGTTCCGGCCGCCGGCGTGTTCGGAATCCGGTGCTACCTTTTCCTTCGCCACCCGCGTCATTGGCAAGACGCGCAGTGACTTTGGTGTCGAAATCCCGGTCACGGAAACGGTTTTGGTGATGCACCACCCCGACGGCAGAACTGAAGAATTCGGCGGGTTTTAGAACTGCTCCACCACGAGAATAAGACCTTGCTCCCGGCATCATGCGCCGGGTCCGGCCCTGCTTTGCCTGAACACTGCACATGATCACGCACCCTTGAGGAGACTGCAATGCCTGAGACCACAACCCAACGCCTGGCCGTCATTTGTCTGATGGCGCTTGTTCTCCAGGTTGCTTTTGCGCTCGCCGTTCCCGATCCAGCCGCCGCGGGCGTCGCCGAAGCCCTCGACAAGATCATCGAGTACATCAACTCGCGCGTCGCACGGTCGCTGGCCATTCTCGCGGTCATGCTACTCGGCATGGGCTGGTGGTTTGGGCAAATCGATTGGAAGCGGGCAGGCGGCATTATCTTTGGTGTTGGCGTGGTGTTCGGTGCGGCTGAATTCGTCGACATGATCCGGGGCTGAGTCATGGTGGATGTTGAACCTCTGATCGCCGATACGCTGTTCCTGGCCTGCACCCGGCCGGCGATGTTTGCAGGCGTCACGGTTGAAGCCATGGGGGTCAATGTGTTTGTGACGACGCTACTGTTTTTAGGGCTGGGGTCAATTTTCTACGCGCTCATTGGCATCGTCCTGCATGGCCTCTGCCGCGTCATCGTTCGTCACGATCACAATGCCTTCCGGGTCTTGGCCGGGTGGGCCGACACCAAGGGCCGCTATCGGACAACGGCCTACTGGGGCGGATCGAGTGTCGCGCCGCTACGCCTGAAACGGACCTTTGACACTGGAGACCTGGCCCATGGCTGATCGTGCCACCCTCATGACCCGCGAGATCGAGGCCCAGGAATTTATTCCCTATGGCCGTCACGTCGATGCCCACACCATCACGGTCGGGGCTCAGGGCCTGATGACCATGGTTGAGACCGACGGCTTTGCCTTTGAGACGGCGGACACCCGCGACCTCAATGGCCTGCAGGCGCGCCTCAACACGCTGTGGCGCAACATCGCCGATCCGAGGTTGGCGCTCTACGCCCTGATGATCCGCCGCCAGGTACAGCGTTATCCCGAGGGCCGCTGCGATAGTTCGTTTGCGGCAGCGCTCGACGCCAAGTACCAAGCCCAGTTGGCCAGCGACACGCTGTTTGAGAACCGCCAAATCCTGGCATTGGTCTGGATGCCGGGCACAGATGCCGAAGTTAAAGCTGCAGCCCTATTCGCAACCCTGCGCCGGGCGCGCCATGAGGAATCCGAAGCCGATCCCAAGGCGCTCAAAGCGCTGGCCGATGCCACCCGCTTGGTGCTGACCGAACTGGCACCGCTTGGCGCCCGTCAGCTCGGATTGATCGAGGAAAAATCGATTCTTGCGTCCGAACTCTCAACAGTGTTGCACCGGCTTCTTGGCGGACGTTTCCCCCAAGTGCCATTGACGCGCGGCGCCATCCGGCATGCCATCCACAGCGACCGGATCATCATCGGCCGCGAGACCCTCGAACTGCGCGATCCGGGCGCAACGCGCTTTGCCGGGATGTTGGGCATCAAGGAATATCCGGCCCGGACCATGCCCGGCATGCTCAACGAATTGCTGGCCCTGCCGTTTGAACTGACCGTTGTGCAGTCGTTCCGGTTTATCGACAAGGCCTCGGCGCGGGCGATCCTGTCGCGCAAGCAAAACCAAATGCGAACGCGGCGGATAAAGCCTTCTCGCAGGTGGCAGAGCTGAGCCTGGCACTCGACGATCTCGAAAGCAACCGCTGGGTGCTGGGCGAGCATCACCTCAGCGTTGCGGTCTTTGCCGAAACGGTCAACGCCTTGAACGATCACTTGGCGGCGGCCCGCAGTGCAGCGGCGGCCGGTGGCGCCGTGATCGTGCGCGAGGACCTCGGGCTTGAAGCGTCTTGGTGGGCGCAGCTGCCCGGCAACTTCCGGTTTCGTAAGCGCTCGGGCGCGATTACGTCAGCGAACCTCGCAAGCCTAGCGCCATTCCATGGCTTTCCGAAGGGACGCGCCGACGGCAATCCCTGGGGACCGGCAGTGGCGATGTTTAAAACGGCCAGCGGCGCGCCGTACTTTTTCAACTTCCATGATGGCGATCTTGGGAACACCTTCATCTGCGGACCATCGGGCTCGGGGAAGACCGTAGTCTTGAACTTCCTTTTGAGCCAAGTCACCAAACACGGCGCGCGCATCGTGCTGTTTGATAAAGACCGCGGTGCTGATCTGTTTTATCCGGGCGCTGGGCGGAACGTATTTGCCGCTCAAGTCCGGCGTGCCGACCGGGTTTGCGCCGCTCAAAGCCATTGCCTATGACGCGTCCGGACAAGCGTTTCTGACCCGCTGGCTGGAAAGCCTGGCGGGCGGGACGATTGCAACCCACGAGCGCGAGGCGCTGGCCAGTGCCGTCGCGGCGCTGGGCGAAAGTCCGCAAGCCAATCGCAGCTTCGGGGCCCTCAGAAGCTATCTCGATCAAACCGAATCTGACGGCATCGCCGCAAGGCTTAAACGCTGGCAGCGCGGAGAACCGCTCGGTTGGGTGTTCGACAATCGGCAAGACGTTCTCAACGCCAGCGTCACCTACTCCGGCTACGATATGACCGAGTTTCTCGATAACGCCGATATTCGCTCATCCCTTATGGCCTATCTGTTCGAGCGCATTGAGCGGACGATCACCGGCGACAGAATTGTCATCGCCATCGATGAATTCTGGAAGGCACTGGGTGATCCTGTGTTCAGTGACCTTGCCAACAATAAACTGAAGACGATCAGAAAGCAGAACGGACTGATGGTGTTTGCAACGCAGAGCCCGGCCGATGCGCTGCGCTCGAAGATCGCCCACACCATCATCGAGCAGTGTCCGACACAGATTTTTATGGCTAACGGCCGCGCGAGTGAAAGCGATTATGTCAGCGGCATGAAACTCACCGCTCGGGAGTTTGAGCTGGTGGCGCGCGAGCTGACGCCGGAAAGCCGCCGGTTCCTCATCAAACAGGGGCACGCGTCGGTCGTTGCTGAGCTGGATTTGAGCGGCTTTGACGATGAACTCGCAATCCTGTCAGGCCGGACCGCCAATGTGCGGCTGGCGGAACGTATCCGTGAAGAGAGTGACCACACAGACGACAGCAGAGACGCCGATTGGATGGCGGTGTTTCACGAACGGCGCAGGGCTTAGCGGTCCAGCAACAGAGGACAAGGAGACTTCAAAATGATCAGACATTCCTGGCGGCGCGCGGTATGCGCGGCCGCATGCGGCGGAGCTTTGTGGGTTTTAGCTCTGCCCGCAGCGGCGCAAATCCCGGTCATCGATCCAGCGGCCATCGCCAAGCAGATCGAGCAGATCACGGATCGGCGTGCGCAACGACAACGACCTTGTCTGGGTAGGCAGAGCGGCAAACTACGCCGCCAAGTTGTGTGCCCTACGAGAAGGCAACTACGTGTCTTGGATCACAGGGACAGTTCACGACAATATGAACAATGAAGCCAAGTTTTCGGACGGCAAGCCAATGTGGGAAGAGCACATTTGGAACGAGCGCAACAAGATGAGGGTCTACCGGTCCAGTTGGCACTGGAAGCCTGATCAGTAGACGACAATTCGTACAAATGTTTGAGATCGGTCCAGCGCGCACAAGCGACAGACACGGCCATTAGCGTCCGAATCCCGGATGCAGAGCTATTGACTTCCTAAAATTGGTTGTGAGAACCCGTTGTCACCTCTTGGTCCGACAACGGCCAACGATGCCTCAACCAGCCAGCAAGAGTTCGAGTCCCCGGCCGATGGCAGCTATTGGGATCGAGCGTTGATCGTTGATTGCCGACGGACGCGATGGTCAGATAGCCGCCGTGGCCGGGCCGACACGATGGGCCAACTCCGGAGCTGCATTGCCCACACGAAGTTCTCAAGATGTGGACGACTAATGCATCCACAGCATGGGGCGAAGATTCCCGATTCCGATAGGTAGCTGAGTGAGGCGGCAATTTTAAACGGACCACGACGATACATATCAAGCTTGTCATAATCTGATGTAAATCAGACACATCAGTTCGCGATTCATCATTGTGCGCATAGATAGGTGAGCGTCAGCCTTGCCGGGACTGCGCCAAATTCTGAGAAAATTCATGTGTCTGATCAATAACTTGAAGTAGCCTACGAATTATCCTGCAATATTTGTATCCGGCGCTGCCATATCGAGCCTGGAAATCCCTTCTTTACAAGACGTTGCGTTTACCTACTGGCTGAACTTTGCGTAGTGCGTCCATTTTGTGTGCGTCTCGATCCAACGCCTGATCGAAGGCTCATTTTATGACGATGCATGTTGGCAATTCGCTAGATGGTGCGCGCCCGGTTGACCGGCGAATTTTGCCGGCGTTTAGGATGCTGCTTCTCTGCTCGGTGCTATTGTTGCCGGGTGCAGGCATTGCAGGTCCCGACCCATGTACGGATGCGGTCAATGGTCAACTTTGTTCCGGAAATCAAACTGACGGCATTTGGCTGAAGTTCGAGCCGATCGGCATCGATATCCAGCCGCATATCAGTTTCAATACTCCTATCCACGCGACTGCCGTTATTACTGTCGAAAATTTGACCCAGTATATTGCGCCACTCGCGGGCATCGAGGGAATTTTTGTTACGCGGTCGCGCAATCAAACTCTATTCGGCGAACGCACCCAAGACCCGCTCAGTCTAATCGTCAATGGCGGTACGCTTGGTCCAGGCGTCGGGGTCGGATTTGGCGGCGGGGGCATCGTAGTCGGCGGCGGTGGTAGTTTGAACGACCTCCCGGTCAGAATTGATACGCAAGACGCATCGGCAATTGCGGTCGTGATGAATGCTGAAGCCGACAAGCACGGTGGCGATATAGCCATTTTGTTAAACGGTCCCTTGGAGGTTTTTGCCAGTGGAGCCGGTGCTCACGGCGTCTTTGCCCAATCGACCGGCGGCCGTGGCATCAACGGCAGCAGCAACGCCGGGAGCGGCGGCGACGGCAATATGGGCGACCCTGGCGGCAATGTCTCGGTCATCAACAACGCGACGATAAAAGTCGATGGGTTCGGCGCCCAAGGCATTCTTGCCCAATCGTTTGCGGGCAACGGCGGCCGTGGCGGTAGCGGGGCATTTGGCTCTGGCGGCGATGGCGGGCCGGGCGGCACGAACTCTGGCATCACCGTTCGCGTGACAAACAACGGTTCGATTAATGCGCGCGGCGGAAATTCATCGGCGATCGCGGCGCAAAACAACGGTGGTAACGGCGGACGAGCCGGTAACGGCGGTATCTGGACCGGAGGTTTAACAGGCGGCGGCGGCAATGGTGGCGATGCTGGGCATGGCGGCGATGTCTTTGGAATTAACACTGGCCAACTGATTACTGGAGCCGATTCCAGTCACGGAATTTTTCTACAAAGCGTTGGTGGTTTCGGTGGCGCAGGGGCATCAGCAACCGGAATACTCTCGTGGGCCGGAGACGGCGGGAGTGCCGGCCAAGGCGGCACGGTCAATGCAAGTAACACCGGCCACATTTTCACGACCAGGGACTACTCAAAAGGTATTTTCGCACAGAGTGTCGGCGGCGGCGGCGGCGCCGGTGGAAATGCCAACGGGCTCATTGCGCTCGGGGGGCTTGGTTCGTTCGGCGGAAACGGCAATACGGTCGATGTTTCCAATGCCGGTACCATTGAAACGCTCGGACGCCAATCGCACGCGATTTTCGCTCAGTCGATCGGCGGAAACGGTGGCGATGGAGGCGACTCGGGTGGCCTTATTGCGATTGGCGGAACCGGCGGCGGAGCTGGTGAAGGCGGCTCTGTCACCGTCTCGAATTCCGGGGTCTTGAGCACAACCGGGGAGAACGCGCACGCGCTGTTTGCGCAAACGGTCGGTGGTGGTGGCGGCACTGGGGGCTTCAGCGGCGGCATTGCGGCGCTCGGCGGGGCGGGCGGCGGTGGCGGCAACGGCGGTCAAGCGATTGCCCGGCTACAAGCGGCCGCGACGTTTTCCACGCTGGGCAACGACTCGGTCGGCATATTCGCGCAAAGTGTAGGTGGCGGTGGTGGAGATGGCGGGTCCGCAATCGGCGCCGGTGTGTTTGCAAGTTTTTCAATGGGCGGCTCAGGCGGCAGCGGCGGCCATGGCGGAGCTGTCTCCGTGTTGGATTGTACTCCGGGCGTGCTGTTAGGCCAAACACTGTGCGTGGCGAGCGTCGGCCCGTCAGGCTCGATCATAACAGCAGGCGCACGCAGCCACGGAATCCAAGCGCAGTCGATCGGGGGTGGCGGCGGCAATGGCGGATTTTCGACGTCGCTTTCGGTTGGCGCCGGGGCGAGTGTCGCCATCGGCATTGGTGGATCGGGAGGCAATGGCGGCACTGCCGGCGAGGTCTACGTCGATGTCGATCGCGATGTCACCACGCAAGGTTATGGCGCACACGGGATTATCGCGGAGAGTATCGGCGGCGGTGGCGGCACAGGCGGATTTGCCGGTGCATTGTCAGCGGCTGATACGGCGGCGGCATCGTTTTCAGTCGGCGGCCGTGGCGGTGCCGGCGGTCTGGGATCGCGCGTGACCGTTGAAACAAGCGCTGACATCGTCACGCACGGTGATGACGCATATGGCATTCTTGCTCATTCGATTGGCGGCGGCGGCGGCAACGGCGGCTTCAGTTTTTCCGGAAGTGCCGCTGGGACGGCAAGTCTTGGTCTCGCAATCGGTGGCCGCGGCGGCGATGGTCAATCATCTGGCAGTGTCATGGTTTCGGCGGACGGCAGTGTCACGACGCATGGATCGAACGCTCACGCCATTGCGGCGCAGTCAATTGGCGGTGGCGGCGGCACGGGCGGCTTCTCAATTGCGGTATCTGGTGCAGGCACAGTTTCTGGCGCCCTCTCCATCGGCGGAGGTGGAGGATCGGGTGGTCATGCGGACGGCGTGACGGTCTCCTCGGGCGGCAACGTTGCCACACAAGGCCGTAGCGCAATTGGCATTCTTGGCCAGTCGATTGGTGGCGGCGGTGGGGCAGGAGGCTTTGCATTTTCTGGCGCCATCGCTCAGTCAGGCAGCCTCGGGATCGGTGTTGGTGGAAGCGGCGGCGCGGGAAATACCGCAGGGGCTGTGGCGATATCGAGTTTGGGCAATGTCGCGACGGTTGGCGAGTTCTCGCATGGCATACTCGGTCAGTCTATTGGCGGTGGTGGTGGAGCGGGAGGGTTCTCGATGGCCGCCACGCTAGCACAAACAGCGTCCGGCAGTTTGTCACTTGGTGGTCGTGGCGGTTCCGGCGGCACAAGCAGCACTGTCACGGTCGAGGCGTCAGGTGATGTCTCGACTTTAGGCGATCAAGCCAATGCCGTCATGGCACAATCGATCGGCGGCGGCGGCGGGTCGGGCGGCTTCTCGGTTTCGGCAGCTGTGACGAACAACGTAAGCCTCGGTCTATCGCTCGGCGGCGACGGCGGGCTCGGGTCCGATGCCAGCAACGTCGGCGTGACGACATCAGGCAGCATCGACACTCACGGAGTCATCGCACACGGTATACTGGCACAATCGATCGGCGGTGGCGGCGGCAACGGCGGCTTGTCGCTGAACGCCTCGCTTTCCAATGGTCCGATTGCCGCTGGTGCGGGAATCGGCGGAACCGGAGCAGGCGGTGGCGACGCCGGTACGGTGACGGTCAACGCGAATGGCTCGATTTCCATTTCAGGCAAAAGTTCGAATGGAGTGTTGGCACAGTCGATCGGCGGCGGCGGCGGTAACGGCGGTTTCGCTGGCGCCTTGAGCGGCGCAACCGGAAACGGCGCGGCCGCAACCGTATCGGTTGGCGGCTCGGGAGCCGAAGGCGGTCTTGGGGGTAATGTCTCGGTTGCTCTCGGCGGCTCTAACACCATGACGAGCACGACCGGTGACGATTCAACTGCAGTAGCAGCACAATCGATTGGTGGTGGCGGCGGCAATGGTGGATCCGGATTGTCATTGAGTTTCGCCACACAGTCAAAGGCTAATATAGGTCTTGCGATCGGCGGCCTTGGTGGCGGTGGCGGCCAAGCGGGCAGTGCCACAATCGCCAACGGACAGATCATTTTAACAGCCGGCCGGAACTCCGCGGGTTTGCAGGCACAATCGATCGGCGGTGGTGGCGGCAACGGCGGTTTCGCAATTGCGGGATCTATCGGCACCAATACGTCGAGCAACAATATTGATGTCGGGATTGGTGGCGCCGGTGGGGCGGGCGGCGCCGGTGGCACAGTTTCAATCACGTCAACAAACTCTATCGGCACGAACGGCGATCATGCCGTTGCGATCCAGGCGCAGTCGATTGGCGGCGGCGGCGGCAACGGCGGCCTCAGCATCGCAGGCTCAATCGGCGGCGCACAATCACGTAACATGTCGTTGTCTGTCGGTGGCAGTGCCGGGGGCGGTGGCAGCGCCGGTGCAGTTCTAGTTTCGCAGACAGGTCAGGTGGTGGTGACCACCGGCGTCAAGAGCCATGGTATTCAGGCACAGTCGATCGGCGGCGGCGGCGGTAACGGCGGCCTTGCCGTCTCTGGTTCGCTGAGTTTATCCCAGTCAAATGGCCAGAATTTATCGGTCGGGATTGGCGGCTCTGGCGGCGATGGGGGATCTGGCGGAACGATTGGGGTCGAAGCGGATGGACGCATCACCACCTCGGGCGAAAGTGCCTTCGGTGTTTTCGCGCAATCAATCGGTGGCGGCGGCGGCACTGGCGGCGCGAGCATCTCCGGCACCGCGGGCGGCGCCGAATCCCGAAACATCAATCTCTCTATTGGTGGCGCGGGCGGCTTAGGCGGCGGTAGCAGTGCCGTCAATATCGGCAATAGCGGTTTTATCGATACGCACGGCCAGCGCGGTGTTGCCATTTATGCCCAATCGATCGGCGGCGGCGGCGGCGACGGCGGACTAGCTTTCGCAGGCAGTCTCAGTCCGGGTTTTGGAGCGGCTGGAGGATCAGAAACGCTCAATTTATCGATTGGCGGCCATGGCGGCGCTGGTGGCGCCGCAAGTTCGGTTTCCGTGACCAACGGGGGGCGGATTGAAACCGGCGCCACGGGTGCGACCGGAATTGTAGCGCAATCTGTCGGCGGCGGCGGCGGCGCTGGCGGCATGGCACTGTCCGCGACATTCACGGGTAACAAGTCGCGCGATCTAACTGTGGCGCTCGGTGGAGATGGCGGCGCCGGAAACAGCGGTGGTGATGTTTCGGTCATCAATAGGCCGGATTCACCGGTGAACGCGTTTCAAGATGCCGCCATTCTTACGCAAGGCAACGATGCAGACGCGATCTACGCACAATCGATCGGCGGCGGTGGCGGCAACGGTGGATTCAGCGGTCTCATCGATCTCACTCAGGGATCTGAAACAACGAAGGCTGCCATTTCAATCGGCGGCAACGGCGGAACGGGTGGTATTGGCGGCGGTGTCGCAGTCACCAATGAAGGTAGCCTCGTGACGCAGGGGCAGGACTCGAACGGCATCTTCGCGCAGTCGGTTGGCGGCGGCGGCGGCCGCGGCGGATCGACGTTAGCCATACTTGGAATTCGAAATCCCGGAGCAGCCCCTGGGCGCAAACTCGATGCAGTTATTGCAGTGGGCGGGCAAGGCGGTGCCGGGAATGTTGGTGGCGATGTTGCGATTACGAATTCTGGAAGCATTCACACGCATGGCAATCTTTCGAATGGAATATTTGCGCAGTCCGTCGGCGGCGGTGGCGGTAACGGCGGAAGCGCGCGCTCAATAGTGAGCGTAAAAACCAGTTCAAACCCCGCAGGCAACACGAAACAGGACAAAGCATTTTCACTCGTGCTGAGTGTTGGCGGCTCGGGTGGCGACGGAAACACAGGCGGCGATGTCGTCGTCGCCAACACCGGCATAATAGTGACCGATGGAGCAGAGGCGCACGGGATCGTGGCGCAATCTATCGGCGGCGGAGGCGGCATCGGCGGTGCCGGGCAGCTCGGTTTACCTGATATCGGCTTCCTAGATGTCGAAATTCCTGGCGAAGTCATCCAGGTGCCGATTGGTGGCGCTGAAATTGAATCGGCAAAGATTGCCGTCGGTGGAACTGGTGGTACTGGTAACCATGGTGGCACAGTGACCGTCGGCAACGGCAACAAGGCCGCTGGTACACTGGCCAACATCTTAACTTCCGGAAATGGCTCATTCGGTATTCTTGCTCAGTCAGTGGGCGCGGGCGGCGGAATTGCCGGTGGCGCCGATATTGGATCAACGGGCAAGCTCGGCATTGGCGGCTCCGGCGGTGCATCAGGCGATGGCAGCGCGGTAACGGTGTCGAATTTCGGAAACATCATCACGACCGGCTCCGAGAGTGTTGCCATATTTGCCCAATCTGTTGGCGGCGGCGGCGGTAAGGGCGGTAGCATTGATCGCGGCTTCACCAATGCCGGGCTCGGTATTGCGTTTGCTGGTGATGGTGGGAGCTCGGGTGAAGGCGGTCGTGTTACAGTTTTGTCGGAAGGTATCATCTCGACAGCTGGAACAGGTGCAATCGGCATACTTGCGCAAAGTGTTGGCGGCGGCGGCGGTGTCGGGTCTGTTTGCGACGATGCGCTGCCGGGCGGTGTTGCGTGTTCGGTTGCCGGTGGAGCTGCGGGCACTGATGGTTTTGGCATCGGATTCGCAGGCAGCGTCGGTGGAAGCGGATCCGGGGCTGATGTTGCGGTCGGCCACGCGGGTTCGATCAGTACCGGCTCCGGCGCAGCACCGGCGATGGCCGCACATGGCATATTTGCGCAAAGCGCTGGCGGCACCAATGCAGGCAATGTGACGGTCGATACGGCAGCGCAGATTTCAACAAATGGCGATGCTGCCCATGGCGTTTTCGCACAATCCGCCGGACTCTCGGCTCCGGCGACGTGACGATCCGGCATAGCGCAGGCCGGCGAGTCACATTCGGTGCTTCGTCACATGGGCTATTCGCGGAAGTTGTCGCAGCCTCGGGCGCCGATGCGACCACATCTTCGTCCGGCGGAGTTGGACTCGCAACGTTAGGCAAAACAGCACGCGTTGAGCTCAATGATCCATCAACCGGATCCTTCGCATCGACCGTAGGCAACGGTTCCGTCATCGCCAAAGCACAGATTTCGGGGGGCAACGGCGGAGCAGGTGGACCAACGCTCGATCATGGATTGTCGGGCGGTGCAGGCGGCGACGCTGGGAGCGCGGTCGTCAACTCGTTTTACGACATGCGCACAGAAGGAGACGGTTCGCCTGCAATTCTTGCCGAGAGTATAGGCGGTTCCGGCGGCAGAGGTAGCAACGGGGCAGTGGCCGGTGGAGTGACCAATGGCGGCGCTGGTGGTAGCGCGGGATCTGGTGGATCGGTGACGATTGTAGCGACGGGCATTGTGGTTACGGACGGCGGCGGGTCGTCAGCTATTATCGGCCGAAGCAGTGCAGGAGCCGAAGGAGCGGGCGGGATTGGTGCCAACGGTGGTTTGGACGGAACGCCGGGTATAAGTGCAGCAAGTGGTGATGTTCAAATTTCCGCTGCCACGGTTATGACGCGTGGAATGGGTTCGGCCGGTGTCGATGCTCAGAGCTTGTCGGGAGGCGGATCGTCTGGAGCGGTTACCATTACGGTTCATGGTGCGGTCGAAACGTCGGGTACGGATGCGGTGGGATTGAGCGCGGCTTCGGTGAGCGGGGCTGCGAGCTCGGGCAGCGTATCTGTAACGGCGAGCAAGACCTTACTGACGATCGGAGATCGCTCACATGCGGTGCGCGCGTTGAGCCAGGCAGGCAGTACCGGCACGGCGGGATCCGTCTCGATCGCGGTGACGGGCGCAACGGAGACCCAAGGCGACGATGCATCGGCCCTTGTTGCTGAGAGTACTGCAGACGCCGGATCGGCCAACATGGTCAGTGTCACGGCTTCCGGAAAAGTCACGACATTCGGTGCAAGGGCGTCGGGTATCGTGGCCACGAGCTCTAGCCTTGCAGGAAAAGCAAATTCCGTTGACGTGAACATGGCGGGCAATGTCGCTGCGCACGGCTTAGACGCCGACGCAATTTCGGTCGCCTCGTCAGGTCAAGCGGGTGCTGGAAACATTAATGTAAATTTTGATGGCGATGTCCTCCAAGGCGGTTCTGGTTCTGGAGTTGCACTGCGCGTAGCCGGTGGCGCAGAGAATTCGTTTGTCAATCGCGGCGCCATGTTGGCCCTCAGTGGAAATGCAATTCTGGCCACGACAGGCAACGACTCCGTTCGAAATTTTGGTGTGCTGACCGGAAACGTAGATCTGGGCAGCGGACGCAACTCCTTCGCAAATGAGGCAGGCGCGATTTTTATAACCAGCCAGCGTGTCAATCTTGGCGGCGGCCCCTCGTCAATAGCGGCGCAGTATCGGCGGGAGCCCAGGACGCGGTCCAGACGGTCAGAATTGACGGCGATTTCATCCAGACAAATCAGGGGCGGATGTACATGGACATCCGGTTTGGCGGCAAAGCGTCCGACGAATTCATCGTGACCGGGGCCAGTTTACTTGGTGGTCATTTGGTGCCGAAGCTCGCTCAGCTGGGTGCTACGGATAAACCGATTGTTCTGGTGGATGCTGGTGCAGGCGTGGTCGATCAGGGCATCAGCGTCGCCGACAC
>CAWFWU010000016.1:0-14405 GCA_963819605.1 uncultured Alphaproteobacteria bacterium | reverse complement strand
AGGCGGGTTTGGCGGCGAGACTGCGGGCCCGGGCGCGGCGGGCGGCGGCGAACAAAAGCCGGTCAAGCTCGGCTCGGCCGAAGACGCGGCCTACGTCATGAAGAATGCGTCAAAGGTCATCATCGTGCCGGGCTACGGCATGGCCGTGGCGCAAGCTCAGCACGCGTTGCGCGAAATGGCCGAGACGCTGAAGAAGGCCGGCGTCGAAGTGAAATACGCGATCCACCCGGTCGCGGGCCGTATGCCTGGACACATGAACGTGCTCTTGGCTGAAGCCAACGTGCCGTATGACGAAGTGTTCGAACTCGAAGACATCAACAGCGAATTCGCGCAAGCGGACGCGGTCTACGTCATCGGAGCCAACGACGTCGTCAATCCGGCGGCCGAAGACGACAAGACCTCGCCGATCTACGGCATGCCCGTGTTGCAGGTGTGGAAAGCGGCCAACGTGTTCTTCAATAAGCGTTCGCTTGCTTCGGGCTATGCCGGTATCGACAATCCGGTGTTCTATCGCGACAACACGGTGATGGTGCTGGGCGATGCCAAAAAGATGACCGAAGAAATCGCCAAGGCGCTTGCGCATTGACAGGTTTGGCATCTGACCCGTCCCGCCGGAGGTGGGCAAGTATCGGGGTCTGGCACTGGTTCATCTAACCAGCTATTAGGCATGAGCCTCCACGACCGTGCCGATCCAGCCGTTCAGTACATCGAGATAGCAATCTACATCCTCTGCGCGGTGCGCGAACGAGACAGAGGGGCCGTGGATGTAGATCGGTTCCCACACGCCGCGGTTTGCCAGATAGGCGCGCGTCGCGAGATTCCAGGTTGGGTCGAGCGTGTGCCTCGCCTCCCTTGCATTGCGCGGCAAGGCTGGCGACAGGCAAATTCCAGACCGGTTACCAAGTCGGTGCGCGCGCCACGGCAATACGTGCCGATCGATAATCGCCTCAATGCCGTCCGCCAGCCGCTCACCCAAAGCAGCGACGCGCTCGTAGCCTTCGTCCGTCAGAACATGCTCGAGCGCAGCACGCGCTGCAGACATATTCAGCGCATTGCCGTAGGTCGTGCCGCCTAGCGCCAGGCACTTGCCGTCGCCCACGCGAGGCTCGGTATTGGCTTCAACTTGCTCGTTGATCTCCGGCGTCAAGCCGTAACATCCGATCGGCACGCCGCCGCCGATGCACTTTCCAAGCGTCAGGATATCAGGCTCAAGGGACCACAGGCGGGTGAAGCCGCCACACGCCGCGACTTGCGTGTGCGTCTCGTCGATGATAAGAACGACGCCATGGCGGCGCGTGATATCTCGCAAAGCCGCATGAAATCCGGGTTCAGGGTGAATAACGCCGATGTTGGTCATCACTGGCTCAGCGAGCACGCACGCGAACGTGCCGCTCGCAAGCGCTTGATCGAGCGCTTCAAGATCATTGAATTCCACCTCGACGGTCCGTTCAGCCACATCCTTCGGTAGACCGTGATGGTCGTTTTCGTGGCCTGCCGCTGTCCTCTCGACCAGAGTTTCATCGATATGACCATGATACTTTCCGCCGAATATCAGCACCTTGTCCCGGCCCGTCACGAAGCGCGAAATCCGGATTGCCTCCGTATTGGCCGCCGAGGCGGAGAGCGTAAATTGCCAGAACGGCATGCCAAACCGTTGCGCCAGTAGCTCCGAGGTGATGATGGCATCTTCCGTTGGCAGCAAGAAATGACTGCCGTTTGCAAATCGCTCCGTCACAGCTTTCGCAATTGCGGGCGGGCCATAACCGCAAACCATGCTCAAGTCGCACTGAGTCATGTCGAGGTAGCGATTTCCATCCGCGTCCTCGAAATGACAGCCCTCGCCCCGCACGGCGAAAATGTCGGTGCCGGGATAGAACGCCGACATCCACGAACACGGCACGCCATTTGGCATGACCTTGCGGCTGCGCTCGTACAACGCGCGCGACCTTGGGGTCTTCTTCGCGAATTCCGCGACTTCGGCATCCCGGAGCTTGTTTAGGATTCCGCAGTCTAGACGAAAGCCGACTGTGGCCATATCGAACTCTTTCATAACCATTGAAAGACTATTTGATGGGTACGATAGGATTGCTTGATGTAACTGGTCAAGCCCTCTATACAGGTTACAACATGAACGGCCCCTAGACCCCTAATGATTGCTATAAGCGCTATTCCGATCATCGGAGGTCATCCGGTCATCGATTTCGTCAACACGGTCGAAAGCCGTCATCGGACGACCGAGATCGACTATCTCGCAAGTCCGATCCGGTTCGCCCACTGGGCTGCCCATGTGGGCCTTATTTCTTCATCGCATGTTGGGTCACTCCAGCGGCGAGCCGTGACACCCAGAGCGCACCTTGTGTGGCGTAAGGCCAAGCAGCTGCGCGACGATCTGCATGAGACGTCGCTGGCAATCGCCTGCGGTGAGACGCTTCCAATTCTGCCTCTTGGCCGCATTATGGAAGTTGCAAAGTGGGCCACTTCACAGTCCGGGCTCTATGAACAGGGCGAACGACTTTCCGTTCAGCCTTTACCCTCGAAGATAATTCATGAGCAGGCCCTGATAGTGCTGGCGCACAGCGCAGTTGCGCTTTTGACCTCAGAGGATATTGAGCGGGTGCGCAAATGCGCTCATGAAGCGTGCGATTGGCTTTTTCTCGATCGATCCCGCAACGGACGCCGGCGCTGGTGCCGTATGGAGGCGTGCGGCAATCGCTGCAAAGTCCGCCGGCACAGGGCAAAGTCGCGCAAGGTGAAATAGCATCGGTGTTAGACCCGTCCCGCCGGAGGCGGGAAAACATCGAGGGTCAGACACCAAGCCACCTTTCTGCTTTGTCATTGGTGAACGCCATTCCGATCCCGTAAATTGATCTGGGGGACGGAGAACGTGTCATGATTTTAAACAGTCTCGCCCGCACACCGGCCATCGCGCGCATTGTGCTCAGTGCATGGCTCTTGGCTGCGGTTTTGCTCGCGCCCTTCCCGGCGCCCCTGCGGGCCGAACAGCCGGCGAAGGCTGAGCAAGTCTCGACCGAACCTTTTGACGAAGTGTGGCGGCTGGTCCGCGACAGGTTTTACGATTCAAAGCTGCATGGGCTTGATTGGGCCGCCATCGGCGATACCTACCGGCCGCGCTATGCCGCAGCGTCTACGCCCACAGAGCGCTCGGGCGTTATCAATGCCATGTTGAGTGAACTCAAAGCCTCGCACTTGCGCCACTACATCAACGACGATCCAAGTTACTACCAGTTGGCCGAGATTTTCTCGTATCCGCTGCGCGGAGAGATTCCAAAGCACTTTCCGAGCAACAAGGTGATTTATCCCGGCATCGGCATTTTCACGAAGGCGATTGAGGGCAAGACATTCGTCTACGGCGTCATGGCAGGACTGCCGGGCGACAAGGCAGGGTTGCTGACAGGAGATGAAATTGTATCGGCCGATGGCAAGGCGTTTCAGCCGGTCGGGTCGTTCACAGGCAAAACCGGGACGCCCGTGTCGCTCGAAATCCGCCGCAGCGCTGATGGCGAAACGCGGCGCGTCGTCGTCGTGCCGGAAACAATCGAGCCGGGAGACGCCTTCAAGTCCTCGTTGCGCGATAGTGCGCGCATCATCGAGCGCGATGGCAAAAAGATCGGCTACATCCGTTTCTGGTCGTACGCGGGAAGCCGCTACCAAGACGTGCTCGAGGAGGAATTAAGTTCCGGCAAACTCAAAGGCGCCGACGCGCTGATCTGGGATTTGCGCGGCGGCTGGGGCGGGGCCAGGCCGCATTATCTCGATATCTTTGTGCCGCAAGCCATCACCATGACGATGACCGAGCGCGATGGCAGCACCGAAGCCGTAAACTTCCGTTGGCGCAAACCGGTGGCACTGCTGATTGACGGCGGATCACGCAGCGGCAAGGAAGTGCTCGCTCATGGTTTTAAGGAATTGAAACTCGGCGCAATCATCGGCGAGCGCACAGCGGGGGCTGTTTTAGCCGCGACCGCGTTCATGTTATCGGACGGCAGTTTGCTGGTGCTGGCGGTGAACGACGTCAGCGTCAACGGCATGCGGCTCGAGGGCAATGGCGTAACGCCGACGATTGAGCAGCTTTTCGATATTCGTTATGCAGGCGGCAAGGACCCCCAGATCGAGCGGGCTCTGGAGGAGCTATCGAAGCCTCCGAAGACTGACGAAAATACCGGTATTTCCGCCCCTTAAGCAGGCGAGTGCCGGGTAGTTGCCCGCAAGTGACAGAAATCCGCCAAGGGCCTCTGCTATGCTCCATTCGGCCAAATGGAGTGTTCCGTGCTGCAGTCAAATACGCCCTTATCAATTGAAGCTGATCTGGCGACGCTTGAAGCCCTGGCGCAAACGCCGGCGCTGAGTGCTTCAGAACTCGTAAAGGCCCTACAGGCGATCTATCAGAACGTCGCGAATGCGGATTTTTCCGATTACGATGTCAAGGCGATTGCGCAGTCCGCGCCAGCGATCATGTACCGGTTGTTTGACGTGCGCATAGCGTTGCGCAACCGCATAAGCGAGTTTGAGCAGCGCGGACTGATGACCGCTGAAGTGCAGCAAGCATTGCGCGATTGCTTCCGCATTCTGCGCTATGTGTGCGACATGGTGGGCGAAGTGGGGACGGGGAATGGCCGCTATGCGCAAGACGCCGTGGCGCTGCCTGCGTTTCGCGGCAACGACTACAATACGCTCGTCAATCATGCCTTCTACAAGGGCCCGGACCTGCCCTTCAAGTCGGGTGACGTAATGCTTATGCGCGGCCAGGCGCACAACAGCGCGGCCATCGCGCGTATCGGTGATGTCGATAGCCAGTTCTCTCATCTCGCCATGATTTACATCGATGACGCGGGCCAGCCCTTCGTGGTTGAAAGCCTGATCGAGGATGGCGCCATCGTCAACACGCTGGCTCATTCCTTGTCGCACGGCAGCGTCCGCGCGGTTCTTTACCGGCACAAAGACCCAGTTCTTGCAGCTCGTGCAGCGAAGCTCATTCACGATCATGTGGCACCAACGCGTAAAACATTCGGGCGGCGAATTCTCTATGATTTTTCCATGCGGCTCGACCAGGGGCGGCGCTTGTTTTGCGCCAAGCTGGTGCGGCTTGCGTTTCAGATGGCGAGCGAGGGCCGCATAAATCTGCCGCGCTACCCGACCAAGCTTGCCATGAAAAACCGCGACTTTCTCAATCGCATCGGCGTTAAGGCGGCTGAAACATTCGCACCCGCCGACATCGACATGGAACCACAGTTCGATCTCGTGTGCGAATGGCAAGATTATCGCGGCACCTCGAACATCCGCTTGCAGGACTTCACCTGCGATAAACTGTTCGAATGGATGGACCGCTATGAGTACCGGTTCGAAGAAACCATGATCATCCGCATCGTATCGCTGCTCGGCCGGTTGACGTCCTACTTTTCGGACACGGCGAAGGACATTCTTGCCTCCGTTGCGCCGAAAGTGCCGGTCAACATGCCGCGCAAGGCAGTGGCGGCGGTTGCCATGCTGCACAAAACGGCCGAGCCGGTTACCCGCGAGTTGCGCGACCTTGAGGCCCTAACCGTGCGCCAGACCGGGCGGCCCATGCACGGCAACGAGATTTTTGATGCGCTGGAAGGCATCCGGGTGCGGGAGGGGAACCGTATAGGGTATCTGGTCAGCAAAGCAGGATGATTGAATGCGCGCGGTATTGGCCTTTGCTATTGGAGTTCTAGCGTTTTTGGGCACGGCCGGACCCGTGGCCGCGCAAGAGGGGCCGGGTGGCCGAGTTCTGGTCGCGGGCGTGTCGCTTGGATGCGCCGATTTCCGCGGCAAGCCGGTGCAGACCTACGAGACCAGCGGCTTAGGCGATGTCGCTCGCTCGACCCTCTACGGCCGCATCCCCGTCATTACCGTGGACAAGGAAGTGATGGCGTCGCTCTCTGGCAAGCTGCAAATCTTCTTTTATTTGCATGAGTGCGCGCATCATGTGCTGGGGCACATGTTCGCGCCGCAGCCGAGCTCGGAGTCAGAAGCAGATTGCTGGTCCATCAAAACCGGCCGCGATCAAAGCTACTTCAATCTGGCCGACGTCATGTCCTTCGCCAATCGCATTATGTCCAGTCCCGGAAGCGCGCGCGGACATTTGCCGGGGCGGGAACGCATGGCGCATTTGCTTGCGTGTTTTGAGGGGCCGTAGGCCGCCCGCCAATTCCGGAACGGGCTCCGCCCAGAATTCGGGGGACAAAGCAAGATTACAACGCCCGTTATCCTGGTCCGCTTGAACCCCAGCCGCCATAGTGCCGGTTAGTTGGGTGATGTACGCGGGGGCGTTTATGTTGAAGTTTTGTTCGATTGTGGCCGCGTCAATTGCCATTTCGGGTTGCGCCAGCATTTCAGCGCCCGATACCGGCGGCACGGCCGTTTTGCCGTTCGCTTATTCGAGCGGATTTTTCGGCGGCATGCATTCCTTCCCCTATGCCAACAGGCTGAAGCCGGGACGCATTTACGCCACCACACACAAGGCGAAGGGCCCGGTTTTCGGCGCGCAGGTCGCCGAGATCTGCTGGGACGACACGGACGCGCTTGTTGCCAAGTTTCCCGATCGCATGAGGACGCGCGCCTATGAAGGCGAAGAAAACGTCGTCAAGACCGTCGGCAGCGGCGGCGAATTTGGGCTAGAAGGCGTGAAGCTGCCGCATCTCGAGATTGGTGCCAGCGCTAACTACGTCAACTCCATCACCTACACCTTCGACAAAGTGACCGAGATCGAAGTCGAGGAAGGCACCGACAGCTTCGTCATGGCCAACATCCAGACGCGCTGCCGAGCGCTGATTGCGGGGCTGAAGAAGCAGGGCCGCTACGTGTTCGTCGCCAAGAAAGTCTATCAGCCGGAAAAATCCAGCGTCGCCATGGAATTCAAGCCGAACGTCAGTGCTTCCCTCAAGGCCAGTATCTTGAAAGGCATGTCGCCGGGCATTACGGCCAACTGGCACCGCAACAACGTCGAAACGCGCGGTGCCAGCAACAAGGTCGTCGAAGTGAAGGCGAGCGAGTTTTGAGGGTGTGTGTCCCGGTTACGCTCGTCGATAGATCAAAATTCCATAAGCGGCGAAACACGACGTTTGTCGCAAGACAAACCCAAAAGCCGGATCTGCCGTATTTTATGGCGCTTGTACTGCCGTTGTCACTGGGGACGAGGAATTGGTTTTTCCAACGTCTGTTTTGGTCACGTGCAATGCCTGGAATATGATTGTTCTCATGCTTGCGATTGAGCAGAGCGATGCGTATTCCGAGGCGATGTTGCGCGCGACCATGACATGGATCGGTTCGGTCGAGTGCAGGAAATCATTCACCTTGCAGGAGTTGACCGTCATGGGAATTGTGCCGGTTGGTGCTGCGTCCGTTGGATTCGGAATATTGATGTTAATGTTGCTCCGGTCACCAGCGCAATAGGTGTGATTCAAGTTCGTCGTTGATCCGTAACCGATAGGGTTGACCTTCGTGGCTGAACCGGAGGTCTCGAACAAACTGACGCCGACAAGACTTCGTGTCAGGGTACTAAGGCCGTTTTTAACGCGAAAATCTCCCATCAAATCGTAGACATGTGTTTGCAGCGGCTCCTTGAAGTCGCTGAACGTATAAATGTCGCGATAGTTGTTGTTGATGAGATTAGTGAAGTTCAAAATGCCGGTATATTTTGCAACGGCGAGGCTTGACGATGTCGTGGCGGCCAAGAGTGGCGAACCAGCGGCTGCGGCGGCCGTGAGAACCTTGTCAATAAGGTTGCTGTCTTGTTTAAAGCGCTCAAGCGTGTCGAAAAATGCATGACATTTTTCGTTAGTGTAAGACATGCTGGCAATCAGATATTCGCCCGCAGTGAGTGTGCGCCCGTTTACATCCACGACTGCTTCCGATTGAGTTTCGGCAAGGTAGCCAGCGACTTTGCTCGGTGCAGGACTGCCAACTCCGACCGGGTTAGCAACGAAATCTGCAAACGAACACCCACCAAGCAATACACTACCGATCACAGCAGCTGCGAGCTGCCGCGTTACAAAACGCGTTACCATGATAAAAAGCCCCCAAGTACTCTAGAAAATTACTCCCGCAGTCTGGTCCCGCAGTGTGGCGCTGCCCCCGCAGCGCAATTGGCAATGGCACAACGCTACCCAATACAACTACAAATTGTCCACATAACTTATTCCGGCAAAGCCCGAATCAAATTGCCATGTCGCGAAAGCGCAACATCTAGCGATTCGGATACGTGGCGCCCGAATGTTGTGTTCGCCGAGCGAGATAGCCGGCGCGTTGCAAGTTGATAGAGTGGGTAACGAATCTCTTGGGGTCCTTGATGCTGAAAACTTTTCTGCTGATCGTCTGCGGCTTCTACGCGCTGATTGGTGCGGCCATGTACTTCGGTCAGCGCCGCCTCATGTACCATCCCGATGCCAGTCGCACCGAGCCGGCAGCGGTCGGGTTACCCCAGGTTTCAGAACGCACTATCGAGGCGCCGGATGGCGAGAAAGTCATCGCTTGGTATGGCAAGGCAAAACCGGGCCAGCCGACGCTGCTCTATTTTCACGGCAACGCCGGTTCGCTCGCATCGCGCTCGGAGCGCATTGCCAAATATTTGAATCGTGGGCGCGGCATGTTCATGATGACTTATCGCGGTTATGCGGGTTCAACCGGCGCGCCGTCTGAAACGGCAAACGTCGCGGATGGCAAGCGCGCTTACGATGCGTTGCTCAAAGAGGGCGTCAAGCCGGACGACATCATCATCTATGGCGAGAGTATAGGCAGCGGAGTTGCGGTGCAGGTGGCGGCTGAGAAACACGCGGCCGGGCTGATCCTCGACGCGCCCTATACCGCGATGGTCGATCTCGCGAGTGGGCAGTATCCTTGGCTTCCAGTTCGCCTGATGTTGCTCGATCGCTATGAGAGCAAGTCGTTTATCGCGTCGGTTAAGTGCCCGTTGCTGATTATTCACGGCGAGAAGGACGAGATTATTCCCGTCGCCATGGGGCGGGAGATGTTCGCACTCGCGTCTGAACCCAAAAATATCGTCACGTTCCCTGAAGCGGGCCACGCCGACCATTATATGTTCGGGTCGTACGAGGCGATCAATGGGTGGATCGATAAACTCAGCATCAAGCGGCGCGATAGGGTTTGACCTTGATGTCCCTTTCCCGCTTACGCATCTGCCAGGCATCGTAGCGGGCCTGCATGCGCAATAGCGTATCCATCTTCACGCCAAATGCTTTTTCAAAGCGCAAGGCCATTTCAGGGGAAAGCGATGCGCGTTCGTTAAGAAGCTGCGACAGCGCCGGCCGTCCGACGCCAAGAAGGGCAGCAGCCGCGCTGACGCTCATGCCGTCTGGAATGATTGATCGCTTAAGAAAGCCCCCAGCGTGTGGCGGGTTGAAATTAGGTCTGATGGCCATGTCGTCCTCTAGTGGTAGTCCTCGAAGTCGAGATCGATGATTTCGTTGGTGTCGTGTGCAAAAGTAATGCGCCAGTTTGCTGTAACCGACAGACTAATCGTTCCAGTACGACTGCCCTTCAGGCGATGTGGTTTGTACTTTGGTAGATCAAACACTTCTTCGACCGTTTCGGCTTCAAGCAGAAATGTGACGATGTCGCGGATTTTGTTGATATGTGTTGACGGAAGGCCTTTTGTGGAATCGGATTCGATGAACGCCTTCAGAGCCTTGTTCTTGACGTTTCGTATTTCCATCACAGTTGTTCCGTCAGGCCCGATCTTCAAGCACTATCAGGATGTTGCCTGTTGCGCAACGCAAAACATATGAGACAGTGTGTGTGCTCCGTGACCACAAAACAAAAACGGCCCGCGAGATGTGCGGGCCGTTGAAATATCTGAGTAGAGTGCGTTGCGATTAACGTCCGCCGAAGCCGCCGCCACCGCCGCCAAATCCGCCACCACCACCGTAGCCGCCGCCCGATGAGCCGCCGCCGCTGTAACCACCGCCCGTGCCGCCACCTGCACCACCGCGTCCGCCGCCAGCGCCCGGACCCTTGCCGCCGGGGCCGCCAGGACCACCGCGCACAACGAGCGGCTTCGAGGGCAGCAGACCTTCACGCTGCAACTTCTTGCGCGCCAGCTTGCGCGCACGGCGCACGGCTTCGGCCTTTTCGCGGGCCTTCTTCTCGGATGGCTTTTCAAAGTAGTTCCGGAGTTTCATCTCGCGGAAGATGCCCTCGCGCTGCATCTTTTTCTTGAGGGCTTTAAGCGCTTGATCGACATTGTTGTCGCGAACCAGAACCTGCACGTGGGTCATATCCTCATGAGTGCGTGTGGATGGATGAATAACAAAAACACGCGGCCCGATGGCGGTGCCCCCGGATCCCGTGTCCAATCTCTGGCAGGGGTATATCAAACGCGGTAAACTTTGTCTATCTCGGGGTCCGTCTCGGGTTGGCGCGCAGGCCAGCGACAGATGGGCATCAATTGTGGCCCGCCAACCCCCTGATTTCAGGGCCAAAAGAGACATATACAACCCGCGCGGGGCAGGACATGCCTGGGGTTAATTCTGGGAGGACGAACAGTATGGCGGAGCCAGAGACTTTTAGCATCAGCGCGGTGAGGCGGTTTGCAGCGCCAGCGGAGCGTGTGTTCGACGCCTGGCTCGATCCGGTCGTCGCTGCCAAGTGGCTGTTCGCGACACCGAACGGCACCATGATTAAATCTGAGATCGATGCGCAGATTGGCGGCGAGTTTTGCTTAGTGGAGCGGCGCGAGGACGAAGACATCGAGCACTTCGGCGAGTTCATCGAACTCGAGTGGCCAACGCGCATCGTGTTCGATTTTTCCGTCAATCAATCCGAGACCAGCCGCGTTGCCGTTGACATCATCGACGCTGATGGCGGCGCGGGTTGCGAGCTGCGCTTGACGCACACGATGCATCCACGCTGGGCGAGCTTTGCGGAGCGCTCGACGAAGGGTTGGGAGATGATGTTGGAGGGGTTGGGGGAAGTGGTGGTGGGGTAGCCCGCCTCAGCTCAAAGCTCCGGCGCGGCCGGCTCGACGAAGGAGAGTTGCAAGGCGCCATGAAAAACTTAGCCTAATCTCGCGAAGCGAGCGAAGGCTGGTGGAGCTAACCGGGATCGAACCGGTGACCTCTTGCATGCCATGCAAGCGCTCTCCCAGCTGAGCTATAGCCCCGAACCATGTCGGGCGCCGGACTGGTATCTCCCGGCGCAAGCGGCCTGATAAGTCGTTCAGGCCGAAACATCAAGGACGAAAACGGCGGCGTGCTGTTGTGCTGCCGCGTCCGCGTCTTTCAAACACGTTCTACGGCTCTTCCTCGCCTTCGGCCACATCGCCGATGATGGCGCCGACGTCTCCGCCTTCTTCCTCTTCTTCCTCAAGGAATGTTTCGTCCCCAGCCGCCGCTGTTTCCTCGGCCTCAACGTCGGCCAGGGCTTCCTCGCCCTCCACGGCTGGCAGTTCGGCCACGGCCTCGGCTTCATCAGGGAACATCGGCTTCTTGGCCGCTTTCTTGGCAGCCGAACGTTCTTCAGCTTGCAGGGCCAGCAGCGCTGCTGGAGATGATGCGATCACATAACCCGCCCCGCAATGCGGGCAAGTGATTGGGGTAATCGTCAGGTCGTAAAAGCGCTCGTCGCAGCTCTGACAGGTGCGCTTCGTCCCGCGCGCTTGCTTGGTCGCCATGGTTCAGCCTCGAAGTGGAATGGATTAAGCGCAGGGTCTGCCATACGTGGGCTGCCCTGTCAAAAGTAATCCGGTTTTCCGGGACCGCCTGCGGCAAGGCCGCACTGGGGCTCCTCAAACGGTGGCGTTGACATCGCTCCCGCCAAAAGGCCCTATCGCGCCGGAAGCAGCCCCTGAATGAAGCGGATAACGCCCCTTGCACCACGCGACCCCTAGACCCCTCTCTGCCGCGCGGGCCACGGCCCTCAAAGGCAAATTGCGCGTCCCCGGCGACAAATCGATTTCACACCGCTCCTTGATTTTCGGCGCACTTTCGACCGGCACGACCCGCATTACCGGCCTTCTTGAGGCCGAAGACGTCATCAACACCGCCAAGGCTGTGACAGCGCTCGGCGCGCCGGCCACAAAAGCGGGCAGCACCTGGGAAGTCAAAGGGCGGGGCGTTGGCGGATTGCGCGCACCCGATGGGCCGCTTGATTTCGGCAACTCTGGCACGGGCACGCGGCTCATGATGGGCGTCGTCGCCGGTCACGATATGACAGTGACGATGACGGGCGACGCTTCGCTCTCCAAGCGCCCCATGCGGCGCGTGCTTGGTCCCTTGAAAAAAATGGGCATCGAAATTCTCGAAGACGGCAAGGAGACGTTGCCGCTGACGTTGCGCGGCACGAACGAATTGGTGCCGATTGAGTACACGCTCCCCGTTCCCTCAGCACAAGTGAAGAGCGCGATTCTCATTGCTGGCCTGATGGCGGCCGGTGAAACGACCGTCATTGAAAAAGAAGCGACCCGCGATCACACCGAACGCATGTTGCGCTACTTCGGCGCCGATGTGCGCGTGATCGAGAAGGACGGCCTGACGCGCATAACCGTCAAGGGTAACGCCGAGATGAAAGGCCGAGACGTGGTCGTTCCCGGCGATCCGTCGTCTGCCGCGTTCCTCATTTGCGCGGCGTTGCTGGTGCCGGGATCAGACGTCACGATTGAAGGCGTGCTCGTCAACCCAACGCGCACGGGGCTTTACACAACGCTCAAAGAAATGGGTGCAGACGTAGAGTTTTTGAACAGCCGCGAAGAAGGCGGCGAACCGATTGCCGATATCCGCGCGCGTTATTCGAAATTGACGGGTGTCAATGTTCCGGCTGACCGCGCGCCGTCGATGATCGACGAATATCCCGTCCTTGCGGCCGTCGCCTCGTTTGCGACGGGCGAAACGCGCATGGACGGTCTCGCGGAACTCAAAGTCAAAGAGAGCGACCGCCTCGCAGCAACTGCCGCAGGTCTCCACGCCAACGATGTCACTGCCCGCGTTGAGGGTGACAGCTTGATCGTCACAGGCAGCCCAAAAGTCAAAGGCGGCGGCAAGGTTGCAACACATCTCGATCATCGCATTGCCATGGCTTTTCTCACTATGTCGCTCGCCAGCGAAAACCCCGTTACCGTCGATGACACAGCGATGATCGCGACGAGTTTTCCGGAGTTCCAAGGCCTGATGGAAAAGTTGGGGGCGAGGTATACAGTTTAGTTCATGATGCCAACATTCGCCACGGTTTTGGAATGCGTCAACGCCCCGAGTGCGGCGTGCCTCGCGTCGCAAGGAAGTTTTATAGTTGCCGGGCTATCGTTCCTCGCCGCGCTCTTTGGCTGGTGGCAGGCGACGCAAGACGCGATTTTGTTCAATCACCGGTTCGGCAGACTGCTGGTGGCAGCACTGGGTCTCGTGTTCGCGAGCGCGGTCGCAGCCGGCGTATTCTTCATGTTCAATCCCAACGCGCCGCTCGGTGTTGAATCCGATCCGATGAAGCAATCGATATGGGTTGCTGTCGTCTGCGCATTCGGTCTCGGATTGCTGCTGTTGGGCTGCGCCTTTGGCTTCGGCATTGGCGGCTCATTTGCCCGCGCACTCGGAAAACGCCGCACATCGGCCTGCCCGGCATCGTCATCGCTATCGATGGCCCGGCCGCATCCGGCAAAGGCACGCTGGCGAAACGCATTGCCGACCACTACCGCATTCCCTGCCTTGATACGGGGCTTTTGTATCGCGCCGTCGCACGCGACGTGCTCGCACGCGGCGGAAAACTGACGGACACGATCACCGCCATTGCCTGCGCCAACGCGCTCGACGCGAAACGTTCAGCGATCCCGCATTGCGCGGCGAGAGCGCGGGCGAAGCGGCGTCCATTGTTGCCAAGATCCCCGAGTGCGCGCGGCCTTGCTCGACTATCAGCGGAATTTCGCCAATGCCAAATTCGGTGCCGTGCTTGACGGGCGCGATATCGGTACGGTTGTGTGCCCAGATGCAGATGTGAAGATCTACGTCACAGCGACCCCCGAAGAGCGCGCGCGACGGCGGCATAAGGAACTCGAAGGCCGCGGCGACAAAAAGTCGAATTCGATACCGTGCTCGACGACATTCACCGCCGCGACGCGCGCGACACGGGCCGCAGCATTTCCCCCCTTTGGCCGGCGAAGGACTCGATCACCCTCGACACCAGCGAGCTCAATGCCGATCAAGCTTTTGCCGAGGCGCTACGCATTATTGATTTTAAGTTGAATGGTCGCGTGTAGGTGGGGTTAGCACCGGCCCGAAAGGCGCATGTGCATTACGCTCGCAAATCCGGTGCGTAACCCAACTGCTATTGCTGATTGAGTTGTTGGGTTACGCACCGGATCTTCGAGTTTCCTTCAATTCGCAACGGCCGGGGCGGTGCTAACCCATCCTACGATTGGCCAACCT
>CAWFWU010000015.1:0-51323 GCA_963819605.1 uncultured Alphaproteobacteria bacterium | reverse complement strand
ACATCAACCCAAAGGCATGGAGAAAACTTGAGCAAAGTGTCGTTTTCGCAACAAACCCGAGCAACATGGCCTCTACATCCAAGAATTTCTTGAGTGTTAGGCACTATTTCTGTTTCCGACCATCAATAGCAAATCGAGAATTGTATCTTGGATTTGCACTTGGATGATTTGGGACGGGGGTTCTACGAATGACGAAGTTTCTCAAGCTTGCGGCAGCCGCAGCAATTGCCGGCATGGCTCTGACTGGCGCGGCACGCGCAGAGGATCCACCGGCCTTTGAATGGTCGATGACGGTCGGCGGCACCAGCGACTCCCTATTCCGCGGACTTTCCCTGAATAACGAAGATCCTGCCGCTCAAGGTTCTGTCGATATTGGATATGGTATCTTTTACGCTGGCGCGTGGGCATCGAACGTCAGTGGTGCGGGCTACGAGCCGATGGAACTCGATCTCTACGGTGGCATCAAGCCGACCCTTGGAAAGGTAACTTTCGACTTCGGCATCATTGGTTACCTCTACCCGATCGCAGACGACTTTACTCGACTATGTCGAGTTCAAGGCGGGTGCTTCGACGGAGGTTGTCGATAAGCTTACCGCCGGTTTCATCTTCTACTACACCCCCGATGCCGACAACTATCCTGAGACGTGGACGCTCGAAGGTTCGCTCGCTTACGAATTGCCAGAAATCGGTATCTTCACTCCGACCATCAGCGGTGTCGTCGGTTATTCGGAGGACGTAGGCAAGTCGGAGCATTCTCGAGCGTTTCCGACAACTACGTTTACTGGAAGCTGGTATCGCACTAGCGGTCGAAAAGTTTACGTTTGACTTCCGCTACTGGGACACCGACATCGATCAAATTCCTGGCGACATTTACACCGGCCTTAGCGACCAGCGCTTCGTCTTCTCGGCAAAGGCAACCTTGCCTTAATCGATTGCTTTGATTACCCGTCCAACTTCAAAACCGGGGCCCTCGTGCTCCGGTTTTTTTACGTGCGCCTCATAGTAGATCTTTGAGCCGGTAGTAAAGCATCCCCAGCGCCAGCATCTGATTTCCGGCCCACTGGCCAACTGGCAGCCGAATGTGCCGGATGCGCTCGAAAAGATCAAACTTCTCAGTCGTTCCAGAAATCGCATCAGCAATGATGTCAGCGGCCAGATGCGTGGTATTCACGCCATGCCCGCAATAGCCCTGCAGGTAATAGAAATTGGGCTCCAGCCGTCCAATCGCCGGCACGCGCGTCAATACGATGTCGATCCGCCCGCCCCAACTGAAATCTATCGACTTGCCGCTCAGTTGAGGGAAAATTTCAACAAGCCTTGGCCGCAGCGCTTCCGCCAAATCCTTCGGATCGCGGTTCGAATAATTGCACCTGCCCCCAAATAGCATGCGCCTGTCCGCCGAGAGCCGGAAGTAATCGAGCACGATATTGCTATCGGCAACAGCGAGATCGCGCGGGTTGATTTCTTTTGCTTCGGCCTCAGTCAAAGGCTCGGTTGCGATAATGTAGCTCCCTGTCGGCAGCGTCAGTCCACGCAACGGGCCGCGCTGGAAAGGGTGATCCGTACTTCCGCCAAGAACGATTGCCGTCGCATCGACGCGGCCCGACGCTGTGGCCGCGTACGGTTTGGCCCCGCCCTTCAACTCAATCGCGGCTGAGTCCCAAAAATTTTGACGCCGAGGCCCGCTGCCGCGCGTGCTTCTCCCATGCACAGATTGAGCGGATGCAAGTGCCCGCTGCGGCGATCGATGAACCCGCCATGATAAATCGAAGTGCCCAGAACCGAACCCATGTCCTTCGGCTCGACGAGTTCAAGCTGATCGCCGTCACCTTCCCCGAAGCGTTCCTCAACGTACTCGCGCAGGCCCTTCATATGGCTAGGACGCGCGGCCGCTTCCATCCAACCATGCTTTAAGTCGCAGTCTATGCCGTAGCGGCGCACACGTTCTTCGATGATGTCGTGTCCGAGATACCGGATATCCCGCAGCAGCTTTGCGCCAGCCCCACTGAGTTGGCGCTTGACGTTGTGCTCGCCGCTGATGCCAGCAATCATCTGACCGCCATTGCGCCCCGAAGCACCCCACCCGATCCGGTTGGCTTCCAGAAGAGCGACCGCGTACCCGCGCTCCGCTAGAGATAAAGCCGTTGCGACGCCGGAAAACCCGCCGCCCACGACACAAATATCCGCTTTGATAGAGCCTTCCAGCCGCGGATAGCGTGTGGAGTTATTCACAGTTGCGGCGTAATAGGATTTGACGTGGGGTTCGGCCATTATGACTGCTCAGATGTGGGCTCAAAAAAAGTGGCCGCGGCTGGAGAGCGTAGCCCAAGGGCGTTGCGCAATCGAGCGAGTTTGCCTCACGCTTTTCCGGCAGCGCGTCGCTCCTGCTCCTCGCGCAACGACTGCTGTTTGGCCATATACGACGCCGCAATCACGCCTAGACTTACCACCCCGATTAACAAGGTCGAGATGGCGTTGATCTCCGGCTTCACGCCAAGGCGGACGGCAGAATAGATACGCATGGGTAGCGTGGTCGCGCCTGGGCCGGTGGTAAAGCTGGCAATGACGAGGTCATCGAGGGACAGCGTGAATGCCAGAAGCCAACCTGAGACGACCGCCGGCAGGATGATCGGCAATGTAATGACGAAGAATGTTTTCAGCGGCGGAGAGCCAAGATCGAGCGCGGCTTCCTCAAGGCTCCTGTCGAACGTGACGAGCCGCGATTGCACGACGACAGCGACGAAGCATGTTGTGAATGTCGTATGGGCGAGCGTGATAGTCCAGAAACCACGTTCGAAGCCGATAGCCACGAAGAGCAACAGCAGGGCCAATCCGAGAATGATCTCGGGCATAACCAATGGCGCGTAGACCATGCCGTTGAACAGCGTCGATCCGCGGTAGTTGCCATAGCGCGTCAACGTGATAGCCGCGAGGGTGCCAAGCACAGTGGCAATCGTCGCTGACAGCAAGGCGATCCAGAATGTCACCCATGCGGCGTCCATCAGCTGTTCGTTCTGGAACACTGAACTATACCACTTGGTCGACCATCCGGTCCAGATGGCGACATTGGGGCCTTCGTTGAAAGAGTAGATCACCAGCAGCAGGATCGGAATATAAAGGAACGCGAACGCCAAAGTCAGCGACACGACGTTGAACCACGATTGACGTCTCATCAGGTCGCTCCCGTGGCCTTGGCCTGCTGATTTTGATAGATTGCTATCGGGACAACGAGGATCAGGAGCAGAACGATGGCAACCGCCGACGCGGCAGGCCAATCGCGCGTGTTGAAGAATTCATCCCACAACACTTTGCCGATCATCTCGGTATCTGAGCCGCCCAGAAGATCAGGAATGACAAATTCACCAACGACTGGAATAAAGACGAGGAAGCAGCCCGCAATAACACCCGGCAGTGACAGCGGGAATGTGATCTTCCAGAACGCCTGCAGCGGTGGGCAGCCGAGGTCCGACGCCGCTTCTAGCAGAGTGTCGTCCATCTTTTCCAAGGCCGCGTAGAGCGGCAGGACCATGAACGGCAGGTACGAATAGACGATGCCAATGTAGACGGCGGTGTTCGTCGCGAGGATCGACAGCGGCTCATTGATGGCGCCAATGTATATCAGGAAATTATTCAGAAAACCTTCCGTCGATAGGATGCCGATCCACGCGTAAACCCGGATCAAGAAGCTGGTCCAAAACGGCAGGATCACGAGCATGAGCAGTAGCGGCCGCCAGTGGGCCGGTGCGCGCGCCATGCCATACGCCATTGGATAGCCAATCAACAGCGTTATGAAAGTTGACACGAATGCGATCCAAAGGCTCGAGAGATAGGCACGCCAGTAGAGATCGCTTTCAACCAGCCGCGTGTAGTTTTCGGTCGTGAATTGTTTGGCCTTCTCCCATATGCCGGACATGCCATCGACGAGCGGATCGAAGACAGGAATGTAAGGCGGAATCGCGGTTTCGGTGGTGGAAACCGAGATCTTTGCAACAATCAGAAACGGAACCAGGAAAAAGAACAGCAGCCACCCGTAGGGAATCATCACCGGTAACCAGCGCGTCCAGGATTTTTGCGGGGCTACAGCCATGCTCGCATGTCCTCTTTATGCATTACTTCGTCAGCAGTACGCCGGAGTCACGGCTCCAAGACAACCAAACCTTGTCGTCCCAGCCAATCGGCCGTTCGACGAGGCGGGTGGTGTTGGCGGAGAGGGTTCGTATTGTCGCGCCTGACGGCAGCTTGACGTGATAAACCGACGTGTCCCCCAAATAGCCGATATCGTAGACCGAGCCCTCAACGCTGTTGGCGGTGCCATTGGCTGGGGGATCCAGAGACACGCGGATCTTCTCGGGGCGTAGTGCCAGCCAGACCTTGTCACCCTTGCTGACTTTGGTGTCGCTGTGGACATCGATAGGCGACGACAGCCCTGTACCTTCTAACTTCATGTTTCCGGCGCCATCGGTGGCCGCGATGTGGCCCTCGATCAGATTGATGTCGCCGATGAAGTCAGCGACGTACTTGTTATTTGGCTGTTCGTACAATTCAGTCGGCGTCGAAACCTGAACGAGCTTACCCTTGTCCATGACGGCTATGCGGTCGGCGACAGTCATGGCCTCTTCCTGATCGTGCGTGACGACGACGAACGTGAGGCCAAGCGTCTGCTGCAGGTCCATCAACTCGTATTGCGTCTCTTCACGCAATTTTTTATCCAAAGCGCCAAGGGGCTCATCGAGCAACAGCAGCTTCGGCCGCTTTGCGAGCGCCCGTGCCAAGGCCACTCGCTGACGCTGACCTCCCGACAACTGGTGCGGCTTACGCTTGGCGAATTGCTCGAGCTGTACCAGTTTCAGCATTTCCTGGACGCGCGCCTCAATCTCGCCCTTCGGTGTGCCATCCTGTTTCGGACCGAAGGCGATGTTTTCTGCAACGGTCATGTGAGGAAAGAGGGCGTATGACTGAAACATCATGTTGACCGGCCGCTGGTACGGCGGGGTATCCATGAGATCTTGCCCAGCCAGCATCACCTGACCCGACGTTGGCAACTCAAAGCCTGCAAGCATGCGCAGTAGCGTAGTCTTGCCGCAACCGGACGGGCCGAGGAGGGCAAAAAACTCGCGCTCGTAGATGTTGAGACTGATCCCATCGACTGCGGTGAAGTCGCCAAATTTTTTGACGATGTTCTTGAACTCGATAAATGGCGTTTTGCCGGGCTCGTCCCAAGGCGCGAATTTGCGGCGCACGGGACCGAGTGTCTTAGTCGCCATCGGATACTCCTGACATTGCCGGGAAGAGGACTTTTGAGGATCAGACATCACTTTGCCGACAGCACTGCCGCGCTGAACGAGGCTGGGCCCCAGCAGGTATCGCTGCGTGGGGCCCTATTCGAACTACTTCCGCTTCATGTCGCGCCAATTGTTGACGAGAATGCGTTGCACGTCCTTCTCATTGGGCGTCACCATGTACAGTTTGGCCATCGTCTCCGCAGTAGGATAGATTTGCGTGTCTTCAAAAATTTCTTTCTTGATTAGTTTCTGCGAAGCCAGATTAGGGTTAGGATATCCAATGAATTCGGTGTTCTTTGCTGCTACTTCCGGCTTCATCATGTAGTTGATAAAGGCGTGGGCCGCTTCGACGTTCTTGGCGTCTTTCGGAATTGCCATATTGTCGAACCACATCTGCGCTCCTTCTTTGGGAACGGTGTAAGCTATTTCGACGTGCTTGTTCTCATCCTTAATTTTTTTGTTCTTTTCCTCAGCGCGCGTCTTCGCCTGGACGATATCTCCGGACCAACCGACCACGATGCAGACATCGCCATTCGCAAGTGCGTTGATATATTCAGACGAGTGAAACTTGCGAACCGAAGGCCGGATCTTCTTGAAATGCTCGGCAGCTTTCTTGAAGTCGTCGGGATTTTTGGAGTTCGGATCGAGGCCGAGGTAATTCATGGTCGCGGCCGTGACTTCGTCAGGCGCGTCGAGCATCATAACCCCGCAGTCCTTGAACTTCGAAATCACATCGGGGTCGAGGACCATTTTCCAAGAGTCCAACGGAGCATCCGGCATACGCTCCTTGATTTTCTTGACGTTGTAGCCGATGCCCGTCGTTCCCCACATGTAATTTACGGCGTGCTCGTTGCCAGAATCGTATTTGGCGAGCCGGCCCATAACTTCCGGCCAGAGGTGCTCCCAGTTGGTGAGCTTGGACTTATCGAGCTTCTGGAATACGCCGGCTTGAATTTGCCGAGCGAGGAAGTTGCCGGTGGGCACAACAACGTCGTAACCGGTCTTGCCGGCCAGCAGCTTGGTCTCAAGCGTGTCGTTGCTGTCAAAAACGTCGTATATTACCTTGATCCCGGTCTCGGCCGTGAAGGCTTTTAGGTTTTCCTCATCGATATAGTCCGACCAGTTGTAAACGCGTACTTCCTTGTCGGCTGCAACAACTGCATGTCCCATAACCATCGCGACGACAGCAACGCTCGCCGCGACTGCGCGGCGCGTACTTCTTTTTCCGATCATTGGATTAACCTCCCTGGAGATGCTTAACTTTCCCGTTCCCATACGCGCCATCGCATGATTGTGGGCTTTGGGTGACCTTAATAGCAAGACGCCATACACTGTTGCCTAACCGTTCCATTGTGGTCATAAATTCTCCAAGGTACAAGAGAGTATCTCCACTCTTCGGTGGCAGAAAATCCAGCAACCCCTCCCCGATGTGGATGCTGGGCAGGCAGTTTCATTCAGATCCCCAGGTGTAAATCATGACAGCCGATACCGGAGCCACGCCCCAGGAGGCTGAGGCCTATGGCGCTGGCTCGACCCCAGAAGAACTGCGTGGCTGGCTGCGAGCCCACCGCATCGAAGAGATCGATTGCGCCGTTCCCGATATTGCCGGTGTCGCACGCGGTAAGACCATGCCGGCCGAAAAATTCGTGAAACTTGATGCAGTGCACCTACCGATTTCCATCTTCCACCAGACGATCACCGGGGATTACGTCGGTTTCGAAGATGACGGGCAGGCACTCTATGCCGAGAGCGACCTTATGATGGTCCCAGATCTTGGTACGATCCGCCCGGCGCCGTGGGCCTCAAGCCCAACGGCCCAGGTCATTCATGATGCCACTTGGCAGAATGGCGAGCCCGTCGAAATCGCACCGCGCAACGTCCTTAAAAGAATTGTCGCTTTGTACCATAAGGAAGGCTGGGTTCCGGTCGTCGCGCCAGAACTCGAATTCTATCTAACCAAGACCAACCCTGATCCTGATTACCCCTTAGAACCGCCAACAGGCCGCTCGGGCCGCAAAGGCGCCGGCCGTCAGTCATACAGCCTCGGCGCTGTCGATGAATACGATAAGATCGTCGATGACATTTATGATTTCGCTGAGCGCCAGTATCTAAAAATCGATACCATTATTCAGGAAGGCGGCGCGGCACAGCTTGAAATCAACTTGCTGCACGGCGATCCGATTGACCTTGCCGATCAGGTGTTCTTTTTCAAGCGCACCATCCGCGAAGCCGCATTCACCCACGGCTGCTATGCGACGTTCATGGCCAAGCCGCTGGAAAACGAGCCGGGCAGTGCGATGCATATTCACCAGAGTATCGTCGACGCCAAAACGGGCAAGAATATTTTCACGGATACCGATGGTCAGCCAACGAAACTGTTCTATCAGTTCATTGCCGGTCAACAGCAGTTTCTGCCCGCTGCCATGTGTCTGCTCGCCCCGTACGTGAATTCCTACCGCCGCTTGGTACCCAATGGGGCCGCACCAATTAACGTTGAATGGGGCAATGACAATCGCTCCTGCGGATTGCGCGTGCCGATCTCGCCGGAAAGCGCGCGCCGCGTAGAGAACCGCTTGCCGGGCTCGGATTCAAATCCGTATCTGGCCATCGCCGCCAGCCTGGCGTGCGGTTATCTCGGAATGAAAAACAAGCTAGAGCCGCGCGTCGCCGTTGTCGGAAACGCATACCGCAATTCACATCAACTTCCGCGCGGACTTCTCGAAGCGCTGACCGACTTTGAAGAGAGTAAAGCCCTGCACAGCATACTCGGGCCCCGGTTCGCGCATCTTTATTTGCAATTGAAGCGCTCGGAATTCGAGGAATTCATGCGCGTCATCAGCCCATGGGAACGCGAGCATTTGCTGCTCAGCGTTTGATGAACCGCCTTAGACCTGCAGGCTTTGCATGCCCAATCGGATGAGGTCGGCCGTACGCTCAACGCCAAGCTTCACCTTCATCTGGCTGCAATTGTTGGCAACCGTCTTGTAGGCGACACCGAGAGACTCGGCAATCGATGTGAGAACTCTTGCCTTGGCCCAGAAGCCGCAGAATTTCTGCTTCGCGCGAATTGAGTGCTTGAAGCGGGTCGCCCGATGCGATCGGGTTGATCGCCAATAGCGCTGCGATCTCCCGATCGACATACGAGTCGCCTGCCATGACCTTGCGCACCGCCGCCACAAGTTCGTCGACTGGCGCGCTCTTGCTCACATAGCCGCGTGCGCCAGCCTTCAACGCGCGCGCCGCATAAACCGGTTCCGCATGCATCGAAAAAATGATGACCTTGGCCGCCGCGTCAAACGCGAGAAGCCGGCGGAGCAACTCAAGCCCGCCTGCGCCCTCAAGATTTATATCCAAAACCACAATATCGGGCTTTTGAAGCTTGTAGAGGTCGAATCCTGCCGCCACGTTGTCAGTTTCAAACGCCGTCATTTCGAAGTGCAGCGACAATAACCGCCTCACGCCCTCGCGAACCACGCCATGATCTTCAACCAGGAGTATCTTCATAGTGCGGGCACTTCTCTCTCTTGTTTCACATCCAGACCAGAATTGGTGACAGTCAACGGCAAGGTTGCCGATAATTCGACACCGCGTCCGTTGGCGGCGCTTGCAATGGTCAATTCTCCGCCGAGATTTGAAATCCGTTCGCGCATCCCCGCCAAACCAAAGCCATGCGCGCCGTTTGTCTCAAGGCCTTTGCCATTGTTGGAAACCCGAATCCGCAGTGCACTGCCGTCGTCTACTTCGACATGAATGGTGACTTGCGAAGGCTTGCCGTGCCGCATGGCATTGCTGACCGCTTCTTGCACAATCCTGTAAGCGACTTCGTCGATTTTAGCGCCGAAACTGGTTTGATCGACCAACAAGTCAAACACAACATCGGGATGGCGCTTTCGCCAAAAAACGACGACCTGCTCAATCGCGTGCGATAACCCAAGATCAAGCAGCATTGCGGGCCGCAACCGGCTTAGGATTGACTTGATATGGCTCTGCATATGCGCAACTGATTGCCGGATTGCCGCTGCACGCCCGGTCGCATCTTGAGTGGCTCCACGTTCCAAATATTTCGGTATCGTCTGTGCATCCACATCGACGGCAAAGAGAAACGGCCCAATTTCGTCGTGTAAGTCGCGGGCGATGTCGGCGCGCTCTTCTTCCTGGACCGTAGATAGCTGCGCGTTCAGCCTCCGGTTCTGCGTTTCCGCAGCCTGCAACTGATCGGCCATGCGGTTGAAGCCCTTGTAGATTGCGGCAAGTTCTTGCGGCCCGCTTTCTGATACGTGGGCTGCAAAGTTTCCGTGCCCGACTTCGGCCAGAGCCCTGGATAAATCTTCAAGCGGCCTCAACGCTCGGCCCAGCGTCCAATATACGAGTCCTAAAACCAAGCCGAAGAAGCCAGCGATAATGGTCAGTTTCAACGTCACATCGTCCCAGACTTCCATGACCTCGTTCAAAGGATCGGCCGTGATCTCAAGCTTTCCGAAACTTTTCAAATCGTCGGGCAGTGCAATGGAAATTGACCGTTGTGGACCCGCCAGAACGCGAGCAAGCCAAGTGGGAGGCAGATCCTTGGGCCGGCTGACTTGCGATGCGGCTGCGACGTTACCGTCCGCGCCGATGTGACTGACACGCAAGTGCCGCTCGCCAGAAAATGACGCAACGACACGCGCGAGGTGTTGAGCTGGATCGGCGGACGGCGCCATCGACGAAATGGCGTCGCGAACTGAGCTTTCTCCGAACGCAAGTGCTGCCGCCATTTCGGTTTCGACTTTGCGCACTGCATGCCAATAAGTCAGCAGTCCCCCAGCCAGTAGGCTCAAGGGCAGAACGAGAGCTATAAGTGCAATGAGACGTTGTCTTAGGGTCATGCAGTGCGAACTCAGCGGTTATTGTTATAATATAACCAATTGGGCCCGGCTGACACAACACTGATGCGTGATTGACCTCGCGACTGGGTAAACGCGCGCAGATACTGGAGTGCTTCCGGAAAAGTGGGAACCGGTTTTCCGAAAAGAAGCACGGCAAAACAAAGAGCTAGGGTCAGTCCATGATTCAATCAAAACCGGACAGACCCTAGCGGCGCCGAGTTAAGGGCTACAGCTCAGTTCCTTTCCAAGCCACGGCATGGATTGATGAAGTAAAGTCAGCGGTTCACCCTCGAGCGCCGCTTTACAAGCCGACGTCAAATCACGCGGCAAACTGCCAAATTCGTGCCGCCTCGCAACCAATGTGAGGGTGCGCGACAGCTTCGGTCCCGGCAACGACATCGCTTCAACGGCACCCGGTGCAATTGCCGCCTCCGATAGACAAAGTGGCGTCGAGATCGCAAACCCTTGCCTACGTGCCACCATGTCGGTCACCCCGAAAGGTGTGTCGAATTCCTGACCCGACGGAAACTCAAGTCCAAGCCGCCGCAAATGACGCTCGATATCAATGCCCGTTTTCGAGCGCGCGCTATAGCGAATAAGCGGCAGCTTTGACGCAAGTTTAGCCATTGCCAGCGGCGTCTCAGGCCTTTCTGTTCCACGCGGCAGCAACAAAACATAGGGTTCACTAAACAACTGAAAACGTTCAAGCCCTGCAATCTCCACCATATCGTCAACACCAATGAAAAGGTCGAGATTGCGCGTGAGAAGCGCGCCGGCATGTGCGGCCGTCAAACCTGATTGCACCTGCACCGACTCAGCGCGCTTTGCCAAAAAAGTTGCAACCGGCACACTCAACGCCCGCACGAGACTATCGACCAGCCCAATGCGAACCAGTGATAGTTTGCCCCGCTCTGTCACTCGGAGAAGCGGACCTATCTGGCGAGCTTCGGACAAGAGCGCAGACGCGCGCTGCCGCATCACCCCACCCGCCGGCGTCAATGCGAGTGGACGGACGCTGCGATCAAACAGAGTCGTTCCTGTCCGGTTTTCCAGTTCAGCAACCGCCTGCGATATTGCCGGCTGTGTCAACCCAAGCGAACGCGCGGCCTGTGCCATCGCGCCCGCTTCGCAGACGGCCAGGAATATCTCCAGAGCACGCAGATCAAAAGGTATCGCATCGGACTTTTTGCTCATGCCACACTATAATAAATACTTATATTAACGGCAATAAGTATCACCTGTATTAGTTGATACCAGTTCGAAACGTAACGAATCCGGACTTCCAGGACGGGCCCGCACAGGGTCGCACAAAGGTCAAAGTACATGCCAACCGACCACTATTCGCTTTGGACGGTTTTGCGCGAAAGCCTCTCAGGTCACAAATCCTGGAGGCCCGCATGGCGCGCGGCTGCGCCAAAGCCCTCTTATGACGCCATCATCGTCGGCGGCGGCGGACATGGTTTGGCAACTGCCTATTACCTCGCCAAGCGCTACGGCGTCACCAACGTCGCCGTGGTCGAGAAGGGCTGGATCGGCTCCGGCAACGCCGGCCGCAACACCACGATCGTGCGCTCCAACTATCTGCTGCCCGGCAACATCCCTTTCTACGAAACGAGCATGAAGTTGTGGGAAGGCTTGGAGCAAGACCTCAACTACAATGCCATGGTCTCCCAGCGCGGCGTCCTCAATCTCTATCATTCGGACGCCCAGCGCGATGCTTATGCGCGGCGCGGTAACGCGATGCGCCTGCATGGCATTGACTCCGAACTCCTCGACCGCGACGCCGTGCGCGACATGTATCCCTGGTTCAACTACGACGACGCGCGCTTTCCCATCCAAGGCGGCTTGCTGCAAAAGCGCGGTGGCACCGTCCGCCATGACGCCGTTGCCTGGGGCTATGCCCGTGCCGCCGACCGGCTCGGCGTCGACATCATCGAGAACGCCGAGGTTACGGGTTTCAAAATCGAGAATGGCCGAGCGACCGGCATCGAAACCACCCGCGGATCCATCTCCGCCAAGAAGATCGGTCTCGCCTGTGCCGGTAATTCCTCGCGCGTCGCCGCCATGGCAGGCCTGACACTTCCAATCGAGAGCCACGTACTGCAAGCCTTCGTCTCGGAAGGCATCAAACCTTTCATCGATGGCGTCGTCACGTTCGGCGCCGGGCACTTCTACGTCAGCCAGTCCGACAAGGGCGGCCTCGTCTTCGGCGGCGACATCGACGGTTACAATTCCTATGCCCAGCGCGGCAATCTCCCCGTTGTGGAAGACGTGCTCGAAGGCGGTATGGCCCTGATGCCGCGCATCGGACGTGTACGGCTTCTCCGTTCCTGGGGCGGCATTATGGACATGAGTATGGATGGCTCGCCTATCATCGACAAGACTCCGGTCGATGGCCTCTATCTCAATGCCGGCTGGTGTTACGGCGGCTTCAAGGCTACGCCCGCGTCAGGCCTCTGCTTCGCACATCTGATCGCCCGCGATGAGCCGCACGAAGTCGCCCGCGCCTATCGTCTCGACCGCTTCCGCACCGGGCACATGATTGACGAAAAAGGCATGGGCAACCAGCCGAACCTGCACTGAGAGGCACGCCATGCGCATCAATTGTCCCTATTGCGGCGAACGCAGCCTCGACGAATTCGTCTATCACGGCGACGCAAACTTAATGCGCCCAGATCCTGCCGCGCCACACGCAGCAGACGCCTTTTACGCCTATGGCTACGAACGCACCAACATTGCAGGCGCTCACAAGGAACTCTGGTATCACAGCGCCGGATGCCACGCCTGGCTCGTCGTTTCACGTGACACACGCACGCATGAGATATCGGCCGTAATACTCGCCAAAGACAATGCGCTTGCTCGCGCGAAATCCGCAGGGAGCAACACATAATGTCGTCGTCCAGCCAGCCAAACCGTCTGAAAGACAAAGGGCAAATTGACCGGCACAAGCCGATCCGTTTCACGTTCGACGGCGAAACCTATCACGGCTTCCAAGGCGACACGCTCGCTTCCGCGCTTCTTGCCAATGGCGTGACACTGACAGGACGCTCATTCAAATATCATCGCCCGCGCGGCATCCTTTCTGCAGGCTCGGAAGAACCTAATGCGCTCGTTGAATTGCGCTCAGGGACGCGTCGCGAGCCCAACACGCGCGCAACAATGATCGAACTCTATCAGGGCCTAGAGGCACAAAGCCAAAACCGCTGGCCATCACTCAAAAACGATCTTTTGTCGATCAACGGGCTCTTCTCTCCCGTGCTGGTCGCCGGATTCTACTACAAGACATTCATGTGGCCGGCGTCGTTTTGGGAAAAACTCTACGAACCAATGATCCGCCGGGCGGCCGGTCTTGGACGTGCTTCTGACTCCCCAGATCCAGACACATATGAAAAGGCATCAGCCTTCTGCGATGTTCTCATCATTGGCGCCGGTCCTGCGGGACTTAGTGCAGCCCTCGCCGCCGGCCGATCCGGCGCACGCGTCATCTTGGTGGACGAGAATTTCGCGTTAGGCGGACGTCTTCTCAGTGACGCTGAAAAGCTGGATGGCCTCACTGGGCTTGAATGGGTCCGTCAAACTGAAGCGGAATTGCGCGCACTGCCCGAGGTCCGCATCGTACTCCGCACAACTCTCACCGGCGCTTACGACAGCGCCACTTACAGCGCCATAGAACGCGTCGCAGACCACGTTCTGAAACCCGCCGCGCATACGCCGCGCCAGCGCCTCTGGCACATTGTCGCCAAACGCACCATCGTCGCGACAGGCGCCACCGAACGCCCCATCGTATTCGGGAACAATGACCGCCCCGGCGTCATGCTCGCGAGTGCAGTCAGAATCTATATCAACCGCTTCGGCGTTACGCCTGGACGCAACGCGGTCGTCTTCACGAACAACGACGACGGGGCACGCACGGCCTCTGACCTTCACGCCGCAGGTGCCCGGGTTGCCGCTATCGTCGATGCACGGCCTGATCCCAGCGCAGCGGTCCGCAGAATAGCAGAAGCAACAGGCGCGCGGCTCATATCAGGCGTCGTGACGGATGCTCAGGGCCGTCTCGCCGTAACGGGCGCGCATATTCTCCCTCACGGTGGCTCGGCAATCGACTTATCTTGCGATCTCATCGCTGTCTCAGGCGGGTTTAATCCAAACGTCCAGATCACGACGCACCTGAACGGGAAAGCAAAATGGGACGACGCGCTTGCCACCTTCGTTCCGGGAAATCTACCGAGTGGAATGAGTGTCGCCGGTGCCGCTGCCGGTGACTTCGCTCTCTCCAAGTGCTTGGCGAACGGCTCTCGCTGGGGCGCTAGTGCCGCCACGAGCACGGGCTATCCAGCCGAAGTCCCTTACGTCCCAACCGTCGCCAACACTGGCTACGACATTGTTCCCCTGTGGCGTGTCAAAGACGCGAAACACAAAGCCTTCGTCGATTTCCAGAATGACGTCACAGTGAGCGATATCGCCCTCGCCGAACGTGAAGGCTATCGCTCGGTCGAGCACGTCAAGCGTTACACCACGCTTGGCATGGCAACCGACCAGGGACGCACCAGCAACGTCAACGGCCTTGCCATTCTTGCTGAGATTACGGGAAAAACGATCCCTGAAACTGGCAGCACATCCGCCCGCCCGCCTTACACGGCAGTGGCCATTGGCGCACTTGCCGGGCACCATCGCGGCAAGGATTTCAAACCAACGCGCCTGCCGCCGTCTTACGAGTGGGCCAAAGAGCAAGGCGCCGTCTTCGTCGAAACCGGCCTCTGGCTGCGGCCGCAGTATTTCCCGTTGCCGGGCGAGACAGATTGGCTTGCAACCGTCACC
Organism: uncultured Alphaproteobacteria bacterium; assembly: GCA_963819605.1. Taxonomy (GTDB): domain Bacteria; phylum Pseudomonadota; class Alphaproteobacteria; order Rhizobiales; family Hyphomicrobiaceae; genus Hyphomicrobium_B. The sequence goes on along the minus strand of CAWFWU010000015.1, from coordinate 36,358 downwards.
CGCGAAGTCAAAACGACACGCGAGAAAGCCGGTATTTGCGACGTCTCGACGCTCGGCAAAATCGAGGTTCACGGCAGCGACGCCGCAGCGTTTCTAGATCGCGTCTATATCAATGCCTTCTCATCTCTCCCCGTAGGCCGGGCGCGCTACGGCGTCATGTTGCGCGAAGATGGTCTCGTCATGGACGATGGCACATGCGCCCGCTTCGCTCCTGACCGCTTCTTCATGACCACAACGACCTCCAACGCCGTCAAGGTCATGCAGCATCTCGAATTCTGTCACCAATGGTTGTGGCCCGAACTCGACGTGCAGATGACATCCGCCACCGACCAGTGGGCGCAGTATTCCGTCGCTGGTCCCCGCGCGCGCGAACTTCTGACAAAAATAGTCGACGCACCTTTCGACATTTCGAATGCGGCCTTCCCTTACATGGCGGTTGGCGAACTGACAGTCTGCAGTGGCGTCAAGGCGCGCCTTTATCGGCTCTCGTTCTCTGGCGAACTCGCCTACGAGATCGGCGTTCCGGCTCGTTTTGGTGACGCGCTCATGCGCCGCCTCATGGAAGCAGGTGCCGAGTACGGCGCGATGCCTTACGGCACGGAGGCCTTAGGCGTCATGCGCATCGAAAAGGGCCACGTCGGCGGCAACGAAATCAACGGCACGACGACTGCGGCCGATCTCGGTCTCGGCAAAATGATGTCTGCCAAGAAAGACTACATCGGCCGCGTGCTCGCGGGCCGCCCGGGACTGACCGATGAAAATCGCCCCGCGCTCGTCGGCATCCGGCCCGTCAACCGCACGGCCCGCCTCAAGGCCGGCGCACACTTCCTCGCCAAAGATGCCGCCGCCACTGCTGGCAACGATCAAGGCTACGTCACGTCTGTCGCCTATTCGCCCATGGCCGGGCATTGGATCGGCCTAGGGCTGCTTTCGAACGGTCCTCAACGCCACGGCGAAATCATCCGCGCCTATGACCCTGTGCGCGGCGGCGACACGCTCGTCGAAGTCGTGCCCCCCTGTTTCTTCGACACAGAAGGAGTACGTCTCCGTGTCTAACGCAAAACTCGAACCCCTGTCCGCGCTCGACGCTGCAAAATCTGCGAGCCGCACTCACGTCGCCATTGAAGTGCTCGATGGGCTATGCGTCGTCTGGATCGCAGCGCGAAAAGGCCAATCCGGCGCACTCGTAACGCGCGTCAACGAGCTCTATGGCGTCTCGCTGCCTTCAAACCCACGATTGGCAACCTCCAGAAGCGGCATCGATTTCCTTGGCACTGGCCCAGAACAATGGCTCGCCATTGCGCCGGCCGCAGACAGCCTCGACCTTGCGTCGGTACTCGCGGGTCAACTGCATGACCTCGCGTCTGTCGCCGATCAGACCGGACGCGCGAACGCTTGTCCGCGTTTCAGGCGAAAAAGCGCGCGATACGCTCGCCAAAGGGCTGCCCATCGACTTGCACCCTCGCGCCTTTCCGGATGGCGCCGTCGCCACAACCCATGCCGCTCACATTGGCGTTGTCATCTGGAGACCCATTGGTTCCAGTACGTTTATTTTGGCTTGCTCACGCACATATTCAGACAGCTTCTGGCGCTGGCTGACGGAATCGGCCGCCGAACATGGTTTATCGGTCTCCTGAGGCAAACAGTTTGCGCCGTTGCGCAAGCGCTGACGTGGAAAAACCTAAGACTTCAGCGAACTCTGGCGCCCAATGGCGCCGCGTGGCACCCAGTCCCTCGCCACAACAGATTATTTGAAAAAATCCGTCAGCCTTGGTTATGATGCGGTTCAATGGCGACCAAAGGCACGCGCATGGCGGAAACCCGCATCAAACCTGTCCGAGCACAGGCAGACCTTGAAACACTCACGACCGGTTCGGGCGCACCTGTTGCCTCTGAACGCACGCTGGAACAGGCGATTGGCTTGCAGGTCCGCCAAAACCGCAAGGACGCAGGCTTGACGGTTGCCGAGCTCGCGATCGCCGCCAACATTTCGCCCGGCATGTTGTCAAAGATCGAGAATGGCCAGATCTCGCCGTCGCTGAACACTCTTCAAACGCTAGCATCCGCACTCAATCTCCCAATCGCTATGCTGTTTTCGTCGTTCGAGCAAAGACGCGATTGTTCTTATGTCAAAGCAGGAGAAGGTGTCGTCATCCGCCGCCGCGGAACAAAAGTCGGACATCAGTACCAATTGCTTGGACACGCCCTCGGCGGCGATGTCGTCGTCGAACCGTATCTCATTACGTTGAGCGAGGATGCGGTTCCCTACACCGCCTTCCAGCATGATGGCGTTGAGTTCATCTACATGCTGACTGGCGAAGTTGAGTATGCTCATGCCGACCGCAGCTACCGGCTAAAGTCCGGTGATGCCATCCTGTTTGATAGCACCGCGCCCCATGGCCCCGAGAAGCTGATCAAAACTCCGATGACCTACCTCTCGATCATCATCTACCCGCGCACTTAATCACCAACTATATTGCGGCGCGTTCATTATTTCCTGACAAGAATGTTATTTTCTCGCGAGTTGACACCGCTGAGCATTTTGCCTATTTTTTGTAGGCGCAATTGGACTGCTACAGAAGAGGACGCCATGTGCGGGATCGTCGGACTTTTTCTGAAGAACAAGGCACTTGAACCCAAACTCGGCGGCATGCTGTCGCAAATGCTCGGCACCATGTGTGAGCGCGGACCAGACTCGGCTGGATTCGCAATTTACGGTTCAGGCGCGGCAAACACTATTAAGCTGACGCTTCGCGGACCCGAGGAAACAAACTTCCAAGCGCTTGCCAAGAAGCTTGAGCGCGTCGCCAATGGGCCCGTAACCGTAACGCCGCGCACCACCCATGCCGTTCTCTCAATCCCCTCCGCAGCCGAAAGCGACGTGCGCGACGAACTCGCTCGTGTTGCGCCTGAAATTTCCGTGGTTGGGGCTGGCACGCACATGGAACTCTATAAAGAAGTCGGCATGCCGACCGACGTCGCAAAGCGTTTCTCACTCGAAACAATGTCAGGTACGCACGGCATAGGCCACACTCGCATGGCGACCGAAAGTGCCGTCACAACGGCCGGCGCACACCCGTTTTCCACGGGCACAGATCAGTGCCTCGTCCACAACGGCTCGCTTTCGAACCACAACAATTTGCGCCGCGATCTGAAGCGCGATGGCATGACGTTTGAAACCGAGAACGATAGCGAAGTCGCCGCTGCCTACCTCACGTGGCGTATGAAGCAAGGTCTTAACCTCGGACAAGCGCTTGAAAAGAGCCTCGACGATCTCGACGGATTTTTCACGTTTGTCGTCGGCACCAAAAATGGCTTCGGCGTTATTCGCGACCCAATCGCCTGCAAGCCGGCCGTCATGGCCGAAACCGAGGATTACGTGGCTTTCGGTTCGGAATACCGGGCGCTCGCCAGTTTGCCCAACATCGGCAAAGCCAAGGTCTGGGAGCCGGAACCATCAACGGTCTACTTCTGGGAACGGCAGAGCTAAGCCGGGTCAATAGGGCACTTCACATGCGGACAGTCGATCTCACAGTCACGCCACTACGCGAACTCAACAGCGATCTGCACCGGCAAACTGACGGCTCCAACGAGGGCAATTGGGAAATTCTCAACCCTCGCGGCGCCCATGCCGTTGCAGTTGGCCTCGACGCCCCGATCAAGGTCGATGTGCGCGGCCCCGTCGGATATTATTGCGCCGGCATGAACAAAAAGGCGTCCGTCACAGTCCATGGTTCCGCTGGTCCGGGCGTCGCTGAAAACATGATGTCCGGCCGTGTCGTCATCAAGGGCGACGCCAGCCAATACGCCGGCGCAACGGGGCGCGGCGGCATTCTCGTCATCGAAGGCAACGCCTCATCGCGCTGCGGCATCTCGATGAAAGGCATCGACATCGTCGTCAAAGGCAACATCGGCCACATGTCGGCGTTCATGGCACAATCGGGCCACCTCGTCGTTTTAGGCGACGCGGGCGATGCGCTCGGCGATTCCATTTATGAGGCGAAACTCTTCGTGCGCGGCAATGTCAAAAGCCTCGGCGCCGACTGCATTGAGAAAGAAATGCGCGCCGAACATCACGAGGCGCTGACCAAACTGCTGGAAACAGCCGGAATGAACGGCGTCAAGACGAGCGAGTTCAAACGCTACGGCTCGGCACGCAAACTTTACAATTTCAACATCGACAACGCGGATGCGTACTGATGAGCTATCAAAACCCGCCAACAACGCCCCGCAAATCCTGGACCTTCGACGATTACACGCTCTCGGAGATCCGGCGCGCGGCGGCAACAGGCATCTACGACATTCGCGGCGGTGGCGCCAAGCGCAAGGTCCCGCACTTTGACGATCTCTTATTCCTCGGCGCCTCGATCTCGCGCTATCCGCTCGAAGGCTATCGCGAAAAGTGCTCGACCGCTGTCACGCTCGGCACGCGCTTCGCCAAGAAGCCCATCGAACTCAAGATCCCGATCACCATCGCGGGCATGAGTTTCGGCGCACTCTCCGCCAACGCCAAGGAAGCCTTGGGCAGGGGTGCCTCAATTGCCGGAACATCCACGACCACCGGCGATGGCGGCATGACGCCGGAAGAACGCGGCCAATCCAAAACCCTCATCTACCAATATCTCCCTTCGCGCTACGGCATGAATCCGGATGACCTGAGAAAAGCCGACGCCATCGAAGTCGTCGTCGGCCAAGGCGCCAAGCCTGGCGGCGGCGGCATGCTCTTGGGCCAAAAAATCTCTGATCGCGTCGCCGAAATGCGCAACCTGCCAAAAGGCATCGACCAGCGCTCGGCTTGCCGTCACCCGGATTGGACCGGCCCAGACGATCTTGAAATCAAGATCCTAGAACTGCGCGAAATCACCGAGTGGGAAAAGCCGATCTACATCAAGATCGGCGGCACGCGCCCCTACTACGACGTCGCGCTCGCCGTCAAAGCTGGCGCCGACGTCATCGTCCTCGACGGCATGCAGGGCGGAACGGCTGCAACGCAGGAAGTTTTCATCGAGAACGTCGGTTTGCCGACGCTCGCCTGCATCCGCCCGGCCGTTCAGGCGCTGCAGGATCTGGGAATGCACCGCAAGGTGCAGCTCATCGTCTCGGGCGGTATTCGCACTGGGGCCGACGCGGCCAAGGCGCTGGCACTCGGTGCAGACGCGGTCTCCATCGGCATCGCCGCTCTTGCAGCCCTTGGCGACAACGATCCCGCACACGAAGACGAATACCGAAAGCTCGGCACAACGGCTGGCTGTTACGACGACTGGCACGAAGGCAGAGATCCGGCCGGCATCACAACGCAAGACCCCGAACTGTCCAAACGCCTCGATCCTGTGCGGGCGGGCCGCCGCCTCGCCAACTACTTGAAAGTCATGACACTCGAAATCCAGACCGTCGCACGTGCCGCCGGCCACAACCACATTCACAATCTGGAACCTGAAGATCTTTGCGCACTCACCATCGAAGCCGCCGCCATGGCGCGTGTGCCGCTCGCAGGAACAAACTGGATTCCAGGACAGAACGGACAGTTTTAAACCCATAAGGCGGCATTCAATGCCGCCATTTTTTTGTGAAACGAGGAAACGGACGATGGCTCAGGATCTTGCTCAACTCGCAAAAGAACGCGGCATCCGCTACTTCATGATTTCTTTCACCGATCTGTTCGGCGCCCAGCGCGCTAAGCTCGTCCCGGCCGCGGCAATCGCCGACATGCAAAAAGACGGCGCCGGATTTGCTGGCTTTGCGACGTGGCTCGACATGACGCCCGCGCACCCCGACATGTTTGCCGTGCCCGATACCTCCGCCGTTATCCAGCTGCCTTGGAAAAAGGACGTTGCCTGGGTCGCGGGCGACTGCGTGATGGACGACAAACACGTGGCGCAATCGCCGCGCGTCGTCTTGAAAAAGCTCGTCGCCGAAGCCGCCAGCATGGGGCTGCACGTCAAAACCGGCGTCGAATGCGAATTCTTCCTAATCAGCCCAGACGGCAACAGCATTTCCGACGACAAGGATAAGGCCTCCAAGCCCTGTTACGATCAACAGGCCTTGATGCGCCGCTACGACGTCATCGCCGAAATCTGCGATTACATGCTGGAGCTCGGCTGGGGCCCCTATCAAAACGACCACGAGGACGCCAACGGCCAGTTTGAAATGAACTGGAATTTCGACGACAGCCTCGTCACTGCCGACCGCCACTCGTTCTTCAAGTTCATGGCGCGATCGGTCGCCGAAAAGCACGGGCTCCGCGCCACCTTCATGCCCAAGCCGTTCGCAGGCCTCACCGGCACCGGCTGTCACGCCCACATTTCGGTCTGGGACAAAGACGGCAAGGTCAACATGTTCTATGATCCGACCGAAGAGATGGGCCTCTCCCAGCAGGGCTATCACTTCCTCGGCGGCATCATGAAACACGCCGAAGCCTTGGCCGCGATCACCAACCCGACCGTCAACTCGTATAAACGCATTAACGCGCCGCGCACTGTCTCGGGCGCGACGTGGTCGCCAAACACCGTGACCTGGACCGGCAACAACCGCACGCACATGGTGCGCGTACCTGGCAAGGGCCGTTTTGAGCTCCGCCTTCCCGACGGCGCCGCAAATCCTTATCTCTTGCAAGCCGTCATTATCGCCGCCGGCCTCGACGGCATCCGTTCGAAATCCGATCCCGGCAAGCGACTCGACATCGACATGTACCAGCTCGGGCACACGGTCAAAGACGCCATCAAGCTGCCGTTGAACCTGCTCGATGCGTTGCGCGCGTTCGACCGGGATACCTCCCTCAAATCCGCGCTTGGCGAAGAGTTCTCATCCGCCTACATCAAACTCAAAACCATGGAGTGGAACTCCTACACCTCCCACTTCACCGAATGGGAACGCGACAACACGCTGGATTGTTGAGGCTTGCGGTGTCTGACCCGTCCCACTGGCGGCGGGCGAGTATCGAGAGTCAGACACCGCTGAAGTAACTGGCCCTTGTTCCCGGGTGTCAGACCCGGAGGGTCAGACACCATCTGGCCATTGACCTGCCGCAAGTGCTGTGCACAAGACACGGCCGCTCAGGTGCTGGCCAAACGCCAGTCGCCAAAGCGGCCATAACAACAAAACCTAGGGACGGATGACGTTCGAGCCCGCTTCTGACGTTACACTTAGACCAGAACCGCGTTTCTTTGCCGGAACGGGAGAGCTGACGCGCGCCGCCGCCTATGGCGCGGCGTGCACAATCGCCATAGCGCTCGCCTACTACCACTGGCGCTACGAAGGCTGGCGCGAAACCATCATTTTCGCCAGCGCCATCACGGCCGCACTCGTTTCGGCATTGACGTTCGTCACGCGCCGCTTCCTTTTCTCAATCGCGATCGTTGCCGCCATCGTCGCCATGATCGTCGTCGCGTCAGACATCAAGCGCCGCTACATCGAAATGGTGCTGCACGCCTACGACATCGTCTTCTATCTCACGTCATTCTCGACTATCAGCTTTCTTTGGACCGATCATAGCGCCTACTTACTTGCCATCCTGGCGGCGGCGGCTGGAACCACAGCACTTGGCCGCTATCTTTATCGCACTGACTGCACGCGCGTGCCCCGGCACATTAGCGCCGCCCTGACGCTCGTGTTCGCTGCAACCGCGCTCTGGGCTTCATATGCCAAAGGCGAACGGCGCAACACACTCTTCTACTGGGACAACCAGTACATCGCGTCGTTCTATTCGTCTTGGTCCGAGACACTAGAAACGCTTATGCGCGGCCAACTGCTGGAAGCCCTCGCCGCGCAGAAAAAACCACTCTTCAAAATCCCAGCCGTATGCGATCCAGCCGAAAAGCCGCCCCACATTATCCTGATCCACCAGGAAAGCGTCGTGCCGCCTTCGTATTTCCCGACAGTGAGTTACGACAAAGCGCTAGACCCATTCTTCAAGTCGTTCGACGGCAAGCTCTATCCCTTGCGCACCGAAACTTATGGCGGCGCTTCCTGGCTCACCGAATTTTCCGTGCTCGCTGGTGTCTCGACCTATTCTTTCGGCGGCATGCGCACGTTCGTGCAATCGCTCATGCAAGGGAAAATCCACGACACACTGCCTGAAACCCTGGCGCGCTGCGGCTACCGAAACAGCGTTTTCTATCCGGTGCCGAAGGATTTCGTTGGCAACGGCCGTTTTTACAAGGCCGTGGGCATGCCGGAGATATTCGACTTCAAGGCCCAGAACGCGAAACGCTACAACGAGCGCGACAAGTTCTATTACAACAACGTGCTGACCCACATCGAAAAGCACATCGCTTCTTCGCGCCAGCCCGTCTTCAATTTCATCCTGACGTCGGCAACGCATCTCCCCTATCAATTCGCCTACGACGCCGATGTTCAAGTCTCTGGCGGCGGACCGGGCTCAGACCCCGAAATGCACGAATACCTGCGCCGCCTCGGCATGGCTCACATGGACTACAACGAGTTCCGCGCCGAACTTGTTCGCCGCTTCCCAGCCGAAAAGTTCCTTCTCGTCCAGTACGGCGATCACCAGCCGGTCGCGACCCGCACGATGCTCGGCTTCGACAAATCCTATTCCTCCGAGGACATGAAACTCGCGCCCGACTCCCCCGGATTCATCACCTACTACGCCATCGACGGCATCAATTACACGCCGCCGCCGCCTCCCGATGTCCCCACGCTCGACGTCCCCTACCTCGGCGCCGTCCTATTGGGAGCCGCCCGCCTCCCCATGTCCGACGCCTACAAAGAGCGCCTCAGGCTGCTCAGCGTTTGTGACGGGCGTTACTTCACTTGCACGCAGAAAGACGAGATCCTCGGATTCCATCGCAGGTTGATGGATTCCGGACTTGTAGACGCACGTTAAATTCAGAAATAATCCTCACACGCAGCTTTATCGCTAATTTTTATCGGTTTATTGCATATTTAGCGTTGATCATCGTTACCCGCAATTAGGGTTTGTACGCTACCTTAGATTGTATTCTTCAACGGTGAGCGTACCCATGAACCTCAGTTCCAGCCTCCGAAGCGATACACACTTCTGGATTTCCAAGCAGTACGATGAGCCAAATCCCCTTCTCGAGAGTATTGTCACAGACACGCAGACAGCGGCGCTCTTGACAGCAACCATCGCCAGTTTCGCCAACGCCATGCATCTGCCGGGCACAGCCCGCACGCAGCCAGAGCTGCAAATGTTTCTGCCGCGCGACCCTGCCGTGCTCGCGGGATTTCGCCGTTGGGCGTCGGAATCCGGGGTATCACTCAACGTGGCTGAAACGGTCTCGGCGTTCTTTGCCGATCTCGGGCCGGCCCGCCGCCAAATGCAGCGCTATTTCACTGACGCCAATGCTATCGGCCTTGATCGCGCCGGGGCTTTGCACCGCCTGACCCTCACCAGCGCCTGGCGCGGCGCCTGCCGGAGCGCGGCCGCTGCGGTCAGACACGTGGCGTCCGAGACGGGGGATGACCTTCCGGAACTCTACGTACTTAGTGCGGGCGTCCTGGGGCGCATTCTCGACGCTGCAGCCCTCGGCGAAACACCATGCATTGATGCCGAAGGCCAGCCATTTTTACCCGCACTGCCCCAACGGCGCAATTCCGCCCGGCGCATGCTTGGTCAAACGGCCAGGATTTCGGCTGCAGGACGCACCGTTCAGGCCTATGTGCGCGACGTATCGGCCGGAGGATTTGGCCTAGAACAGATCCCTGCTTTCGATGCCGGCCAAGTCTTATCAATTGAACTTGCATGCGGCCGCCGCTTTACGGGTACCATCGTCTGGTACAAGGCCGGCCGCGCAGGCATCCGCCTAAACCGCACACTAACCCCGAACGATCCCCTGCTCTGGGGTTAACCCTGCGGCATTGCTTGGTCGCCAATCACGCGACATTGCTTGGTCGCCAGTCCCGCGACATTGCTTGGCCGCCAGTCCCGCGGCATTGCTTGGCCGCCAGTCCCGCGGCATTGCCAGGGCCCCGGCCCTACCCCAGCCTCCCCCGGAACCGATCCCCAATACCGCACTTGTCTGGTATGCATGGAGCCGAGGAGTAAGGTTGCCCGTGACTACGACCACCAAGTCCACGACCAGCAAGTCAACGTCAGCCGCGTGCGGCATCCGCGTGTTCGCAAGCTCGCTCGCATCGACTGGCGAGAGCGTAGCTGCAGCAAAAGCGGAGTTTAGCAACGAACGCTTCCAGCACATCATTGCTTTCTTCTCGATCGAGCATGACTCCGCATTTCTCGTCAGCGCACTCAAGTCGGCGTTCCCAGACGTCCCCATCTCCGGGTGCTCCACCGCCGGCGAAGTAGGGCCGCTTGGCATGATGCAAGGCGGACTCGTGCTCATCGCATTCCCAGAACATGGTTTTCGCGTTTTAAGCGAGGCAATTGCTATTGCCGATGAGCCCGGAATAAAACGAGCCACCGAGATCGCAAGACGCCTCAAAGTTCAAATCAGTGACGGTCATAACCGCGCAGCTATGGGTAACACCTTTGCTCTGATGCTTTTTGATGGTCTGTCGAACAAGGAAGAGGCCTTAACGGCTGCCATTCACTGGGGGCTTGGCGACATCGAGTTGATCGGAGGATCGGCAGGCGATGGCCTCGCTTTCCGGCACACGACGCTCGTCCACAACGGCAGCATCGTACAATCGAGTGCACTTCTCTTCGTCATTGAAAGTGCTTTCCCATTTCGCGTCTTCAAGACGCAGAACTTCGAACCAACTCCCATCAAACTCGTGGTCACGGCCGCAGATACCGAAAATCGCATTGTCTACGAATTGAATGCGGAGCCCGCTGCCCGCGAATACGCTGCCGCCATCGGACTTCTGCCGAACGAACTTGGACCCTTCAGCTTTGCCTCTTATCCGCTCGTGGTCAAAGTCGGCGGAGACTATTACTGCCGGTCGATCCGCAACATGAACCCCGATGGAAGCTTGTCGTTCTTTTGTGCCATCGATGAAGGACTGGTTTTTACCGTCGCACGGCCGCGCGACATGGTGCGCTCAACCTTGGATACGCTCGACGCTATCCAGTCCAGTCTCGGCGCAACGGATCTCGTCATTGGCTTCGATTGCATCCTGCGCCGGCTTGACGCTGAAAGCCGTCAGGTCCGCCATAGCGTCGATGAAATTTACCGCCGCTTTGGCGTCGTTGGCTTCCACACCTACGGCGAACAATTTAACGGAATGCACCTCAACCAAACCTTGACCGGCATTGCCTTCGGCAGCTCAATCAAGGAACGATAAGATCATGTCCGAGTTGCCACCACAGAATATCAGCAGCCAAGACTCCAGCGACAGCGATCGGCGCATCGAGAAGCTGTTGAAAATCAACAATGCTCTGATGCAGCGCGTCGAACGCTCGACCGATCAACAGGCCAATGCATATTCATTGTTTCAGACCGCAATTGGTCTCGAAAACCAAATCAACACTCGAACCGAAGAACTCAAAAACGCGCTCTTAAATCTGGAGCGTGCAAACCAGGAACTCAAAGGCGCCCGTGACGATGCGGACCGGGCCAATCGCTTCAAAACGCGATTCATCACGGCCGTCGGCCATGATCTGCTGCAACCCTTGCACGCCGCGCGATTGTCGCTTGGCGAACTCTCCGACGCACAGCAGCATCTTGCCAATCAGAGACTCGCTGGAAATGTGGCCCGGGCACTCTCAACAATCGAAGATTTGTTAAGTTCCATTCTCGATATCTCAAAGCTCGAAGCCGGCGTCTTCGTACCCACAATTCAACCCATCGTCCTCGGCGAGGTCTTCGAACAACTGGTCGCCGGATTTCAGCCTTTTGCCCGTAAGAAAGGCCTCGCTCTGACATGGCACACCACTCCCGCTATCATCATGTCCGATCCGCTTATGTTACGCCGGATCCTGCAGAACTTGATCGCCAATGCCATAAATTACACGGCCAAGGGCCGCTTGCTACTTGCCGCCCGCCAACGCGGAACATCGGTCCGCATAGAGGTTTGGGATACGGGGCCTGGAATCTCTTCCACCGAGCGGGATAGAATTTTTGAAGAGTTTCAGCGCGGCGCCGCATCCGAAACTGCGGGCGGAGTTGGTTTCGGCCTCGGCTTATCCATCGTCAAACGCATGGCAGAGTCGCTCGCCCAACCACTCGAACTTTGTTCGCGCGTCGGGCACGGAACCCGTTTCGCTATCACAGTGCCGTCGGCGGGGTTTGTCGTTCACCAGAACGGTATCGCTGCCGAGGCTGCAACTGTTCCGGCATACGGCCGCCTCGAAATACCACTGATCGTGATAGACAATGACTTGATCGTGCTCGAAGCTATGCAATCTCTGCTCATTCGCTGGGGCGCGGACGTACGACTTGCACGCGATCTCGACGACGTCTTAGAGCTTATATCAGATACCAAATTCCAACCGGCCATTGTTCTCGCCGACTATCATTTGGACAGCGGACAAACCGGAATCGAAGCAATCAAGCAAATCAGAGATCTCAAAGGTGTAAATATTCCAGCCATTCTTATTACAGCCGATCACACACAGGAAACCTCTGAGATTGCGCGCAGACACAATTGCGAGGTTCTGCATAAGCCCGTCAAACCGGCAGAATTGCGCGCCTTAATGCAGCACCTCTTGGCATAGCCCCGGCCGGAAACTAATCCGCCTCGCTGTTTGCCGGGCCCGTTCCCTGCCCCGTACCAAGCACGATATCGAAATCTATTTTCTGTGCTTCGATGACGGCTTGCGTGCGCGACGCGACGTTTAACTTGCGCAGAATTTCCGACACATGCGCCTTCACCGTCGTCTCTTCTATCTTGAGTTCGTGCGCAATCTGCTTGTTGAGCAAGCCCTGGCGCAGCATGCGCAGTACACTCAGTTGCTTGGGTGTCAGTGTTGTCAGTCTCTGGACCAAATCCCCCGCACCCTTGGCGCTGCTAGCCGCGAGCGGCTGATAGCCTTTCGGCAGAGTGACAGATCCGTCCAAAACCGCCTTCAAGGCTGAAGCGATTTCTTCGCGGCTCGCGGACTTGGCAATGAATCCAGCCGCACCGAATCCCATGACCTCCTGTATGATTCTTAAATCTTCGAGCGCCGAAACGACTACAATTGGCATTTTCGGATAGAGACCGCGCAACTCCAAAAGACCATCGAAGCCGCGGGTCCCAGGCATGGACAGATCGAGCAGAACAGCGTCAAATCGTGCGCGCCCTTGCAGCACGACTTTTGCTTCTGCGATAGATGCTGCCTCAACGGTCGAGGCGTCCGGCAGCGCTGAGGCAATAGCGCGCTGCAACGCTTCGAGAAAAAGTGGATGATCATCGACGATCAGAAAATTCGCCGGTCCTGCCAAGTTTGTAGCTCCCAATTTTGCGTATACAAGAGCATCGCAGCACGTTTCCCGGACAATCCACTCGTGCGCCGTCCGAATATTTTTTGCCTCAGCCCCTATAGGCCTCCCAAATGATCCGCGCTAGGGGTTCAACCGTCAGATGCCTCAGAATTCGGCCAAGACACCCCTGAGATAGTTACCATAATCGTTTTTGGCGTAGCGCTGAGCAATCAATCGCTCCAGCTCGCTTGGGGTAATAAACCCCTGCCGGACTGCAATCTCCTCCGGGCTGGCAATTTTCAATCCCTGGCGTTTTTCAATAGTCGCCACATAGTTAGCTGCCTCAAGCAGGCTGTCGGGCGTACCGGTATCAAACCACGCAAAACCGCGGCCCATTTTCTGAACCGACAGATCCCCGCGTTTCAGGTAAGCATCGTTGACGCTGGTAATTTCCAGTTCTCCGCGCGCAGAGGGGCGAAGACTTTTGGCAATCTGGACGACATCGTTGTCGTACGCATATAGCCCGATCACCGCCCAATGCGACTTTGGATTCTTGGGCTTTTCTTCAATCGACGACGGCTTGCCTGCCGCATCGAATGCCACCACACCATAGCGCTCCGGATCGGTCACGTGATGGGCAAAAATCGTCGCCCCGCGCCGCGGCTCAAACGCCTGGCGAACGACATCGGAAAGGCCATGACCGAAAAATATATTGTCTCCGAGCACCAGGGCGCATGGATCCTTACCAATGAAGCGCTCTCCGATAATGAAGGCCTGTGCCAGACCTTCCGGGCGAGGCTGTTCGGCGTATGAGATATTGAGGCCCCACTGGCGTCCATCGCCAAGTAGCCCGGCAAAGCCGGAGAGGTCGCGCGGCGTTGAAATCACCAGAACGTCGCGCACACCGCCTAGCATCAATACGGACAACGGATAATAAATGAGCGGCTTGTCGTAGACCGGAAGTATCTGCTTGGAAACCGTGAGCGTCATCGGGTAGAGGCGCGTGCCGCTGCCGCCCGCAAGAATAATAGCTTTCATATTTTACCCCGTGCACGCGGCCTTTTAGGCTGCTGCCGATTTCTTAGTCTTAATCAGGCCGAGCCGTTCACCGCCGTATGTCTTCAACCGCAGAGGCATCCACCACATTTCGTTTGTGGCATACCATTCGACTGTCTTTTGCAGCCCCGAGTTCGAACGTCTCCTTTGCAGACCATCCCAATTCGCGCTCGGTTTTTGAAGGATCTATCGCATAACGGAAATCATGGCCAGGACGGTCTTCGACAAAGGCGATTGCCGATGTATGGGAAGCTCCATCCTCGCGCGGCCGCAAATCGTCGAGCATTTCGCAGATTTTATGAACGACTTGCATATTGCTGCGCTCGCTCCGGCCGCCAACAGCGTAGCGTTCGCCGGGGATACCCTTTGTCACCGCCAAGAACAGAGCCCGGGCGTGATCTTCAACGTGCAGCCAATCGCGCACGTTGGTACCCATGCCATAAACCGGCAACTCGCGCCCCATCATAGCGTTCGTTATCATCAAGGGAATGAGCTTCTCGGGAAAATGGTAGGGTCCGTAATTGTTCGAGCAGTTCGAGAGAACGACGGGCAAGCCGTAGGTTCGATGCCAAGCCATTGCCAAGTGATCGGACGCGGCCTTGCTTGCCGAATACGGAGAGCTCGGATCGTAAGCCGTTGCTTCCGTAAAATGACCTTCGTCGCCAAGGCTACCGAAGACTTCGTCCGTCGATATATGAAGAAAGCGGAACGACTCCTTACGCCGTTTTGGCAACTCGGCCCAGTAGCTGCGTGCCGCCTCTAGCATCGCATACGTACCGACGATGTTCGTTTCTATAAATGCCGCCGAACCTGTGATCGAGCGATCAACGTGGCTCTCGGCTGCCAAGTGCATAATGGCATCGGGCTGTTCGAGCCGCAAAATATCTGCAACGGCCTTCTGATCGCAGATATTCAGCTCATAAAATGCGTAGTTTGGACGGTCCGCTATTGGCTCGAGCGACGAAAGATTTGCCGCATAGGTCAGACAGTCGATATTGACGGCATCGACGCCGAGATCTCGCACAAGCAACCGGCAAACTGCTGAGCCGATGAACCCGGCTCCACCCGTGACGACGATTTTCATTTGACGCTACTGGATAGGGCGGGAACTTCTAGTCATCACGTAGCGGCCGTACGCTGGAAGCCGCCCGGCTTCCGCGACCGCACACCACTTGCAGCTATCATTCCCAGGAATGTCTTGAGATCATATTAACCGTCTAAGCAATCTAGGCCGCACAGGGGATCTGCGCGGCCTGGTACCAGCCGCTGTTCGGTTAGCTCAGCGCCCCTCTCTGCAACGTCCGCCCCGGCCAGGACGCCGCCATATAATCAAGATGGACGATATCGGTCACCGTCGTGGTGGAATTTGTGAAAACTGCGGCTATGCCAAGCTCCCGGCCAACAGCCGTTGGAATGTTCGTGGCGAGCGTTGCTGTCCCAAGCAGCGCCCCGGCGTCGCTGTAGACGAAGAAGTCAACCGACGTGCCAGCCGCGTTCACAACAATCCGCGCGTGATACCAAGTGTTCGCCACCATGGCGACAAGGGTAGCCGTCGAGCTTCTCACTGAGTTGTTTGCCGTTTTGCCGATGAGATTGCCGGTACTTATGTGTTCAAAATAAATGCCGTCCACGACATCTGTAACAGCAAACGTGTCGTGATACCCGAACCGGTATGTGAGGTTTGTAAGGACTGCCGGTGTCCGGAAAACAAGGTCGTATTGCTCGCCGCCGCCAATGCGATAAAGCCCATTGGTGACGGTGACATTCACAGCAAGGCCGCTGTTGGCTGCTGACGATGACCGGATTAGAATAATGCCCGGATGATTGCTATCAACAACACCAGAGGCTGGAACAGTGGAGTAGGTACCCGATGAAACAGGGTTTATGTTCCAAGGTGACATCTGGCCAGCGACGATGCCCCAAAAGTCGGTTGACATGACAGGGTTTAATCGCTGGTTTATTGAAAAAAGCGCGTTGTCGCCGTGCGTTCCGTCGTTGTTTTGCGTTACAACCGTTAGGCCCACGCCCGCCCGGAGTTTGAAGGTATCGCCGCCCACGGCAGAAGCGGGTGTCGTGCCGTCGGTAATCGTCGCGTAGCCGTTTACGCCGATGTCGATTTCGCTGTTGGCAACGTCGTTGGCTATCGTGACGTTGGCGGCGCTGGCGTTGATCGTCTTGAATTCCAGGTCCAGCCCGGTCTTCTGCTTGAACACGCCCACACCAGCGGTGCCAACGTTCGAAGCCGTATTGGCTTCTCCGCCGCCCGCACCTGGTGGCGCCGCGAACACGCCGTCAGCGCGCAGGAAATTTGCCGTGCCGCCGCCAGACGCAGGCGCGAGCCCTTTCGCACCGGACGTAAAGACGTCGAGCAGCGCGGTCTGTGCCGCAACGGTCGCCGCTGTCAGCATGGCCCGGCCCGCCGCCGTGCTGTCCGAGATCGCTGTAGCAACGACGCTGATCGCAACGTTTGCCGCTGCCGTGATCAGACCCTTGGCGTTGACCGTCAATTGCGCGACAGACGCTGCCAGCCCGAACGATCCGACGTTGCTGTTTACCGTGGCGAGAGTCAGCGCGGTCGCCCCCGTTGCATCCCCGGTATGCGACGCGTTGCTGACCAAAGCACTGTAGAGGGTGTTGACCGCGTTATCGCCGGTATTCGTGCCCGAGCTGTGCCGTGATCGACCCGCCTCCGGTCGCGAGATCACCGTCACTAATGGCCGTGTTGAATTGCGCGATTGTTCCCGTAATGCCAACAATCGAGGTCTGATCGCCGGAGTTCGTACCGGTTAAGCTCAGGTCTGTTTTCAGCGTGGCTAGTGTCTGTACTTCGGGAACACCAGCAGCCGCAGTCTTTCGATAGAACACGGTGCCAGTTGCGACGTTCGCCATTTTCGCGAGCGTGACCGCAGCATCCGTGATCGTCGTCGCGAACGATCCTGTCCCTGATCCTGTAACAGGGCCGGTCAAGGTAATGGTCTGGTCCCCGGTATTTGCGCCCGTGCTCGTGCCGGTGATCGTGCCGCCGCCGGTCGCGAAGTCAGCGTCTGAACAAGCCGTGTTGAACTGCGCAAGCGTGCCGGTGATACCAACGATAGACGTCTGATCGCCTGAGTTGGTGCCCGCGAGATTGAGCAGCGTTTTGGCCTGTGCCACCGTCAAGTCTTCCGGGTCTCCCGCCGCTGCCGTGACGCGGCCTTTGAGCGTCGCGGTTGGAACGTCGGCGAGTTTCACGTTGTTGACAGTGTTAGCATCCATCGTCCAAGTTGCGCCCGTCCCAGAAACCGTGATATCGCCCTTGTCGCCATCTGTTACGCCACCAAACGTCGTATTCGGGAATGTGCACGCGCCGGTCGTGCGGTTGATGATGATCGCTTCGTTGAACGCGGCACCGTTCGGGCTAACCTTGAAGTGGAAATCATCGTCGCCTGTGAGCCCGATTTCTGCCCGCCCCGAAAAGGCGTCCTGAAAAAGGAAGCTCGCCGTGTCTGTAGCGGCTGCCTTGTTGATCTTGATCTGATGCCCGCCGGTGCCGGCATGATTGAACAGCGACGCGGCAGATCCGACCGAAAGTCTATTGGTCGTATCGGCGATCGCATTGATACCTACCATCGCCGGATTGAGGAGCGTGTAACGAGCATCTCCGCGCGCGTTATTGTGATAATGCGGGTGATCGTCGTCACCAAGACCCGTCAGGCCCCCATGATCCGTCACGCCGCCACCGCCGCCCCCCGAAGAAAGCGCCGTCCATACAGCACCATCAAATGCGACAGCAATATTTTCGTCGTTAACCCACGATATCCAGCCCTCCTTCGGGGCGTAGAACATCCAGGTCCCATCTTGAAACGCCGCAATTTTTTCGGCTTGCCCGGCCCATGCCCCGGCCGGCGAACTGGCAACGATATAGCGGTCGCCCTCAGCAGGAAACTCCGGTGGCTCTGTCAGGCTGCGGTCGAGAACGGAAAGCTGGACAATCGCGTCTAGCGCCCGAATGGCTTCGTTGTGGGGAACGTGTTTTTGGGACTGGGCCGCCAGAATATAGGGCAACCCGAGATTTGGCGTATCAACCATAGCCTGTCTTTCCTCATGCTCGTCCTCCCTTTCAAACATGAGGATACCTGCGCTAGAGTGGGCGGGGATAACTTCCGGAAACGATTTGTCGCTAACCAATCGCGAGGAGCCGAACGATCTACGATGCAACGAGGACGTTTAACCACCGGACCCATTGAACGCGCTTCCTTTTTTGAACCTGACCGCCGCTGGCCTTACGCGGCTCTTTTGTTGACCGTGCCTGTCCGCCCCTGTAGGCGTTCTGAGTGGCATTAACCTTGATGGGGAGTTTTGCCGCTATGCCGTCCGACAAAACGACCGTCAACGCCGGCTTTGACATGGCAAAATTCCAGCCCTGTCTTGAGCGCTGCCGGAGTGGCGCAGCATGACGCGCGGTAAGCTGCTCTACCTCGCCACCGAAGACTGGTACTTCGTGTCCGACACACTGCCCCTCGCACGCGCCGCGAAGGCAGAGGGCTACGATGTTTTTGTCGCCGCGCGCGAAAACGGCAAGCGCAGTGTCATCGCTGATGCAGGATTGACGTTTCTACCACTCCGCCGCATGTCGCGGTCGAGTATCGGTCCCGCGTCTCACATCGGCGGCATTCTCGAACTTAAGGAGCTCTACGAAAAGCTGCGGCCCGGTCTCGTCCACCACATTGCTCTGAAGCCGGCGCTCTACGGCAGTCTCGCCGCCCGGCGCATCACGAACTTACCGGTGATCAATTCGATCATGGGATTGGGCTACGTCTTCGCCTCGTCGGATCTCAAGGCACGGGCGATCCGTCCGCTAGTCAGCATCGCGCTCGCCAGAGCAATCTTACAACCGCGATCGCGCACACTCGTACAAAACAGCGACGACCTCGACGACCTAGCGAAAATCGCCCCTGCCGCCCGGGACAATTTGCGGCTCTTGCAAGGTTCCGGCGTAGACCACCGGAAATTTTATCCGACGCCTGAACCGGAGGGGCCGCCCGTCATCGTATTGCCGGCCCGCCTTCTCGCTCACAAGGGCATTGCACAGTTTGTCGCTGCCGCACGCATTCTGAAGTCCAAAGGCATTGCCGCCCGCTTCGCCCTGGTCGGCGAACCCGACCCGGACAATCACGCCTCCGTCCGGCCCGCCGAGATCGCTGCATGGATAAGCGATGGCCTCGTAGAACACTGGGGCTTTCGCGCCGATATGCCCGCCGTCTATCGCTCGGCGAATATAGTCTGCCTTCCAACATACTATCGCGAGGGACTGCCCCGGGTGTTGCTAGAGGCCGCCGCATCGTCGCGTGCGATCGTCGCGACAGATGTTCCGGGGTGCCGTGAGGTGGTCGCACACGGGGTCACGGGATGGCTAGTGAAGCCACGAGACGCGACGGCCCTTGCTGCGGCTCTGGAACAGGCGATCGCCGAACCCGCGCGCCGCTTGAACTACGCCACAACCGCGCGCCAACTCGTCGAGACGCGGCTATCGGCCGACATCATCATCGCTGCGACGCTCGCCATCTATGACGAGGTTGTCGCGGCGCCGGTTTAAGTGAAGCTGAACCGGTTTTGCCCCTACAGCGGGCACGCTGCCGGCGATGCCCAGTATCGCTTTCAGTTCGAATTGTCGGAGTTCGCGGATTTGGACCCATCCCGGCCGGCACCCGGTACGCCGGTTGCGCCAAAAATGCACTTCAATTCCCCCTTGGTTTCGCGCGCGCCGTCGCAACCGCGTTCGCCGGATCGTCGGGCCAGACGTGCCGGGGATAGCGCCCGCGCATATCGGCTTTGACCGCCGCCCAAGATCCCGCCCAAAATCCGGGCAGATCGCGGGTAATCTGAATTGGCCGGTGCGCAGGCGACAGCAGGTTCAACGTCAACGGCAGCCGCCCGCCAGCAATCGCTGGGTGCTGTTTCAACCCGAAGAGTTCCTGCACGCGAATATGCAACGCCGGTGCACCCGGCCCTTCGTAATCGAGTGCATGACGGTTTCCTGTAGGTGCTTCGAAATGCGTCGGCGCTTCAGCTTCTAATCTCTGCCGCATGCTCCACGGCAACAGCGCATCCAACGCCGCACCGAGATCGTCCGCCGTGATATCGGCGACCCGCGCCTTGCCTGCAAGGTAGGCTTGCAACCACGCGCAATTATCCGCGCTCAAGCCTTCATCCGAGATATCCGGCCAATCGCCGCCCGCCTTGCGCAAAAACGCCACGCGCTCGCGCAATTGCACCTGCGCTTTTGTCCACGCCAACTTTCCAGCACCAAGACGCGCAATGCCTGCCGCCAAAACGGCAGACACGTCGTCGTCCTTCTGCAATCCCCGTGGCGCGCTCACCAATGTGATCGCACCCAACCGCCGCGTTCGTTTCGCGCGCACGGCACCAGAGCCCGCGTCGAAACTCAAATCGTCGCTTTCTTCAATTCTGTCTGCCGCAAAGCCCATTACATCTGCTTCGTCCGCTGCAACGGCGAGCACGATCCGCGTCGATGCCGCTTTGCCCATCAACTCAGCAACAACCAGATAAGTCGCTCGCGCCAGCAGCTCTTTGTTGTCGATATTTCCGGCGCGGCCGTTGACGAGCAGATATTGCCCCGGGCTCCCTCGCGACTTGGCAATGCGGTCGGGATAAGCCAACGCCAGGAGGGCTGCGTTCGAAATCCCATCATCGTTTAGCCGCGCGTTACCGGTGCCAACCGACTTCGCCCATCCAAGCGCCAGCCGCCGCATATCGTCCGCGCGCCGTGATCTGTCGCGGGCAAAACTCTCAAGCCGCACGCCCAAATCGATATCGTTGCCGCCCATACCGCGTTCCACGAGCACTGCCGCGATCATCGCCGCGCGCTCCGAAGCTCCATGCGCAACCGACGCAACCAGCATGCGCGCCAAACGCGGCGGCAACGGCAGTGCTCTGAGCCGGCGCCCTTCGGCCGTGATGCGGCCTGCTTCGTCAAGTGCGCCGATCTCCTGCAGCTCCTCGCGCGTCGCTTTGATGACGCCTTCTGACGGCGGATCGAGCCACAATAAGGTTCTGGGATCGGGCGCGCCCCACTCCGCACAATCCAGCAGCAGGCTCGACAAGTCGGCCGATTTGATTTCCGGCTCAGTGAACGGCACGAGACCTTGCGTTTCGGGTTCATCCCACAAGCGGTAACAGACGCCAGCCTGTGTCCGCCCCGCGCGGCCGCGCCGCTGATCAGCAGAGGCCCGCGACACGCGCACGGTCTCTAACCGCGTGACACCAGCTTCCGGTTCAAAGCGCGGCACGCGCGCCTGTCCGCTGTCGATGACAACCCGCACGCCCTCAATCGTAATCGAGGTTTCGGCTATCGACGTTGCCAAAACGATCTTGCGCCGCCCGGGTTTCGGCGGCGACACGGCGAGATCCTGCGCGGTCATATCAAGCGCGCCATAGAGCGCCGCGATATCAACAGCCGGATCGCTGACGCGCTCGCGCAACCGCTCCGCCACGCGCAGGATTTCTCCTTGCCCCGGCAAAAACGCCAGAATCGATCCCGTCTCCTCCCGCAACGCCTTCAACACTGCGCCCGTCATATCGTCGTCGATACGTTGCGATGCTCGCCCGAGGTAACGCGTCTCAACCGGGAACGCCCGGCCCTCGCTTTCGATCACAGGTGCATCACCCAACAGCCGCGCGACGCGGGCGCCGTCAAGCGTCGCCGACATGACGAGCACTCTCAAATCCGGGCGCAATCCCGTTCGCGATTCCAACGCCAGCGCTAACCCCAAATCGGCGTCCAGAGACCGCTCATGAAACTCGTCGAACAAGACCGCTCCGATTCCCGTCAATTCGGGATCGTCCAGAATCATGCGCGTGAACACGCCTTCGGTGATGACCTCAATACGCGTCGCCGCTGAGACTTTCGATGACAGCCTCGCACGCAAGCCCACCACGCCACCGAGTTTGTCGCCAATCGATCGCGCCATGAACTCGGCCGCCCCGCGCGCTGCGATGCGGCGCGGCTCCAGTACGATAATCTTGCGGCCTTGAAGCCAAGATGCTTCAAGAAGCGCGAGCGGCACTCTTGTCGTCTTGCCAGCGCCAGGGGGCGCAACAAGCACGGCACGGCCAGCGTCTGACAGCGCCGCCATCACGGCGCCGAGCACGGCATCAATCGGCAATGATGTTGAAAACTTCATCTCGCAGCCCTTCACGCCGCTGATAGTCCAGGCGCCGTCCAAACTGCAAGGGCTGATGATGCCATAGCCGCTGGCATGGCTCTGAAATGTCTGTTATGCGGCTCATTATGCGCCGCTTTGCCTTATCGCCGCAGCAGCTGACCAGATAGACGCCAGGACAACGCCAGGACAACGCATGAAAATCCTCGTAACCGGCGCCGCCGGGTTCATCGGCTCACAGACGTCTCAAGTGCTCTTGGATCGCGGTGACGAGGTCGTTGGTCTCGACAACATGAATAGCTATTACGACGTGCGCCTGAAGGATGCCCGCTTGGCCCGGCTCGAAGGCCGCAATGGCTTTCGCTTCATCAAGGCTGACATCGCTGATCGCGAGGCCATGCAAACACTCTTTGCCGAACAACGCTTCGACCGTGTGATCAACCTCGCGGCACAAGCCGGCGTGCGCTACTCCATCGAAAACCCGCATGCCTACATCGACGCCAATATCCAGGGCTTTCTCAACATCCTCGAAGGCTGCCGCCACAACGCCGTCGCACATTGCGTGTTCGCGTCGTCGAGTTCCGTCTATGGCGCGAACACGTCGATGCCATTTCGCACCGAAGATCCCGTCGATCATCCCTTGAGCCTCTACGCTGCCACCAAAAAGGCCAACGAGTTGATGGCGCACACGTACGCCAGCCTCTACCAAACACCGATGACGGGCTTGCGCTTCTTCACGGTTTACGGGCCCTGGGGCCGCCCCGACATGGCGCTCTTCATTTTTACGAAAAAGATTCTCAGCGGAGAACCTATCGACGTTTTTAGCGCCGGTAAACATGCGCGCGATTTCACGTACATCGACGATATCGTCGAAGGAGTCGTGCGCACCATGGATAAAATCGCAGAGCCCGATCCCACTTGGTCGAGCGACAACCCCTCGCCCGCCTCCTCGAACGCGCCCTATCGCCTATACAATATCGGCAACAATTCGCCCATCGAGCTTGAGTATTTTATCTCGCTTATCGAGAAAGAAACCGGCCGCGCGGCCAAGCGAAATCTTTTGCCGCCACAGCCGGGCGACGTGCCAAAGACCTATGCCGATGTCGAAGCATTGACCGCGGCAGTCGGTTTCAAGCCATCGACGTCGATTGAGGACGGCATCCACCGCTTCGTGAAGTGGTATCGGGAATTTTATAGAATTTAACTCAGTAGCTACCCAGTCGAAATCCATGATCGATGTTAGTCTGAATATAGTCCGCGAGATTATCGCATTCATAGTCCTGAGCACGGCAGGTTTTGCCCTAATAGCGATAGAACTTGGGATAATAGTCGCAGGTTATGCTAGTGGAAGTTGGTTGGGCGATTATTTTTGGCCACGACAGTTTCCGGATACCAAAATACGACGAGTGTCTCGAGGAATAGTAAGCATGCTCGGCTTGCTGGCAGGGATACTTCTTGGAATCTTGCTTCGTGTCCACTAGCGCGCAGCGTCCAACACACAAGCGTCATGGCCGAGGCGATGCGAAGCAATCGCGCAGTCGTCGGCCACCCACGACAGTTTTCAACACAACAGATGCTTCGGAATTGTAGAGATAATTCCACACAGCTGATTCCGAATATACTGATGCTTGTCGTGGGTGGCCGCCTGTCGCGCCTTCGGCACGATCGCTTCACGACGCGGCCATGACGCCGGGTAATGATCTACCGCGCCGCCTCCGCAGCCTTGCGGATATCCGCGATATTTTTCGCGTACGCCGCCTGCGTGCCACCCTTAAACACGGCCGAACCTGCCACAAGCACATTGGCTCCGGCTTTGGCAACAAGTGCTGCCGTCTCGGGCGTCACGCCGCCATCGACTTCGATGTCGATCGGCCGCGAGCCAATCATCTTTTTCACGCGCGCAATCTTATCGACCACAGACGTAATGAAGGCCTGCCCGCCGAATCCCGGATTGACTGTCATCAGCAAAATCAGATCAAGCCGGTCGAGCACATGTTCGATGACGCTTTCGGGGGTCGCTGGATTGATCGACACACCGGCCTTCTTGCCGAGAGCCCTTATCGCTTGCAGCGAGCGGTCAAGATGCGGACCAGCCTCTGCGTGAACCGTGATGATATCCGCACCCGCCTCTGCGAACGCCGCGAGATAGGGATCAGCTGGCGCGATCATCAAATGCACATCGAAAATTTTCTTCGACGCCCCCCGTACCGCCTTGATAACCGGCGGTCCGAAAGTAATGTTCGGCACAAAGTGTCCGTCCATCACATCGCAGTGAATCCAATCGGCTCCCGCCGCGTCGATTGAGCGTATCTCATCGCCAAGCCGCCCAAAGTCGGCGGAAAGAATGGAAGGTGCAATCAGCATCGGCCGCGCCACGGTCAACCTCGAATGATCAGAGCCAAAAAGACAATCTATATGACGCTACACTAGCCGGATTCGGCTTGGGCGCGCCACCCAGGGCTTCGCTCACCACGAGCGCCGCTTGCGTTCGACCAACTGCAGTATCAGCGGCGTCAAAATAAGCTGCATCGCAAGATCGAGCTTACTACCCGGAATCACGATGGAATTGGCGCGCGACATGAAGCTGTTCTGCAACATCGACAAAAGATACCCGAAGTCAATCCCGCGCGGATCGCGAAAGCGGATGACGACCATGGATTCGTCCAGCGTCGGGATCCAGCGGGCGACAAACGGGTTTGAGGTATCGACCGTCGGGATGCGCTGAAAGTTGATATCGGTCTCGGTGAACTGCGGACAGATGTATTTCACGTAATCCGGCATGCGCCGCAAAATCGCGTTCGTCACTTCCTCGGTGGTATAGCCGCGCAAAGTCCGGTCACGGTTGATTTTCTGAATCCATTCGAGATTGATGACCGGCACAACGCCGATCTTTAAATCGGCATGCTGTGCGATGTTGACCTTCTCCGTGATGCACGCACCATGCAGCCCTTCATAAAGCAGTAGATCCGAACCTGACGCAATATCGCCCCATGGCGTGAACGAGCCGGCAGGCACGCCTTCAAGTGCTGCCTCTTCGTCGTCATGAATATAGGACCGAGTGCGTCCGCCTCCCGTCTCCGCATAGGCACGAAACAGGCCTTCCAGATCCTCAAGCAGATTAGCTTCCTCGCCGAAGTGGCTGAAATTCTGGTTGCCCTTCTTTTCGGCGGCCTTCATGGCCTTTTCCATGTCGGAGCGTTTGTAGCGATGAAACGCATCGCCCTGCACGAAAGCGGCATTCACGTTTTCACGCCGGAAGATGTACTCGAACGTATGCCGGACCGACGTTGTGCCGGCACCCGAAGAGCCTGTCACGGAGATGATGGGGAACTTGATCGACATCGGGCAGCTATCAAACCTCGTTCAGAAAATCCAAATCCAAGCTTCTTATCCAAGTCTCAACTCCAGGCGCGGAACAATCCGCGCCGCCCGAATAGTGGTGAGCTTTGACCCTTAAGTCCCTCTCCCGTGTAAAGCCGTACAACATGATCGACTTCCTCACGCGAGCCGCAAATCAGGGGCGATTTTTGATGCAACAACACCGGCACCACGTCCAACAACCGTTCACGCCCCGTCGTCGCCCGTCCGCCCGCTTGTTCGATCAGCCATGCGATAGGGCTCGCCTCATAAATCAAGCGAATGCGTCCCTGATGGAAACCCTTGCGGCTATCGGCCGGATAAAGATAAATACCGCCGCGCGACAGGATGCGAAAAACATCAGCAACCGGTGATCCCGTCCAGCGCATATTGTAATCGCGCCCGCGTGGGCCTCCCGCTCCGTTCTCGCAATCATGCACGTAGATGCGGATCGGCTCTTCCCAATAGCGCGCGTTCGACGCATTGATTGCGTACTCGTTCGCAGTCGGCGGTATCGCCACATTCTTTTGAGTGAGCACAAACGTTCCCGTCTCGCGATCGAGCGTAAAAACGTGCGTGCCCGAACCAACCGTGAGCGCGAACACAGTTGCCGGTCCGTAGATGATGATGCCCGCTGCCAACTGATGCGAGCCCGGCCGCAGAAATGCGGCAACGCCCGTCGATGCCGGATGGCTGGGCAGTATGGAAAAGATCATTCCAAAAGAGACATTGGCTTCGACGTTCGACGAGCCGTCGAGCGGATCGACCGCCACCAGCAGCGGTGCCTTGGCGTCGAGCACAACCGGCTCTTCAAGCTCCTCGGACGCGAGCGCAGCAACGGGCGCGGTTCTCAGAGCCTCAATGATTTCGTTATTGGCGAGAACGTCGATTTCTTTTTGCTCGTCGAACTCGCCGGCGCGGGCGGTAACCCGGCCAAGACGCCCAGGGATGGTTCCCTTAGCCACCCGGTTCGCCATGATGGCTCCAGCCCCGGCCAGCGCAATGACCGTCGCAGCAATGGCTTTGCGAGTTGCAAGCTCAAGCCCCCAATCCGCCAGGAACTGGTTCAGCGTAACGGACCCAGCGCCTTGATCCACGTCGATTTTCTCCGTTTCCGTGTGCCAACTCATAGGCGTTACAGGGCAATTGAATGGGCTTGCAATGCCCGGACTTCGCCCAAGCTTATTCTAACTTAGGTCGTAGACGCGAGATAACTTGTTTGGCTGCGTCAAAGAGTTGGATGCATAGGCAAGGTTTTGGAGGCGGCAAAAATGTTGGACTGCGGATGGTCGCCGTCTCTCGCGACTGCTATAAAACCGGACGCTTGTTAGTTAATTCGTTAGATTTTCAGAGGAATGTTGCGTTATGTTCAGCACAAAATCGCAAGTCGTTCCGGGCGCGACGCCAGAGCCCGCTGAAGCTGCAATGCCAAATGCTGCCCCCAAAGCCGGCGGCCCGCCAGCCATGTCGCCAGAAGCTGCCCGCAAGGCCGCTGAATCGAGTGACCAGCGCGCGGCTGCGTTCGGCCGGATCATGGCCATCATGTCCGCATCCAACCGCCACAACAAACTGACACTCAGAGAGCTTAACACCTACGTCACACCCGCAATCGCCCTTGGCCAATTTGCTATTGTCGGCGCACAGCAGCAGCAGGGCGGTCCAATGGCCGTCGCGGCAGTGGTCTGGTGGGCGCTGGTGTCGCCCGAGGTCGATCAACGGCTAACTGAAAGCACGAGTGAATTCCTTCATGTTGAAGGCAAGGATTGGAAGAGCGGAAACCAGCCGTGGGTTATCGACACTGTAGGAGATCCAAAAATTGTCGGCGAACTGCTCAAGAAACTCGCAGAAGGGTCATTCAAGGCATCACCCGCGAAAATCAGGGCTGCTATGCCCGATGGCCGGATGGCAGTGGGTTTCATCAAACCTAAAGAGGCATAGTACTTTTTTTACCGATTGATTCGCAGCCGGTGTGACCAAGGGAACAAGGGCTCGCGATAAAAGCGACTTAGTTTAAAAAAACGACGCCGGCAGGCCCATCAGAAACAGGCCCATCAGAAACGGAACGCTCCAGGCAAAATGGCATTCAATCGACAAGCGGCAACGCACGCACAAAAACACCCGGTTGCTTCCTTGCTTCTGAAGTACAGCCCCATACTTACGAGTGTGGCGCTGTTTTCGGGCGTGATCAACTTTCTGGCGCTAGCTGGGTCATTCTACATGCTCCAGGTCTACGACCGGGTGCTGCCTTCGCAATCCGTACCAACGCTGATCGGCCTTTCGGTCTTGATGGTCGGCCTCTATGTCATCAATGGCGCTCTTGAGTTTATTCGCGCCCGCATCATGAGCCGTGTTGGCGTACGGATAGACAAGAACTTGAGCCCCAAAGTCTTTGCTGCCGTGCAGATCCTACCGCTCCGAACCCGCGGCGGCGGCGATGGCATGCAGCCTATACGCGACCTCGATCAGGTCCGCTCCTTCATGGGCGGACTGGGCTTGATGGCACTCTTCGATCTTCCCTGGATGCCGATCTATCTGTTCTTCGTCTATCTGTTGCACCCCTCATTGGCGCTCATTGCCGTCATAGGCGCACTACTGCTCATTGGGCTCACCATCCTCACGGAAGTGCGCAGCTCGAAGCCCATGAAAGCAGCAACACAGGCCGGCGGCCAGCGCCTTGCTCTTGCGGAATTGTCGCGGCGCAACGCCGAAGCCATTTTCGCCATGGGCCTCGGCGGCCACATCGGCAAGCGTTTTGATGCCTTGAATGGCGAATACCTCGCCTATCAGCTCAAAGCCTCGGACGCGGCGGGCGGCATTGGCAACTTGACCAAAGTCATTCGCATGGTGCTGCAGTCCGCTGTTCTGGGCTTTGGCGCCTACCTTGTGATCCATCAGGAACTCTCGCCCGGCGCAATTATTGCAGCATCGATCACGGTCTCCCGCGCGCTCGCCCCGATCGAATCGGCGATTGCCCACTGGAAGAGCTTCATCTCCGCCCGCATGAGCGCCAAGCGCCTCGGAGATCTTTTGACAGTCGCCGGCACGCTTGATCGCGAGGTTGTCGATCTTCCAGAGCCTAAGCGGCAACTGCTTGTCGAAGCCTTATTCGTCGGCCCGCCAGGACAGCACGATTCTATTATCAAGAACGTAAGCTTTGGTCTTGAGAAGGGCGACGCACTTGGAGTGATTGGACCGAGCGGCTCAGGAAAATCATCGCTCGCGCGTGCGCTCGTCGGAGTTTGGCTACCGCTTAATCCCGCAAGCTCTATTCGCCTTGATGGCGCAGCTCTCGATCAATGGACCCCGGAGAAACTGGGAAAACATATGGGCTACATGCCTCAGGACGTCGAGCTCTTTGACGGGACGATCGCTGAAAACATTGCACGCTTTGATCCCGATGCAACCAGTGACTCCGTTGTAGCCGCCGCGAAAGCATCCGGATCACACGACCTCATCGTCCGCCTCCAGCAGGGCTATCAAACCCAAATCGGCGAAAGCGGCCGTTCGCTTTCTGGCGGCGAACGCCAGAGAGTGGCACTCGCGCGCGCACTTTATGGCAATCCTTTCCTCGTCGTACTGGACGAACCAAACGCCAGCCTTGATGCGGCTGGCGACGCGGCCTTGACCGAAGCTATTCTTTCTGTCCGGCGGCGCGGCGGCATCGCCATCGTCATCGCGCACCGGCCGTCTGCCCTCGCTGCCGTCAACAAGGTGCTGGTGCTAGCCAACGGACAGACGCGCGCATTCGGTCCCAAGGACGAAGTTTTGCGCAATATCTTGCAGACGGTACCGCAAAGCGGTGACGGCGCTCAGCCGCGCATCGAAGGTCATGAGCAGAAATTGCCAACGCAAGCGAAGGATTTGGCATGAGCCAGGACATCGTCGCGGTGCCTGAAGGCGCCAAACTGCCCAAAGCTGCTGTCCGGCTTGACCACAAACTCACGTCGGTCAAGAGCTACGTGGCGTTCGGTTTTGCAACGCTTATCCTACTCATCGGCGGCATGGGTGGCTGGGCCGCAACGACCGACCTGGCTGGAGCGGTACTAGCGCCTGGCACCGTTGTCGTGGCAAGCAACGTGAAAAAAATACAACATCCGACCGGAGGCGTCGTCGGACAGATTTTCGTCAAGAATGGCGATCATGTGAAAACTGGCGACGTACTCGTGCGCCTCGACGAAACCATGACGCGGGCGAGCTTGCAGGTCATCACTCGGCAAATGGACGAATTAATGGGGCGCATTGCCCGGTTGCGTGCAGAGCGCGACAATGCCGGGAACGTGGTATTTCCCGAGGAACTTTTGAAGCGCGCAAGCGACCCAGCCGTTACGCAAATTCTGAGCGGCGAGAAAACGCATTTTGAGACGCGGGTCAGCACCCGCGCCTCCCAAAAAAGCCAGCTTGGCGAACGTATTTCCGGACTTGAAGAAGAGATTTCCGGCCTGGTCTCCCAAGCGGCGGCCAAAACACGCGAGATCAACCTCATCGCCAAAGAACTTACAGGTCTGGAAACACTTGAAGCCAAGCAACTCGTGCCCACCACAAAAATTAATGCGCTGCGCCGGGAAGGCGCCCGTCTCGATGGTGAAAAAGCAAATTTGCAGGCAGCAGCGGGAACTAGTCGTGGCAAGATCGCCGAAATTGAAATGCAGAAAATCGGCATCGATCACGAAGCGAGAAGCGAAGTCGTCAAGGAGCTGCGCGAAGCCGAAGGTAAATTCTCGGAATTCGGCGAACGCCGTATTGCGGCAGAAGACCAGCTGCGGCGCATCGATCTTAAAAGCCCCGTCGATGGCGTCGTGCACCAGATGACCGTTGCGACCATCGGCGGCGTCATCAATCCCGGCGATCCTTTGATGCTGGTCGTCCCGGAAGGCGATCGCCTATTGATCGAAGCGCGGATTGCACCTCAAGATATCGAACAGGCCCGGTCGCACGACGAAGCAACCATCCGCTTGACGGCGTTCAATCAGCGTACCACCCCGACTGTGCAGGGCCGCGTTTTGACAATTTCGGCCGACGCGACCTTCGATCAGCAAAACAACATCTCGTACTTCGTGGCACGCATCGAGATCCCCGACCACGAGATGAAAAAGATTGACGGCTTGAAACTCGTGCCCGGCATGCCGGCCGACGTGCAGATCGTCACGACAGCGCGCACCGCGCTTTCCTATCTCACCAAGCCGATCGAAGATCAGTTCGCCAAAGCCTTCAAGGAACGTTGATGCACGGCGGCAGGTTTCGCCGTTACCGGCCGATGCCCTTGTAGTGAAACCCGGCTTCAAGTGCCGCGCGTGGAACAAAGATGTTCCTGAGGTCAACCAGCTTATTGCCCTTCATGCGTTTGCGCACGTCCTTGAGATCGAGTGCACGGAACTCGTTCCATTCGGTCAGGACAACCAATACATCGGCGCCATCCGCCGTCTCCAGCGCACTGTCGCACCACTTGACGCCCGGCAGCAGGGGTTCCCCATGTTTCTGACCCTGCGGGTCAAAGGCTTTCACGTGGGCGCCGCGATCCAGTAGCATCGGCAAAATGACGAGACTTGGCGCATCGCGCATATCGTCTGTGTTGGGCTTGAACGTCACGCCGAGAATGCCGATGGTCTTGCCACGCAGCGCGCCACCCAGCGCTTCTTCAATGCGCCCGGCCATGGCAATCTTGCGCTCGCGATTGACGCGCTCGACTTGTTCGATGAGCGAGAGCGGCGCCTTGTTTTCGCGGCCCGTGCGGATCAACGCTTCGACGTCTTTCGGGAAACATGACCCGCCGTATCCGGGACCGGGATGCAGAAACTTGTCGCCGATGCGCTTGTCCTTGCCAATGGCGCTTGCCACCTGCTGTACGTCGGCGCCAACTTTCTCGCAGAGATCCGCGACTTCATTGATAAAGCTAATCTTAAGCGCAAGAAATGCGTTGGCCGCGTACTTCGCGAGTTCGGAAGATTCGCGCGACACGAACATGACCGGCGAGCCGCGCAGGGAGAGCGGCTTATAGAGCCGGTCCATGACCTCCTGAGCCGCCTTGCTGTCTGTGCCGACGAGGACACGGTCAGGATGGGTAAAATCCTGAATGGCCGAACCTTCGCGCAGAAATTCCGGATTTGAACAGACCGCCACGTTGGCGTCGGGACGAAGATGGCGAATGCGCGCTTCGATCTCGCGGCTGGTGCCGACAGGCACGGTCGATTTCGTCGTCACCACTGTGAAACCTTCGAGGTGCGGGGTGATTTCGTCAACCGCTGCATAAACGTAAGACAAGTCCGCATAGCCGTCGCCGCGCCGCATGGGCGTGCCGACCGCCAGAAAAACGACGTCGGCACCTTTGACCGCGTCTGTCAGGTCGCCAGTAAAGATGAGGCGCCCGGCGCGCATGTTGCGCTGCATGAGGTCGTCGAGGCCGGGCTCATAAATCGGCGAACGTCCGGCATTGAGCTCAGTCAAGCGATCCTTGTCCTTGTCGACGCAGATCACGTGCCAGCCGAATTCTGAAAAGCAGGCCGCAGAGACAAGCCCTACGTATCCTGCGCCGATCATGCAGATTTTCACCGTTAGCCTCCCCGGGAGATGAGCTTCGTATCAAAGCGCTATCTGATGCGCGCCACGGCGGCAACGGGGTCCGCATCGATCGACTGGCACTGCCCGACTTGCCGCTGCATGTCATGCAAACCAGCGAAGTGTCCGTCAAGCCTAGACTTTGAATTCGTCAATCGTCGTGAAGGCATGGCGCAGCGCGTCCGACCAAGCCGATGAGAGGTTGCGGAAATACTCGTCATCCGCCTCGATGCGCTTTTCGCGCCTAACGTCGAGCGAATCGCGCTCATAGACTAAGATATCGATGGGCATTCCGACCGACAGGTTCGAACGCAGTGTCGAATTGAACGATAGCAGCATAAGTTTGGCTGCTTCGCCGAGCCGCATGTCCGCACGCGCCACGCGATCGAGTATAGGCTTGCCGTATTTATGTTCGCCGATCTGAAGGAACGGCGTGTCGTCGGTCGCCTCGATGAAATTACCCTCGGAGTAGATCTGGAACAGGCGCGGCCGTTCAGCCCCAATCTGACCGCCAAAAATGAACGAGGCGGCAAAACCAGATTTGCTCGCATCCAACGCCGGACCGTCAACGCGGCGGCATTCGCGGACCGCATCACCGACGACGCGGGCAGCTCGGAACATATTCGGCGCGTTGAACAAGTGCGTCGCGTCAGGCGTTTCCAACGTCAACTGCTCATTCAATAGGCTAAGAACCGACTGGGTTACGCCCAGATTGCCAGCCGAGAGAAGCACGAGTACGCGGTCGCCGGGTTTGCGCCAGAACTGCAACTTGCGGTATTGCGCGATGTTATCGACGCCTGCATTGGTGCGCGTGTCGGCTGCAAACACCAATCCGCGCTCCAGGCGCAGTGCCACGCCGTAAGTCATTGCCGTCTCCTCGTCACGATGTTCCGGCGCTATTGCTGGCTGCTTGCCTGCTGAACTTCGACGACGACGTCAAGCGCTTCGTTGGTGCCCCCCCGCCTCGTTCCACGGATAGGGGCGGCAGACGCGGCATCTAGGCCTGCCGCAAGACGCACATAGCGATCGGTCGGGCAAATTCCGTTTGCCGGATCGAAGCCTATCCAGCCTATCGCTTCAACCCACACCTCCGCCCATGCGTGGTGGGCCTCGGAAGGCTCCTCGACGTCCGCGAAAAAGTAGCCGTTGACATAGCGTGCCGGAACCCCGAGTTCGCGCGCCGCGGCGATAAACACGTGCGCATGATCTTGGCACACGCCGCGTCCCTGTTCGAGGGCTTGCTCCGCGCTTGTGTGCTCGGTTGTCACGCCGATTTGATAGTCGACCGCCTCGCGCACGTGATGCATCAGCTTGTGGAACCGGGCGACGCCCGGGTCCGTTCCGGCCGCCCGCGCGAGCTCGCAAACGCGTGAACCGGGAGCGGTCGCCACCGTATTGCGCAGATATGTGCGCAAGGGCGCCGTCTCATGCAAGCCTTGCACAACTCCAGCACGATCCTCCGTCTCGACCAAACCCTT
Source organism: uncultured Alphaproteobacteria bacterium (assembly GCA_963819605.1). Taxonomy (GTDB): domain Bacteria; phylum Pseudomonadota; class Alphaproteobacteria; order Rhizobiales; family Hyphomicrobiaceae; genus Hyphomicrobium_B. The sequence goes on along the minus strand of CAWFWU010000015.1, from coordinate 2,473 downwards.
TGCAATCACCAGACTTTCGCAATGGCTACCCAAGTACGTGACGAGATGCGCCGCGTTGCCATAGCCATCGCGGAACTGGGTGGCCTTTTCGATGCCCGGAGCGCTGATCGTCCAATCAATGACGCGTTGGCCTGCAAAAGAAGGAGGCGTCAGCCGCAGCGTCTGAATGGAGTACGTTGCAGCCTCGCCGTAAGTGTAGCGAGAGACGTGTCCGATTGAGATGCGCATGTCTTGCTCCCATCAGCCCGCAAAATGATAGGCACGCGAAACATCGCTGCCGAGTTTATTGTTGCGGCTTATGAAGTCTTGAACAAACTCATGCAGACCAGTCTGGAATATCTGTTGGATGTCGCCCTCCAGAAGCACGTCGCGGGTGGCATTGGCCGTCGCATGACATTCGTGCCTCTCGCCGTAAAGCACGCCGAGATCGTTGAGAGCTTGTGTCAGCTCGTCGTAACAGGAACGAAGCGAGCGGGGCATCTGCCGGTTCAGAATCAGATAATCTGCGATCTTCCAAGGCCGGTACGCATCTTTGAACACCCATCTATAGCTGCGATGCGCCGACACGGATCTGAGAATGGCCGTCCATTGAAAGTTGTCTTTACCGCTCCCCACCATCTCGCTCGATGGCAGCAGATGGTAGTACTTCACGTCCAGTATACGAGACGTGCTGTCGGCCCGCTCAATGAAGGTCCCGAGCTGGCTGAAATAGAAGGTGTCATTGCGCAAAATGGTATTCATGAGCGCGCCGCGGTAGAGCGCGGACCGCGAGCGCACCCAATCGAGAAGGCCGGGAAGAGAGTTCGAGGTTACCGATTCCGGTTTAATGGCCGAGAACTCAAGCCAAGCGCTATTCAAGCTTTCCCACATCTCGCGCGTCAAGGCCGTCCGCTGCGCCCGCCCATTACGCCGCGCACTACTCAAACATGAAGAAATGCTGGAAGCATTTTCAGCATCGAAGAGCATGTAATTAATGACTTTCGACGTCTCGAATTCGCCGTAGCGCTGCAAGTATCCATCGAGACATCCCGCGCTTTCCAACGTTGAGCGCCATTCGCCGTGAAAGCCTTCACCCTCGCGCGGGAGGAGCACGATGCGGTAGCCGACTTCAACGAGCCGCGCCATGTTTTCAGCGCGCTCGATCGAGCGTGACAGCCAATAGAGATCGTTTGCAGCGCGTCCGAGCATGTCTGGTTAGTCCTGCAGCACCCAAGTGTCCTTGGTGCCCCCGCCCTGGCTTGAGTTGACGACGAGCGACCCTTGTTTCAGCGCAACGCGTGTCAATCCGCCCGGCACGACGCGCACTTCGTCGCCAACCAGGACGAAGGGGCGGAGATCGAGATGGCGCGGCGCGACGCCGGACTTGACAAGCGTTGGGCACGTCGACAACGCGAGCGTCGGTTGAGCGATATAGTTAGACGGATTGGCCGTGAGCTTGGCGCGGAATGTTTCGATTTCGGCGGCCGATGCAGCTGGTCCAACGAGCATGCCGTAGCCGCCCGAACCGTGCACTTCCTTGACGACAAGCTTCTCAAGATTTGCGAGCGTATATTTGAGCGCCTCTGGTTCCCGGCAATTGTGGGTTTCGACGTTGGCCAGGATTGGCGCACGGCCGGTATAAAACTCGATGATTGCCGGAATATAGCTGTAGATCGCCTTGTCGTCGGCGATGCCCGCCCCCGGCGCATTAGCAATGGTTACGCGGCCGGCGCGATAAACGTCGAAAATGCCAGGCACGCCAAGCATCGAGACCGGATGAAATACGAGCGGATCGAGAAACTCGTCGTCGATGCGCCGGTACAGCACATCGACGCGCTTTAATCCTTGCGTTGTCTTCATCAGCAGTTCGCCGTCGATGACGATCAAATCCGGCCCCTCCACCAGTTCGATGCCCATCTGATCGGCCAGAAACGAATGCTCAAAGTACGCGCTGTTGTAGGGGCCCGGCGTCAACAGCGCGATCGTCGGCTCAATGTCGAGATTGGACGGCGCCACGCTTTCCAGCGTCTGGCGCAGTTTTTCGGGATAATTTTCGACTGGCCTCACGCGATTGCGAGAAAAAAGATCCGGAAAAAGATGCAGCATGGTCTCGCGATTTTCCAGCATATAGGAGACGCCAGATGGCGTGCGCGTATTGTCTTCGAGCACCATGAAGTCGTTTTCGCTCGTGCGCACGAGATCGATACCGATGATATGACTGTAGATGCCGCGCGGCGGATCGACCCCAATCATCTCTGGCACGAAGGCTTTGTTTTGAACGATCAGCTCTTCGGGAATGCGCCCCGCTTTCAAGATCTCCTGGCGATGATAGATGTCGAACATAAATGCATTCAGCGCCCTGACGCGTTGCTCTATGCCCGCTTCCAGGCGGCGCCATTCCGCGCTTGAGATGATGCGCGGCAAGATGTCGAAGGGGATGAGCCGCTCGCTCGTATCGTCTGCGCCATAGACGGCAAACGTGATGCCAGACCGG
>CAWFWU010000014.1:0-205472 GCA_963819605.1 uncultured Alphaproteobacteria bacterium | reverse complement strand
GCAGCACCAACGATGGCCGCCATGACGCAATCGGAGGGTTCCGCGGCGGCTTCCGCAAGCGCCGCCTCGCCGGCCGCAGCCTTGATGCCGCTGCCCGATAGCGCCTCTTTTAGCGCGCCGTATTGGGCCGGATCGCCGATCACGGCCAAACGGGCGCCGTGACGCTCGCACGGCTGCCAGTTCCACGGGGCGGCTCTGAGCAGTCAGCGCGACGATCTGGAAATCGCCGGATGGCGCCCGACAAGATCGAGCGTGCTGTAGCCGATTGACCCTGTCGCACCCAGGATCGTCAGCGGCACGGCGACTTGGGCGCATTCGATTGGCCGTTCACGCTCCCCGGCCGGTGATCCTCAAGACCCATAGAGAAGTGCCCGCGCCGGTGCATAGGCGTCGTCACAAGCGCCAACAGCCCGGCTGCCAGCGCCGCAGTCACAACGCCATCCATCCGGTCCATGAAGCCGCCATGTCCGGGAATGAGATCGCTCGCGTCCTTTAATCCGAACCGGCGCTTCAGAGCAGATTCGCCGAGGTCTCCAGCTTGCGCCACAAGACCGAGGATAACCCGAGCGCCGCCAGCCAATAGATGGATCCGCTTCCCGTCACGCGCGAGAAAACGCCGCAGCGATCGCCGCACTGACAACGCCGCCGATCAATCCGGCCCAAGTTTTTCCTGGCGATATCGCTGGCGCTAATTTTGGCCCGCCCGCGAGCTTTGCCGGATATATAGGCTGCCGTGTCCGTGACCGCCACCACGAGCAACACAAACACGACTGCTAGAAATCCGAGTGGCTCATCGCTGCGCAGCCAGATCAGCGACACGAGCGGAAGCCCCGTATAGAGAACACCGAGACTTGAAAGTTGCGTCGATGTTCCGCCAAACGACAGCGCCAGCACCGTGATGGCACCGATCACAACCGCCGCCACCCCAAGCCCCGCCATTCCAAGGCCCGCAAGGACCGCCGCAACGGCCACACTAATAATGTGCACCCAGCCGATGGTATCGAACCCTTCCGAGCGCACCACGCGGCCCCATTCCCAGCTCATCACCGCGGCGACGAGCACCGTCAAAACGGCAAACGGCACGGGCCCCGCGTAGACCGCAAGCAAAGCGATGAATGCCACGGCGAGCCCGGACAGAATGCGCTTTTGCAGATCCGGCGGCAGAACACCGTTGGGATTAGCACCGTCTTCGCACACGTTGACCTGTCATTCGCGCTGCCGTTGTCAGTCATCGCCCGCCTCAAGCTGTAGAGCGCTTAGAAAGCCCGCCGAAGCGGCGCTCCCGGACACGAAAAACTTCAATGGCATTTTCTAAGACGGTCCGGTCGAAATCCGGCCAATAGGTGTCGAGAAACAGGAATTCGGTATAAGCCGTTTGCCACAGCAGAAAATTGGACAAGCGCATTTCGCCGGACGTGCGGATCAAAAGATCGGGATCGGGAATGCCGTTCGTGTCGAGGGCGCCCCAAGCGATTGCGCGGTAATGTCCTCAGGCGCCAACCGCCCAGCCTGAACCTCTTCCGCCAGCCGCCGCGCCGCTTTGGCAATTTCGCCGCGCGAACCATAGTTGAAAGCTATCACCAAGTGTCAGCGCCGCATTGTCGCGCGTCAGTTCCACCGCTTCGTCGATAAGCGCCATGAGTTCTTGATCGACGTGGTCGCGCTCGCCGATGATCCGAATCCTGACGCCCGCCTGATGCAATTCGGCCAGATCGCGGCTGATAAAGCGCTTCATAAGCCCCATGAGATCGTCGATCTCGTCGACAGGACGCGACCAATTCTCTGAAGAAAAACTGTAAATCGTGAGAAACGGCACGCCAAGTTCGATGGCGGCTTTCACCGTTCGGCGAACAGCCTCAACGCCCTGCCGGTGACCCATGGCGCGCGGCAGCCCACGCTCCTTCGCCCAGCGCCCATTGCCATCCATAATGATGGCGACGTGCTGTGGCGTCAGGCGTTCGCACGGCTGCCGCTGCCCCTTGTCGCTGCGCTCGCTCTCTGTCGTCAAGTTTGGCTGACCTTCCGTTGACGCGGCGGGAACATCGGACCGCTTCGCACCAATGCGGCGCAAAGCATGCCCGGCAAACTCATACTTTCTGGATTTCGGCCTCTTTTGTGGCGAGCACGCCATCAATGTCCTTGATCGTCTTGTCGGTCAATTCCTGCACTTTTTCAGTGTGACCGCGATGCTCGTCCTGGCTCATCTTTCCGTCTTTTTCGAGTTTCTTTAAAAGATCCATGGCTTCTCGCCTTGTATTGCGCGCGGCGACCTTGGTTTGCTCGGCATACTTGTGGGCGAGCTTGACGAGTTCCTGGCGCCGGTCAGCTGTCAATGTGGGAATGGGCAGGCGCAAGATTTGTCCATCCATAATCGGGTTCAAACCGAGATTGGCTTCACGGATCGCCTTATCGACGGCCTGCACGTTCGAGCGGTCCCAGACCTGAACCGAGATCATGCGCGGCTCGGGCACTGATACGGTTGCCACTTGGTTCAACGGCATGCGCGACCCGTAGACCATCACATTGACCGGATCCAAAAGATGGGCGCTCGCACGGCCTGTCCGCAGACCGGACAATTCGCGCTTGAGGGCGTCGATCGACGCGTGCATGCGCTTATCTATTTCTTTCAGGTCAAATGCGTTCAACGACATCTTCGCTCCTTGGCGCGCCCTCTTTTACAGCGCACTCGTTTGCCGGGCTTTGGGCCGCCTTTAGCGGACCTTAAGCGTGGCGGGCCTCGACGTTTTGCTGCCAGGCCCGCGGCCACATGCGACGGCCCTGCAATCACAACTACCCTGTAATCACAACTACCCTGCAATCACAGTGGCGCGGGCTTCGCCCCGCAAGGCTTTAAGCAGATTGCCCGGTTCTTCAACGGAAAACACCAATACCGGAAGATTATTGTCGCGGGCAAGTGCGATCGCGGCGCCGTCCATCACTCTGAGATCCTTGGCTAAAACCTCGGCGTAGGTGAGACGGTCAAAGCGCTTTGCGGAAGGGTCTTTCTTCGGATCGGCCGAGTAAACGCCATCGACTTGGGTGGCTTTGGCCACGGCATCGCAGTTCATCTCGATTGCCCGCAGCGTTGCGGCCGTATCGGTTGTAAAGAACGGATTGCCGGTGCCGGCCGCAAAAACCACCACTTGGCCTTTGGCAATATAGCTCAGGGCCTTCGGCCGGACATAGCTCTCGCACACGGTCGGCATTGGGATCGCCGACAACACCCGCGCCGGTGTTTTCTGATTTTCGAGCGCGTTTTGGAAGGCGAGTGCGTTCATGACTGTCGCCAGCATGCCCATGTAGTCCGCCGTTGCCCGGTCCATTCCGGCGGCAGCGCCCGCAAGGCCGCGAAAGATATTGCCACCGCCGACCACGACGGCAATCTCGGCACCCGCTTTCACAGCTTCTGCGATGTCCGCCGCCAGCCGGTCGGCAACGCTCATGTCGATGCCATAGGCACCCTTCCCCATCAGCGCTTCGCCCGAGAGCTTCAACAGCAGTCGTTTGTATTTGAGAGGACCGCCGTTCGCAGTCATGGAAGCATGCTCCTTGGGCTCGCAAAAAACCGGCCGGTAGCGGACCACCAGCCGGTTGATACCTAGCGCAATTGCCTGATTCCGCCTAGCGGCGGGAAGGCGCGGTTGCAGACACTCACTGCCCGCCGCCGGCCAGCTTGCGCACTTCGTCGCCGAAGTCCTCTTCCTTCTTGTCGATGCCTTCGCCCAGCGCATAGCGGGCAAAGCCCGTGACCTTGATCGCCGAACCGGCCTTACCTTCGGCTTCCTTGAGGGCTTGGGCGACCGTCTTCGTCGTATCGTGAACATAGGTCTGCTCGAGCAGGCAGTTTTCTTTGGCAAACGCCTTGAGCCCGCCAGCAATGATTTTTTCCAACATCTCAGGCTTCTTGCCGGCGTTCTTTTCCGCCAAAATCGCCTTCTCCCGCTCCAGCGTTTCTTTCGGAACGCTGTCGAGATCAAGTGCCACCGGGCTTGCGGCGGCAATGTGCATGGCGACCATACGGCCAAGTTCAAACAGCGTTGGCTTGTCGCCGGCACTTTCGAGCGCAACCAGCACACCAATTTTGCCTAGGCCATCGGCCACCCGGCTGTGCACGTAATCGGCAACCACACCGTCCTTGACCGACAACGCGGCCGTGCGGCGCACACTCATATTTTCGCCGATGGTCGCGATCATCTCTTTGACGTGCGTCTCGACCGAATTCTTAGTGCCGGGATAGGTCGCGGCCAGAAGCTTGGCCAGATCGCCCTTGGCGTCTGGCGCCAGCGCCGTGATATCGCGCACGAGGCTTTGGAACTGATCGTTACGCGCAACGAAGTCCGTTTCCGAGTTGACCTCAACAACGGCGCCGTTCAAGCCCTTGGCAATGATGCCGATGAGGCCGTCGGCTGCAATGCGGCCCGACTTCTTGGCGGCCTTCGACAAGCCCTTCTTGCGCAGCCAATCGACGGCCGCTTCGAGGTCGCCGTTGGTTTCCGTCAGCGCCGTCTTGCAATCCATCATGCCGGCAGCGGTCTTGTCGCGCAGCTCCTTCACGAGGGCCGCTGTAATCGTTGTCATAGAAACTCCTTCGCCTATGAAGGCGTCAAGCGTGAGATCGTGAGTGGTGAGATCGTGAGTGGTGAGTAGGTCCATACCGCGAGCGATGCTCCACTCACGAGCGGCGTTCTCACCACTCACTCATTTTCAAACGACTGCCGCGTCGACCAACTTCTTGGCCTGACCTTGCCAGTCATCGCGGGCTACCTGGCCTTTGAGACGCATCATCCGGTCGAGAGCGGCCACATGGTCGGCGTCGAGATCGGCGAGCTGCCAGAAGTGGAACACGCCTGCGTCGTTCAAGCGAAGTTCGAGCTTCGGATCGATGCCCTTGATGCGCTTCAAATCATCGGCTTCGCCGCGTGCGGCTTCAATGCCCTTGAACATAACCTTCGGCAGGTTCTCGGCCGGCGGCTCACCCATGGCGCCAATATCAACGCCCTGGTTGCCCTGCGACCGTTCCAGACCATCAAGTGCCGCGCGTGCGATCAGATCGCAATAGAGCGTGATCGCGCGCCCCGCGTCGTCGTTGCCCGGCACTGGAAAATCGATGCCGTCGGGATCGCAATTCGTATCGATGATCGCAACAATCGGAATACCGAGCTTGCGCGCTTCCTGAATGGCAATCGCTTCTTTGTTGGTATCAATGACCACGAGAAGGTCGGGCGTGCCGCCCATGTCCTTGATGCCGCCCAACGACTGATTGAGCTTCTCGCGCTCGCGCGTAATGGTCAGAATTTCCTTCTTGGAGCGCCCTTGCGGGTCGGCCAGAATATCGTCCAGCTGACGCAAGCGGCGGATCGATGCCGACACCGTCTTCCAGTTCGTCAGCGTGCCACCCAGCCAGCGGTGGTTCATGTAATATTGCGCGCAGCGCTTAGCGGCTTCCGCCACGCCGTCAGCCGCCTGACGCTTGGTCGCGACAAACAGCACGCGGCCGCCGCCAGCTACCGTGTCTGAAATCTTGAGCAAGGCCTGATGCAGCATCGGCACCGTCTGCGTCAGATCGAGAATGTGGATTTTGTTGCGCGACCCATAGATGAACGGTGCCATCTTGGGGTTCCAGCGGTGTGCTTGGTGACCAAAGTGAACGCCAGCTTCCAAGAGCTGACGCATATTGAAGGCGGGAAGCGCCATGCGTTTATTCCTTTTCCGGTTAATCCTCCGCGAGCTTTTGTGAAGAAAACCATGAGCCTTTTGAGGGGCTTAACGGTTCTCCACCGGAGCGGCCAGCGGGGCTTTTAATCCGCCAGGCGCGAAACTCGCGTGTGAGATGGGGGCGTTATGGGGGAAAATGGGGGGAATGGCAAGGGTGGGGGGCATTTGGGTCGCACGGGTGGGCCGTCGTATGGCCAGAGATGGTATCCCCCTCTCCCCATGCGCTGCGCTTGCATGGGGAGAGGGTCGGGGTGAGGGGCGGCAACGCCAAGACGGCGTCTTGCGCCGGATGGAGGTCGTGCGCCGCTATTGAAAAAGGGGGAAAGTAGGTTGGCGTCAAGCGAAGCGCCTCCCGCGCGGCGCAGACCCAACACAAAGCCGGGAAAAGAAAATCGCTTTTTAGCTTTGCCAATTTTTTGAATTGACTTTTTAGATAGAATGCATTTACGCGAAGGCGTGTTGGGTCTGCGCTGATCGCTTGACTCCAACCTACGAAGTGGCACCTTTTGGTTTTGGCCCAGCCTACTTACTTAGACGATAAGACAACTCGATGAGTCTAATTCCGAAATTAGTTCGAAGATGTTTGGGCAAATTCCCGGTGGGATATCGCTGTAAGCAATGCGGTCATCAGTCATTGAGATCGCCTCTTTGGTCATGCCCAAACCGCCCCTGCGCTGCAAAAGTCTCGAATAATGTAGAGTTGATCACATTTGATCAAGCGAACCCGACGCTGCGGTACGGCGTTTGGTTCGCCGGCGCTATCACACTGATACTTTCTATCCCCGTCATCATTGCCTGGGTTCGGTGACGAAATGGAGGCTCCGTATGAAACACATGTTGCCAATCATCCATGTGGGATACCGATGCAAGAAGTGCGGCGACCAGGCATTTAGAACACAATATTGGAAGCTCGCGTAGCCCGCAATAAAAACGCGGAGTGTAGGGTGCATAAGACGAGGCCTTTGCACACTTCATTTTATTTCGCCCGGTGGCAGCAGGCCTCGGCGTCATGCACCATGATCGAGCACCGGTGTCTGTTACAAGACGGCGCATGACGGCCCGACGAAGAAAGACGCCGTGCCTTATGCGCCCTTGTTATAGCAATCCCGGCTATCATCGCCTCGTTCCGGAAGGAATGCCCTGCCGCAGACTGCAATCGGCAGCAGGGCCGCTGGCGATCGGATCGTATCCGCCCTGAGCCGCTTGTGGCTGCCTCGTAGCGTGATCGCGCCAGCTTCTTCATCAGACCCGGATGGTTGCTGGAACTTTTGGTTCGCTAACAAGGCAGGGACGACGAAGATGCACAACGCTACCACAAATCCCACGACAGCTGGAATAGATACATCGAAGGCTAAACTCGACATTGCAGTTGCCGGCACCGGTCAATGCTGGCAGGTGCAGAACGCACTCAAGGGCTGGCAACAACTCGCAGCACTGTTCACAAACGCCGGCGTCACGCGCGTTGGCATCGAGGCGACAGGCGGATACGAACACGCCGTTGTTGCGCATCTTCGGCAACACGGCCTCACCGTTCTCGTGCTGCAACCCGTCCAGGTCAAAGCCTACGCCCGCATGCATCTGCTGCGCGCCAAGAACGATAAAATTGATGCTGGCACAATCGCTGCCTGCACCGCGGCATTGGATCAAGACGAACGCCTAACCGACGAACGCCTCAATGATCTTGCGCAGAACCTCACTTTCGTCGAACAGATCGAGGAAGACATTGCGCGTATTAAAATACGTCTCGAACACATTGATCAACCAAGGCTGAGACGCCTGGCTGATGCCGACATCGCCCGCTTGAAAAAACGCCGCGCCGCAGAACTTGCCCGCATCGCCGCTCAACTCCGCACCCACGATGATCTCGCCCGCCGCCTCGATCTCGTCATGAGCGTGCCAGGCATCGGCGAGCGAACTGCGATATCGCTCATCGTCCGCATGCCGGAACTTGGCCGCGTCTCACGCGAAGAAGCAGCAGCGCTGGCAGGGCTCGCACCCTTCGATGATGACAGCGGGAAACACAAAGGCTACCGCCACATCGCGGGCGGGCGCGGACGTGTCAGGCGGTCGTTGTATGCCGCAGCATTGCCAGCAGCCTTCCGATGGAACACTGCATTAGTCGTGCTCTACAAAAGGCTGACCGCAAAAGGCAAATGCCATAAATCAGCACTCACTGCCTGCGCCCGGAAGCTGCTCATCTACGCCAACACCGTGCTGGCCAGAAACGCCCCGTGGGTCGAAAATACAGCCATCAATCTTTAATGGTTGCTACGCCATCGTTCCTGACGTCCGGTATCTCATTCAAACATCTCATGCGTTGACACTTGCCGTGGGTGGCCGACGGCTTCGCGATTGCAACGCAATCGCCTCGGCCATGACGGCATGGGTTGATCGCGGAACACCTTGGGTCAAAAGCCCGCAAACCACTTAATGGTCGCTACGCACTCGCCCCTTGCATTCCCGGGCGAGCGAAAAGCGGAGCGCATTCGCGCAGACCCGGAATCACGTCCGGGGAACTAATGCGAGGACGTGATCCCGGATCGGCGGAGCGCCGCGTGCGCGCCGCCCCTTTGTCCGGGAACGCAAGCCGAGAGAGCCACGCTGACCCTACTCCCGGCTGCCTGCTGCCCGCTCCCTATTGCCCGCCGTAACTTCCCTAACCCGATTGCCTATTGCCTTCTTCCAAAATCCCTAACGCCATTTCGCAATCGCCCAATTCAAAAACCCATCAACCAAACATCGCCGTTCGTTTTCCCATACGCGGCAACACGCGCTATACTCATCTCACCTCGCCTCGGTTAGCGGCGGACAGTCTCGAGAGCGTCTCGATCTGGGGGTGGGGGCAGCGTGCGCGATCAGCACATACAAGGGCGTAACGTGCCCGAGTTTTTTCGCGTAGCGAACCGTATCCGGTGCTGTCCAGATCATAACTGGAACATCCGGACCCGCCGGCAGGAGGAGTAAGGTGCCTCCCACTCGGATACGGCCGGCAGAACAGCTGTCGTGGAGCGCGTCAAGGCGCCCGTTCTTTTTTCGGATCGACAGGCACCTGGTGCCAGCGCGCTCCACATCCGCTTTCTATATCGCCGGTGGCAACACGCGGCGCCATAGCTCCTCGCGCGCGCCAATGAACGCGCCGAGGAATGGGAGATCCGCGAAGAAATCCGCGCCACTCATCCACGCGCCCAACAAAGAGAGCTACCTCCTAAACACCACCGAAAAATTATTCGCCGGCATGTCTATGACCTCTGGGGGACCAAAACCGTTGAGCTGCGCGAGTGCCGCGAAGGCTTCGAGATCGCGCACGCCATACTCCGCGCTTTGCGATTTGAGCCAGTCTTCGAAGCCGGCGTTGCTGGGTGCGGTATGGCCCCCGTCGCGGCGGAAGGGACCATAAAGATAGAGAAATCCGCCGCGCTCAAGCACGCGTGCCGCGCCGCGGATCAAGCCTTCGGTCGCAGCCCAGGGCGCGATGTGAATCATGTTGATGCAGATGACCGCGTCCGCTCTTGTCACTGGCCAATTTTCAGCCGTCGCATCGAGGGCAACGGCCGGGCGCACGTTGGGCAATTCCAACGATGCGCTCCAGGCATCGATACTGGAGCGGTGGTCCGCCTCGATGTCGCTCGGTTGGAACAAGAGCGCGGGGCCAGAGGCGGCGGCGAAGAAACAGATGTGTTCTCCGGTGCCGCTAGCGACTTCAAGCACCAGCCCGCGCTCCGGCAAATAGAGCTGCAACACGCCCAGGATCGCCACGCGGTTGCGGGCCGTGGACGGCGCGTAAAGCCGGGCGTCAGTTGCGCTCATGTGAAAGCCGTTGGTTGGAAGGCGGCCGGCCAGCACGTCCAGCCTCCCCGCGCAGGCGGGGATCGAACTCCGAGAACGGGACGCGCCCGGCAATCCATAGAGTGCCCGGAACCCAACGCCAAGAAAGCAAATTTATTGAGGTGCGATGCCGCTCACGTCAAAGCCGCCTTACGCTGCGTAAGCCACCCAGACGTTGGGTTCTTCGTAGCGGCCGCGCTGGCGTTCGAGATCGATTTTAACCGGCACCAGTGCGCCGTCAAATTCGTAGTCGCCGGATGCTTCGAAGGTTTGGGCCGACCACGTCTCCCAGAACCCGACATGCTCCTCGACCACCATCGAGCGTTCGCACGGCCCGATCAGCTTTCCCCCCGCTGCCAGATGACTGCGCAGCCATGGGTCATAAGGCCGTCCGCGCTCGTCGGTCCATGTGATGTAGTCGCCGATAGCGACACGCGGGTGATGCACTTTTGCCGAAGGGCGAACGGGAGCCACGAGGCCACTAAGTCCCCGCTTTTCAGCCAAGTCGAGCAGAGCGCGGATCATAATGCGCGCATAGCCTTTGGAGCGGTAGCGCGTCGGAACGGAGATAGCGAGTGCGCCAAGCATATTGGGGCACTTGCGGCTTTTGCGGCTTGCCGCTGCTTCGACCACCCAATCCCAGCCTTCCGGCGGCAAGCCTTCGGCAGGATCGCAACGCAGCGGCACACAATTGGCGACCGCAACCGGGTAGCCGCGCTCTTCGTCGACCAAGCACAGCTGATAGTCGGCGTACTCCTCCAGCAGGCTCGCGTAGAGCTCATAGTGCGCCCGCGTGTAGTTCAAATATCCAAGATCATTCCACGCAGCTTGCTCAATTGCACACGCTGCTTTTTTCAAGCCGGGATCAGACGCCCGCGAACGAATAACAAGTTTTGTCATTGTCAGAAACTCAACCCGGGAATGAGGGATGGCGGCCGAACCGGAGTCGCCGTTAAGACCCCGTACACCATAACTATCTACACGTTAAGGTTGATAACACATGGTAAATAAAGTTACAATACGCACGACGTGAAATATTCAGAGAGTTCGCAATGCGCCATTAAAACACTGAATTACAGTATTTTTATGAAATTTCCGCGTATCCGGAGAGCACGCTGTGGTAAAGACAATTTCAATCTTTGCGTGCATGTATGTTTTACCCGCAGAGGAACCAGACATGCCCCAGCAGACCGAACCAACGTCGCAACTGCAGCATCACGACGGCAACGTCCATCGTCTGACAATGCTGACGGCGGCCGGCATTACGCTTGCCGGGTTAGTGCTCCTCGCGATCATCGCCTACGCAGGGTCCGCCGCCAACCGGAGCGCTACGGAGCGCGAACGCACGCTCCTTCAAAATGCTCTCAATCGCGGGATTGCGCGGGCGCTGAACGAGCAAAAAAGCGTCGCGTGGTGGGACGACTCGGTCGTAAAAATCACCGGCGCCAGCGTCGATCTTGAATTCACGGACAGCAACTTTGGTGTCTTCCTGACCGAAACCTACGGCCATGACGAAGTCTACATCCTCAACGCGGAAAACAAACCGCTCTACGCCTTCGCCGGCGGCGCACGCACTGATCCCACCAACTTCGAAACGCGCCGGGAAAATTTTAATAGCGTGATAAGCGAAGCACGCGGAGTGCAGTCGCCGCGCCTCAAAGCCAGGCCCGATGCGTTTGGCGCAGACCAAAACAACTATCGCGTTCTGGAGGGTGCCGTCGGTATTGCCCGGTGGGCTGGGCACATTTTATCTATCGACAACAAGCTAGCGGTCGTCGCGGCTCTGACAATAGTTCCAAACGTCGATATGAACTTACTGAAGGGAACGCCAAATCTACTGATCAGCGTCACCTACATCGACGAAGACTACGTCACCGCCATGGGCAGAGCTCTGCTGCTGCCGGATCTCGCAATCACACCGGTTCCCCTCCACCGCGACGGGCTCGTCTCAGAACCCTTCGAAGGCGATGATGGCTCCCACGCAGGCTACCTCAGCTGGACAACGCAGCGGCCAGGTCAAGTGCTTCTCACATTCATACTGCCGCTTGTGGCCTTCGGGGTCTTATCAGTGGCACTTTTGGCCGCCGGCATGCTGCGCCGGTTGAAGCGGTCTTCCCGTAATCTCGCAGAGCGCGAGCAGCAATCGCGTCACGATGCCCGTCACGATGCCTTATCGGGATTGCCGAACCGGCCGCACTTCGCCGCCAAACTGCAGGAAACGCTCGACCGGCTGAAGAGCGGCGAACCAGACACTCAGGTCATCGTTGCCTACATCGATATCGACCGGTTCAAAGACGTTAACGACACACTCGGCCATCATGCCGGCGACGAATTGATCAAGGCCGTCGGTCAACGGCTCAAGATGCTCATCCGCCACGACAACCTCTTGGCGCGTTACGGCGGCGACGAGTTCGCGATCCTTTGGCTGGCCTCAAACGAAAAGGCAGCGAGCGCGATGGCCGAGCGCATCCAAGGCGCCTTCTCAGCCCGCTTCGATGTTGACGGTCAGAGCTTGTTCGCGACCGCCTCGGCTGGGATAGCAATCACATCCGAAAGCAGCGTAACAGCCGACGAACTCATGCGCCGGGCCGATATCGCGCTCTATGAAGCCAAGAGCAACGGCCGCAACAGATCGGTATTCTTCAGCGAAGACATGGCACGGCGAGTCGAGGAACGGCTATCCATCGAAGCCGATCTTAGAACCGCGCTCGAGACCGATGGGCTGCGTCTCAATTATCAACCAATCATCTCTTGCAACTCAGGAAAAATCGACGGCCTTGAGGCTTTGCTACGCTGGCGTCATCCCGTGCGCGGAGAAATATCGCCGGGCATGTTCATACCGATCGCGGAACAATCGGGGCTGATGCCCGATCTGGGCGAATGGGTGCTGCGCCGCGCGATGAGGGAATCGAACCTTTGGCCTGATCTGCAGGTTTCGGTCAATTTGTCTCCGGTCCAGTTCCGCCAAGTCGATCTTGAAGCTCTCCTTCAGCAGCTTGTGAAGGAATACGGCATCGAACCGAGCCGGTTCGTGCTCGAAATTACCGAAGGCGTCCTAATGGAATCGAGCGATCGCACCAGCCGTACGCTCGACGCCATTCATGCCATGGGGTTCCTGACAGCGCTCGATGATTTCGGAACTGGATATTCCAGTCTGGCATACTTGTGCAATTTCCGTTTCGACAAGATCAAGATCGATCGTGCGTTCGTTGCGGGCATGTCGAAATCTGAAAGCTATAGAAAGATCGTCAACGCCATCATTTCGCTGGGGCGAGGTCTTGGCATGGAGATTGTGGCCGAAGGCGTCGAAACAGAACTCGAAGTAGAAGCCATGGCTCAGCTCGGATGCACAGCACTACAGGGCTACTACTTCTCCAAACCCATTGAAGCGAACGCCATGACCGGCTTGCTTCAATCATTTGTACCCAAAACGTTCGGCGCTCCGCCCACCAGTCTCACTTCAGACGTCCAAGAGCCGTTGGCAAAGGCCAGTTGAATGATCGTGCCAGTTCAATAATTGAGCCAGGCATGGCGGCAACGTCACGCTTCAAATTGCAAAAATCCAGGGGAAATTTTATCATGACATCGAAAGCTTTAGCCGCACCAACATTCAAAAATGGCAGCTCCGGCAATGCCGACTATCAATGGTCTAAGTTCGATTCAGAAGCCTATTTCCAGCATTATTATGGCGACCCTCATGCCGACGATGATCGCGTCATTCGTTGCGCCGTTGCCGCGATGAAGGCTATCGCGCCGTCCCCGGCCGGACTGAACATCATCGATGTGGGCACCGGTCCCAATCTCATTCCATTGATGTGTGCCATGCCCCGCGCGCGCAGCCTGACCGCTTGGGAGTTTTCCCAGTCCAACGTCGACTGGTTGCACGCCGACTTGCAGCGTGAAACCTTGCGCCCGCAATGGCAGCACTTCTGGGGCGTGACCAAAGATGCCTACGGTGCGGGCTGGTGTCTGCCGGAAAATCCGGTCCCCGCGCTCGCAGCGATGAGCCGGATTACGCGAGGATCGGTGTTCGATCTTCCCAAGCGCCGCTGGGATGCGGCAACCATGTTCTTCTGTGCGGAATCTATCACCGAACGGGAGGATGAATTCGCGGCCGCCGTCGCCGCTTACGCGCAATGTGTGAAATCAGGCGGAGCGCTCGCCGCGGCGTTCCTCGTCAGATCGGCCGGATACGAAGTTGCCGGTCAACGCTTTCCGGTGCTTCATCTTACGCCCGAAGCAATTGAAACAACCTTCGAACGCCACGCCCTCTATGTCGAAGCCCAGCATATCGGCATCATCGACCGTGAAATTCGAAGCGGCTACTCGGGATTTGTGTTCCTCACCGGACGCTCTCGCTGAATGACCACCCAGACCGGTTTATCGATGGCCCGCGATTACAGCGGATCGCCTATGGGTGGGCAGTACGACTTCTGCAGCCAGCGAATGGCCGCCATCGAACGGTTGTACTTCTCTTTATTGAATCCTAACGTCATCGTCTTCGAGTTCGAAAGCTCTTTGGTGCCGGCTTTCACGCAGTCGTCCTTGGTAATCTGCAAGTCCTTGGCATCGATGCGGCATCCCTTGTAGCCGCCATTTGCATCTAGGACGAACCCATACTGGAAACCCTCATGCGAATAGATATCGGTTGCAGCCGTGAGACGCTGCCGCATCGAGCCCTTCTGATCGTCAATCTCTGGCTCTTTAAGCGTTGTGAGATCCAGGGTCGCCAGCGTAAAGACTTCGCGCGAGCGCATGAACTCCCGGCCCGCACCGCCGCCGTATGTCACTTGGAGTTCTCGAATGACTTCGGTCTTGCAGGTCTTGGGGTCGATGACGCGCAGGCTGGCGTTACAGTAATCGCCGGGTCCACTGAGTGTGATGAAATGGCAGAAAAAGGCCTTCGTATCGAGGTAGGCGCGCTCATCCTCAAAGAAGACGACGGAAATCAATTCACTGAACGTCAGGGTGTTGACGGCGAAAACGGAGGTGGCACCCAGAACAGCGGCGGCCCCGAGTGTCACTATGCGGAAAATAGTGCGCATCTGTTGACTGCTCCTACATACTTCGGAAAATTGCTCAAACGGCGCAACCGCAAGTTAGCGCGCCCGCTTTGGTCAGAACAAGCCATGCCTTAGGCTACGATGCTCTATGCCCCGGCGGATCACATCTCCGAGACTTCGACAACCCCCGGCATGACTGCCAAGCGATTGGTATCTTGAGGCGAAATCTCATAGCGGCCGGGCAAGACAAATTCGAGTTCGCGGCCTCTGTCATCGAGTGGCAGCACTAGGCGGATCTCTCCGCCTCGCGAGCCGCTGGGTTTCATAACCGCCCGTACATTGGTCATTGACGCCTTGCCCGATGCCAACGGACGAGGATCCAATACCACACGCAGGTTTCGCGGGATCGCCGCGGCTGCCTTATCCAAAGCCTCAAGGCTCTGCACGCGCATTTTCAGCGTCTCGCCGTCACGCTCGGCTTCCACTGAAATAATAACCGGCGTTCCAGGTTCCAGAAGATCGCGGCAAACCGCAAGCGTATCGGAAAATATCACCGCCTCGAACTGCCCGGTCATGTCTGAGAACATGGCGAACGCAAACTTGTTGCCCTTCTGGGAGCGGCGTTCGCGCGCCGAGATGACAATTCCTGCCAGCCTTGCCGCCGTTGCACCGCGTGCAGCCAAGGCTTCGAACTCCACAAAACGTCTGACGCCAAGCTTAGTCAGAACCTTTTCGTATTGATCGAGCGGATGGCCTGACAGATAAAAACCAACCGCCTCGAATTCAGCCGCAAGGCGCTCCATAGGTGTCCAGGCGTCCTTTCCTCGCAACGCAAGGACTGGCGCCTTGTCACCCCCGCCACCGAAGAGATCCACGATGCCTTGCGCGTTATCTGATGAGCGCCGCTGCGCCAATGCCAGCATGACATCTGTATTCGCAACAACCAGCGCCCGATTGTTTTCAAAATTATCAAAAGCACCAGCTTTCGCGAGCGTCTCAAGCCCGCGCTTGTTCAATGCTTTGGGGTCAAGGCGGTGCGCGAAATCGGCGAGCGAAGTATAGAGCCCATTCTCCTCACGCTCCTTGGTGATCGTCTCGACTGCACCTGCGCCAATGTTCTTCAATGCCGCAAGCGAATACCGGATCGCACCTGCCTTCTCGCCGGCTTTCGGCGGAATAGCGCCGAAATCGACGCTGGATTGATTGGCGCAAGGCGGCATCAGCGTAATGCCGGACTTGCGCGCTTCGCCCGCGAACATGGCAAGTTTATCGGTGTTTCCCATGTCGAGCGTCATCGAGGCGGCCAGAAATTCCTCGCGGAAGTTGGCCTTCATATAGGCCGTGTGATAGCTGACAAGCGCGTAGGCAGCCGCGTGCGATTTGTTGAAGCCGTAGCCGGCAAACTTATCGACCAGCTCGAAAATATCGACGGCGTCTTCGCGTCTGACGCCCTTCGCCAACGCTCCTTCGACGAAACGGGCTTGCTGGGCGGCCATCTCCTTCTTGTCTTTCTTACCCATTGCGCGGCGCAAGAGGTCTGCTTGTCCTAGCGTATAGCCGCCCATCACCTGGGCGATCTGAATGACTTGCTCCTGATAGATGATAACGCCGTAGGTTTCTTTCAGAATGCCTTCCAGCATCGGATGCAAACAATCGACGGGCTCCTCGCCGTGCTTGCGATTGATGTAGGTCGGGATGTTATCCATGGGGCCTGGGCGATACAGCGCCACCATGGCGATGATGTCCTCAAAACGGTCGGGCTTCAAACGCTTCAAGCTTTCGCGCATGCCCGTACTTTCGAGCTGGAATACGCCGACTGTGTCGGCGCGCGCTAGAATGTCGTAGGATCTTTTGTCATCGAGCGGCAGCGCCAGAAGATCAACCTCAATGCCGCGCCCCTCCTTCACCAGCTTCAGGGCCTTTTCCAGAACCGTCAGCGTCTTGAGGCCGAGGAAGTCGAATTTTACAAGACCTGCCGCCTCAACCATTTTCCAGTTGAACTGCGTGATCGGAAAATGCGATTTCGGATCGCGATAAAGCGGCACAAGCTCTTCGAGAGGGCGGTCGCCAATGACGATACCGGCTGCATGTGTTGAGGCATGACGGTAGAGCCCTTCCAGCTTCTCCGCGATCTCCAAAAGATGCGCCACAATCGGCTCGCGATCGCGCTCCTCCTGCAGTTTTGGCTCTGTATCGATCGCCTCGCGCAGCGTGACGGGATTGGCCGGATTGTTGGGAACCAGCTTGCACAGCCGGTCCACTTGTCCATACGGCATCTGCAGCACCCGCCCGACGTCGCGCAGCACCGCGCGGGCTTGCAACTTACCGTGCGTGATGATCTGCGCAACGCGGCCGGCGCCGTATTTTTGTTGCACATACTCGATAACGCGGTCGCGCTTTTCCTGGCAGAAGTCGATGTCGAAGTCGGGCATCGATACGCGTTCTGGATTGAGAAAGCGTTCGAACAGCAAGCCAAACCGCAGCGGATCGAGATCGGTGATCGTCAGCGCGTAAGCGACAAGCGACCCCGCGCCCGAGCCGCGGCCCGGACCGACCGGAATGCCATTCGACTTCGACCACTTGATGAAGTCGGCCACGATCAAAAAGTAGCCGGGAAACTTCATCTGCGTGATGACGTCGACTTCATAGGCGAGGCGCTTTTCATAATCCTCGACGGAAAACCCGTCTGCCATTCCCATCGTTTCAAGCCGGGCCTTGAGGCCGAGCTTAGCTTGCCGGCGCAGTTCGCTCGAACTCGAGCCGGAAATGTTCGAGTTCGCTAACGCTATCGTCGCTCGCCACAAACCTCGGCAGAATGGGTTTGCGCCCCTTTGGGCGGAAGGCGCAACGCAAAGCGATTTCAACCGTATTCGCGAGGGCTTCGGGCAGATCGGCAAACAAGGTTGCCATTTCGTCTGCGCTCTTAAAATAGTGTTCGGCCGTCGCGCGGCGCCGGTTGTCCTCGACGACATAGCGGCCCCCGGCAATACAGAGCAGCGCATCGTGCGCTTCGAAGTCGTTGCGGGTCGCAAAATAGCATTCATTCGTCGCGACAATGGGCAAGCCCCGCTTGTAACCAAGCTCTAAGAGCTGCGGCTCGACGCGCGCTTCGCTTTCAAGGCCATGCCGCTGCACCTCAACGTAAAGCCGCTTGCCGAAAATTTTCTCGAGCGACTTGAGCCGTTCGAGAGCTCGTTCGTTTTGCGAATCCGACAGCGCCTTGTCGATTGGTCCTTCCGGCCCGCCTGTCAGACAGATGAGCCCGGCTGAGAATTCCTCTAGTTTTGCAATTTTTATATGCGCCGGTTCATCCGCCGCACATTCGAAATACAAGCTCTTCGACAGCCGCATGAGATTGGCATAGCCGTCGGCATCCATGGCGAGCAACGCAATTTTTCCGGCTGATGCCGCGCGCGGGGCGTTGCTCGCCGCACGAAGGGCAGGATTTGAGGTGTCGGCAATGTCGCCGAAGTCGATATCGATTGTGCAACCCGCTATCGGCTGCACGCCCGCTTCCCAGAGCTTCTCGGAAAACTCAAGTGCGCCAAACAAATTGTTGGTGTCGGTTAACCCAAGAGCCGGATAGCCGTAGCCAACTGCAAGCTTCGCGAGCTTTGCAATCGGCAACGCACCTTCAAGCAACGAATATGCCGAGTGCACCTTGAGGTGGATGAACTTGGGCGCGGAACTTGCTTCAGCGGGATTTGCCATAACGCGACAAGAATACCGGCAGGTTCGCAGGTCAAGCCAGGGTTCTCATTGACCCACTATAAAAACGCCCGTTCTGCTTCACACATCTCAAAATCGTGATGGCCGCAACGCGCCTACATCGCCGCGGGTGCAATTTCGATCAGCTGCCCATCCTGCATCTTGAGTACCCGGTCCATGCGCCGCGCCAGATCCATGTTGTGGGTCGCGATGAGGGCTGCCACGCCGTGATGACGGATCAGCGCCAGAAGCTCTTGAAAAACATACTCGGACGTGTGGGGATCGAGGTTCCCCGTCGGCTCGTCGGCAAGCAAGAGTTTCGGCGCGTTTGCAAGACCACGGCAGATCGCGGTGCGTTGCTGCTCGCCGCCCGAGAGTTCAGCGGGGCGATGATCGACGCGCTCGGCAAGGCCAAGCGATCCAAGCAATTCCTGTGCACGCACCTCCGCGTCCCGCCGCCGCCGGCCAAGGATCATCTGCGGGATCACCACGTTTTCAAGCGCTGAGAACTCGGGCAGAAGCTGATGGAACTGGTAGATGAATCCGATTTCCTGACGGCGCAAGCGCGTGCGGTCTGCTTCCGACAACTTGGCGCAATCGCGCCCGTTGATCATCACGCGCCCGCTACTCGGAGATTCCAACAACCCTGCGATGTGGAGCAACGTCGACTTGCCCGCGCCTGACGGCCCAACCAGCGCAACCGCCTGTCCTTTTCTCAACTCCGCATTCGCACCTTGCAGCACTGCGATTTCGCGCGTGCCCTGCTTGAATGCGCGCGTCACACCCTCAAGTTTCAGGACCGCTGTATCGGTCGTCGTTTGCGTGACATCCTGCATGGGCTTACTCGTACCTCAACGCTTCGACAGGATCGAGCTTTGAGGCCCGCCAGGAGGGGTACAAGGTCGCAAGAACCGAGATCGCCAGCGCCATCAGGACGATACCCGCCGTTTCCCTGACGTCGATATCTACCGGCAGCCGCGTCAGGTAGTAGACGCTTGGATCAAACACGGTGGTTCCCGTAATCCACGACACAAAATTCTTGATCGCCTCGATGTTCCAGCAGAACACAATGCCAAGTATCAATCCTGCAAGTGTGCCGACGATGCCGATCGACGCGCCCGTGATCAAAAACACGCGCATGACCGCTGATTTGGACGCGCCCATCGTGCGCAAAATCGCGATGTCGCGGCCCTTATCTTTGACCAGCATCATCATACCGGACACGATATTCAGTGCCGCCACAAGAATGATCAGCGAGAGAATAATGAACATAACATTGCGTTCAACTTCGAGAACCGTAAAGAAGCTCTCGTTGCGCTGGCGCCAATCGGAGATGTTCATTGAAGGCCCGAGCGCGTCCTTGATGGCTTGGGTGTAGCGCTCGACGTGATCAGGCCTTTCAACCACGACTTCCAAGACATCGACCTCGGCCCCTTTTGAGAAATACTTCTGCGCTTCCGCCAACGGCATGAAAATCATCATGCGGTCGTATTCCGACATGCCAAGCTCGAAGACGGCGGAAATCACATAAGGTTTTGATCGCGGCGTATTGCCAAAGGGGGTCGAGGCCCCGCGCGGAGAAACAAGGGTAATCGTATCGCCGAGACTGACGCGCAGTGAGTTCGCCAGCCGCGAGCCGATTGCAATGCCGGTCTGCCCGTCAAATCCGTCGAGCGTGCCAAGTTTGATGTTGTCGGCGACAAGGGGGAGAGATTTGACGCTTCTCTCGTCAAGCCCTCGCACAAGACCGCCCAGAGCCTGCACGTTCGACGACACCATCACTTGACCTTCAATCAGCGGCAGCGCCGACTTGACGCCGGGCACGCCAAGCAGCTTGGCGGCAATATCGGCGTAGTCCTCGAACGGCTCGCCAATCTTGTGGACGATCACATGCCCGTTGAGCCCCATGATCTTGGAGAACAGATCTTTGCGAAATCCGTTCATGACGGCCATAACGATGATCAGCGTCGCAACGCCAAGCATGATCCCAAGAAAAGAAAACCCGGCGATGACGGAAATGAAGCCTTCTTTGCGGCGCGCGCGCAGATACCGGCCAGCCAGCATCCATTCGTAGGGCGCAAAGGCCCTCGTGTCAGCAATAGCCGCGCTCATTCCCGTAAAGCTCCCCTATTCCTGGTCACTGCCGCAGTCGGACTACCCTGGCAATCGGGCCAGAATGCGCTGCGACTTAGGCCGCGCTTCCCTCGCTTAGTAGGCCCGCGCGACCAACACATACTCCTTAGCCGGTTCGCCCGTGAATAAACATGCGCCCTTCACAGCATCCTGAGCCAAGGGTGCGTTTCTAATTGTAAGCTTCAACCCCTTCAACCGCTCCGCGATCGCCTCGAGTTTGGCGCCATCCGGGCGGGACCAAGCTACTTTGGCCCACCCCTTGAACACACCACCCTCGTCGTCAGCCTCAGCCGCACCGAAGTAGTTTGTCAGCTCATCGAACGTCTTGATGTTCGAGAAAATATTGCCATCAAGCCGCACCTTTGCTTCTTTGAAAAGCTGTGCCTGAATCTCCTGCAGCAGCGCCGGTGCCTCGGCAATGAAAGCGTCGCGCGTGCGCGTGTGAGACACTATTTTGTCCCCGTCGCGCAGGCTGTCGCGCCGCATAAACGTCACATTGCCACCCGCCGCGTCGCGCCCGCCGATTTCGACGATCACCGGCGCGCCCTTGCGCACCCAGTTCCAGCGCTTCTCTGCCGACTTCACGGGCTTCACATCGACGAGCACGCGTATACCGGCCGCCTTCAACTCCTGTTCGATTCCCACGCAATAATCGAGCAGCTCTTTATCCTCGGGCTTGTCACGCAGCATCGGTACGATCACGATCTGGCGCGGCGCGATCTTCGGCGGCACCCGCAAACCGTCATCGTCGCCGTGCGTCATGATCACGCCGCCAATGAGACGCGTGGAGACGCCCCAGCTCGTCGTGTGGCAATAGCGTGAGCTGGCCTTGTTGATTTTGAAACTGAATATTCTGCGCTTCGGCAAAGTGGGTGCCCAGATAATGCGACGTGCCGGCTTGCAGCGCCTTGCCGTCCTGCATCATCGCTTCAATTGAATACGTGTTGTCAGCGCCCGGAAAACGCTCGTTGACCGGCTTTTCACCGGCGACCACCGGCATCGCCAGAACGCTTTCTGAAAACTCGCGATAGACCTCAAGCATCTTCAAGGTTTCAGTCATCGCATCGTCGCGGCCAGCGTGTGCGGTATGGCCTTCCTGCCAGAGAAACTCTGCCGTGCGCAGGAACAGGCGCGTACGCATTTCCCAGCGCACCACATTGGCCCACTGGTTGATCAGCAGCGGCAGATCGCGATAGCTCTTAATCCAACGCTGAAAGGCATCGCCAATGATCGTTTCCGACGTCGGGCGGACAATCAGTGGCTCCTCGAGCATGGCGTCCGGATCGACAACCAGCTTGCCGTCTTTGTTCATCAAGCGATGATGGGTGACGACCGCCATCTCCTTGGCGAAACCTTCGACGTGCTCGGCTTCCTTGGCGATGAAGCTCAATGGAATGAACAGAGGGAAATAGCAGTTGTCGTGTCCGGTATCCTTGATGCGTTGATCAAGCTCGGCCTGAATGCGTTCCCACACACCCCAGCCCCACGGCTTGATGATCATGCAGCCGCGCACAGGGCTCGTCTCGGCCATATCGCCGTCGCGCACGACGGCCTGATACCACTCGGGAAAGTTCTGCTCGCGGGTGACGGAAAGGGCGCGTTTACTCATCGGCGCACCTCTGTGTTCAAGCGAACCAGACGCATCCGGTTCACTTTCGCCGGATCGCACAGAACGGGCACGAAATATCGGGTGAGACGCATGAGTTGAAGCTTTATCTTTCTGACTACAAACCGCAGTTTCGCCGTTGCCGATGCGGCACGCAAACTTCGCCCAATTGGCTTCGGCGGAATACCGGGTAATGCCACACCATGCAATGGCAGGACCGCAGTGATCGAACCCGGGATCGAACCCGGTTACTACCCTGTTTGCCGAGCGCATTAATTGTTCTACACCACCTCAGCCCGCCCGCCATATTTAATGCCCTTCATATTAGCGAACTAAATCCGCCACTTAATCGATAGCTCGTGACAAGTTCTCCACAGGCGAGTAGGCTGAAGGCATTGATAGGACGGAACTGCAGCCTTCCGCAATTTTTTGGATGAGCAGGGCTCTGGTCTTCATGGACTTTGGCCCGACAGCTTCCAGTCGGCGGCGGATTTTGTAGGATTTTGTGTGCAACAGCGGTTCCGGGCTAAGAACCGGCAAAAGACTAAGCAAATATTTGGAAATCTATGAAGCGGGGTTTTTGCCCCGCTTTTTGCTTTTCTATCCGTTGAGGTGTTCAACCAGCGCGTAAACGCCAGCGAACACCACGGCCGCTACCACAGTGTTGATCATGAACACCCTGAACATTCGCACGCTGTGGGGCGCACTTCCCGGCGTGCCGGGAACGACGCTCCCCGCTTCGTCCTGCGTCTTGACGCCAAACGGCAGTACCGCGAACAGCGTGATGAACCAGATGCAGAAGAATGTTGCAATCGCGACAGACGTGCGCATGACGCTCCAATCAGACCTGTTCGAGTTCGGTCAAGGTGCCGCAGAAGTCTTTGGGGTGCAGAAACAGCACTGGCTTTCCATGTGCGCCGATCTTGGGATTGCCATCGCCCAGAACGCGCGCGCCCTGCGCCTTCAGTTGATCACGGGCCGCCAGAATGTCTTCGACTTCATAGCACAAATGGTGGATGCCGCCGTCGGGATTCTTCTCAAGGTACTTGGCGATCGGCGAATTCTCGCCCAAGGGCTCAAGAAACTCGATCTTGGTATTCGGCAGTTCGACGAAAACAACGGTCACCCCATGCTCGGGTTGCTCTGTCGGGGCTGTAACCTTTGCGCCAAGTGCATCTTTATAAATTGCAGTCGCCTTGGCAAGGTCCTTGACCGCGATGGCAACATGATTGAGGCGTCCGATCATGCGAAGTCTCCGTGTCGTCCAAATGTAATGGGCGGGCTCTTAGAACGCCTGCCGGGCCGGGCATATAGAGGGGCTTAGCCTCGCACGTCCACTACGCTGATGAGGATCTTGACGATGGGCTTTTTGCCCCAGGCCTCATTAACCGCGCTACGCACCGAGCGATAGCACGCCTCACGCACGAGTTCGGCGTCCGCGCGGCGTTTGGCGGGAATGGACCGGAGCGTGCCGTCAACCGCGTCCAGTACGACGTCGGCCATGGTGTCCCCGCCCGCCGCCTCAAGCGGCACGCCATCCAGCACGAGTTCCGGTTCGCCCAGAATATCGCCACGCCGCGACATTGCGAACGCAACCACAACGATACCCGCAAACGATAGCTTGCGCCGCTCCCTAACCGGCCCATCGGCGTCTGGGACAATCAGCTTTCCGTCTCGATAGAGACGGCCGACAGGCGCTTCATCTATGACGCCCGCCGGATCCGGCCAGAGCTTGATCAGCTCGCCGTCCGTCAGCGTGAAGGCTAACTTGGCACCCGCTTCCAGTGCAAGCCGCGCGTGTTCCTGCAAGTGGCGCGCTTCGCCATGCATCGGAATGGAAATCTTAGGCTGCATCCACTCGTACATTTGTTTCAATTCGCCGCGCCGTGGATGCCCGGTCACGTGCACAAGCGCTTCATTGTCGGTGATCAGCTTGACACCCCGGCGCGCGAGCGCGTTCTGCACGCGCCCCACGGCCTTTTCGTTGCCGGGAATGGTGCGCGAGGAAAAGATCGCGATGTCGCCCTTGTCGAGCGAAATGTCGGGATGCTCGTCTTCAGCAATTCGCGCCATGGCGGCGCGCACTTCACCTTGACTGCCCGTACAGAGCAATACGGCTCCATCGGCCGGCATATCCGAAAACCGCTGCTGATCCAGATAGGTGAAATTTTCCGGAAGATAGCCCGTGTCGATCGCAACGGAGATAATCCGGTGCAATGCCCGGCCTGCCACAACCAGTTTTCTGTTTGAAGCGCGCGCAGCATCCGCCACAGCCTTAACGCGCGCCACATTTGAGGCAAATGTCGTGATTGCTACGCGCCGGGGCGCGGCGGTTATAAGTTTGGTCAGCGAATTGGCAATGTCCGTTTCTGACGGCGATACCCCTTCGCGCAGCGCGTTGGTTGAATCGCACACCATCGCCAAAACGCCTTCCTGGCCGAGCGCTTTGAGTTTGGACTCGTCAGGCGGCGCGCCAACCAACGGCGTCTTGTCGAGTTTCCAGTCGCCGGTATGAAACACGAGGCCCGCAGGCGTGCGTATGGCAAGGCCGCTTGGCTCTGGGATCGAGTGGGCGAGAGTCACAAATTCGATGTCAAATGGCGCGATCGAAATGCGCCCGCCAAGCGGGACTTCGGTGATCGGCAATTTCATGTTGCTGCGGCCATACTCGGCCTGCTTAGAGCGCACCATGCCGGCGGTAAATGGTGTCGCGTAGATTTTGCAGCCAAGTTGCGGCCAAAGATCGAGCACCGCGCCAATGTGATCTTCGTGCGCATGTGTCAGCACGAGCCCCACAAGGGCGTTCTTTTCAGCGATGATGAAACGCAGATCAGGCAACACCACATCGGCGCCAGGCTCGGTCTCGCCCGGAAACGTGATCCCAAGGTCGACCATCAGCCACTGGCGTGCATTTGCCGGCCCGAAGCCGTAGAGATAGACGTTCATGCCGATTTCGCCGAGGCCGCCGAGCGCCATGAAGACGAGCTCGTCCTCGCCTGAAGCGCCAGCTTTGGCTTTGCTGGATTTCTTAGTCTGCTTGGCGGTCATTCATCATCACTCGTGTCAGCCGCCGCGGCGAGCATTACGTCGCCGAACGTGATTGTTTCGCGTCGTCCCTCGACCTCGGCAATAAGCCCGCCGGTCTCACTCAAGCCCTGGTATGTCCCATGCACTGGGCCTTGGCCAGAATTAAAGGTGATGTGTTCGCCGAGAGGCCCCGCGCGCTCCATCCAAGAGCTTCGAATTGCCCCGAATCCCCGTGTATTGTCCCAGCGCTCAAGCCAGACTTTCAGCTCTTCTGCCAAATTTTGAAGCACCGTTTCCGGCTCTGTTTCGATACCCGCTGCACAGAGAGATGTCACCGCGCGGCCAAGTTGATCCGGAGCCGCTGCAATATTCAGCCCAAATCCGATCACGGCAATGATACCCGCTTTATCCCCAACGGTTGTACTCTCGACCAATATTCCCCCAACTTTAGCCGCACCAATTAGCAGGTCATTCGGCCATTTGAGACGTAGGTCCATTTTTTTAGCAGGCGGCGCGGCCGCGCGCACTGCTTCATAAAGCGCAAGTCCAGAAACAAGCGCCAATTGCCCGGCCAGTGCCGGGGGCGCTGCTACCGAGATTGCCACGCTGGCGTGGAGATTACCAGCCACCGACACCCACGTACGCCCTGAGCGTCCGCGCCCGGCTGATTGGCGTTCAGCGCTCACCCATAGCGGCAGCTTCTCTCCGGCAAGTGCAAGGCGCAGGGCGTCTTGGTTGGTCGAGGCTGTCTCGCTGAGGCGGATGGTGGTGTGGGGTCCGCTGTTCATGCGCAATCTTCAACGCACCGGCGGCATCAGCGATGCTGCAGCCGCTGTCGCCGCATCGACGAGAGCGCCCCCGACGAAGGGCAGCACGAACCCCACCATGACCAGAGCTGCGAGGCCCATAACAAACAGCGCCTTGAGTTCGACGCGCTCGAACGGCGCCGCTGCTTCGTCAAAGAACATGACCTTGATGATGCGCAAATAATAGAAGGCTCCGATCACGCTCGCGACCACGCCAATAATTGCGAGCGGGAACAGCCCCGCCTTAATGGCCGGCAGAAACGCGTACCACTTGGCCCAGAAGCCCGCGAGTGGCGGAATACCGGCGAGCGAGAACATAAGAATTGCCAGAATGGAAGCAAGGCGCAAATCGGTCTTGGCGAGACCCGCAAGCTCGCTGATCTCTTCAACGTTCTTACCGTCCCGGCGCATCGACAGCACGCAGGCAAACGCGCCGAGTGTCATGAGCACATAGATTGCAAGGTAAATGAGGACGCCCGCCGTCCCCTCGGCATTGTTGGACGCCAAGCCGACGAGCGCAAAACCAACATGCCCGATCGACGAATAGGCCAACAGCCGCTTGATATTCGTTTGCCCGATCGCAGCGAAGGCGCCGAGCACCATGGACGCTATCGACAGGAAGATAATGATCTGCTGCCATTGCTGCGAAATGGCGGGCAAGGCTGACTGTGTGAAGCGCAACAAAAGCGCCATAGCGGCCACCTTGGGAGCAGCCGCGAAGAAAGCCGTCACCGGCGTCGGCGCGCCTTCGTAGACGTCCGGCGTCCACATATGAAACGGCACGGCCGAAATCTTAAAGGCGAGCCCGACGAGAACGAACACAAGACCCACAATCAGCCCAAGGTTTGCACCCATGCCCTCTGCCTTCACAGCAGCAGCAATAGCCTCGTATCCGGTTGAGCCCGTCACGCCATACAACATCGACGCGCCGTAGAGCAGCATGCCCGACGATAGCGCGCCGAGGACGAAATACTTTAACCCCGCCTCGCTCGATTTAACATCGTCCCGGTTGAAGGCAGCCACCACGTAAAGTGCGAGCGACTGGAGTTCAAGGCCCAGATAGAGCGCGATAAGGTCGTTGGCCGACACCATCATCAACATGCCGAGCGTCGCCAGCAAGACAAGTACGGGATATTCAAAAAACATGATCTTCGCGCGCGCGAAATCATCAAACGACAACAGCAGCGCCAAGGCCGCGCCCACTAACACCAACACCTTTAAGAATCGCGTCGTGCCATCCGTAACGTAGGCACCTTCAAACAGCGTTGCCCGCGCCGTGTCCTGTCCGATCACCGTAACAAGTGTCAAAGCCAGCACGCCCAGCGCCAACCAGCCGCAAACCCTGCCTGCCACCACGCCATTGCGTGTGAACGCGCCCAGCATCAAAAGTGTCATCGCGCCGGCTGCCAAGATGATCTCGGGAAATGCGGCAGCGTATATCGAGAAATCCATGTCTTCCCCTATTTCGCAAGCATAGCAGCGGCAGGTCTGATTGCTGCTTCATACTGCGTCACGAGATTTTTGACCGATGCCGCGGTCACGTCCAGCACCGGTGCCGGATAGAAGCCATAGAGGATCGTCAACAGCACCAGCGGCGCTAAAATTGCGATTTCGCGCAGAGACAAATCTGAGAGCCCCCTAAGGCTCGGCTTTTCTAGCGGCCCGAAGATCACGCGCCGGTAGAGATAGAGCGCGTAGGCCGCCGACAGGATAACGCCGAACGTCGCAAAAATCGCAACCCAGGTATTCGCTTTAAAGGCCGCGAGCAGCGTCAGGAATTCTCCCACGAACCCGCTCGTACCCGGAAGGCCCACATTTGCCATCGTAAAAATCATGAACGCAAAGGCATACATCGGCATCCGCTCGACAAGCCCGCCATAGGCAGAAATCTCTCGGGTATGCATGCGGTCATAGACAACGCCGACGCACAGGAACAAAGCGGCCGACACAAGACCGTGCGACAGCATTTGGAAGATGGCGCCGTCGATTCCTTGCTGCGACGCCGTAAAGATACCCATCGTCACGAAACCCATGTGAGCCACCGACGAATAGGCAATAAGCTTCTTGATGTCTTCCTGCACCAGCGCCACGAGCGAGGTGTAAATAATCGCGACAATCGAGAGCGCAAACACCAGCGGCGCCAGCTCCTGGCTCGCCAAGGGGAACATCGGCAGCGAGAAACGCAGGAAGCCGTAGCCGCCCATTTTCAAGAGGATGCCGGCCAGAATAACCGAGCCGGCCGTCGGCGCCTCGACATGCGCGTCGGGAAGCCACGTGTGCACCGGCCACATCGGCATCTTGACCGCGAACGAGGCGAAGAACGCCAGCCACAGCCACCATTGCATGTCAGCGGGGAACTTGGTCGTCAGCAGCGTTGGGATATCGCTCGTGCCCGCATGCCAGTACATCGCCATCATAGCGAGCAGCATCAGAACCGAGCCGAGAAGCGTGTAGAGGAAGAACTTGAAGCTCGCATAGACGCGCCGCTTACCGCCCCACACACCGATGATAAGAAACATCGGAATAAGGCCGCCTTCGAAGAACAAATAGAACAACACCAGATCGAGCGCGCAGAACACGCCGAGCATGAGCGTTTCGAGCACCAGAAACGCAATCATGTATTCCTTGACGCGCTCTTCAATGCTCTCCCAGCTCGCCAGGATACACAACGGCATCAGGAACGTCGTCAGAACGACAAACAGCATCGAAATGCCATCGACCCCCATCTTGTACTTAAGCGGCCCGAGCCAAGCGTATTCTTCAACAAACTGGAAGCCTGGATTGGTCTTGTCGAAATGCAGCCAGATCAGCAGCGACACAAAAAACGTGATCAGCGTGGTCCAGAGCGCAATCCAACGCGCATTGCCTTTGGCGTCCTTGTTCAGGAAGGCGATGACGAGCGCACCGGCCAGCGGCAGAAAGGTTACGACGGAGAGAATATTGCTCATCGGCCTAGCCCTCCGCCGATCAATCCGCCGCCATACATCAGCCACGTCAGCAGCGCGGCAACGCCGATGAGCATCGCGAAGGCGTAATGATACATGTAGCCTGTTTGAAGCTTCACGACGCGGCCGGTGACATGACCGACACCCGCCGCCGTGCCATCGATGGTCCGGTCGATCACGCCCCCGTCGCCGCCCTTCCAAAACAAGCGGCCAATGGCGAACGCCGGCTTCACGAACAGCCAATCATAGAGTTCGTCGAAGTACCACTTGTTCAAGAGGAACAAGTAAAGCGGGCGGAATGTGCGCGCGGTCGCTTCGGGCAACCACGGCGCTTGTATGTAATAAACGTATGCGGTCACGAAGCCGGCCAGCATCGCCAGGAACGGCGCAAACCCAACCCATGACGGTATCTCGTGCATGGCGTGCAGGATGTGGTTCTGCTCTCCGCGGAAAAGCGATGCCCCCCAGAATTCTTTCTCGCCGTTGCCGATGAAGTATGGCGCAAAAATCATGCCCACTATGACCGCCCCAAGCGCCAAAACACCGAGCGGGATCAGCATCGAGTTCGGACTTTCATGCGCGTGATCGTAGGTCTCGTGATCGGCGCGCGTGCGCCCATAGAACGTCATGAACATCAGCCGCCATGAATAGAACGACGTCATCAAGGCCGCAACAACGAGCAGCCAGAAGGCGTAGTTCGAAGGCGTGTGAGCCGCGTAAGCCGCTTCGATAATCGCGTCCTTGGAGTGGAACCCGGCGAAGCCATAGAAGTGCGGAATGCCGACGCCCGTCAGCGCCAGCGTGCCAATCAGCATTGCGCCCCAAGTGAGTGGGATCTTGGATTTCAACCCGCCCATGTTGCGCATGTCCTGCTCGTGGTGCATGGCGTGGATGACCGAGCCCGCGCCTAAGAACAACAAAGCTTTGAAGAACGCGTGCGTAAAGAGGTGGAATATGCCCGCGCCATAGGCGCCTAAGCCGCAGGCGACGAACATGTAACCAAGCTGCGAACACGTCGAATAGGCGATCACCCGCTTGATGTCGTTCTGCACCAGGCCAACGGTTGCTGCGAAGAAGGCTGTTATCGCGCCGACGAACGTCACGACCTTTAAGGCTTCCGGCGCATATTCGAAGATCGGCGACATCCTTGCGACCATGAACACGCCGGCCGTCACCATGGTTGCCGCGTGGATCAACGCGGAGACGGGCGTCGGGCCTTCCATGGCGTCGGGGAGCCAAGTGTGCAGCAAAAACTGCGCCGACTTGCCCATTGCGCCCATGAATAACAGCAAGCTCAGCGTCGTCAGGATATCGACGTCATACCCGGCGAAATTGAAGGTCTTGCCAGCGAACTCCGGCGCCGCCGCAAACACGGCGTCCAAGTTGATCGATTTGAAGACGTAGAACAGCCCGAAGATGCCGAGCGCAAAACCGAAGTCGCCGACCCGGTTGACGACGAAGGCCTTGATCGCGGCCGCGTTGGCTTCGGGCTTCTTGTACCAAAACCCGATCAACAGATATGAGGCGAGGCCGACGCCCTCCCAGCCGAAGAACATCTGCAAAAGATTGTCGCTCGTCACCAGCGCGAGCATGGCGAACGTGAACAGCGAAAGATAGGCGAAGAAGCGCGGGCGGCTATCGTCCTCGTGCATGTAGCCGATGGAGTAAAGATGCACGAGGGAAGACACGGTTGTAACGACGACCAGCATCACGGCCGTCAGCGTATCGATCCGCAGCGACCACGAGGTGTCGAGTTCTCCCGAGGTCACCCAGCGCATGAGCTGGATCTTCTGAGTTGTATGGCTAAAGCCTACATCGAAGAACACGACCCACGACAGCACCGCCGCGATTCCGAGGAACAGCGACGTCACGATTTCACTCGGCCTATCGCCAATAAGCCGGCCAAAGAAACCAGCGATGAGCGCGCCGAGTAGAGGGAGGAAGACGATTGCGGTGTAGATCATGGTTGTCCTGTAGGCAGCAGGCAGCAGGCAACCGGCAGCAGCTCGCGCGAGCAGCCCGAACCATGGACCAACTCACTGTTGCCTGCTGCCGGTTGCCTGCTACCCATCTATCCCTTCATCATATTGATATCATCGACTGCGATCGACCCGCGGTTACGGTAGTATACGACGATAATCGCCAGCCCGATTGCAGCCTCTGCCGCCGCAACCGTCAGAATAAAGAGCGCGAACACCTGGCCCACGAGATCGCCATTAAAATGCGAAAACGCCACCAAATTGATATTCACCGCAAGTAGCATAAGCTCGATCGACATCAGGATGACGATGACGTTCTTGCGGTTCAGGAAGATGCCAAAAATCCCAAGCGTGAACAGGCACGCCGCAACGGTGAGATAGTGACCGATGGTGATGGTCATGCGAGCCCTCGCGTAGGTTGGGTTAGCGCGGCCCATGTGCCAGCTTTAAAAATCCGAACTTCGATCCGCGCGTAACCCAACGTCTCTATCCTTTTCGTTCGACCGTTGGGTTACGGCGGCAAGTGCAACGCCGCCTAACCCAACCTTGTCTCTTGGCGATTTGCTATCATGGAATGAGACGGCCTCCAAGGAGACCGTCTCGCGGGGTCGGAGATTGTACCCAACCTTGGGCGTAAGCCCGCAACGTAGCGCAATCCCGCCCCGCGCCATTGTGAACCCGAACGGTTGCTTGGCGCAAGTCGCCGCAGACAAGGCAGGGACCCGATGACTACGCATGCTCAATGGATCGGCGTCGACGTTTCAAAGAAAATGCTCGATGTCTTCTCTCCAAACCTCGGCGCCTTCCGCGTCGCCAACACGGCGCAAGGCTTCGACACTCTCATTGCAAAACTTTCTGGTGTTACTGTTGCCGGCGTCGTTATGGAAGCGACCGGCGGTTACGAGCAGTCATTGCTCAAATCGTTGACGACCCACGGCATCAACGCTTCTATTGTGAACCCGGCGCGTGTCAGGGCCTTCGCGACGGGCACCGGACAACTCGCCAAAACAGATAAAATCGACGCGCAAGTTCTCGTCCACTACGCCGCCTTCAAGAAGCCCGCGCCAACACCCTTGGCTTCGACGGCGCGCGCAAAACTCAAGGAAATCCTGGCCTATCGGGCGCAAATCGTCGCCGAGATCACGGCACGCACGGCGCAACTCCGTCACTATGAGAGCCCAGATATTGCCGCCCGGGCAGACACCGCCATCGCCACGTTGAAGGCAGACAAGAAAAAGCTCGACGCTGAAATCGAAACCTTGATCAAAGCCGATGCAGACTGCGAACGGGCCTATCGCATTCTGACGTCTGTCCCAGGCGCCGGCCTCATCGTGGCAGCAACACTGATCACCGAGTTGCCGGAACTCGGATCGCTGAACCGCCGTCAAATCGCCAGTCTCGCAGGCCTCGCGCCGTTCCCGCGCGAAAGCGGTCAGCGCAAAGCCTACCGGTCTATTCGCGGCGGCCGCGCGGAAGTTAGAACCGCTCTCTTCAACGCCGCACGAGTCGGCATTCGATTTAACCCAAAACTCAAAGCCTTCGCCGAACGCCTCGCGGCGAAATCCAAGCCCTATAAAGTCATCGTCGTTGCCGCCATGCGAAAGCTGCTGACAATTCTCAATGCCATGATAAAAGCTCAGAAATCCTGGCAACCCGCGTGACCGTCAAGACGGTTGCTACAATTCCTCATCCGCCCGCAAACAACGACGCAATGTATCCAATCGCCATCAGCACGATCATGCCGCCGATCACCCAATCACGCATCGTACTCGGACCGCGCCCGCCCGCCGCGCGCTTCTCAGCCTTCGCTTTCTCGGCCGCGCGTCTGCGCGCTTCGTCGAGCGAAGTGACATTAGGATCGCCATGTCCGTTGCCTTTACTCACTCCGCCGTCTCCCTGATCGCGTACACGGGACGACACTCACATTCAGTTGTCCTCCTAGGGCTCGTCCTTAGGATCCATTGATCCACTTGTTTTGGCCCAGGCGGCACGATGTATCCTGGGCACGATGCCCAGGACGGTACCGGAGATTCTGCGAACATATTCATCACTCCGCCGCCTCCTTGTGCTTCGCGGGCGGAACATGACTACCGCCGCTCGGCACTTTCACGACTTCCATCGCCGTCTTCGGACCGCGCGCGACCTGCTCCGAAATCGACTGCCGCTTCACGCCCTCGCGATGGCGCAGCGTCAAGACAATCGCACCGATCATCGCCACCAGCAAAATCATGCCAGCCCCTTGGAAGAAGTAGGCATACTTCGTGTAGATGATTTGCCCCAAGGCTTCCGTGTTCGACAAGCCCGATGGCACCGCTGCAGCAGCGATCTTCCCCGGCGCAACCGTCAACCCTCTGAACGCAAAGAGCGCGATCAACTCAGCGAGCACCACGCCGCCAACGAGCGCACCAATAGGTGCGTTCTTGATGAAGCCCGCTTTCAACTCCGCGAAGTCGACATCGAGCATCATGACCACGAACAGGAACAGCACGGCAACCGCGCCGACGTAGACCACGATCAGCAGCATCGCCAGGAATTCGGCATTGAGCAGCACGAACAATCCAGCCGCATTGAAGAACGTCAGGATCAGGAACAGCACGGCATGTACGGGATTCTTGGCGAATACCACCATCGCGCCCGCTGCAATGGCGAGCACGCTGAAGAGATAAAAGAAAAATGCCGTGGCCATTAATTGCGTTCCGTTCCGTAGGTTGGGTTAGCGCGGCCCTAATTCCTCGAATTCATATTCCGCTCTTAAACTCCGCGCGTAACCCAACGTCTCATCCTTTTCGTTCGGCCGTTGGGTTACGGCGGCAAGTGCAGAGCCGCCTAACCCAACCTACACCCCATCACCTATACTTCGCATCCAACTCAATGTTCTTCGCGATCTCGCGTTCCCAGCGGTCGCCGTTGCGAGCAGTCGGTCCTTGTCGTAGAAAAGTTCTTCGCGCGTTTCCGTCGCGAACTCGAAATTCGGACCTTCGACAATCGCATCCACCGGGCACGCCTCCTGACATAACCCGCAATAGATGCATTTGGTCATGTCGATATCGTAACGTGTGGTCCGGCGCGTACCGTCGTTGCGGCGGGGACCTGCTTCAATCGTGATCGCCTGCGCCGGGCAGATGGCTTCGCACAGCTTGCAGGCAATGCAGCGCTCTTCGCCATTGGGATACCGGCGCAGCGCGTGTTCGCCGCGAAAGCGGGGCGAAAGCGGCCCCTTCTCGTACGGATAGTTCAGCGTCTTTTTAGGCTGAAAGAAATAGCGCATCGACAAGAAGAACGCCGAGACGAACTCCGTGAGGAACAGCGATTTGATGCCGCGTGCGATGTTCATGCGTCTTTTGATACCTCACCGAATCACTAACGCGCCGATGACGTAGCCAGCGCACGCGGTCAGCCGGCAAGGCCACGAGTCAGCTCGCACTTCTCAATGTCGCAACCGTATTCATGAACGCTCTTCGTCTCGCCTTGTCAACTCGCGCCGCGCCAGCTTGCGCAACGCCCCATAGCTCATGCCGCCGAGCAGCAACACCAATGCCAATCCGATCAAACTCGGGCTCATGGCGCTGCCCCCGTAAAATGCAGCCAGCTCGCGGTCGCCACCACCATCACCAGCGACAACGGCAAAAACACTTTCCAGCCTAGCCGCATCAGCTGGTCATACCTGTAGCGCGGCACGAACGCCTTCACCATGGCGAACATGAAGAACACGAACACGCATTTGACCGATAAACCAGAATATTCCCGGCACCCAGTTCAGCGGCGCGATGTCGAGCGGCGGCAGCCATCCGCCTAAAAACAGGATCGTCGTCATCGCGCACATTGTGGTGATGGCGACGTACTCGCCCAGCATATACAGCAAATATGGCGTCGAAGCGTATTCGACCATGAAGCCCGCCACCAACTCGGACTCCGCTTCCGGCAAATCGAATGGCGGCCGGTTCGTCTCCGCGAGCGCAGAAATAAAGAATACGACGAACATCGGGAAAAACGCCAGCCAATGCCAATCCAAGAGCGAGGGCGTCAGGCCGAGGCCGGTTCCGATCCCTGCCTTCTGCGCATTCACAATCGCCGTCAGATTGAGCGATCCAACGCACAGCAGCACGCAAATAATGACAAACCCGATCGACACTTCGTAACTCACCATCTGCGCGGCGGACCTCAACGCGCCCATGAACGGATACTTCGAGTTCGACGCCCAGCCGCCCATGATGACGCCGTAAACGCCGAGCGAGGAAATCGCGAGAATGTAGAGGATGCCGACGTTGAGGTCGGAGATGACCCACTTGCCCCAGCGTTTTCATTGACCGGGATCACGGCCCACGTCGCCAGCGCAAACGTCGCCGTCGCCAAGGGCGCGAGGAGAAACACGATCTTGTCAGAGCCCGCCGGAATCAGTGGCTCCTTGAAAACGAACTTCAGCAAGTCTGCAAACGATTGCAGCAGACCGAACGGACCAACCACGTTCGGCCCGCGCCGCAACTGCACCGCTGCCCACACCTTGCGATCCATCAGCAGCAGAAACGCGATAATGACGAGCAGCGAGACGAGCAGCAGCAGCGACAGCCCAACCAGCGCCAGGATGTTCCAGCCAGTGTCGCTCATGAATGTCCAAAACGTTTCGAGCATTGTGGGCTACTCCGCCGCCTCCCGTTTCGCACCGGCATTCGCCCGAAGCGCGCTCAAACCCGCCATCACGGCAGACGCGCGCGCAATCGGATTGGTCATATAGAAATCCGAAATCGTATTGACGAATGGCTCTGGTCCAAACCCGCCTTTAAGACCCGCCAGCGTGCCGATCGCAGAGATCGCGCGTGCTTCTACCGAATCGAGCGCTGCGAGTTGCGGCGCGCTCCCGTACATCTCGGCGCGCAAAGCGCTCAAATTGTCATAAGGCAAAGTCTTGCCAACCATCGCCGACAACGCGCG
This sequence comes from uncultured Alphaproteobacteria bacterium, assembly GCA_963819605.1. Classification (GTDB taxonomy): domain Bacteria; phylum Pseudomonadota; class Alphaproteobacteria; order Rhizobiales; family Hyphomicrobiaceae; genus Hyphomicrobium_B. The sequence goes on along the minus strand of CAWFWU010000014.1, from coordinate 169,796 downwards.
GACGATCGTCCAATCTTCCTTCGCCTCACCCGGCGCAAAAGCCGCCTTCACCGTCTGCTGTGCGCGACCCTCAGTGTTGACATACGTCACGCTCTTTTCGGTGTAGGCGGCGCCCGGCAGAATGACGTCCGCACGCATCGCGCCCGCGTCGCCGTGACTGCCCTGATAAATCGTGAACGCGCCGCCCAAGCGGCCAAGTTCGATTTCGTCCGCGCCCAGGAGATAGACAACCTCCATATCCGCCTTCAACATGCCGTCGAGATCGCGCCCGCCTTGTCCCGGAACGAAGCTGAGGTCGAGTCCGGCGACGCGCGCCGCTGCCGTGTGCAGCACGTTGAAGCCGTTCCATGCCTCTGGCTTGCCGTTACACGCCGCCATTGCTATCCGCGCGGCCGCAGCCAACACCGCCAGCCCGTCCGCCCGCGCAAAAGCGCCCTCGCCCACAATCACCATTGGATGCAGCGCCGATCCGAGCGCGGCCGTGAAAGCATGCTTGATACTTGAAAGTTCGGTGAGCGCTTCCGGTCCCTGACCCAAATGCTCATATGGATAGGTGAGATCAACCTTCGGTCCGACGACACCAACTTTCAATCCGCCGCGCCGCCAGCGCTTGCGGATACGCGCATTTAAAACCGGCGATTCAAGTCTTGGATTCGACCCGATGATCAGGATCGCGTCCGCTTGTTCAATTCCTTCGATACCAGAATTGAAAAGATAGCTGGCGCGCCCGAGCTTTGGATTGAGCTTGTCGCCCGCCTGCCGGCAATCGAGGTTTGTGCTTCCAAGACGCGTGAATAAATCCTTGAGCGCAAACATTTCTTCCGCGCCAGCGAGATCACCCGTGATCGCACCGATGCGCTCCGGCTTCGCGGCCTTCAGTTTCTGCGCGACGAGTGCCAGCGCCTCATCCCAGCTTGCAGGATCGAGCCGGCCGTTCTTGCGAATGTAAGGCTGATCAAGTCGCTGCGTCTTCAACCCGTCCGCCACGTGGCGCGTTTTGTCCGAAATCCATTCCTCATTCACGGCATCGTTGTTGCGCGGCAGAATGCGCATCACCGCACTGCCCCGCGTGTCGACAGATATCGCCGAACCAACCGCGTCCATTGCGTCAATCAATTCCGTCGTCGTCATCTCCCACGGTCTCGCGCTAAACGCCCACGGCCGGTGCGTCAGCGCGCCGACGGGACAGAGATCGACCACATTCGCGCTCATCTCCGACATGATGCCGTTTTCGAGATACGTCGTGATCTCGGCATCTTCACCGCGCGAAATGAGACCCAGTTCCTCGACGCCCGCCACTTCCGTCATGAAACGCACGCAGCGTGTGCAATGGATGCAGCGCGTCATCACCGTCTTAATAAGCGGGCCGATATTTTTCTCTTCAACCGCGCGCTTGTTTTCCTGGTAGCGCGATCCGCCCATGCCAAACGCCATCGCCTGATCTTGCAGATCGCATTCGCCGCCCTGGTCGCAGATCGGGCAATCGAGCGGGTGATTGATAAGCAGGAATTCCATCACGCCCTCGCGCGCCTTTTTGACGAGCGGGCTCTTGGTCGAAACGACCTTGGGAGAACCATCCTTGTTCGGCGGCAGATCGGCGACACCCATGGCGCACGACGCGATGGGCTTTGGCGAACCTTGAACATCGACGAGACACATGCGGCAGTTGCCGGCAATCGACAAGCGCTCGTGATAGCAAAAGCGCGGGATCTCTGCGCCCGCCTGTTCGCACGCCTGCATCAAGGTCAAGTGATCCTCGACTTCGATTTCCGTGCCATCAATGATGAGTTTTTTGGTCATGTTTACTCCGCGGCCTCCCGCGAATGCTTCTTTTGATACTGATCGATCCTTGCTTCAATCACCGGCCGGAAATTCTTGATCAAGCCCTGCACCGGCCACGCCGCCGCATCACCCAGTGCGCAGATCGTGTGGCCTTCAACCTGCTTCGTGACTTCAAACAGCAAATCGATCTCGCGCTTTTCGGCTTCGCCGCGTTCCATGCGTTCCAACACGCGCCACATCCAGCCCGTGCCTTCGCGGCAGGGCGTGCACTGGCCGCAACTCTCGTGCTTGTAAAAGTAAGCAATGCGCCGGATCGCGGCGATGATATCCGTCGACTTGTCCATGACGATCACGGCCGCCGTGCCGAGCCCTGAGCCGAGCTTACCCAGCGCATCGAAATCCATCGTCACATCGGTCGCCTGTTCGGCCGTAATACAGCGCACCGACGAGCCGCCCGGAATGACAGCAAGGAGATTATCCCATCCGCCCGTCACGCCGCCGCAATGCTTCTCGATGAGCTCCCGCATCGGAATGCCCATCTCTTCTTCGACCACGCAAGGGTGTTCAACGTGTCCTGAGATCTGAAAGAGCTTCGTGCCAGCGTTATTGGGCAAGCCAAGCTCCGCGAACCACGTCGCGCCGCGCCGCAGAATGTCGCCCACGACCGCGATGCTCTCGACGTTGTTGATCGTCGTTGGCGCGCCCCACAATCCCACATTCGCCGGGAACGGCGGTTTCAAACGCGGCTGGCCCTTCTTGCCTTCTAAGCTCTCAAGCAAAGCGGTTTCTTCGCCACAGATGTAAGCGCCCGCGCCGTGGTGGACAAAAATTTCAATGTCCCAGCCATGCGCGTTGTTCTTGCCAATGAGCTTGGCCGCGTAGGCTTCGTCGATCGCGCGCTGCAAGGCCTCGCGCTCGCGGATGAACTCACCGCGCACGTAGATGTAGCAAACATGCGCTCTCATTGCATAAGAGGCCAACAACGCGCCTTCAACCAGCAAATGCGGATCGTGGCGCAAGATTTCGCGGTCCTTGCACGAGCCCGGCTCACTCTCGTCCGCGTTGATGACGAGATAACTGGGACGCGGATCGGCTTTCGGCATGAACGACCACTTGAGCCCCGTGGGGAATCCAGCGCCGCCGCGCCCGCGCAGACCCGACGCCTTCACCTCGTTGATGATCCAGTCGTGACCCTTGTCGATGAAGAACTTCGTGCCGTCCCACGCGCCGCGCGAAATAGCACCCTTCAGCCCCGCGTCGTGGAAGCCGTAGAGATTGCGGAAGATGCGGTCGCGATCATGGAGCATTAGTTGGACTTCCCCTTCGAGGCTTCGAGTGCCGCGATGGCAAAGCCGGCAATGAGTGCGATGAGCCCGAGAACGCCGATCCACTTGGCGCCGCCCATGGCCCAGGCAACGAGCCCGGCGGCAGCAAGCGCCGTCAACGCCCAATACTGCAATAATCCCATATTGCCTTCGGGCCAGATCGCTTCGACGAGTGCGGTCAAACCGAGAATGCCAATCATGCCGGCAAACCACGCGTCTGCCGGCGATAGTTGACCCGCCAAAAACCGCGTTATCGCGTGATACATGAGAAACGCCGCCACTGCCGCAATGATGAGCCGCATTGCGCGCACCCACGGCGCACTCGAAATCGTCTGTTTGATCTTCGACGGCTGTTTGGTTTCTTCCATCGCCATCATCCTTCCAGGCTTTGCATTGATGCGCCTTCAACCATCTGCCCGCTCATGACGTCGAGCGCCAGGCGATGTGATTTCACCGCGATATCCGTATCGGTAAACGTGTAGCCGGTAAAACGGACCACATCATCGGAAATGTCCTCGATTTCGAGTCCGTCGAGGACAAGCCGGTCCGTTTTCCAGACGCGCCCATGCGGACCATATGCCACCGCGCCGCAGTCATCGTGAAAAACGATTCTCGATTGCGACGGCGTCCAGCGCGCGTCGAGCACTGGCCACACGCCGACTTTCTCGCACACGTCTGGATCGTCGTAACTCATCAAAAGTCCGTTCGCGTAGAAGCGCATGTTGTCGGGCATTTCAATGGGACCCGAAAAAAGCGTGCCGTCGTTTGCCGCGCTCGCAATCATACAGAGCCGCGTCGTGCCGTCCGTATCGAGCACGCTAAGCAGCAAGCCATCATGCCCACCGCGCGTCGTCGCTCCCGGATAAAACCAAACGGGACCGCCGTTCGGGGGCAGCTCCAGTTCAATTGCCAGCCTTGTGAGTTCTCGCTCCATGCCGACTGCTTACCCCTTCGGCCTTTCACCCGCATCGCTTCCCGGCCGCCATCCGCCGGCGAGTTTCGCGCACTGCTCGATCCACTTGTCGCGCGCGATACGACCCTTGAAGCCGGGCACTTCGTTCTCAAACCATGCGATGTTGGCTGGTGTCCACCTCGCGATCTGGTCGAAATGCCAAATGCCCATTTCGTTCATTTTCGTCGGCAAGCTTCTCGGCGATACCCCAGATCAGTCCAAGATCGTCGCCTTTGCCGTCTCTTGGGCTCGTGAGCAATTCTGGTTTCGCGCCGCCTACATTTGGAGCCGGCAAGGGCGTCACAAGTGGCGCACGGGAAACTGATCCGACTTTCATTTTCTGAATCTCATCGACCGAGAGCGCCTTGCCGCTGCCGCGCTCGTTCAAGTCCTTGACAAGCCCGGCATTGGCCATCGCCGCGAGAGCACCCGTATTGATTGTTGGTGCTGCTGGCTTTATCTCGACCGCTGGCGCACTTGCAGGCGCCACCGCTGCAGGTACTGATGGTGCCGCTGCTGCATCTTCAAACCGCTTTTTCCACGCGCCAATTCCTGAGCCATCGTAGAGGGCCGGATCTTTAAGAGAGGTCGGCCCGCCAGCTGGACACGACGCTTTGCGGCCAATCTGCGAACCGGGCTCCGGCGTCTTGCCTTTGGCAAAATCGTCGAGCAACCCTTCAAGCGCTCCGGCCGTCAAATCCTCGTACGTGTCCTTGCCGATCTGCACGAGCGGCGCATTCGCGCAACTGCCAAGGCACTCGACCTCTTCCCATGAAAATTTCCCGTCTGCCGTGACGTGATGAGCTTCACCCGCGATGCGCTTCTTGCAAACGTCGACAAGCGCGCCCGCGCCGCTCAACATGCACGGCGTCGTGCCGCACACCTGCACGTGCGCAACCCGGCCCACGGGGCTCAACTGAAACATCGTGTAAAAGGTCGCGATCTCAAGTCCGCGAATGTAGGCCATGCCGAGCATATCGCAGGCGGCGCGGATCGCCGGTTCCGGCAACCAGCCATTTGATTGTTCCTGCGCGCGCCAGAGCAGTGGAATGATCGCGGAGGCTTGCTTGCCAGCTGGGAATTTCGCGATCTGCGCTGTCGCCCAAGCCATGTTTTCCGCGCTGAATGCAAAGTGCGCAGGCTGCTCAGGGTTAAGACGGCGGACGGCCATTTTCGGCTCCTCAACTAACCGGCCAACGAGTCGGTTTCCGGAGCGCATCATAGCCCACTGCAGGGGGGGCGGGGATGACTAACTCACAGGGTTAAATCCGCCTCTCCACTACGTGGAACGGAAGTGCCGCGCAAGCCTTTGACTTACCTCCAAAAGTCCGGCACCCCCGTGGTCCAGGACCAAAGGGGTGCGACGAAAAGAATTGCAAAATAGATGTTTTCGCGAGGCGCCGTTAAGGCTGACCAGGGGTTGTCTGGCCTGGAGCGGGAATTTCCTTGACACGATCATCAATAATTCCGCGCCGGCGCAGGGTTTCGGCCGGCTGTTCGGTCGCCCATTTGCGCTCAGAATAGCCAAGCGGCACCGAGAGCCAGCCGAGCAGAAGCAGAAATGTGACAACGGGCACGATAAACAGTCCGAGCTGTGATCCGACCCGTAGGAACCCGGTCCAAATCACCGCCAGGAGCAATCCGAAAGCGATGATGTACCAACCGCCGTCGTCAACGCCCCGCGCGGTCGCGAACAGCAAACCGGCGGCGAGTCCGGCTATTCCGATCAAAACTGGAATGACCGGCAGGTCCGACTGCAGCGCGCCCATGGGCCAGCCGTTGGATCTGGCGAACAGGCGGTAAGTGGAGAGGCTCAGGCCAAAGCCGAACGAGGCGACAGCAAGCAAAAAGAGGTTGTCCATCATGAAGTCAGTCTCCGGGCGCGGTTTCTCGCGATGACTTAATCACGCGATGTCTTGGGACGATTCGGGCCTCCCGGGTCGTTCCGTGGCCCCCATGATTATCAATGCTTTGTGGCGGAGGCTAGCCATTTGCGCGGGTAGGTTAAGCCCCCGCCCGGCCGGCGTGATCCGCCGCCTCGCTCCACGCCCCAAACCGGGCACCCACGCGAACTTTGGGAGACGCAGAGGGCACAGGACGATTACCCATCAACTCCTCCATAGGCCCGCTCAGGGGCCTGTAGCCGCCTTCCCTGCACCATAGAACGATGCCACTTTCAACCCAAAGCGGCCCCTGGCCTGCCACCTTTGGTAAGCATTTGTTTACCAAGCCTCGTGCTTTGTAGGCACCAGTATCTATGGTTTGGAGTTCCCATGTTTCAGTTTGCTTCCCGCGCGCTCGCTCTTGCCGCGCTTCTCGTCCTCCCGATGCTTGCCGCCTGCGCCAAGGAAAACGCCACTCTCCCCGAAAGCCGGCTCGGTGCCACGGATCGCGACGGCGGTGACTATGGACGCGGCTACGGGCGCAACGGCGGCAAATGGGCCAACGCGCGCGGCACACCCGGCAGCGCCCAGCATTTTTCGTCTGCCGTTGGCGATATCGTCTACTTCTCATCCGACAGCTCTGATTTGACGCCCGAGGCGCAGCAGACATTGGCGCAGCAGGCCCAGTGGCTGCAGCAATATCCGCAGAACACGATCACGGTCGAAGGCCACGCAGATGAACGCGGCACGCGCGAATACAATATTGCGTTGGGTGCGCGGCGCGCGACGAGCGTCAAAAATTATCTGGCACAAAATGGCGTACAGGCGGCGCGCATGCGCACGCTCTCCTACGGCAAAGAACGCCCCGTCGCGACTTGCGATGACATTTCGTGCTGGTCAAAAAACCGCCGCGCGCAGACAATGCTGAATGGGGTTGCGGTTAGTCAGAGGTAGGTTCATCCTAGCCTGCTGGAATATGATGCGGACGCACGAAAGTCGTGCGTCCGCTTTCGTTTTCGCTAACCTGTGCCCGATTCTTTGCTCGCCCGACTGGGAGACGCCGCCATGGCCGCCAATACTGCCCGCCTCAACGCCGTCATCGCCGCACTCGAAAAGGTTCGCGAGCATGTTGAGGACATGGGCGAGACCGACGACGTTGAAATCCTGGTCTACAATCGCTGGATTGGCATGCTCGATGCCATCGTCGAAGGAAGCTGGAAAATTTGATGCTTGAGGGCGACGTCATTCCGGCGTCTGAAATGCTCATGCACACGGCCGCGGCCATCGCCTTTCTTGAAGGCTGCAGAGAAGCCTGAGCGGCACACCACCCAGTCCGCAAAGAATTTGCCGCCTTACGCCTTCTTCACGAACTCGCTCTTCAGCTGCATCGGGCCGACGCCATCGATCTTGCAGTCGATGTCGTGGCCGCCCGTGCCGTCGACTAGGCGGATGCCGCGCACCTTGGTGCCGATCTTCACCACCGAAGACGAACCCTTGATCTTCAGGTCCTTGATGACGGTGACATTGTCGCCATCGGCGAGCACGTTACCGACCGCATCTTTCACGACGCGCGGGCCGTCGCCGTCTTCTGAAGTCGCAGCCGTCGCTTCCCCCGACCATTCGTGCGCGCACTCCGGGCATACGAACAACGCCCCGTCTTCGTAGGTGTGTTCGCTGCGGCATTTCGGGCATTTTGGCAGGGTAGACATTTTGGCTCGCCGTTTGAGTTCCCCCTCCCCAGCGGGGATCGTTGCGTAATTGGCTGGTTAGCATTTTTGGCCTGGTTTTGGAGCTTTTTCTGGTTGCAGATTTTGCGTTTCTTCGCTTGTTGCCCGGCTGGAGCCGGGGCCGATGCGGCTCACGCCGCCAGTTTCAACGCCCTCCGCATGTTGTAGGCAAGCGCCAGCATCGTGAGTTCGGCGGTGTTCTTGCCAAGACCCCGGTAGCGTACTGTTTCGTAACCGAGCCATCGTTTGAGTGTCGCGAACACGCCTTCGACCTCTGCGCGCACCGGCGCGATCAAGGCGTTGTGCCGCTTCTGCCAGCGGCTGAGCGGCGGTCCGCCGCCCCAACTCTTGTGCATGATGCGCGGCTTGATGCCGATACTTCTCAGCCACGCCCGCCGCGCGCGTTTGGCATAGGCTTTATCGGCATAAACGGCACTCTCGTCGCCGCAGACAAGCTGATCCGCCGGCACCGTATCGTTGACGTTCGCCGCCGTCAGAATAGAGGAGCGGATCAAACGCGAGCCGCAGTCGACGCCGATATGCGCCTTATATCCGTAGTGCGAGCCAGGCTTGCCCTTGCGCGATGTTATGCCAGCATCGGGATCAGAGGCGTTGTCATTGGGCTCTCCAACGGCGGGCGGCCGGTAAGGGCTCGCGATCAAGCTCGCGTCGATCATCGTGCCCGTCTTCAACAGCAGACCGCGCTGGTTGAGCTGACGCTCGAATTCGGCGAACAGTTTCTCTGTCAGGCGCGCGTCACCCAACCGGTTGCGGAAGCGGCACAGCGTCGTGTGATCGGGGGCGGCATCCTCAAGCGAGAGCCCGAGAAAGCGGCGGAACGATACGCGGTCGTTCAGCGCGTCTTCGAGTTCGGCGTCGGACAGGCAATACCAGCGCTGCAACAACAGCGCCTTCAGCATCAGCAGCGGATCGTAGGGCGGGCGGCCGGGACCGTCAGGCTTCAGGCACGCCAGAAGCTTTTCAAAGCGGTACCACTTGACCTCCCGGGCCAACCGCTCCAGCGCTTCATTGCGGCCGACTTTCCCGGAAACCAAGGCTTCCGCAAGGCTCAATTGATCGCGTGTCCCCATGATGCCCTCCCCCAAATCAGCACCAGTGAATCAAAATTCAGCCAATTACGCAACGATCCCCAAGGGAGAGGGAGTGCGGCGTCGCGGCTTCGATTCCCATCGCGCAGCACATTTTTCACCCCAGCTTGGCAACAGCGGCGCGCCACACATCTGCGTTGCCAAGATGAACGGCTCTGTCGGCCCCAACATTCTCAATTAGAAGCGCGAGCAGTGTTTCGCGATCTTCGTCGCAGTTGAGCAACTTGCCGCCGACCATTTCGATCTTGTGAGGCTTCATGAAGAATTGGTCCATCGCTTCGCCCTCGCGCCAAGCCCGGCCTTCATTGCGGATGTCCCAGTCAGAGGCTTGCATAACGCTACTCCGTTTGCCCGTCACTCGAACCTCAATCTAACGCGACTCTCAAAATTCTTGTACTTCTTCAGTTGCGAACCGATGAGCTTCTCGATCCAACGCCGGTTCGACTGGGAGGCCGTCCGCAGATAGACAACAAGCTTGTCGGTTGATGCATCGACTTCCGCAAGATTAATTAAGGCCCTCCGCTCTTCTCGAAGAGAACGCCAAAGGTCTTCGCCGAAGTTTCGGAGCTCATGGATATCAGCCAAGGTCGCCGATTCCAGATCGAGCCATACTCGCATTTCAAACTTTTGGGGCTTCACTGGCATACATAAAATTCTCGCTCATGGGGCAGCGCCCGAACTTGTGGCCGCCCCTCACACGTCATGTCGAAGACATGCTTTCAGCATGGCCCTCTCCCCATGCAAGCGCAGCACATGGGGAGAGGGGATGATCACCTATCAATCTCCCCGAACACGATATCGATGCTGCCGAGGATGGCGGATACGTCCGCGAGCATGTGGCCCTTGTTCAAGAAATCCATCGCCGCCAAGTGCGGAAATCCAGGTGCCCGAATTTTGCAGCGGTAGGGCTTGTTCGATCCGTCCGCCACGAGGATACACGCCGAACTCGCCCTTGGGCGCTTCAACGCACGCATACACTTCGCCCGCCGGCACATGGAAGCCTTCGGTATAAAGCTTGAAGTGATGGATCAGCGCTTCCATCGAGCGCTTCATCTCGGAGCGCGTCGGCGGCACGACCTTCTTGGCGTCCGCAACGTGCGGGCCGCGGCCGTCCGCTGCCTTCAACTTCGGCGCAGCAGGCCTTCATGATCTTCACGCTCTCGCGCATTTCCTGCATGCGGATGAGATAGCGGTCGTAGCAATCGCCGTTCTTGCCAATCGGAATATCGAAATCGAATTCCGAATAGCACTCGTAAGGCTGCGACTTGCGCAAGTCCCACGCAGCACCCGAACCGCGCACCATCACGCCCGAAAAACCCCAGGCGAACGCGTCATCCAACGACACGACGCCGATATCGACATTGCGCTGTTTGAAAATGCGATTGCCCGTCAGCAGCTGATCGATGTCATCGACGACCTTCAAGAACGGATCGCACCACGCCGCGATATCATCGACGAGTTTCTCGGGCAGGTCCTGATGCACGCCGCCGATACGGAAATATTTGGCATGCATGCGCGAGCCGCTGGCCCGCTCATAAAACACCATCAGCTTTTCGCGCTCTTCAAAACCCCAGAGCGGCGGCGTCAGTGCGCCAACGTCCATGGCCTGCGTCGTCACGTTCAAGAGATGCGAGAGGATGCGGCCAATTTCGGAATACAAAACGCGGATGAGGCTTGCGCGGCGCGGGATCTCTATCCCTAAAAGCTTTTCAGCCGCCAAACAGAACGCGTGCTCCTGGTTCATCGGCGCGACGTAATCAAGCCGGTCGAAGTAGCCGATGGCTTGCAGATACGTCTTGTGTTCGATCAGCTTTTCAGTGCCGCGATGCAAAAGCCCGATATGGGGATCGACGCGCTCGACGATTTCGCCATCCAACTCCAGCACAAGGCGCAACACGCCGTGCGCGGCTGGATGCTGCGGTCCGAAGTTGATATTGAAGTTGCGGATTTCTGTTTCGGCCATGGTAGCTCGTAAGTGGTGAGTGGTCAGTCGTGAGTGGTGGGCGAAATTAGTCTTGGCAGTCAGTCTTGCTTTTTGGCCTCAAGTGACCTGATAAAAGAACGTAGCATTTTGCTCACGCGCTCGCAAAGGTGCATCGGTTCCACCAAAGCCGTCTCGGGAGCAAGGTTCAGCCTTTTCACGAGCAATAGATGCGTCTCCAGTTCTCGCACAGAACCCTGCGCTATTCTTAAGAACTGTATAAATGCACCGGTTGAGTCCCGGCCGTAGCCTTCCGCTATATTTGCCGGCACCGAAACCGCCGCACGGCGGATTTGCGACGTCATGCCATAAACTTCTTCGCGTGGGAATGCCGCCGTCAAACGATAGCAAACTTCGGTCAGGTCCATGGCAACTTTCCAGGCATCAAGATCTTGATACGAGTTGATTGCGGTCATTTCTATCGAGCCCTGCCTACTACGCCCGTCCACTCACGACTGACGACTGACGACTGACCACTCACGCCTTCCTCAAATCGTCCCCACCCTTGCCTTCTTCGCCTTCTCATTCACTTTGGAAACAAACTTCTCCCAGTTCACGAGCATGCGTTCATGCGCGCCTTCGCCGATCAAGTCGATGCCATCGTGAGCCGAGACTTTGAACGACAGCCGCCGCCCCTCGATCTTCGTGCATTCCGCCTGAACAGTCACCGTCTGACCCGGCACCGTCGCGGCGAGATGCGAGACATTAACTTGAACACCGAGAGATCCTTCTCCCTCATCGAGATGCCCTTCAAGTACTTTCATGCACGTCCATTCCATGAGCCCCACCATGAACCCGGTCGCGAACACTTTCGGCATGTGCAGGAAGTCATGCGCTTCCGGGTAAAGATGCGGCACGGTCTTCTCTGCCGTCAAGCGGTAGGAAAACTCGATTTTGTCGCCAACTTTGAGTGTCGGTTTCATGCCCGAAATCCCTCACGAACTCTCCATCATGTATGCCAACACGCGATGCAGTCCCGATGCTGTCGCACCCGCAACCATGAACCCATACCAAAACGAGGGCCAACTCATTCCGCTTGTCCGTCCAATCGTGGCATAGATAACTTCGCCGAGCCCCGCGACCAGAACGACGCCAACAAGGATCATCCACCAAGGCTGTTTGAGCAGCCGTCCGGCAATGCCGACGACCACGCCGGCGATCGCGCGCGGCCAATCGAAGAGAATGGCAATGATCAATGCAATGCCGACAACAATCTTGACCAGCGTTTCATCGATTTCCATTTCGTCCACCGCTCACTTCGCTCGTTTGGCAAGGCCGCATTTGACGGTGTCTGACCGTCCGGGTCTGACAGTCATGTGTCGGCCGCTTGTTAGGTTACGGCCAAGTGCAGGACGGCATCTTCCCAACCTTGTCTCTTGTCCTTCTCATATGCGCGAGGAAACGACTCAGCGCCCTGCCAACGCCATAGCCAAACGCCGTAAACAGTATGAGCGAAAGTGTGAGCGCAGCTACGAATTTGAGTAACCCTCCGCGAAACGCAAGTAAGATGACCATGCCGACCGACAAATGGCACAGCAATGCTACCCATAAAATCGTAACTGGCTTAGCTCTCGCCAAACCGAATGCGATCCCGGCCAATAACGAAACCGAGCATGCCAAAAACCAAAGAGCCACCACAGGTTCCGCTCCCATCTATTTGGTCGCTCCTTTCATTTCGCGCGCTACCACAGCTTACGCCTTCCCGCTTGCCTTCTCATCTCCCGGCAGAACGTAATTCGGGCCTTCCCATGGGGACTCGAAATCGAAATTGCGGAATTCCTGGTTGAGCTTCACGGGTTCATAGACCACGCGCTTGGCTTCGTCGTCGTAGCGAACTTCGACATAACCCGTCAGCGGGAAGTCCTTGCGCAGTGGATAGCCTTGAAAGCCGTAGTCGGTGAGCAAGCGGCGCAAATCCGGGTGTCCGGTAAAGCGGATGCCGTACATATCGTAGGCCTCGCGCTCGAACCAATTTGCGGCCGGGAAAATGTCGTTGACGCTCGCGACAGGTGTCGCCTCGTCGGTTGAAATCTTGACGCGGATGCGCTGGTTCAAACGCGGCGACAGCAAATGATAGACGACCTCGAAACGCTTTTCGCGCTCGGGATAATCAACGCCGCAGATGTCGATCAAAACGGCGAACTGGCAATTCATGTCGTCGCGGAGGAATTTCAGGATTTCGGCAATGTTTGCGGCTTCAGCGAACAGTGTCAGTTCGCCGTGGGCAATAGAACTGCTGCACGCCATCTTGCCTGCGATGTGCGAGCCGAGCATTTCGAGAGTGTTTGTCATCGATCTTGTCTTCACTGGTAGGTTGGGTTAGCGCGGCCACTTTCCTTGAAGTCGATGCGTTATCTACATTCCGCGCGTAACCCAACGACTTTGCGTTGGTTGAATGAGGTCTTGATTGTTGGGTTACGGCCGCTTCTTCTTGCGCTTCGGTTGCCCACAAAGCAACCGCGCAGCAGCCTAACCCAACCTACGGTTCCCGTCTCAACTACCTCTCAATTGTGCCTGTCCGCCTGATCTTCCGTTGCAGCAGCAGTACGCCGTAAAGCAGCGCTTCAGCCGTCGGCGGGCAGCCAGGCACGTAGATATCGACCGGCACAATGCGATCGCAGCCGCGCACGACGGCATACGAGTAGTGATAGTAGCCGCCGCCGTTGGCGCACGAGCCCATCGAGATCACATAGCGCGGCTCGGGCATCTGGTCGTAGACCTTGCGCAAGGCGGGCGCCATTTTGTTGGTCAGCGTGCCAGCCACGATCATGACGTCGGACTGGCGGGGTGATGCGCGCGGCGCGAAACCAAAACGTTCGAGATCATAGCGCGGCATGGAAGCCTGCATCATCTCGACAGCGCAGCACGCGAGGCCGAACGTCATCCACATGAGCGAACCCGTGCGCGCCCAGTTGATGAGATCGTCAGTCGTGGTGACAAGGAAGCCTTTGTCGGCGAGTTCATTATTGACGGCGCCGAAAAACGGATCGTCCGGCTTGATGATGCCGGAGGGCAAAGCTACACCACCGCCCGCCCCCTCGCGCGCTTTATCGAACACGCGGTCGAAAAGCTGCGCGTCGTTCTCGCGGATCACTCCCATTCGAGCGCACCCTTCTTCCACTCATAGATGAAGCCGATTGTGAGGACGCCGAGAAAAATCATCATCGACCAGAAGCCGAAAGCGCCGATTTCCTTGAAGGCGACAGCCCAGGGAAACAGGAACGCAATTTCGAGGTCGAAGATGATGAACAGGATCGAGACCAGATAGAAGCGCACGTCGAATTTCATGCGCGCGTCATCGAAGGCGGCGAAGCCGCATTCGTAAGCCGAGACTTTTTCAGGATCAGGATTGTTCACCGCGATCAGGAACGGCGCCAGCATCAATGCGCCGCCTATAAACAGCGCGACGCCGAGGAAAATAATGATCGGCAGATATTGGGTGAAGAGTTCGCTCATATGGTCCGGTCCTGGCCCGCGCGCCCTGACTCAATTTGAATCAGGCGCCAAATCATAGGCCCGTGGTACCCCGGCGTCTATTGCGCTGCAAGGCGGACAAAAGCTCAAACTCGCATAACCGCACCCTCAGAGGCTTGCCCGTGCGGAGCGAGGATCAGCGGCGTGACACAAAGGAATGGCGCGAGAGACGGGACTTGAACCCGCGGCCTCCGCCGTGACAGGGCGGCGCTCTAACCAACTGAGCTACTCCCGCATTCCAATACGAGACGGGCGCACCCAATTTTATGGGATGTTGCGCCCGCGGTCACGAGGGCTGGGAATACGTGAACCGCCCCTCCCCGTCAAGCTGCCATTCAGACCCGCCCATAAAGCGGGAAGTTCCGGCGATTGAGCCGGCCAAAAAACCAGAATGGCGGCCCTCCAAACAAAACAACGTCCTTCTCATAAAATCCCGCTTGCCGATGCCAAGTCCGTTGTGACGCAGGATGCCGTAGGCAGTTGTGCAGTGGAAATAGAAGTTCGGCAGCACGAAGTGCATCAGGTAATCCTCGCCCGTAAAGGTCATTTCGTTCGGGCCAACTTTCAAAGTGTAGGACTTCGCTCCTGAGTCCGCCATTTGATCGGGCATGACGGTTTCGAGAAACGCCAGCGTCGCGGCAATACGCGATTTTAGGTCCGCAATTGTCGCCTCATCATTTGCGGGCGAGGGAATGGGCAGGCTTGCGAGGCGCGCCGTTGCGGTGCTCGCGAACGTGCACGCCTCCTGGATCTGCCTTTTCAGGTTGAACATGTCGGGATACAACCGTGCAGCGAGCAGCACGGCCGGATCAATTTTCTTCGCCTCGGCAAAAGCCGCAGCTTTGTCCAGAATACCGTCGAGCGCGTGGAGGTGCTTTTGAAACGACGCCACTGCGGCCTTATGCATCGAAATACTCATCGGTTCCCGCTCCCTCAAAGACTACCCATGAAATCGCTCTTGCCGAGTTCGAGGCCGTTATGGCGCAAGATAGCGTAGGCGGCTGTAGAGTGAAAATACAGGTTCGGGAGCACGAAGTAGGTCAGATAATCGCGCCCCTGGAATTCCATCTCGCGCGTGCCTGCCTTGATCTTAATCTGGCGCGTTTCACTACCATCGATGCCGCCCGCCTCGAAACTTTTGACATGCTCCAACGTTTTGGCGATGCGCGCCTTCAGTTCGGGGAACGTAGTATCGGTATCCGGCCAGTTCGGCACGTCTTTTCCTGCAAGACGGGAAACGGCACCCTTGCAGAAGTCGCAGGCAATCATGATCTGCCGCGACAGTGGAAACATGTCGGGTGCAAGCCTGGCGCCCGTCAGCACGAGCGGGTCGATCTTCTTGGCCGCCGCATGCGCCGCCGCCTTGTCAAGCATTGCGTCGAGCTGATTGAGCATCCTGACGAATGCGGGCACGGAGGCCTGATACATGGAAATTGTCATTGGGAGTCCTCGGTTGGGGTAGCTCGAAGGCAGCACAGGCAGCAGCGGAGTGCCCTCAATTCAGAGGTTTGATCGAAAGACTGTCCTGATGACGGCAACACGTAGCGGCTGCTTGTTGCCGGCTGCTGCCCAAATGCTGGTGGGAGGTGAGGGGATCGAACCCCCGACATTCTCGGTGTAAACGAGACGCTCTACCGCTGAGCTAACCTCCCAAGTGTGCGGGTAGTTCTTAGCGAATAGCCAATAGGGACCGCAACGTCTATTCGCTATTCGTCACTCACTATTCGCTCATCCATAAACAAAGACGCGCCCGTCACCAGGCGCGCCGTAGAATGTAAAGCTTGCTCAACAGCTCAGTTCAGTGCTTCTTTCAAGCCCTTGGCGGGCGTGAATTTCGGCACATTAGAGGCCGGGATTTGGATGGTCATGCCCGTTGCCGGGTTGCGGCCTTCGCGCGCCTTGCGGGCGGTCACTTTGAAGGTGCCGAAGTCCGGAATACGAACTTCCTGGCCCTGTTTCATGGCGCCGCGAATATGGGCGAGCACGGCGTCAACTACGCTGCTGGCCTTCTCCTTCGTCAGCTCACAGTCCTTTGCAACAGCGTCGATAAGGTCTTTCTTGCTCATGTGTACCGTCCTATGGCTTCGGGAAAAATTTCCTCAACTCACAGCCGTCTGGCTAGAGGCGGCCGTTCGAGGGGTTCCGGCCGCTATTGGAAGCCGCTTACAAGCGCCCAATCCCCCCCTCCGTCAAGGGGGAAAAGCCTGAAAACAGGCCTCAAATGCGGTCAAAATGTCCACCTTGTGCTCCCCGCGACAAAAACCCCCACACCTTGAGGGTGCGGGGGTTCGGATGCTCGAAAGTTGAGTGATCGCGGCAGCTTAATGTGCGGTGACGCGCGAGCCGCCTTTGTCTTTCTCGGCTTCTTTGGCTGCGAGAGCGGCTGCTTCTTCGGCCGCCTCGTCCCAAATGATGGCCTCTGGCATACGCACCAAAGCAAGCTTCAGCACGTCTTCCAGACGAGCCACTGGAATGATGTCCATTTTCTTCTGCACTTCGGCCGGGATCTCAGCCAGATCTTTGGCGTTCTCTTCCGGAATGATGACGGTCTTGATGCCGCCGCGCAGCGCCGCCAAGAGCTTCTCTTTCAAGCCGCCGATCGGCAGTACCCGGCCGCGCAAACTGATCTCGCCCGTCATGGCGATATCCTTGCGGACAGGAATTCCGGTCAAGACGGAAATGATAGCGGTTGCCATGGCAACGCCGGCCGACGGACCATCCTTCGGCGTCGCGCCTTCCGGCACGTGCACGTGGATATCGCGCTTTTCAAACAGCGAGGGGTGAATGCCGAACTCTGGCGAATGCGCGCGCACATAAGCGTTCGCAGCCTGGATCAACTCCTTCATCACGTCGCGCAGATTGCCCGTCACCGTCATCTTGCCTTTGCCCGGCATCATGACGCCTTCAACGGTCAATAGCTCGCCGCCGACTTCCGTCCAGGCCAGGCCCGTAACGATACCGACCTGATCTTCGAGTTCGGCTTCGCCATAGCGATACTTCGGCACGCCGAGGTATTCATGGACATTGGCGGCATTGACTGTGATCGACGTCTTCGACGAGGTCAGGATTTCCTTCACCGCTTTACGCGCAAGCTTGGCGATTTCGCGCTCAAGTGAACGCACGCCAGCTTCCCGCGTGTAACGGCGGATGATTTCCTGGATCGCGGAATCTTCGACGATCCACTCGCCGGCTTCCAAGCCATGGGCGGTAACCTGGCCTGCCAGAAGATGGCGCTTGGCAATTTCCAGTTTTTCGTCTTCCGTGTAACCGGCGAGACGGATGATTTCCATGCGGTCCATAAGGGCCGGCGGTATGTTCAACGTATTCGCCGTCGTCACGAACATCACGTTCGATAAGTCGTAATCGACTTCGAGATAATGGTCGTTAAACGTGCTGTTTTGCTCGGGGTCCAAGACCTCAAGCAAAGCGGCCGCCGGATCGCCACGGAAGTCCTGGCCCATCTTGTCGATTTCGTCCAAGAGGAAAAGCGGATTGGTGCGCTTCGCCTTCTTCATCGACTGGATGACTTTGCCGGGCATCGAGCCAATATAAGTTCGCCGGTGGCCGCGGATTTCCGCTTCGTCGCGGACGCCACCCAAGGACATACGCACGAATTCTCGGCCCGTGGCGTTCGCAATAGATTTGCCAAGCGAGGTCTTGCCGACACCGGGCGGGCCGACGAGGCACAGGATGGGCCCCTTCAGCTTGTTGGTGCGTGCCTGAACTGCGAGATACTCAAGGATGCGTTCCTTGACCTTCTCGAGGCCATAGTGCTCGAGATCCAGGATCTGCTGGGCTTCAACGATGTCCTTCTTGACCTTGCCCTTGATCCCCCAAGGAATCGACAAGAGCCAATCGAGATAGTTGCGCACAACTGTTGCTTCGGCCGACATCGGGCTCATCTGCTTGAGCTTCTTCAACTCAGCGAGCGCCTTGTCCTTGGCTTCCTTCGACAGCTTGGTGTTTTCGATTTTTTCTTCGAACTCGGCGATATCATCGCGCTCGTCCGTATCGCCGAGTTCCTTCTGAATGGCCTTCATCTGCTCATTCAAATAATACTCGCGCTGCGTCTTCTCCATCTGGCGCTTGACGCGCGAGCGGATCTTTTTCTCGACCTGAAGGACCGAGATTTCGCTTTCCATGAGCGTGTAGACGCGTTCAAGCCGCTCGGAAACGGTTGCCGTTTCGAGCACGTCCTGCTTGTCGGAAATCTTGACCGCGAGGTGCGACGCAATCGTGTCGGCGAGTTTCGAGTAATCCTCGATCTGGCTAACCGTACCGAGAACCTCTGGCGAAACCTTCTTATTGAGTTTCACGTAGCTTTCGAACTGCGAAACCGTAGAGCGCGCGAGCGCTTCAAGTTCGTCCTTCGCGCCCGGCTGCTCAGCCACGCGCTCTACTTCGGCTTCGAAATAATTGGCGTTCTCGGTGTACTTGACGACCTTCGCACGCGCGCTGCCTTCGACCAGCACCTTCACGGTGCCGTCCGGCAGCTTCAACAGCTGCAACACGGACGCGAGCGTACCGATCTCATAAATGGCGTCCGTTGCCGGATCGTCATCGCCAGCGTTCTTCTGCGCGGCAAGCAGGATTTGCTTATCGGCGCGCATGACCTCTTCGAGCGCGGCAATGGATTTCTCGCGGCCTACGAACAGCGGCACGATCATGTAGGGGAAGACCACGATGTCGCGCAACGGCAGGACCGGATACAGCTCCTTGCTGCTTGCCTTCTCTTTGGTCTTTTTTTCTTCGCTCATTTCATTACCCAATCTGGTCCGGAAGAATCCGGAACACTTGAACGATCAAACGCTTCTCGCGCGCCCGCACTGCACGCTTCGTTCCACTTGCGACCTGTCCGGGAGCCCCTTTTGAGGCGGCTCACAGGACGTCTCGCGCGCGGCACGCACTGGAAGACCTTATAGCCCGGCTTCGGAGACATTACTCCGTCAGCCTGCTGGTTAATCTCCCTCCCGACAAATGGGGACCGCAGCCCCGATATCAAGTGTTCATAATTGTGCCAATTCAGGTCCGGGAGCCACACCGGAATTAGGCTGTCGAACCCTTCTCTTCCGCACGATCAGAATAAATTCTAAGCGGACGAGCCGCGCCATCGACGACTTCGGGCCCGATAACGACCTCTTCGACCCCTTTGAGCTGCGGCAGATCGTACATGGTGTCGAGCAAAATCGCTTCCATGATTGATCTCAGGCCACGCGCACCGGTCTTTCGTTCAATCGCCCTGCGCGCGATGGACTTCAAGGCATCGACCGTAATCGTGAGTTTTACGTCCTCCATCTCGAAGAGGCGCTGATATTGTTTGACGAGCGCGTTCTTTGGGTCTGTCAGGATTTGCACGAGCGCTGTTTCATCCAGATCTTCGAGCGTCGCGATCACCGGCAAGCGGCCAATGAATTCGGGGATCAATCCGAACTTCAGCAAGTCTTCCGGCTCGACTTGGCGCAAGATTTCGCCCGTACGCCGCTCATCGGGACCCGTGACCTTGGCCGAGAAGCCAATCGACGAACCCTTGCCGCGGCGCGAAATGATTTTTTCCAGCCCAGCAAATGCGCCGCCGCAGATGAAAAGAATATTGGTCGTATCGACCTGCAGGAACTCCTGTTGCGGATGTTTGCGTCCGCCCTGCGGTGGAACGCTGGCAACGGTGCCTTCCATGATCTTGAGGAGTGCTTGCTGCACGCCTTCGCCAGAGACATCGCGCGTGATCGAGGGATTGTCGGACTTGCGCGAGATCTTATCGACTTCGTCGATGTAGACGATGCCGCGCTGAGCCCGCTCGACGTTGTAGTCGGCACTCTGCAGAAGTTTTAAAATGATGTTTTCGACGTCTTCACCGACATAACCAGCTTCGGTCAGCGTCGTTGCGTCGGCCATCGTGAACGGCACATCGAGGATGCGCGCCAAAGTCTGCGCAAGCAACGTTTTGCCCGAACCCGTCGGACCGACGAGCAAGATGTTCGACTTCGCGAGTTCAACATCGTTATTCTTGGATGCGTGGTTCAAGCGCTTGTAGTGATTGTGAACCGCGACCGCGAGTACCCGCTTGGCGTGGAACTGACCGATCACATAGCTGTCAAGCACGCCGCAGATTTCCTGCGGGCTCGGAACGCCATCGCGCGATTTGACAAGAGTGTTCTTGTTCTCCTCGCGGATAATGTCCATGCATAGCTCGACGCATTCATCACAGATGAACACCGTCGGACCGGCAATAAGTTTTCGGACCTCATGCTGGCTCTTGCCGCAGAAGGAGCAGTAGAGGGTATTTTTCTCTTGAGCCATTCCAGTCTCACAATGTTTGGAAAAACCGCCCAGCCCGGACGTTCTCCCTTTGGCCCCCTACACAGGGCACGCGACTTTGCCAGCCGCAAGGCACCTGGACTCTTTTATACGACGATCTGAACACGCTAGCGTTCACCAGATCAAGAATGGATTAATAGCAGCCACTGCAGCTTAAGGGTAAAGCGGCGCTATTGCCACACTTCAGACACGTTCCAGGCAACACCGCTCAACGTGGTGATTTCCGGGTTAATTCTGACCTCGCCGCGTCACGAGTTAGGGACTGTGCAGCGTTTGTTCTCGTGTCAGTATGCACAGCTTTTATAACGAGCGCGACATCGCGTTGCAGAGCCCGCTTGGAGCATATTACGTGGCCTTGCCTTCGAACAGACCACCCTCAACTTCGTCGCGAGAATTCAGCACCTTGTCGATGAGCCCGAAATCGCAGGATTTGCTTGCGGTCATAAAGTGATCGCGGTCCAGCGTTCTTTCGATTTTTTCGTAAGTTTGCCCAGTGTGCTTGACGTACACCTCGTTCAGACGGCGCTTCATCTTGACGATGTCTTCTGCGTGCCGCTCGATGTCGGATGCCTGGCCCGAAAAGCCGCCCGATGGCTGGTGCACCATGATTCGTGCGTTCGGCAGTGCAAAGCGCATGTCCTTGGCGCCGGCGCAGAGCAACAGCGATCCCATGGACGCGGCTTGCCCGATGCACAAAGTTGCAACCGGCGGCTTGATGAACTGCATGGTGTCGTAGATCGCCATGCCGCTTGTCACCACGCCGCCTGGCGAGTTGATGTACATGGAAATCTCTTTCTTGGGATTTTCGGCTTCAAGAAACAGCAGCTGCATGCAGATCGACGCGGACATGTGATCTTCCACGGGACCCGTCACGAAAATGATGCGCTCCTTCAAGAGACGCGAGGGAAGGTCATAGCCGCGCTCGCCGCGCGTCGTCTGTTCCACAACCATCGGCCAGAAGGTGTTCGTCACAGTAGCGATCGGATCGCGCATCGTCAGGTCTTCCCTTATGTTTCTTGTCCGCTCTGCGGGCAGGATCCGAACGAGATCCTGGCGGCGCGGTGACAAGCCATCAATAGCGTACTTTGCGACGGCGCGAAGGCGGCCAGCGCGTCTCTTCAACTACTTTTGTGTTGCTTCCTCAACTCGCTTGAAAAGCTCATCCTTGGAAACTTTCTTTTCTTCGATTGTCGCGGCATTGGCGATGAAATCGATGACCTTATCCTCGAAAATCGGAGCGCGGAGCTCGGCCAGCGCCCCCGGCGTTTTCTCATAGTATTCGTAGACCATCTTTTCCTGGCCGGGGAAGCGGCGGGCCTGCTCGATCAAGGCGCCGCGCAGTTCGTCCTGGCTGACGCCGATCTTGTTCTTTTCACCAATTTCACCAACGACGAGCCCGAGACGCACGCGCCTCTCGGCAATCGTCTTGTATTCCGCACGCACCTCGTCTTCGCTTTTGCCTTCGTCGGCAATCGTCTTGTTGGTCGCCTTGAGATTATTCTCGAATTGATTCCAGATATTGGAAAACTCGAAATCAACCAGCGAAGCGGGCAATTCAAACGTGTGTGCCCGGTCGAGTTCGTCCAAAAGTTCGCGCTTCAATTTCATGCGCGCGGCGCCATCGTATTCCTTCTTGATCTGGGCGCCGACAAGCTCTTTCAGGTTGGCAAGGTTCTCGGCACCAAGACCTGCCGCGAACGCGTCATCGATCTCCGGCTTCAACGGCTTTGAAACTGCCTTGACGTTGACGTCGAACTTGGCGGTCTTCCCGGCCAAGTTTTTCATCTGGTATTCTTCCGGGAAGGTCGCTTCGATTGCGCGCTCTTCGCCGGCTTTGATGCCCTTGAGGCCGTCTTCAAAGCCCGGGATGAATTGACCGCGGCCGATGACGAGACTGGCACTCTCAGAAGCGCCGCCCTCGAACTCTTCTCCATCGATGCGGCCCGTGAAAGCCATCGTCACCATATCGCCTTCAATCGCGGCGCGGCCTTCTTCCGCGTCAAATGAGATGTTGCGATCGGCCAATTCACCCATGGCTTTTTCGATGTCGGCATCACTCACGTCTGCGGACAGGCGCTCAATCTTGAAGCTTGAGAAATCAGCGAGCGGGATAGGCGGCAGGACTTCGAAAGACATCGAATAGGCAAGATCTTCGTCGCCTGCGATGATGCGATCGACAGCACCATTTTCGGCATCGACGAGTTCGATCTTGGGCTGACCGGCCGGACGCTCATTGCGCTCCTTGATGGCCTTTTGACTTGTATCCTTGACGGCCTCTTCCAAGACTTCCGCCATCAGCGACTTGCCATAGACCTTTTTCAGATGCGGAACGGGGACTTTGCCTTTGCGGAACCCTTTGAGCTGAACGCGATCCTTGATCTCGTCAAGGCGGCCCATAAAGCGTTCGCCGAGTTCGGCTTTTGCTACAACCACCTTGAGGGTGCGCTTTAGACCGTCTCTACCCGTTTCCGTAACTTGCATCTTTGTCTCGCTCGAACTCTCGTTGAACAGTTGAATACCGTCAGTCAATATGGTGCGGGCGGAGGGATTTGAACCCCCACGACTTGCGCCGCTGGAACCTAAATCCAGTGCGTCTACCAGTTCCGCCACGCCCGCTTACCGCGCCTCAAAGAACACACGAAGCGCGTCAGCGCCCTAGCATATCCGTTTTGACCCCGCACCCGCCAAATCGGCCAAAACAGCCCGCCGCACTCAAGCGAAGGGGCCGCCCTGGCCAAAGCGAGGGAAGGAGATGACCTTTCATATAAGTCGGCAGTGGCCAAAAGCAACGATAAACCGCGCTATCTCTGCCTTTCCGGCGGCCGATCCAAATTCCCGGTCCCCCGCGCTCCTAAGGAACGCTGAGTCAGCCCAGCACGCCTGCCTAACTGTTGTAGAGGGCCATGATGGCGCATGCGGAAACCGCAGGAATCAATGCCCCAATAAGGGCATCGTCCATGTAAAGAGTGACAGAAAAAGCTGCTAGGACGCCGAAGATCGCGACCGAGAAAAGTTTAAGGATCATAAGCCAGGGCCTTTCGAACCCGCTTTGTCCGTAATGCCGGCCAAAGGGTCGAGAGGTCACCCTGCAAAGCGCCTGCCACGCTGCCTAAAGCGCGCAGCATCCAATGCGGAAATAGTAAAAGCCGGACCCGAAGGCCCGGCTTTTTCATTTTTTGTGCTGATTAAACTTGATTAGTCCGGGGCTGAGGGAGCAGCCGATTATTTCATAGGTGCGTATTCGGTCTGGCAGCAGTTCGTTTCACCGAAGTGGTAGCGCAGACCAATCTTGATTTCGTGAGCCGAGAGATCGTCGAAATCGACGCGTGGATTAACAAAGCCGGCCGAGTCCGAACGCTCAGAGTTTGCCGAGCCCAGGTCGAGGTAGCGATATCCGAAGTCGAGGATGGCACGATCAGACACCTGGTAGCCGACGCCCGCCATCAGTGCCCAGGCGAACGACAGATCGCGGTCGCCGTGGATACGGTTGACGAGGGCCGGGTTGCCCGTGAAATAGACGTCATCAACCATGTTGTAAGATGCACCGACGCCAGCGCCGACATACGGGGTCATATTACCGTATTTGCCGAGGTCCTTATAGAGATTGACCATGGCGGTGTACGACTTGATCGTCGTGTGCAGCGGATCATCTTCCGGTGCAACCGGGCCTGCGCCATCTGGATCGTACCAAGCGGTTGCCGGCTCACCATCGATCTTGCGGCCGCCGTGCAGACCAAACATCAATTCGCCGCGCAGACCGCGCGAACCCGAACCGCAACCGGCACCTACTTCACCGAACCACGAATTATCGTAGCTGAGTGTCGTCACGTCCGACGTCAAATAGTCACCGGAGACTGGGTCGGTTTGGGCCCAGTTGATAGACGGATCGGTCGAATTCGAATACCCGACGTCAGCGCGGAAATAGCAGGGGCCAGAAGCGCCGCGAACGATTTCCGGCATCGGCTGGACGTAGCCGTCTTTCATCGAGCCGCCCTGAGGGGCGCCACCGAGATCTGCGGCTGAAGCGGTGCCAACAAGCGAGGCAGCGGTCGAAAGTGCTGCCAGGGCAATGCCAGCCATAAGGTTCGTATTCATTGGCTAAGTCCCTCATTTGGACAGGCACGCGATTATCCGGACGCCTGCAGACTTCTAAGTTTGCAAAGCGACTTTGAGGGTGGGCGTCTTAATTCCAGGTAAATGGGCGGACGATTTTGAGACATCCGCTATTAGGAGGGGGTCAAAGTGTACTTTTTCATCACACGAAGGTGATCCTTGCAGGCCGGTTAACTTTTGCCTATGTGCTGGTCTGGCCGGAGACTTTATCTCGCGGCCCAAATTGGGGGTTCATTTGCCGAAGACTGCCAAAAATTGGATCGTAGAGACCGATTGGCTGCAAAGCCATCTCGATTCCCCCGACCTCATCGTCCTTGATGGCAGCTGGCATCTTCCGACCGCCAAACGCGATCCTCGCGCCGAATACCTGGGCGAGCATATCCCCGGCGCTATCTTCTTCGATATAGACGACCTGTCGGACGAAAAATCCGCCCTGCCGCATATGCTGCCCTCAACGGTCAAGTTTTCCTCGCGCATGAAAAAGATGGGCATCGGCGACGGCGCCCGTATCGTCGTCTACGATACCAGCGGCATATTCTCGGCGGCCCGCGTCTGGTGGACCTTCCGGGCCATGGGACATCAAGATGTCGCCGTGCTGAATGGCGGGCTCAAGAAATGGAAGGCCGAGGGACGGCCACTCGACGACGGCCAGCCGCCCAAACGTTCCGAACGGCACTACACGCCGCTCCAGAACACGGAGATCATCCGCGACCTCGACGATATGAAAACCTTGATCAAAAAGTCCGGCGCGCAAATCGTTGACGCCCGGCCCGCAGGACGATTTGAAGGCCGGGACGATGAACCCCGCGCCGGGCTGCGCAAGGGCCACATTCCAGGCTCCAAGAATATTCCATCCTCGACGCTCTTGAATGCCGACGGCACCCTGAAATCTTCAGAAGACCTCAGCGCACTCTTCAAGAGCGTGGGTATCGAAGTCACCAAACCGGTGGTCAATACCTGCGGCTCCGGCGTCACGGCCTCAATGCTTGCGCTAGCACTCGCGGTGCTTGGACAGACAAATGCCGCCGTGTACGACGGCTCTTGGGCCGAGTGGGGTCTTGAAGGAAATGAATTGCCGGTTGAAACCGGGCCGTCACGGTGACCCGGATCGTTTATTGCAGCCCTGTGTCTGAGCCTTTGCTAAAGTAATTTTTTGAATTCCACTTTTGGAAGTCTGGACTTCCGCGATGAAGATTTCAGTCAGCCAGATTGTCAACGCTCAACCGGCACTCGCTTTCGCCATCGCGACTGATGTCAAAGCGTGGCCAGGTATTATTTCCGGCATCGAGAGCACCGAGATCTTGACCCGCGACCCAATCGGCGCCGGTACGCGCTTTCGCGAGACGCGCCGCATGCATGGCCGGCTCGCCACCGAAGACATGGTCTTTGCCGAATTCGATCCGCCCAACCGCTTTGTGCTGACAGCCTACAATCACGGCACCCGTTATCGTGCGGCACACGAGTTTAAAGGCGCGGGCCTTGCGACCGAAATGACACTCACATTCTCGGGCCGCCCCATCACCCGGATGGCGCATGTATTCTCACCGATTGCCATTCTTCTTAAGCCCTTACTGCGCCGCCAACTCGCCTCGGACCTCGCTGATCTGAAACGGGCTATCGAGTTTCGCCCCTCCATTTCCCTCTGAGTCATTCTGATCTAGCGCCAAGCCCCAAGCGTACGTAAACTGCGTTCGTAGTGCGGGGCATCAGCATGGCACATTGGATTGGAATTGGATTTCGGAAACGCGCGGTGTTCTGCGCGCTGCTGTTGGCCGTGATGTCCACCAGCGCCGCACCCGCCGAAGACCGCGTCACATGCCGGGACGATGCTATCATCGTTTTCGA
This sequence comes from uncultured Alphaproteobacteria bacterium, assembly GCA_963819605.1. Classification (GTDB taxonomy): domain Bacteria; phylum Pseudomonadota; class Alphaproteobacteria; order Rhizobiales; family Hyphomicrobiaceae; genus Hyphomicrobium_B. Next base: position 143,290 of record CAWFWU010000014.1, on the reverse strand, counting down.
CTCTTCCGGTTCCATGAGCCAACCAACTGAATCAGGCGCAACGCGTATGGACCTCGCGCGGGCGGCTGCACATCAAGTCATTCCTCTTGCCGCCCAAAGCCGCAATCTTGGCTTGGTCATTTATGGCCCGGGCGATAATGCACGATGCCAGAAACTTTCACTCGAAGTTACGCCTCATACCAATGCAAGCGAGGAAATCCTTGCCGCAATCGACAAAACCAAGACTGAAGGCGAGACGCCGCTTTCGTCTGCAGTCGAAGCAGCAGCGGTCGCGCTAGACTATACAAAGAAACCCGCCGTCATCGTGCTCCTGACGGACGGCGATGAAAATTGCGGGCGCTATCCGTGCCAGATCGCGCATGAACTGAAATCGAAAGCCCATCGGCTGACCATCCATGTCATCGCATTCCGGCTGCACCCGCGCTCGTTTCGCGCGTTGTCTTGCCTGTCGCGGGAAAACGGCGGACTGTTGCTTCCCGCGAATACTATGGAGCAGCTGTCGGAGGCTCTCACGCAAACTCTCACGTGTTCGCAAACGACCGCTGATATGACCCCGGTTAGGGAAAATATTGCGATATCCACGTTTCCGTCAGCGCCACACTCCCTTTGCGGAGAAACGCGCGCAGATCAACGGGCTCAGTGCCGTCGGCCTTGATATCAAAGAAAGACCGCCAGCGCTCGCGTTGATCGACGACGGGGTGATTATAGGAATTCGAGACCTCACCACGCGAGGCGGTGACAACCAGTTCGACGCCATCGTCGCGGCCTAAGCCTTCGAAAACCTTGCCCTGAAAATCGATGACGAATTTGCGGACGCCATCGGGCCGTTTGAACCCGGGTCTGCCGCCCATGCCGGTCCAAGTTCCTGTGGCGCGCGCCACGCCTTCAGGAAACGGTGGCTCGTCGAGCCATGTCAAACGGTAGCGGAAGCGGCGGGTCTGACCGGACTTGAAAGGTTCCGCTGGCGCCCAATAGGCAACGATATTGTCGAAGGTTTCGTCGTCGGTTGGTATTTCGACAAGGTGGACAGCGCCCTCACCCCACTTGTCCAACGGCTCGACCCAAACGGAGGGGCGGCGCTCGTAGAACACCCCATCGTCGAGATAGTGCACGAAATCGCGGTCGCGCTGTAGCAAGCCGAAGCCTTGCACGTCCTTGTCGATGAAGGCGCTCGTTATCACTTTCGGTGGATTGTTGATAGGCCGCCAGATGCGCTCACCAGATCCCGTCAGCACCGAAAGCCCGTCGCTGTCGTGAATTTCCGGACGCCAGTCGGCTGATTGTTTGCGGCTCGCTTCTCCGTACCAGAACATGCTGGAAAATGGCGCAACGCCAAGCCGCGCGACGTCCTTTCTAGCAAATAGTACAGAGTCGATCTCCATAACGATCCGGTGCACGTCACGCGCATCCGTCAACCGTTCGAGCGTCATGCGGTAGGCACCCGTGAGACTTGGCCCATCGAGCAGCGCATAAATCGTCAATGGCGTGCGCGCATTGCTGCCGCCTTCAATCCAATAGTGACTAAAGCGCGGAAATTCTTCCGGATGCGGCATGGCCGTGTCGATGGCAATGCCGCGCGCCGAGAGCCCATACTGGTTGTAGGGGCCTGATGAGCGGAAGTACGACGCACCGACGGCTGCGAACCAATCGGTCTTGAGATCGGGTGCCATCACGCGGAACCCGGCAAAACCCGCGCCGTCCGGCAGCTTGTGTGCAGGATGGCCGGATGGGCTGTCGAACAATTTGGAGCTGTAAATAATTTCGCGCGACGTCCCGGCCTCGACGACGTGCAGGTGGACCGGCTCGGTTGCGTGCTTGGAGAGGTGAAAGAGCTGAACCGGCAAGCGACCGTCGCGGTCGAGCTTCACGCTCTTTTCCGGACGGAAGCGGATTTTCTGAAACTGGTCGTAGTCGATCTCGCCAAGAGTTTCGGGCGAAGGAACAACGGGCCGTGTGTAGGGCAAACGAGCGAGTTTCGCAGCCCGGCTCTGCAGATCTTCAAATGAGAATGGAACGGCGGTGGCGAGTTCTGATGCGTCCAATCCCGAAAGGGCCCAAGCCAATGCCGGATTCTGCGTAACGCTTGCGGCAAGCGCGAAGCCCGATGCCGCATGCAAGACCTGACGGCGGGTGAACGTGGATTTCATTTGTTTCACTGCGGTTTCATTGCGCGTGATATTACCGATGTTTGGTCTGGCGAGGCGGCCTGGAATGGTCTGGCTCAGTCTACCACTGCGCCTCTGCTAACCCAGTTCTCGGCGCTCTGCCATACCGGCGCATACAATAGCGCCATTCCGCCACGGCTCCCTCACCCAACACCGGCCCTTAATGGGCAGTAGCGGCCGCCCTGGCCAAGGCGTTTTCGATTTCGCGGGTTAGGTCCTCTGACTCAGGCGCCATGCGGGAAGAGAACGAGCGCAAGAGGCGCCCGTCTTTTCCGATCAGATACTTATGAAAGTTCCATCCCGGTGCGCCGCCCTCACCTGCAGCTGAGGCCGCCCATTTGTAAAATGGATGTGCGCCCGGTCCTGTGACGGCTTGTTTATCGGTCAACGGAAACGTTATCCCAAAAGCGCCTTCACAGAATTTCTTGATTTCTCCTTCGGCCTTCGGTTCCTGGCCGCCGAAATCGTTCGATGGAACGCCGACGATAACGAGCCCCTTGGATTCAAACTTCGTCCATAGCGCCTGAAGCCCAGCGTACTGTTTCGTGAAGCCGCAAAAAGAAGCGGTATTGACGACCAGCAAAACCTTGCCGCGCCAATCGGCGAGCGGCATTGGCTTGCCGTCGATCGACGTGAAAGAAAAATCGTAAGCCGATCCGGCGGCGGATTCTGCGGCAGCGGCGCTCATGGGCGCGGCCCACAAAGACACAAGGCTGATAACGGTTGCGAGTGCTTTGCGCATTGCGTTTTGGTTTCCCTGCTCATGATGGCTAAATACTAGCACATCTACGCTCGAGCGGGAGAGCGGGATCACCAACTGAATAATTTGGCGGATTAAATGGATTGCCGGTTATGAGTGGCGGGGCGGCATGCACGCCCGCGCCATACTCGTTCGTGTGATTTTACTGCTTAGCGGCCGCCATCGACAGTAATCTTGATCGGGCCCTGCGAGGCATCGATCATGAGGCCGGCATTGGCGGTAGCGGTCAGCGACGAAATAGCGACGAGTGCAGTAACGATGAGCGTCTTCATAGAGTATCTCCTGTTTCGAATGTGCAGATTGAAATTTGGGCTAGATGACTTCAAGGTCTGGCTTAGCGGCCGATCCAGTAGGTGTGCATGACGCTCGTGCTGGCTGCCTGAGCGGTGACGGCAACTGACGCGGCACCAGCGAACAGAGCTGCGGCAAGGACGGCAGTGTTAAGATAGTTCTTCATTTGAAATCTCCTGAGCATGATCGTGAACCACAAGCGGTCCATGCCAGGAGTTACGGCCGCGATGCGTGCAAAGTTTCAGCCTCGCGATTTCGTGACGATCCGTCAAAGTCGCGTCATTTCAGCAATTTTGTGTAACGATTTGCAGCCCCAATTCGTGCGGCGCTGCGGGCGCGGCCATTAATTTTTGCCCCTGTTCCGCCCGGAACAGCCAAGCCGGCGGCCGGGGCGTAAGGTCCTCTTCATAAGACATCAACCGGGCCCGAGCGGCCCACCCCAGGAGGACTTAAGCCATGATCACCATCAACCAGACTTTCGCTCTCGCAGCCGCCTTCACAACGATCGCCGGCACATCGCTTCTGACCAGCACGTCGGCCGACGCCGGCGGCAGCCGCAAGCAGCTCTATATCGAAACCTACCAGTCGAAAGAAGCCTTGCACGGTTACTCGGGCCACGCAGGCAACTCTTATTGCGATTACCAGCGCCTGCCGATCCGCAAGTGCACGAACGGCCACTCTGACTGCAAGATTGTGGGTTGGACGCTCCAACAGATCTGCCAGTAAGACTGCAGCTTGAACCTCGAAGCAGGTTCGAACGACAGACCAGGGCCCAGGAGCACCCCCTCCTGGGCCTTAGACGTTTGAGGCCCTAGACGTATGAGGCCCTGAACTTTTTTGCCGGCGTGGCGACTGCATCTTTGCGAGTCCCGCGGAAAAGACTAACGTGGCCGGGAATTTCGCGTCGTGCGGCTATGAAAGTTACCGGTGGGACAGCGCCCGCGCCGCACGCAGCCTAGGTTCATGAGAGATGAAGGATCAGCCTTCGTCCCCGTGCTTGCATTTTATGTCTTTCGAGGAGACCAGCCGTGACGAACACAGATGACGATGCCGATGGCCGCCCTGCCCGGAGCCGCATGAGCTTGGGCAGTTCTCTGCTTATGTTGACCCTCGCGGCAGGCGCCGGAGCGCTTGGCGCCATGAATATAGGCCGTTTTATTGGCCAAGACGCGTCTCCAGCGCCAGCTGCTGTTGCTAAACCGGCGCCCGTTGCCGCTGCCGTTTCTACCGCCCCACCGGAATTGCCATGGATCGCTGCTGCCCCTGGCCGTATTGAACCCAAGTCAGGATTGATCCGCGTTGGCGCCGGACTGCTTGGCCGCATCGCCGAAGTGACCATCAAAACCAACGATTCCGTCGAAGAGGGCGAACTCTTGATCCGCCTCGATGACGAGGAAGCCCGCGCCCGCCTGCAAGCCGCTGAAACCGAAGCGTCGTCCCGCAAACGCGAGCGCGACGCCCAAACACTCGACAAGGCCCGCGAAGATCTACGCAAAGCGGAAGACGCCGTATTCAACGCCGAACGTCAATTGACCAATGCCCGCTTCGAACTCGAGTACGAGTTGCAGGCAAAACGCTCAGGTTCCGGCTCGGCCGACCGAGTGTCCGACGCGCGCCGCAACGTCACCAGCGCGCGCGACAAGCTGCAAAAAGAACGCGGCAGCTACGCCGTTGCGCAAGCCAAAGCCGACGTTCCAGCGCCAAGCCGTCTCGAAAGTGCACTCCAGGCCTCACGCTCGGATGTCGCCGTTGCCGAAGCGCTTCTGGAAAAGACACGTATCCGCGCGCCCGTAGCCGGCACCGTGTTGCAGCTCCCCGCCAAGGCCGGCGAAATGGTCTCTCCCTCGCCCGAACTCGCCCTTGCCGTCATCGGCGATATGTCGGTCGTACGCCTCAAGGCCGAACTCGACGAGCATGACGTGTCGAAGGTGAAAATCGGCGGCAAGGTCATCATCAAGAGCGGCGCCTATCCGGGCAAGGAATTCTCCGGCACCGTGACGGAACTCGCGCCGACCCTCGCCTCACCCAAGTTCGCGCTGCGCGGGGCACGCCGTCCAACCGACGTCGAAGTGCGCGAAGTCACGATCGATCTTGAAGGCGACGTGTTGCTCTTGCCGGGTATGCGCGCCGACGCATTCTTCAAGAAGTCGGAATAACGCTGCACTTCAGAGTTGAGCACCGGCGCGAAATTTTCGCGCCGGTATTTTTTTTGCGCTAGGGTCTGTCCGGTTTTGATTGAATCAAGGACAGACCCTAGCTCTTTGTTTTGCCGTGCTTCTTTCCGGAAAACCGGTTCCCACTTTTCCGGAAGCACGCTAGGGTCTGTCCGGTTTTGATTGAATCAAGGACAGACCCTAGCTCTTTGTTTTGCCGTGCTTCTTTCCGGAAAACCGGTTCCCACTTTTCCGGAAGCACGCTAGGGTCTGTCCGGTTTTGATTGAATCAAGGACAGACCCTAGCTCTTTGTTTTGCCGTGCTTCTTTCCGGAAAACCGGTTCCCACTTTTCCGGAAGCACGCTAGGCGTTAGACTTTTGCGGCCACAAGCCCCGTCAACGTCTGCACCGCCGTTTTTCCATCCGCCATCTGCACGCGCATCTTGACGGATCGCCCATTAAAATCGGCTTTCTGCAATTGCGGGAGGAATTCCGCGAGCGCCTTGGGCTCGCCGGCCAGCGTGATCAGCCAGATGATGTCGCCGGATGTCCACTCGCTAGCTCTGAGCAGCGGCGGCTTATCAAGTTCTTCACTCAAGCGTTTATCGACGCTCGCCGAGACACGAGCCCACAGCGCCGCCGCCACCGGAACGAAGGGTCCATCTTTCGAAAAGCGCGAAAGCGCTGTGCGGCACTGCCCAGCCAAGAGCGGCGGTATCACCAGCCATTCAAGATCGCCGATGCGCAAATTCTTGTAATTGGGCGCGCGCATAAGAACGGCGACGACTTGTGAGAAGTCGCGGGCGAAGTTGTTCTTGGGCGTTGCCGCGCGGCGCGTTGCCAAAGACCCGGCCAGCGCTGAGGTCATCGCGGCGGCTGACCCAACGGGGGGCGCGGCGGTTGACGCGGCGGGTGACGCCGGTTCTGGCTCAGACTTCTTTTCGTGACCGTTGCCATTGCCGTTCTTGTTGCGGCCGTTCTTTTTTTTCTTAGACATCTCAACGTCTCCCGTCGCGGGGGCAATGCCCGGCATCGTCACCTTGCTTCATTCGAACAACGGTAGGCCGATCGCGAATACGGGGTCAATCGGACCAAAGCCGGTTTTGAGTGCGGGTAGCCGTCCACTGCGCCGCGTGGCTGCCCACCGGCGATTTAAAAAACGGATGTGGAGCGCGCTGGCACCAGGTGCCTGTCGATCCGAAGAAAGAACGGGCGCCTTGACGCGCTCCACGACAGCTGTTCTGCCGGCCGTATCCGCGTGGGAGGCACCTTACTCCTCCTGCCGGCGGGCCCGGATGTTCCAGTCATGAACTGGACAGCACCGGATACGGTTCGCTACGCGAAAAAACTCGGGCACGTTACGCCCTTGTATGTGCTGATCGCGCACGCTGCCCCCACCCCCAGATCGAGACGCTCTCGAGACTGTCCGCCGCTAACCGAGGCGAGGTGAGACGAGTATGCCAGAATGTGCGTGCGCGGGGAAAGCGAACGTCGAGGTTTGGTTGATGGGTTTTTGGATTGGGCAATCGGCAATCGGCATTAGGCAATCGGGTTAACGAAGAGGCAGCGGGCAGCGGGCAGCAGGCAACAGGCAACTGGGTTAGGGAAGTCGGGGACGGCGCACTTCCCCCTTCAGGGGGGAAGAAGAAACGCCACAGGCTTAGCCGGGCCAACGCTGAAATCCGCCACGCCAAGAATGGTCCGGCTAAGTCTGATGGCGTTTCAGATGGGGGTGTTCTAGGCGACCGCACGCGCATACAATCGCGCCATGGCCAACGAGCGTGCCCGCGATTTGCGCAAAACGATGACCGTGCCGGAACGCAAACTTTGGCGGGCGCTCAGCGATCGCAAAGTGAGCGGCTTCAGATTTCGCCGGCAACATCCCATCGGTCTCTTTATCGCCGACTTTGTTTGCCTCGAACGCCAGCTCGTCGTTGAGGTCGATGGAAGTCATCATGCACTTGGTGATCAGATCGAACATGACAAGCGGCGGACCCAATGGCTGAATGTGGAAGGCTACCGCGTCATCCGCTTTTGGTCCAACGATGTGATGCAAAGCCTCGATGGCGTTGTTCAATCGATTGTGGAAGAATTGGAGCGCACCCGCAACACCCCCATCTGATGCGTCCAGTGGCTTAGCCCGGCGTCTTGAATTTGAGTGTTGAGCGGCGAACGCCGGTCTAAACCACGGACGCATCTTCTTCCCCCCTCACCCGTGCCGAAGGCGCGCCTTCGGCACGAGGGGGAAGAGGCGCGCGCAACTCTCTCAGCTTGCGTTCCCGGACGAAGGGGCGGCGAGCGAGCGGCGCTCCTCCCCCTCGAGGGGGGAGGAAGATGCGCCATGAGTTAGAGCGCGCAACGCAAATCTTTCAGCGCTATCGATGCGCGGTCTAACTCATTCTCGGCGCATCAGAGCCTGCCCCGGACCGCGTCATGCATTGACGCGAAGCGATCCGGGGTGGGGGTGTTGTGCGACCATCCAGCGACACCCCCATCTGTTGCGTCCAATGGCTTAGAGCTCGTAGCCCGCAATAGAAAAGCGAAGAATTGACGGGTGCAATAGACCCGTTCTGCTAGTTTGGATTTGAGGCCTGCGGCCTCGGGCGGGTCGTATTGCACCATGGCTTGCGCCGGTGTTTGCTGCAGAGTCGGCGCATTACGGCTCGCGCAAGTGCAGAGCGCGAACCTAACCCGCCGTGCTTTTTGCACCCTCACTCCTCCAGCATCGTCAGCGCAGCGCGGCGGTCGGAGGATTTGAGTTTTAAAAATTGCGTGCGCGCGGCTTTGATATCTTTTTCAAGTCCGCTCTCACCCGCGGTGCGCAGCGCGACTGTTGCCGGATGCTCCGCCCCGCAGATGAAGACCAATGCTTTTGCCAGCCGCGCCATGGCGGCGCGGTCGATTGTGGTTTCGTCCATCAAATTTTTCCCCTTTGCGCTGGAGGGCGGCAGCGCATTCGCAGCAGCACGCGCTCCATGCGTCTCCCACCCTTATCCCACAAGTTAACCCTATGGCGGCGGGCTTTTTTGTTTTGTCAGAGCGGAGTGTACCGCCCGGAACAGCGCGGCCTTGAACCTTCCCCCATGATGCAGCGACGGACCACTTGAAGGTCCAAATCAAACAGCAACGCGCAACATCAGGAGAACGCCATGTACGGACAGGTCACAACATACCGCGGCGATATCGGCGTGGGCATTATCGCAGCCGAAGACGGCCGCAAATACCGCTTTCAGCGCGGTTCCCTCATTAACCTTCGCCCCGACCTCGTCGGGCGTTGAAGTCGATTTCGAACTTTCGGGCCGTAGTCCCAAAGGACATCATCGTCCTCGCGGGCTCGCCCTTCGCCGTTTTTGGCAGCCCTGCAACGGCCGTTGAAGCACCACGCTTCGAGAGCGAAGACACCTTCATTTTCCGCGCCGCAGCCTGAGCCATTCCACGAGTACCGGAGAAACGCCGATGAGCCGCTTTATCGACTTGGCCGATGTGCCGCCCGTCACGACTGCCGACCTTGCCGTTGCGATGCGTATTGCCATCGACCAGGGCCACGGTCTCGCGCTCTACAAAGGGCTCGGTGAAGCGGATATCCGCGCCATCGAAGCGGAATTGTGGACGCGCTTTTCAGACCAGCCCGAAACGCGCCTCGCTGTTGCGCTCCGATTTCGCGCGCTGCTGGCCGTGTTCGCGACACGGCGCTTGAAGCAGATTTTCATGATGACGGGGTTCAAGCTCATCGCCCGCGCCCTTAACGAGGCCGCGACCCAGCGCGTCAACGCCGACTTTGGCTTTAGCGCGCAGAAATTTGTTTTGGCACTTGACCGCGCTCTGCCACGCCCAACGCAGGTTGCGGCCGAAATTCAAGATTTCCGCATCGCCGCCTAACGCGTGTCACGCCGGGAACTGCGGGTAGCCGTCACCAGGCTTAACGCTCAAGGACAGCAGACAAACACAACACAAAGCATCCGGGGACCACCATGGCGAGCGACACCACAATGAAGATCAAAGGCGGCAAGGTTGGCATACTTTTGCTGCATCGCCTGTGCGGCACGCCGGTTGAAATGCGCTTTGTTGCCAATGGCTTGGCAAAACAAGGCTATACCGTTCATTGTCCGCGCCTGGCCGGGCATTGCGGCAGCGAAGACGACATCAAAGCGACGAGCTGGCACGACTGGTACCGCAGCGCCGAGGAAGCCCTCGATGAACTGAGCAAGGAATGCGACGTTGTCATCGTAGGCGGACTTTCAACCGGCGCTGTGCTGGCGCTCATGCTGGCCGCTAAACACCCGGACAAAGTACACGCAACGACGCTGCTTGCCCCGACGCTCTGGCTCAACGGCTGGATGATCCCCTGGTACGCCCGCCTGTTTGCGCTTGTGCGCACCAAGTGGCTCGCTAACTTCTTCTCGTTTCCGCACCATGCGCCATACGGCATCAAAGACGCGAGAATCCGCGATTTTATTGAGAAATCACGCGCCGGGCGCGGTGCAGCCGAGACGGGTCACGCGGTGACGCCGGGCGTGCTGGTGCTCGAACATCGCCGCCTCGTCAATGCCGTGCGGACGCTTGTTCCATATATCCGCCAGCCATCGCTCATCGTGCACCCGCTCGAAGACGATTATGCCGGCATGAGCAACGCCACGTATCTGCGCGATGGGCTCCAAGGCCCCGTCGATCTCGTGGTGCTGGATGACTGCTACCACATCGTCACCATCGACCGGCAGCGCCACCTGGTCGTGGAAGCCATCGACCGGTTCGCCGGAGCGCTGACAGGAGCCGCGACTGCACAGCCAGTTGAGCTCAATGCGGCGAAGTCGGTGGCGTAGAGAGGCGGCAAGCGGCAAGCGGCAACGGCAAGCGGCATGCCGGTTGCCAGATCGCCAATCGCCGATCTCGAACAATTAACTCATTGATTTTATGTCGTATTTAAGAAACTCAAAAATTCTTCCAATAAAAATATCCCCGTGTTCCGGCCGGAACAGCGCCTTGGCCAGCTTTGAGCGAAAGTCACTTCAAGGCCGGGGACACCGGCGAGACCTAAACCCAACGCCAGAACACAACCAAATAGGAGACCGCCATGACCACGAAAGCTCTCACCCTCGCCGCTCTGATGCTGGCAACCACCACACTCGCATCGACCGCTGAAGCCGGTGGCGTCCGTCTCCAGTTCGGTGGCCCGCTCGGCTCCTTCACTGCTCACCCGAACCAGAGTTCTGGCCCAGGCGGCACGGCTCGTAAAGAGCACTGCGCAAAGCCCGAGGCACGCCACTACGCGAAGCCGAGCTACCTTGGCCGCAAGCACCAGGAAGAAGCAGCCCCGGTTCGCCACGTCAAGCGCGCCACACCAAAGGTCGAAGTTGCTGAGACCCCTGCACCCCGCAAAGTCAACAAGCAGCCGAAGATCGAAGTTGCTGAGGAAACCCCAGCACCGCGCAAGATCCGCAAACCGAAAATCGTAATCGACAAGCCGGAAGTCGCTGAGCAGGTAGAAGTCCAAACAGCAAAGCTCGACGACAAGTCAGTTGTTTCCGATGTCACGCCTTCGATCTACGTTCCCGAAACGCCGGTGGCAGCATCTGAGTTCACGGGAACACAATCGACTGCCGCGGTTATTCGCACGGCGGCTCTCTCGCCGGCTCCAGAAGCAACGGTTGTAGCGGCCGAAACGAAGGACGAAGACGAACCGGCAAAGCCTGCCAAGGCCGAAAAGGCTGAGAAGTCTGAAACGGCCGCTGCCAAGATCTGCCGCCGGTTCTCGGCTGCCATCGCAGGCTTGATCGAGATCCCTTGCGACAACTAAACGAAAACTTTGTTCCCCAGGGTCCAGGCGAATTGCCAGGGCCCTGGGGAACTGCTTATTGAACCGGTGCGGGCCCTGAGGCGACCAACGCCCGCACACGAAGGAATTGAGGAGCACGGGTCATGGACATCGCACTCGACAAACCGGCAGCCAAAGCGCGCCCCAGGACCGCCACCAAAAGCCGCAAGAAGCGCATTCCCATGGTGGTCAAGCTCGCCTACCGAAATTTGTTCCACGACCGCTTGAGCTTCTTCGTCACCATCGTCGGCATCGTGTTCTCGGTTGTGCTCGTCGCCATTCAGACCGGCATCTACTTAGGCTCGGAGAAAAAGATCGCAGCCATTATCGATCAAGCGCCCGCCGACCTTTGGGTTGTGCCGCTCGGCACCAAAAGTTTTGACGACCCCTCAGTTTTATCGGGCCGCGAACGCCATATGATCCTATCGACGCCAGGCGTCGCGCGCGCCGAAGATATTGTTGTGAGCTTCGCCCGCTGGCGCAAACCGGAAGGCGGAACGACCACCGTCATCCTGGTTGGCACCGGCGCCGACAGCGACTATGTGCTGCCCTGGAATATCGTCGAAGGCAGCCGCGAAGCGCTCGAAGCACCCAACACAGTTGGCATCGACCAAAGCTATTTCCCTGATCTGGGCATCAAGAAACTCGGCGACCGCGCTGAAATCAACGGGGTCAACGTAGAAATCGCGGCCCTTACCAAACGCGTGCGTTCGTTCACGACGCTTCCCTACATCTTCACGTCAATCGAGGAAGCGCGCAGGTTAACGGGTGCCGAACAAAATCAAGCAACGTATGAACGCGTGCAGCTGTCGCAAGGGGCCAACATCGAAACCGTGCGCGCCGAAATCACCGCGAGACTGCCGGATACCGAAGTCATCACCCAGGACGAGTTCCGCAAGCGCAGCCAAGCCTATTGGTTGTTCCAGACGGGCGCAGGCGCGGCTTTGATTGCGGGCGCCGTCCTGGGCCTGATCGTCGGCATCGTCATCGTGGCACAGACTCTCTATGCCTCCACGAAAGACCACATCAACGAATTCGCGACGCTGCGCGCACTCGGCGCCGGCGCCGGCTACATCGTCAAAGTCATTCTGATGCAGGCCGTGCTTTCGGGTCTCATTGGATATCTGCTCGGAATATCGCTTGCCCTTGTCGTCATCCAAGCGGCACAGGATACCAAGCTCAACGTCGTCATGACGCCAGGACTGGCCGGGACACTCTTCGCGGTCACCATCGGCATGTGTATCTTCGCGGCGCTCAGCGCCATCATTAAAGTTGTCCGCATCGACCCAGCCGTCGTCTTCAGCCGGTAAGGTAACGGGAGCCCCCAATGTCAGACGTCTCGAAAAATAAAATCATGGTCGAAGCCCACGGCATTGTGAAGGTGCTCGGCGATGCCCCGAACCAAGTCAAAGTTCTAAAAGGCATCGACCTTTCGTTGCATGCCGGAGAGTTGACGCTGCTCATGGGCCCATCTGGTTCGGGCAAGACGACGCTGCTGTCGATCATCGGCTGCATTCTGTCGCCGACGGAAGGGCAACTCTCGCTCGCTGGGCGCCCGACCAAGGGCATGAGCAAGGAAGGACTTGCCAACCTGCGCCGCCGCCATGTCGGCTTCGTGTTCCAGTCATACAATCTGGTGCCGACGCTGTCGGCCGTCGAAAATGTCATGCTGGCGCTCGATCTACGCGACATCAACGGCGCGGACGCCTACGATATGGCCGCAGAAGCACTCGTCTCGGTTGGTCTCTCGCACCGCATTAACGCGGCGCCGTCGAAAATGTCGGGTGGCGAAAAACAGCGCGTTGCGATCGCCCGCGCGCTTGCCGGATCGCCATCGGTTATCCTGGCGGACGAACCGACGGCGGCGCTCGACGGGCAAAACGGCCAAGCCGTCATGGAACTCTTGGCGGAAGTGGCCCAAGACACGAAGCGAGCGGTACTGGCCGTGACGCACGATCACCGCACATTACAATACGCTGATCGCATCGTGCGCATCGATGATGGGCAGATTGCGAGTTCGGAGCGGCCAAAGCTCGAAGGCAAGAGTTACACTCAGGCCGAGGCGGGGCATTGAGGACGCGCATGATACCTAAAACTGCGCACTTGAAAAGAATGTTGAGCCCGGTTGGGATCGAACCAACGACCCACTGATAATAAGACCGCCACACTAAAACGAACTGAAGCAGTATCAAAAAGTTGTTGGGACGCTTGTTGCAACGTCTGCCCATCAGTTCAGCACGGTGCGGGATCCACTCCCGCAAAAGTCACGCACTCACAGGCCAGGCTCCCAGGCCAAGCTCCCAGGCGAGTCCCCCGCAAGGGCCGGGCAACCATTGCAAGTAGAGCCCTCGAAATTTCTGGCAGAAAGTCGCCCAGCTGCTGGAGGAATTGCTGAGTAGCCGTTCCGCCAGCAGTGGGTCAGGAGCGGGCATGGGCTTGTCGGCGGTCAGACGCTTGAAGTTCGTCCGGTCCTTGGTAGGTTAGCCGATAGTCAAGGGTTGGCTGCGTGGCCAAAACGTGACCGAATTGCCTGGTCACTGCCAACGCAATTTGGTCGAACGCTCGCGCGTCGGAGACAAAAGAATGATTGGTCCCCTGCGCAACGGGCAGTTACTCAGCCGTGACATTGTAGAATGGGTGTCGCGCCGAATACAGTTGGGCGATAAGGATCAGATCAACGATTTTCTGTTAAATCTACTCGCACTTGATTACGTCGACACGCTTGGAGAATTTTTACTTTGTGCGGCGGCGAGACAGAACAAATGGAGATGCATTGAATACTTGCTCGGTGTTGGATTCGATCCCCAAAAACCCGACCGCAGCGGACACCTGCCAATACTGATCGCAGCAAAACAACGACACGAGAAAGCCACGGAAACTCTACTATCACGTAGACCACGGCATGATTGCCGTCGTAGAATCGTATGCGAGCCTCGAGAATACCCTGCTTTCGCTAGCGTGGCCGAGCTTTGGCGTCAAATTGAAGGGGGGGTCTCGCCAAATTCCTTTTACGGCAGTCCCCCATTTCTCATAGCGTCCAAGTTTTCTAGTGACGGCAACTGGGATGCGCTGTCTTTGTGCATTCAGGCCGGACTTGAGCTTGAGGTCCTCACTGAATCCGAAAGCAATATTTTGGAGAATATCATTGCGAATGATCAGAGCGACCTCTTGTTTCTTCTTAGGGTCGCCGGAATTAATCTCTGGGACTGGAGGAGCCTTCTGTCTGAAAAAATTATTCATGTCGCATGTCGCTCGGATAGCCTTGACGTCCTCAAGCTGCTGATCGAATGGGGGTTCGACATCAATGAACCAACAGATCTTTCTCGCGAGACGCCTCTCATGATCGCTGCGTTTTCTGGCTCGGTTCGTTGCTGCGAACCGCTTGTTGCTAGTGGCGCGGATGTGAACGCATTATCCGCGGGCAACAAGAATGCGCTTCATTGGGCCGCCATCGGAGGGAGCGAAGTCGTAGTTCCGACGCTATTGAGCGCTGGCATAGATATGGCTGCGATCACTTCCGACGGCATGAATGCCGCGCAAATTGCTAGCCTTGTATCGGATCATCTGGTTGCCCAGCTCTATCGCAACTTCGGAATAGTGGATGAGTACGTCCATCCTGCTCATGTCTCTGAATGGGAGCCTGTTGGCCAGTTTGACTTCATGATTAGCTACAGGCACGTATCGTTTTTTGACCGAGCGGCCGAGCTGGCTGATCGTCTCGAGCGAGAAAAATTGCGCGTGTTCTTGGATCAAATCCATCTGCAATTGGATCCTGACAAAGCGACGGACGATTCCGAGCTAAAATCGAGACTACTCAAGGCCGTGCGTTGCAGTCGTTGCGTACTATTTTTTGAAACTCATGATGATTGGCTGGTCAATGCTGCTGGTGGCAGATCAGAGAGAAAGTTAAATTGGCAGGTATTTGAACTGCTTAACTGCGCTCGTGCAGCTTTGGTGCTCCCCGAGAAATCAAGGGTTGATCTGGTTTCTCAAAAGGAACCCGGAAAACGACTTCGCGCGAAGAACTTGTTCGAGTTTGCGACGTTCGAACAGCTTGCCGAAGGAATTGTCGCTCATCGTGGAGAGCTGCTTGGGGCGAGTTAAGGGGGAGGTAAGTGGACACCTCTGGAAGATTTGTTTCTCCTCCGCCATTGGTCGCGACCACACATCAGTATAACTAGAATGCCGATTGGTCTGCTACCTTCGAAAGCTGACCAAGGGTGCTGTACTTATGCCCGGCATCGTCATGTTCACGTAGGATCAACCGCACCTGTGACTGCCACGTCCGCGTCACGGAAGGTGCACCTCAAGCACCGGACGCGATCGAAAATTTCCGGCAGCTCTGCCTCCAGCTTTCGCCGAAAAACCCAGCTTTTGCCGAAAAACCCAGCTTTCGTCGAAAAACAGTGTGGACGCCTTTGAGACTTCGCGCCATGTGAGGACTTCTGTGGCCCGCACCGAGGCGTCCGCTTTGGAAAAGCCAGGCGGGCGTTGTGTCGTGACTTACGGATCTAAATTGACAGGCGCATCTCTTTGGCAGTCCAATCCGACTGTGCGTCTGTTGCACACGCGGCAAACGCGCGGCCGATACCGATCAGCACAGGCTGAACTGTCGTCAATCCGGCGGACCGTCTGACAAAATCGGCGAGTGTCCCTTTCCAAATTTCCTCGTTGGCGCGCGATACTGCAGTGACAACGACAACCGGCGTCGACAGATCCAGCCCTTCGCCGGCAAGCCGGTTTGCACAATCACGACCCGTGCGTCCACCCATATAGATGATCAGTGTCGTCTCAGGATCAGCGAGACCTTTCCAGTCGAGAGACTTTGGAAGTGCACCATCCTTCGCGTGACCCGTCACAAAACGGACCGAATGAGCGTAATCGCGGTGCGTCAGTGATACGCCAAGTGCCGCAGCCATAGCTGACGCCGAGGTGATTCCGGGGACTATCGTCACCGGAATCCCGTTGGCGCGAAGCTCGGCAATTTCTTCGCCAGCACGGCCGAAGATGACAGGATCGCCCGACTTCAAGCGCACGACATGCTTACCTTGGCGTGCGAGCTTGAGCATCAAGGCATTGATGTCTTCTTGGCGGCACGACGGCCGGTGCCCGCGCTTTCCGACCAGCATCCGTTTGGCTTCGCGCCGGGCGAGGTCCAGAACCTCATCAGAAACGAGGGCATCGAATAAAATCACATCGGCCGATTGCAACGCGCGTATCGCTTTGAGCGTCAGAAGCTCAGCGTCCCCCGGCCCCGCACCAACGAGCGTCACACGGCCAGTGGCTTTCCCTTGCCCGTCAATTCGCTTTGGCAATCGCTTGGTCATGGATAATCCTTCCGATTTCCGGCCGGCACGAGCCGCAATTGGTTCCGGCCTTCAAGGCTGCACCCACGGCATCCAGCGTGATGCAGCCGCCACCGGTCACAGCTTCGACGATTTGGTTGAGGCCAATTTCGAAGCACGAGCATACGATGGCACCACGATCGATTTGGCCGGCGCCTGATCGTCCTGCAAGAATTCGGAATCGATCCGAGGGCTGTACGTTGCCGGTTGCCAAACCGTCAGCGGCAAACGTCCGTGAAACGGCCACGGGGCCAGGCGACGCATAGAAAGCGCCGATGAGGCTATCCGCCTCGAAGACGGCAAAGCGGTGCTGCCCGCCGCGCTCATCGCGATAGGCCAGAACCTCGGCCGCGCTACTGGGGCCGAGCCCAAATAAGGACCGCACATATTCGTCCCAGCCCTGCGGCAAACTCAGCCCCGCCAGTTCAACGCGCCAGCCGGATCGGACAGGCGCCAGCGCCCAATAGCCGGCGTCAATGTTGGCCGGCCTTGTGCGGCTGACGGCAAATCCGTACCATTTGGCCTCATAGGGCACCACCGACACGGGCGCAGCTTTAAGTTCTGGCTGGCCGGAGACCGGATCCGTATTTGCATGGATGAGGGCGCAAACCCGTGCTCCGCTCGCGTATTGATCTGTCCAGTGCATCGGCACAAAGACCGAGCCGGTTTGTTGCCTTGTCGTGACAAGCACGCGCACAACGATGCAGCCGTTTGCGCTCTTCACTTCAGCGAGAGCCGCATCCTCGAGCTGCAAGCGAGCAGCGTCGCCAGGATGAATTTCCAGAAACGGTTCGGCCAAATGGCTTAGCAAGCGCGCAGTCTTAGCCGTGCGCGTCATGGTGTGCCACTGGTCGCGGATGCGGCCGGTGTTCAAGACAAAGGGAAATTCCAGCGTCGTTGGACATGCCGGCGGGCGATACGGAGTGGCGACAAATCGCGCGCGCCGGTCGGGTGTGTAAAAAATTCCTTTGCCGAAAAAGCGCGATGAGTTGGGAGCGGCACCTGCGGGCTGTGGCCATAGAAAGGGTGTTAGGGCGTTGTAGTCTTTGAGCGAGATACCGGCGAAACGGCTGATGTCGAAGTCGCGCGCGCCACCGTTTTCTACCCCCGACAACTGCGCGTGCTCAGTAAAGATCTCAGACGCATTGGCGTAATTGAACGCTTGGTGAAAACCCAAGCGTTTGCCGATTTCGGCCAGTTGCCACCAGTCGGCACGGGCTTCACCGGGGGCAGACAAAAACGTGCGCTGCCGCGAGATGCGCCGCTCGGAATTGGTAACTGTTCCGTCTTTTTCTCCCCAGGCGAGAGATGGCAACAGAACGTGGGCGTAAGCCGTGGTGTCGGTGTGACGCGTGACGTCGGACACAACAACGAACGGGCAACGCTTAAGTGCCTCGCGCACGCCATCGGCTTGCGGCATGCTGTCGACTGGGTTCGTCGCCATGATCCAGATCGCTTTGATGCGTCCGTCGCCAGCGGCGCGGAACATATCGACGGCCTTGAGGCCTGGCTCGCAGGCAATCCGCGGCGAATTCCAAAAGGATTGCACGATGCGGCGGTGATCGGCGTTGGCCAACTCCATGTGACACGCCAGCATATTCGCCATGCCGCCGGCCTCACGCCCGCCCATGGCGTTGGGCTGCCCCGTGACCGAAAACGGTCCCATGCCGGGTTTGCCGATGCGGCCCGTGGCCAAGTGACAGTTGATGATGGCGTTGACCTTGTCCGTGCCAGATGTCGATTGGTTGACGCCCTGGCTGTATACAGTGACGGTCTTTCCGGTGGCCGTGACGAGCGCGTAGAATGCGCCGATGTCGCTTTCTGCAAGACCAGTGACGGTTGCAATTTCTGCGAGACGTGTGGCCTTGGCTGTGGCAAGCGCGGCGTCGAAACCCGATGTGTGCGCGGCAATGTAATCGCGATCAAGGGCGCCAGCGTCGCTTAGATGGGCAAGCAGCCCGTTGAACAGCGCCACGTCAGACCCGGGCGCTAACTTCAAGTGGAGATCGGCAATTTCGCAAGTCGCTGTGGCGCGCGGATCGATGACGATGACCTTTGTTCCGCGAGTTTCTTTTGCCGCTGAAAGCCGTTGGAACAATATCGGATGACACCAGGCGAGATTTGAGCCTACCAGCACGACAAGGCCGGCAAGCTCCAGGTCTTCGTATAATCCCGGCACTGTATCCGAACCGAAGGCGCGCTTGTGGCCCGCGACCGATGATGCCATGCACAGCCGTGAATTGGTGTCGATGTTGGCCGAGCCAATGAAGCCTTTCATCAGCTTGTTGGCGACGTAGTAATCCTCGGTCAGGATCTGACCTGAAACATAGAAGGCAACCGAATCTGGCCCGTGCTGGGCAATTGTATCGCGGAATTTCGCAGCAACGAGATCGAGCGCCACGTCCCAGCTTGCGCGCTCGCCTTGAATGAGCGGATGCAGAAGGCGGTCTTCAAGCGACAAAGTTTCGCCTAAGGCCGAGCCCTTCGAACATAGGCGGCCGAAGTTTGCCGGATGATCGGGGTCGCCCGCGATTTCTGCCGATCCGTCAGCGCGCGCTGTCGCCAGAACGCCGCATCCCACGCCGCAATAGGGGCACGCGGTGCGTGTTGCAGAGGGCGGAGGCTCACGCTGCATTGCGCGCTTTCAACGACGTAAAATCCAGAAGCAGCCTGCCGTTCTCGATGCGCAAAGGCACCGTGTTGACCGAGCCCTTGTCCGCGCCCAGAGCTTCGCCGGTTTTGAGGCTGATGACCCAATTGTGCAGCGGGCAGGTGACCGACGTCCCATGTACGATGCCTTGCGACAACGGCCCGCCTTTGTGCGGACAGCGATCTTCGAGCGCGTGCGCTTCATTCTCAGCCGTGCGAAATACTGCGACGCATCCGGCGGCTGTTTTGACGACGCGGGCGCCGCGAACAGGAATTTCCGTCAGGGCTCCAACGTCAACCCAGGCTTGTTCCTGCATGGTCATTCTGCCGCCTCTCTGCGATTGAAATCAGCAAGCGCTGCGAACTCGTGTGCGTCTTTACCGTTCACCCGTTCCTCCCATGGATCGGACTGCGCGAATTTTTGTGAGAAGGCGAAGCGGTCGTAGAGCGCTTTTCGGCGTTCAACATCATCCATGATCTGTTTGCGAATAGTGTCGAGGCCAACGCGCTTGGCCCATTTGTAGATCCGCTCGAGATAGCGGCCCTGCTCACGGTAGAGCTGGACCAGCGCGGCAATGACCTCAATGGCTTGAGGCTCTGTATCAACGTGGCCGAGCACTTCTGTGCCTTTGATATCGAGACCGGCGGCGCCTGCGAAGTGGATGTCGTAGCCGCTATCGACGCAGATAACGCCCACATCCTTACAGGTCGCTTCAGAGCAATTGCGCGGACAGCCCGAGACCGCCATTTTGACTTTCGCTGGCGTCCACGAGCCCCACATGAATTTCTCGATTTTGATGCCGAGGCCAGTTGAGTCCTGCGTGCCAAAGCGGCACCAGTCGGTGCCAACACACGTCTTCACCGTGCGCAAACCCTTGGCATAGGCGTGACCGGAAACCATGCCCGCCTTGTTGAGATCGGCCCAAACGGCTGGCAGATCTTCTTTCTTAACGCCCAGCATATCGACGCGCTGCCCGCCTGTTACCTTCACCGCCGGGATTTTGAATTTATCGACAACATCGGCGATTGCGCGCAGTTCATTGGCGCTGGTCATGCCGCCCCACATGCGCGGCACGACGGAGTATGTGCCGTCTTTCTGAATGTTGGCGTGGACGCGCTCATTGATGTAGCGCGATTGACTGTCGTCCTGATACGCGCCCGGCCAGTTGGCGATCATATAGTAGTTGAGCGCCGGGCGGCACTTGGCGCAACCGCACGAGGTCTTCCATTCCAGGGACTGCATAAGGTCGGGAATGGTTTTCAATTCTTTGGCGACGATCAAGCGGCGCACGTCGTCGTGGCCCAGCGACG
Organism: uncultured Alphaproteobacteria bacterium; assembly: GCA_963819605.1. GTDB lineage: Bacteria > Pseudomonadota > Alphaproteobacteria > Rhizobiales > Hyphomicrobiaceae > Hyphomicrobium_B. The sequence goes on along the minus strand of CAWFWU010000014.1, from coordinate 122,803 downwards.
TGCAGGCGCACATAGGCTGGACGGCGGAGGGATTGTAGTTTTCGCCGAGCGTTGCCTTCATGAGCTGTTCGACGAGGCCCGTACACGACCCGCAAGAAGCTGACGCTTTGGTGTGGGCACGCACGTCGTCGAGGCTTTTCAAGCCGAGGTCTGCAATCGCACCCGTAATCTTGCCCTTACAGACGCCGTTGCAGCCGCAGATTTCTGCGTCATCGGGTAATGCTGCAACGGCCGCCGTAGGGTCCAGAGCGGCACCCCCCGCATAACTCGGACCGAAAATCAAAGTGTCGCGCATCCCGTCTATATCGACGCCGCGCTTGAGGAGATCGAAGAACCAGGCGCTGTCGGCGGTGTCTCCGTAGAACACCGCCCCAGCGAGCGTGTTGTCCTTCAGGATGAGGCGCTTGTAAATGCCGCGGCTAGCGTCGCGCAGGACGATTTCCTCGCGGTCTTTGCCTTCGGCAAAGTCGCCGGCCGAAAACAAATTTATGCCCGTGACTTTGAGTTTCGTAGCAGTTGCGCTTGGTTTGAATTGTGCTGACGTATCACCTGCTAGTTGCCCGGCGAGCACGTTGGCCATTTCATAGAGTGGCGCTACGAGGCCGTAGCATTCGCCGTTGGCTTCAGCGCATTCGCCAACGGAGTAAATGCTTGGATCGCTGGTGCGCATGTCGGAACCAACAACAATGCCGCGCTTGACGATGAGACCCGCTTCCTTGGCAAGCGTTGTGTTAGGGCGGATGCCGACGGCCATAACAACGATGTCGGCCGGAAGCTCGGTCCCATCGGCGAGAAGTACGCCTTCAACCTTTTTTTGCCCCCGGATCGCCTCTGTGTTGGCCTTGGTGATGACCTTGATACCGCGCGCTTCGACGGCGCGCTGAAGGAGATGCCCTGCGGTTACATCGAGCTGCTTCTCCATCAGGGTCGGCATGAGGTGGACGACGGTGACGTCCATGCCTTGTTCCCTGAGTTCCTGCGGCGGCTTCAAGACCTAAGAGCCCGCCGCCGATGACAACGGCTGACCCGCGCGACTTGGCGGCGATCAGCATCGCCTGCACGTCGTCGAGATCGCGATAAGTGAGCACGCCTGCCAGTGTGCTGCCGGGCACGGGAATGACGATGGGGACGGAGCCGGTGGCAATGATGAGCTTGTCGTAGGCTGCAGTCACACCGCCAGACGACGTCACGGTTTTGGCGGCGCGATCGATGGCTGTGATTCTGTGGCCCTTGTAGAGCGTCACGCCGTGCTTCACGTACCAGCCATCGCCGTGAATGATAATCTGCTCGAACGACTTTTCGCCCGACAACAGCGGCGACAGCATGATGCGGTCGTAGTTGACCCGCGGCTCGGCATTGAAAATGGTAACGTCATAGGAGCCAGGCGCGGCCTCAAACAACCGGTCCAGTGCACGGCCAGGCGCCATGCCGTTGCCGATGACGACGAGTTTTTCCCGCATTATTGGTGGCTTCCCCTCAAGTTAGAGCCATGCTGCGTGTGCATTGCACCCTAAACTCCAGTAGCAACCGTCGTGCCAGAGTTAACCTGAGGTCAAAAATTCATCACAACGCACTGAAAACAATCATTTTTATTGAGGCCAGCAGTGACTCGCAACTATTGCAATGCGTCGCGTGCGTTGCACAAAAACTTGGCGAGCCCACCTTGTTTCTGATTAAAACTTGATCAAAGAAAATATGTGGCTATAAAATAGTCACTCCCAATTTTGTATATATTATCCAATGTGTTAATCGCCAAAAAATCGCCGTTAACGAGTTGGCATGCGGATTGCGATGTAACCCCTTACGATGCAACAAAATGGGGGTTTCATGCAGTCGGTGGCGACAGGAAATATCCGCCTCTTGAGTGGCGAGCCAAAGATCCGTGTGCTGCACCTCACGTGGCTCGCCTTCTTCGTCAGTTTCCTTGTCTGGTTCAATCACGCGCCGCTGATGGCGTCGATCCGCACCACCTTTGGGCTCACGGATCAGCAAGTCGCCGCGCTGCTCATTCTCAATGTTGCCTTGACGATCCCGGCGCGCATTCTTGTTGGCATGCTCGTCGACAAAGTTGGTCCGCGCATTATGTATGCGAGCCTTCTCGCCATTTCTGGGATGCTGTGTCTGCTATTCGCGACCGCGCAAAGCTTCACGATGCTCGCAGTCTCGCGCTTTCTTTTGGGCTTCGTCGGAGCTGGCTTCGTTGTCGGCATCCGCATGGTGGCGGAATGGTTCCCCGCCAAGGAAACCGGCGTCGCTCAGGGTATTTATGCGGGCTTTGGCAACTTTGGCTCGGCCGTGGCGTCGGTCACGCTTCCGACGCTGGCCTTGTACTTCGGCGGCGATGACGGCTGGCGTTGGTCAATCGGCGTGACGGGATTGATCGCGATTGCCTACTCGATCATCTACTTTTTCGCTGTCGCCGACACGCCCAAGGGCTCGACCTACTTCAGTCCCAAGAAGACCGGCGCCATGGAAGTCACCAGCAAAGGCGACTTTGCGCTCTATGTCCTCATGCAGGCGCCCTTGTTCTTGGCGCTTGCGGTGCTTGCCTGGAAGCTCGGGCCATCAAACTTGAAAATGCTGACGCCTGAATTGACGCTTCTCGCCTACGCCGTCCTCGCCGCTCTCTACTTGCATGGCGTCTATGACACCTGGAGAATTAACAAAGCAGTGTTCGCGGCGCCCGTCCCCGAAATTCATCGCTACAAGTTTCGCCAAGTTGCAGCGCTGAACATCGCCTATCTGGCGACCTTCGGCTCCGAACTTGCCGTGGTTTCGATCCTGCCGCTGTTTTTCAAAGACGCGTTTGGCTTGTCGCTGACGGTAGCCGGGTTTCTGGGTGCGAGCTTCGGCATGACGACGTTTTTTGCGAGGCCCATGGGCGGCTGGCTCAGCGATCGCTTTGGCCGCAAGAACGTGCTGCTCTGGTGCTTGGCCGGTACGGCCGCTGGTTACTTCGCTATGAGCCACATGAAACCGGACCTCGGTCTCGTATTTGCCGTCGCGTCAACCTTTGTTTGCTCGCTGTTCGTTAATGCCGGAAACGGCGCGGTCTACGCCATGCTGCCGATGATCAAGCGCCGTCTCACGGGCCAGATTGCCGGCATTGTTGGCGCTTATGGTAACGTCGGCGGCGTGCTGTTTCTGACAGCATACTCGTTCCTTTCCGCCCAGACGTTTTTCATGCTAGCCGCGATAACCGCCGTCGTAGCGCTGATTGCGGTTATCGCTCTGATAGATGAGCCAACTGGACAAATCACGGAAGTGATGCCGGATGGCTCGATCGCCCTCATTGAGGTCACGTGAACACCCGGCGCAGTTTTAACTGCCGTTGTCTGGAAAATTGGGCAAGGAAGATGATGCGATTGAAATTAAACGTGTTGGGTGGGTTGGCAGCCGTTGTCACATGTGTCACGGGGACCCTGGCCAACGCTGCCGGCGTCGGTGGCGATTGCTGCGCCGATCTTGAGGAGCGCATCGCGGAGTTAAAGTCCACAACCGTGCGCAAAGGCAATCGCAAAGTCTCTTTGACGATCTCTGGCTATGTCGCACAAGAAATCACCTGGTGGGATGACGCCGGTGAGAGCAACGTTTACCTGCACGGCTTAGGCCCGACACAAACCTCTCATTTCAAACTCAATGGCCAGGCTCAGATTTCGCCCGGATGGACCGCAGGCTACATGCTTCGCATCCAAACTCTCGACGACAATCCTTTCGGCCGCGATGCGGCAGGCAATGCCATCAATCAAAACTCTGACAATTTCAGCCAAGGTCTGAACACGCAGATGTCCTACTGGTACATCCAGAGCAAGGAACTCGGCAAACTCAGTGTCGGCCGCCAAGCGCACGCGGCGAAGAGCGCCGCCATGTTCACGGATCAATCGGGAACGCAGGTGTTCGACAACTATACGTTCCTCTCCGGCTTCCCGCAGTTCTTCCTCCGCGACGGCACAACTGGAGCACTTTCAGGCGTCACGTGGGGCAACCTGTCGTTTTGTTTTGCTCAGGCTGTGCCGCTCGGCGGCGACTGCAACGGCATCGTTATGAACGGCGTACGCTACGACACACCGGCTTTCGCGGGCTTCACTGCGTCCGCCAGCTGGGGCGAAGACGATTTTTGGGAAGTTGGGCTGCGCTATAGTGGCGAATTCAGCGGCTTCAAAGTGCTGGCTGGCGCTGGTTACTCGGAGTTCACGGATGAAGGAACAACCGGCCCGCCGGTCTCGCCCGTCAAGAATTCGGACGTCTTCCAAGTTGGCGGCTATATTCAACATTTGGCCACAGGGCTTTTCTTACACGCGGCCTACGGCAACGAAGAAAACAACGATACGATCTTGAACAACGGCAAAACAGCATTGGACAGCGACCACTGGTACCTGAAGGGCGGCATCCGGCAGAAATGGACCACGCTCGGCGCCACCGTCGTCTACGGCGACTATGCCGAATATGACGATCAACTTGGCCCTGGCGCACTTGCAGCGGGCGCGACGTCCAGTACGCTCAAGCGCTATGGCGGCGGCATCGCACAAGAACTCGATGCGGCGGCCATGACGGTCTACTTGAAGTACCATCATTTGACTGCGGATGTGACCGGCGCTCCGGCTCTCAGCAATCTCGAAGACGCCGATTTCGTGAGCGTGGGAGCATTGATAAATTACTAGTTGGTCAAATCCGGATCACGAATGTTGAGCGGCAAACTGTCAATTTCTGTCGGGCAGCATTCGCGCGCCGGTCGCAAAGCCTGCAACGATGACTGCTATGGCGTGCTCATTCCTCAAGGGACTCAGCTTGAAATGAAGGGTATTGCCATGGTCATCGCCGATGGCATGTCCTCAAGCGAAGGCGCCAAAACCGCGAGCGAAACCTGCGTCAAGAATTTCCTCGAAGACTACTATGCGACCCCTGAATCCTGGACCGTGAAAAAGTCGGCAGCCGTCGTACTTAAAGCCTTGAACAACTGGCTTTATGCCCAGGGTCAAGCCGTGCATCAGTCCGAACAAGGAATGGTTTCAACCTTTTCCGGTATAGTCCTCAAGGCTGGCATGGCGCACGTGTTTCATGCTGGCGACTCCCGCGTCTCGTTACTACGAAATGAAAAAATTGAGCCCCTGAACTCGCGACCACACGAGCCGGATCGGCCGCTCCGGCGAGTATCTATCACGCGCTATTGGCATCACTCCAAATCTGGAAATAGACTATAAAGCTGAAGCCATTCAGCGCGGCGACATTCTACTCTTCACAACCGACGGCGTGCATCAGCACGTCACGGCCGCTGCCTTAGCTGCGATCGTTCTTGGCACGCCCGGCAATCTCGAAAGCGCAGCAGAGGCCGTCGTCGCGCAGGCGCTAGCAAGCGGTAGTCCCGACAATCTGACGTGCCAGATCATCCGCATCGACGATCCAGGCCGCATTGATGCGTCAAGCCACCTCATGTCGCTTTCACAGTTGCCGTTCCCGCCCGAACTCTCTCCGGGTCAGACATTCGACGGATTTCAAATTCTGCGCGAATTGCACACCAGTAAGCGGACGCAAGTTTATCTGGCGAAGGATCTGGTGTCCGGCGCGGTCGTCGTCTTGAAGACGCCGTCCGTCAACTTTGAGGATGATGCCGCCTACGTTGAGATGTTCACGCGTGAGGACTGGATCGGGCGGCTGGTGGCAAGCCCCCACGTCCTGAAAGTTGTTGCCACAGATCGCCAGCGGCGGCATCTCTATCACGTGTCAGAGTATTTCGATGGCCAGACGCTGCGGCAATGGATGATCGACAATCCTAAACCCGATATCCAGGCCGTCCGTGACATCGTCGAGCAAATCGCCAAGGGTCTGCGCGCCTTTCACCGCAAAGACATCCTTCACCAGGATTTAAAACCAGAAAACATCATGATCGACCAGCATGGGCTGGTAAAGATCATCGATTTCGGCTCTTCGCGTGCAGCGAGCCAGGGCGACGCGGGATCACCTATCGAGATGCCTATGCTGGTTGGCACCATCGATTACACGGCACCGGAATATCACCAGGGCGAGCCGGGCTCGAACCGTTCAGACATCTATTCGCTCGGCATCATTGCCTATGAAATGCTGACGGGAAAGTTGCCCTACGGAAAGGGATTCGCGAACGCACGCGAAATCAACAAGCGCAGCTACGTCACCGCCCGGTCCATTCGTGACGACATTCCAATATGGGTTGACGCAGCACTCGCCAAGGCCGTTTTTAAAATACCGTCGGAGCGAACTGAGGCTCTATCAGCCCTGGTCGAAGATCTGCAACGCCCTAATGCGTCTCTTGCCTATGATCGCCCGCTCCCGCTCATCGAACGCAACCCGCTGTCGTTCTGGAAGGGTGTGTCGGCCGGGCTCGCTGCCTTAGTGCTCGTTCTTTTTTATCTGCTCGCACGAGGAAAATAATGCGGGCGAGCGCTAAACTACGAGGGCTTAGGCATGCCGCAGGTCCGCGTCCATGACTTGAAGCATACGTTCGGCCGCCGGCTAGGTCAGCTGGCGTCAGCTTCGAAGACCGGCAAGACCTTTGAGGTCATCGCTCCGCGCGGATCACAACGCACTCCTTTGCAGCCGAGTTCTCCCGGCTGATTGAGCCTGGCAAATCGGGTATCAAATCGCGATGGAAATCGACCAGGGCTTGTTGTTTTGCGGGGACATTTCACGGTCCACCCCGCAAAACTCCCGCAACCGCTATCCCAACGCTTGCCGCCAAAAACTAAGTCCCTGAAAAGAATGGTGAGCCCGGTTGGGATCGAACCAACGACCCTCTGATTAAAAGTCAGATGCTCTACCGCTGAGCTACGGGCCCCCAAGGGGTTGCGATTACCCGCCTTTTGCCCCGCACGCAAGCACCGCTTTCCCCGCCCCCGTCCGGCAAAAGGTCACGCACCTAAATTGCTGGAAATAAAGCCTGTTTGGCCTGCCTCTTGGGCTGCGGCCAGGGCGGCCGCTCTCAGGAACACCCGGCAAGAATGATAACGGCAGCGGTTTGCGGCGAAGGGGATCCAGTATGCATTTCTCTCATGACTGCCGTGCGGACCACGACGCGCATTAGCCAGCGCCTCAGGGTGCGAACTGATGTATGAGGGCCATCGAGGCATGGCCCCACCCGCCAATGACATCAAATTTCCCGTTCCGGTTTCGCTGACACAGGCTGCGCTGACACATGGCCGACGACTCTGCGACCGCGCCACTTGGCACTGACACGAGTGCCCACAGTGGCACGGCACCGTCCAATCGGATGAAAGCGATCGCGTTGATGTGCGCGGCCGTGACGCTTTTTTCGTGCCTCGACGCGATGGCGAAATACATCGCCGCGCATTCGAACATGGGAACGGCGCAAATCGTTTGGCTGCGCTTCCTCGGCCAGATGCTCCTGATGGCGGCGATCCTGGGACCGATGGCTATTCCCGCTTTGCTCAACACGGAAAAGCCCACGCTTCAGGCGCTGCGCTCGTTGATGCTGCTCGGCACCACGGCCTTCAACTTTCTCGCCGTGAAGTATCTGCGTCTCGATCAGACGATTTCAATTGCGTTCTTGGCACCGCTCGTCGTCGCGGCGCTTGCCGGGCCTATCCTCGGCGAATGGGTCGGATGGCGGCGCGCGCTCGCTATCGTCGCCGGCTTCATCGGTGTGTTGATTGTCGTGCGCCCTGGAATTGCAGAGGTGCATTGGGCGTTCGGCGCCTCGTTCCTGTCGATGCTGTGCTACGCGACCTTCATGATTGCGACGCGCAAGCTCTCAACGTACGATCAGCCGTTGACGACGCTATTTCTCGGGCTTCTTGCCGGAGCGGTTGCTCTGCGCGCCCTTTGCACTCGCCCATTGGGTTTGGCCCGAAGGGTGGCAGCAATGGCTGATGCTCTTGAGTCTCGGCGCGTTCGGAGGGTTCGGACATTATCTGATGATCTTTGCCTATCGCTATGCGCCAGCCTCCAGCGTCTCGCCGTTCTTGTACTTCCAGCTCTTGAGCATGGCCGGTCTTGGGTTTCTGCTCTTTGGGGACTTACCCGACAAGTGGACGCTGATCGGATCTTCGGTTGTTATCGCGTCAGGAATATATCTCGTGCATCGCGAACACGTGACGGGCCGAAAGGGCATGTAGGTTGGGTTAGCGCGGCCACGCTGCTGCTGCCGGATGCGGCCTGCGTTCCGCGCGTAACCCAACAAATGTCAATCGCAGTGAAAGCCGTTGGGTTACGCACCGGAACTGATATTGAATTTCAGTTCATGTGTAGGGGGCCGATGCTAACCCAACCTACACGCGCGCTGTCACGCGCGGGAGAACACTGGCTTTCCACGCCTCAAACCGGTCTTCGGCAATGGCCGCGCGCATTTCGTCCATGAGCTGCTGATAGAACACCGTGTTGATCCACGACAAGATCATCGCGCCCAGAATTTCGCCAGACTTCATCAAATGATGCACGTAGGCGCGGGAATAATCTTGTGCCGCCGGACAGCGGCTTAGACAATCGATGGGGCTCATATCCTCGGCGTGCTTGGAATTTTTCATGTTGAGCAAGCCGTTCCAAGTGAAGGCATAGCCGTGGCGGCCATTGCGCGTCGGCATGACGCAATCGAACATATCGACGCCGCGCGCCACGGACTCAATCAGGTCGAGCGGCGTGCCGACACCCATGAGATAGCGCGGCTTATTTTGAGGCAGAGCGGGGAGCGTTTCCGAAAGCGTCGCGATCATGACTTCGTGGCCTTCGCCGACCGCGAGGCCGCCAACCGCGTAACCGGGCAGGTCCATGGCGACGAGCGCTTCGGCTGAGCGGTGGCGCAAGGGAATATCGATGCCGCCTTGGACGATGCCGAACAGAGCTTGGCCGCGCGTGGCGCCACCGCTTGCCACTTGGGCATCGAACGCGCGTTTGGACCTCTCGGCCCAGCGGAGTGAAAGTTCCATGGCGCGCTCGACTTCTTTGCGCTCGGCCGGAAGCTCTATGCACTCGTCGAACTGCATTTGGATGTCGGCGCCGAGGAGACACTGCACTTCGATGGAGCGCTCGGGCGTCAGCATGTGGCGCGAGCCGTCGATATGCGATTGGAAGGCTGCGCCCTCTTCCGTGATCTTGCGGATTTTTGAAAGGCTCATGACCTGGAAGCCGCCCGAGTCGGTGAGGATCGGTTTCTCCCAGCGCATGAATTTGTGCAAGCCACCGAGCTTGGCGATGCGTTCGGCGCCGGGGCGCAACATCAGGTGATAGGTGTTGCCGAGTAGAATATCGGCGCCGGCATCGCGCACCTGTTCGGGATAGAGTGCTTTGACCGTTGCGACCGTTCCGACCGGCATGAAGGCCGGCGTGCGAATAACCCCGCGCGGCGTCACGATTTCGCCGAGACGGGCTTGGCCGGATTGTTTGATGAGGCGGTACGAGAAAGTTGGGGCTGGGCTTTGCATGGCGCCTATGTGGCAGAAGCTGTGTTAGCTGGAAAGAGCAAGCTCGCATCGCCATAGGAATAGAACCGATAACCATGCGCAATCGCATGCCCATAGGCCGCGCGCATGGTACCGAGACCGGCGAAGGCTGAGACCAGCATGAACAGCGTCGAACGCGGCAGATGAAAGTTGGTCATCAGGATATCGACGGCTTTGAAGCGATAGCCGGGCGTGATGAAAATCGCCGTGTCGCCGGACCAAGGTTGTATCTCGCCCGTGTCATTGGCGGCGCTTTCGAGCAGCCGCAGAGATGTTGTGCCGACCGCAACAACACGCCCGCCCCTTGCGCGCACCGCATTCAAGGCGGCGGCCGTCTCTGCTGAAACCGAACCCCATTCGGCGTGCATTTTGTGTTCAGATGTATCATCGACTTTGACCGGCAGAAACGTGCCCGGACCGACGTGCAGTGTGACGAAATGTTTTGAGATGCCGCGCGCGTCGAGGCTGGCGAAAAGTTCCGGCGTGAAATGCAGGCCCGCTGTTGGCGCGGCGACCGCTCCGTCCTTTTCGGCATAGATTGTTTGATAGGTGGCGCGATCCGTCTCGTCGGGTGCGCGCTTTGCAGCAATATAGGGCGGCAGCGGCATGACGCCAACGGCGTTGACGGCCTCGTCCAACGCTGCGCCCGAGAGATCGAACGCGAATTCAACTTCGCCTGCTTCCCCCTTCTCGCTGACGGTCGCGTCAAGCGCGCCCAGCAGGCAACTCGTGTTGGCGTGACCGAAACGGACGCGATCGCCAACTTCCAGACGTTTGGCCGGGCGCGCGAACGCCCGCCAGCGGTTGGCATCCACGCGCTTGATGAGAATGACGGCCACATTCGATGAGAGGCCGCCCCGGATGCGCACGCCGGCCAATGCCGCCGGAATGACGCGCGTGTCGTTGAACACGAGCGCATCGCCGGGCTGAAGCAGGCCGGGGAGATCGCTTACGGTCTTGTCGGCCAAGTCCGCATCGTCCAGCGCGCACCCGCCCTTGACCGGATGAACGACGAGCAGTCGCGCAACGTCCCGGGGCGAGGCGGGCCGGAGCGCGATGAGATCATCTGGCAGGTGAAAATCGAAGAGTTCGGTGCGCACTGAGGGGGTCCGGGCAAGAGCGGCGTCGGAAGACTGAAGTGAGGCGACTAGCACCCTGGGCCGTTACCGGCAATGTTCAGTTCCTCGAAAAGTGAAGGGATGGAATCCCCGGAGGCACTTGCGGGGCGGCGCAAACAGTTGCAGCAATAGAGCGCAACTCGTAGCATACCGGCACAACAACTCACTAGGAGGCCACCATGGCAAAAGAACAGCGTTCGACCAAAGAAAAGCGCAAGCCGAAGAAGGCAGCCGGCGACAAGAAGAAATAAGCGTCAAGACGATGACCGTCCGCGCCAATTCAGTGCGGAAACGACAGCAACGGCGAGCCAGCTTGCGATGAGCAGGCTGCCGCCGGTTGGTGCGGCGTTCGCGAAGATGTGACGCCCGGCCAGCGTGTTCAACGCGATGTCGCCGCTGAAGAGCGTGACGGCTGCGAGCATCGCCGCTGCCACCGCGCAATACCGCAGAGGCTGCGAGGCCCGCGTCGCGAGTGCAGCAAGTGCTAATGCAGCTGCAGCATGAATCATGAGCATCAAAGCCGCCGTCGCCAGCGCGGGGCTGTCAACCTTGTGGGCCGCAACGGCTGCGAGCGCGACGCCTGCGGCACCGGCAAGACCCGCAAGAGCACAAATGGCAAAGGGCGCTGCCAGTGCCGCGCCCTTTTCGTTTGGCAGATTGGACGGGCTCACTTCACGTCTGCCGCGACGCGCACCGAGACCATCTTGTCCGGGCTCCTTGGCGGCTCGCCGCGCGCGAGCTTATCGACGTTGTCCATGCCGTCAATGACCTTGCCCCAAGCGGTGTACTGCTTGTCGAGGAAGGTTGCGTCATCCAAGCAGATAAAGAACTGGCTGTTGGCCGAATTCGGCATGGACGAACGCGCCATGGAGCAGACGCCGCGCACGTGCGACTCGGCGTTGAATTCAGCGGGCAAATTGGGATGCTTGGATTGGCCTGTGCCGCGCCCCTGCGGGCAGCCGGTTTGCGCCATGAAGCCTTCGATCACGCGATGGAACACGATGCCGTCGTAGAAGTTCTCGCGCGCCAGTTGCTTGATGCGCTCGACGTGTTTGGGCGCGAGATCGGGGCGCAGCTGAATGACAACATTGCCTTTGCTGGTCTCGATCAAAAGCGTGTTTTGTGGGTCTTTGTAGTTAGCCATTATAAACTTCCCGATGCCTATTACCGAATGCCTATTGACTGGCGTCAGACCCGCAGGGTCTGACGCCGAAACCGCTTACTGCACAGTCACTTTGACCATGATGTCGGGATTGGCGACGGTGCCGGAGCCCGGCGCGCCGCGCTTGATCTTGTCGACCAATTCCATGCCCTCGATGACTTCACCCCAGACGGTATATTGCCCGTCGAGTCCGCTGCAGCCGGTATTGGTGAAGCAAATGAAGAACTGGCTGTTCGCCGTATTGGGATCGCTGGTGCGCGCCGCGCCAACCGAGCCGCGCGTATAGAGCGTCTTGGAGAATTCAGCTTTGAGATCTGGCAACTTCGAGTTGCCGCCGCCCGTGCCCGTTGGGTCGCCGGTCTGCGCCATGAAGCCATCCAGGACGCGGTGCCACTTGAGGCCGTTGTAGAAGCCTTGAGCGGCGAGCGTCTTGTAGCGCTCGACGTGCTTGGGCGCGATGTCAGGTCGAAGCTTGATGACGACCTTGCCGGTCTTCAATTCGATGACGAGCGTGTCGCCTTTGGCAGTGGAAGCCGCAGGTTCGGCCTTCGGAGCTGCTGCGGAGTCTCCCGCATTCTCGATCTGTTGCTTGCTGCCGCCAACGGCGAGCGCGGCAGGCGCCAATGCCAGCGCGAGAAGCGTTACAGCCGGGATCAAGGACTTTCTCATGCGAACCTCTTTGAAATTTCAGGGAAGGCGTTGTTTCACCCGCCCTTATGGCGATTTGACGGCCCGGCGGCAAGGGCGGGAGTCTAACGCGGCCGGTCCTTCATGCCACGCGCGCGCCCCAATCCGGCGGCTGGCGGCACGGGCCGGGACTGTTCCTTCGTCAGAACCGGTAAGTTCGCGAGGTCAGTTACAGCGGTTCGCGACATATCCTGCACAATGCCGGCGGGTGAAACGGCGACACCTTCACGCACCAGTTTTTGGAATTTCGCGTCGCGCACCGGCCCCCAGCCAATGGCACCGCCCTTGGCTACAGTGCGATGCCACGGCGCCATTTCGCGCTCGTCTTCGCTCAAATTCCTAAGAAGCGTTTCGACATGACGCGATGGCGTTTCGAGAAACGCAGCGAGCACGTCATAGGTAACAACCCGGCCCGGCGGCACGTTGCGCAAAGCGGCAATCAATCTGGCGTTGATGTGCGTGTGCGCTGGAATAGTAGCTTTGGCCATCACTTCTTCTTCGGCGCTTTCGCTTTGAGACGTTTCAAGACGTCCTTCGAGACGAAGGCAGATGCGTCGCCGCCCATGGACGCAATGGCGCGCACAAGGTTCGCCGCGATGTGACGTACGGCAGGAGACGCCGAGACATAGACCGTTTGAATTTCAGGTGCCATCTCGCCGTTCATGCCACTCATTTGCATTTCGTAGTCGAAATCTGTGCCGTCGCGCAGGCCGCGAATAATTATCGTTGCGCCATGCGCGCGCGCGGCATCGACCGCGAGGCCGGAGAAGGTCACGACGGAAATGCGTGCACCGGTTTCCTTGGCGATCGGCTTCGCTTCGGCTTCCAGCATGGCGACGCGCTCGTCGTCCGAAAACATCGGCGCCTTGCCGGGATTGACGCCAATGCCGATCACGAGCTTGTCGACGATCTCAGCCGCGCGCCGGATGACGTCCGTATGCCCAAGCGTCACGGGATCGAAGGAACCGGAATAGAAGCCTGTGCGGGTCATGAGATGCCGCCCTCGCCCGCGCCATCTTCGCCCTCGCCGTTTTCGCCAGCCCCGTTTTCGCCAGCCCCGTTTTCTGTGTCTTCAGCCGTATCTTCCGTGATGCGCTCGACCGAGACGACCTTTTCAGTGCCGTCGGTCTTGAAGATGCGCACGCCTTGGGTGTTGCGGCCTGCAACGCGCACATCATGCACGGGGCAGCGGATCAACTGGCCGCCGTCAGTCACGAGCATGATCTGATCGTTCTCGGCAATCGGGAACGAACCGATGAGGCGGCCGTTGCGGTCGTTGACGATCATGGCGACGATGCCCTTGCCGCCGCGACCCGAGGTGCGGAATCCGTAGGACGAAGAACGCTTGCCGAAGCCTTTAACCGAAATTGTCAGAACAAATTGTTCCTTTGCCTGCATTTCAGCGAATTTTTCCGGTGTGAGGTTCGCTTCGCCCTCGGCGCCTTCTTCGGCATCTTCCTCGACAACTACGGTTTCTACGTCGTCACCTTCAGTCCGGCGCAAAGCGGCTGCTTGTTTCAAGTATGCAGTGCGTTCCGGCGCGGTCGCGTCAACGTGGCCGAGGATGGCCATGCCGATAACTTCGTCGCCTTCCGCCAGCCTAATGCCGCGCACGCCGGTTGAATCGCGCCCCTTGAAGAGACGCACTTCGTCACCGATCAAGAAGCGAACGCACTGGCCTTCGGCAGACGTCAGCATCACATCCTGATCGGGTGTCGAAATGGCGACTTGCACGATGCGGTCGCCCTCGTCGAGTTTCATGGCGATCTTGCCGTTGCGCTGGATGTTCTCGAAGTCCGAGAGCGCATTGCGCCGGATGCCGCCCGAGCGCGTCGCAAACATGAGTTCGAGTTCGCCCCAGGTGGACGCGTCTTCCGGTAGCGGCAGGATCGAGGTGATGACTTCGCCCTCTTCGAGCGGCAGAAGGTTGACCAGCGCCTTGCCGGGAGACTGCGGGGCGGCGGCCGGCAAGCGCCAGACTTTCATGCGGTAGCACATGCCGCGCGAAGAAAAGAACAGCACGGGCGTGTGCGTTGACGTCACGAACAACTGGGTGACGAAATCTTCGTCCCGCGTCGACATGCCGGAGCGGCCCTTGCCGCCACGGCGCTGCGCACGATAGGCAGCGAGCGGCACGCGCTTGATGTAACCTTTGTGCGAAACGGTGACGACGCAATCTTCGCGCTGGATCAGATCTTCGTCCTCGACTTCGCCCTCGATGTCGATGATCTCTGTTTTGCGCGGAGTCGCGAATTCGGCTTTGATGCTGGCCAGTTCGCCCTTGACGATGTCGATGACGCGGGCGCGCGACGACAGGATCGCGAGATACTCTTTGATCTCGTCGGCAATCTTGTTCAACTCGTCGGCGATTTCTTCGCGCCCCAGCGCGGTCAAGCGGGCAAGGCGCAGTTCGAGAATGGCCTTTGCCTGTTCTTCGGACAGTTTGTACGTATTGTTTGCCGCAAGCTTATGGCGTGGATCGGCAATGAGTTCGATGAGCGGCGCCATATCTTTGGCTGGCCAATCGCGCGCCATCAGTTGTTCTTTAGCGTCGGCTGGAGACGCCGAGTGGCGGATCAACTTGATGACTTCGTCGATGTTGGCAACCGCGATCGCCAAGCCGACCAAGACATGGGCGCGGTCGCGCGACTTGTTCAGCTGATGCTTGACGCGCTTGGTGACAACTTCCTGGCGGAAGGCGGTGAAAGCTTTCACCATGTCGATGAGCGTCAGGCTTTCCGGGCGGCCGCCGTTGATCGCCAGCATGTTGGCGCCGAACGTGGTCTGGAGATCGGAATACTTGTAGAGGTTGTTCAAAACGACGTCGGCCACGGCATCGCGCTTCAATTCGATGACGATGCGGATGCCTTCGCGGTTACTTTCATCCCACAGATCCGAGATGCCTTCGATTTTCTTGTCGCGCACGAGGTCGGCGATTTTCTCGATCAGAACGCGCTTGTTCACCTGATAGGGAATTTCAGAGACGATCAGCGCTTCGCGATCCTTGCGGATGTTTTCGACTTCGACGCGCGCGCGCATAATGATCGAGCCGCGCGACTTGTGGTAGGCGGAAAGAATTCCGCCGCGCCCGAGGATGATGCCGCCCGTCGGGAAATCTGGCCCCGTTACGATCTGGCATAATTCGTCGATGGTGATTTCGGGATTATCGAGTTCGGCCGTGCAGGCGTCGATAATTTCGCCAAGGTTGTGGGGCGGGATGTTCGTTGCCATGCCGACCGCGATGCCGCCCGCGCCATTGACCAGCAAGTTCGGAAACTTCGCGGGGAGCACAACCGGCTCCTGCAGCTGGCCGTCGTAGTTGTCCTTGAAATCGACGGTGTTGTTGCCGAGATCGTCGAGCAGGAAGCCCGCGACCTTGGCGAGGCGCGATTCCGTATAGCGCTCGGCGGCGGGCGGATCGCCGTCGATGGAGCCGAAGTTGCCCTGGCCATCGACGAGCGGCACGCGCAACGAAAACTCTTGCGCCATACGCACCAGCGCGTCGTAAATCGCCAAGTTGCCGTGCGGGTGATATTTACCCATCACTTCGCCGACAATGCGTGCGCTCTTGACGTATTTCTTGTTCCAATCGAGCCCGAGCTCGCTCATGGCAAACAAAATGCGCCGGTGCACGGGCTTCAAGCCGTCGCGAACATCGGGCAGCGCGCGCGAAATGATGACGCTCATCGCGTAATCGAGATACGAGCGCTTCATCTCCTCCGAGATGGTGATGGGCCGGGTGTCGTTCGGCTCTTTGCCGCCTGGGGTTTCGTCGTCGCCGCGGTCTGCCAAGGTGATGGGTCTTTCGAAATGGAAATGTGCTGGAGGCGCGCCAAAGCTGCCTCGACGCGAGACGCCGGATGAGTGGGTGAGAACTTACCCGATTAGCGCGGCAAAGGGCAAGCCAGCGGCGACGTGCCACGGCACCTTTCCCCTATCATTTTTCTATATAATTTCAATATCTTGAGGGCGCTTCACAAACCCTGCACGGGCCTGGCTGCCGCGCGCTAAATTTGACTTGCCGGTGATAGACTGAGAGGTTACTGGGCGGGGACTTCGAAGAGCCTAAAGCTCTCGTCGCAATCAGCGCCGCGCTGCGAACGGCGCATCACGTCCCAAAGAGGAAACAATCATGACAGTTACCAGGATTTCACTCGCCCTCGCGGCCGGCATCGCGCTCGCGCTGCCAGTGTCGGCTGAGACGGCATTGCCGCCGAATACCTTTATCGCGGCGGAAGCACCGGTGCAGTATCTCGCCAAAGACCGGTTGATCGGCGCCAAGGTCAAAGGCCCCGACGGCAAGATCATCGGCGACATCGAGGACATTATTCTCTCGGGCGATCATCAGGTCGTTGGCGTCGTCATGGGCACGGGCGGGTTCTTCGGCCTGTTTGAGAAGAAAGTCGGCGTTGAAGTCGGCGCCATTCAGTTCGATGTCGTCGATGGCAAGATCGGCGCGACGCTGGTCACGGCGACGAAAGACGTTCTCGAAGCGGCGCCCGCTTTTGTTCGCGACCATGCGAAGAAATCAATCTTCGAACGCGCGGTCGAGAAGACCCAGGAAATTCGCGATAAGACCGGCACGAGCGCCAAGGACGTCTACGAGGACGTGAAGGACAAGGCCGCGCCGGCGGTTGAGAAGGCTAAGGAAAAGGCCAAGGAAGCGCTCGATAACGCAGGCCCGGCCGTTCAAAAAGCCAAGGAGGCCGTCAAGGAAGCCATCGAGAGCGCCAAGGAAAAGGCGAAGGACGTGGTCGATAAGGCGAAGGACGCGGCACAGCCGGCAGACACGGCACCAGCGCCAGCACCTGTTGAACCTGCGGCACCGGAAAAAGCGGCGGAACCTCCGGCAGCGGAAAAAGCAGCAGAACCCGCGCCTGCTCCTGCAGCCGAGAAGCCTGCCGAACCACCGGCACCCGCGCCGGCTGAACCTGCGCCTGCACCCGCAGCCGCTGAAAAAGCACCGGAACCAGCGCCGGCTCCTGCAGCAGAAAAGCCTGCCGAACCGGCACCCGCGCCCGCAGTTGAGACACCGGCTGTTGAAACACCAGCGGCTCCGGCCGATGCAGCGCCCGCTGCTCCGGCTGATGCAGCGCCCGCTGCTCCGGCTGATGCAGCGCCCGCTGCGCCGGCAGACGCAGCGCCCGTGCCGAACCAGCCTCTGAAACGCCGAAGCAGTAATCGCGTCGCTCCATTGACAGCCGATTATAACCCTGCCGCAAAAATGCGGCGGGGTTTTTTCGTGTCCACGTCGTCTGAAGGCGCTGAGCCCCCTCCGTGTTGCCAAGACGGGTTGGAACTTCTACCTGCGATCCTAGTTCTATAAAGGGCCTGATGATTTGCCGGAGGATCCCGCCTCACGGCTGAGTGGAAGACTTTTCAGTCCACTCACGTTCCACTCAGGAATGCCCCCCAGGAATGCCCCTCAGGAATGAAGGAGTTCACGATGCGTACGATCTCGACAATGTTTCGCATACCATTCGCTATTTTCGCCGTGCTTCAATCGGCTCACGCGGCGGACGATGCCCCGGCCAAAGCAGAAGCCGCGTTCAATACCGCGTGCCGCAGCTGCCACTCGGTCAAACCCGGCGACAACCGGCTTGGACCGCACTTGAACGGCGTCTTGGGCCGCAAGGCGGGTGCGGCCGAGGGCTTCAATTATTCGCCCATCGTCAAGGACTCCGGCATCGTCTGGGATGAAGCCAACCTCGACAAGATGATCGCCGATCCTGAGGCTTTTCTCCCCGGCAATACCATGAAGCCGTATCCTGGTATCAAGGATGCGGGGTTGCGCAAAACCATCGTCGAGTATTTGAAAACGGCGAAGTAGCCCTGGGCGGTTTCTGCCCGCAAAAAGATAAAGCCCGGCACATTGCGCGCCGGGCTTTTTTGATTTCAATCCGTGCGGTGACTTAGAACTTAAAACGGGATTTCGTCATCGAGAGCTTTGTCGAAGCCGCCCTTGGATGCGCCGCCGTTGGACGCTGCTTTGCCGCCGCCGCGCTTAGGCTCGCTGTAACCGCCACCTGATGAGCCGCCACCTGACGACGAGCCGAAGCCGCCGCTGTCCATGCCGCCGTAATCAGCCTGACCGCTTTCCTGCATGCCAGCGCCTGCTCCCGCACCGCGTCCGCCGCCCGCGCCGTCAAGCATGGTGAGCGAACCATTGAAGCCTTGCAGCACAACCTCGGTCGAATACTTTTCAGCGCCCGATTGGTCGGTCCACTTGCGTGTCTGCAACTGGCCTTCGATGTAAAGCTTGGCGCCCTTCTTGACGTACTGCTCGACGATCTTGCACAGCGGCTCGGAAAAAATCACGACGCGGTGCCACTCGGTCTTTTCTTTCTTTTCGCCCGTCGCCTTGTCGCGCCAGGATTCCGACGTCGCGATGCTCAAGTTGGCAATCGGCCGTCCGTCCTGCGTGCGGCGGATCTCAGGGTCCTTGCCGACGTTGCCGACCAGGATCACCTTGTTTACGGAACCAGCCATTTTAAAAACTCCTTGCTTCAATCTTACATAGCGCGCGCCGGGCTAAACCTCGGCGTCCGCCATTTGGTTGCATCGGCATATTCTGCGCCCGGACCTTGTGCCCGAGCCCCGAATCTCATGTCACGCACACTAGCCGCTATAGACCCGCCAGGGCGCAACCTCGCGGCGTTGTCCACGCCTTTCGGGATCGGCCGCCATTCCAGCAGCATGTCGATGTTCTTGTATTGTTCTAGTCCATAAACCAACAAGAGGCAAGCGAAAAAATTTTCCGCCGGGCCCGGAAAACCGACGTGAAAACCAGGGTCTGGCGGCGGACAAAATGGGGTCAGGGTTAAGGGGGGTGGGAACCCGAGATGAACGGGTTCGCTAAGCCGTTGAATTCGGCGCTGAAAAATTATGGCGGAACTTTTTTCATCCCCGGGGGGTGCCGGCGGCCGCATACTGAGCACTCGAATCGGCGGCATGAGGTTTGGTGATGATGAGGATGGTTTGGGGGTTGGTGGGGGTGGTGTTGGTGCTGGCAGCCGCAGACTACGAATCCAGTGTCGTGTTTTCAAAGTCGCCCGCGCACAAACATTATTCGCTCGCTGACATTGAGTGGATGGTCTTGCCCGCCGTGGTGCCAGGGCAAGTTTATGTGGCTGAGGCTCAGCACAAAGAGATTGGTGCAAGGGTTCCCGTGGCTGTTGTGCTGTGGGCGCGTGTTTCAGCGGAGACGGATCAGCGGCTGACCGCGAGTTCTGGCCAGAAAATCCGCCTTCGGCCCGACGAATGGCAGTCCGGCGGCATTCGCTGGATTATCGATGCTGCGGGTGATCCGCAGGCAATCGAGAGCGCGCTGCGCCAACTCGCTGGGACGGTGTTCAAGGATGTGCCGACAAGAATTGTGTTGGCGGATACGCAGGGACAACCAAGCGTCGCGTTTCTGCAAGATGTGATCAGGCCAACGCCGCA
Organism: uncultured Alphaproteobacteria bacterium; assembly: GCA_963819605.1. GTDB lineage: Bacteria > Pseudomonadota > Alphaproteobacteria > Rhizobiales > Hyphomicrobiaceae > Hyphomicrobium_B. The sequence continues at coordinate 102,968 of CAWFWU010000014.1, read as the reverse complement.
CGACAACACGGTCGCGAGGGCGGGATGAAGAAGCTTGCGATAGGTCTGCTGACACTTGTCATTCTCTCGTATGCGGGTTGCCATATCCTCTATCCAACGCGCACCGTGAATTTCCGCATGACGTACGAAGTCGAGACTCCAGAGGGTTTGAAGACCGGATCGGGCATTCTAGCGGCGACGTGGGAGCGGATAAACGGATTCATTGGGCACTCGTTCTTGGGTGGGACCAAGGGCGAAGCCGTGGTCGTCGACCTCGGCCCGCGCGGCACGTTGTACGCCTTGTTGTCCACGCCTTCTCGTCCAGGCGGCGACGGTCATGTTTCGATGCTGATCCACGTCTTTGATATCGCTGATACGACCGCCCGTCATGAAGCGCAATCGGTGCATAACTTCGCTGCGCTCTCAGGACGGCGAGAACTCACCTATGACCAACCGTGGATCGTAACCTCAGGCGGGCAAAAGATTGCTCCGCCGGGCCGCACTATGGCTTGGGACTTGCCCATCCTCGTACGCTTCAAAGACGAAGCTGACCCAAGGACCGTCGAGGCGGTCGATCCGGCGAACCTGGCTGCGACCTTCGGGGCTGGCGTTTCTCTGAAACGCGTGATCATCGAGACTACGAAAGAGTTCGTGACGACGGGAATACAAAACAGACTGACCTGGCTCGGACCTTATCCCGAGCCGAGTCTGGACCCCGACAATCCGAAGCTAGTTGAACCCGTCGCAAATGCGCCGCTGAAGCGCCTGTTGAGACACGGCCATTTTAGGAGCTACGCACCATGAACCCAACCCTATTCAAAGCTATTCTAGCCATGGACGCGTATAACCGAGGGAATGCTCCGGGATTATTGAATCTCGGAGGTTCCCAACTCGGCATTGCCACGATCCTGCCCGTCGCACTTCCGACAGGCGAGGCAGTGAAGTTTGTGAGTTCAGATGTACGGGGTCAACCTTACATCCAAGACATTCGTAGCTTTCTCGCCAACGCTGCAAACGCTGAGGCGGCGGGATGAAAATGTTCACGACTATCGCACTGGCTTTGACTGTTTCACTCGGCCTGAATGGCTGCAGTCGAGCGAAGTATTCGTATCGCTATAAACTCACTCTCTCGGTGGAAACACCCGAGGGCGTGAAGACCGGAACGAGTGTCGTTGAAATCAATCACTATGAGGTCCGGTTTCCGCATAAAGGCTCGAACATCGCCGTCACAGGTGAGGCGCTATATCTTGATCTCGGCAAAGGACGAAGGCCGCTGGTGACACTATTAACTCGCCATGATGCGTTGTCATTTCAGCATTACGGACTTGATGTTCTGATCAAAGTCTACGATGTGCGTTTCGAATGGAAAAGAGCCCAAAACGAGGGCTTGGCAACGCTCGAAAAAAGCCGCGGCTCAAGGCCGATTGAACTCAACCAACTGCCTGAACTTGTTTCCTTCGCTGATCCACATGATCCAAAAACGGTGATGCCTGTCAATGCCTGGAATCTCGAAGAGTTCTTGGCTCGGGTGTGAAGTGGCGGCAGATGACAATCGAGATCACGGATGAACCAATCACCACAGGGCTCGTGAAAAAGCTTCCTTGGGCAGCAACAACCAAAGGCTACTTGGACGGGTCTCCTACCAGAATGTGGGGGCACCCTTTTGCGAATACACTTAGCACAGCTGACTTAATTCGGAGGGGCTTCTAATGCCTATTGACCGCGACCTATTTCTATCGATTTTGGCGCTCGACTCGTACAACCGCGGATACAACGAAGGCGTCGTAATCTCGGGTTCATCCGGACTTGGAACAGCTACGTTTCTGCAGGATACAAATACAGCTCCGGCCCAACAAGCAGGCTTCTATGGCATCGCCTATAACTGGGAAGGCGAGAAGATAATTTCTTACCGGGGAACCGACAACTTTGGCCTTGCCAATGACATCGGAGGTGCGGGCGCCAGCGACATCACAACGGGCTGGACGTTGGCCCTCGGCTATCCTGGTGGCGGGCAAGCTGCCTTGGCGATGCAGTTTTATCAAACCGTTACGGGTGTCTCGTCACCGTATTTTCCTGCCCCAGGTGAACTTACGCTAGTTGGACATTCGCTAGGCGGGGCGCTGGCTGGTCTTGTCGCTTCTCTGAGCGGCAGCCGTGGCGTGGGCTTCGATCATGAACCGTTCAGTCTCGCAGCTTGGCTGCAATAAAAACGCGGAATGTAGGGTGCATAAGCCGCGCTCTTTGCCTGGCGCTTCAGTTGCCCAGAGACAACCGTGCGCGGCGTCATGCACCGCGAACTTGCACCGCGATTTTGCACCGCGATTCTGCACCGGAGCGTGTTGGAAGACGGCGCATGACGGCCCGGCGTGCGGCCGTTGGTGCTCAACGGAAACGGTGTGCGGACGCCGTGCCTTATGCGCCCTACGCATCCCCGCCACCCGGCCACACCTTGCGCCATTCCGGCTCCCCTCGCTTGACCGGACCTCTGGCGAGCCCTATTGGCTGGGTGGCATACACACACATCAAGAAAGACCAGCGCCGCCGATGGCCCACTACAATTGTCTCAACTGTCCCGGGTACTGCTGTTCCTATCCGCTCATTGCGTTGAACAAAGCGGACGTCAAGCGGCTCGCAAAACATCACGATATGACGTTTGAGAAGGCGCAGAAAAAATTCACGCGCGCGGCGCACGGGCGCAAATACGTCATGCGGCGCAAGAAGGACCAGCACTTCGGCCGCATCTGCCAGTTCTTCGATACCAAAGAACGCCGCTGCACGATTTATAAGGCGCGCCCCGCAAACTGCCGCGACTATCCCGGCGAAAAGCGCCGCTGCGGGTATTATGATTTTCTGATGCACGAGCGCCAGGTGCAACAGGATCCGAAGTTCGTCGCCATTACCAATCATAAAGATTGAAGCTGCGGCAAAATCCTGGTGCAGCAACTTCGCGGACGCTCTGTGACTGGTGAGCCACGATCAACAAAAGTGACAGTGGTTTTGCTGACGTAAAAAAGACTCTCGCGGCTCCTCCCCGCAAAAAATACTGCAGCACAGCATTCTATGTTGCAGGCGCACACGAGGCGCGCGATTATGTGCCGAGCCAGGAACCGGAGCGGGGGATTCCCTTTGCGGAGGGTTCAAGCCGAATAGGCAGAATAAAGCTTTGCGGTTCCTGGCGATCTCTTTTTCATGGCCGTTGGCGACTCCCCTGCGGGAGCCGGCCGCCAACGGCGGAGCACTGTGGTCGCACCGATAGGCAACGCCGGATTCGTTTCATCCGGAACCATGCCCGCCTCCTGAGGGGACTTCCAAGTGGTCGGGTCGAACCGGGCTGCCCGGCACGGGCTCAAATAATCAAGAAGTCACTGCCAAAGCCGATGCCGCCGTTAAACAGGGCGGTGTTCTGATAGCCACTCAGCATGGCCACCGCGATAGGTCCGGCGTTCCCGGTGCCGTCTGAATCGAAATACAGTATGGCGCTGCCTTCGTCGTAAATGAATTGCGGGGCCGCGACGCTGGCTTGAATAACACCGTTGGTGATGTTGTTGACGATGTTATGGACGATCCCCACCGTATTGTAGGTCACGTTGTTGAATTCAGAGGCCTTGATGACGAGCACGTCTTGCCCGAACGTGAAGTCCTCAATGATGTCCATGCCAGTGTTGAGATGAAGCAGAAACTTGTCGTTTCCGGTATTGCCTTGCAGGGTTTCAGACGTGAAACGCATGAGAGCCGTACTGCCCGAAAGCGTGTCATTACCATTAAGGCCTCGGGCGTGTCCGCCTACATCCACGGTCAGAATATCGTCTTGGTTGCTGCCGTAAACATTCTCGATTGAGATCAGCACATCTCCGGCAGCGCCCCCGCCCGTCGTGTTGGTTTCGAGGTTCACTACAACGCCAACACTAACGTCCGCATAGTATACGAGGTCAATTCCATCCCCACCGTTGACGATGTCGGCGACAGCGTCATCTCCCGGCGCCAGCGTGTCGTCGCCGTCACCGCCCAGAAGAGTATCGGCTCCCCCAAGGCCAGATAAATTATCGAGGCCAGTACCACCACGCAGGACATTGGATACTGCGCTTCCGCGAATATTACAGCCGAAGTTGGAGGCGGTGACGTTTTCGATACTGCTGAAAGTGTCGCCGAAAGCCCCACCAGATGAGAAAGAGTTGTCGAGCCAGACGGTCAGGCCACTCATCTCCTTCGAATAGTCGGCTGTATCGATGCCCGCCCCGCCGATAAATTTGTCGGCGCCGGCGCCACCATTCAACGTGTCATTGCCCAAGCCGCCGCTGAGCGCGTCGTTTCCGGTGCCGCCCGTCAGGGTATCGTTACCCGCTTGACCATACAGCTTGTCTGCGCCCGCACCGCCGTCGAGCTTATCGTTGCCGGCGCCGCCATAGAGATCGTCATTGCCAGCGAAGCCGAAAATGCTATCGGCCGACGCGAGGCCCTTCAGAACGTCGCGCTTGCTCGTGCCTTTGATGGTGGCCATTTGGTGTATGTCCTTAGAGGAGGGGAAAGTGCTTTGGTTTTCACAGACGGCGCGCAAAATCCGAATACTTGGAGATAGGTCAATGCCGCGCGCAATGGCGCCGGTGCATGAGCGGACCAGGCTGACGGCTGCTTTTCTGTGTTGCTGCCGGGAATCGAATTCGCGCACCGGCAATTGGCGCTTGAGGCACGGCTGGCCAGTCAGAAGCGCATGAGGCGGGTAAGCATCGAGCACATCAATGGTGCGGCTATTAGACGGATAAACTCATAGCAGACTTCCAGACGCATGGTGTCATCCAAAAGTGCCCATCATTAATTTTCTAGAAGCAGTTGCCCGATTGAGCGGCTCAAAAATTGGGGCGTCTGGAGTGGCTAACATTTCGTGCGTAGACCTCGGCAAGCTGGGGCCGCCGGCTTGCTCGACCGGCCGAGTATCGCCGAAAGCACCCATAAAAAACGAAAACCCCGCGACGTCCTCAGACGTGCGCGGGGTTCGCTACCTTCGATGGTGTGCCCAGACTATAACCGGGCTTTTTGTGCGAGGCTCTGGTGGCGTGATCGCGCCAACGCCCTCGAATGAAGTATCCAAATTTTTACTGTGGCGGCGAGGATGAGCATAGCCCCAATGTGCGTCACTCCTAAGAGCATGGCCATTGGCTCGAGCGCGCTATCCAAGCCGTGACCCCGCATTTGAGCGAGGTCCGAATGTACCAGGTGGCGTCATCCTTCCTCCATCAGCTGTTTCAACGGCGTGAGGCGCGACCTCTAAACCTTTTGGGTACTACAAGGAAAGCCGAGGGTTTAGCGGCCGCATGGGCCGGGATCCATCTCGCTTTTTCTCAACTTGCAGCGGCGGCTTCACGGAGGTTGAGTGAATACCCCTATTTCATTGGCGTCAAGTGATCTTGTTGGCGATCACACAAGATAACTCGCGCGTTCTGGCCCCGTGCTTGCCGCCTGCTCGAGACATGCAAGGCAAAAAAAGCGCGGCGCTCTTTGACTGAAGCGCCGCGCAATAAAATTCAGAAATCGTTCAGCGAACTCTGCGGTTCCCGCGCCCGTTACGGCGCAGGGCAAGCCTTATCGCATGCCACTTCCTCGCGCTTCTCAACCGTGCCCTTGAACAGCGAAACGGTTTCCTTGAAGCACTTGCCGGCTTCTTTGACGACGCGCGTGATCATGTCCTTGGCTTTCGCTTGGCAAAGAACTTCGGTCTCGGCTGCCGCGACAACAATCGGGGCTGCGGCGGGTGCTGGCGCTGCTGCTTTCGGCTTTGCCAATTCTTCAGCAATCGCCGCCGTTATGAAAAGGTCGAGCATCGAGGACGCGGCTTGCGTGGTCGCGGGCTTGGGGAGTTTTTCAAACGCAATCCACTCGTAGTTTACTTGTCCGTTGGCTCCGGAAATCTTGATCGAAATATCGCCGGTCTTGGCGCACGAGCCGACATCGACCTTGGCGCCACTGGCGGCCGACAAGGCGCGGTAGTCGATCTTGCAGTCGAAGTTTTTCTCAAGCAGCTCGGCTTGCGTCAGCCGGTGCTCGACCTGGTTGAAGGGGACGCCCGTGGTCCAGGAGTAATAGAGATTGCGCGCTGTCGGGATTGCTGCCGCCACCGAAACGGCGAGCACGCCGAGTTTGACCAGCGACATGGTTTTGTTGACGGCGACTTCGCCGTGCGCCGCGAGCGCGGAGAGCTTGGAATTCTGTGAGTAGTCGGTCATTTGCATTGCCTCTTCGAAGTAAACACTTGCGCATGCCATGGAGTATACTCGCTGACTATAGCCGGGTTAAGGCGGGATCACTACGCTGGATCACTGCGCGGGATCACTATAGAGGCGGGCTTGAACGGGCCTTGAGCGGGCGGTTCAGCTGGCGTTCAGGTGGCGGGACAAGGCGGTTCTCCGGCCCCCGGCGCTTGGCTTGAGGGCGTGTCGCGGGAGCACTCAGCGGGGCCGCGCGCGGGCTTAGGTGCGCGATCCCCTCCCGGCCGCGAAACCTGGAACCTGGAACAATATCAGGCTTACGATTGTCTGGCGTTTGTCTGGCTTACAGAAAGAAGTCCCCGGCTGTCAGCGTCTTGAGGCCGGTGAGCTCAATCTGGAAATCGGCAATTCTGTCGCCGTTGATGTCGCCTTCGATGATGGTTTTGTCGGCGGCCGTGCCTGCGGCGTTGATCTGGAACCAGTGCAGCTGGCCCTTGACGCCCGCAAAGGCCGCGCCTTTCGCTGCCAGGAATTTGAACGCCGTGTTGCCTGCGGCCGATCCATTCGCGTCGATGGTTCTGAGATCGATGTCGTCGAGAAGATGCGTGAAGTCTTTGATGATGTCGCGCTTGGCAGCTGTCTTGCCGGTTTCGGCAATTAAATTGAAATCGAAGTCGTCGAGGCCCGCGCCGCCCGTCATGATGTCGCGACCCGTGCCGCCGGTCAGAATGTCGTTACCGCCGAGGCCGGAGAGTTTGTTGCTCCCAGCGCCGCCGGTTATCGTGTTGTTGAGCGCGTTGCCGGTGCCTGCCGACGTGGCCGTGCCAATGGACAAGTCGAGATTTTCGATTGCTGCATAGGACATCAATGAACGTGAGGCGAACGATACAATCGTGTCGATGCCACTTTCATCGATTACGGTGTCAAAAGTGCTGTCCAAAAGGTTGTAGCGGTCGTTACCGGCGCCACCAATGAGAAGGTCATCGCCGCCGCCACCTTCGAGAATGTTATTCCCGGCGCTCCCCGTAATCGTATTGTTCAGGGTGTTGCCAATGCCGTTGACGTGCAGACCCAACAACGTCAAGTCCTCGACGTTCTCACTAAGCGCAAAAGAAACGGTACTATTGACCACGTCCCGGCCGCCCGCCGTTCCAGCAATCGTTTCAAACACCTGATCAAAGATATTATCAACAGAGTACGTGTCGCCGCCATCGCCGCCGTACATCAAATCCGCGCCGCCGAGCCCACTTAAAATGTTGGCGAAAGAATTTCCATAGAGGCTGTTGGTTTGTCCATTGCCGTAGGCTGCGCCTGCACCGGCCGCTTCGGTTAAACGCAGCATCTCGACATTACTGCCAAGCACGACGCCACTGATCGACGAGTAGACCGTATCGACGCCGCCGAGTTGAATGTCGGCTATGTCTTCGACAAAAACGTCTCCAGCATTGTCGATGTAATAGGTGTCGTTGCCCGCGCCGCCCTCCATGCGGTCGGCGTCAGCCATGCCATCCAGAATGTTGGCGCCCGAATTGCCGATGAGGCGATTGACGCCGGCGTTGCCTGTCGCGTCTAGAGCGCCAAGGCCGGCAAGGGTGATGTTCTCAATGCTGATCGAATCCGACAGCACATACGACTGCGCCACCTCGACGGTATCGCTGCCTTCGTTGCTCGCTTCCGTGATGATGTCATCGGCGTCCGCGAGAACATAAGTATCGTCGCCCTCGCCGCCGATAAGCGTATCAACGCCGAGCCCGCCCGACAGAATGTCGTTGCCAAGCCCGCCTTCGAGTGTGTTGTCGAGATCGTTGCCGGTCAGAGTGTTGCCGAGGTCATTGCCGCGGCCGGTGACCGTCGCTAGCCCCATGAGTACGAGATTTTCAAGGTTGGCGCCGAGGTCATACGAGACGTCGGATGTATTTGCGACGACCGTATCGATGCCGCCCAGGGTTTCGGGATCGGTTTCACTGATCGTGTCGAAAACATCATAAATCATGTATGTGTCATTGCCGCCGCCGCCAATCAGCGTATCGGCACCGGCGCCGCCGTCGAGAATGTTGTCGCCGGTATTCCCTGTGAGGATGTTGGCTAGACCGTTTCCGGTGGCGTTGATGTTCCCCGTGCCATCCAGGCGCAAATTCTCGATAGAGCCATAGCCCACGAGCGACCGGTTCACGGTCGAGACAATCGTGTCTGAGCCGTCGTCATCGGTGATGTTGTCATCATCGGCGTTGAGGACGAACGTATCGTCGCCATCGCCGCCGATGAGACTATCGATGCCGCCGCCGCCGATAAGCGTGTCGTCGCCGTCCTTGCCTTCCAGAGTATTGGCAGCGTCGTTCCCGGTCAGGACATTGTCTTCGTCATTGCCATATACGCTGACGCCCATGAGGCCGGTTAGGACAACGTTTTCGAAGTTCAAAAAGTTTACAAGGTCGATTCCAAAAAAGGCCTGAAGTGTATCGGTCCCCTCGTCTGCCGCCTCGGTCGCGATGTCGCCGAATTGCGATAAGACGTATGTGTCGTCGCCTTCGCCGCCGATGAGTGTATCGATACCGTCGCCGCCCTCCAGGACGTCTTTGCCGCCGCCGCCTTCAAGCGTGTTAGCAGCATCATTGCCAACCAGCCTATTGTCAGAAAAATTTCCAATGCCATTGATTGCGTCCGGCCCTACGAGGAAAAGATCTCCGAGCCCATCCACCAGTAAGTAACTGACGCTCGAATTGACGGTGTTGTGACCATCCAAATCGAAGATAACGTCCGCGGCATCGTCAACATAGTAGGTGTCATCACCATCGCCGCCACGCATCTCATCGGCGCCAGCGCCGCCATCGAGAATGTCCGCGCCGTCGCCGCCATACAAATAGTTATCGGCCGAATTGCCGGTCAGATTGTCGTTGCCACTGCCGCCATAAGCTTTTTCAATGATAACGCCATTGGCGATGGTGAAGCCGCCGAACGGCAAAATTGCATTGAATGAACTCAAATAGCCGCCGCCACCTGGCGCGGATTCGAGTGTTGCGGCTCTCAGATCAATTGTGACGCCGCTTGATCCGGAATACTGGATTGAATCCGTGCCACCAGCATCCCAAATACATTGCCATTTTGCCGTGGTACCGATCATGCCGTCTAGCAGGTAGACGCTGTCGCCGATCTGATAGGTCGTATTAGGCCCATACATTTCTTGAATGGCGGCGATGTCGAACGCCATCGGGCCGGCGGCGTGCCCGGTGAGCGTGGCTGTGAACGGCCAACCAAGCTCATTATACGACATCGCTGTGTAGACGTTTTGGTTCAGATCGTTATCGCCAATATCGAATGCGTCGGTCACGCCTGGGAACGCGGGATCGGAAGCCGAATCTGGATGCGGGTGATTCAACCCTAGTGCATGGCCGAGTTCGTGCACGAGCGTTTCGAATTGCAGAGACCCCGGCTGCGGCGCGCCGGAGTAGCCAATGCCAAATTCGTTGATTGCGCCCTCGCTGTTGAAGTATCCATACGACGGCCCGTACCAGAATGGAAACTCGTGGGCACCCAGCGTGCTGTCAGAAAATCCAAAATCGATCATCGCCGCCGTCGAATAGAGGCCTTCACTCAGATCCGCATCGTCTTCTGTGAACACACGCTCGAACGTGATGCCGGCGACATTCGCCCAGCTCTGTACGGCAAGGCCAAACGCCGCCGCTTCGCCGCCCGTCCACGCCCGGCTGCCGCTATCGTCGAGAAAATACGTGATGTGGCTGTCGCCGCCCTCGTCCAGCCAAGACGATCCCACAAGCACATCGATATACGGATTGGTCACGCACTCCCCCCGGTCTGCGACGCAGATCGGTCAGTACCAGATCAATCGGGGCAAACCTAGGCCGGAACGCAGGTAAACTTGTCACAAGCCCGGAAAAACACCTACCCGGGAGATTACTAAATCGTGACAATGTGTTGTGCTGAAACCGGCGTTGCGGGCTTACAGGATGAAATCCGCGGCCGTCAGGGTTTTAAGACCCGTCAACTCGATCTGAAAATCGGCTCTCCTGTCGCCGTTGAGGTCGCCTTCGATGATGGTTTTGTCGTTAGCGGTGCCGGTGGCGTTGAACTTGAACCAGTGCAGTTGACCTTTGACGCCGGTGAACGCGGCGCCTTTCAAGCTGAGGAATTTGAACGCCGTGTTGCCAGCGGCCGCACCGTTGGCGTCGATCGTCGATAAATCGATATCGTCTTGGAGGTGCGCGAAATCCTTTATAACGTCGCGCGTCGATGACGTCTTGCCGATTTCGCCGAAAGCGTTGAAATCGAAGTCGTCGAGGCCAGTACCGCCTATCATGATGTCCCGGCCGGTGCCGCCGGTCAAGATGTCATTCTCCGCACCGCCGTAAAGTGTATCGGCGCCAAGTCCTCCCAATAGCAGGTCGCTGCCTTCATTCCCGTGGATGGCATCGTTTCCGGCGTTGCCTCTCAGGTTATTCGAGACGGCGTTGCCAAAGATCTTATCCGCTCCACCACCGCCCACCGCATCCTCAATGACGACGCCGGCGGCAATTGTGACGTTCTTGGTGAGCTTGCCGATGTCTGAGAAGGCCTCGGCACGCAAGTCTATGACCTGATTGTTGGCGAAACCGGATACGTCGAGGCAATCATGAGATCCGCCCGCATCCCAGATAGCGACGATTGGGTCTACATTGACCGCAAAGTTGAACACGTCCTTCCCGGCTGTGCTGTTGAAGCCGTAGACGGTATCGCCGGTGCGCGTCGCCGTATTCGCGCCGTAGAGCGCCTGAATGGCGGCGATATCGTGCAGAAGCGGCGTCGCAGCATACCGGGCGTTGAAGGGTAGATCGACAAAATGCGTCGCACCTGTCGACCAGGCATCGAAATAGCTCATGACGCTGTATTGGCGGCTGTCCTCGATATATTCTGCGTTGTTGTAGTAGGTCTGGATGGCGCCGCCGTTGTAGGCGCCCGGGTGCTCGAGGCCGAGCGCATGTCCGATCTCATGAAGGATCGTGATGAAGTCGTAGGATCCCAGGGGTTGCGAGGCGGCAAACTCGTGGGCCAGATTGACCCAGACGTCGCCTTCGACGCTGTCGGGGTGTGTGATGGCGTACGTCGGATATTGCGCGAAGGCGCCCGCTTGAGACGCCGCATTATTGTAGTTGGCGAACAGCATGACCGCAGTTTCGGTATAGCCGGAGGGATTGACGGGCGTGAACGTGACGTTGGCAACATCGCTCCACAGCGACAGTACGAGTGTGAACGTGGCTTTCTGCGCGTCCGTCATCTGCGAAAACGAGGCCTGCTCGTTGTGGGATGAATTGTACCATTGAGGTGCCCCTTGGCGGAAGCCATACGTCAGCTCGACGGGAGTTGCGGGCGTCGTGGTCCAGGCGTAGCCCGTACGAATAAGGTGCGCGCCGGCTTCGGCTGTCGTGAAACTGACTGTCGGCATCGCTTGCTTCCCACGCGCGTCTTGCTATTTGGCCCACCGGTCCCGCACGCGATGCGCCTACCGAACCTTGAGTTAAACATGCGCGAAGAGTTTTGCGAATGGATTAAATGACCATTTCTATGCGCTTCTTTAACGGGTTTTAAACCAGCGCGCGGCGGCGGCGGGCAATTGAACCGGCGATAGGCAGACTAATTGCAGTGCCGGGCGCTCAAAGTATAAAGTCCCCCGCAGAAAGTGTCTTCAGCCCCGTCATCTCGATCTGGAAATCGGCGCGGCCGTCGCCGTTGGTGTCACTTTCGCGTTTATTTGTCTGCAGCAAGGCTGTTCTCGTTCCTGCTTCATTTTCCCGTCATAATTCGACGCGAGCGTGGATATTACTAGTGCCTCCGGAAGTAGGGATAAAAGTATGATCACACTCTATGGCTCTGGCCCCCACTTCGGCTTGCCCGATGCAAGCCCCTTTGTCAGCAAGGCCGAGATCCTGATCAAGATGTCCGGCGTACCTTACACAAAGGCCAAGGCCAACTTTTCCAAAGCGCCGAAGGGCAAGATCCCCTACATTGAGGAGAACGGAAAGCTCCTCGGAGATTCGACTTTCATCCGGCTCCACCTTGAAAAAGAACACGGCGCGAAATTCGACGGCAACTTGACGCCCGAGGAAAAAGCGATCGCATACGCGTTCCAGACCTTATGCGAGGAACACCTCTATTGGGCTATCGTCGATGCGCGGTGGATGGTAAAATCAAATTTCGAGAAAGGACCAAAGACGTTCTTCGACGATGCCCCGGTGCCGATGCGGCCGTTCATCATCGCGATGCTCAGCCGGTCTGTGAAGCGCACGTTGAAAGGCCAGGGCCTTGGCCGGCACACGCGCGCGGAGATCGAACTGCTGGCCAAGCGCGACCTCGACGCTCTCTCGGCGTTCCTCGGGAGCAAACCCTTCCTGATGGGAGCAGAGCCTTGCGGCGCGGATGCTTCCGTCTGGTCCTCGGTCGCGAGCACATTCTGCCCGATTTTCGATACGCCCATCCGCTATCACGCGGAAACGCTCGCGAACCTCATTGCCTATAGGGATCGCGGTATGAAGCGGTGGTTTCCGGAATTGGCGGGGAAGGCCTAACCGGCAAGGAGGGCCGGGCCCCGCACGCTGCCGCATTGCTCCTTGGCCGGGCCTCGGCTAGACACTCGGCCATGAAAAAGCCATCGACCAATATCCCGCTTTGGGCCCAATATCGACAGACTTAACAGGGGAGTACTGATGCCAACTGTATTGCGCATTGGCCCTTATCGCTTTTTCTTCTATTCTGGCGATGGGCTTGAGCCGCAGCACATTCACGTGGAGAGGGACGACCAGATCGCCAAATTCTGGCTGAACCCGGTGCGGCTAGCGCGAAGCGGCGGCTATAACCGGACAGAGCTTAGCGAGATCGAGCATCTCGTGACTGACAACGAATTTCGTCTCCTTGAGGCATGGAATGAATATTTCGGCGCCTGAGTTCAATCGACCCCACGCGACAAGCGTGCGGGTATCCAATGATACCCTTTCGGTCGAACTGACCGACGGCCGCTCATTGTCCGTACCTCTTGCTTGGTATCCCCGCCTTGCCCATGCGACGCCTGCAGAACGCGACAACTGGCGGCTCATCGGCGGCGGCGAAGGCATTCATTGGCCATTGATCGAAGAAGATCTGAGTATCGAAGGACTATTGGCAGGACGGCCTTCGCAAGAATCTCAACAGTCGCTGAGCAAGTGGCTCAAAACACGTAAGGCATAAAAAAACTAGAATGAAAAAATCCGCCTCGAAGACTCCCGCACGCCCCGGCTCCGACCTGATGAAGACCATCCACGTCCGCGGCGCTCGCGAGCACAATTTGAAAAACGTCGATCTCGAAATCCCGCGTGACGCGCTCGTCGTGTTCACGGGGCTCTCCGGCTCCGGCAAATCTTCACTCGCGTTCGACACCATCTATGCCGAGGGCCAGCGCCGCTACGTCGAGAGCTTGAGCGCCTATGCGCGCCAGTTCTTGGAGATGATGCAAAAACCTGACGTCGATCACATCGACGGTCTGTCGCCCGCGATTTCGATTGAACAAAAGACGACAAGCAAGAACCCGCGCTCGACGGTTGGCACGGTGACCGAGATTTACGACTACCTGCGCTTGTTGTTTGCCCGCGTCGGCGTGCCGTATTCCCCGGCGACGGGATTGCCAATCGAAAGCCAGACTGTCAGCCAAATGGTTGATCGCGTGCTGGCGCTGCCTGACGGCACGCGCCTCCTGCTACTCGCGCCGGTCGTGCGCGGACGAAAGGGCGAATACCGCAAGGAACTCGCCGAGTGGCAGAAGAAAGGCTATCAGCGCGTCAAGATCAACGGCGAGGTTTACGAAATCGGCGACGCGCCGAAGCTCGACAAAAAGTTCAAGCACGATATCGACGTCGTCGTAGACCGCATCGTCGTCAAGAAGGATTTAGGCACACGCTTGGCGGATAGTTTCGAGCAGGCGTTGAAACTTTCGGACGGTTTGGCGATTACGGAATACGTCGATAAGCCGCTCGCGAGGGGGTCCGACCCTGCGGGTCTGACCCCACGAAGGACGTCAAAGACCGAGCCTGGGGTCAGACCCGCAGGGTCAGACCCCGACCGCAAACTCGCAGGGTCAGACCCCGACCGCAAACTCGCGGGGTCAGACCCCGACCGCGATGAAGAACGCGGCGTTCTCAAAAACAAAAACGAAACCCACGAGCGCATCACGTTTTCGGCGCGCTTTGCGTGTCCCGTCTCGGGCTTCACGATTGACGAGATCGAGCCGCGGCTCTTCTCGTTCAACGCGCCCGCCGGCGCTTGCCCAACGTGCGACGGCCTTGGCACGGAATTGCGTTTCGAGCCCGAGCTGGTTGTGCCGGATGCCTCACTCAGTCTCGCGGATGGCGCGATTTTTCCGTGGGCGAAAACCGGATCAACGTCGCCCTACTATGAGCAGACGCTCGAAAGCCTGGCAAAATTCTACAAGGTGCCGATGAAGACGCCGTGGGAGAAATTGCCCAAGCACGTGCAGCTGGCGCTGCTTTATGGTTCGGGCGAGGAGGACGTGACGTTCACATATTGGGACGGGTCGCGCAATTATTCGACCGTCAAACCGTTCGAGGGCATCATCGGCAATATCGAGCGGCGCTGGAAAGAAACCGACAGCGATTGGGTGCGCGAAGAACTCTCGCGCTATCAGGCGGCGCATCCCTGCGACGCGTGCGGCGGATATCGCTTGAAGCCGCAGTCGCTCGCGGTCAAGATCGGGGCGAAACACATCGGCGAGGTCGGCGATCTGTCGATCAAGGCGGCCAACATTTGGTTTGCGGATATTCCGAAGACCTTCACCAAACAGCAGACCGAAATCGCCACGCGTATTTTGAAAGAAATCCGCGACCGCTTGAAATTCTTGAATGATGTCGGGCTTGAATATCTTACACTCTCGCGCGGATCGGGCACGCTGTCGGGCGGGGAATCGCAGCGCATCCGTTTGGCTTCGCAGATCGGTTCAGGCCTGACGGGCGTACTCTATGTTCTCGACGAGCCTTCAATTGGGTTGCATCAGCGCGACAACGCACGGCTCTTGGAAACGCTGCGGCATCTGCGCGACATCGGCAACACGGTGATCGTCGTCGAGCATGACGAGGACGCGATTATGACTGCCGACCACGTCGTCGATATCGGACCGGGTGCCGGCATTCACGGCGGCGAGATCGTGGCGCAGGGTTCTCCGCAAGACATCATGGCGACGCGCGCCAGCCTCACGGGAGATTATCTCGCGGGCCGGCGACAAGTCTCCGTGCCGCGCAACCGCCGCGTGGCGGAAAAGGGCAAGGCGTTGACGGTCATCGGCGCGCGTTCGAACAATTTGGCGAACGTCACGGCGTCAATACCCGTCGGGCTTTTCACCTGCATTACGGGCGTCTCTGGCGGCGGCAAATCCTCGCTGCTGATCGACACGCTTTACAAAGCCGTGGCGCGCAAATTGAACAACGCCAAAGAGCACCCCGGCGAACATGACAAGATCACAGGCATCGAATTCTTCGACAAGATCATCGACATCGATCAATCGCCAATCGGCCGCACGCCGCGCTCGAACCCGGCGACGTACACGGGCGCGTTTACGCCGATGCGCGAATGGTACGCGGGCTTGCCGGAGAGCAAAACGCGCGGCTATGAGCCGGGGCGCTTCTCGTTCAACGTCAAAGGCGGGCGTTGCGAGAAATGCCAGGGCGACGGCGTCTTAAAAATCGAGATGCACTTCCTGCCCGACGTCTACGTGACGTGCGAGGAATGCAAGGGCAAGCGCTACAATCGCGAAACGTTGCAGGTGATGTTCAAGGACAAGTCCATCGCCGACGTGCTCGACATGACGGTCGAGGAAGGCGCGGATTTCTTCAAGGCCGTGCCGTCGATCCGCGACAAGCTTGAGACGCTGGCGCGCGTCGGCTTGGGCTACATCCACATCGGCCAGCAGGCGACGACGCTCTCGGGCGGCGAAGCACAGCGCATCAAGCTGTCCAAGGAATTGAGCCGCCGCGCTACGGGCCGCACTTTATACATTCTCGACGAGCCGACCACGGGCCTGCATTTCCACGACGTCGCAAAACTTTTGGAAGTGCTGCACGAGCTCAGCGATGCGGGCAACACCGTCGTCGTCATCGAACACAATCTGGAAGTGATCAAAACCGCCGACTGGATCATCGACCTCGGCCCCGAAGGCGGCGACGGCGGTGGGCGTATTGTTGCCGAAGGCACGCCTGAAGATGTGGCGAAGGTGAAAGAGAGCTACACGGGGAAGTATTTGAAGGAGCTGCTGGCGAGACGTGGCGGAGCCGCGCAAGAAAAGAGGCCGGTGGCTGCAGCCGCAACATCAAAGCCCGCGAAGGGCACAGGCAAGAAGCAGCAGGCGGCAGAGTAGAATGAACCCTACTTTTCAGCAAGTTTGCGCGTTGGTTAAAGACCGGAAAGTCCGGCTTTCGGCACACAGCTACGCGCGCTTGGACAAACGTGGTATTCTAGTCGGCGACATTATTGCTGGCGCAAAAAACGGCAATGTACTCGAAGACTATCCGGAAGCGCACATAGGGCCATCGGTCCTTTTATTGCAATCGACCCGCGACGGGGAGCCACTGCATGTGGTCTGGGGCATAGAGAAAGGAACGACGGAACCTGCAGTGATCGTGACGGCTTATTATCCCGATCCGGCGCTTTGGTCCGCTGACTTCAGGAGCCGCAAATGATGAAACGAACACATAGCCAACCCACGATCGAAATGATCCATGAGGGGAAGTACGCCGCAGAAGTCGATGTCACACTCATTGAAACCGAGGGCGAGTGGTCGCCCTACTATTCGCTGGAGGATGCCGAGAAGCTTGACGCTGTCCGAGTTGCCCTGCGCACTGGCAATCTTTCCGCCGCAAGCAAGCTCGCCCGCATTTACGAGATGAAGCCAATTGCGGCGGAGTAGACCCCCAGCCGCATGACTTTAGCTGCGCTCCGTGATAATTGAATTTAGATAATTGAATTGGGCCCGTGGCGGCGATTGCCGCCCGGAGGAGCGTGGGGGCGCAATCGCGAGATCGCGCAATAAAAACATGGCCGCTGATCTTAGAGGCTTGCTGTCGCGTCTCATTCGCAATCCCGTCGCCATCATCGGCGCAGTAGGCAGTCTGTTCGTGGTCTTCGCCAACGCGGAAGGCGCCATCGACGGCGCGGGCCGCCTATGGCATCGCTGGACAGCACCGCCCCGCATCTCTTGAAAGCACGTGGCAGGGCGACTGGAAATCGCGCGACGGCTTCCACTATGGCTTCGCCATGCAGCTCGACGCGGCCGAGAGCGGTCAAGCCGAGGGCAGGATCAGCTGGGAACTCAAAGCCACGCCGCCGAAATCGCATCTGGCCGGACCGCATCGGCGCCACCGGCATCGAATATGTCTCGGGCCAGTTCAATCGCGGCAAGGGCCTCGTGACCATCAAGGGATACAAGGTCTCCGACCCGACACTGCTCGCGCTCGATTCTTACAAATTCCAGATCAAGTCCGACCAGATTTCGTTTGTCGGCATGTCGCAACACCGCGGCGAATGGGAAGCCCAAGCCGGCGGCACGGTGATCGTGACGGAGAAGTAGTGGAGGGGGGCGTGGCGTGGCCAGAGGGAGCCATTCTGGTCGAAGCGGGGCTGCAGCTTGCTCCGATATTCACTTGCACGCAAAAACTGCTATATTTCCACCATGACCAAGCTCGAACAGATTCAGGCCACTATCGAAAATCTCTCGTCGGCCGAGATCGCCAAACTGCGCGAATGGCTCGACGAACTCGACGCGCGCCTGTTCGACGAAAAGATCGATCGCGACGCGAAGTCTGGAAAGCTGGATAAGCTTGCGGCGGAAGCGCTGGCCGATCACGCACACGGCAAGAGCCGCAAACTTTGAACCACTACGCGAGCCCGGCCTTCTGGGACCGCTACTCGGCTTTGCCTGAACGCGTTCGCGCGCTGGCCGACAAAAACTTTGCCCTATTGAAAGCCGACCCGAAGCATCCCTCGCTGCACTTCAAGCGCGTCGGGAACTACTGGTCCGCGCGCGTAGGCCGCGACTACCGCACTGTTGCCGTTCCTGTGGATGACGGCTTCCTCTGGTTCTGGATCGGAGCGCACAAGGAGTATGATAGGCTGGTGGGGGAGTAGGGGGCGGAAGGAAAAAGGTGGAGAGATGCTCCGTCCGACTGCACCCCATTGACAATGCAAAAAATATGTTCTTTATTTGTTCTTGCTCGATTCTAGAGTAAGTTCAATGGTTCAAGCCGCATTTGGTGGCAAACATACAGTCGAGAAGCTTGACCGTCTTGAAGAGTATCTCGAACGCTTTCTCACCGCTTTCAAGAACATCAATTGGGTCGAGGAGACAGTCTATTTCGATGCCTTTGCTGGAACGGGCGAAGTACCAAAGTCCGGCTCCGTACCAACATTGCCGCTAGACTATCAAGACCAGGCCTTCATTGTTGGATCCGCACTTCGTGCTCTACGATTGAACTTAAACTTCGCGCGATACATTTTTGTCGAGATGGACAAAAAGAAAGCGGCCGAACTCAAAACGCGATTAGCATCTGAATTTCCGGAAAGAATGCATCTTATTGAGGTTCGATCAGCAGATGCAAACGAAGCGCTCAAAATGTTCTGCAATGAACCGAGGTGGGGCAAGCGACGTGCAGTCGTTTTTCTTGACCCCTGCGGCAGCCAAGTCAGTTGGGCCACATTGGAAATGCTAGCCGCAACGAAGGCCGTTGACGTTTGGTACTTGTTTCCTGCTTTTTGGGGCGTTACGCGCCAGATGGGCAAGAAGGGCTCAGTCCATGAGACGCACAAAGCGTCGCTCGATAGGCTCGTTGGCACGGACGCTTGGCGAGAGTTGATCAAAACAAGGACCGAACCTGAAGACCTGTTCGGGCATGTCAATGAACAGAAATATTCCGACGCCGATGCAGATGTAGTCACGGAGTTCATGATTGGCCGCATGAAGCAAATATTTAAGGGCGGAGTGCTAGACGACTGGCTGCCACTCGGAAAAGATAACTCACACCGATTCTCTCTGATATTTGCATGTGCCAACCCGAGCCCAAATGCACATTCCTTAGCGATGCGACTTGCACGAGCCGTCATGAGGAGCGGGAAACATGGCCGGGCAAAGTGACATCGAATGGACCGACGCCACGTGGAACCCGGTTTCGGGTTGCTTGATGATCTCGCCCGGCTGCACGAACTGCTACGCCATGCGCATGGCGGGACGCCTGCAGGCGATGCAGCATCCATCCTACAAAGCCGTGACGCGCAAGAGCGGTAAGCGGCAGGTGTGGACCGGTAAGCTGCACTTCAACGAAGCGGCGCTCGAAATACCATTGCGCTGGCGCCAGCCGCGCCGCGTCTTCGTGAATTCAATGTCGGATTTATTCCAGGATGGCGTGCCCGCAGACTTCATCAGACAAGTCTGGCACATCATGGAACAAGCGCACTGGCACTCGTTCCAAGTTCTGACCAAGCGGCCTGACAACATGCGCGACGTGCTTAAGGCGGCCAAGGTGAAAGTCTTGCCCAACGTCTGGCTCGGCACGTCAGTCGAAAGCGCAGACTATGCAGATCGCATCAAAATCCTGCGCACGATTCCCGCCGAGGTGCGCTTCGTCTCGTTCGAACCGCTGCTTGGCGCGGTTGGCCGGCCAAGCCTCAAAGGCATTGACTGGGCCATCGTCGGCGGCGAGTCCGGTCCCTCGGCGCGGCCGATGGACCCCAAGTGGGTGACAGCGATTCAAGAAAATTGCGCGAAGTACGGAACCGCATTCTTTTTCAAGCAATGGGGCGGCGTGAACAAAAAGAAGTCCGGCCGCATCCTCAACGGCCGCACCTGGGACGAATATCCGCGCCCACTGCTGGTAGCGGCAGAGTAAAGCGCTCGCCCACCCCCCTCCCCGCAAAAGCAGGGAGAGGGCTTAGCACCGAAGCATCACGGTTGATCGTGGATGCCGACGACGTAGCAATCGACGCTGCCGTCCTCCCAAGTCGACAATCCGCCTTTGGCCTTGTCGCAGTTCGCGATCAATTCCTTGATGCATTTGTCGTCCCCGCCGGGACACGTGTCCTTGACGGTGCGTCCGTTGCCTTTGAACGCTTGCGCCGTTTGTCCCGCAGGCTTCTTCGTGCGGCTGGCTGCGAGCGTGACGTGATCGCTTTGCGCCGCAATGCCGTTCGCGGCACCGGGGACAAAAGGCGCAGCAAGAGCGGCGTGCGCGCTCAAGCTCATGAATACGGCTGCAGACAATATAATTTTCAACATCATTGAACTCCTCGGTTGGATGGTACGCCATGGTACGCCAATGGCGTGTGCACCCCTCAGTCGCGCGGGCCGGAGATCTGGTTCACGGTGCGCGTCACGTCGGGCTTCCTCGGCGCGCTCACGCGCCGCGGCGGCGTCGCGGCGGTATTCGGGCGCGCGGGTTAATTGATCGTCATCCCGTCCCTAAAGCAACGCGTTGCGCCATCAGTGACGGGATGACTTTACGAGGACATCCGCTTGCCTTCCCGCGCAATCCATTCTTTGGTGCGCACCGCAGATCTCATCGATTGGATAAAAACATGCCCGCCTCCCCTCCCCTATCTTTTCGCGATCTCCTCAAAGCCCGCCGCCCGGTGCCGCTCGCATGGCTTGGGCTCGGGTCAGCACTTGGGGTGGAGATCGTAGCGGAGGCCGGCTGGCCGGCGGTGACCATCGATCAGCAGCATGGGCTCGGCGGCAACGCGGAACTTTTGGCGTGTCTCACGGCTGCGAAGGCCGCAGGCGTTCCGGCGCTCGTGCGCATCGCCGAACTCAACACCGGTCTCATCGGCCGCGCACTGGACGCAGGCGCCCAAGGCGTCATCGTTCCCATGATCGATACGGCCGAAGACGCGGCGCGCCTCGTTCACGCCGCGAAGTTTCCTCCACTCGGCGGCCGCAGCTTCGGACCCTACCGCGCGAAATTTCTTGTCAATGGCGACTACGTCGAAGCGGCAAACGCCTGGACCATCGCCTGCGCTCAGATCGAAACGCGGCGCGCGGTCGAGAACGTGGACGCGATCTGCTCGGTCAAGGGCCTCGACATGATCTGCCTTGGACCCAACGACCTTGCACTGTCATTGTCGAACGGAAAACACCGCGACATCCGCTCGCCTGAAGTGCTCGATGCGATCCAGCACGTTTACGCGCGCGCCACGGCCGCCGGCGTCATCACCTGTATCTTCGCCAATGATGCCGAGTACGGGCAGCAAATGTCCAAAATGGGCTGGCAGGTGCTCTCCGTCGGCACCGACACGTCGTGGCTGGCGGTGATCGCGAGCCAGCAACTGCCTGGGTGAATACTCCCTTATCCCGCTGTGGGAGGGGCGATCTTCACACCGCCAGAACTGACCTAATCTGCTCTTCGTATTGCTGGACGGCGCGGAGTGCGCGCTCTTTCATGACGGGATCGGCCTTGGTCGCGGCGGCGAAGCCTTCAATGCCTTCGCGCGCGCTCGTCATGATGCGCCCGGCGGCCGCTTGCGGATTGAGTTCGCGCTTGCAGTTCGATTGCAAGAGTTGGGTCAGAAGGACACCCGTCGCCAGCACGAGGCCCTGCAGCTCCGCGTTCTCGCGCTTCAAGTCCGCGATCGCTTTGTTGGTATCATTCTTGTCCGCCATGGCGCTCTTCTCCCGTGCAGCCGGTGTCTGAGCCGTTGCTAATGCGGACGCGGCGCACGTTCAAGCCAGAGTGGACGCAGAAGCGGGCCGCGGACCAAAAGGCCGCACGGCCCAGCGCTCTAGTGTCTGTCCGGTTTTGATTGAATCATGGACAGACACTAGCTCTTTGTTTTGCCGTGCCTCTTTTCGGAAAACCGTTTCCCACTTTTCCGGAAGCACTCTACGCGCGACCCTACATGAGGAAGATTTTGAGACGGGGCGGCAGCTTAATAGTGCCGGCGCTTCTTATAGCGGAACGCACCGCGCTGCTTTTTGTAGAGGTACCAGCAGTACTCGCTGTCTGATTTGTCGCGGCAGCCATAGCGTTCGAGCAGCTCGGCATCGCGATAGTTTGTCGGACCACCTGCTTTCGCGTGCATCCGCGCGGCTTCCGCTTCGCCCGCTTCACCAAGACCGCGCGCGGCGGCAGGTCCAGCAAGCGCCAGAACGCCAATTGCAATTGTGGTCAACAACATTTTTTTCATCACTCAAGCCTCCAGAGCTGGGGTCTCAGATTTCGCGTCAGACGTTAAATTATCACGTACAGGATCACTTACATTTGGGAATGCCCGCCGGCTTGATCAAGGCCGTTATCAAGGCCGCAATCAAGCCGGGGCGTCCCCCGTGTGCCAAAGTCGTGCTAAGGTAACAGATCATCGCTGACAAATTGCTGCCAGCCCAACAAAAAAGTACCAAACATGCACTCAACGAGAGCCAATAGAAAGCTGACACTCCTCCTGGTTTTTTGTGGCGTCGCGGTTCCCGCTGCCCGCGCGGGCGATGCGGCGTACACCGGCACCTGGGGCACAAACGCGGCGCACTGCGCAATTCCGCAAGACCAGGAGGGGGCGCCCTATGTCATTAATCCCCGCGGCTACGACCAACACGAAGCACATTGCACATTTACCAGGATTGCGCCCAAAGGCGGCGCGTGGACGATTGCGGCCGAATGCACGGTCGAGGGCGACACGCAGCCCCAGGATATCACGCTCACTGTTTCAGGCGGCAAACTCACCTGGACCGACCTGACAGGCACAACGCAAATGGTCCGCTGCAAATGACAACTCCCATTTTGACTTCTGAACCAGCCACCGAAACGGAAGCACGCCTCGACGCGTTGATCCTTACGTGTGCAACCGGAGACTGGATGAAGGTCGCGATACTGATCGCCCGGACGACTGATGCGGCGCGGGCCGCGACTCTTGACGCCCCAGCGCAGATTATTGCAGCGCGCATTTACGCGCTCGTCGATGAGCGCCGTTTGCAGAGCCAGGGCAACGTGCGCCGCTGGCGAGCGGGCGAAGTGCGCAATGCCCAAATATAATCTGTCATAATCTGGCACATAATCCGCCCACGATCATTTGTGCGGCGAACGGAAGCGCTTTTCAAACTCTTGATGATATGCCCCCGCGTAACGCCTGTAATTGCTGGTACTAAATGTGTGCCGGCTGCGCACGGGCAAGTCCATTGCGCGCTGTCATCATTTCGTGAACGGCTAATCACGCATTCTTGCCACCATTGGATTGGAAGAGGCTTGCGTCTCGCAACCAAAAAAGGAGAATTGCGATGAACATTAAATCGACCCTCGCGACGATGGCTCTTCTTGGCACTGCACTTGTGTTTTCAGCGCCAGCATTTTCGGCCGAGCCTGCCGCTCAGCCAAAGCCCGCTGCGCCTGCTGCCGCTGCACCCGCTGCCAAACCGGCAGCTGGACAGGCAGCCGGAGGCGCCGCAGCCGCCGTGGTTCCGGCAGAATGTGCAAAGCTGACTGATTTGAAAGCCAAAGATGATTGCGTGAAGAAAGCGCAAGCCTCAGCCGCTGGTGCTGCTGGCGGTGCAACCGGCACGACGACCGGCAGCACGACGAAACAATAGCCTGATTGAGGCGGGCGGCCGCAGCTCTCGCGCCCCGAGGGCCGGCCGCCACCTTTGCGATACGACCCACCCTCAATTATAAATGTACGTCACCTGGAAAATCCGGTCGACGGGAATGGAGTTTGGCGGCGGGAACGGATAAGTGGTTTGACGAGCCGCGAATACCACCTCCTGGTCGATCTGGGGAAACTTCGATGATCGCACAACCTGCACGTCCGTAACGTTCCCGTTCAGATCGAGAACGATCCGCACAGTCACCCGGCCAAACCGTCCACTGTGAGGCGGCATGGTCTTCTTTAGGGCTTTGATGACCTCATAGCCAAAAGCGTCGTTGGCGCCGGATCGCGTGATGCCGGGCGGACGCTCGAAACCCGCGGACCCACCACCACCACTAGGCGCGTTGAAGAGCGGCGCGGACGGAGTCAAATCAAGCTTCGCCGATTGCTTTGGTTTCGATGGCGGTTGAGGCTGCGGTTGGGTTTTGACCGCAGGCTTTTTTGGCGCAGGCGCGGGGCCCGGTTCGGGTACAGGCGGGGTGGTCTTGGCGTCGGGGGTGTCCTCGGTAATGGACTGGCGCAGTGGCTCCGGTTGATCGGGTATAGATTGTTGCTCGGGCTTGGCCGGCGGCGCAGGTTTCGGTGGCGCGCTGGCTGGTGCACCGGGAGGCTGGCCGCCTGTCTCGGGAACTGATGAGAGACTCTTGAGATCGGCTTCCGTGACAATGGCTATGCTGATGGCGTTGTTCGCGCCGCTTGGATCGCCGATGTGACGCGGCACCGCATGCACTATGCCGATGACGAAAGCTGCGTGGAAAAGTGCCGTCGCGGCAAGTGCGATGAAAAATCTACGGTCGCGCGCCGACACCGCCTGCCAGCGCTCGCCTGCAAGAAGCGCAAGTCCGCTATTGGCAGCGCCCACATCAGGCTCAATGCCAGGTTCGATACTTATTTCGACGCCTGTTGCGCTCATGACTTCGTGCCTAAGCTTCAACGCACAGCACACTACGTAAACTGCGTCTCACCTCACCGCTACGCTCAACCCATAAACATAATATGCAGCGGCGGCGACAAATGCCGGAAGGGCCACGATGTGCAGGAACTCGAGCGTGTTTTCCGCGCCTTTGCGTGTGCCGACGCGCGGATTGATTCGCAGTATCGAAATACCGATCATGATACTCAATATCAAATACGCGAATACGAAGGCACGATCGGACAGGGTTGCGGCACCTGAGTCAATGTTCGGCAACGACAAGTACAGCGCGACCGACGACAGCAACGCTGTCACCTGAATGGTCACGATGGCCTCGAAGTGATTGCGCGGAATGAAGATCGAGAGATAGGCCACGAACAGGATAAACGCCAACGGCACCGCGACGCGCAGGAAATAATCGGTCGCCTCGCGTTGCATCAACCAAGTGAAGCGCGTTTGATAGAACGGCACGACGCTTGGCGCATGCGTATAGGCATCGACCAGCGGCACAAATTCTTCGCTATAGCCGACGTACTGCGCCTGCTGTTCCCAGCCATCGGTCACAACGCGCTTATCGCGCAATTCGAACGGCGGCGGCTGGACAATAAACGGTGCTTGACCGCTTTTGGGCTGCAGATCGATCGAAAAGCGCTGCGTGTCGAAGGGATAGTTCGAGAGCTCGGGCTCGAATAGAAAGCGCCCTGAGACTTTGTAGATTTTCATGGAATCCGGGTACGCTGCGCTTTTGCCGCCGGAATGGATGGTCTCGACAGAAACCTGCCTGCCGCCGCCGGCTGTGTCGAGATATGCGTTCGAGAACTCCAGCCGGTCGATGGACGCATCCGGATTGTCGCGGATCGAGAGATAGAATTCGGCGAAGAAGGATTTCTCATTCTCATCGACGCGATGCGCCTTGATCAAATCGATATCGACATAAAGCGTCTGGATTTGGCTCAACCCACCGTCCTTGGTGCGCATGAACTGAATGGGCGCGAGCTGTGTGCGGCCAAGTCCCTGAGGCAGAATGATGATGAAAGGATCGCGTGCGGCAGCGCGCGTGGCTGGCACGAAAGACCAGGTGTCGAATGTGCCTTTGAACGAACCGCGCCCTGCCGCAAAAGTTTTGCGCAGCCGGCTCAACACTTCGCCGCGCAGGCGCACAATATCTGTGCTGCGCTCTTCGGTCCGCGCCGACGCCGCAACGAGGGCCACCATATCGGCGTGCTGGCTGCCGACGCCAATGGCGCGCATGTTGGCGCTGTTAAACGGATCGGCGGCATCCTGGCCGGAACGCCGCTTGCACTCGCCCTTGGCCCATCCCGGTGCCGTTTGTATCTTTTCGCCTTCAAACATCCAGGCGGCGGCCGCGCTCGGCGAAATCATCGAACGCAGTGTGTCGTTGAAGACTTCGGGCGGGCGGTCCCAGCCGAGGCTATAGATGGCATTCGGATAAGTTGCGGTTACTTCGGGGGGCAAATTCTCGATGCGCCCGCCGATGAACAAGGCAGGCGTGACACCGGAAGACACCAGTTCCTTGATGAGGGCTGGGATATTTGCGCCGCCGATATAGAGATACAAAAGGTCGGGGCGCTTTTCCTTCATCTCGTTGGCGATGGCCACTAAATCCTCGGCCGATACTTTCTCGGCGTCGCCGGCGATGCGCATATCGGCGACCATCAAGCCTTCGGGTAAAGCAGTGCGCAGACCATCTCCGAGTGCGGTCGAGCCGACGGCATCTTTGAAACCAACGAATGCCGTGCGTGAAAAGTTGAAATGCTGCGTGAAGCGCTGAATAACCGGAACGCTGTCGGTATCCTGAGACGCGCGCGTCGTGTAGACGTTCGGGAACGCGGCAAACAAGGTGTTGACCGCGACGTCCGAGATAAACGGAATACCGCTTTTCAGAATGTCGCTTCCCAGAGTCTCGAATACGGCCTTGCCGCGATTGGCGCTCGTCAAGCCGATCATGGCCAGCGTCTCGGGATCAGCAAGCGCCGCGCGCACATGGGCGATGGCCTTATCGCTATCGCGCTCGTCGTCATGATAGATGAGTTCGATGGGCCGCCCCGAAACGCCGCCGCGCAGATTGATGCGGCCGCGTTCGATTTGGCTCAGGTGTTTGATGGCGGCAACGTCACCCGTGTTGTAACAAACATCGGACCGGGAACTGACGAACACATGGATCTTGAAGGGCGGGCCTTGGGCAGCGGCGGCCTCTTCAATGGCGCGCGCGGGTGCTACCCGAACGGCAAGAACGAGCATCATGACGAGTAGCGACTGCGCGGCAAGACGCGCGCTGAAGCAAACCCGCAGGCGCCTGCTAAAATCAGCAGACCAATCGCAAAAAACCATATCCCCTCCGAAATGCCGCCCCGCCTCGATATAGGGGGACCCGTGCGCAGCGTCGCATTCCTGCACTTGTCGCAATTTCACCAGGGCCATGGCAAGCCGTTTGAGACGTGGCCACACGTCAAAGGTGTGGCGTTGTTCAGCGATTTGCCAGCAATGCAGCCCGATTACCTGATGTCACAAGGAGCACATGCGACAAGAGCACATGCGACCGCATCGTGCTTACAGCTTTGCAACAGCCTCGTTCATGTTGGCGAAGCCTTTTTCGAACAAGCCGCCGATCATCTTGTCCATGTTCATGAACAGGCATACGGCGCGGCCGATAAAGTCGTTATGCCCGGAATTCGTCCACGTAACGAGTGTGCCGCCCGCGTTATCGGGCTTGAAAGTAAACTCGGTGTCGTTTGAACCTTGCATCGGGCGGGTGAATTCGAGTTTCAAACGCACAAGTTCGTTTGGCTTGCTCTCGACGATCGACATCTTGCCAGCACCGACTTCGTCATTACCGTCCCAGTTGAAGGACGCGCCAACGCCCGCGTCAGGCCCCTCGAAGCCGTTCTTGGCATTGGGATCGAGCTTGGCCCATGGCGACCAGTCGTTCCACTTGTGCAGATCGTTGACGAGGGCGAAGACTTTTTCCGGCGGGGCGCCGATCTTTCCGGACCGCGTGACCCTAAAATCACCCGGCAGCATGGCGACGTAAGCCGCAAAGCCGAGTACCGCGACGGCAAGCGCCAGAAGCAATTTTTTGAACATTGTGGACTCCTCGCAAAGAGACGCAATCAAATTGGGTCCAAGGCCCGCGAAGGGCGCGCCACTGGAACAGCGTTGCGTCTGTAGTTAGACAATATGCACGCAACATGGCGGTTTCCCTGCCTCATGACCATCCCACTGCGCGGCAGCAGGGGCGGTGGCCGGATAAATTCGTTCGCGGCCGTGTTGAATCACGCTGTCGGACCTTAGAACGGCGTGATAGTCTTTGTCCGGACTTGCGTGGGAGTTCCGCCGTGATAAGGACGTATATCAGCGCTGTCGCGGCAGGACTGTTGCTATGCGGCTGTGCGTCCCAGGAACAGAAAATCGCCTCAGCTAGCGAAATCAAAACGTCTGACGATCAGTTCCTCCCCTACCGCGAATACACAAGCGGTCTGATGAAGGAGACCGGCGGTTTACTGTCGCAAGACGGCACACGCGCCAATGTCCTCATCGGCCGCGTGGATAAAAAAACCGGGAGCAAGAAATTCGCGGTCCAAGTTCTGCTCCATTACAGCGAAGACCGGCGCCGCAAATTCAAGTCCGCGCGAAGCAGCAGCGCCGAGCCGCTTCAACTCGTCAGAATCGAGCAAGTGCGCAAGAACTGTGTCAAGAGATTGGACATGTGTACTTTCAGCGAGATCGTCGATGTCGTGCTCCCTGAGAGTGGACTTCGCGGCGCGGGAGCCAAGGGCTACCCGATCAAACTTTTCGCGCGCTCGGGCGACACGTCAATCATCGACATCCCAAGGCCCGTGATCACATCGCTCCTCGCAAAAGTCGATTCCGACCCAGTGATCGCCACCGCGCCGTCCAGGGTCTCTCAATCGCCATAGCGGCAGTCTTTGTACGTCTGGTGTATCGACGTTGTCAGATATGACGCGCTAGGGTCTGTCCGGTTTTGATCGAATTATGGACGGACCCTAGCTCTTTGTTTTGGCGTGCTTCTTTTCGGAAAACCGGTTCCCACTTTTCCGGAAGCACTCTAAGATACGCATCAATTCCGACTCGTTGCGGCGAAACGCGGCAAAGGCCGGACCGTAGACCGCACAGGAGATTCACATGTCACGGCCCTCGTCGTTCGCTTCTCTCTTGCTGACATTTGCGGCCGGATTTCTCGCCGTGATCGCCGGGCACCAAGTGATTGTCGCTGCCTTGAACGCAGCCGGCATCTTGCCCGCAGGGTTTCCCGCATGGTCGTTGGATCCCGTGCCGCCTTTTGGCGTTCCAACGGTTATTTCGAAGGCGTTCTGGGGCGGACTGTGGGCGATATTGATTGCGGCGCTTTTGACCAACACGCGCGGCGCCGCCTATTGGATCGGGTGGACGGTGCTCGGCGCCGTGGCGCTGCCGCTGGTTGCCATCTTTGTCGTTCCATTGATTAAGGGACAGCCCATCCCGGATTTCATGTCACGTTTTCCCCTCTATGCGCTCATCAATGCAGTATGGGGATTTGTGACGGCGCTGTTTTTGCGCATGCTTGGCAAAGGCGGCGCATAACGCGGCAAGACGCAGTTAACGGCATCCGATTGACCGGCCGCGAAGGCTATGGCGCGAACTGAGCATTTGACGCGTGCGCCGGAGGCATGCCATTCCAAAGCACGCACGACGGCCTGGGATGGCCCGCGCTACAATTGAGGGCAATGAGTTGCGTTTGTGGGAAACGAAAAGAGTATCGGTGATTAGTTGCGTTGCAGCCGCTGCGACCGCACTTATATTGTTAAGTGCTCCACTCACACCCGCGGCGGCGGAAGAAGCTGCGAAGCCAGCTGACAAAAACGAGATGACGATGGACGTCTTTCTCGACAGGTTGATGATGTCGGAAAGCGGCGGCAAATTGCACGCCAAGAACCCGCTCTCTACCGCTCTTGGTCCCTACCAGTTCATTGCGTCGACCTGGTTTATGATCGCTCGCAAGAATTTCTCCAAAGAGACCGGCGGCCTG
Source organism: uncultured Alphaproteobacteria bacterium (assembly GCA_963819605.1). Taxonomy (GTDB): domain Bacteria; phylum Pseudomonadota; class Alphaproteobacteria; order Rhizobiales; family Hyphomicrobiaceae; genus Hyphomicrobium_B. Next base: position 73,189 of record CAWFWU010000014.1, on the reverse strand, counting down.
CGGCCAGACCAAATTCTGGAGCTGCGCACTGACCCCGGATTGGCACGGCGGGCGGCGCAAATTTATACGGAGCAGAATGCGGCTTACCTTGTCAGCCAAGGACAAAAGGCGACGTTTCCGAATTTGCGCTTGGCTTTTCTCGTAGGCCCTGGAGCCGCATTGCGTGTGTTGATGGCTGGCCCCGAACGCAGCGCCTCCGAATTGCTTGGCGCGACTGTGATCGGCGCCAACCCGTTTATGGCCAACATGACGGCCGCAGATCTCATCGCGCGCGCAGCCCGCGATATTGCCGCCAATCCTAAGAGCGTCGCGGGCGTGACACCCGATGCTGCGGCTGTCCAATCGGCAGGGCGCGGCGCGAAACCAGAAAAGCCAACACGGCCGCGCATCGCGGTTGCGTGTGAGCTCTCGCTGCCGAGCTGTAAGCGCTGGCTCGCGCTTGCAGAGCGCAGAATGAAGCGCATACGCCGCGCCAGCAATTGATGCGCGGGCGCCCTGGATCAAGACTGCCAAACCGAATTAGTTCTTGAAAAAGCTTCGAGCCCCAGATGCGTCCGAATCTGCTATTATTCTCCCTTGCATCAGCACCAAAGGGAGCACTCTCATGTCTGACCGGACCCAACTCGCGATCGGGCGCAACACGATGAGCGTTCCACGCCTTACGAAGCGAATCCTGGAAGCGCTTGTCGCCACAGGCGTAACGGCGTTCGTGGCACTGGTTATCCTCCTCCTGAACAATGTGCTGACCGCGCGCGGCGGGTGGCTCAACGGTTTTGAGGTCTGGATGAGTTTCATCCGCAGGCCGGATATTCTCGGCACCATGGTCTTGACCGCGCTGTGCACGGTCATGTTCCTGCAGTGGCAGCGCGACAGCGGTAACGGCAAGCGCTAAGCCTATTATTCGCACCGAAACGTCATGCGGGTTGCACCCGGCCTGCATGACGGCTAGTTTTGCTCAATGGGCACCTTTCTCCTCACCGCTGGCATCATTCTGCTGACCCTCGGCGCGATTGCCTATGTCGCTGAGAAGCGTTCAGGCAAAGATGGCGAAGCGCGTCAAGCAAACCTCACCCTTTTGCCGGGCGACATCAAGTACGAGAGCGAGAACGGGAATTTCAAGTTTTACTTCCCCATCACAACCTCGATTGTCTTGTCGATTGTGCTGTCGCTTCTGATGCGGCTTTTTTCTTAAGTCTGAGAGCATTGGGTCCGAGAGAATTGGCCGGCGCGCCAGCTAATCCAATATCGACACCCCAACGTATCGGCTTCGGGCATACGACTAGGCTCTAGATCGTGACCAACACGCGGGCATAAGGGTTTCACATGATGCGGATTAGCTGGATTGTAGCCGCCATGATCATGGTGAGCGCCGCCCCGCACGCGGCATCAGCGGGCGGCACATCCTCGCCCATCACACCCAAGGATGCAGGCCAGCGATACGGGCAGGCATTAGGCGTGCTTGAAGTTTGCCACGGCTCGAAGCTGACCGCGAAAGCCTATAGCCTGTCTCAGACGTACTCGGGCGCCGAACTCGAGGCCTTCAAAGCCGCGGCGGCCGGCGTGTTCGAAGCCTGGAACGGCGTCAAGAATTGCGTGAACGCGGCCGACCCCAATCAGTGCAAGATCATCATGGACAAGAGTTGTCTTGCGGCTGAAAGCGAAATCGGCTTAGCGGGAAAGTCGTTGCCAGGTCTCGTCGAATTTGCGAGCCATTGAGGCCGGAAGCAATTGGCATTCCATCAGGCTTCGGTTTGGCGCGACGACTCTGATTTACGATCATGCCGTTTCTTGCGCCACCATGAGCCCCACTCAACGAGAGCCCAAAGGGCAAGGACGCACATCAGCAGCGGCAGCGTGATGAGAGCAAGCCAACCCATCACAAACAATCCCGACAGAAATCCTCCGATATCGATGCCTGCAATTTGGCAGACGTTTGTCACGCCCTCGTTGAGTTCGCAGCCCATGAGTGCCGCCAGCGCTGCACTGAATATGACAGCGGCAAGCGGCAACAGGCAGAGCCCGGTCAAAACGGCGAAGGTGCGGCGGCTGAAATACATGTTTGCCCCAATTCCCGACCATATCTAGCGGATCGGAATTGGAATGTCAGGTGCCGGTATGCGCATTTTTTGGCAGTGCCCGTTTCGCGCCCTTGCTGCGGGCGGCGCCAAAGGCTATCCCCGAACGCTGAGGAGAACGCGATGGCCGATTTTTCGAAGCTGACGCCTGGTCTGATTGGCTCAGCGACAGCTGTGGTAACGGACACGTTGATGGCACCCCACGCGGGCAGCGGCAGCGCGCTCGTGTTCGCGAGCCCGTCAATGGTTGCACTCATGGAAGGGGCGGCCGTCGATTGCGTAGAGAAATTCTTGCCCAGCGAACACATCAGTCTCGGCACGCACCTCGACGTTCACCACATCGCCGCGACGCCGAAGGGTTTGACAGTGACCGCGCGCGCAACCCTGACAGCGGTTGACGGGCGCAAGCTGACGTTTGCAGTCGAAGCGCACGACGGCGTCGAGACGATCGGAAAGGGCTCACATACCCGCGTTGTCGTCGATAGCCCGCGCTTTATGGCGCGCCTTGCTGCCAAATCGTCGAGCGCAAAGTCTTCGACAAAAAATTGATTCATGTTTAATGGCCCGATTTATTTTCGGGCGCGTTTTCCCCGCCCCTCTGCGCCGTGGTATTCTGAACTTAGGACGACGTTTTTTGAGAATGGAGACAGGGTCAATGAGACCAGCCGCAATCGCCGCAATCCTGGCCGTGCTCGCGTGGCCGGCCGTTTACCATCCGGCAGCGGCAAACTGCGTTGCTGCTGATTTTTCGGCTGCCGTCGACCAGTCTGGCGCATCGTTGCGCGCGGCGAGCCTTGAGACACAACCCAAATTGCAAGAGCGCATGCGCCGCTATCAGGTAGCAAAGGGCCTGAGCGATAGCGATTACGAAGCGTCGGCCATTGAGGCTATTTTCGATAAGCGGCTAGAAGAGCTTGACGCAAAAAGCAGCGAGTTGCTGCTCAAGATCGACGGGCTCGGGCGTATTCCCGGCGGTACGGAACCGAACTGCGCCGAACTCGATGAGATCAAGGCGTTGAGCAGCGAGTTGCTGGTCGTTGTGCGCATCAAGTCTGATTACATGCTGACGCGGCTTGACGCAAAATTGGCAGAGGCCGGTGGCCAGCAGGCGGCAGCTGCACCGCCGGCCGCTCCGCGCAAGCCGGTTGAAAGCACCAGTGAAAAACCGGCCGCCGTTGCAGCCGAAAAAGCCGCCGAGACGAAGCCTGAGAAAACCGCGAAAGCGGTAGAAGAAACCTGGGACACCAAAACAAAATCGAACGACGCCTATGTGCCGCCACCAGCCGCCGTAGCAACCCCACAGCGGCCCGTGCCTGACGCAGCATCCGCCGCCGCGGGCGCCGACGGCTACTCCATCGACGAAATACGCGATGCAACACGCGGCTTTTTCGGAACAATCTCGACTAATCTTGCGAGCGTCATCGAACACGCCTTCAAGACCTCCGGCCGGCCAACAGCTTATGTTCTTGGTACCGAAGGCGGCGGCGCATTTCTCGCTGGACTGAGGTTTGGCGACGGCACACTCTACATGCGAAACTTGCCCGGCACGCGCAAAGTCTGGTGGCACGGACCGTCACTTGGCACTGACTTCGGTGCCTCCGGCACCCGCACCATGTTTCTGATTTATAGGCTGACAGATCAGGAGGCGCTGTTTCGCACCTACACTGGCGTTGATGGATCGGCATTCTTGGTTGGTGGTATTGGCATGACGGTGTTGAAGGGCGGTGATGTCATCATGGCACCAATACGAAGCGGTTTGGGCCTACGCCTGGGCGCAAATATCGGTTACGTCCGGTTCACGCCGCAGCCGACATGGAATCCGTTTTGATTGGCTGATAAGCAGAAAGCCCAGCGCAGGGCCGGGCCTTCAATCATTCTGAAATTTCAGGAGCCGGCTCACCAGCCGCCATCATAACCGTAGCCATAGCGATTGTAGTAAACCCGGCGCGGCTGGCGCTGATACACAACGCGCGGACCGTTGTAACGCCGGTAAGCGCGCGGCGTATCGGCGTAGTAATAGATCTTTGGCTGACGCTGAGTGCGCGGTTTGTAGTACCCCTGCGTATAAGCTGTTGGCTTATAGCTTGACCCGCCCCAGAATGAACCTTGGTTCTGCTGCGCAGCATAGCGGTGGGGCCGCTCGTTGCGGCTGGCAACGGCAGGTGCGCTGTATTTCGGCGTGCCGTAAACGGAGACGCGCGTCATTTTTAGTCCATGCTTGTGCACGAGCTTGTAAAATGTTGCCGCGTTTGCAGGCGCCAAGCGGATGCAGCCGTGCGAGGCAGGCCGGCCAAGTGCACGCGTATGATAGGTCGCGTGGACTGCAACGCCGCCGTTGATAAAGACGGCATGCGGCATCGGCGCGTTGTCGTATTTTTTCGAGTACCACATTTTTGCAGTCCACTGCGGGCGGAAGGTGCCGCGCGGGGTCGGGAATTCTGCCGTGCCGGACGAGATCGGCCACGTGTATTTCGGCGTGCCATGCTCTGTAACCGTCATGCGCTGCGTTTTGAGGTCGATTGAGACTTTCATCGTTGGCTGAGGCGGGGGCACAGGCTTTGCAGGTGTTGCGCTTTCGGCCGATTTAGCCGGTTCGCTTGGTGCGGGCGTCTCACCGCTCGTTGCAGCAGCAGGAGCCTCCGGCATCACGTCTGCCGGTGCTTGTGCAGCGCCAGATGTGGCGCCTGTGTTCGCTTGAGTTGAAGGTGCTGCAGACGGCGAGAGGCCATTGGCAGTGGCTGGTTCGGCTTTAACGGCCGGTTCGGCTTGTACAGGGCCGGTCTGCACTAAGGCGAGGCATGCCAGCGCCAGGACGCAACTACGCAACATTCGGAACTCCAAACAACAGATGCGGCGACAATAATCTTGGCACACTAATACGGCGAAAGATGAGGAACTGTTAACGCGGGGCAAAAACCTTTCTCCCGAATGGCGAAATTGCCACGCCGGGGAATGCCGCCTAACTTATTCTCAAAACACACAAAAACGGCGCGCCACGGTGATGCGGCGCGCCGTCGATTAGATAAAATGCAAGCTATATCGTTAGTCGTTGATCGTTATGCGCGTCCGTTTCAAGCCGTAGCTCTCGACCAGCGAAAAGAGCCGCCGGGCATTTCCGGGAGATAGCCGCACGCAGCCGTGCGAGGCTGGCCGGCCCAGCCGTTTGGTGTGGCCCGTCCCGTGGATCGCGTACCCGCCATTGAAGAAAATCGCGTGCGGCATGGGCGCGTCATCGTACTGGGTCGAGTACCATTCTTCTTCGAGGCGCTTGGCGCGATAATTTCCGCCGGGCGTTTCATACCCGCTCCGGCCGGTTGATACACGCCACGTGTATTTATGATTGCCGTTGACATAGACCTCCATGGTCTGAGAGCCGACATCAACCTCGACGGCAACATTGGCGCTAGCGCCAACACTCCCAAAAATCGCTGCACAGCACAGCAGCACGCACGCAAATAGACCCCGCATCGTCGCCGTTCCTTCTCGAATGCTAGATTGATACCTTCAGTCGAGGGCCGGGGCTCTGAGTTGTTCGAGTTATGTCGCAACTCCGCCCGGTATCCCTTTCCAACACCTCGCAAGTGCGCGCCGCAAAGGCAAGAGACCTAGGTCTCAGTGCGCACGAAGAAACAGATTTCTTTGCGCAAATTATTTTTGTGCAGACATCTTGACTTGAGCAAATGCAGCAAGGGCACGCATGCGTGCGGCGGCATGATCGACGATCGGCAAAGGATAGGATTTACCGAGCTTAACCTGCGCGCCCGCGAGAACGTCAGCGGGCGCGTCCCACGGCGCATGGATGTACTCGGTTGGGAGCTTGCTGATTTCCGGTACCCAGGCCCGCACATAATCGCCATTGGGATCAAATTTCTCACCCTGCGTCACAGGATTGAAAATACGGAAATAGGGAGCTGCATCAGCTCCGCATCCTGCAACCCACTGCCATCCGGCGGCGTTATTGGCGAGATCGGCATCAACAAGCGTATCCCAGAACCATTCTTCGCCGCGCTGCCACGGCACCAATAGATCCTTGATCAGGAAAGATGCCGTGATCATGCGCACGCGATTGTGCATGTAGCCCGTTTGCCAGAGTTGGCGCATTCCTGCGTCCACAATGGGATAACCGGTTTGTCCGCGCTGCCAGGCTTTGAGGTGCTCCGCGTTTTCCGACCAAGGAAAGGCCGAAAATTCGGACCGAAAAGGTGCTTCAGGTAAACTGGGCCAATAAAATAGAAGCGTGTGGGCGAATTCGCGCCAAACGATTTCTTTGAGGAAGGTCTCGTGTCCCTTGTCTGAGCCCGGCATACGCGCGGCCGCTTGGCTTGCTCGGTACCAGCAGAGTGCTGGGGTGATTTCGCCGAAGTGCAAATGCGGTGCGAGGCGTGACGTGCCAGGAAGGTCAGGCCGGTTGCGAGCGTCTGCATAGTCTTTCAGAGGTCCATCAAGAAACGTATCGAGACGGACAAGGGCTCCGGCTTCGCCGGGATGCCATTCAGCCGCGAGGCCGGACGACCAATCGGGCTTGCGGGGCAATAACGCAAAACTTGCGAGCTTGTCGCTTTTGAGCGGCCTCACCAGTGGCGCAATCGCTGTTGGTGCGGCGATTGGCTTTGGAACTTGGAAGTCCGCCGACAAGGCGCGCCAGAATGGAGTGTAGACTTTGAACACATCGCCCGCCTTGGTGCGAATGTCCTCAGGCTCTCGCAAGAGCGCGCCGGCAAAACGCCGGCACTCAACCCCGCGCTGTTCGAGCGTAATTTTCAAGTCCGCTTCGAGTGCGACGGCATGGGGTTCATAGCTGCGGGAAAAATAAACCGCAGATGCACTACATTCTGCAACGACTTGAGGGACGACTTCGCGCGCCGCGCCACGGCGAAGGATGAACGTATTTCCGGTCTTGCCGATATCTTTTGCGAGCGCCTCTAAACTGTGATGCAGCCACCAACGCGACGCAGCCCCCAACTTCCAATGGCCCGGCGTTTCGTCGTCTAGCACGTACAGGAGCAGTACCGGCGCACCGGTCTTGACAGCTGCCGCGAGCGCGCGATGGTCTCCAAGGCGCAGATCGTTGCGAAACCACAGGACGACGGGTGCGTTCGGCATGCGCCTCTTCTTGGGCTTTTGTTAGGGTGTTTTCCGCACCAGACTGAGCATACCGCTGACCATGAACCAAGGTGCGGCGCGACTAAGGAGTTAAACGCACGGGCGGCGAGCTTAGTTCACAACTTCCATGCTTGATCACTCCTTGATCCGCACGGTGGACACGTCAATTGAACAAGAGATCAAACAAGCTCTTGGGCTTGGGGGCGCGCTTTTGGGCCTGCTGGCGTTTTGGCTCGCGGCGCTCGGGCTGGGATGTGCCGAAGGGTGTATTCCATGGCGACCAACCGGATTGCCGCGATGTTGCCGTGCTTGAACGCTTAGGAGCTACCGGGATCGCCGCAACTGGCGTTTCCTCGACTTTCGTCGAACGCAACGCAAACTCGTCTGTCACACCATCGACGCTGGCTATCTGGACGCGGTCCCCTTCCCATGTCCAGCCCGCGACCCGCTGGCCCTGCCGGTGCGGCTGAATGCTAACGACCTTTGCATTCTCAATATCCACAATGGCCGCCAGCTCGGTATCTTCAGGCCCATTCTTGGTGATGAGCCTGCCACCCGAAAACCGCAAAACGCCATAGCCCTTGTGCGGCGGCTTTTTCAGTTCCCACTCCAAAATTTTGGGTTGACCCTCGCCCATCATTTCAAGGGCGACGCGCAGCGCTGGATAATCATCGCTAACGGCAAAGTACGAATTTCTCTGCATGACGACGCGCCAGCTACCGGCACCTGCACCCGCGATCATTCGATCCTCGCTCAAGTCGGCACCCGCACCGAGCCGCTTCAATGCGTCTTCGGCAAGCGTCCAAGACGGTCGCAATTCCAAGCATTTGCGCAACCCGGCAATGGCCGCATCAGTCCGGCCCCGGACTTCTTCAATTTCGCCGTTTGCCCATTGCACCTCAGGACTGTTAGCATCGAGCTTGAGAGCCGTTTCGATGTCTTTACCCGCGACATCGACCTGTTGATTTTGCTTGTAGACAAAGGCGCGGAAAGCAAACGCAACCGCCGATCGCGGATCAATTTCAATGGCCCGGTTGAGATCGCGCATAAGCTTCATCGAAACGCATCGGCCATGCCATGCGCGAGGCCGCGCGCTTGATAGGCTTGGACGGACGCTGGATTGAGTTCGATGGCGCGGGTAAAATCTTTGATAGCCGAAGCAGCGTTGCTTGCATTGAGATACGCGTAGCCGCGTAGAACGTAGACTTCGGCATTGTTGTTATCGAAAGCGATGGCACGCGACAAGTCTTCGATCGCCTCCTCACTCTGGGCTATTTCAAGACGTGCGGCGGCACGATTGCGATAGGCCGAGGCGAAGCGCGCATCCGCGTTGACTGCGCGCGAGAAATCCCGAATGGCGGCGTGTGGCCTGCCGGTTGCTAAATGCACGAGGCCGCGCCCTGACAACGGCGGCGCGCTTGCGGGCATGAGTTCGATTGCGCGCGTAAAATCTATCACGGCTTCTGCTGTTTGTCCGAGCTTCAGGCGCGCATTCGCACGGTTGCTGTGGGCGGCCGCATAACCAGGGGCAAGAAGGATTGCACGGTCGAAGTCCTTGATGGCTTCGGCGTACTGGCCAACCGACAGCAAGAGGTTGCCGCGATTGTTGTAGGCCGCCGGGTACTCCGCGAACAGCTGGACCGCACGATTGAAATCTTCAAGCGCCAATTTGATCTGCCCCGTGCGGCTGTACGCGACCGCGCGGTCATTTAGGATCGTTGCGCGGCGGTCGTTGGCGAGGCCCGTATCCTTGAGCGCTTCGGTGAAAGCCGCAATGGCTTGTGCGGGGTCGTTGCGTGGTGAACTTGGCAGAACGGGTGCCTGAGCGGCGTCAGGCGATGCGGGGGTGGGCGATGCGGGGGTGGGCGATGGTGCCGCTTGCGGCTCCGCAGGCGTGGCGGCGGCGGGAACTTTGGCCGGAGCGTCGCCAGGGCCTGCTGAGACCTGCGCCGAGCTCACTACAAGCGCCATCAACGCCGCAATCAAGAAAGCGATATCATGCCGCGTCTTGCGTTGCCTGTCGAATTGAGGCTCGTATTGGGTTTGGCGCATCGATCCCCGGAAGCAGCTGACGGTCACAGTCCAATTCTGTCCGCGCAATTTAACTGGCTAGTGGCCTTCGTCGAAACACAATATTTAAGGCCGTATCGAGGCCTCGCGTCACTGTAACCCATTGGGGCCAGCCTGGTTAAGGCAGAAATGGCGAATTGAGGGGATTGATGAACCTGTGGTTCCGGCTGATTTGGCTGTTGCTGACAGCGTCACGGCGCCCGCCTCTGACCTTGCCGGATGCTGCGTCCGTCCTCCATTTTCGCGTCTGGCCGCACGATCTCGACTTGTCTCTGCATATGAATAACGGCCGCTACCTGACGCTGATGGACTTAGGCCGGCTCGATATCATGCTGGGGTCAGGGCTATGGCGGGCCGTCCTGCGCCACAAGTGGACGCCGATCGCGAGTGCCATCACGATCCGCTACCGGCGCGAACTCCGCCCTTTCCAAAAATTCCGGCTTGAGACCCGGCTGATCAACTGGGACGCGTCGAACGTCGTGATGGAGCAGATTTTTCTTATCGACGGCGGCGTTCGCGATGGGCAAGTTGCGGCGCGGGCGTCTGTTCAAGGGCGGGCTGTATGACCGGAGCGCAAAGGCATTCGTGGCCGTCGCCCGGCTCATGGAGACAATCGGCGTATCGGCCGAGAGTCCTGCACCGTCACCTGAGATCGAGGCGTTCTTGAAGGCCGATGCGGAAATGCGGCACAGTGGTAGGCAGGCTAAATCACGTCAATTCACGACGTCACTCACGCCACTGTGTTGGCCCGTGGATCATAGCTAGCCCTCCGGCCAATTGCCGAAAACGGACCAAGGTGCCAAGTTGATGATCGAAATTGGCCCAAAACTTCTGCCATGCGAATGGCATTGTCGCTATATTCGGCAACAACTTAAGACATGCAGCTATCGGTGAAACGCATGAGAAAATCAGCCTCCAAAACAAGTATCGCTTTCCTGCTGCTGCTGGGCTTCGCCTCAGGTGCTGACGCCGCGGACACCTGCTCGGGTGGCGACGCTTGGGTTGGCGATCTGACACCCATCAGCGCAAGCGACTGGAACACGGCACGCGCAGCTCACCTCATCGAGCGCGCGGGCTTTGGCGAAACGCCGGAGGGTATAGCGCAGCTTGCTAAACAAGACCCCGCTTCACTGGTGAAAAGCCTCGTTGCGCCTGGCACCATCGACAACAAACACCTAGCACCCTTCGACGAGTCCGGCGTGTTCGACGAAGCGCTGGACCCGTTTCCGCCAAGCAGGCCCGCCGCCACCGATCTCGCCAAAAAGACCGGCGAAGCTCTGGGCATCAAAGTAAAGCCCACGGGCAATCGCCGCCTGCAGCCGGTTGCCAACCGGTTTTTCTATTGGCTGCGGGCAAGCATGCTCGAGACGCAGCGGATGAGCTATTGGTGGGCCAATCGCATGCTCACCACCAAACGGCCGCTCGAAGAAAAGATGGCGCTGTTCTGGCACGGGCACTTCGCGACCAGCGAAGACAAAGTGCGCGACTACCGCAAAATGCTGAAGCAGCTGCAGATGTTTCAAACCCAGGGCCTCGGCAATTTCCGCGAATTGCTGATCGGCGTCGCCCAAGATCCAGCCATGCTGGCGTATTTGGATGCCGGCGTGAACGTCAAAGGCGCACCGAACGAGAACTTCGCACGCGAAATCATGGAACTCTTCACCATGGGCGTCGGCAACTACAAGGAAGCCGACATCCGCGAAGGTGCGCGCGCGTTTACGGGCTGGAACTTCAAGGGCGTGAACTTCGTTGTGAACGACGCACAACACGATGGAGCTGAGAAAAACTTCCTCGGACAGAAGGGCAATTTCAATGGCAACGAAGCCATAGACATTATCCTGAAACAGCCAGTGACGGCGGAGTTCATCGCAGCACGCATTCATCGTTTTCTTGTGCGTGACGAGATCAGCCCGGAATTGCGTAAAAAGCTTGGCGATCTCCTAAGAAGCAGCGGATACAAAATCGCGCCGCTGCTCGAGACAATTTTGCTTTCAAAAGATTTCTATTCAAGCGCGAGTTGCGGGACACATATCAAGAGCCCGGTCGAACTTGTGATCTCGACCTACAAAAAGCTGGGCCTTGGCGTGGTTCCGGGCGTGCCCGACTTCCACGAAACGACGACCGCTTTGGGACAGAAACTGTTGTGGCCGCCGACGGTTGCGGGCTGGGCACAGGGCCGCAGCTGGATCACGCCTGGACTTTTGATCGAACGCGGAAACTTCGCTCGCGAAATCGTTTTCCCGGATATCGGGTTCGTGCCGCAAGACAGACACCCAGGCAACGACTATCAAATTTTGCAGGTGAGCGAGAGACTAGCGCGCGGACTGGATATCGCGGCCGCGACGAGTTCCGACAAGGAGGTGATGGCCACCTCCAATATGATGGCGGACCGCGACGAGGACTTCAACACGCGCTATGCCAGTTATCGCGGCTGGCAAATGGCGATCGAACGCGTGAAACCCCTGCCCCGCCACACCGCACGGCTCGATTTGACCAAGTTGGTTCAAGACAACAAACTGAAGACCGCAGCCGAGGCCGTCGATTTTCTGGTGAAGCGGATGTTCATTGTCGCGCCGTCACCGGAAGCGCGCACGCGCTTAGCGCAGCATCTCGAACAGGAACTCGGAACATCGAACCTGACTGAGGCCGGCACATATATGGAAGAGAGCTTGCGCTCGCTGCTGCATCTCATTTTGAGTCAGCCCGAGTATCAACTCGGCTGAGGGAGAGAACTCATGAAAAACAAGTCGCCGCATATTTCCCGCCGCGCACTCGTTCGCAACGGCGCCTCCGCCTTGGCTCTAGGTGCAGCCGGAGAAGGACTGACGTTCGGGCTGACCTCAACGCTCGCGCGCGCGGCCGAAGAGACCAAGAAAAGCAGCGGGCGCATCCTCGTCGTGCTTGAACTTTCCGGCGCCAACGACGGCCTCAATACATTCGTGCCCTACGCCGACGACGCCTACTACAAGCTCCGGCCGCGGCTCGGCATCTCCGAAAAGAAGCTTTTGCGGATTGACGACATGCATGGCTTCAGCGGCGGCATGAAAGGCTTCGAGCAACTCTATAAAGACGGCAAGCTGGCGATTGTGCACGGGTGCGGCTATGCACAGCCCAACTTCTCGCACTTCACATCGATGGCCTATTGGCACACGGCCGCGCCAAACAGTGGCCAGTCGCTCGGGTGGGTCGGCAAACTCGCCGATAGCTTAGCGCCCGACGGCATGCCCAACTTCATCGTCAATGTGGACGAAGCGCAGTCGCTCGCCGTCAGCGCCAGCCGGCACACGCCCGTCGTTTTCAACGATCCCGAGCGTTTCATGCGCAAGGGCGATGCCACGATCGCGCCGATGTTCACTCACGTGGAACCGGCCGCGGCGGATGCGAACGCGTCTCAGAAATTCCTGCTCGACGTGGCGCGGAGTGCCAAAGAAGCGTCGCAGCAGGTGCGCGAAGCCTGGACCAGTTACAAGACGCCTGTCGATTACGGCATCGTGCCAATGGGCCTGAACAAGATCGCCTCGCTCATTGCGGCCGGCATGCCGACGCGGCTTTACTACACATCATACCCGCACAATGTTTTCGACACACACGTGCATCAAAGCGATGTGCATGCGCGCATCTTGACTTACACTGCGGATGCGGTCGCGGCGTTTATCAAGGACATGGAGCGCATTGGCCGCGGGGATGACGTGTCCGTACTTATCTTCTCGGAGTTTGGCCGGCGCGCCGCGGAAAACGATAATCTCGGCACCGACCACGGTACGGCGAACCTGATGTACCTCGCCGGCAAAAACGTAAAAGGCGGCCAGTACGGTACGCGCTCCAACCTCACAAAGCTGATGCCCGACGGCAATCTCGAATACACGGTCGATTTCCGCCGGGTTTACGCGACGATGATTGAAGGCTGGCTGCAGCATAAGGATAGTGCTGCCATCCTGCGCGACAAATTCGAGACGTTCCCGATATTCGGGTAAACCGCACCACGCCATGAAGACCACATCGAAGCAAGTGCCCGCAACGATCGACGCGTACATCGCGGAGTTCCCAGCGGAAACGCAGGCCCGGCTCAAGAAGATCCGCGCGGCCATCCGTAAGGCGGCGCCGGGCGCGGAGGAATTGATCAGTTATCGAATTCCGGCATTCAAACTTGCGGGCCGCCCCCTGCTCTACTTTGCAGCCTTCAAGGCGCACATAGGCCTCTATCCCGTGACGGACGATGTGAAGGCGGCGTTCGCGAAAGAACTCGCCGGGTTTACGCAATCGAAGGGCACGGTACGCTTCTCCCACGACCGGACCATTCCTTACGGGCTCATCGGTAAAATTGCGAAGTTCAAGGCCAAACAAATTGCTGGGGCTGCGGCGGCGAAGAAACAGAAGAAAAAGTCGGCATCAAAAACGGCGCGCCGCTAGCCAATCCCGCCATTTGGTTTTTCGGGGTCCCAGTGCGGTCGTCCTGCGGCATGGTGGAGATTATCGAGAACTTCGGCCAGCACCTCCGCCAAATCTTCCGCGATAAGTCCCACGCCAATCCTATTCGCGCATTCCCCGTGCAGCCACACGGCGGCGCAGGCGGCGTCGAAAGCGGGCATACCTTGCGCCAAAAGTCCCGTGATGAAACCAGCAAGAACGTCGCCACTTCCAGCCGTTGCCAGCCAGGGCGGCGCGTTGGTGTTGATCGCGGCCCGGCCATCGGGCGCTGCAATCACGGTATCGGAACCTTTGAGAACGATGATGGCGCCGGACAATCGCGCGGCTTCGCGTGCACGATCAAGCTTCGAGGACTCGAGTGGCGCGACATTGGGGAAGATCCGCGCGAACTCACCCTCATGCGGGGTCATGACGACAGTGCGATCCGGCTTGGCGCGGATCGCCGCAAAGAGTTCGGCGGGCGTCGCGCAATGTTTGATCGCCGCGCCTGTGAAGCCGAAGGGAACAGTTGTGCCGCCGCCATTTTCTGCGAGTTCTGCAAACGACGTCAGCGCGTCGGCATCGAGCACCACGCGCGCGCCGCTTTGTAGCGCACTCTCAACCAGCGCGCGCGTCTCTTCGCCGACGCCTGCGCCGGGGCCGATCAGTACCGCGTTCTTGCGTTTATCTTCGAGGATTTCAGCGAGGTCGCGCGCGTCGCCTATGGCCTTCAGCATGATCGCGGTCAGATGGACGGCGTTTTCGGGAAGCCCGGAAGGCGGCGACGCGACGGTGACGAGCCCCGCGCCCATCCTCAACGCGCCCCGCGCGGCAAGCCGCGCCGCACCTGTCTGGAATGCCGGCCCCGACACGACGACCGCGTGTCCGCGCGCGTATTTGTGCGCGTCTAAGCGCGGCCAGGGGAATTGCGACAGCCAGAGTGACGGATGATTTTCGAACGTGGATATTCGCAACGCGCTCGAAGACAGCGGCTCGGTGGTACTCCCCTCCCCTTGACGGGGAGGGGATGGGGGTGGGGTGAAGACGCCTGCGGATTGCTGCTTATGAGACACCGGTGATGCAATGTCGTCATTCTGACCGAACGATTCCGCCCTTGGCAATCCCCCCACCCCTAACCCCTCCCCGCGTCGTGCCGAAGGCGCGCCTTCGGCACGATGGGGAGGGGGATTTCCGAGCACGTCCTCGGGAATGCCGATGTCTGCAACGACAACGTCGCCGCAAAGTACGCGGCCCGGCATGAGAAGATGCCCCGGCTTCTTGCGGAAGAAGGTGATCGTGCGGCTTGCACGAACGACGGGGCCATCGTGTGTGCCGGTTGTTCCGTTCAAGCCGCTCGGAACATCGACGGACAAAATTGGAGCACCGTACGCACTCATTGCCGAAACGAGTTCAGCGGCGCTTCCGCCAATTGGACGCACCAGCCCGGCACCAAAGAGCGCGTCGATGACGAGGTCCATACTGTGCAGAGAATCTTCCGATGCGGCGTGGACCGGAAGTAGCCACCTCCTCGCCATCTCGGCCGCGTCGCCCTTCAACTGATCGACCGGCACGAGGCATGCGACCCGCACGTCAATCCCGCGTTCGCGTAAATAGCGCGCCGCGACGAAGCCATCTCCGCCGTTATTGCCGGGGCCGCAGAGCACGGCGATGCGCGCTCCCGCCGGAACCATCTTGGCGGCCTCAATCGCAACAGCACGTCCCGCGTTCTCCATGAGCGTCAGCGACGGCACGCCGAGCGCGACTGCGCGCCGGTCGGCTGCCGCCATTTCTTCCACTGTCAGGAGTTCATACATGGGGTGCTCGCAGCCCGGGACTAGTCAATTCATAGTAGTGGTAAGCGGCGCAGCAAACGTCCAGACCGTGCCGTATATTTGGCCACTTTGGCCGCCTCTTTTTTGATCGTTTTGCATAGTTTTTGAGCTCGAAAGGCTGCAATTGAGCTTGGGTTGCAAGCTGGGCTGCCTGCAAGTTCTTGAAATCTATTAGATTAAAGACGGCTTTGCGAACTGGCATGCACCCTGCTAACTGAAGCCTGATTGGCCCGCTGGTGTGGGCTAAAGACGCTTTGCAACGATAAGGGGCGCTATGAAGAAGATCGAAGCGATCATCAAGCCGTTTAAGCTCGATGAAGTGAAGGAAGCGCTGCAGGAAATCGGCCTGCAAGGCATTACGGTCATCGAGGCCAAGGGCTTCGGACGCCAGAAGGGCCACACAGAACTTTACCGTGGCGCCGAATATGTCGTCGACTTCCTGCCGAAAGTCAAAATCGAGGTTGTTCTAGCCGACGAGATGCTGGACAAGGCCGTCGAGGCCATTCAAAAGGCCGCCAAGACGGGCCGCATCGGCGACGGAAAGATCTTCATCTCAACAGTAGAAGAAGCGATCCGCATCCGTACCGGCGAATCCGGCCGCGACGCCATCTGACGCCGGCCTTTAAGAGTTTGACCGCGAAAAGACGCAAGTCGCGGTCCAAGACGATTGCGTGTCGATCAACAGCTGAATGTCAAAGCTAGGGGAGTTGCAATGAAGAGCGCGAGTGATGTCCTGAAGTACATCAAGGACAAGGATGCCAAGTTTGTGGACCTGCGGTTCACGGACACCAAAGGCAAGATGCAGCACGTCACGGCCGACGTATCGTGCATCGACGACGAAGTTTTCAAGGACGGCTACGCATTCGACGGCTCGTCGATCGCCGGCTGGAAGTCGATTGAAGCCTCCGACATGCTGCTGATGCTCGACCCCACGTCAGCCCACATCGATCCTTTCTTCGCCCAGACGACCGTTGCCATTTTCTGCGACGTCATTGAACCCTCGACAGGCCAGGCCTACGAGCGCGACCCGCGCGGCATCGCCAAGAAAGCGGAATCGTACATGATGTCGCTTGGCATCGGCGACAAAGTGTACTTCGGCCCGGAAGCCGAGTTCTTCATTTTCGACGACGTCAAGTTTTCGGCTGACATGTACAATGTCGGTTTTAAGATCGACTCCTCCGAACTGCCGTCGAACAACTCGACCGACTACGAGATGGGCAACAACGGCCACCGTCCGCGCGTCAAGGGCGGCTACTTCCCTGTGCCGCCCATCGACAGCTGCCAGGACATCCGCTCGGAGATGCTGACGTATCTGATCGAGATGGGCGTCACAGTTGAAAAGCACCACCACGAAGTGGCAGCCGCTCAGCACGAGCTCGGCGTCAAATTCGGCCCGATGATCCAGATGGCCGACCATATGCAGATCTATAAGTACGTCGTGCACCAAACCGCGCAGGCCTTCGGCAAGACGGCGACCTTCATGCCCAAGCCCCTCTTCGGCGACAACGGCTCGGGCATGCACGTGCACCAGTCGATCTGGAAAGACGGCAAGCCGATGTTCGCTGGCGACAAGTACGCCGACCTCTCGCAGATGTGCCTCTACTACATCGGCGGTATCCTGAAGCACGCCAAGTCGATCAACGCCTTCACCAACCCGCTGACGAACTCTTATAAGCGTCTCGTGCCGGGTTATGAAGCGCCCGTGCTGCTCGCTTATTCGGCGCGCAACCGCTCGGCCTCGTGCCGCATTCCGCACGTTTCCAACCCCAAAGCGAAGCGTATCGAAATCCGCTTCCCCGATCCGGGCGCCAACCCCTACCTCGCCTTCACGGCGATGTTGATGGCCGGCCTCGACGGCATTCAGAACAAGATCGATCCGGGCCCAGCCATGGACAAGAACTTGTACGACCTGCCGCCGGCCGAACTTGCCAAGATCCCGACAGTATGCGGCTCGTTGCGCGAAGCTCTCGAAAGTCTCGACAAGGACCGCGACTACTTGAAGAAGGGCGGCGTCATGAACGACGACATGATCGACGCCTACATCGCGCTGCGCATGGAAGAGAACATGCGCTACGAGATGACCCCGCACCCGGTCGAGTACGACATGTACTATTCGGTTTAAGGGATCGATTGGCGCGCTTCCGGCCGGCTCGACGAAGCAGAGTCGGAAGCGCCAAACAAAAAAGGGCGGCTCTCGGGCCGCCCTTTTTGCTTTCCCTGGCACGACTGCATTAGCCCCTTGGAAGGGTTAAGGCGGGTTACGCCATAGACCCTACTTCATTTCTAGCGCATAGTATGTGCCATGACCGGTGCCGCTCGAAAACTCCCACCAATGATGGACGTCGCCGATTTTATCGAGTGGCCCGGCGACGGCATGGGCACGCGTTACGAGCTGATCGACGGCGTGCTGCGCGCCATGGCACCGGGCAGCGACGCGCACAATACGATTATCGGCAATCTTACGGCTTTGATCTGGGCCCATTTGCGCAAAGCCCGTCCCGGCTGCCGCGTGGTTACGGCGCCCGGCGTGCAGCCGCGCGTTCGCGCCGAGTGGAACTTCCGCATCCCCGACCTTGGCGTTACCTGTGCGCCAAACAAACCGGGCGACGTGTTCACACCCGATCCCATCCTGCTCATCGAGGTGCTCTCCCCTTCGAACGCAGCCGAGACTTATGAGAGCGTGCGCGCCTACGCGACACTGCCGAGCGTCAAGGAAATCCTGGTCGTTCACTCGACCCGAATTGAAATCGAGGTGTTGGTCCGCGGCACTGACGGCAATTGGCCCGCGAACCCAACCAACTTGAAGAGCGGTACACTCAGTCTCGAAAGCATCGGCGCCGGTATCCCCGTGACCGATATCTACGCCAATACGCATCTCATCGAGAACCGCCCGGCGTAGGCGTTTTAATTCTTGTTGCGCCGCCGCATGAAGCGGCGATTGGCAAGCTTAACGCGCGGTCTTCACGCATCATTGACCGAAACGGTGCTAGAATTCACCCCGGCAGCATCCCATATTTCAAAGCATGAAAGAGCTGCCGGAGGACGCGTCCTAAGGACTGATTGACGGCAGCGCTGAAGATGCCCCGGCATCGCGCGCGGCCGGCTGCTTCACTCTTGCGAGGACCGCCATGATCAAACACCATCATTTCATCGGACGTTTCGAAGTCACCAATCCGCCACTCGAAGCCGAACTTGAGTATCTTAGAGGCTGGATGGCTGATCTCATCAAGGGTCAGGGCATGAACGTGCTCTCAGGCCCCCACGTCGCCCACGTCGATACGCCGGGCAATCGCGGCCTTACTGGCGTCGCCATCATCGAGACGTCGCATGTCGCGATCCACATCTGGGACGAGACCTCGCCGGCCCTTATTCAACTTGATTTCTACACCTGCGGAGTTCTCGACAAGGAGGCAATCCTGAAAGCCGTGAAGCCCTGGGGTATTATTAGAAACTCGTTCCTCGTCCTCGACCGCGAGCAAGACGTGCGCGAACTTGAAATGGCGTAGGTACCCGATTGACAGTTGTCATCTTGAAGCCTCAAATCGGCCCTGTTGCCACATTCAAACGGGTGCATTGCCGTAACAGGAGGGTTTGAAATGATCTCGCGTCATAATAGTACCGTTCTCGCCGCTTTAGTTGCAGTCACCGCCACGATGGCGTTCGCGCCTTCCGCAGACGCCCGCTCATATTGCCGCGAGCGCACGACCGGCTCGGCGGCGTCGTACGGCCTCTTCGGCTGGGGCACCGCACAGGCCCGTTCGGCGGCGGTGTCCGACTGGGCCGCAAAGGTCAACGACCGCTGGGGCATCAACTACGCCGTCTTTACGAGCGCGCGCGGCGTGCGCTGGAGCTGCAAAAAAGGCGTGATCACGAAAACCGGCTGCACCGTCTCCGCCGTCCCCTGCCGCAACGGCTGAGGCGTATCCGGGGTCAGACCCTGCGGGTCTGACCCCGGACCCTGCGGGCCTGACCCCAGCTTCGATGCCTATGGTCAGTCGCCAAGACGGGAAACGTAGGTTGCGGTTGAGGGCGCTTGTCACCCGGCCGAAA
Organism: uncultured Alphaproteobacteria bacterium; assembly: GCA_963819605.1. Lineage (GTDB taxonomy): Bacteria > Pseudomonadota > Alphaproteobacteria > Rhizobiales > Hyphomicrobiaceae > Hyphomicrobium_B. The sequence continues at coordinate 53,652 of CAWFWU010000014.1, read as the reverse complement.
CCCAACAACCAAGCCCTGAGAACTCCGCAACGCATTTTTCGAGCTGTGCGAATATCTCTGGCCCCGTTACAGCTTCACCACCGTCATCCCGGCGCGACCACTTGCGACTCCTTAGAAGTCCCCTTGTGGGAGAAGTCCCCTGGCGTGATCGTCGAACACGCAGCGCAGCTCAATAGAACAGCATCACGCCGATGCAACCGGCGATGAGCGCCCAATAGAAGAATTGGCGTTCGCGGATGAGCGCCCAGGTAACGATGCGGCGGGGGACGTCTGCCCAATTGTAGCGGCTCATGATGCCAAGCATGAGGCCAAGCACAAGACCCAGCATCACAGATTCAAAATGCAACCCACTGCCCGAATAGCCGCCCGCCGTCACACGCCCTGTAAGCCACGGCATGAGCGCCAGAATGACGGCCGCCGTCATCGTGCCAAGAGCCAACATCGAGATAAATGTGAACGTTGCCCGCAACATGGTGTCTAGCCTGTTCGTACCGCTGAGCGGCACCAAGCTTGCCCTTGATCCGCCGTGGGGCCAGTGTACGAGGCAGCGCCGAATAATTTGTTAACCTTAGGCTGCCAATGCCAGAACTGGACATCTCCAAGCATAACCCCGGTCACACCAGACGCTTCTTTCTGGCAGGTGCAGCGGCGGCCTTTTCGGTTGTGACGGCACGGCCCGCCACGGCCGCAGGTTACTATTCTTGGAGCGACGGGACGGGGATCGCGGGCACGCTTGAGACAGCAATTCTACCGCCATCTGGTTTCACGCGCATTGCAGCAACAAGCGGATCTTTCGCAGCGTGGCTGCGCGGGCTTCCTGTGAAACCCGCCAGCGCGCCGGTGCTTTTGTTCAATGGCAAGGAGAAGCCGCGGCAGGACAACCACGCGGCCGTTATCGCAATCGACACCGGATCGCGCGATTTGCAGCAATGCGCCGACGCGATCATGCGGCTGCGGGCCGAATGGCTGTTTGCCATGGATAGGTTCGACGAGATTGCTTTCAACTTCACCGAAGGCGGGCGCGTGCCGTTTTCGCGGTGGGCGAAAGGCGAGAGGCCAAATTCTTCAGGCAAGACTTGGAAAAAATCGGCAGCAGCGGACAAGAGTTACGCCAGTTTCCGAAAGTATATGGACAACGTGTTTGCCTACGCAGGGACTGCATCGCTGGAAAAAGAACTCGTCAACGTCAGCACGGCGGACCTGCAGATCGGCGATGTGTTCATTAAAGGCGGTTTTCCGGGACACGCAGTGCTGGTTGCCGATTTGGCCGAGCACGCCGTGACGAAAGCCCAACGCTTCCTGCTGATCCAGAGCTACATGCCAGCGCAAGAAATGCACGTCTTGAAAAATCCGGCGAATGGCGACGGCTCGCCCTGGTACGCCCCGCACGCGGGCGAACTCGTCACGCCCGAATGGACATTTCCAGAAGACAGTCTCAAGCGCTGGCCTTGAGGCGCCCTGATAGCCAGACGATGAAGATCGTCGTAATTGCCATAGCGGCCGACACGGTTGTCACAAATCCGTTGACTGGCGAGACCGTCATGGCGGCACCAGAAGCCACGGGGCCCGCAATGGCGCCAATTTGATACATCACCAGGAAGGCGACATTAGCCGCCGCCAGATTAGACGGAGCTACCTGTTCTCCGACGATGACAAGTCCGAGCGTATAGAAGCCAAGAATGACACCACCGAGCAGAAATGCCGTCACTGCCGCCCAGAACGCACTCAGAAGGGCATAGGGCAGCAGGAGCGATAAACCAATGAAGAGCACAGCAAGTGCCACCGTGACGCTGATACGCGGCGCTTTATCGGCCAACCAGCCAATCGGATACTGCAGTACGATACCACCGAGCGTGAGTACGCTCAGGAGACGCAGTGCCTGGCCCTCTTCGAGCCCCGCGGCGAGCCCTACATTTGGGATGAGCGACAGGTAGCTCATCTCGGCAAAGCCGCCGAGAAATCCGCTGACCATGGCAATCGGTGCAAGTCCGAGCGCGGCACTGACGGGCATGGGCTGCGTGTGGGTGAGATCGGGAGCAAGGCGCTGAGCCAGGATGATGGGCAAACACGCAAGGCCTGAACCAGCGGCCCCAGCAAGAAACGGTAACGGCCCCGATAGGCCGGCATAATCCAAAACCAAGGGGCCAGCGAGAAAACCTAGAAAGAAAGAGATGGCATAGACGGCAATGACGCGGCCGCGCGTTTCTTCGGTTGCCACCGCATTCATCCAGGTTTCGCCGACCAGCCAGGGAAGGGCCAATGCCCCGCTCATGACGAAACGTGCAGCAATCCAGGCAGGCGTTGTGGCGAAAGAGTAGAGCGCGAGAAACCCTGCCGCGCCAATCAGGCATCCCACCAAAATCGTCGTGATCGCGCCCCAACGCGCAACCAGCCTTGGCACCAGCGGCAAGACAAGTAGAATGGCAAACGACGGCGTGGCGCCTGCGAGCCCAATAATCCAGTTGGGCTCCGACCAAGCCTCAAGCGTCAAGGCGGTCAGTGGAAGCCCAACTCCGAACGACAGACCGATACCGAATGCCGCGGCAATCACGGCAGCGAGACTCATCGTCTGTTGCTTGGGTGTAAGCCCAATTTGCTTTGCTATCTCTTGATGCAAGCGCTGCCCTCATCGCAATTCTCGTTCTTGCTTATAACGCAACGGGCCATATACGATATGACACAATCAGCACGCTTGGAGATTGCCTCCCGACCGCTCTTTCATTTTGCGCGGCCGTCGCGGCCCTAGATCAGGTGATTGGGAAAGACTGTCTTGAGAGACTCGAGGTCAGCCGCATCAATTACTTTAACCGGCAGCCCGCTGACTGCGGCAAAGACACCGCCGGTTTGATCCGGACCTTGCCCGCGCACATAAGCGAGATGATCACCGAGGGCCGTGTAGGCCGCGTCATAGTCCTCCGCAGAACCATTTGTGGCGCTCAATTCGCGTAGACGCTGATAGATGAGAATCGAAAGGGCAAGCCCATAACGGCGCTGCAGACTGTTGATGGAGTAAGCAGTGCGCGTCGCCGGCTGGGCGGGAACTGAAGTTAACGGTTCCCGGCCTGCCAATGCTGGCTGGTCCAGACGCCACACCCGCCCAACCGAAACGTAAAGCAGGGGCAATAAGGTAAGAGCCGGGGCTGGCACATCAAACTGCAAACGCACTGTCCGCTCGTCGAGCCCAAGCTGATTGTACTCGTCCGCGAATACTTGTCCGCCGGGAGGCGGCGCGCCGAACGCAACAACGCCCGCGACGACCCGCCCGCGTTTTGCAAACTCATATGCGCCCAGATTTGCCAATGCGCCGCCGGTCGCATGGCCAGCAAATAAAAATGGCCGCGCGGAATCATCCTTGATGGCCGTTTCTTTAACCCAAAGCTCGATATCGCTGCGAACCGCGTCCCACTCTTTCGCAAACACTGAGTGCCGGGGAGCTGCTTCCCAAATAACGTCACCGGGCACCAAATCGTGCCGCCCGGTTCTGGGTGCCGTCGCGATTGCAATCCGGTGCCACAGATTATCGAGGTCTATGGGGCACAAAACGATGCAAGCCGTGTCTTCAAACAAAAAAGCCATGCCTTGGGTGTTGCGCGCCCTAAAAAACTGCGGCCGCACAAGATGCGGACAATGTTCCGCGACGTAGGCTTCTGCATCTTCTGCCGCGCAAATAACGGCCATCGCAGCTAGGAATTCGCACAGCGCTACGGGATTTCGGCCTTCTACAAGCGCTGCCGCGGCGTCAGTAATTTTGACTTTTCGTGCGCCACTGCCTTTTAACTCGCCAAGATAGTGTTTGTAGGCAACGGCATTGAAGGGGTGAAACTGCAGCCGGGTGGCCTGATCTGGCGGCGCGCGATGCAGCGGCGGGGACGCGCGTTCATCCGGGCTGCGGCTCACTCGGCGCGGCGGAGACTTTGAAGCGATCCCGGCGAGAAGCAGGAAAAAGCTGCCCAAAATCGCAATCAAGAGCGGAACGGCGAACGTCTCCCGAAATCCCCGAATGACAGCGTTCTTCGGATCGGCGGGATCGTAATACATCTGGACATAGTCGCCAGGAGCGTATGCAGCGGGATTGTCTGCAACTTGAGAGCGATGAATGAAGGACTTGCCGCTTTCGTCGCTATATCGAACAACTGGTGCAAAGCCGCGCGTGCGGCCATCGGCGTCTACAATTGCAGCAAGACCTGTGACCACGCCGCTCGTGCGCACGCCGCTCATCACAAGACCGGGACTGGCGTAGAGCCAAAAACCCGACAACGCGACGATTGAAAGACCGAGCGCGGCGAGACCTTTCGCACTTGTGCTGCCTGGCCGGGTCGAGGTTTCGTTCTCAGCCATATTGCTCTGTCATGCGATATCACTCGCGCCAGGATTGAAGGCCCCAAGATTGAATGGCTATAGTAACGCGCGCGCCCAAGAATGGGAGTCTCTGACACCGGCCCAAGATTTACGCGGTCGCGGCAGCCTTTAGGGCCAGCGGTAGGGCTTCCGCAAAAACGGCAATATCCTCGTCACGTCCGCTCGAGACACGAATGCAGCGATCTTGCGGCGTAACGGACGGCTTTCTGACAAAAACATCGCGCGCAATGAGGCCGTCGAGGACACGCTTGGCGAATGCGCCATCCTGGCCGCAATCAATTGCGACGAAATTGGTCGCCGATGGCAGCGGCGCAAGTCCGTTGGCGCGTGCCACCTCTGAAATTCTGTCGCGCGCGCGAACAATGCGGGCGACAGCGTCCGCGAGATAGGTCTGATCGGCCAGCGCCGCCAGTGCGCCGAGCTGACCAACACGGTTGATGCCATAGTGATTGCGCACTTTGTCGAATGCTTGAATGACATCCGCGTGACCCAGCGCGTAGCCGATGCGGGCCCCAGCAAGGCCATAAGCCTTGGAAAACGTGCGGTAGCGCACGACTTGCGCGTTTGTCATGTCGAGCGGCGGAGTGGTGCCGCTGGGCGCCGTATCGCAATAGGCTTCATCCAGAATGAGAAGCGTTTTTTCGGGCAACTCAGCGATAAGACGGCTGATATCCTGAGCGGGCCACCACGACCCCATCGGATTGTTCGGATTGGAGACGTAAAGGATCTTTGCCTTGTCGCGCTTGGCGGCTTCTATCAACGCGGGCAGATCCTCACGATCGTCGCGCATCGGCACTTTAACAAGTCGCCCACCATGCGCGAGAACATGGAAGTTGAAGGTCGGGTATGCACCATCCGTCGTGACCACCGTTTCGCCCGGCGACAAGAACATCATGCAGGTGAGGCCGAGCAGCCCGTCGATGCCTTCACCCACGACGACGTTGTCAATGCCGACGTTATGAAACGCCGCGAGCGCAGCACGGAGCTCGTGGTTTTCTGGATCGGCGTATTTCCAGGCCTCCGCCGCGGCTTTTTCCATGACAGCAACGGCCGCAGGCGACGGGCCGAATATGCTTTCATTGGCCCCAAGGCGGGCGCGGAACGGTTTGCCGCGCGCGCGCTCAAGCGCTTCCGGCCCGACAAACGGGACCAAGTGCGGGAGTGCTGCAATGGTAGGCGTGAAGGGCGGACGCGACATACCTGCCTTGGTGTCAGATGAGCCCGAGATCCGCAAGATCCTTGCGCATCTTGAGTGGCATTTCTGCGATGGTGTTTCCGTCACCGCGCTTGAGATCGGCCGGGGCCTCGTCAGGCAGCAGATAGCGCCACCCTTGGAAAGCGCGGCGCGGGGCGGGCCGGACGGGAACAAGTTTTGGGTCCAGGATCAGAAGGCAACAGGGCGAGCCGTCGTCCTTGTGCCCGTCTTCAAAACCGACGAAGCGTTGGCGCACAGTGATCAGGCTTTTCATCACCCAATAGAGCGAACCGCCATCGAGAAGCTCGGCCTGCTTTTTGGGCGATTGAAAAGTCGTGTGATAGGGCTGCGGCTTGTGTCCGGCTTGCTTGCGCGCAGCCATTCGGCCCTTCTGCCAATCGGCAAGGTCCTCGATGGAAGCGGCACCCACGCAGAGCTTGATCATGTGAAGGGTCATGCCCCGAATTTGGCACGCGGGCGCCCTGTCGCGCAACCGGCCCATCCACAAGGATGTGTCAAAGGCCTATTTAGTTTTGCAGAACCCGGCGTACTGCGCGAAAATCGGCTGCCCCATCAGTCCGAAATGGCGCGAATGCACGGCCGGATAGTTGCCCGTTGCCGTGTCAAGATCATAGATCGTCGTCAAATTGAGGAACCCTTCATTCGCAACTTCGAGGAAATGATTGGCGTTAAGTGCACGCACGATGCGCAGCGTGCCGGCGGCTTTTGATCGGCAATCAATTTGGCGGCTTGGGTTTCTAAATTGATGTCCTGGATTTCCAGTGACAGTGCCGAAGGCGGCGCTGATTGGAACTTACCGGCATCAAAGGTCCAGGTGTTTCCGGTCTCGAATTTGCACGAGAACTGATCTGGAATCTCCCCGGCGGCAAGTGCAGGCCCTGGTGCCCACGCCAAGGCTACAGAAAGCAGAGTGGCAAAACGAGCGGCGCGGGCGATGGTCATGCAATTGATCCTCGGGATTTATCTCATGTAGCCCCGAGCGGCGAACGCCCAGAACCGTCTCCATTCAAAACGCCATCACGGCCGAAGGCAATGCTTGAATTTCCCGTGGGCTTGGTCCCCATGGCGAGCTTTTGAACTCAAAGGGGCAATTTGTGGCCACAGAAAGCGCGGCTTCAGAGCAACGCTCCCGAGATTTGGTAAACGCTTGCCCTGGAATGTCTCGAACTAGCCCTCAAAGCGCCCGTATAGTCGGCCAGTGTCCTGGGGCGGAGCTCTCTAAATTGATGTCGAAGTCTTGCGAATTTTTTTCGGTTCTTATGTTGGCTGCCGTGATGGCCGGCTGCGCAAGCGGCGTGAACAGCCCGGACGCACTCTCCATTGCCCCCGCAGCCGGTCCGAACGATGCGACCGCAACCGTCGCAGAAGTTGTTACTCGCGACGAACCCGTATTCGACTGCAAGAAACTAACCGGCCGCATGCAGATCCGCATCCTTGAAATGCGCAGTTTTGCCACGTCCAGCCAGACATCTGGATTGTCGCGTTCCATGCATGCCGCTGGCAAGACCGTAATCGGCGGCCCCTCAGCCGGGATCGACCCTAAGGGAGAACATGCGCGCGACTATACCGCGCTGGAACAGTACAACCGCCAGCTTGTCAGTCAGGATTGCAGATCGTTCGATATTCAAAAGTCAATTGCGTCGCAAGATATGCCACCCCAGCCGACGGTTGATGCCCCGTCAAAGAGCAAGGCCGCGGGCAAGACACCGTGACAAACAGCCTTCCCCCTCATCAATCACTCGGCATAACCTCGCTGTATAAACTCTCTGCATAAACTAAGCGCGCCTCCTTTCAGGTGCGCCAGCACACTTTTGGCGGTATGATTTGCCCATGACAGACGCTGAGAAAACCGAGATCCCTCCAACTGAGGGCGCCCACGAACGCGCCAATACGTTTCCCTGGCCGCCAGTCCTGCTCCTTGCCGCGATCATTGCCAGTGCCGGGCTATCGTGGGTCTTGCCTCTTTCGTGGCCGGGCGTGGACGATGCACCAGCGCGCTTCGTGGGGCTCGGCGTTGGCGCCCTTGGCGTGCTCCTGATCATAGCGGGCACTTTTACGCTCACACAGCATCGAACAACGGTTCTGCCTGATAAAGCTGCCACGGCACTTGTCACGAATGGTCCCTATCGCTTCTTTCGCAATCCGATCTATCTCGGCGATGTGATGGCTCTTTTTGGCCTTGCAGAACTGACGAAAAATGTCTGGTTCGTCATCGCGGCCGCGCTATTTGCAGTGCTCGTCACGACTTTGCAGATCATTCCCGAGGAACGTCATCTGGAAGCACGCTTTGGTGATGCCTATCGTGAGTATAAGAAGCGCGCGAAGCGCTGGATCTGACAGAACCGGATTTTGATAAGGTTGTTATGGGTACCGACTACGCTGAAAAAGAGCGCGAATTCATCGATAGTCTTGCGGCTGATACCGGCCGCAGCTTGGACCTATGGATGCAAGCGATCACGGCAGCCGGACACGCCCAGCGCAATGACATTATCGATTGGCTGCGCCAGCAGGGATTTGCATTTCCCAAAGCATCTTGGCTCGAACGCATCCACCACAACGGCGGGCGCCTGATTTACGCCGATGACGGCACGGGAGGGCCGTTGCATACGCGGCGGCTCAGAGCAGCAGCCCGAACCGCAGAGATTTCACCTGCGGAAAGTATGCTGCAGATTGCAGACACAGCGACCGCAAATGCCCCGGCCAGTCCGCCCGGAAAATCCGCTGCAAATTCCGTGAGCGACAATGCATCGCGAGATGACGTGTTGCCGGGTTCGCGAGACAGCGATATTGCGCTGTTTCTTGGCGCCGCAAAAGGATTGAAGCCGCTGGCCGAGTTTGTTTTGCGTGAGATCGAAACGGCCGTTCCAGGGCCAAGCTTCACCGTCACCACGCCATATTTGACAATTGCGGCGCCTGCCGCGTTCGCAGCCCTATACCCCGCCCCAAAGGAATTGCGGCTCTACGCTGATTTTGGAGCAGCGTCGGGGGTGCGGGTCCGCAAGGCCGAAGCATCTACAGCCAGGGGCACGCCGCCTTTCCCAGAAGTGCTGACTTTAAGCGATGCACGCCAAATTGACGGGGTATTCCGCGACCTTGTTGCTTCCGCCTATACCCGCGCGCTCAAATAAGTTGTATCGGTGGCCCTATGCCGGGACCATGGATTTGCCTGAATTTTCATGGCGTTTACGTGTGCTGGAGGATGCCATGACCGCTGCGTATCGCGCACTATATGCCTGTCTGCTGATTGGCCTTGTTACGGTTTGGACGCCAAGCGTTCTCAACGCCCAAACCGCGCGGCGCGACGGCATTGCCGATATCATTCACCGCGAAAATGCCGGTGCCGCCCGGATTGCCGGGAACACGACTAACGCTGAGACGGCGCATCCCGAGCCGCAACCAAATACGGCGCCCAGCACAGAGATCCCGAAAGATCCACGCGCAGGTGAAGCGCAATTCGAACAAGCCAAACAACTCATGGCGGCCATCGACGCTGTTTTGAAAGATACGGCCGACAACCGTTCTGACGCCAGCAAACTGCCAAGCCGCGACGAATATTTCATTCCGCCATTTTGGAAAGAGACCCGCGAGGACCGCGACACAAAAGTTCGCGCGCTCCTCGACAGTGCGCTCGCCATTGTGACAGATGTCCCCGTTGTCGACGTCCAGAAAAAAGTCGAAGGGCTGCGCCAGAACATCCGCGATCTTGACGACCAGAATGCGAAACTGCGCGAGAAACAACTCTCCGCTCCCAAGGATGCAACGCTCCCCGGCATCCTCAACGACACGATTGCGTCCCTCGACACGGCAATCGCAGAAAACGGCAAGCGCATCGAAGCGAACCGGCTAGAGATCAAAAACGCCAAGGGCGAAATAGCCATCGCGCTGAAAACGGCCGGCGTGGCGCTCGCACCCGAACAGATCGACTTGCTGCTCGACAGCGTCTTGTCTGGCGATCTCGTCCGCCTCGTTGCCGTGTTCAATGCTGCAAAGCTGATTGACGGCCAACTGGCAAAGCTGATTGGCGTCACCGGCGATAACATGGACGCCTCGCGCAAGTATTTTGCCATGCACGCGGCGCTGTTCGCCATGTTGGTGCAGGCGCAGGATTCGACCATTGCCAAGATCGATACGCAATACATGCCCCGCCTCGACGCCATACTCGGTGACATCGTCACGGCCAGAAACAAGACGAGCACCCTTCTCAAAGCGGAAAACCGCCCCGATCAGAAGCGTGCGCTGGACGCCAATCGCGAGAGCCAAAAGTTGGCCGAAGAGGCAGCCAAAGCCTACCGGCGTTACCTCCAGCAGCAGCGCGAGCAAATAGCCAAAGCACGGATCAAGGCAACGCACGACCTGAAAATCGCCGACAATACTTATGAGACCGTCGAAGCCAGCGTCCAGCTGCGCAATCTGATGCGCGAAAGTTCAGCGTCGTTTGAAGCAATCCAGAGGCTGGAAGCTCCGAGTTTCGAACAGATTTTCAAGAACGACGAGTTGCGGCGGGAATTCGAGAACCTGACGCGCAAACTCGACGCGCCTTCAAGCTGAGACGACGCCTGATTTCAACGGCGGTATTGAACGAACTCTGTCAAAATCCCAATTCTGTCGTAGAGCTTCCGCGCGGTCATATTCTTGTCCTGCGTTGCCCAGTAGGTGCGGTCTGCACCGCGCCGGTCGGCTTCTGCATAGGAGGCCTGGATCAACGCCCGGCCAGCGCCGGTTCCGCGCACAGCCGGATCCACAAATAGATCTTCCAAGTAGCAATACCAAGTTGGAGACCACGTCGATCGATGGAAGACGAGATGTGCCAGTCCGACCGGCTGGTCGTTTTTATCGACCGCTACAAGTCCCATCATGCCGTCATCGCCGCCGAGTAGCCGGCGCCATGTCAGCGCGATGACAGGTTCCGGCACCGACGCCTCATAAAATGCGACGTAGCCTTGAAAGAGTTCACGCCAGCGCTCTTCGTCGCGCGCCGCAATGGCTCTCACCTCACGATCAGACATGCAATCCTCACATCAACCAGATCGTGGCGAGGCCAAGAAAGGCGAAGAAGCCGACTACATCGGTGATCATAGTGACAAATACACCCGACGCGGGCGCAGGATCGAGATCGAGCGAATCCATCGCGAGTGGGATCAAAATCCCCGCCAAACCTGCAGCAATGGAATTGACGATCATGGCGGCGCCGATCACCAAGCCTAACTTGCCCTGTCCGAACCAAATATAAACCACCAGCGCCAGCAGCGTCGATAAAACAATGCCATTGCAAAGGCCGACGAGCCCTTCACGCGTGATAACGCGCGGGGCATTTAGGCGCCCCAGCTTGTTCGTGGCGAGCGCACGGACTGTCACCGTCATAGTTTGTGTCCCCGCGTTCCCGCCCATGGAAGCGACAATCGGCATCAGAACCGCGAGCGCCACCATCTGCTCGATTGTGGCATCGAAAGCCTTGATGACTGAGGACGCGAGAATTGCAGTGCCGAGATTAACAATGAGCCACGGCACGCGCGAACGCACGGTTTCCAAAACGGTGCCGGCCAAGCTTTCGTCGCCGACGCCCGCGAGCGCCTTCATATCTTCTTCGGCTTCATCCTGGATAATTTCAACAACGTCGTCGACCGTGACGACGCCGACGAGACGATTATTCGCATCGACGACGGGCGCCGACATCAAATCGTAGCGCTCGAACTGGCGCGCCACTTCCTCTTGGTCGTCGGTCGCGATGACCAAATGGTGTTCGGTATCCATGATCGCGTCTACCAAGACGTGCCGCTTGGTTCGGAGCAACCGGGAGAGATCGACGGATCCGAGCACACGGTAGGTTGGATCGACGACAAAAATGGCAGAGAAGTGGTCCGGGAGTTCCTCGGACTTGCGCATATGATCGATTACGTGCCCAACGGTCCAGAATGGTGCAACCGCCACAAAGTCGGACTGCATCAAGCGTCCAGCGGTTTCCTCTGGGTAGTCAAGGTTACGTTCGAGCGCTTCGCGGTCGCCAGAATCGAGTTGGGCAAGAATTTCCTGCTTGTCGCTTTCTTCCAGGTTCTCGATGACGTAGGCGGCGTCGTCGGTATCGAGTTCAGTGACGGCGCGCGCCAAAAGCTCGTTTGGCAGCGCTTCCGAGACCTGGTCGCGGACAGTTTCTTCGAGTTCCGAGAGAACTTCATAGTCGAACGACGTGCCCAAGGCCTGAATGAGCGCTATACGCTCGTCGGCCTCGAGGTATTCAATGACATCGGCAAGATCGGGTGCCTTGAGTTCGCGAACCAGATCGCGTGCCAGCCGCGTTTCGCCACTTTGCAATGCGGCTGAGATCGAACGCACCAGTGCAGTGCTCGACTCTTCCGCTGCCTCCGCAGGAGCACCGCTTTCCAGATCCTCAGCCACCTGGGGCCCCTATGTTGATTCGTGTACCGGTATGGGCGAGAGGCCATTGAGTCGCAATGAGGGTCCAGCCTTTGAAAGCCGCCTAGCAGGAAAGTCTGTGTTTGGCGACACTTTTTGGCACCGGGTTGTCACGCGATAAGCACGGCCATGCCCCTGTTTCCGCCGCATTTTTTGTTCATTTGTGGCGCGTAAGAGCGTCACAGATTTGTAAAGTCTCGAAATGCCTTTGAGTCGTCTTGACGTGAATGCCCAAACGGGTTTCTAGAGACGGGGGATAGGGCTCTGTGGGGGATGTCAAAACGGGGACCATGCGAACAGCGCTGACTAAACTTATTGCGCTTTCAGCACTCGCGGCCGTCGTGTCCTCGGACATGCCAAAGGCCGGAGCGATTGTTGACGACTGCGCCGCAAAACCTGGCGTGCTCGGCATTTCCCGGGTTGTCGAAATCGACACAACCGGCGGTCCGGTATTTGGCGGAAGCCACAAGGGCAACAATTTTCTCAAAGCCGGCGAAGTTATCCTGACCTTCGACGATGGCCCAATGCGCGCCTATACGCGCCCGGTTCTTAAAGCCTTGGCAGCCCACTGCACAAAAGCAACCTTCTTCATGGTCGGACGGATGGCGGCAGCCGACCCTGCTATGGTCAAGGAAGTAGCGGCAGCCGGACACACAATCGGCTCGCACACTTGGTCGCATCAAAACTTGACCCCTCTCGGCCTCATCAAGGGCCGAAACGAGTTCGAACTCGGTATGTCGGCGGTGAGCAAAGCGGCCGGCGCGCCGGTCGCGCCCTTTTTCAGATTCCCCTTCTTGGGCGATAGCAGGCTGGTGCGAGAACACGCGAAAACCCGCAATGTCGCAACGTTCTTCATCGACATTGATTCCAAGGATTTTCGCACCAGGGACCCCAAGGCCGTTCATGCCCGCGTCATGAGCGAATTGGCTCAGAACGGGCGCGGTATTATTTTGATGCATGATATTCAGCCTTCGACGGCCAAAGCCATCGCCGGCTTGCTCTCGGCGTTGCACGACAAGGGCTACAAGGTCGTCCACATGGTGCCGAAGCAAATGTTTGATACGATTGCGGAACACGATGGCAGCGCTGAAAAAGCTATCGCCGCTAAGAGTAACTCGGCGAAAGCCAAGCCGCTCACCGAGCGGTCGGTCGTATGGACCATGTCTCCGCCCGATACACGCGCTGGCCGGAGCGCTGAAACGCCGCCGCCCGAAGGGGCGAAGAAGGCAGCCATCAAGCCAAGCGGCGCTCAGTCCGGTACCGGCGATGATCTCCCTTGGCTGAGCGGCAAACCTCTGGTTGCGCCTGTTGCCAAGAAGCCTGAGGTGACGACATCAAGCACGAACCGCACGAGCACTACGCCCGCCAAGCGGCCTGCGCGCCGTCAATTTGAAGAGCTACCCTGGCAAATGCGTATTTTCTCACAGTGATATCAAACGGTCGCACGTAATTGCTTGTTACTAAACGCAGACTAAGGCGTGCTCCTTCTTGTTTGCGGCGCCGAATCCATCGACATCCAGGTCATGGGTTGGACGTCAGAAAATAGGGCAATGGGCGAAGCAATCGGGCTTGCATGCCTCTTGGCATTGCTGGTTCTAGCGGCGGCACCCACGCCACTCTCAGCCCAACCTGACAGTACCTGCGCACAAACCGGCCGAGGCATAGGCGTTTCGCGCACAATCGAGATTGATGCCAGTACCGGCGCGCTCTTCGGGTCGGTCACGAAACAGGTCCGTGAAGCCTCGTTCCTGAAGCACAAAGAAGTGGTGCTCACATTCGATGATGGGCCAATGCCATGGGTCACGAAATCGATCCTCGACACGCTCGACACATTCTGCACCAAAGCCACTTTTTTCTCCGTCGGGCGCATGGCGCTCGCATATCCGGCAACGGTCCGGGATATCCTTGCACGCGGGCACACCCTTGGCTCGCACACTTTTTCCCATCCGTATCATTTGCCGAGCCTGAAACTGGAAGCCGCACGCGCAGAGGTGGAACGCGGGTTTGCAGCGGTCGCAACGGCGGCAGGGGCGCCGATCGCACCGTTTTTCCGCTTTCCCGGACTTTCTGACTCAGCAACTTTGCTGGATAAATTGCAGCAGCGCCGCATTGCGACGTTCAGCGTCGATGTCGTGTCCAACGACAGTTATATTTCCGATCCCCAGCAACTTGTGTCGCGTACGCTCGCCGAGGTCGAAGCGAATGGTGGCGGGATCATTCTCTTTCACGACATCAAGACCGTCACGGCAAAGGCCCTTCCGCACATCCTGAGCAGGCTTGCAGACAAAGGTTATAAGGTTGCCCATTTGGTCGCGGCAGCACCTGCCGAGCCGTTGGCTGAACTCATGGCCGAATATGCCCCGCGCATTGCCAAGACGAGCGCGCCCATTGGCAAGGACAAAGTGCTGCTCCCCTTCTATGGCGCCATCGGACCTGAGAAGGAAAACATGATCGGCCGCTTGGCTGTTACCGCCATAAAGCCCGCAGCGCGCGACCGGTTTACTGCGCGCCCAACCACGACCGCAAAAGCAGCGCCATTCAGCTGGGCGCCGATTGTGCGCACCCGTTCCACATCGGCGAAGACTGCCCCGGCCACCGCCAAGCGCACCGCAGCCACAACGACAGGCTGGATCGCACAACCAAACACTGCGTCGACCGGACCACCCGTCATTGTCGAGCAACTTGAATCTCGCGACGCCCCCGGCCGGTGGACATCTGAGGTTGAGACTGTTTACAAGCCTTGAGCCTCTGCCACCGCAACCAGATAGTGTGAAATGTCCGTCTTATCCATTCCAATCGAGTTCGTACTGTTTGGATTGACGCTGGCGGGTATCGCTCTTTTTCATAATTGGACATTGCAGATTGCACTGGCGGGTCTCGCCGCCATTATCACCGTTAAACTCACGATGGCGGGCTTTTCTGCGGGACCAGGTCTGAGCGGACTAGCGGCGCACGCAATCCACGAAGCGCCAACGCTCGCTAATCTCTTTCTGTTGCTGACGGGATTTGCTGTGCTCGCCCGGCACTTTGAAGAAAGCCGCATTCCCGATACAATGCCGGCCCTCCTTCCCGATAACTGGACCGGCGGACTGTGGCTACTCGCCCTAATTTTTGTGCTTTCGGCGTTTCTCGACAACATCGCCGCAGCACTGATCGGCGGCACGGTCGCGCGCCACGTGTTTAAGGGCAAAGTTCATATCGGCTATCTTGCAGCCATCGTAGCAGCAGCCAATGCAGGAGGTAGTGGCAGCGTTATCGGCGATACGACGACAACCATGATGTGGGTTGCTGGCGTGTCTCCGCTCGCCGTCTTCAAAGCCTATGCCGGTGCTGTTGCGGCGTTCGTCTGTTTTGCGATACCGGCGTCCCGCCAGCAACATAGTTACGCGCCGATCATGAAAGACCCGCCGGTGGGGCTAAAAATCGACAACGCGCGTGTTGCAGTCACGTTATCCGTGCTGATGTCCGCGGTCGCGGTCAACGTGTGGGGCAACGCAGCTTTCCCTGACCGCATGGGCAATATCCCAGCGCTCGGTCTCGCGGTATGGGCAGCCATCATTGCAGCCTCAGTCATCCGCCGGCCCGATTGGCAATGCGCGCGCGACGCCGTACCCGGCACAATCTTCCTTCTGGCACTTGTCATGGCAGCATCCATGATGCCGGTTGAGACACTGCCTGCCCCAACTTGGGAAACGGCATTCGGGCTTGGCGCGATTTCGGCCGTGTTCGATAACATTCCATTGACCGCGCTCGCCCTGAAGCAAGGAGGTTATGACTGGGGCGTTCTGGCCTACGCGGTCGGCTTCGGTGGCTCTATGATCTGGTTTGGGTCGTCGGCGGGCGTTGCAATTTCAAATATGTACCCCGAAGCCAAATCAGCGGCCGCCTGGCTCAAAGCGGCTTGGTACGTCCCGCTCGCTTACGTCATCGGCTTTGCGGTCATGGTGGGCCTAGCCGGCTGGCAGCCTTGAAACGCGCCTGCGCAAAGCTGCGATACTCGTTTCCGCATCAAGCGCAAACGGCATCAAGCACAAACGGGAATGAGCGCCGCTTGGCCGAATAATCATAAAATAGGATATGGTGCGGTTGAGAGGACTCGAACCTCCACGCCGTTTCCAGCGTTACCACCTCAAGGTAGTGCGTCTACCAATTCCGCCACAACCGCATTCCCAGGCGCGAAAGGCACCCGATCTCAAAGAGGTCGCCCCAGGTAACAGAGCCTACCAGGGAACGCAAGCGGCAGTTTGCTACTGGGTCGAAGCGTAGGATTAGGCGGCACTTTTCCCTCGACTCGGGCAATATAAATGAGGATTTTGTGTAGTGAGCAATGCGAGACGACAATTACGATGCACACGCTGAGCCACACTGCGACGCCGGCCCAATGGGCAATCTCCGCAAACCCGGTCGACTATCCTGTCGCGCTCGCGGCAATGGCTGAACGCGCAGCAGCAATTCGCGATTTTGGTGCGCCCGAACTTGTTTGGCTACTAGAGCACCCGCCGCTCTATACGTCAGGCACCAGCGCCAAACCAGCGGACCTCCTAGATCCCGACATGTTGCCCGTCTTCGAAACAGGACGGGGCGGGCAATTCACGTATCACGGTCCAGGGCAGCGCGTGGTCTATGTGATGCTTGATCTCAAAACGCGCGGCGGAGATGTGCGCGCACTTGTCCAAGACCTTGAGAAATGGGTGATCCAGTCACTCGCCGCGTTCAACGTCAAAGGCGAAACGCGCGACGGCCGGGTCGGAATCTGGGTCAAACGGCCGGAAAAGGGTGAAGGGCGCGAAGACAAGATCGCAGCGATTGGACTGCGCGTGTCCCGCTGGGTGACGACTCATGGCATCAGCCTCAACGTCGAGCCCGATCTCTCACACTATCAAGGCATCGTCCCGTGCGGCATCACCGGGCATGGCGTAACCAGCCTGACGGACCTTGGCCTCCCCGTGACTATGGCCGATGCCGACATCGAGCTCAGGTCTGCGTTCGAGGATGTGTTCGGCCCCGTCAAGAGAGCACCAGCGCCGGCATAACCCCGCGCCTCGGGAGGGTGCATTGGGGTGACGCATCCGGCGACCAGCCGAATCGCGCGGACCAGTCGGCTGTCTCCAGCCATGGAGCTGACGGGAACCCGATCGAGCCGCCGCCCAATCTCCGTGACACTCTTACGGCAAAAGAAAAGCGCCTGTTCCGGTAAGGAACAGGCGCTTTATGCACCGCCGCGACACGGATTCTACTGCGACTTTTTCTTAACCGGGGAAACAGCGCTGCCGTCTTGCGGCGCACCTTCTCCTTGCGGTTTATCGTAGTAGAGGAAGCCCTCCTCGACCGAAACGATTTCCGAGCCCTCAAGCTCGTATTCATCGTTTTCACTGTCGTTGAGGCGGATAATACAGCCCTTCTGACAGACCCCATCAATCACCTTGCCAGGCGACAGGATTTTCTCCTGCCTGACGTCACCCTCGATGAGAACGAGTTTAACCTCTTTCGCATCTCGGTTGGTGACCGTGACCGCAGAGGCGGCCGAGGTCATAAGAAGAGCTGCGATCATACCAGCTGCAGGCACCATTTTGGTCATTACAGCCTTCCAGATCGCGGCAGAAACGAATTACTTCTTCTTCTTCGCAGCCTTTTTGGCCGGGGCCTTCTTTGCCTTCTTTGCAGCTTTAGCCATCTGATGTCGTCCTTCTGTTGTGGCTTTATGCAGCGCGCAGAGCACGCTGCGTCTCGACTCACATCGAGACAATTGCACTGTGGTGAATTTCAAGCTTGTTCACAAACGAAATTTGATGGTTGGTGATATCGATTTTTCCGATAGATACTTTTTTGCGACGCTTGGAGCACGAGTAAAGCCATGGACGTGATTCTCGCACGGACCTTCTTGATGGTCGCCGAGACTGGAAGTTTCATCGACGCCGCACGGCGGATGAACGTCACGCAATCGACTGTTTCCGCGCGTATCAAAGGGCTTGAAGATATGTTGGGGCGGCCGCTATTCGAGCGCTCTAAGTCCGGAGCGGAACTAACAGGCGCCGGCGAACTCTTCCAAAAACATGCTCTCGCCATGGTGCGCGTCTGGCAGCAGGCACAGCTTCAAGTCAGCTTGGCCGACCAGCACCGCGACCATCTGTCCGTGGGCGCGCCGATGAGCTTATGGAGTTTCTTTCTGTTGAAGTGGGCGTCAGGACTGCGCACGGCAATGCCTGACGTTGCCATCACAGCGACCGCCGGCGTGTCCGCCATTCTCACTCAGCGCTTGATCGAAGGTACGCTCGACGTCGCCGTCATGTACCGTCCGTCATCCCCCCCGGGGTTGACCATCGAACACCTGTTTGACGAGGAATTTGTGCTTGTTTCCAGCGTAAAATCAGGGGGAAGGCGCACTCCGTCTGATTATATTCTGGTCGATTGGGGCGCCGAATTTATCCAGGATCATGCGGGTGCCTTTCCCGAACTTGCGAACCCCGCCGTCACTCTCGACCTTGGCCCTATGAGCCTTGATTATCTCTTGGCAAATGAATGCTCAGGGTATTTTCCGGCTCGCATGGTGCGGGCGCTCGTATCGCGCGGACGGCTGCGCCAGCCCAAGCGTGGGCGAAAATTCGTCTATCCCGTGTGCATGGTCTATCCAGAGACCCGCAACGAGGAAGCTTACGAGACTATACTTGATGGGCTGCGGCGCGAAGCGGCACGCTTCAACTGAACAGCAGCGATAGCGAGCTGCCGGTGACCAGCTCAGCGGGCCGGCGGCGCGATGACTGCCGGCTGGCCAGCAGATGAAGTTGAATAGTGTTTTGAGAAGCCCGATACCCTGGGGGCCGGGCCAAACATATTGCCGCCCGCGTCGCCGATCGCGAAATGCATCCACAGTGTCAAGGCCATTACCGGCGCGAAAGAAGCGGTCATGGCGATCATCATGCCGGAACTTCCAGGGGCAACGGCCTCAAGCCCGAGTGTTAGGACAACCGCAAATGACACAATAAAAGTCCAAACAAACATGCCGATTGCAGCCCATAACAACCACCAAGCACTGATCCCAAGATCATGCAGACGCTTGGAGAGTGCGACGACGCCAAGCCAAATAAACAAGCTGTGGATAACCCAGCTGGCCGGGCCTTGAAGCTCATGCCCTAAGAGATAGCCACCGCCACGGACGAGGACTTGGGCCCCGAGCATGATCACCGCGAGGACGATGAGCCCCTTGCGATTGGCGCGGCCACGCGGGTCTACGATGTCGAAAACGTCAGGTATGTCGAAAAGTTCGGGACCGCGCATGATGGCGCTCTCTCGCAAACCGGTGCCTATGGGTTGCAGAGGATGCCTCAAAACGGTTCAGGAACAGTTAGCGCGCGGGTTTTTACGCGAATTCGAGGATCACGGCGTCCACGGCCAAACTGTCGCCAGCTTTGGCGTTGATCTTTTTGACTACCCCATCACGCTCGGCCTTCAAGATGTTCTCCATCTTCATGGCTTCCACCACGGCGAGGTTATCACCGGCCTGCACTTTGGCACCTTCCTCAACGCTGATGGCTTTGACCAGCCCCGGCATAGGGCAGAGCAGATACTTAGACATATCAGCCGCGGCCTTGACCGGCATAAGCGCGGCAAGTTCCGCTTCGCGCGCCGTGTAGACGTACACCGGCACCTGAATGCCGCGATAAGCGAGGTTCAAGCCATTGGCGATGGGGCGAACCTGCACGGCAACCGTCTGTTTTCCGACGGAGCCGGTCCAAACGGGATCGCCTGGCCACCAAGCCGACTGCACGGCGAGCGTCTCGGCCGCCCGGCCGGACGCGTCGAGAAACGACACATGATAGGGCCCTGGCGCCTCGCCTGACACTTCGAGGGTGACTGTGGTCGCGCCGACTTTAACAACCCGGCGCTTGGCAAAGCGCACGGCTTGCCCGGTCATCTGGTGGGTAATGCCGCGCCGGCGTTCGTTTCCGAGATGATCGATAATGGCGGCGACGCTGGCCAAGACCCTTTGCTGCGCGCCTTCAGGCGCACGCGGCTTGAAGCCGTCCGGAAACTCTTCCTTGATGAAGCCGGTCGAGAGCTTGCCCGAGCGCCAGCGCGGGTTCTGCATGACCGACGTCAGGAACGGGATATTGTGCTGAATGCCGTCGATGTAAAAGGCGTCAAGCGCATCGGCCTGGGCGTCGATCGCCGCTTCGCGCGTCGCGGCGTGTGTCACGAGCTTGGCGATCATGGGATCGTAGTACATCGAAATTTCGCCGCCTTCGAACACGCCCGTGTCGTTGCGCACTGTCACGCCATTAGACACCGATTCAGCGGGTGGGCGGTATTTAACAAGGCGGCCGATGGAGGGAAGGAAGTTACGATAGGGGTCTTCTGCGTAAACGCGGCTCTCAACGGCCCAGCCTTTGAGGGTCACATCCGACTGTTTGAAGGGCAGTTTTTCGCCATGGGCAGAGCGGATCATCAATTCAACGAGATCGACGCCGGTGATGAGCTCGGTCACAGGATGCTCAACCTGCAGGCGGGTATTCATCTCGAGGAAAAAGAACGAGCGGTCTTGGCCTGCCACGAATTCGACCGTGCCGGCGCTGTCGTATCCGACGGCTTTGGCCAGCGCCACGGCCTGCTCGCCCATGGCCTTGCGGGTCTTTTCGTCGAGCAAGGGTGATGGGGCTTCTTCGAGCACCTTCTGGTTGCGGCGCTGGATCGAGCATTCGCGTTCGCCGAGATAGACCACGTTGCCGTGTTTATCGCCGATCAACTGGATCTCGATGTGGCGCGGGTCGATAATGAACTTTTCAATGAACATCCGGTCGTCGCCGAACGAAGATTTGGCTTCCGAGCGGGCGAGGGGAAAGCCCTCCAGCACTTCTTTGCGGTCGTAGGCAATCCGCATCCCCTTGCCGCCACCTCCGGCAGAGGCCTTCATCATCACCGGATAACCGATCTCCTCGGCAATCTTCACGGCATGTGTCTCGTCCTGGATTTCGCCCATGTAGCCAGGAACGGTTGAGACCTTGGCGGCGGCAGCGGCCTTCTTGGATTCGATTTTGTCGCCCATGGCGGCAATGGCCCGGGAGTTTGGGCCGATGAAAACGATGCCGGCCTTTTGGAGGGCAACAGGGAACGCCTCGCGTTCGGATAAGAAGCCGTAACCGGGGTGGACGGCCTCGGCGCCGGACTTCTTGCAGGCCTCGATGATCTTTTCCATGACGAGATAGGACTGCGCCGCCTGCGGTGGGCCGATGTGGATGGCTTCGTCCGCCATTTCGACGTGGAGGGCATCCCGGTCGGCGTCGGAATAGACGGCGACCGACTTGATGCCCATCTTACGCGCGGTCTTGATGACACGGCAGGCAATTTCCCCGCGGTTAGCAATCAGGATCTTCTTGAACATCGGGCGCGCTCGTCCTTTGGGCTTGGAACTTTGGGCTTGGAATTCGATTGGCGGTCTGACCGAGGCTTTTGGCAGACTTCTCAGGGCCGTTCTAGAGGCTAGAAGCGGGATCGTAAACCGTGTTTGACGGCACGCACTTAGGCTCTGCCCGCGATCCGCTGCCGCACAAGCTCAATGGCTGCCTTAAGCATGTAAAGCTCGTCGTTATAGGCGAACGGCACCGGAATGACTCCCACAGCGTCGCTGATGCGGGCGAGGTCGGCCTTGTGGGTCAGGCGGCCCCCGATGGAGCCGTCGTCCGCCAACCTTCTCTCGAGGCGTTTCAACTGGCTATACCAATGTAAAATCCTATTGCGCACACGCCAGCGGTAAATCCACGGCACGATCTTGACCAGCGGCAGCAGAATAGTCGCGACCGGCAAAATCATGACCAGCATGCGCTCGAAGAACGTTGCGACCCAGAACGGCAGATGCCGCTGGAGGAACGTCTTGCCTGAGCGGTAAACACGCTCTGCATCCTCGGACATGGGAATTTCGGGATCGAGCGCTTGGGGAAATTCGCCCGTGCGCTGGAACAAGCCGCCGGGCGAATGCGCTTCGCGTGCGGCGCTGACGAGCAAACTTACGATGGCGGGATGCAGATCTTTGCGGATCAATAGAGAGGCTTGGGGCGCAAGGAGGACGGCGTCCTTGGGCGGCACGTTTTTTTCGAGGTCAACAAGACCTTGGGGAAGAACGACTTTGCCGAGCTGCGGGAATATGCGCGTATAGGCCTCTGCCTGCTCGACGCTGAGAAGACGAATACCTTCGACGCCGATCAGGCGCTTAATCACTGGGCTGTCAGCGCCGGTTGCGAGAAAGATGGCGTCAACTTCGCCTGCCAGGAGTTTTGTGGCGGCTTCGTCGTTCTCCAAGGCAAAGAATGTGGCATTCTTGTCGGAGATCTTCGAATGCGCGAACAGCTGAAACATCAGCGCCCGGGTGCCGCTTCCCTCTGGGCCAATTGCGAGCTTCTGCCCGATAAATTCGGTAAACCGGGTTTTCTCGGTTTCAGACCGGTAGAAAATCCAAAGAGGCTGCTGGTAAACCCGGCCGAGCGAGAGCAAGTCCGGCCCTTCCGCTGCAGTCACCGCTCCGCCCTGGACGAGTGCGACCTTGACGCCCGATGAAGCGTCTAACAACCGGGATGCGTTTTCCTTCGAGCCGTTCGATGTCTTGAGTTCGAGTTTGACGCCGTCGCGGGCGAGGATCTCGGCGTACTTTTTTCCAAAAAGGTGGTAGGCGCCCTTCGACGATCCGGTTGACATCAGGATCGTGCGCGGCGGCGCCGGCTCCACGAATTGATACGCGAGCCACAGGGCAGCCAAAGCCAGCGCGATGGCCGGCGCGGCAATAACGAGCAGCTCGCGCCGCTGCAATAAGCGCTGGCGTGCGATTAGATTTCTGAGCATCGTCCCCGTCTCTTATCGTCAGTCGGGGTACTTTAGTGCCCAAGTATGGCGGATCAAGGGGTTATGCCGCGTGAACTAAGCGATCCACCGCCTCGATAAGAAGAGGGTGAATATTGGGGCTTTCCTGCTTCAAATAGGCGACGAGTGCGGTCTCGGACGGCGAGAGGCGGCCATCACGGCCCAAACGGCCCGCAAGCCAGGAGGCTTCGGCTTCCGTTATTACCTCGTTGGTGATGATCTCAATGCGCTGGTGCTCAAGACGCGCAAGCGCACGCTCTTCCGGCGACTGGTCGTGATAAGCGTCTTGGACCGACGCTAGGTTCGTGCGGACCATGGACAGCAGGAAGGCAAGAACCGATGTTTTTTGACCGGGATTTTCGAGGGATGCTTCCTGGCGCAGTGCTTCCTCGCGAGAGGGCACGGCATAGCCGGATGACGCCATGATCACGTTCGCGATGGCCTTAACGAAGAGATCGGTCCATGCCGCATTAGGGTTTGCGTTCTCGACCGCTTCGTCGATATCGAAGAGGATATCGGCTTCGTCGCGCGTGACGGCAACATGCCCGTCGCCGCCGAAAGCGTAGAGCATACGGCGCAGCAGATCGACTTCGCCCGCGGTGATTTCACCTGCCGCCAGGTGCTTGCCGTCTCTCAGTGGTCCCGTGCCTGAAATGACGGCATGCTTCACCTGCTCAAGCCCGAATTTGACGAGACTGACTGGCGCCCAGCGCGCCTTTTCGAGCACGTTAACAACCAGCTCGAGTTCAGTTTTGCTGTCGACCTTACCGTCAGCGGACACCCGGTCGATGAACCAATGGGCGTTATCGGCCGTCACATACCCTTGGGGCTGGGCTTGAAAAACGATGAAGTCAGTGATCGCTTCGATAAAGAACGCCGCCCACGACGGATCTGAAACTTTGCAAGCATCATTGAGCTTGAAAAGAATATCGCTTTCTTCCGCCGAGGTGACACCGTCTTCATAGAAAATTTTGCGGAAGGCGAGGACGTCGCTATCTTTAATTGACCCGCGCGCAATAATTTCTTCAACTTGAATAGACTTGAGACCACTCATGGAAATCCCCGCAGCACGAGACATAATGACTGCAGGGAGCATGAGGTTCGGCTACTTAATTGCCGCTTAACGGGCGCCTCATGGTGACAGCAATTACAAGGCTGTTGCACCGAGAGCACAATCAGAAAGGGCCGCGGTACAACTCCGCGACCCTGTCCTTGAGCACTGTTAGAACGTCACGCAGTTACCACCACATGGACCACCAGTGTTGGCGGCGATGAGGTCGTGAACTGTAAGATGGGACACCGTAGTCATCGCGATCGCGATGCAACGTCACGCGGCGATCGGATTCCCGGTGGGCGTTGCGGATGCGCGCAGCTTCAGCGGGGTCGAGACCGCCGTACTCATGACGGTGGTCGCGGCGGTTGCCAGAGCGGCTGTAATCGTTGTCATCGTTGCTGTCGCGGCTTGGGCGCGTGTAGGTGACTTCCGGCTCATCATCGCTGCTGGTGTCGCGAGTGACCGTATTGCCGCGCGTGGTGCCGCGCTGGTTTGCAGCCGTGCCCCTCGACACAGTGCCGCTGCCGCCGCTTTTCCAATCGCGCGAGACGTGCGCGGGCTCATCGTCTTCAGCGGCGGCGGCCGGAAGAGTTGCAGAGGCCATCATTGCCGTCGCGGCGAGGCCAATAAGCGTTGCGAATTTCATTGTTTGTCTCCCCTGCTCCTGCCGCCGGAACATGTGTGCCGGCCGGTTGAACATGGTGGGACTTTAGGAGATGGCCGCTGAACCCGTTCTGAAGGCGCTCTTTAGGTCGCGTTCATGTAGATACCGCCAGCCAACACCGCGCCGGACCTAGCACTTCTTTGCTTCAAGCTTCTTGATTTCATTGATGTAGCGGCGATCCTCGTCGCTGATCGGCACGGTTTCCACATCGTCAAACTTGCAGCCGCCGTTGCCAAAAAATTCGCGCGCCCTGGCCGTCTTGAAGCAATAACCGGCGTTCTTGTAAATTTGATTGCGGGCGACCCAGAGCTCCTGACAGCTCGAATCCGATCTGATCTCATCGCCCGAATGCGCAACCGGCCCAAAAAGGCCAACGCAAGCGGTCACGCTCAACACAACACGAAGAAACTTGGCCTGCATATCGGAGTTCCCCGTTGAAACGCTGGATCCATTGAACTGCGGCAGCACCGGGCCGGCAAGGGCGACCGCACGATTGGTATAGGGAAACTTAGCACGAAATGAGATGACCGGGGACATTGCCCCGGTCATTTTCTGTAGGCGCGGCTTAACACGCCTGCCGGCGTTCGGACGCCCGGATGCCACGGATCATCGAGCGCTCGCCACGCGATAGAGGGACAGCGCCTTCGCTGTGATAAGAGCAGCCGCCGTTACCGAAGTAATTGATGGCGCGCGAAGTTTTGAAGCAATAGCCATTGGACTTGTAGAGCTCGTTACGCATGACCCAGAGTTCCTGACAGTCATACGCGTCGCCTTGCACGTCGCCGGCCTTGGCGGGAAGCATGGAAGTGGCGAGTAGGCCAGCGGCGGCTGCTGCAAGTAAGAGGGACGACTTCATGATTTCGGTTTCCTTGGTTCTTTGAGGTCAAAGTTGTTGTTTCAAAACATTCGTCGCGGGGCGGCAGCAAAAGGTTCATTCGCAAACTCAATCTTTTTCCGCCGCCCAGCGGGGCCGCTTAGTATCCGGCCAAGCGCCACCAGCGGCGGCTCTTCTGATGATCGTTACGCTCGGAAAAAATGTGCGTGTTGGCGGCATCTTGGGCGTAACGGAGCGATTGGCGTTCGTTCCAGTTCAAGTGACCGTCTGTGAGAAACGCGCGTTCCATACGGGCAATGCGAAACTGCTCGCTGCGCAACATCTGGAATTCGCCCCACGTCAAAGTCCCATTGGCACGGCCTTCGCGGATCAATTCCATATGACGGGCTTGGCGCGCATCAACTTCATAGCGCCAGCGATCGGCGGCATCAGCAGAGCCGGCAGCGGCAATGAGTGTTGTGATCGACGTGAGAAGTGCGGCGGCAATCAATTTGGACTTCATGACAATCTCCTTGGGTTTGACGTAATCCGTGTTGCTCAGTTGAAAACTGATGTTCTGGAGAATGCTAAATCGACGCTGAACCCACTCTGAAGCTGTGCTTCATATTTGCTTCAGCGGCGCGCCGCGAATTCGCCCAACTTCTTCGCAACGCAAAAAAAGAGCCACTCTTTTGGAGTGGCTCTCGAGGTGGCGTACTATCCGGGGGGATTGGACGTACGCGGGAGGAAGAAAATCGTCGAAATCAGAATCCGAAGCGGCGCAGCCACCATGGGCGCTTCCAGCCGTCGTTGGATTCATGAACGATGGTGCTTTGGGCTTGGTCCTGTATGCGATGAAGCGAGCGCTTTTCCTGGCGCGATAACCGGCCATCGGCTCTCATCTCAGTTTCGATGCGGGCGATTTCAGCCTGCTGGCGGCGCAGTTTGATGCCTTCGCGCCACGTGATCGAACCGTCATTGCGGCCCTGCTCGATCTTGTTCCACTGCTCAGACTGACGCGCGTCGGTCGAGGAATATGCGAACGCGCTGGCGCTGGTGGCGGCCAAAATGGCGGCAGCGATAAGAGCGGTTGTTTTCATGACGTGTGCCCCTTCAATTTTTTCCGGCCGGGCCGGTGTTGTGGTAAGACTTCAAACTCGATGAGGCGAGGTTTAACGCCGTGCCTTTGAACTCGTTCTGAATGATGCGTTGTGTGCCGTTCATCTCGCGAACAGTGCTGAAATTCCTCGCGTTTTAGTGCGATTGGGGTAGGCTACCTGTTCTCAATTCGGACAAGTCGAGACCCATTCATGTGTTTTTCAGCGACGGCGAGTTTTTTGACAGCGGCCGTAACGGGGCTGTCCGGCGCGGCAGCCGTGTCACGCACGCAGGAACGTCGCGAGTTGCCTTTGGCAGCAGTGCCGCTGTTCTTCGCCGTGCAGCAAGCGATTGAAGGATCACTTTGGCTGGCACTGCCGGTCGCGCCGCAAAGCGCCACGTGTCAAGCTTTGACCAACTCGTTCCTATTTTTGGCACTCGTCTTTTGGCCGCTCTATGCGCCGCTGGCCGCAATGGCGATGGAAAATGATCCACTGCGACGCCGCTTGATCGGCCTTTGCGCCGCCGTTGGAATGGGCACTGCGCTCTATCTTGCCAGCGTCCTGCTTGGCGGCACGCATGCAGCGATCGTCAAGGACGGCCATCTCATCTACGACAGCCAGCCGCCGCCTTCAGGTGCGGTTGGTATATTTTATCTAATCGCCACGGGGCTCGGTCCCGCCCTCTCCTCGCATCGCGCCGTCAACCTGCTGGCGATCATCGTGGTGCTCGGATCGGTCGTGGCATATGTCGCCTACTGGGACGCGTTTGTGTCTGTGTGGTGCTTCTTTGCGGCGGCAGCGAGTGTGGTCATTGTGATGCATTTCCAGCAAGCCAGGGAAGCCCGTAGCAAGCAAGGCGCGTAACAGAGGTTACGATGATTGCCGTTAGCGCGCCGACGGGCGGGACATCGACGCGCGGGCTATCACACTCAGGATCGTGTAGCCCGCCAAGAGCGTTCCCCGTACCGTCCCCGAGATTTTCGACACGCCGATGCGCGGGCGGTAGCGCACCGGGATTTCTTTGATCGAGATGCCAGCGCGCGCCGCTTTGATTTGCATTTCAACCGTCCACCCATAGGCCCTATCATGCATGGCCAGCCCTTGAAGACTATCGCTGCGGATGGCGCGAAATGGCCCAAGGTCGGTGAACTTCGTTCCGAAAAAGCGGTTCATCAGGCGGCAGGCCAGCCAATTGCCAAAACGCTGCTGGGGTGTTAGCGCGCCTTTTTCGCGGACGCCAAGGACACGCGAACCGACAACGAAATCAGCTTTGCCGGCGAGGATCGGATCGACCAGCTCATGCATATCTTCTGGGTAATCGGAATAATCCCCATCGAGAAAAACGACGATATCGACGGCTCCGAGAGCCTTTATGCCGGCTTGGCACGCAGCGCCGTAGCCGCGCACTGGTTCGATCGTGACTTGGGCGCCAGCCACTTCGGCCGCAATCATGGTCCGGTCACTTGAGCCGTTGTCGGCGACCACGATTTCGTCCACCCAGTCTGGAATGGCGGCGATGACGCGGCCGATGGCGCCTTCCTCGTTGAGGGCAGGAATGACGACGCCGACGCGTTTGTCTAGTCGCATGACGATCTAGCCTCCCGCGCCAAGGGCTATCTTAGACAGTCGGGATTCACCGCGGCGCCAGACGAAAAGAGCGAAGACCGGCAGCCATATGAGCCACATGACGTAGGTGTGGAAGACCTCGGTCGTCTCGCGGGCGGCAAAGTAGAAGTAGGTGTAATAAATGGGAATGGTTGCACTCAGCATGAGAAGACTAGGTTCGGGCCGAAGTACAAGAAGGGGTAACAGCCACAAAGTGTACCAGGGATAAACCGCTGGCGAACACACCACCAGGGCCGCGACGATGACAAGTGCGCGCAACACCATGTCGTCAAACTCACGGACCGGCCGGTACGCCGCGGCAAAGGCAACAAAGACAACCATTGCGGCAACAATCCCACGCGCCACGAGGTTAGCAATGCCGGTATTCAGGCCGTCGCCAGCCATGCCAAACGCCCAACCAATGTGGGCGGCGGCACCGGATATGATTGCAAACACAGGGCCATTTTTATTCCAAGACAAGGCATAGGCGGAAAGCCCGGCGTTCTCTCCAAGACCCGCCAACACCATAGGTGCCAGCCACAGTGACATGAGGACGGCAAAAACGGCGGCGGCAGCAAATGAAGTGCGGCGGTTATGAAGACCGGGGCGCAAGATCAGCGGCAGCAGAAGCGCGGGCCAAAATTTGAACCCGGCGGCAAGGCCGAGCATCACTGAAGCCGAGATCGGCCGGCGCCGATGGGCCAGCAACAACGCCGCCAGAAGAAATGGGAATATCAGAACTTCGAAATGTGCTGAGTTGTAGATCTCCTTGAGAAGAACAGGGTTCCACCAATAGAGCGCGCTCCAAAGACGCGGGCGGCCGAGCACATCCAAAGCGGAGAGCAGCAGCGCGAACGTCGCGAGATCAGCGATAAGCAGCACGCTTCGCCACGCAAACAGATTGAACGGCGACACCAGATTGGCGAGTGCGAAAGCGGCTTCGGTCAGCGGCGGATAGATGGTCGTCAGGTCTTTGTGATTGATGCGGCTGAAGACAGGTCCGGCTTGCTCCTTAAGCGATTGCAGCGGACCTTCGGTTATGTGCGTCGCAATCGCGCTTGGCGATTTGAGATAGGGATTCAAACCCTCCGCCACGACAGCACCGTCCCAGAGGTAGCGCTGATAGTCGCTTTCCAGGATCGGGGCGCTCGACATCAGCACGAGGCGGGCGGCGAGCCCGGTGGCAAAGACGGTCCACATCAGCCGCGCAACAACTGGCTTATCGAGTTTTGCGGCATCCCGTAGGAGCCACGCCATAGCAGTCAGGAATATCACACCCACTGCGACGAGCCCGGCGGCCAGCATGAGCACCGGCATATCGACGACATCGGTTTCATAACCGAAGGCCAGAGAGGCACGCGTGAGACAGGCGGCGAATAAAACGACGAGCAGGCCGGCAATGCACCAGCCTGCTTCAATACGGCTCAAGCGCTCAACGGCCCAACGCCCCGCGCCCGTAGCGTTTGGGATCACGAACCGCGATCGGTTACGCATTTTCCGGTGTCGGGATTGAAGACCTTGCCTTCTTTGCACTTCTTACCGGCCTCGACGGGCACGGTTAGACTGACCGCGACGAGCGCCGCAATGGCCAGTGCTAACAGGCTTTTCATGGGGGTATTCTCCTCAAAGTGTAACGATAATCAGAGTCTACGCTGGATGTTCGGCGTGGACCATTCAATCGTTACGCGGAGGGCCGGGGGAAGAGCTTTTTTTGTTCACGGCCACGCAGATGAACACCGCTCGACACTTTGATCGACACATTACTCGACTTTGTGCGGCACAAATGTCAAACGCTGGAGCGCACCCGTGACCCTTTCGCCACGCACTCCTATAAGCACGCTCGCAGTAACCCACATGAGCCCGATGCCAAACGAAGCTCTGACATCTGCCTCACTCAAAGTGCGGCGCCGGCTTATTCCGTTTCTCATCCTTTGCTATTTCGTCTCGTATCTCGACCGCGTGAATATCGGCTTCGCTGCCCTGACCATGAACGCCGACCTCGGAATTAGCGCACAAGCATTCGGCTTTACGGCGGGAATATTCTTTCTCGGCTATTGCCTCTTTGAAGTTCCAAGCAACGTCATGCTGGCCAAGTTTGGGGCGAGGCTATGGATTGCGCGCATCATGGTGACATGGGGCCTCGTGTCGATGGCCATGGCGTTCGTAACCGGTGCGGAGAGCCTTGCCGTCATGCGTTTTTTGCTCGGCGTGGCGGAAGCTGGGTTCTTTCCGGGCATCATCTATTACCTGACGCGTTGGGTGCCGGCAGCCGATCGCGCGCGGACGGTTTCCACGTTCATGGTGGCGGTTCCCGTGTCCGCATTGATCGGCGCGCCGCTGTCGGGATGGATATTGGATGCGTTCCAAGGCGCGGGCGGACTGAAGGGCTGGCAGTGGTTGTTTATTATCGAAGCCGTTCCCGCAGTCGTGCTGGGTGTAGCCGCTTTTTTCTTCCTCGATGACAAACCTGAAGAGGCGCGTTGGCTGACACCCGACGAGCGCACGGCACTCTCAAGCACAATCGCGCGCGAAGACGAGGCCAAGGACTCTTCTAGCCGCATGACACTGCGTCAGGCCCTGACCGACCCGCGCGTATTGGCGCTGAGCCTCGTCTATTTCGGCATCGTGTGCGGTTTATACAGCTTAACGTTCTGGACGCCGCAGATCGTCAAAGCTTTTGGCATGAGCCATACCGCGACAGGGTTTGTCGCCGCCGTGCCTTTCTTGTTCGGCGCGGTTGCCATGATTTTCTGGGGACGCCATTCCGATCAGACTGGAGAGCGCCGATGGCATGTTGCCCTTCCGGCTTTCATCGGCAGCGCAGGATTGGTTGCCGGAGCCTATGAGGGAGAACCTGCCTTCGCGCTTTTTGCTTTGACAATTGCCGGTATCGGCATCTTCGCCGCGCTGCCTGTGTTCTGGACATTGCCGACGGCGATCTTGTCCGGTACGGCCGCTGCAGCAGGAATCGCACTCATCAACTCCATCGGCAACATTGGCGGTTTTGCCGGGCCGTATCTGGTTGGATGGTTGAAGGGCGCAGGGTTGACGTCTGGACAGGCGGTGGCCGCGATTGCTGGAGCGATGATCATGTCGGGGATCATGGTGCTGATCTCAAATCCGCGCAGCGATCGCTTGCGGAACGCAGCTCGATAGCAGCCTCTTGAGGGCTAAGATTTGGGCCGCGCGCAGGCTGTTTTACTTAACGCGTCGGCGCTTTCAGAACGGCCACGATTGTCTTAACGATATCTATTTGAGGTTTTTCAGAGACTTGCGAAGGGGCTCAAAAAAACCTCCGGCGGACTTTTCCCCGCCCCCTCCCCCCGGCCGCATACTGCATCCCGTAAAACGCGAGGTGTGTGATGTTGGGTTTGGTTTGTTTGTTGGGCTTTGGGATTTTGGCGGCGGCAAACCTATTCGCCTGGCACCGGCACATCAACGTATCCGGCCTGGCTCGATGGACGAGGAACAGAAAGCCCGTCTTCCTTCATGCCATCAAGATGCAAGAGGATGGCTTCGCGCAAAAGTCGTTCCGCCGCCTCAGCGGTATCGCCTGTCGCGACGCATCCCGGAAGATCGGGAACGTAGCCCGAATAATTGGCACCGGCCTTTTCTATAACGATTGCGTAGCGCATGGCAGTTCCATCCTTCAATCCGGCCTGCTTCAGGATGCTATTCAAGGTTCCTGGCGCAATGTCGTCGCTTTCTTTTCCAGCAACTGTCACGCGTCCAGGTTTCGCCGCATGTTTCAGTTGGCGATGGCTGCCCCGAGTGACCGCAACCGCCCACCCGTCGTCATGCAGCAGCCGGAGCACCTCGCGAACTTTTATCCTTTAACGATAGCACATTCCCGCGTTTGTTGGCCAGTCGGCGCTGCGAACCTGCCCCGCAGGGTGATCGCGCGCGGCCTTTACCATTCAAGCAGCCGGCCTCTGGTCGATGAGCGAGACGACGGCGCGGCGGGTGCTGAGCGCTTCTTGTTCGGCAACTTGGGGCGCGCCCCAAAATTCGGCGAGCGTCGGGCCGTTGGCGATGCGCGTGTCACGCGTAAGGAAGGTCCACACTTCGTGCAGCCAGACACGGCGGCCAATGCGCGCGTACCAGCGCATGCCGTGACGGGCGGCGCGGTCGGGATGGAGGTACGTGCGAAACAGCGCGCGCGGGCGGGTTTGCACGAGAACTTCGATGAGTTTCACCCAGAGAAAGCTGCGCCACGCCGGCATGTGGCGGCTAGCCAAAACCTGATGCTTGTAGTCCCAGCGCTTCTGGTCGAGCTGGATGACGGGGCGGTCTTTCTCGTCGCGGAAAAAGGGCGTCCAACGATGCGGGGTGACGAAGAGCGTGATGATCTGGTCGGGATCGTAGGCGAGGATCTGGCGGAAGGTACGCCAATAGTCCCGGTCGCACTCCTCGTTGAAACCGAAGACGCAGGACATAAGGCTGAGCATGCCGTGTTTGCGCAAAAGGCGGATGGCCTCGCGGTCGGTTTTGGTCGTGCTGCCCTTTCGGACCTTGGCAAGGGTCGCCTCGTCGGTGTGTTCCATGCCGATCAGAAAGCGCTCAAAACCGGCTTTGCGATAGAGATGCAGGATGTCGGCGTCACGCACGATGTCGTCGGCGCGGAGCGTGGCGATCATGGTCAGTTTTACATCCTCGGCGATGATGGCTTTGAGGAGTTCGCGCCAAGCTTTCTTCGAGGTGGTGGGGTTTTCGTCGGCGAAGGAGATCATAGTGACGCCATGCTCGCGATAGAGCCGCCCGATCTCAGCGGCAAGCTTTTTGGGGTCGCGATGGCGCCAGCGGGTCCAGAATCCGCGCTGGCCGCAATAACTGCACAGATGCGGGCAGCCGCGCGAGAATTGAATGACGACGCCGCGCTTGCCCCCGTAGTAGCTGTATTTCGAATGGTCGATGAGTTCCCATCCCGTCCGGTAGTCGTCGAGGTTCTGGATCATGGCCGCGGGGGGCGTGGCGAAGGGCTGACCATTGCGGCGGAAAGCGAGGCCGGGGATGGTTTCGAATGGCGTGTCGTCGCGAATCGCCCGCATCAGCAGCCTTGCGGTTTCCTCGCCCTCGCCGCGGACAATGGCGTCAACCTCAGGCAGTTCTTCGAGGCACTCCTTCCAGTGATAGGTCGGGAAGATGCCGCCGTAGACGATCCAGGCATCGGGAATGAAGCGGACGCAGCGCGCGAAGAATTTGGAGGACGGCCGGGTGGGCGGACGTGGAACCGTTGTGGCCGATGAGCAGGACTTCCGGCGCTTGGTCGGCGGCGCGGGTGAGGATTTCGTCGAAAGGCAAGTTATCGACATCGGCGTCGAGCAGCGTCACGTCGTGGCCGTCGTCGATGAGCGGTCCGCCGATGGCAAGAAGGCCCAAGGGCGGGAGCATCTCGCCCGGCATACGCGAGCCGATGGCTTCGTGCGGCGGGTTGATGATGAGAATTTTCATGGGGCTGCCCTTCAAATCTGCGCCGTGATGTGACGAGCGAGTAGGCGCCGCCCAAATGCACAGACCGCATCGCGAGGCGGCGGCGCGGCGGCGGTCAACACTAGGCAAAAGACCGCTGAGCGCGGGTCGGCGTGGTGCGCAACATGCATCTGATAAACTCCTTGATCCGGTGAATTTCCCTGCCCCTTCCTGAAACTGTCGCGGAGTCCGTTCCTCGCCGGCAGCATCATTTCCTTGAATTTCCGTCTCAAAACCGCCTCCCCGGCCTTGCAGCGGCCTTATCTGTGCGGATATGTGAGGGTAAGGTGGTGGTGCCGAGGGACGCAGCAATCAATGACAGACGCGCGCACGCCGAAACTGACGGCCGAACAGAGCGATGCGCTGGCCGTGCGTCTGCGCCAGGAATTGGCAAGGCGGCGCATGACGCGGCAGGCGCTCGCGGATGCTGCCAAGATCTCGATTTCGACATTGGAAAAAGTGCTGGCTGGGCGGCGCACGTTCACGCTCGCGACGATTGTGCGGTTGGAAGAAGGCTTGGGGCTCAATCTACTCTCGCCGCAAAAAACGAACGGCGCGGACACGGCCGAGACAAATGGCAATGCGCCGGATGAGCTGGGCTCCTACAATCGCGCGTCGGTCGCGTGGTTAGAGGGGTCGTATCTGACGGTGCGTCCGTCGTTCGGCGAGAAAAACGCGGTCTACGCCTATCGCACGGACATCACCTGGGACGATGTGACGTCGCGGCTGCTGTTTCGCGAGGCGGAGCGTGTCGACACCGATTACGTGCAGTTTGGCGCGGTCGCCGTGCCGCATCAGTCGGGGCACATTTATCTTGTCACCAACAGGCATGGGCAACACCGCTTGATCATTCTCGCCCGGCCGGCGATCAACGGGGCGATGCATGGGCTGCTGACGACGCTGCAATCGGGCAAGGGCGCGCATCTGAGCCCCGTGGCCACGCCGATTGTGCTGAGGCCGATTAAGGCTGGCGAAAAGTTATCTTATGGGCGCATCCCGGCGAGCCACGCGGCGTATGGGGCGTACAATGTGATGCTGAGGAAGACGCTGGCCGAACACTATGCGGCGTTTTTGATGGGGTAAGTTGTGGGTTGGGTTAGCAGCGGCCGAGTTGCTACGATTTGAATGACGCTCTCTGATCCGGTGCGTAACCCAACGGCTCTTTTTGCCAAAGTTGTTGGGTTATCCCGCAAGGGGACTTCCAAGTGGTCGCGCCGCAAGTGCAGGGCGCCCTAACCCAACCGACATGTGAACTGAGCCATGGTGTCAGACCCCCGATACGTGCCCGCCTCCGGCAAAGCGGGTCAGACACCAATCCTCGGCTTCGTGGATTGGAGGATTTTCGAGCGCGAGTTTTTTACATTCCGCCCGAACCCCGAAGTGTGCGTTGCTCATAAATGTCCATGAAGGCATCTATGTCTTCGTCGCGCATGTTTTGGAAGGCAAAGTCGAGTCGAAGCATTGGCAATTTGAGTTCGCCCATTTCTTTTACGCCGAGATCCGTAATGCGAATATGGACTGCGCCATCTTTTTCGGGGATGGAAATAATATCGCCGTCGATTTCGAACTGCCGCTTGTCGACGGCGTCAGGTAGTTGTCTCAAGAATTCTTCGCGATCTATCTGAACGTCGCGGGTGAAGTGATCGACGGGTGTGTATGTTTCCGGTGTGAAATAAAGATTCACGAGGTCCTCCAGACGACGCCATGCGGACGAGCGTCATGGAGAGCAACGTTTGAAGGAAGATTTCGTTCCACGCATTGGATTACTGCGCGTGAGAAGCGGTGTCAGACCCCCGATACTTGCCCGCCTCCGGCGGAGCGGGTCAGACACCCGATAATCCAAGTGAACTTTACACCCGCACCGCGACATTCACGGTTTGCGCTTTGCCGGACGTTGCGCCGGCTTTGTCGGCGACGACGATGTCGAACTTAGCGGTATCGCTGCCCGAGCCGTCATGCGCGAAGAGGACTTTGCCGCCTTCGAGATCGGCTTGCGTAAAGGTGTCGATGGGCAGACCCGGCGCGCTGGCGAAAGTGACGAAGCCGTTGGCCGCGTTTGAAACCGAGAACGTCAGATTTGCGGCCTTGTCGTCGGGATCGATCGCCGTCAGATCGGCCGTGGTGATGCGCACCGAGCGGCCCTTGTTGACGGAAAGATCGAGATCGCCCGCAACGCTCGGCGGCACGTTGCGCACGGTGGCCGCGAGTTCCGCGCCCTCTTCCATCGCCAAGCGCCCGTATTTGACGTTGCCGTTGACGGTGCCCGAACTCCGAATCGAGATGAGCTGCTTGATGCGCGCGTCACCCTGCATGGTGCCGTGGATCTCGGCGGTGTCGGCTTTGACTGTGCCAAAGAGGCTGCCTTGCGGGTGCACGATGATGTTGCCAGCGTCCAGTTTGCCATCAACGTGGCCGTAGATTTCGATCTCGCGGCAGTTCTTAATTTCGCCGGTCAGGACCGTTTCTTCGCCAATAATCAAAACGCCACGATTGTCGGACACGATCCACCCCTGCTTTGAACTCTGGACAGGCTCTAGTTTCCGACACGAATGTGTCAGCTTGTCGGCTATATGGCCACCTAAGGTCTCAGGTTAACCCAGATTATTCAGCCTGCGGCCCTACCCCGGCACTTGAAGTTGCAGGAGGCGTCCGCCACGCATGACAGCGACCTGCCACAAGCGCTTGCGCCCAGAGAGCGAACTTTCAAGGCCTGTGACATTCGTTATCTTCTGGCCCGCCACTTCGACGACAATATCGCCCGGCCGGAAGCCGAGATTTTGCGCGATTGAGCCGTTGCGGATCGAGAGCACGACCACGCCGTCAGTCTGATCGAGACCCATTTCATCGGCAAGCGCTGGCAAAATGTTTGAGACCCGGGCGCCATCGAGCGGGTGCTGGCCGGAGAGGTTCTTGATGTCGTCCTTGCCAGCTGCGGGCGGTGCGATAAGCGCGATGTCGAGATCGAGCGGCTTGCCCTTGCGGATGACAGACAGTTTGACGGTTTGGCCGACGCCTTTGGTTGTAAGTCGATAGAAGACCGCGCGGGCATCTGTCACTTCGACACCATCGACGCGCATGATGACATCGCCCGGCTCAATCCCGGCGGCCGACGCAGGGCCCTTGTCGGACACGCGCGTGACCACGGCACCGGCGACGCGCGCGAGTCCCAAGCCTTCGGCAATTTCCCGCGTCACGGCATCGAGCTTGGCACCTAACCACGGGCGTTCGACTTTGCGGCCCGAGAGCGCGCTTTCGGCGTAGATTTTGACGAGGTTCGAGGGGATCGCGAAGCCGATGCCGACCGATCCGCCCGACTTGGAAAAGATCATGGTGTTGATGCCGACGAGACGTCCGTTCATATCAACGAGCGCGCCGCCCGAATTTCCGGGATTGATGGCGGCGTCCGTTTGAATGAAGACCTGCGCGTCCGAGATGCCGACATCTGACCGGGAAAGTGCTGAAATGATACCGCTGGTGACTGTTTGGCCGACGCCGAACGGATTACCAATGGCGAGCACCATGTCGCCGACTTCCAGACCATCGCTGTCTTCAAACTCGAGGAACGGGAATTTGCCGTCACCGTTTTCGAGTTTAAGGACGGCGATGTCGGTTTTGTCGTCTTGGGCGATGACTTTGGCGTCGTATTCGCTTTTGTCGGAAAGCGCGACGCGGATTTCGGTCTCTCCCCGGGCTTTGACGACGTGCGTATTGGTGACGACGAGGCCTTCAGCGCTGACGATGACGCCCGAGCCGAGTGAGCTCATCACGCGCTCAGATGGTTGGCCGAACTGCTCACCGAAGAAGCGGCGGAACCAGGGGTCGTCGGCAAAGGGCGAATTGAAGGTTTGAACTCTGCTGCGGACGTAGACGTTGACGACGGCGGGCGCGGCTTTGCGCACAATCGGCGCGAATGAATATTGTGCGGCTTCGCGCGAGGGCGGCGGGGCTTTTTGCTGGGCGAGAGCCGCGTTGCTGGCGCCAGAGAGTTGCAGCGCTACGGCCAGGGTGAGGATGACGGCGGCCAGGACACCGCCAGAAACAAGAGCTTTGAGGGCTGATTTGGAGCGGGTCATTTGTGTTTCAGTTCCGTTCTGAAGGGCCGCATCGCTAGAGAGCTACTTAGGCTCTCAATCGCGGCCACTCAAGGGCGAACCCGCTGCCATTTCTTGCGCACCTGCGAGCTCGCTGCACACACCGTTGAGCGCCTTTAGATTTAGTCTGACATGCTTTCGGCAAATCCCCCTCCCCGCTGGGGAGGGGAGCAGTGGAGCGCAAACTCCGTCTCACCCGCACTGCTCTAAATAAGTTTCAAGTCCCGCAT
This sequence comes from uncultured Alphaproteobacteria bacterium, assembly GCA_963819605.1. Lineage (GTDB taxonomy): Bacteria > Pseudomonadota > Alphaproteobacteria > Rhizobiales > Hyphomicrobiaceae > Hyphomicrobium_B. The sequence goes on along the minus strand of CAWFWU010000014.1, from coordinate 15,794 downwards.
GGAACGGATGGCATCGCGAATAGCCGTATCGCTATCGCGAAAAGTGAGACCCAGCACCGCCTGTGCTTTGGCGTTGGTGCACTTCTTATAGCCGGCCAAGCTCCGGGAGGATGGTGCGCAGGCGCTTGTCGAAGATTGCGAGCCCCCGGACGGCTGTATCGGGAAGCTGAAACTTCGGCACTTTGGATTTAAGATCGGGGCATTCGGCGGCGAGAGCCTGCCCAAGCGCAAAAAGACCCGGTTTCGCCGTTTGCTATTATAAAACGCTCGCCGGCAGCTTTGGGGCTCGTCAGCGCCGCTGCATGCGCTGCCGCGACGTCGCGCACATCGCAGACAGGAAAGCGAATGCGGGGTGCTGCCGGATAAACGCCGCGCGCCATGAGCCGGTAGAGTTCGTGTGAGGTTGAAAGATCCGCGTCGAGCGCGGGGCCTTGCACGAACCCAGGATTGATGACCGCGAGTTCGGGCGCGCCGAGCTTGGTGCGCACGAAATCCCAGGCGGCCTTTTCAGCTATAGTCTTGGATTTGATATAGGGCGTTATGCCCTTGGTATGTTCGCTGGTGAAGTCTTCCTCGCTAAATACGTGATGCCGGGTGTAGGCCTCCGGATACATGACGGCGACCGTGGACGATGTCAGCACCACGCGTTTGACGGCGTTGCGGTGCGCGGCAAGCAACACCCGCAGCGTTCCCTCGCGCGCCGGACGGACCACGTCTTCCGCGTCGTCAGGCTGCTGCATTGGAAAGGGCGACGCCGTGTGAATGACGTATTTGGCGCCTTGGGCGGCCGCATCCCAGCCGTCGTCAGTTTCGAGATCGGCGGCTGCAAACGAAAGATCCGTGATGTCGCTGCCTGTGGATTTAATGGTGCGCAGAACGGGCTGTGTCTTGAGATAATCGCGGACCGTGCCGCGCACAGCAAAGCCCTGGCGCAAAAGTTCAACAATAATGTGCTTGGCGATAAAGCCAGTCGCCCCCGTGACGAGCACCAAATCTTTGCTCACGTGCAACCCTCCCGGCCGGCATTACCGGCCAGCACGTGAAATCTACTCTTTGCCGCGCCCGGCGGCCAGATAGACAAACTGCGAGAACGCCGGATTCGCACAGTTTCCAAAAACGGAACACGCCCCAGCGCGGGTGGCGCCAGGGCGTGAAAAATGAGCATTCTTGTAAGGGCCGGCCGCTTGGACGTTAAGCGGTTGCGCTTTCCTGCGCCTTGAGCATTTCAGCGTGGCGGGCTTTGTCTTCCTTGCCCTTTACGGTCACGTCGCGATCAACGAGTTCGATGACGGCGCGAGGTGCGCTATCACCATAGCGAAAGCCAGCTTTGAGTACGCGCGAGTAGCCGCCGGCGCGGTCCTTGTAACGCGACGCCAAGACGTCGAATAATTTCTTGACCATGTCTTCGTCGCGCAGACGCGAAGCCGCGAGACGGCGCGAGTGCAAGTCGCCCTTCTTGGCGAGCGTGATGTACTTATCGATCACGCGCTTCAAGTCTTTGGCTTTTGGGAGTGTCGTGACGATCTGCTCGTGCTTGATGAGAGCTGCAGCCATATTCGAGAACATTGCCTGGCGATGGCCGGGCTGGCGGCCGAAACGGCGGCCAAGTTTTCCGTGACGCATTTTTCAAGTCCTTTTGGAGTGTTTGTTTAGGTTATGGGAGGTTCTATGGCCTCGCCTTGTTAGATTGGCAGCAGGCAACAGGCAGCCGGCAGCCGTTTTTCTCAGTGCGCTGCTGCCGGTTGCCGGCTGCCCGCTGCCGAATTCTAGTACTGGTCTTCAAACCGCTTCGCGAGTTCGTCGATGTTGTCCGGCGGCCAGTTCGGCACTTCCATGCCGAGATGGAGACCCATGGTCGCCAAGACTTCCTTGATTTCATTGAGCGACTTGCGGCCGAAATTCGGCGTGCGCAACATCTCGGCTTCCGTCTTCTGGATCAGGTCGCCGATGTAGACGATGTTGTCGTTCTTCAAGCAGTTTGCCGAGCGCACCGACAATTCGAGTTCGTCGACCTTCTTGAGAAGGGCGGCATTGAACGCGAGTTCGGGATGCGAACGCTCTTCGACGGCCTTCTTCGGCTCTTCGAAGTTGATGAAGACGGCGAGCTGATCTTGAAGAATGCGTGCCGCCAAGGCGACAGCGTCTTCGGCGCGAACGGACCCATCGGTTTCGACCGACATGGTGAGCTTATCGTAATCGAGGATCTGCCCTTCGCGGGTATTCTCGACCTTGTAGGAAACCTTCTTGACCGGCGAGTAGAGGCTATCGACCGGGATCAAGCCGATCGGCGCGTCCTCGGGACGGTTACGCTCTGCCGAGACATAACCTTTGCCCATGTCAGCAGTGAATTCCATCCGGATCGACGCACCTTGGTCGAGATGGCAGATCACGTGTTCCGGGTTCAAAATCTCAACGTCGGACGACGCTTCCATATCGCCGGCCTTCACGGGGCCTGGGCCGTCCTTCTTCAGGACAATGCGCTTGACGCCGTCCGAATGGAGACGAAGCGCAATTTCCTTGATGTTGAGGATCATGTTGGTCACGTCTTCGCGCACGCCCGTGACGGACGAGAACTCGTGCAACACGCCGTCGATCTGGACGGTCTTGATGGCAGCGCCTTGCAGCGACGACAGCAAGACGCGGCGCAGCGCGTTGCCGAGCGTCATACCGAAACCGCGCTCAAGCGGCTCAGCAACGACGGTCGCGACGCGCGTGCGGTCGCGGCCGGGCTGGATGTCGATTTTCGAAGGCTTGATCAGATCTTGCCAGTTTTTCTGGAGAACGTTCACCACGGGGGGCCTCGTCTATGGATTTGGCGCTGCAGGGATTGATAGCGCGCATCGCTGAAAGTCTGTCTTGGTTCGTGCCGCCGGCACACATGCACCTTTCGAGCACATAGCGCCGGCTGCTATTCGATTTACACGCGACGGCGCTTTCTCGGACGGCAGCCATTGTGCGGGATCGGCGTCACGTCGCGGATCGACGTGATCTGCAAGCCAACCGACTGCAGCGCACGCAATGCCGATTTACGTCCCGAACCCGGACCCGTGACTTCGACTTCTAGAATCTTCATGCCGTGATCCTGCGCCTTCTTGCCGGCATCTTCAGCAGCAACCTGAGCAGCATAAGGTGTCGACTTGCGCGAACCCTTAAAGCCCTTGGTGCCTGACGACGACCAGGCAATCGTGTTGCCCTGGGCGTCGGTGATGGTGATCATGGTGTTGTTAAACGACGCGTTGACGTGGCAAATGCCCGACGTGATGTTCTTCTTCTCGCGCTTTCTGACTTTGCCCTTGCCAGGACCGGTGGCTGCTTCTTTGGCCATTGGTATTCGTGCTCCTTGCCCCGGCGCGGGGCTTCGCTTTTGGTGCGGATTTGATTCCGCGAAATTTGTGAAAGACTACTTCGTCGCCTTCTTCTTACCGGCGATCGCAACAGCCTTGCCCTTGCGGGTACGAGCGTTGGTGTGGGTGCGCTGTCCGCGAACGGGCAGACCCTTGCGGTGCCGAAGGCCGCGGTAGCAACCGAGGTCCATCAGACGCTTGATGTTCATCTGCACTTCGCGGCGAAGATCGCCCTCGACATTATAGTCGCGGTCAATAGCTTCGCGGATCTGCAGGACTTCGGCGTCGGTCAATTGATTGACGCGCCGCTCGGCAGGGATCCCGACTTTCTCGCAAATTTCCTTCGCGAACTTGGGGCCGATGCCATGGATGTACTGAAGCGCAATGATAGTGCGCTTAGCTGTTGGGATGTTGACGCCTGCGATGCGGGCCACTTGAAGTCTCCTGCCGTAGTCTTGTTAGCTTTGAATTTGTTAATTACGTTGCGTCAAAGTCTGTCTCGTATGTCCGTCGTTCTTATCGGGCTAGAAGGGCAATAAGCGCCCCCTTTGCCAATTCACCTTGTCACTCCAGGGCAATGAACGTATGCGCCTGCCGAAAGTACAAAAAAGCGCAGAGACCGCAGTCCCTGAGCCTTCGCCCGGGTCCGGATCACACTGAGCCTTTTCTAAAATATGGGGGCGTTGTAGCCCGGCCTTCCTTTTCCGTCAATTGCCACAATTGTCCTCAAGCAACTTAAAATCCTGCCAAAACCTCGTCGATTTGCCGGGTGACGTCCGCAATGGGCGCCATACCATCGACGGTCTTCAGCAACTCATGAGCGAAGTAGTAGCCAACCAGGGGCGCTGTTTCGCGGTAGTAGGCCATAAGGCGGGTTCTCAGCGCCTCGGCGTTGTCGTCGGCCCTCACCGTACCGCCGGCCGCCAGGGTTTCCCGGGCGCGGGTCTCGATACGCTGAGCAAGAATGGTGTCGTCAACCTTGAGTTCGATCACGCAATCAAGCTTCTTACCCTTTACTTTCAATAGATTGTCCAAGGCTTTAGCCTGCGCAAGGGTGCGCGGAAAGCCATCCAATATGAACCCCTTGGTACAGTCCGGCTCAGAGATCCGGTCCGAGATAATGCCGACCACTATGGCGTCCGAAACCAATCCACCGGCCGCCATCACTTCTTTGGCTTTAAGACCAACGGGTGTGCCGGCCTTAACGGCGGCGCGCAACATCTCTCCCGTCGAGAGCTGGGGGATGCCGCTTTTTTGGCTGATAACCTGCGACTGTGTGCCTTTGCCGGCCCCTGGGGGCCCGAGCAGAATGAGGTTCATCGGCGCCCCTTGGGCGATGACGATCCGCGGAGCTTCGCCTTTTTGATCAAGCCCTCGTACTGCTGAGCAATCAAGTGGCTTTGGACCTGGGCCACCGTATCCATGGTGACGCTAACCGCGATGAGCAGCGACGTGCCGCCGAAATAGAGTGGGATGCCGGCGTATGATGTCAGGATTTCTGGGAGTACGCAGACGGCAGCGAGATAGAGTGCGCCAATCACAGTGATGCGGGTCAAGATATAGTCGATGTACTCGGCCGTCTTCTCGCCGGGACGGATGCCGGGGATAAAACCACCGTACTTGCGTAAGTTATCGGCCGTCTCTTTCGGATTGATGACGACGGCCGTGTAGAAGAAGGCGAAGAAGGCGATCAGCAGCGCGTACACAAGCATGTGGAGAGGCTGACCCTGACCGAGCGCGGCCACGGCGGTGTTGAGCCATTCAGGCCCTTGACCGGCGGTGAACTGCGCAATCGTAATTGGAAGGAGCAGCAGGGATGAGGCGAAGATCGGCGGGATGACGCCTGATGAATTGAGCTTCAAGGGCAGATGCGAGGCATCCCCCCCCGTCATTTTGTTGCCGACTTGACGCTTTGGATATTGCACGAGCAATCGCCGCTGAGCGCGCTCGAAGAAGACGATGGCGGCAATAACGCCGAGGGCAAGCAAGATAAAGCCAATGAGCGTCACCGCGCTGATCGTACCAGTCTTCGCGAGTTCGAAGAGTTGAACTACGGCGCCGGGAAGTCCGGCGACGATACCGGCAAAAATGATGAGTGACGTGCCGTTGCCGACACCGCGCTGCGTAATCTGCTCGCCAAGCCACATCAAGAACATCGTGCCGCCAACGAGCGTGATGACGGTTGTTGCGCGGAAGAAAGCGCCGGGATCGATGACGACCGAGCCCGCGTTATTACGCGATCCCTCAAGGCCGACGGCGATGCCGTAGGCTTGGAACGCTGCGAGGAACACCGTGAGATAGCGCGTGTATTGGTTAATCTGTTTGCGGCCCGCTTCGCCTTCCTTCTTCAAGGCTTCGAGCTTCGGATTGATGGAGCTCATAAGCTGCATGATGATGGACGCGGAAATATACGGCATGATGTTCAGGGCGAAGATCGCCATGCGCTCAAGGGCACCGCCCGAGAACATATTGAACATGCCGAGAATGCCGCCGGACTGTGTTTTGAATGTTTCGCCGTAGGCGGCAATATTGATGCCGGGCAGCGGAATGAACGTACCGAGCCGGAATACGACCAGGGCCGCCAGCGTGAACCAGATGCGCTTTTTCAGATCCTCGGCCTTCGAAAAGGCACCGAGGTTCATGTTAGCGGCAAGCTGCTCTGCAGCAGAAACCATGTGTCGTCACTCCTGACCATCGCGCGCGATGCGCTGGTTAGATTTTGTGCCCGTTGAGCCTGGTTACAAGCCGCAGGGCGCAGGGCACGCGACCTTCGCCGCCCTACTCGCGCGGATCCTTATTCCTCGTCCTTCTTGGCAGCCGCAGTTCCGCCGCCGCCCTTCTTGCAACCTTAGCGGCCTTCTTAGCGGCCGACTTTGCGCGCTTCTTCTCGTCGTCTTCGAGAACTTTGACGGCGATGACATTCACGGTACCACCGGCCTTTTCAACCGCGGCCTTCGCCTTTGCGGAGGCGTGGTTCACCGTGATGGAGATCTTAGATTTGATTTCGCCATCGCCGAGAAGGCGCAGGCCGTCCTTGGGGCGGCGCAAAACACCAGCCGCAACGAGCGACGCCACATCGAGCGGCTTCGACGCGTCGATGCGCTTGCCTTCGATGGCCTGCTGAAGACCGCCGACATTGATTTCGTTATACTTGGCGGGGCGGTACTTGTTGAAACCGCGCTTGGGCAAACGGCGATGAAGCGGCATCTGGCCGCCTTCGAAACCGCCGATGGCGACGCCGGTGCGGGCCGTCTGGCCCTTGCCGCCGCGGCCGCCTTGCTTGCCGACGCCCGAGCCGATACCGCGCCCGATGCGAACGCGGAATTTGCGGGAACCCGCGTTGTCTTTAATGCCGTTGAGCCGCATGGGCTTTTTTCCTTGATGGGTGTCTGACCCTCCGGGTCTGACACCTTATGTTATCATGTCGCGGTGTCAGACCCGGAGGGTCAGACACCCTTTGTCTATTTCCCGTCCACAACGCGGACGAGATGGAGAACCTTGTTCAGCATACCGCGAACGGCAGGCGTATCTTCAAGCGTCGACCGGCGGCCGATCTTATTGAGACCGAGACCGATCAAGGTCTGCGTCTGGCGCTCGGGGCGGCGGTTGGCGCTTCCCGTTTGCTCTAGCGTTAGCGTCTTCTTGGCAGCCATATCGTTACCTCAGTTCCGAATGTGAAGCCCCCAAACGGAATTCCGAGGGCTTCGCGTGTGAATTAGGCCTCAGCGCCAGCATCGATCGCCGAACCGTCGCGGCGGCGCGAGACGATATCGGAGACTTTCTTGTTGCGGCGAGCGGCGACGGCACGCGGATTTTCTTGAGCCTTGAGGGCATCAAAAGTGGCGCGCACGACGTTGTAGGGGTTGGTTGAGCCCAAAGACTTGGCGACAACGTCATGGACACCGAGCATTTCGAACACGGCGCGCATTGCGCCGCCCGCGATGATACCGGTACCGGCAGGTGCCGAACGCAAGATGACTTTGCCCGAACCATGGCGGCCGGCCGTGTCATGATGAAGGGTGCGGGCGTCTCTCAGCGGCACGCGCAGAAGATTGCGCTTGGCAGCTTCGGTTGCCTTGCGGATCGCTTCTGGCACTTCGCGCGCCTTGCCGTGACCGAAGCCGACGCGGCCTTTGAGGTCACCGACAACCACGAGCGCTGCAAAGCCGAAGCGCTTACCGCCCTTGACCACCTTCGCGACGCGATTGATGTGCACCAGCTTATCGGTGAACTCGCTATCGCGCTCTTCGCGATCGCGTCCGCCACGATCTCTTTGAGGTCCACGTGCCACGTTATAATCCTCTCAAGCGTCTATAATTTCAGGCGTCTAGAATTTAAGGCCGCCCTCGCGGGCAGCATCAGCGAGCGCCTTGACGCGCCCATGGAACAGGAAACCGCCGCGGTCGAAGACAACTTCTTTGACACCGGCTTTGACAGCGCGCTCTGCAACCAGTTTGCCGACGGCAGCAGCTGCTGCTTTGTCGGCGCCGGTCTTGAGCGCACCTTTCAACGATTTCTCCATCGTCGATGCGGCGGCAATTGTCGTGCCCTTCGCGTCGTCGATGACCTGGGCGTAGATATGCGCCGAGGAACGATGAATTGAGAGCCTGGGACGGCCGCTCGAATATTGCTTCAGCGTCTTGCGCACGCGCGCTTTCCGCTTGACGAACTTCTCTTTGGAATTGGCCATAACTGCCGTCCTTATTTCTTCTTGCCTTCCTTGCGGAAGATGTATTCGCCTTTATAGCGCACGCCTTTGCCCTGGTAGGGCTCTGGCTTGCGAGAAGCTCTGATAACGGCCGCCATTTCACCGACCGCCTGCTTGTCGATGCCAGTGACCGACAACAATTCCGATTTGGCGCCGCCAACCTTGACTTCGACGCCGGCCGGAATTTTCAGCACCACATCGTGGCTGTAGCCAACGCTGAGGGTCAACTGATCCCTGCCCTTCATGGACGCCTTGAAACCCACACCGTGAATTTCGAGATCGTGCGTGTAGCCCTTGGTCACGCCGTCGATCAAGTTAGCGATCTGCGTGCGCGACATGCCCCACTTCGAGCGGGTGAGTTTGGTATCTGCAATGAGCGAGACCAAAATGCCGTCATTGGTCTTCTCAACCTTCAGATCTTCGGGCACGCTAAAGGCGAGTTCGCCCTTGGGACCCTTCATTTTGACGTTTTGGCCGGAAACCGTCGCCGTCACTGTGGACGGAACGGGAACGGGTTTTTTACCGATGCGCGACATGGGATCTAAGACCTTTTTAGTTCACCGGCAGGTGCCGGCCCTTTCGCGAGTATTAGAATACGTTGCAGATAACTTCGCCGCCGACGTTGGCTTCACGTGCCTTGCTGTCCGACATCACGCCCTTGGGGGTGGAGAGGATGGCAACGCCGAGGCCGTTAGCGACGGTTGGGATATCTTTCACGGGTGAATAGACGCGCCGGCCAGGCTTCGAGATACGCTCGATTTCCTTGATTGCCGGCTGACCATTGTAATACTTGAGTTCGATTTCGAATTGCGCCGGCTCGCCTTTGAGTTCGACGCGCGTGTAGCCGCGAATGTAGCCCTCGTCCGTCAAGACGTCGAGCACACGAGCGCGAAGGCTCGATGCGGGGGTTGCAACTTTGGGGCGGCGGCGCATCTGCGCATTGCGGATGCGGGTCAGCATATCGCCCAACGGATCGTTCATTGCCATTGTGCGCTTCTCCTACCAGCTCGACTTGACCATACCCGGGATGCGGCCCTGGCTCGCGAGTTCGCGGAGCTGGTTGCGGCACATCCTGAGCTTGCGGTAATTACCGCGCGCACGGCCGGTGATTTCGCAGCGATTGCGCACGCGGACTTTTGATCCGTTGCGCGGCATTTCAGCGAGCTTCAAACGAGCCGCAAAACGCTCTTCCGGCGTTTTGGTCTTGTCTTTCGCTGCTGCCTTCAGCCGCTTGCGCTTTGGCGCTTGCTGCTCCGCCATTTTGCGGCGGCGGTTGTTCTTCTCAATCGAACTGGTCTTTGCCATTTAGTCTCCTCCAAAGGCCTTTCGGCGACTTCGTTGCTGAAGTGGGGCCGAGGTCCTCTAGTTGCGGAACGGGAAGTTAAAGCCTTTGAGTAGTTCGCGGGCTTCCTCATCGGTGCGGGCCGACGTGCAGACGATGACGTCCATACCGAGGACGTTATCGACCTTGTCGTAGTCGATTTCAGGGAACACGAGATGTTCTTTGAGCCCCGTGGCAAAGTTGCCGCGCCCGTCGAAGCTCTTTGGGTTCAAACCGCGGAAGTCCTTCACGCGCGGCAGCGCGATGGTGACGAACCGGTCGAGGAATTCGTACATGCGGTCGCCGCGCAATGTAACCTTGGCGCCGATCGACATGCCTTCGCGCAGTTTATAAACCGCGATGGCTTTGCGCGACTTGGTGATGATCGGCTTCTGGCCGGCGATGAGCGCGAGGTCTGCTGCCGCGACATCGACCTTCTTGCGGTCGTTAACGGCTTCGCCAACACCCATGTTGATCACGATCTTTTCCAATCTCGGGATCTGCATGACGTTTTTGTAGGCGAACTTCTTCATCAACGCGTCGCGCACGACTTTCTCGTAGTGCGTTTTCATACGCGGCTTGTAGTCTTTCGGCCGTGGGGTCGCGGGCTTCGCAACCTTGGGAGCCTCAGCCTTTTTGCCGCCGCCAGCCTTCTGTGGCTTAGCAACTTTTGCTTCGCCGCCTTTTGCGCCGTCTGCAGCCTTGCCGCCCTTGGGCGATTTGTCTTTTTCAGCCATGACCTAGTTCTTCTCCGGGATCTGCTCGCCCGAGCGCTTTGCAACACGAACTTTCTTGCCGTCGGCCAGAACTTTGAAACCGACGCGGGTCGGCTTGCCATCCTTTGGATCTTCGATAGCGAGGTTCGAAATCTGGATCGGGCCTTCCTTTGAGATGATGCCGCCTTCCTGCTGCGCCGTCTGGCGCTGATGGCGGCGCACGATGTTCACGCCGCGCACGAGAGCACGGTTCTCTTTAGGAATAAGCTCGATGACTTCGCCGCGCTTGCCCTTATCGCGGCCGGCGAGAACAACAACGTTGTCGCCTTTCTTGATCTTGAACGACGCCATTACAGGACCTCCGGCGCAAGCGAAACGATCTTCATATGGTTCTTTGCGCGAAGTTCGCGCGTTACGGGTCCGAAAATGCGGGTGCCAATCGGTTCGCCGTTGGCGTTGATGAGCACGGCCGCATTGCGGTCAAAACGGATGAGCGAGCCATCGGGGCGGCGCACACCCTTGGCAACGCGCACGATGACAGCCTTCATGACCTGGCCCTTCTTGACGCGGCCCTTGGGGATCGCTTCTTGAACTGCCACCACGATGGTGTCGCCGACCGTCGCATACCGGCGCTTCGATCCACCCAGCACTTTGATGCACTGAACGCGGCGCGCGCCCGAATTGTCGGCGACGTCGAGATTGCTCTCCATCTGGATCATCGCATCGTTCCTTCTTGTTCGCAGCTCAGCCGAACCGCTATATTTCTTTGGATCCTTTTTCGCTCCCGGGGTCTTGGAAGAAGCCTTAAATCAGGCTTCCCAACGCTCCGGCGGCTCAAAGGACTTGTCTTTCAAGTCTTAATGACTTGTCGTCCCGTAACTTGCAACTTGACATCACGACCAAGCCAACCTGGCCTAGTTGTAGTTAGGCCTTGTCCGCAAGCACAACCCAACGCTTGTTCCTCGAAATCGGCGCCGTCTCTTCGATCGAGACCTTATCACCAATCTTGAAAACGTTCTTTTCGTCGTGCGCATGGTACTTTTTGGTACGGCGCACGGTTTTCTTAAAGAGCGGATGGGTGTAACGGCGTTCGACAGACACGACAATGGTCTTGTCGTTCTTATCGGACACCACAACGCCCTGTAGCACGCGCTTCGGCATATTACGTCTCTCCTTTACGCGCCCTTTTTGGCGCTACCAGCCCGCTTTGAACGGGCTGCTGTCTTGATCCGCGCGATATCGCGGCGAATAAGCCGGATACGTGCCGTGTTTTCAAGCTGACCTGAAGCTCTTTGAAAGCGCAGATTGAACTGCTCCTTCTTGAACTTCACCAGCTGGTCGTCGAGCTGATCAACCGACAAATCGCTGAACCCGGCTGCCATCGTCTATCCTCACTCGTTTCTTCACGACGTTTCTCAGGAATTATCCGAGACGCGTCACAACCCTGCACTTGATCGGCAGCTTTGCAGCTCCGAGCAACATAGCTTCCTTGGCGATCTGCTGATTGAGACCGCCGAGTTCAAAAATAATACGGCCCGGCTTGACGCGCGCGACCCAGAGTTCAGGCGAACCTTTGCCCGAGCCCATGCGCACTTCGGCTGGCTTCTTGGAGACCGGCACGTCTGGGAACACGCGGGTCCATAGGCGCCCGGCACGCTTCGTGTGACGGGCAATAGCACGGCGCGCTGCTTCAATCTGACGAGCCGTCAGACGCTCCGGCGCCATAGCTTTCAAGCCCACTTCGCCGAAGTTCAAGGTCGTGCCGCCTTTGGCATTGCCGTGAATCCGGCCTTTGAAGGCCTTGCGGAATTTTGTTCGTTTCGGTTGCAGCATGTCTATCTAGCCTCGAAATTTTTAAGTGCTGCTCTCGGGAGTGACGTCGCCGCCGCCGCCCGAAGATCCGCCGGGACCACCCCGGGTCGAACCACCACGTCCGCCGCCCGGGCCGCCACGGCCACCACGGCGTTCACGCCGATCAGTGCGCTCGCCGTCATCGCGACGCGGACGCGGGCTACCGCCCTCTTGCATCTCGGCGGCCTTCTTTTCGGACGCCATGGGATCGTGTTCCATGATTTCGCCTTTGAAGACCCAAACCTTGATGCCGATGATGCCGTACGCAGTCACAGCCTTGCCGTAACCAAAGTCGATGTCGGCGCGCAGCGTATGCAACGGCACGCGGCCTTCACGATACCATTCCGTGCGGGCAATTTCAGCGCCACCCAAACGGCCAGCAACGTTGATCCGGATGCCAACGGCGCCAAGACGAAGCGCAGACTGAACCGAGCGCTTCATGGCGCGGCGGAAAGCGACACGGCGTTCAAGCTGCTGAGCGATACTCTCGGCAATAAGCGAAGCGTCGATTTCAGGCTTTCTGATTTCGACAATGTTCAAGTGCACTTCAGACGCAGTCAAGCGAGCGAGTTCCAAGCGGATGCGCTCAATGCTTTCGCCCTTCTTGCCAATCAAAATACCGGGGCGGGCGGTGTGGACCGTGACGCGGCACTTCTTGTGCGGGCGCTCGATGACGACCTTGGAAATGCCAGCTTCGCGCTGCTGCTTCATGATGTGGGCGCGGATGGCGCGGTCTTCATGCAACAACTTGCCGTATTCACCTGTTCGGGCAAACCAGCGGCTATCCCAAGTGCGGTTGATACCGACGCGAAGCCCGACGGGGTTTACTTTTTGACCCATATTACTTGGCCTCCTTGGGCTGGCGCTTGGCCGCAGTCTTTGTCTTTGCGGCGGCCTTCTTCGGCGCCTCTTCCTTTGCCTCGACCTGACGCACGACAATGGTCAGCTGCGAGAAGGGCTTGAAGATACTGGCGCCACGGCCGCGGCCGCGCGCATGAAAGCGCTTCAAAACCAAATTCTTGCCGACGTGGGCTTCCGATACGATCAGCTCATCGACATCGAGGCCATGGTTGTTTTCGGCGTTGGCGACAGCGCTCATGACGACTTTGCGGACGTCGCCAGCGATGCGCTTTTGGCTGAACTCAAGTTCCGCCATGGCCTGGTTGACTTTTTTGCCGCGGATCATACCGGCCACCAGATTGAGTTTCTGGGGCGAGATCCTGAGGCTTTTCGCAACAGCCTGCGCCTCTTTATTGGCACGGCGGCGAAGCTGAGTTGCGTTAGGGTTGCTCATCTTATTTCGCCTTCGTTGACTTCTTATCGCCGCCATGACCCTGGAAGTGACGGGTCGGCGAGAATTCTCCGAACTTATGCCCGATCATGTCTTCCGAGATCGCAACCGGAATGTGCTTCCGGCCATTGTGGATACCGAACGTCAGACCGACGAACTGCGGCAGGATCGTCGAGCGGCGGCTCCACGTTTTGATGACTTCGCTACGGCCCGATGAACGCGATTTTTCCGCCTTCTTCAGGATGTAACCGTCTACAAACGGGCCTTTCCAGACTGAGCGTGACAATGTTCGTCTCCTTCACTTATCCGCGCTTACTTCGACTTCTGCCGGCTGCGGATGATGTATTTGGTGGTCTGCTTGTTCTTACGAGTCTTGTAGCCCTTCGTCGGCTTGCCCCAAGGCGTCGCCCAGTGCTTGCCACCCTTGGTACGGCCACCGTTTGGATGGTCGACAGGGTTCATAGCGATCGAGCGGTTGTGAGGACGGCGGCCCTTCCAGCGGGTGCGTCCGGCCTTGCCGACAACGGCGTTCATGTGGTCAGGGTTTGAAACTGCACCAACTGTTGCCATGCATTCTGCATGAACCTTGCGCGTTTCACCCGAGTTCATTTTCAAAACAGCCCAGCCGCTGTCGCGGCCGACGAGCTGAACGAATGCGCCAGCCGAACGGGCAAACTGTCCGCCTTTGCCAGGCTTCGTTTCAACGTTGTGTACGATCGTGCCGACCGGCATGGCCGCGAGCGGCATAGCGTTGCCCGGCTTCACGTCGACCTTGGTGCCCGAGACGACCGTGTCGCCAATAGCCAGACGCTGTGGCGCCAGGATGTAGGATAGCGTACCGTCCGCGTACTTGAGCAGCGCGATGAAAGCCGTGCGGTTGGGATCGTACTCCAGACGTTCGACGTTCGCTGGCATGTCGAACTTCTTGCGGCGGAAATCGATCTTGCGATAGCTCTGCTTGTGTCCGCCGCCGATAAAGCGCGAGGTGGTACGTCCGTCGCTGTTGCGGCCGCCGGTCTTCTTCAAGCCTTCGACTAGCGCCTTGATCGGAGCACCCTTCCAAAGGTGGCTCTTATCGACGAGCACCAAGTGGCGTCGGCCGGGCGAGGTCGGGTTAAATGTTTTTAGTGCCATAGTCCCTTACTCCTAGAGCCCAGTCGTCACGTCGATGGAATGACCGTCTTCGAGCGTGATGATGGCTCTCTTGGTATCGCTGAGCATGGCTTTCATGCCCTTGAAGACCCTTAGCTTGCCCTTGCGGACAACCGTGTTGACGGCTTTGACCTTGACCTTGAACAGGCTTTCGATCGCGGCCTTGATTTCAGGTTTTGTCGCCTGCGGGTTAACGCGGAAAATGACCTGGTTCGCTTCGGAAGCGAGCGTTGCCTTTTCAGTGATAACCGGCGCTAGGATGACATCGTATGCGGTGCGTTTCGTCATTTGAAGCGCGCCTCCAGCGCAGCGATGGCGGCTTTAGTCAAGACCAGCTTCTTACGACGCAGAATGTCGTAGACGTTGATGCCCTGAACCGGGAGCACGTCGATGTTCGGAATGTTGCGTGCGGCGCGCGTGAAGGCGGGCTCAAGCTCGGCACCATCAACAATCAGCACGTTCTTCCAATCGAGCTTGGCGAACTGAGTCTTGAGCAAACCAGTCTTGCCGTCCTTGGACGACGCCTTGTCGAGCACGACGATTTCGCCGGCTTTGGCTTTGGCCGAGAGCGCGTGACGAAGTGCGAGTGCACGCACCTTCTTCGGCATATCGACGGCGTGGCTGCGGGGCTTTGGGCCAAAGGCCTTGCCGCCGCCGCGGAACTGAGGAGCCGACTTGTCGCCGTGACGTGCGCCGCCGGTACCCTTCTGCTTGTACATTTTCTTACCGGTGACCGCGACTTCCGAGCGATCGGCAGCGTGATGCGTGCCGGCCATGCGCTTCAACGTCTGATAACGCACCATGCGGTGGATCAGGTCGGGGCGCGGCTCAAGGCCAAAGATGGCATCGGCAAGTTCGATGTCGCCGGCTTTAGCGGCGTCGAGCGTTGTGACAGTCGCTTTCATCACGCGCTCTCCTTATTATTTGCGGCAGCGCGCGGCTTGAAGGCGCCGGGCTTCGGCGTGTCCTTGGCGGCTGCCTTCTTGACGGCGTCGCGCACAAGCACCCAACCGCCCTTGGAACCCGGCACTGCGCCGCGCACCATGACGAGGCCGCGTGCGACATCGACTTTGGCGACGACGAGATTTTGCGTGGTGATGCGATCATCACCCATGTGGCCGGCCATCTTCTTGCCTTTGAAGACTTTGCCCGGATCCTGACGCTGACCGGTCGAACCGTGCGAACGATGCGAAACCGAGACGCCGTGGGTGGCGCGAAGACCGCCGAAGTTCCAGCGCTTCATAGCACCCTGGAAACCCTTGCCCTGCGAAGTGCCCGTCACATCGACAAACTGACCCGGCACGAAGTGATTGGCCGTAATTTCGGCGCCGACTTCGATAAGATTGTCGGGGCTGACGCGGAACTCAACAAGCTTGCGCTTTGGTTCAACTTCAGCCTTGGCGAACGTGCC
>CAWFWU010000013.1:0-67838 GCA_963819605.1 uncultured Alphaproteobacteria bacterium | reverse complement strand
TCGTTCCATTGATTGTGATCGTCACCAAGTGGGTCGTTCCGTCAACACTTGTCACGGTAAACGTATCAGTGAGGGTCTGGCCCGCACCAAGCGCCTGAATCGCTGGCTGACTGTTAGCGGCTGTATAAGTCCACACTCCACCCGTAGCGATAGTCAAAGTTCCGTAGGTCGCGCTCAACAAAGACGGTGTAAAGTTCGCTTCGCCCGCATCCAAATCGGAAATCGTCAATACGCCGCTATCGGTAAGATTTGGCACCGACGCGTCCTCGGTCACGGAACCAGTGTCATCTCCGCCGATAACCGCAGTATCATTGACCGCTGTAATCGTAATCGTTCTGGTATCGCTATCGGCTTCGGACGCGGCCGTACCGGTCAAGCCCGGATCGATGCCGGTGTTGCCGCCGTCGTCCGTCGTCATGGTCAGCGTTACGCTGCCGTTCGCGTTGCCAACAGGCGTATACTGCGGCGCCGTCGCGCCAAGGAAGGTGTTCAGGCTCGCAACCGTGCCGCTGAGAACAAGCGTGCCCGTGCCAGAGCCCGTTACCGTCACACCGCCCGCGCTCAACGCAGCCAGCGTGCCAGTCCCGACGTTCAGCGTGACCGTGATCGATCCAGATCCCGCATCAACATCCCCAACCGACAAGCCCGTCAGTGCAACAGATGTATCTTCGTTCGTCGTCCAACCGCCAACAGGTGCCGAGTTCACCGGCGCGTCGTTCACGGCCGTGACGTTGATCGTCGTGATGACTACTGCCGAATTGGTTTGACCATCGCTCACAACAACTTCGATTGTCCGCGCTGACGTAGATGGCGAATTCGTCGTGTTTTCGAACTGAACAAGTCTTAAGGCATTTGCATAATCGGCCTTTGAGAAAGAGCCGGAAAATGTCACGACATTGTCGGTTCTGGTCCAAGAGATGCCGCTAGCAAGAGTTCCACTGGCGGCGGCAGAACCATTGACCAGCAACCGGTCGCCGGTCTGGGGCGTGGCGAGCGTAATGGTCGCGCTCTCCATATTGGAGTCGCTGCTGTCGAAAATGGAACTATCGGTATCGGCAATAGAAACAGCCGGACCGTTTTCCGTGTAGTTGGCAGTCCAATTATTGTCGGCCGTATCCGACGTCGTCGATGTTGTAACAGTTGTCCGCGTAGCAGTAACGACGACATTGTCGATGGCGATGTAGTCGGTGCCAGCCCCGGTCGTACCATTTCGATAATTGAACACCAAATTGGCGGACGCCGTTATCCCGGCAGGTAAATTGATAACGATGTTGGCCAACAAGCCGGTTTGCGCATTGGCAACGGAATTCGTCGTTGCAGGACCCGAAGCACCAGCAAAATAGCTCCATGTTCCTGCAAGTCCGGGAGCATTCTGGGTTCCTGTTTCAAACGTCTCGAACTGAGCGTACGTGGTTCCGTTATATGAGATCCTCAAAATGTTGTCGTCGGTCGGCGCCGAGTTGTCGAAGTTTTGCCAGGCTAAATCAAAGCTGATGCTGCTTATGACATCGCTGGTCGTCATAATAGTGCTGCTTGTCGCTGTAGTTGATGTCGTTGAAGTGGAGGCAGGCACGGTGACGCCATGAGATATTGTCGCGTTGGCGTTTGGATTGGTCGTCCACATCCACCGCCCATCAGTACCATTGAGCACGACTGCGCCAGCTGATCCGGTAGATCCTTCGACCCAACCTCCTGGCGCACCGTTTTGCGCGTTCGTCCCGAATCCACTGTCCGTGGCGTTTATGAGATTTGAAGTCGACGTGCCCGTCCCACTCGTCGCGGAAGGTGTCGAATTCAAATCAACAATCGGCGCAGATCCAGCGACGACAGTGATCGTTCTCACGTCTACATCCGAAAGCGCGCCGCCGGTTCCAATGTTGCCGCCATCATTGGTGGTCATCGTCAAAGTGACGTTGCCAATCGTGCCAATTGTGAAAACTGGAGCAGAGGCGGCCAGGAACGTATTTATGTTGGCAATTGTGCCGGACAAAATGATCGTGCCGGTTCCGCTGCCTGACACCGTAACGCCGCCACTGGACGCTGCGGTCAAAGTGCCTGCAGAGACCGCCAAAGTTGTCGTCACAGTCACCGAGCCCGTGGGTGAATCAGGGTCGGCGATTGACAATCCAGGCAACGTGTTTGGTGAGCTTAGAAGCATTGTAGACGGCAAAGTATTTGTCGGGGCGTCGTTGACCGCCGTAACGGCAATCGTTGACACCGCAGCCGAACTTGTGCCCTGGCCGTCGTTCGCCGTAAAGCTCAGCGTTCGATTGCCATTCGTGATCGCGTCGCCGTTATGTTCGTATGTGATGCTTCTGATAAGTGCCTCGACGGAAGCATCGAGCATCTCGGAGCCGGGCGCAGAATTCGAAATGGAGAAGGTTGATATCCCATCATAAATAATACGGAAATTCGTCGTTCCTTGAAGCACCATCGACGTCTGCGCTGTACCGTAAGTGAAATCTGTCCCGCCGAAATTCAACACTTCATTTCCGGAACTGAGGAACCCACCCAGCCCAATCGTCAGTGCCGAATAGCTCGTGTCGTTTGTGTCCGTGATCGTCGCTGCAGCGGACGTGACGGCTACCGGCGCTGAGCCTTCAGCGTACGAGACAGAGTTATTGTTGCCAGCGGTGCCGCCGTTTAGATCAATCGTCGGCAAGACGTTGGTGCCGGCATCCACATGCACGAAGCCGACGGCGGTAGAGCCCGATCCGTCGGAGATTGTGTACGTGAATGTTTCACCACCTGCTGGAATGTTGGCCGCGATTGGTGGAGGCGTGTAGAGGAGTTGACCAGTAAGCGTTAGTTGCACCTTGGCTCCCGTCGCCAACGTCACCTCGGCACCACCAGCCGTAACGAGCTTGTCTGCGATGTGCGTGATCGTGAGCGGGTTGCCTTGGCTGTCGGTGTCATTGGCAAGAGCATTGATCGTCACCGGCGCCGTTGCCGTTGTCGATGCGAAGTCTGTGTTGGCAATGGTCTCGGCCTGCAGACTGTTCTCTTTGACAAACAGCCAAGAGTTGTATCTCGCGTCGCCAATGTCCGCGACACCGATCCGGATCGTATTCGTGACGCCGATGTTGACTTCAGCCACAAGTGTCAGCGTGACGGTAAACCCGTCCATGGCCACATTAAAAGTGCCAGCGTTGATTGGGTTGTTTATGAACAGTGACGGATTGGACGAATTGAACGTCCCATTTGTAGGATTGGGATCTTTCGTTTGATCCGGGCCTCCCTGAGTGGGATTATATGTCCCAGCTTGGTTGACCGTATTGATCGCAATTGGGGTGCCGGTTGGAGTCAGAGAGGCATGAACACCATTGACCCAAACACCTACCGCGTCGTTGAAATTCGCATACACATACTCGTTGTATTCTTCCGAGCCGAAAGTGAATTGCAGCGTAATGCGGTTTGTCGTCGGTACAAAATCGATGCTGAGAATCGCCGCATCTTCGGAAGTTCCGCCGCCCAGCGTCGTGAAGTCAGCGTCGGTGCCAGTGCTCGCTGAGTTTATGCCGGTATTCGACGCTGTGTTCGCCTGAGCTAAGTCGCTGGTCTGTCCGGACGTGAAGATCACGCCCGTATCATAAGCGAGCCATTCAGCCGGATACCCAGTTGCACCGGTGAAGGTGCCAGCTTGTGTGTTGTCGCCTGAATAAGTCGCGGAGATTACGGTGACGCCGTTGCCTGCGATATTATTCGCCAACGTGGTCGCAGTTACGGTTGTGCCGTCGTGGTTGGCAATCGTAATTGGATTGAGAAGGTGTTCCCAGTTCACGGCCGCAATCGACTGGACCTCAATGGTGCCGACATTGGCTTCCAGATCCCAGTCACCGCCAAGATCCGAATACCCAGTCGCATCGTCCGACGCGGCAATGTCGGCGCCTGTGATTTCAGCCAGCAGTGATGCTGCTTCGCGCCCCGCGTCGCCGGCAGCAAAGTCGCAACCGTAAATCAAGATATCGGCGTTCGCAGAAAGAGCGCCTTTGATTGTTGCCAGTTCGTCGGCGTGCTCGCCCATCATCGAATGGGCATTCAGTGTCGTGCCGCCAAGATACAGTTGACCGGCCGAGCCATGTGACACGATATGTATAGCTTCAATTCCCGAGCGGGTGCTCAGGATCTCGGCAATTTGTTCGACGCCGTCCCGCGTCGCATCAAGGACAATTACTTCCGCATTTGGGTCAATTCCGGCAATCAGCGCGCCAGCGTCTTTCACGCCGCCATCGACGAAGACAATCGACTTTCCGGCGGAGCCAATTGCAGGGACGTTCGACGCATCATCTGTTATGGCGTTCGCCAAATTCTCAGCGTCGCCAGCAGCGGTGACATCGGCAGCCGTGTCCGCTACGGCAGTCTCTGTTTGATCGGCTTGTCTTTCGGCCGTGGCGGCAACCGTTGCCACCGCTGCGGCATCGAATGCGATGCGCTGCTCCAAAACGCGATATGATGGCTTCAATTGGCGCACCTTCGTGTGCGGCTCAGCGAAATCACCTTCACCAGGCCCTTTGGGCCCACCCGATTTCGACCGGGACAAGTGCTTGTTCACGTCGATACCCACCTACTACGCAACCTTGCGCAACGGAAATTTGGGCGCAATACGGCTCCCAACATCGACAAGTTGCGGGAGTAACCTTATGAATTAATGAATTCAAACCGAATAATTGGGTCAATTCGACAATTCTGATGTTTTGGAATGAATAAATGGATCGAATAAATCATTCATTTAGAATTGGGGCATTTACTTTCGATATATCTTTTGCTCGTTGTTATCAGATTCAATCGTGTCAAAACCGTCATGCTCCGCTTTCGCGAATAAGCACCCGGGCTATTTCGCGCCAGATCTGGGAAGCAAAACTTTCAGCCTTACCCTTGATTTGTGCCACGCCTCTGAATCTCAGTTCCGGTGCGGCTACTGAATCGTCGATCGCCAGTGTAATGGCATAATGCGCCGCAACCGGAATAAGCTGATGCTTCGAATCGGGCTGCACAGCTATTTTCCCGCCGTTGACCGACGCAAGATCCGCAATTTCAATTTGGCGTGCGCCAGCCAGTGACACATCACGAATGCTGGTACGAAACGCGGGCCTCGATCCATTCTCCGGAAAGAGCCAGCCCTTGTCGCCATTGGTCAGACGCCAGAGATCCTTTTCGGCTACATAGCCTCGCGCCGCAATTCCCTGTTCGCCACCAATCAAGGCTATCATTTCTTTTTGGGAAATTGTCCGCCCCGCATGAAGTTCTGGATTGAATTCAATAATCTTACCAGCGATGGGGGCCCTCACTTCGAGTTCCGCCTTTTCTTTCAATAGCCCCTGATGCTTGGTCGTCAGGGATGCCAGTTCGCGGCGCGAAATGACGCTGTTTTGGCGGTCGGCATCATCGGCGGTCAAGCGTGCCAGTTTTGCTTTAATTCGAGACATGTCACTTTCAACAATGCGGATTTCTTGCTCCAAATCGTCAGATTTGAGTGAAATAAGCAGTGTTCCGGCCACGACCACCGTGCCGCGCCGGGCGTGAATGGCTGTGACCCGAGCCGGCCGCGGAGGATATATCTTCGCTATTTCATAAGGCTCGACCACAACCGGAATATCAACTCGTGTCGACCATGGCACCACCGCCGCTACAAGCACCGCAAATGCGATTCCAGCGGTCACGAGCGTTCTCTTCGATGCCAGGATTGCCGGCTTCATTTTTGCCCACTCCTTAATTTCCGAAATGACCGGATTGACCAAGAACACCGCCACCTCAACCGCAAATAGGATGACGCCGAGGGCTTTAAAGAAATATGCGTAAACCAGGACAGCTATGCCCACGTAGAGAACAAACCGGTAGATCCAAGTCGCCCAGGCGTATATCGCAAGGCCGAGCAACCATCCACCTGACATGTCTTCTGGACAAGGTGCCTTGAGCGCAAATAACGTCTCACGGAGCCGCCAGCGGGCCACGGCAAATGCCCTGGGTTGGAGATTAGGAATGCCGACTAAGTCGGCCGCAATGAAATAGCCGTCGAATCGCATGAATGGGCTGAGGTTGATGACCAGGCTCATCAACAAGCTGCTCGTAGCAAGCAAGAATGCGAGGCTCTTCAATTTTCCTTCCGGCAAAAATGACCATAGAAAAGTGGCGACACAGGCAATCATGAGTTCGACGGCAATTCCGGCGAAGTCGATAGTTATGCGCTTACGGCGCGATGACAGGCGCCACGCATCGGTGACATCAGTGTACAGCATTGGAGTGAGGAGCATAAACGCCACGCCCATTGCTGGGACCTGGCAGCCTAACCTCACTGCTACATAGGCATGACCAAGTTCATGCAACGCCTTGACGAAAAATAGTATGAGCGCGAACCACAAGGCGCCAGACACTGAGAAAAAGTGCTGAAATGTATTGACGAACTGATCCCATTGCCGGGAAACGAGATAGAGTCCGGTGACACCTAGGCATGCGATCGCAAGATGGACCCATCGATTAAAGAGAAGCGCAACAGCGGGAAGCGTCGCATCAAGAAAGTTTTGCGGCTTCGCCAAGGGCACGCGAAAATAGAGGTAGTTGTGGAGCAACCAAGTACCCCAACTCTGACCTGCCCCTGGTGCCTTGCCTGCCATGCTCTTCCAGTCGCCCCGCGGCGGATCGACAGTGAGGTAGTTGGCATGAGCGAACTGAATGAGCTCCTTGATTGAGTTCGAGCGACACCGCAATATTGCGGGTTGACTCTAATTCGCTTCTGAGCGCCTCAGCGTCCTTGACGCTGCGCCACAAAGCAAGAATCTCAATGGTCACGCTGTCGACTTCAATAAATTTATGCTGCAACGGATCATAGATCCGCCAGTTTTGCTCGCCAGCCGAATTCTTCCGGCCGGGGATAAGTTTTAGTTCTTCCCTCAGTGCCGGAAGCTGCACCGCCTGTGGTTCTCCGGCCGCCTGCGTCATAGTCCCGTCCATTGCCGGATGGTCGAATACGGCCTCCGCAACAGATAGAACAGCAGCGGCACCTTATCGCCGTAGATCTGCGCCGTACCGCGCGCACCGAGTCGCGGTGTTCCGTTGCGGTGGCCCTCAAGCTTCGCGACGACCCGAAAACTAAGCTGAACACCATCATTAACTCGCGCGATATAGTCCGAGCGCACCACCGTTGCTTCAGCACTACGCAAGGGATCGGAATCCAGGAATACTTTGACGCGAGCGCCTTCGCGCAAAATTATCGCGTCTGCCACAGGCACGTCTATGCGGAATTCAACTTGCGCCGGATCGGCAATTTCGAGAAGCCTTTCACCAACGGCCACTGGCCGTCCTACAAGTTCGTTCTTGCTGGCGAATACCGCTACGCCGTCTCTCTCCGCGCGGAGCACCGTCTTGGCGAGAAGGTCGCGGGCATAGTCGCGTTCGGATGTCTTCAACGCGAGCTCTGCGCGGACAATGGCAAGTTCGTGTTTGCCGCGGATATCTGAAAAGGCAATTTGCGTGGTCGTTTTCAAGCGAGCTTCGGCCACTAGCACTTCGCGCTCGGCCACCTCTAGCCTGTTGCGCAACATTGTATCGGTGAAGCGCAGAAGTACGTCGCCTTTCTTGACGACAGCATTTGCGTCTATTGGAATGACATCGATCACCCCATCAAGGGGAGCAGCGACGATAAAGGGGGCCGAGGGGCCGACTTCCGCAGGCGCCAATGTCGTCAATGAAACCGGCACAACGGAAATAAAGGCAAACAACGACGCAGCAATAGCTGCGGCACGCTTCCCTGGTTTGAGCCACGAAAACATTTCCGTAGAATTCGTTAGACTGAGCCAAGCATGCCCAAATGTTCCTGCCAACCGCTCGGCCACAAGACTGTCCCTGTCGATCCAGGGGGACTCCCGCGTCAAAAGCATGCCGCCAATAACCGCCGCACTGCGATCAAGAAACGGCACCCATAGCGCCTCCGGCATCGGATAGGTTTTGGCCGACTGGTCGGACGTATCGGAGAACGCCGAAATGTTGAACTCTCGCATCTGCTGAGCCCCGAGCTCCGACGAGACCCGAGACATGGTCCGCTCCACCCACTGAATGAGCGGCACAGTGCGATCGACCGAAGCAAGACCTGACACAGCGGCAACGGTAAAATCGGTCCTGTTGTAACGGAGGACAAAAATCTGGCGCGCGCGTGTGAGCTTTCTGCCCTCGTTGGCAATCAACGCGAGCAGTTCATCCTGGTTCTTCGCCTCTCGCGCTTCGGCCTCGATTGCCAGCAATTGCAAAAGAGCGGACTTGTCATCGCTCGATTGAGCCGGGCCGGGTGCGGGTGCGGATCCAGACTGAAGCTGGGCCTTTTGAGTAGATGACAGGCCCGTATGCGGCGTGCCTTCGCGCTTCGCTTGCTCGGCCATGTTTAGCCCCTCGGCGCATCGAATTGGGCTGCGCCGCTCATGCCTGAAAGAATGCCCGCCGCTCCAGCGTCGGCGTCAAAGAGACCCATAACTTTGATGGTTTGGCTGACAGGATCGACCGCCGCCGCTATGCGCGTAACCTGAGCCGGAAAGGCAGATTGCGTTTCGTCAACCGTAAATACGAACTTCGCACCAGTCGTCAGCCATTTTAGCCAGTCCGAAGGAACGATCAGCTCAATTTCAAGATTCTGATCTTCTATGATCGTCAGGAATGGCTTCCCGGGGGCGGGCATTTCATGCGCTTGGATTGCTTGTTCCGCGATCCGCCCGTCGAACGGCGCAACCACTTTGCATTGATCTAGCCGGGCGCGTAATCCGCTGGCCTCAGCTTCTGTCCGCTTAACGCGGGCGCGCGAGATCTCCAAGTCGGACTTTCCAACGGCCTTGTACTTATCCAACGTCACATTGTTTTCGAGCGCCAACTTCATTTCGAGTGTCTGCGCTTCGGCAGCCGCAAGCTCCGACTGATGCCGGCGGCAATCGAATTCAATGAGAACGTCGCCCGTTCGAAAGCGGTCGCCTTCCTTGAATTTTGTTGCTGCAACGGACGCCTGAAAATCAGTCGAAATAGTTGCCTGACGTTGCGGCCTAACGACCCCACGGATCGGGCTTGAGATATCCGTTGGCTCGGCCACAGCATCGCCCTGCGCAAAAAAGAGCGCAAGACCAGCGAGAGCGCTCCGCGTTGCTTTAATCAGCCGTTGCGACCGTTGCTTTGACACGGTTCTCTCCCCGTTCGATCCAGAGCTTCTGCAATTGGGCCGATAAATCACTCACGCTCAACTGCGGATCGAGCACGTCGGAATAGGGATCGAGACCCATAGATGCGAAAAGGTTAGCGTAGCCATTCTGAAGGCTAGCAAACGCAATGTCGTGCTTGACCTCGGCAACGAGCGTATTCATTTCTTCGCGAATGAGTGTTTGCTCGCTGACGTGTTCTGCCTTTGCCTCGGAGCGCATCTGCGCGATCAGCCGGCGTTGGACGTCAAGATATTCGTCGGCGGTCTTGAGCTCCCGGCGCAAATGCAGATAGCGCACGTTGCTGACATGCACTTGGGTTAGAATAGCCATCGTAAGCGCAAGCTCGCGCTGGCGCAGAACCTCGTCTTGCAGCTCGATAATTTCATGCTTCTGAGGATACTGGAACACTTTCAAAAGATTCCAGCTCGCCTTGTAGCCCCATCCTGCCCAATTGTTGTTCAGAAGGAAATCGTTGCTATCATAGTTCAAGGCTATGCTCGGCTGAATTCCCGGCAGCATTTCGAGGAGCGCTGCATCCGTTTCGCGCTCGTTGATACGCCGTTGATATGCGATATCGCGCAGCTCCGGGCGATTGAGCATTGCAAACGTGACCATCTCCTGCACGTTCATGCCAGGCACAGGAGACTTGGCGGTACGCGGCGGCACCACGATGGAAAACTCCTCGCTGGGCGGAATGTTCATGAGCGCGGACAGCTGGGTTTTTGAAACTTTCAGGTCGCGTTCAAGTTCTTGAATAGTGCGCTTTACTTCTACAAGCTCGCGCTCATATGTCAGCGCAGTGATTGGCGACGTATCGCGATTGTCATAGAGCTTTCGCGTATTGGACAACGCCTTGGCGGCCCTACGCTCAAGAAGATTTAGTTTCCGCATCAAACGTTCGGCACTGACGGCGCGCCAATACGTCGTGCGCACGTCTTCAACGATGCGTTGAACAACCTTGCGCTTCATTTCCGCAGCAATCAAACTCTTGTCGGCCGCCTGCTGAGCCCGGACATACGACAAACCAAAATCGAGGACGTTCCAGCTGAAACCGATGTCGGCGGTTTTCAACCGTTGTTCCTGCGACGTCGATGTCTGCAAGCTCTCGACGCCGGTCTGCACATTGACGCTGTTTGAAGCATTGGGATTATTTCGTGCCGCAAATCCGCTGTTGGCAACAGCTTGTGGCAGCATATTCCAATGCGTGAGATCCAGCTCCGCAACGCGAAGGGCTGTCTGCATTTCCTCGACCTTGAGGTCGAGATTGTATTTAATAGCGCGCGCCATGGCTTCATAGAGCCCGATCGCATTGGCTGGCGTTTCCTGATCGGCTGCGACCTCCGCAAGATCAATTTCGGCCCGCGCTTTAATCAAATCATCAGACAAAGGCTGGGGGTACACTGCGCAGCCTTGTAGAAGGCCTGCGAATGCCAATGCCAGGACAGCCAATGCCAACCGTCGTTTCACGAGTAATTTTCATTTCAAGCGGGCGACGCGCACCTTGTTCTGCGAATCAGTAAACACGCCCAAAATCGACGTTGGAGCCGATTTCTAAACAAGATCCTAAGATCAAGGGTTTGTGCCTCAAATGGTGCCGGCGATACCACCTGCAGGGGTCTGAACGCTGCCCAGGATTTCGTTCGGCTGATTCACCCAAATGATTCGTAGCGCGGAGAACCCAATCTGTGCCTCGTCAATTCAGCCCTTCTTGCGCAGATGCACGTACAATGCTCCGTCGCCGCCGTGGGATTGGGCCGCCACCGTGAAACTGACGACAAGGGCACGAAGATCGGGCTCCTCGAGCCAACGCGGAACATTGCGCTTCAAGACTCCACGATCACGGACTGGAATAACATCGTCGCCGGAGTCGCCGGCCCGGCTTGCTAAACTTCCCTTCCCGGTAATCACCAGAACCCAGCGCTGACCCCGGCCGTGCGCGCGGTGTAGAAAACTCCGCAAGGCACCATGTGCTTCATCCTGGCGCATACCGTGAAGATCCAGACGCGCCTCTATCTCAACACGCCCGGATCGCAGCTTTTTCGCAGTCTTGCGGTCGAATTCGGCAATGGCAGGCACCACAGTTTTACGCGGCGGCACGTCCAAGGCTTTCACTGCACTCGCAGCCGTCCCTAATTTTACCCGGCCGCGAACGTCAACGGCCAAGACGTCGCCGGTCTGTCGCGGCGGAATATCGGCGGTCGCGTTTTCACGCGCGGATCGCACCCGGCTTTTAGCGCGTTTCAGGGGTTCAATAGTCTTTGCAGTGTGGTCCCAATCGGCGGCCTCGTCGTCGTCGAGATGCCGCCGGCCACTCTTACCAACTGGCTTCTTCAAGGTGTCTGATCCGCGATTTCCGTGCCGCTTGTTCCGGCTGTAGGACGCAAAATATAGAATCGCCCCGGATGCTTCGTAACTCCGGCGACACTTCCGGCCTTGTCACCAGAACCAAAGAATATGTCGCCACGCTCTGGGCCCTTGATGGCCGAGCCGACGTCATGGGCAATCATCAGCCGGTTGAAACCGTCCTGTTTTCCTGCATGGGTAAGGGTCGGTGCCACAACGAAAATGGGCGTGCCGAGAGCGTGAAAACCGGTATCGACAGCAAGGCTTCGGCCGGTTTGCAATGAAATGCTCAATGCCCCCATGGCCCCTTCGGCCTCGGTACCTTTGAGTTCCCGGAAGAAGACGTAGGACTGGTTCTTCCACATCACCGGCGCCGCCCGGGCGCGATCGTCTTTCAGCCAGTTTGCAAGCGCCTTGAGTGACATCGTGTCGGGGCTGAACGTCCCGCTTTCAATAAGCTCCCGGCCTATCGAAGTGTAGGGATAGCCATTCTTGCCATCGTAGGTAATGCGGATTTGTTCGCCCTCAGGCAGTTCGATCCGGGCTGAGCCCTGAACTTGAATGAAAAAAACATCAACCGGGTCGCGGAAGTAAAGGAGCTCTAAATTCTGGCCACTAAGACCTCCCTGCTCGATCTCCGCCCGCGTCATATGTGGTACGAGACCGGCTGCGGTTTGCCTTAGATGCGTGAACTTATGGCTTTGCGCCCCGCGCTCACTTTCAGCGACGACATTCACGAGATCCGGCGGACGTCTATAAACAGGAGTTTTAAAAACACTTGTCGGGATTCGGGACGCCTTGATCAATGGCTCGTAGTAGCCGGTGAGTAGTCCCGGAGCGATCGCCTGTTCAACGCGCTCAGCGCGGAAGTAAGTTTCAAAAAACGCCCGGGCCGAGGCTCGCGTCAACTTTCCGTTTTTGGCTTGGAGAACTGCAAGCTGGCAAACATCCCGCAGCGCTCGGGACGTTGCTACGGCTCCGGTACGGCTACCCCCATTTGCCACTGCCAAAACCGGCCCGCATGACGCCAAGAAAGCTTTGAACGCCGCCAAGTGATCGTCAGCCTCCCAGCCAGGAAGCCCGGCGAACGCAACCGGTGTCATTGCAATGGCTTGAGTTGCTTTCTGTTTGGCGGTCATTTTCGGGGTCGCGCTTGGAGTAAAGGCTTGCTCTGCAGGGCGTTGGCCATGGCGAACTTTGCTACCCTGACCGGCCTTTAGGCCTGAGGCAAGTCCGGTTGAAATCAGGCAACCGCCAAAACAGACCGCAGCCTTAGCCGCGGCGCTGGTCAAGCCCCGTGTCCGTTGCATCGAACGTTGCAACCCCTAAACCCCGTGAAATGCCCAGCCCCGCGTTCCCCACGGGCTTGGCAAGCTGATTGGCCATCACAGCTGCCAATTCTGCTCTAATTCGGCGGCTGTGTCTCGACCAATCTCCAATTGGGATTTTCCAGCGCCCGCTTGTTTGAAACATCGCGGCTGAACGTCCAGATGTCCGTGACCTCGGAAATTCGCTGCGGGTCACCGCCGACGACAGCACCAGCCTTATCGCGGGTTGCCGTAATCAACTCGCTCAAAAACCTGACTGTCACAGTCGCAGCACCGTTCTGCACTTCAGCACCAACAATGTCGGCTTTCTTGATGCCAACGAACTGCTGATCGACCAACTCTCCGCGGCCATCGCGCTCAGAGATTGCCGCCGTAAATCCATCGAAGACTTCGCGGCTAAGCAAATCCTTCAAGGCCTTTCGATCGCCGCTGGCAAATGCAGAAACGATCATTTCATAGGCCTGCTTGGCGCCCTGTAGGAACGGTTCTGGATCGAAATCACGGTCTAGTTTGCTGATTGCAAGCAATCCATCAATGGTCAACGGATCGCTAGCAGGATAAGCGCGTATCCGCGCTTCGCCAGCGTTCAACGCTGCATCCGCGCCGTCAGATACGACTGGACCTTCTCCATCGCGCCGGGGCAACGTGATGACTTCTCCGCTAGGATTGGGAGGCTTGCCGTCTGCGGCGGCCCGGTCACGCGCTTTGAGGCGCTCGATTCGGGCATCATCCTCGTCGGTTCTTGTGCCGAGAACGCTGCGCAGTTTCATAATCGCCACTGCTGCTATAATGAGTGAAATGAGGGTAATAAGGTCCAACTGGCCATTCATCCCGAATTGCATCCGTCTAGTCACCAAGGACCGCGATACTTGGTCCTTCCGCCTTGTCTCGACTAATGTAAGCGCGGTTTGCCAATCCGCCAACTTGATATCGCATTTGGCCGCGCCTGGATCACCGGGTAGAGTATTGCAGAACCCACGGACCGCCATGCCACAACCTCTGCGCCTAGCTGTGATACTGGCCGTACTAGCCCTTCCGCTGGTGGAAATCGCTATTTTAATAAAGGTTGGTGGCTGGCTTGGCTTTTGGCCGGTCCTTCTGATCGTCATCCTTACTGCTTTTTTAGGTATAGCTGTCGTCCGTCAGCGAGGTATATCGGTTTTTAGCCGCGTATTCGCGGAAATTGAGGCCGGACATAGCGGGCTTGAACCGATGTTCGATAGCCTATTAGTAGTGACGGCGGGCATCCTCCTTATTCTACCGGGGCTAACGACGGATATTCTGGGTCTGCTCCTGCTGCTGTCGCCGGTCCGGGCGCTGGCGGCCCGCTGGGCGCGGCCGCACATTCATTCAGGCTCAACGACCGATGCGTCTATATTTGAAGGCCGGTTTAAGTCAGGGACCACGACCGGCCCCACATCCGATGACCCGGCCGATAAGCCGGCAGGACGGACTGTCATTATTGAAGGCGACTATGAGCGGATTGAAGAGCAAACCGCAAATGCCCGTAAGTCAAAACCCAACACATGATCATGTTTTAGACCACGGAATTGCGTCTCAATTCGCGCTGTGATAGCGACGCACGCTCAACCTGACAGGACTATGGCTACAGGATACCTAGCAAAAATGACTCAAAGCAGTAACGGGCAACCGGGCAAATTAGACGGCGACTCGATCATTCCGATACAAGCCAAGGTCCTCAGTCAGTACATCAAAGACTTGTCCTTCGAGAACCCGAACATCCGAAAACTTCTCACCGGCCCGAGCGAACCACCGAATATTAAGGTCGAAGTCAATGTTCAGTCCGAACGCATTGATACCAACGTCTATGAGAGCGCTATCCTTTTCAAGGCAACCGCCGCCAATGATTTGGGGACCATCTATGTCTTTGAAGCGAACTATGCCGGCCTTTTCAAGATTGAGAACATTCCGGATCAGGCACTCGAACCGTTCCTATTGATTTCCGGCCCAATGACTCTCTTCCCGTTTCTCCGCCGCCTCATTGCAGACGTCACACGCGAAGGTGGATTTCCCCCCTTGCTGCTTGACCCGATCGATTTCGCGGCTTTGTATTTCAAACGCAAACAGGAAATGGGCGGAAGCGCTGGCCAGAAACTCGATTCCTAAACGGAGTCGCGATCAAGTTTGAGTTGTCTGCCAATACCTGAGCCAGACTGCCTTCGCTCCAAGTTCCCCGATAAATGCCCGGTGCTGAGCTTCACCCTGCGCGTCTACGCGCGCAGGCAAGGCTTGTTGCCGCTGGGCCGCGCCCATCTTGACGTTGCGTACGGACTTATTGCTGCTGCTCGCTGGCGCCGACTTGCTTTGTAAACCGAGCGCCGCTTGCCGCTCACCGAGCAGTTCGACATAAACTTCGGCCAGCAGGAGACAGTCGATCAATGCTCCGTGCTTCGTGCGCTTGGACATATCGACGCCGTAGCGCTTGCACAGCGCATCAAGACTGTTGGGGCCTGCTGGATGCTTGCGCCGGGCGAGTGCAAGCGTATCGACTACCCGGCTCATCTGCAACGCGGTCTTGCCGGCGAGTTCCAACTCAAAATTCAGAAAGCCGATGTCAAACTGCGCGTTGTGAATGACGAGCGTGTCGGAGCCGATAAAATCGAGAAACGGCGTCACGACTTTGGCAAAGAGCGGTTTGTCTTTCAGGAAAGTCGTCGAAATCCCGTGCACGTTCTCGGCTTCAACCGGAACGTCACGTTCCGGATTGATAAAACAATGGAACTCGCGCCCCGTCGGAATGCGATTATAAATCTCGACACAGCCGATTTCGACGACGCGGTCGCCACGTTTGGGATCAAGTCCCGTCGTTTCGGTGTCGAGAATGATTTCGCGCAAACGGCGTACTCCCTATGAGGCCTTGCTGATCACAACACTATCAGCCCCAGTGACGTTGAAACGCATCACCTGGCCGCCCCGCCAGCGCCGTCACAATAGCATCAACTTGCGACTCGCAGACTTTGACTGGACCACTCGTGTCCACAACGAAATCAGCACGTTTGCGTTTTTCCTCATCCAGCATCTGCCGTTGCAACAGCTTGGCGAGTTTCGCGTCCGACATCCCAGGCCGCGCCAGCACCCGCGCTTTCTGAATGTCCTCGGGCGCACTCACAACAACAACAACATCGACAAGCTTTTCGGCGTTCGTCTCAAAAAGCAGTGGAATTTCAAGCACCGCCATTTTGGCTCCGCGCGCCCATTCCTGCTGCAGGAACTCACCCTCGGCTTCGCGCACGCGAGGATGAACGATGGCTTCGAGAGTTGACAGTTTATGCGGCGAAGCCAGCAATGCAGCCGACAACTTGACCCGGTCTACTCTGCCGTGCTTCGTGGTCCCCGGAAATGCCGCTTCGATATCGCCGCTAAGCGCACGATCATAAAGGTCATGCACTTTCGCATCCGCATCAAACACCCCGATGCCCAGCGCACGAAATCGGGCCGCCGCCGTCGATTTCCCCATGCCGATTGAACCCGTCAAGCCAACAATCAGCATCAGCGGCCCTCGATATCGGCAACGATGCTCTGCCGCAGTTCGTCTGTAACTTCAGGCCGAACCCCGAACCATTTCTCAAATCCGGGCACGGCTTGGTGAAGGAGCATTCCAAGACCATCGACGGCCGTCAGCCCGTGTGCACGAGCCGATTTGAGGAATGCCGTTTCAAGCGGCACGTAGACGATATCAGCGGCAATGCAGTCATGACGCGCATCCGCGAATTCGATTTCTGGGTTTCCGGCACCCTTCATCCCCAATGCCGTCGCATTGACAATCACTGCTGCGGCCGGCACGTGCTCATTGCGCCCTTGCCAATCGTAAGCCTTCACCGATTTACCGAAGTGCGCCTCAAGTGCCCGGGCGCGTTCCATCGATCGATTAAAAACCCGAATGTCCGTCCGCCCTGCTTCAAGAAAGCCAAACACAATAGCCCGCGCGGCACCGCCGGCGCCAAGCACCATGATCGGTCCTTTTACCGCTTTCCAGTTGGATGCCGCTTGACTGAGGTGCATCATGAAACCGTAGATGTCTGTATTGGAGCATGCGAGTTTCCCGCGCTCGAGCCAGACCGTATTGGCAGCGCCAACAGCAATAGCGGACGGATCTTTGATCTCTGCTGCAGCGAATGCTGCCTCTTTGTGCGGTACCGTTACGTTGCAGCCAGAAAGACCGCATTCGGCGAGTGATCCGAGAAAGTGGCCAACGTCTTCCGGTCTCACCGGCTCCTTGGTATAGGCGCCATCGATGCCATATTTTTTCAGCCAATGTCCATGAATGAGCGGCGAACGCGAATGCTCAATCGGCCAGCCGATAACACATGCTTTTTTCATGACATGACAACGCCGCGATTGCGCAACTCAGCCAGCAGCGCCAAAAGCGGCATGCCGAGAATTGTGAAATAGTCGCCTTCCACGCTGTCAAACAATTGCAACCCAAATCCCTCCAGTTCGTAGCATCCGGCCGACCCGAGTATCCGGGTGCCGGCTTGGTCCAAATATCTATACAAAAACTCGTCTGAAAAGTTCCGCATGGTCAATTCCGCGCCGTCAATCCCTTCCCATAAGACGTTACCGTTTTGAGCCAGCGCCACGCCTGAAACAAGTTCATGTACACGCCCGCGCAGCCGCGAAAGTATTGCCCTCGCTTCAGTCAAATTTTCCGCCTTGGAGATGATGCGGTTTCGAAGCGCCAGCACCTGGTCTGATCCAATCACCAAGGCGCCGGGGTTTTTTATCGAGACAGCGATGGCCTTCTCCGCCGCAAGCCGGGCTGCGATATCGCTTGGCTCGACGTTCGGCGCTGCTCTCATCATGCCGGCCTTGATTGCATCTTCGTCGATTTGAGCCGGCATGCACTCGAATGCCAGTCCTGCTGCGGAGAGCATCGTCTTGCGAGCGGAACTGGCTGATGCCAGAATGAGGCGCACCGCGTCAGTCATGATTCGCCTCGGCATCGGCGTTAGCACCCGATTTGCGATCATGGAGCAGTTTTAAAATCATGGTGGCAGATTCTTCGATCGATCGCCGCGTAACGTCAATGATGGGCCAGCCATTCTTGGCTGCGGTGCGGCGCGTATAAGCGATTTCTGCCGTAATGGCGTCCCGGTCCACATAAGACTTAAGGTCGCGATCCGCCATAAGCACCGCACGATTACGCCTCACTTCGGCGAGGCGATCGACATTGGCGACAAGACAAACGACAAAAGCGGTGTGAGGCTCTGTCAATGCCGCTGGCAGCGCAACCTGCGGCACGAGCGGCAGGTTCGCCGTCTTATATCCGCGTTGCGCAAGATATATGCTGGTCGGTGTCTTAGATGTGCGCGAAATTCCGAGCACGATAATATCCGCATCGCTGAGATCTGCCGGCAGCCGTCCGTCATCGTGGGCCATTGTGAAATTCATGGCGTCGATCCGGCGGAAATAATCGGCGTCCAGAACATGTTGACCCGCAACTGTTGGCGTTTGCGGAGCCCCCAGATAGCTCTCAAAAATCTGCATGATGGGCTTTAGCACCGCGTGACACGGCACGTTCAAAACTTTGCAGTGCTGCTCAAGTTCTTCTCCCAATGCCTTATTGACTACGGTGTAGAGGACGATTCCCGGCTCTTTGCCGATTTCCGAGAGAACCCTCTTTAATTGCCGTTGTGTTCTAACCAGGGGATGCATGTGTTCGATCGGACGCACGTTCGGATACTGAACCG
This sequence comes from uncultured Alphaproteobacteria bacterium, assembly GCA_963819605.1. Lineage (GTDB taxonomy): Bacteria > Pseudomonadota > Alphaproteobacteria > Rhizobiales > Hyphomicrobiaceae > Hyphomicrobium_B. The sequence goes on along the minus strand of CAWFWU010000013.1, from coordinate 49,286 downwards.
CCGCCGCTTTGGCGATCGCCGATAAGGTCTCGCCGGTCGCATCCGATACCAGATGCATATGAAAGAGAGAGGGTGCTGGATTGGGCATTTTGCTTCGAGTTGTCTCCTGTGAAACCAACGCAAGCGATGTTGATAAAGTCGTAGGTTATCCAGCGCTCAGACCGGCCCTATCCGGGTTGAGAGAACAACTTATCTCTCATCCACCGTGATACCCACATTTCGGCGAAAGCGAACTCTTTTTTGCCCAAGATGCAACGCTCGCGGATGACCAATGCCAATCCAGCTGATTATCCCAAGGCTATCAACAGCTCGTTCCTTTAGATTGCTGCTGCAGCCACGAAGTAACCCTCTGAATTAATTGACGTTATTTAGGCTATTGCGCCGTCTTGCAGCAACGGCCTAGACCTCGTAGGCAGTGGGCAGGGGCATGTATGACGGGTGCCATGTCCCGGGATAACTCGTGGATCCCCGACAACCACAGCACTAAGAGTCAAAACAGTAATACCTAAAGAATCTAATTTAGAATTTGAAGTGCAGGGAAGTTTGACGATGCGAGAGGGTACATCAACGCAAGTGGTCCGCCGGTTCATGGAACCGTTCAAAGGGCACGCTCTGTCGCCGCCGCCGATCTGGCTGATGCGTCAGGCAGGACGATATCTGCCCGAGTACCGGGCGACGCGGGCTGAGGCCGGGGGCTTCCTCAAGCTTTGCTACACTCCGGCTCTTGCCGCCGAAGTTACGTTGCAGCCTATCCGGCGTTACGGCTTTGACGCTGCCATCCTGTTTTCCGATATCCTGGTTGTGCCCGATGCGCTTGGGCAACCTTTGAGCTTTGTTGAGGGCGAAGGTCCAAGGCTCGATCCGATTCGTGATGTCAACGGCTTGCGCCGACTCGATTTGAAGTCTACGGCCAGCAAGTTCGCGCTCGTTTGGGAGACCGTAGCGCGCCTTCGACAGGATCTACCGCGCGAAACGGCGCTCATCGGTTTTTGCGGCGCGCCGTGGACGGTTGCGACCTACATGGTCCAGGGCGAGGGATCGACCGATCAAGCGGAAGCGCGTTTATGGGCGTACCGGGATGAAGCAGGTTTCTCAAAGCTGATCGATTTGCTGGTTGAAACGTCGATTATATATCTCGACGGACAAGTTAAAGCGGGTGCCGATTGTCTGCAGATTTTCGATACGTGGGCTGGAAGTTTGCCGGACGACGAATTTGATCGCTGGGTGGTTGCACCGACGAAGCGCATTCGCGAAGCCTTGAGGGAGCGCCATCCCGATGTGCCGGTGATTGGATTTCCTAAGGGAGCAGGGCCAGCAGCTGTGTGGTATGTGTCCGAGACCGGCGTCGATGGCATTGGCTGCGATACGGCGACGCCGCCCTACATGATGCGCGAAGCTTTTGAAGATGAGAATGTCGTCGTGCAAGGCAATCTCGATCCGTTGCTGCTCGTAGCTGGCGGCGATAAGCTCGACCAGCGGGTCGATGAAATCCTGGAACTGATGGAGGGCCGCCGTTTCATCTTCAATTTGGGCCACGGAATAGTTCCCCAAACACCGCCTGAAAATGTAGCCCGGCTTGTCGCGCGCGTGCGGCGGGCGGTGTAGGCCGGTCAATCGGTGCAATCGAAGTTGATGTAATAGTCAAAGCGGACTTCGACTCTGTGGATGGCGGCAACCACGAAAGTCCGGTTGCCGGACGGACCTATCCGGCCTTTGGCGACCAGTTCATCGGGTAGAGAATAGCCTTTATTGTCGGTCCTTATTCGCCGTGACCGGTACAGATGAAAATCATTGGTACGAGCTTTACAGCCGCATTCGCCTTTGGCGGCCGCAATCGTTTTGACCTGAAAAGTGACTTCACCCCGTTTGACCTTGGCAGCGGGCGCTTCGAATATCAGGCGCTGGCCGCATTGGAAGGTCGAAGAATTGTTGATCATGATGCGGGTCTTTCCAACGACCAGCTGTTCGAGACCATCGAATTTATCCAATTCGACGGCCCCAACAGGAACCACTAAGCCGAAAAAAGCCGCTATAACCGCAAAAATTCGCATACGTGGGTTCCGGATTTGAATTGCGTATTTTTGTAACGTGAGCGTTGAATTTGGGCAAATTAAGAGGCAGGCGTTGACCATGGCTGCGGCCAGCGCTTACAACGAACCATGATTTCTCGAAGTGAAAAGCCTGCTCTCCGCGCCGGCATTGCGTTGGCATTGACGGTGCTGCTGATTGCAGCCGTCGTCGCCATTTTGGGCGAGCGGGCGTACCTGTGGGTCAAAGCCGTTCACGTCATCGCGATTATTTCGTGGATGGCCGGAATGCTCTATCTCCCACGATTGTTCATTTATCACTGCGAAGCTGAGGTAGGGTCTAATCAGTCGGAGACCTTCAAGGTCATGGAGCGGCGCCTACTGCGGGTTATTATCAATCCCGCGATGATCCTGGCTTGGGTGCTTGGCTTGTGGTTGGCCTGGACCGGGGGGCATCTCTTGGCACCTTGGTTTCACGCCAAATTGGCGCTGGTCGTGGCGTTGACTGCGGTTCACGGTTACTTTTCCGGGGCCGTGCGGCGTTTTGGCGAAGACCGGAATGAAAAGCCACAGCGACATTGGCGGATTTGGAACGAGGCACCGACAGTACTCATGATCCTGATCGTCATTTTGGTCGTCGTGAAGCCGTTCTGAGGCCTTTGCGGCGGATGATGGATCTGTTATACAGGTCGCGTCTCAACAACGGATCGTAGCCCGATGGCCAACGAGCCGTCGGCGGGTTGTCGGGCTGTTCGGCCGCCAACCTACCAGCAAGGCGCCCTGCCTTGCCCCCGCGAAATTCCCATTTTTAGCCCGGCTCCGTCGCACCTTCCCGCCCCCTATGCCGTGGCACTTTCGGAGTTATCTATGAAGGAAATGAAGCTCGAGGACCTGAAGCGGAAATCTCCCGCTGAGATGGTGACCTTCGCCGAAGAAGCCGGCGTCGAAAATGCTTCAACCATGCGTAAGCAAGAACTTATGTTCGCGACGCTGAAACAGCTTGCGACCCAGGAAACCGACATCATCGCCACGGGCGTCGTTGAAGTTCTCCAAGACGGCTTTGGCTTTTTGCGCTCGCCGGACGCCAACTATCTCCCCGGTCCCGATGACGTTTATGTTTCGCCCTCGCAGATCCGCCGTTTTGCCCTGCGCACCGGAGATACTGTTGAAGGTCAGATTAGAAGTCCAAAAGACGGGGAGCGTTACTTTGCTCTACTCAAAGTCAATCAAATCAACTTTGAAGATCCCGAAGCAACCAAGCATAAAAGCCATTTCGATAACTTGACGCCGCTCTATCCGACGCAGTGGCTCAAGATGGAAACCGAAGATCCGACAATCAAGGATTTGTCGCCGCGTGTGATTGACGTCGTGGTTCCGCTCGGAAAGGGCCAGCGTGCTTTGATCGTTGCGCCGCCGCGCACGGGCAAAACGGTACTTCTTCAGAATATCGCGCACTCGATCACGGCTAATCATCCGGAATGCTATTTGATCGTGCTCCTTATTGACGAGCGGCCCGAGGAAGTCACCGACATGCAGCGCTCCGTGAAAGGCGAGGTTATCTCCTCGACCTTCGACGAGCCGCCGTCGCGCCACGTGCAGGTTTCCGAAATGGTTATCGAAAAAGCCAAGCGTTTGGTCGAACATAAGCGCGACGTGGTGATTTTGCTCGACTCGATCACGCGTCTCGGCCGCGCTTACAATACCGTCGTTCCGTCATCCGGTAAGGTTTTGACGGGTGGTGTCGATTCAAACGCCCTGCAGCGCCCGAAGCGTTTCTTCGGCGCCGCACGTAACATCGAAGAGGGTGGCTCGCTGACCATCATTGCGACCGCACTTGTTGATACCGGCTCGCGAATGGACGAAGTCATCTTCGAAGAATTCAAGGGCACGGGTAACTCGGAAATCATTCTGGATCGCAAGGTCTCGGATAAGCGCGTATTCCCGGCAATCGACGTGGCACGCTCCGGCACGCGCAAAGAAGAGCTGCTTGTTCCGAAAGATCAGCTCAAGAAAGTCTACGTGCTGCGCCGCATTCTCAATCCCATGGGCACGATGGACGCCATCGAATTCCTCATCGACAAACTGAAATCGACGAAGACCAACGGCGAATTCTTCCAGAGCATGAATACTTAATTAGCGTGGTGGACAATAGTTCGCGGGCCTTTGGAACAACAGTTGTCCGTTCACGTCTAATTTTGATTCCGGAAGTAGATGTTGTTCGAGGCGGCCGGGAGTCAGCATAAAAGCAGGCTTCAAGCTTCGAGCGTGGTTAAACCGATCGGGTGGTGACACTACAAAAATTTGTTTTGCTGGAAATCGAGTTTTCACAATATTCAACGCTGGCGCCAAATCGCTATCTGCCGTTATGAGTATTGCCCGATCAAATCGGTCCTCGCAGGCATCGAAAACTATTCTTGCCGCGATATGAACGTCGGTTTCTTTTTCTTCGTGACCAACCCAAGTTACGCCACATGATTTACAGCGCAGCTTCTTGTCTTTGAAGTGACCCAAGATGCAGCTGACGTTCGTGTGCCTCAGTGCTTTCACGTATTCGAGATGTCGTTTATGCGCATCTGGAAGCCAAGTTGCGTAGGCTGAGAAGTAGTTAACTTCCATCAGGGTTTCACCTGACCGGGCCATACTTTCACAAAGCGTCCAGAGATTTAGCCATTTCAAATGGGGTCGCCTTACCATAGACGAGTTTGGTTTTCGGGAATTGAATTTCCCGATATCGTCTATCGCGTGATAGAGATTGAAGCCGTCGATGTAAGCGATGATGCGACTTATCCGCTCACGGTATCAGAAAAATAAAAAGGCCGCAGCGCGAGCCGCGGCCTATCCGACGAGCATGCTCGCCGGGAGTGACTTTTAGTTATGTAGCTTAACTAGCTACAGATATCAAGATTCTTCTTGACTTACAGGATTTTATGCACAACTCAGGAGAATCGAGTTGTATCAGTCACTTGATGCTCAAATTGGACCCTTAAGTATGAGCCTCCAGCCGAGACGCCTCGATATGCTTTTGTACGCCGGCCTTGTCGTTGACATCGGCGAGTTCGAGGGTCGCATCATCGACGTGGGCTTCTGTCGATGTTCCAGCGCACGTTGGCCCCAGAACCTCGATAATCGTCGGATGTCCGCTCGCAGAGTTGGGCGCATTCTTCCAGCCTTCGACGATGACGCCCTTCTCGCGATATTCCGGATCGCGCAACAGGACTTCATGCAGTTCCTTCAGCTTGTAATGCGGCACGGACGCGAACAAGTGGTGCGGTAGATGATAATCCATGCCCCAGGGGAAGACGGCATACCGCACGAGCGGATTGTTCACGAGGAAGATACGGGTATTGGTTAAGCGGCCGCGGTCGGCGTTGCCGTGCTGAATCCATTCGCGCAATATCATGAACAGCGGGAACGTCGTGAAGAGCGGCAAGATCCAAAGCAAACCAAAAAAGCTCCACGCGCGCACATCGTAAATGATTTCCATGGCCGTGACGAAGCCATAGACGAGCGCGAGCCAAGTCATGCGCCCGATTGCGGTGACGCGATGCGAAATAACCGGATCAATCTTGTTCTTCTGGAAATGACCCTCAGGAATCACGGCATAATACACGCAGACGACGGCCCACATTGCGATCAACGTGGCTGTTGCCCAGGCTGGCTCCTTCATCCCCAGCAGGATGATAGACGCCACCGGCGCACCGAGCGCGAACAAGATGCCCATGCGAACGACCCAGCGTGACGCTTTGTGCGATGTGACCGCATAAGGATTTGTATCGACGCCGATCGCTGAATACTTGGCGCGAGCTGCAATGTAGCGAACGAGATTGGGGAACCACAACAGCCGTGCGATTGCCCAAAGAAGTTCCATATGCGCTACGGGAAAATCGAGCCAATGGCCGCTTTCTTTGGCCTGATCGAAGTTTGGGTCGCGCTCGGGGTCGTTGACGAATTGATGGTGCGCGAGGTGATGAATGCGGAAAGCGTAGGTCGACGTGTAAATCGGGAAGGCGGCGAACCAGTCGGAAACGAGTTCGCTCAGCTTGCGGTCGGCGAACAGGATGTAATGCGTGCCCTCGTGAATCACACCGCCGAGCTGGTGCTGGGATGCCCCCATGATCATAACCGACAAAACGGAAACCGGGACGGCGACGGCCCAGCTAAGGCGTCCGTCGAGCGCTGCGAGACAGCTCCAAACCGTGACAACGATGGTTGCCAGCATGATTGCGTAGACGCTGGCGAGGTAGCCGATGTTCGTGGTGTTATCGCGTTCTTTGAGCGCCTGGATTTCGGCGGCAGAATACTTACCGCTGCGCGGAGCGCCTAGCTCCGCACGCGGCTCACTGAACATCGCTGAATTAGCACCCATGCGAAACACTCCATGACGGCATCTTGACGTTCGAGCGTGATTTGCCCTTGAGCGCCACTGCCGACCCATTATCATCTTCAGTTGGTCCTAGATGACCAATGATTTCAATAGCGTAAACTCCTAAACCGCGGACGTCCGGGCACGCCGGACCATCTCTAGTCGCTGTTTCAGGACACCTGGTTCATCTACGGGCGCGCCACAAACCGGACCACTGCAGATATAAGCCATTGTACTAGAATTCCTTTTTAGCTTGCCATCAAGCGCGGCCAACCGCGGCTGATCGCTGTTAACTTGGACTATAAATTCTAATGCCCCTGGGTTGGATGTACAAAGCAGAGATTGCCGCAGGGCGTCCATTTTGCCGTCATGAGCCGCTAAAACCATGATTTGGGTCAATTTCCCCAAGTCGAGCGAAGCGGCGAGAAGTCCGCAATGGCCAACCGGACCTTTGGCAATCTCGCCTTGGAAAGCACCGTAGAGTTCGCTCGCCCGGCTGTCGTAGGTGGCGGCGCTGGTCAGGGCGGCAAGGGCGATCAGGTTTGACAGATGGATCGTGTTGGCGCTTGGCACCGCGTCGTCATGGGCGGATTTCAGCCGCACGATGACATCGTCCGTATCGTCCGCGGCTGTGTAGTATCCTCCGCCATCGCCGTCGCGATGATGCGCGTCGAGCGTTTGCGACCAGGCGATCGCTGGAATCGAGATATTTCGGATCGCCTTTGGCCTGCAGCATCCGCAACGCCGCGAAAATCGTGTTGGCATAATCGGACGCGGTACGCCGGCGCGGTGCAGCGGCCCGCGCGCGCGGAATGCCAAAGTCGATTGCCGTCTCGAGCCATCGACTCTGAAACAAATTTGAACGCGGTATCGGCCAGCGCAATCCAATCGGGCTTCTCAAACACGACGCCAGCGCGGGCGAGCGCGCCGATCATCAGTCCGTTCCAATCGGCGAGCACCTTGTCGTCCCAGCCGGGCCGGACACGCGGCGCGCGGCGGGCAAACAATTTGATGCGCATTTCCCCCAGGCGTTTTTCGTCTTCGTCGCTGAGCATGGCGAGACTGCCAAGCCGGTTGAGAATGGTATGACCTTCGAAATTCCCGTGGGGCGTGACGTCATAAACAGAGCCAAAAAAGGCCGCGTCTTCTGCGCCAAAAACATCCGCGATCTCAGCCGCTGTCCAGACGTAGAATTTGCCTTCCTCGCCCTCGCTGTCAGCATCCAGCGACGCCGCGAAACCACCGCCTTCCGCGATCATTTCGCGCTTCAGCCAGTCAACGGTCTCGGAGATGCGCTGCGCGAACAAAGGTTCTTGTGTTTCGCGCCAGACCTCGGTCAGAAGGTCGATGAGAAGCGCATTGTCGTAGAGCATCTTTTCGAAGTGCGGCACGAGCCAGATCTCGTCGACCGAATAGCGCGCGAATCCGCCGCCGACGTGGTCGTAAATACCGCCTTGGCAAATGTGCGTCAGCGTCGTCACGACCGCTTCTTTCGCCGCCATGTCATCAAAGCGCATGGCACCACGCCACAACAGCCACAGCACATTCCATTGCGGAAACTTCGGGGCTCCGCGCAACCCACCGTGTTCGTTGTCCATGGCATTCGTGATGCGCGCCACCAAGTCTTGCACCATGGCTTCCGTCGCCGTGAACCCGCCTCGGCTCGGCGCACGCTCCTGCAGCGCCGCCATCAAGCCTTCGACATTGCCGCGCACGCGCTCGGGCTCTTCCTGGTAGATTTGCGCGATCTGCAACAGCACGGATGCGAACGCGGGCCGGCCGTACTGCGCTTGCTTGGGAAAATACGTGCCGCCAAAGAAGGGCTTCGCGTCGCTATCCAGAAACATCGTCAGCGGCCATCCGCCCTGTTCGCCAAGCCGGTGCAGCGCGCTCATGTAGATGGCGTCGATGTCGGGGCGTTCCTCGCGATCGACTTTGATGTTGATGTAGAGGCCGTTCATGACGTCGGCCGTGCCTTGATCCTCAAAGCTCTCGTGCGCCATGACGTGGCACCAATGGCAGGCGGCGTAGCCGACCGAGAGAAGGATGGGTTTCCCTGTCTGTTTGGCTTCGGCAAGCGCTTCAGGCCCCCACGCCCACCAGTGCACGGGGTTGTCCTTGTGCTGGAGGAGATAAGGGCTGGTCTCAAGGGCGAGGCGGTTTTCGGACATTGATCATCCGGCTGGGTTCGGGTTGCGGGCAGGCCAAAGTACGGGTACCCGATGACGATGGCAGACGCTTCCACAATTTTTGCGCTTTCGAGTGGCGCCGGAAAGGCAGGGGTCGCGGTTATTCGCGTCTCGGGCCCGGCTTCCAAAGACGCTTTAACCCGCATGGCCGCTCCCGAAGTGCTCGACCGGCGTGCCCGACTTCGGCGCATCATCCACCCCGTGACAGGCGCCGTGCTCGATCACGCACTCGTTCTCTACTTCGCAGGGCCCCGCAGCGAAACCGGCGAGGACGTTGCCGAGTTCCAAGTTCACGGCGGCCGCGCGGTTGTGCGTGCCGTGTTGGATGCGCTGGCTCTCGTGCCTGGTTGCCGCTTAGCGGAACCCGGCGAATTCGCGCGGCGTGCCTTCCATAACGGCAAACTCGACTTGGTTGAAATCGAGGCCTTGGCTGATTTGGTTGACGCCGAAACGGAAGCCCAGCGCGGCTTAGCCTTGCGTTCCGGCGGGGTGCTGTCGGCGCTTTACGAAGGCTGGCGGGCTCAACTCATCGAGGTTGCAGGACTGGTCGAAGCGGCTATCGACTTTTCCGATGAGGGTGATGTTGGAGCCCAGTCGATGGCACAAGGCCGCGAGCGAGCAAAGCCATTGCTCTGCGCAATCCGCACACATCTCGATGACGGCCATCGCGGCGAGATCCTGCGCGATGGATTTCGTGTGGCGATCTTGGGTGCACCGAACGCGGGTAAGTCGAGCCTGTTGAATGCGCTTGCCCGGCGCGAGGCGGCGATTGTTTCGGAAGAGGCTGGCACCACGCGCGACGTCATCGAAGTGCGCCTTGATCTCGGCGGCCTGCCGGTCATCGTTTCCGACACGGCAGGATTGCACGAGGCGGCGGGAGCGATTGAGCGTGAAGGCATCCGGCGGAGCTTCAAGGCGGCGGAAGATGCGCAGCTCGTCTTGTGGCTGACCGAATCGGGCTCGGACTCGCCGCCCGAATCGATTTCACGTGAAACGTGCCTTGTTGTGCGGACGAAGAAGGATCTCCTCGTTGCATTTTCTGGTGTGTCGGCATCCGCTGTGAATCCCCCTCCCCCTCGCGGGGAGGGGTTAGGGGTGGGGGGAATCCCAGAAGCAGACATTGGGGGTTCCCCCCCTCCCGGCCTCCCGCACAAGGGGGGAGGGGAAGTGGCTCTGGCGATCTCCACCAAGACCGGCGAAGGGGTGGCAGAATTGGTTGCCTACATCGGAGCGATGACAGCCGAAAGGATTGGGGAGTCGGCTGCGCCAGTCCTCACCCAGGCTCGCCACAGAACCAACCTGGAAACGGCAGCGGCATCACTCTCGGACTTCCTCGCCGGCGATTTGGACGCGCCGGAACTGCGCGCCGAAGACGTACGCCGCGCCGCCCATGCGCTGGGCCGCATCACTGGCCGCGTCGATGTCGAAGACGTGCTGGGCCAGATCTTCAGCCGATTTTGTATTGGGAAGTAGGCCCGCTGCTCCGAAGCCGAAAATCTCGCACTTGCTGCCTCCTTGCACTATCGGCAAGTGCTCATCAGCTGCATAATTTGGAGGCAGACTTCACCCCGGGACGTATTTGTCATGATAGTGCGCAAGATCTTATTCGCTGCCGGCGTGTTGAGCTGTCTTGCACAGCACTGTTTCGCCGCAGAAGGTAACTCGGTCGCGGGTCCTATCGGCGGAACGGATATGCGTTCGGCTATGCTGCCGCCACCTGGTCTTTGGGGCGGCGGGATTTATGTTTACGGTGCAGGCAACGGTTTCGAAGACGGCAATGGCAACAGCGTTGCAGCCTTAAACGGTCTTGATATCGCGAGTAACTTCGCCGGAGCTTTTCTGGTTTATGTGCCCCCAATTGAGGTGTTTGGCGGAAGCATTGGATTTGCCGGCGTTCTACCTGGCGGGGAGACTGGCGGGAGGTTGTTTGCCGCGGCACCTAACCGCGATCTAACCGGGTTGGGCGATATCTACGTCGAAGCCGCTTGGTCCCGATTTTTTGGAGCACTTCGGCCATCGCAATTTCTTGGCGCGGTCCCGATTGCAGAAGGACTCTTCATCGAACTTGGCGCTGGTATTGTCATGCCAACAGGGAAATACGACGCCCAGCAGGTTCGTACAGAGGGTCTCAACATCGGCAACAATACTTGGGATTTGGCGCCCTTTATGGCGCTTACTTACACCACCCCGCCGATCTTGGCTGAGGGCACTGAATTTAGCACCAAAATCTATTGGAACAACTATCTGACCAATTCAGACACGAACTACAAAACCGGCTCGTTGATCAATATCGACTTCGCGGTGACAGAGCACATAGGCCGCTTTCAAGCCGGCCTAGCCGGTGTTTACTTCTCGCAAATCGAAGATGACGAAATCAACGGCATTGCGATTCCGCCCGATGGCCGCCGTGCCACGGTGCTGAGCCTCGGCGGCATTGCGGCCTATGACATGCCGGAAATTGGCTCCTCCATGAAGATCAAGGTGATGCGGAGTGTCATCACCGAAAACTTCGTTCCAACTTACGGCTTGTCCTTTACTTACGTCATGAAATTGCAGTGACGCGTCAGCGAAGAAGCTAGGTCGGCGCTGAGTAAAGGCGCGAAGCACCGTTGCGATGCCCGACGGTCGCGAACCCCGTTATTCCTGTTGGGCTTCGCAAGGGGGGCTCAACGGCGGCTTACGATTCTCGCCCTTGGCCGAGTCTGCGAACGCGCCAAACCAAGCGGCGAAGTCCATCGGCCCCGAACAGCAGCCACACCCCTGCAGATAGGCGCAGCACGTACTCGCCGTTCATTCGGATGTTATCCCAAGATGGCAGAGCACGTTCGCTCACAATGGCCATCATCATCAGCGCCAAATCCTCAAGTGCGCGTAGGTTAGTCGCAGTCGTTGCGATCAAGTACGCCCCCAAAACGCTGAACATCACTGAGTGGAAGTCTTCAAGCGGCCACTGGGTTGATGTTGGATTTTTTGGTTGGCTAGTATTCGGAAGGAAAAGGCGGGCGATCTCGAAAGGTTTGATAATTAGGGCAAGGCCTATGATGAGCCAGATAGCGTTTTAGCTGACAGCAAAAAATCATTTGTCAGAGGCGGTCTGAAGCACCCCACGGCAGCCACCAAATGAGCTGGATCGCCGCGTTGAGTGCGAAGAGAACGCCGACGGTCCGAAGTACCACGCCGACGAGCTGCTCGTTTGTCATGCAATTTGCCCCCGTCTTCAGAACTTCTTCGGCAGTCCTGCCTGCTTCAAAACTTCATTTGCCGTGTGCCGCGACTTGATCTTCGAGTCGACTGTGAATTTCCGGCCATTGATAGGGCTGTGCCAAATTTCGTGATCGCCTTTGCCTTGCCTGTGAAAGCTGCAGCCAGCCTCTCGCAAGGCCTTTCGAACCTCATTTTCGAAGCTCGGCATCAGGCGAATCGCGGGTTAGCCACTCGGGCCGACTGTTCAGCCAGGAAATGGACGGGTATTTCCGGCCATTCGCTTTCGGTGCCATTGAGCTCCATAAGTTCGGATATCATGGTCAAAACCTTGTCGCGCAGGGCTTCTAGCGTGGCCGCCTCTGTCGCCAGGCCCTCGATATCATCAGACTGGGCGACCCAAACTTGAGCCTCGTCATCCCAAGTCGCCTTGACGAGAATGGCAATCCGCTTCATTCGAACTCCACCAGGGACTCCTGGTCCCATTCACATAATGGTTGTGAGTAGGCTCCTGAAGCCCTGAAATCAAGTTAAGTCCCAGACATGAGCGCGGACAAGTCATGAAGACCGAATGGACTTTCGACGTCATTGTTGTTGGCGGCGGACACGCCGGGTGCGAGGCTGCGGCAGCCAGCGCCCGCATGGGCGCGCGCACGGCGCTGGTCACCCATAGCTTCGACACGATTGGCGAAATGTCCTGCAACCCTGCCATTGGGGGCCTGGGCAAAGGGCACCTCGTCCGTGAGATCGACGCCCTCGACGGCCTTATGGGCCGGGTGGCGGACGAAGCCGGCATTCAGTTTCGCTTGCTCAATCGCTCCAAGGGTCCGGCCGTTCATGGCCCCCGCACGCAGGCTGACCGGAAGCTCTATCGCCTTGCAATGCAGCGGGCGATCCGGGAGACGGCAAACCTGACCGTCATCGAAGGCGGCGTTGAGGATATAACCGTCACGACTGGTGACGGCTTGGCTCTGCCCCCCTCCCCGCAAGGGGGAGGGGAATTGCAGAGCCGCGTCACAGGCGTAGTGTTGGCCAACGGCAAGCGCTTGAGCGCTGGAGCCGTTGTGTTTACCACAGGCACGTTCCTCAACGGCCTCATCCATATGGGCGAGCAGAAGATCCCTGCCGGGCGCGCGGGCGAAGCTCCGGCTCTCAAACTATCGGACCGGCTCTACGCATCGGGTCTTCATCTCGGCCGTCTCAAGACGGGGACGCCGGCTAGGCTTGATGGCAAATCCATCGACTGGTCCGGCCTCGAAATGCAGCAGGCCGACGCCGATCCGGTGCCGTTTTCGTTTCTCACCGAGCGGATAACGACGCCCCAGATCGCCTGCGGAATCACGCATACCACGGCGGCAACGCACGATATCATTCGCGCCAATCTTGCCCGTTCGCCCATGTATTCAGGTCAAATTGGCAGTGTCGGTCCGCGCTATTGCCCGTCGATTGAAGACAAGGTTGTGCGCTTTGCCGACCGTAATTCGCATCAGATTTTCCTTGAGCCGGAAGGACTCGACGACGACACGATTTATCCGAACGGGGTTTCAACCTCGTTGCCTGCGGACGTGCAGCAAGCCTTCCTGAAGACCATGCCAGGGCTTGCAAATGTCGTCATCAAGCGGCCTGGCTATGCCATCGAATATGACTACGTGGATCCACGCGAGTTGACGCCTGCGCTGGAAGTAAAGCGTCTTCCTGGGCTGTTTTTGGCCGGTCAGATCAATGGCACGACGGGCTATGAAGAAGCGGGTGCACAGGGTCTCGCGGCCGGTCTCAACGCCGCTCTTTCCGCAGGCGGCGGGACGAAGCATTATGTCGTCTCCCGTGCAGACGCTTACCTTGGCGTGATGATCGATGACCTCGTCACCAAGGGTGTTTCGGAGCCGTATCGGATGTTCACGTCCCGCGCCGAGTTCCGGCTCAAGCTGCGCGCAGACAATGCCGATCAGCGGCTGACGCCTATTGGTCTGGAATTGGGGTGCATTGGCAGCGAGCGCCGCGCCGCCTACGAGGCCAAATCAAAGTCCCTCGCGGACGGCCTCAACTTGCTGAACCAACTCAATGTTACCCCGAATGAAGCTTCCCGATCTGGCATCGAAATAAACCGGGATGGCCGCCGCCGGACTGCTTTTGAGCTGCTGGCTTTCCCTGGGGTCGATATCCAACGAATTGCCGCCATCTGGCCTGAGGTGGCAAACCTAGCGCCCGCCATTGCCAAGCAGCTTGAGACCGACGCCCGCTACCGGTCCTATGTCGATCGCCAGGAAGAGGACGTTGCCGTGCTGCGCCGCGACGAGGCAACGGCTATACCACCCGATTTCGACTACTCAGCTATCTCAGGCCTGACCAGTGAACTATGCCAAAAGCTGGAGCGGCACCGTCCGTCCTCGGTCGCCCAGGCCGGCCGGATCGAGGGTATGACGCCCGCCGCCCTGCTGCTCGTGCTGGCCCACCTAAAGGCCGCCAGCCGCCGCCGCTCGGCCTGAGCCAACAGATGGCCAGTCCTCAAATCGCCCGTATCGACGGTCCTGAGGCCTTCCAGCGGGCCTTCCCCGTTTCACGTGAAACTCTAGACCGCCTCGTCACTTATGCGGCCATGCTCAAACGCTGGCAGAAGACCATTAACCTTGTAGCGCCGGGCACGCTCAATGACGTCTGGCACCGCCATTTCGCCGATTCGGCGCAAATTTGGGCTTGGCGGCCCGATGAAGCCAAGACTTGGCTCGACCTTGGCTCGGGAGCGGGCTTTCCCGGCCTCGTGCTCGCCATCATGGCGGCCGAACATGGCGGGACGCGGCACACGCTGGTGGAGAGCGACAACCGTAAAGCCGCATTCCTCAGGGAAGCCGCTCGTGAGGCCGGAGTAGCTGTGGACATCCTGTGCACGCGAATCGAATCTTCCGAAATTCACGCTAAGGTGGGGGAGGTTAATTGTGTGACGGCCCGGGCGCTCGCGCCTTTACCGCGTCTCGCCGGGTTGGCGGCGCCGTATTTTGCGTCTGGTACAGTCGGTTTCTTCTTGAAAGGCCGCGACGTTGCGGCTGAACTTGAAGACGCAGCTCGAACGTGGGATTTCCAGTTCGAGCTGAAACCGAGCGTCACAGACCCCGAGGGTCGCGTAGTGTTGCTCAAAGCGTTGAAGGTCAAGACGGAGGGTTGAACCCGTGGCCGGCTATGTCTCAGGCTTGGGTGGCGGTGGTGGTCCATATGGCGGACCGCGCGTCATCTCGATCGCCAATCAAAAGGGCGGCGTTGGTAAAACGACGACTGCCATCAATCTCGGTACCGCTCTCGCGGCGGTTGGAGAAAAGGTGCTTGTGCTGGATCTCGATCCGCAGGGGAACGCTTCGACCGGGCTTGGTATTCCGCCGGAAGCGCGCGCCAAGACCACTTATGATGTGCTGATTGGGGCATCGTCGCTTGCAGACGCTTGCCTCCAAACGGCGGTGCCTGGATTACATATCGTGCCGGCCAACAGCGATCTCGTTGGCATCGAGGGTTCGCTGCCCAACGACAACACGCGCCCGTTCAAACTGCGCGATGCGGTAACGGCACTCATCGGCTATCAGCGCGCGCGTCCCCAGGACACGCCCTACAGTTACGTGCTGATCGATTGTCCGCCGTCGCTGAATATCTTGACCTTGAATGCCATGTCGGCGGCCGACGCAGTGCTTGTGCCCGTACAGTGCGAGTTCTTCGCGCTTGAGGGAATTTCACAACTGAAGGATTCGATCGATCAGATCCGCGCGACACTTAATCCGCATCTCGAAATTCAAGGTGTCGTGCTGACGATGCACGACGCACGAACGTCGCTATCGAAAGAAGTTGCCGAGAACGTGCGCGCCTTCTTCGGTCCCAAGGTTTACGAGACAATCATCCCGCGCAATACGCGGGTGGCGGAAGCGCCGTCGCACGGCAAGCCGATTCTGCTCTACGATTATGATTGCGCGGGTAGCCAAGCCTACATTCGCCTGGCAACGGAAATCATCGAACGAGAGCGCCGGTTCAAGGCCGCTTAATTGGGGCCAAGCGTATTGCAGTGCGTTCCTAAAATAGCAATAATATCAAGGGAATACGAAGGTCATGCAATCAGCGCTGCCAAAGAGCCGTTTGGGTCGTGGACTTGCTTCACTCATCGGCGAGCCTGTGCAGAATGGCACAAAGTTGCCGCCTGAAGGCGAGCAGCGGATGGTGGCTATCGCCCAGGTCAAATCGAGCGCGCTCAATCCACGCAAGGACTTTCGCGACGATGAGTTGGCGGAGCTTGCAGAGTCCATTCGCACCAAGGGCTTGGTGCAGCCGATCATCGTGCGCCCCGATCCGGCCTCTGCTGGGGACTTCGAAATCGTCGCCGGCGAACGCCGTTGGCGCGCCGCGCAGAAGGCCGGTATTCACACTCTTCCGGTCATCGTCCGCGAGTTGACGGACAAAGAAGTTCTCGAACTTGCCATCATCGAGAACGTGCAGCGTCAGGATTTGAATGCGATTGAGGAAGCGTCGGGTTACCGCGATCTGATCGAGCGCTTCAGCTACAATCAGGAGCAGGTGTCGGAAATCATCGGCAAGAGCCGGAGCCACGTCGCCAATACGTTGCGGCTCTTGAAGTTGCCTGTTGGTGTCCAGGCGCTGGTTCAACAGGGTAGCCTGACGGCAGGTCACGCGCGTGCGCTGATTGGCCGGGACGACGCGGAGACGCTGGCCCATCGCATTGTCGAGGAACAGCTCAATGTGCGTGAAATCGAAGATATCGTCCAAGGCCGCGAGCACACTGATGATGCCGGTCCAAGCCGGAAGGTGCGCGACAAGGATCCCGACACCAAAGCCTTTGAGAAGGAACTTGCCGATCTCTTGGGGTTGAAGGTCGAAATCAAGCGTGGTTCGGGCGAAAGCGGCCACTTGATCATTAAGTTCGGCAACTTCGATCAGCTGGACTACATCCGGCAGCGCATCGGCGGGTAACGAGCGCCGCTCACTGCCGTTGAGGCTACATTCAGGCTACTGGCAAGCTTCCCTTGACGGGGCCGGGTGAAGTTGCTCGTGTGCGGTCGGGCGTGTCGCTAGGGCGCGCCTAAGGGCATTGTACGATGGGCGAAAAGACACTCGAAAAGTTGGCAGCGACCATAAAGGCGCGTCGGGGCGAAAGCTCCGCCAAGTCCTATACGCGCCAGCTCTTGGACGCCGGGCCAGAGAAATGCGCCAAGAAATTCGCCGAAGAATCCGCTGAAACGGTTATTGCCGCCGTGTCGCAGAGTGAGGCTGCACTTGCGGCAGAAGCGGCCGATACTCTTTATCATTTGCTGGTTCTGCTAGAGAGCCGGGGCGTCGCACTCAACGAGGTTTTGGCTGTGCTCGAAAAGCGTATGGGCACGTCCGGCCTCGACGAGAAGGCATCGCGGGGGCAATCGTGAAGTCTTCGCGCCGTGCCCGCAAGAGTGTTGCCCCAGCTAAGCCGCGAGTCGCGAAAGCTGCAAGCAGCCTGCCGTTTTCACCGTATCGAACCTTCACGCGCGACGAGTGGGCGAGGTTGCGCGCCGATACGCCGATGACATTGAAGCCTGACGATCTTGAAGAATTGTCGGGCGTCATTGAAGAACTGTCGGTGGAGGAAGTTGTCGAAATTTATCTGCCGCTCTCACGACTTCTGAATCTCTACGTCGCAGCCGGGCAGAAATTGCATTCGGTGTCGTCGCAGTTTTTAGGTCTCAAAGACGTCAAAGTCCCATTTGTGATCGGAGTGGCTGGGTCGGTCGCGGTCGGTAAGAGCACGACCGCCCGCGTGCTTCGCGCCCTATTGGCACGCTGGCCGGACCATCCGCGCGTCGATTTGCTAACGACGGACGGATTTCTCTTCCCCAACGCCGAGCTTGAGCAGCGCGGCCTCATGGACCGCAAAGGGTTCCCCGAGAGTTTCGATACGGCAACGCTGATGAACTTCCTGGCGGACGTGAAATCGGGGTTAGAAAAAGTGGAGGCACCTGTTTATTCGCATTTCCAATACGACATTTTGCCGGGGCAAAGGATCAGTATTGAATTGCCGGATATTCTGATTATCGAAGGACTGAACGTATTGCAGCCGGCGGTCTTGCCGAAGGGTGGCGAGGCCATACCTTTTGTTTCGGACTTTATCGATTTTTCGATTTATATCGATGCCGATCCCGTCGTGATCGAGAATTGGTACGTGACGCGGTTCATGCGTTTGAGAAGCACGGCGTTCCGCGATCCGGGTTCGTATTTTCACAAGTTTGCGGCGATGGATCCAGATGAAGCGCATCGCCGGGCACTCTCGCTCTGGCGCACGATTAACCTGCGCAATCTCGAGGAACACATCTTACCGACCCGGCGGCGGGCGCGGCTTATTCTGCGCAAGAGCGAATCCCACCGTGTCGAAGCCGTCAGTTTGCGCAAGCTCTGACACACAAAAAAAAGGCCGCTTGGGGCAGCGGCCCTTTTAGTTTCTCGCATATTCTGAGTTGAACAGGTGTTGGTGCGGTCAGTCCCGCAGAATGTTAGCTTCTTTGAGCCAAGAGTACCGGGGCGGCTGCTTGACGCGGCCGTTGCGGCAGGATTTGAGCGTCACCCGCATTCAGCTGGGCGGTCGTACGCACATAAATCTTATACTTGTCCCGAATGCGCCGGACGATGGACGGATCGACGATGCCCATGGTCCGGATTGCAGTCGTGGGTTTGAATTCGGGATGAATGCGCAGGAGTTCGGCGAGGCGCGCAATTCTGTCGCTGTCGTCAATTCCTGTGCCCTTGGGTCGGCCTCGGCGGCCTCGTGCTTCCAGCATCTAATCAAACCTCGAACGAAGCGATTCGTTACAAGGAGTGTGGGTGAGTTTCGGCGCCAATTCCAGGGAATTTAAATAGACGGTCGAATTGAATTGGGAATTGGCTGTAATAAGGCCGCGACTGAACGTCGTTCACAGGCAATTGTCGGGGAATTGAGCTATTCGCCAAAGTTCGAATTAAGAGAGCAATCCCCTTTTCCTGGCCAATTGGTCGAGGTTTGCTTCAGGCCGTGCGCCGATATGGCTAATGACTTCTGCGGCGGCCATGCTCGCGAGTTTGCCGGATGTTTCCAGCGATTTTCCGTTTGAATATCCGAATAGGAATCCGGCTGCGTAAAGGTCGCCGGCGCCGGTGGTGTCGATCACCTTTTCGATCTTTTCCGCTGGAACGGAGATCGATTGGCCATCGGCAAGAATGACTGAGCCCTTTGCGCTGCGCGTTAGCACCGCCAATTTGGTATCGCGGCGCGCGTGGTCTGCGGCCGTGTCGAAACTCTGAGTTTCGTAAAGCGAAGTAATCTCACTTTCGTTGGCAAAGAGAATATCAACGCCCGAGCGAATGAGTTCCAGAAATTCGGCGCGATGACGGTCCACGCAGAATCCGTCTGAAAGTGTGAGAGCGACTTTACGGCCCGCGCGCTTTGCCTCGCCGAGCGCCTCGCGGAATGCTGCTTTCGCCTCGGGCCGGTCGAAGAGATAGCCTTCAAGATAGAGAATGGCGCTATCGCGAATGAGGTCGCGATCAAGCTGGCCATGGTCGAGATCGGTCGAGATGCCGAGGAATGTATTCATCGTGCGTTCGCCGTCGGGCGTGACCAGAATGAGCGAGCGGGATGTGGGCATGGAGCCGGAGACGGGGGGCGCGGTGAACTTGACGCCAATAGCGCGGATGTCGTGGGAGAATATGCGGCCGAATTCGTCGTCGGCGACTTTGCCGATAAAGCCGGCGCGGCCGCCGAAAGACGCAATGCCGGCAAGGGTATTGGCGGCCGACCCGCCAGACGTTTCAATCGCAGGTCCCATGCCAGAATAAATCTTGGCGATTTGTTCCGCATCGACGAGGCGCATCGAGCCCTTGCCGGCACCAATGGTCTGCAAATAAGCGTCGTCGCAGCGGCCGATAATGTCGACAATGGCATTGCCGATGCCGGTGACGTCGTAGCGAGGTGCGGTCATGAGATCCCCTGGATTTTTGGGGCACTATAATCCCGAAGCGGATGGCGGCAAGACTTGTGGGGCTAAGACTTGGCTCTAGCGGCGGCGTGCCGCGGCGGACGAGGACGCGTTGGCAATTCCGGCCAAGGCCAAGACGAGGCGTTCGGCAAGCGTGTCTTCCAGCGAAGAGGAGAGGCGCGCCGCTTTTGCCGTTTCCCCAATGCGCTTTAAGGCATGATCCAGGCCCGTTCGGGTCCAGCGGCGGCATTGGCTGGCAAAGGCATCTCGCTGTTTGAAATGGAGTGGCGGTCTCATGCCCCGAAGCGCGTCGTCAATACTGCGCCCCTGATCAATCTCGCCACGGATCCGATGGAGTTTTAGAAAATAGCGCTGCGTGATGAGAATAATTGCCTGCGCGCTTTCGCCGGATGCGATAGCGCGGCCGAGATCGGCAATCGCCCGGAATGAATCTCCGGCCGCCGCGGCTTCTGGGATTTTCTCAAGTGCCAAATCGGCTGCGTCTCCGACGATTTGATCGACGTCGTCGGCAGTTATGGTATCTCGCCCGCCGGCGTAGATCGCGAGTTTCTCGATTTCGGCTCGTGAGAGCGACCGGTCCGCTCCGAGCCGCGACAGGAGGAGTTCGCGGCCGTCGGGCGTAATGCGGGCTTTGAAGGACGAAAGGACTTCGCTGATAAGTCCCTCAATGGCGGCGTCGTCATCCGGGTAGCAGGCGACGGCTGCAGAATGTGCGGCGCCCTCGAAGAGCGAGCGCAGGGCATCGTCGGCTTTGAGATTGCCGGCTTCGACGATCAGGAACCCTTCGAGTTGTCCCTGGCTGAGCAAAGGCTTCAGCAGCGCAGCAGATAAGCGCCGCCCTGCGGTCGCGCGCACGATCTTGCGGCCGGAAAACATTGGCCTGGTTTCGAGTTCGACAAAGAGCCGCCCGGTATCTTCATCCAGGTCGCTGTCATCGAGCCTGAGGATTTCACCTTCGGGGTTTTCGCGCGACGCGAGAAGACGCGCCAATCGGCTGGAACGCTCGCTGACGAGCCCAGGGTCGGTGCCGTAGAATAAGACGGCAAAGAGCGACGCGGGTGGGGACTTGAGGAACGCCGCCGCTTGACCGGCCTTTACGGCAACCATTGAGCGACCTCGGGAGCGGCGTGCATCTTATGCCCCGCTGTCAACGTCATACAGGCTGAGCTAGATACGCCAGCAAGCGGGTGCGCATTTCCTCGCCAACAGTCTTGGCGGCGCGGTTTTCTGCATCTTCGCGGGCGCGCACGTTGGCAAAAATCGATGTCAGGCGCTCAAAGCCGGCGCGACCGTAGCTGTGACCGG
Source organism: uncultured Alphaproteobacteria bacterium (assembly GCA_963819605.1). Classification (GTDB taxonomy): domain Bacteria; phylum Pseudomonadota; class Alphaproteobacteria; order Rhizobiales; family Hyphomicrobiaceae; genus Hyphomicrobium_B. The sequence continues at coordinate 28,216 of CAWFWU010000013.1, read as the reverse complement.
AGAGAACCACCTTTTTGTCCGAAATGCGCACGAGGGTAAATTGGGTGTCAAGATTATAGATTTGTCCGCGGGCGTTGCCGTCGATTTTCACGAGTGTCGATGATACGGACTCGCGCACGGCGACATTAAGTCTATACGCTGGTGGAAGCGGTTCACCGCCGCCGGTTGCCTGGAAGATGAATTCGTTTCTGAGCCGTTGACCGACGCGGCCTGGAATAGGTGCAATATCGACTGTCGCCAGCTTTTCAGAAGCACCGGCGCCGCCAAGCTCGGACGAGCCATAGAGCGGGCGGAAACTTGAGCTGCCATCGGCGCAGCCGGTCAGGGCCACGGCGCTGGCCAATCCAAGTACAACGCCTGCCGCGCGCAGTCTCTTGAATAAGTGCGAAGCAGTGCCGATTCTCATCTCAGCCAACGACATTCACGATCCTTTGCGGCACCACGATAACCTTTTTAACCGGCCGGCCTTCGAGTGCCTTGATGACCGGTTCTAGCTTCAATGCCGCAGCCTCCACGTCCGCATTGGCAGCGGTACGGGAAATTACGAGCTCGTCCCGGCGTTTGCCGTTTACCTGTACGGCAATGGTCACTTGATCGTCAACGAGCAGGGCCGCTTCAACGGCTGGCCAAGGTTCGTTCGCGAGCAACGTGTTGTATCCAAGCCGCGCCCCGCATTCTTCAGCTAAATGCGGCATCATCGGGCCGATCATGCGAATAAGCAGTTCTCCGGCTTCCCGCGCCGCCCAATCCAAGCCTCCGCCCGACTTGGATAAGCCGGATTGGAGCACATTGGCGAACTCGTGAACCTGCGCGACGGCAACGTTGAAACGGAGCGCCTCGATTGACTTGCCGGCCTGGTCGAGGGCCCTGTGGGCGGCTTTTCGGACTTCAAGCGCTTCCGGGCTGAAAGTCGCCGGTTTCGCTCCAAGTTTGGCCGGGTACTTATCGGCGATCTCATCGACAATGCGCCAGATCCGCTGGATGAAGCGCCCGGCACCAGCAACGCCTGCCTCTGTCCAGATGACGTCGCGCTCTGGTGGGCTGTCCGACAGCATAAACCAGCGGGCGCAATCGGCGCCGTAGTGGGCGATGATGTCATCCGGATCGACGAGGTTTTTCTTCGACTTCGACATTTTCTCAATCGAGCCGATTGCGGCCGGACGCCCGCTCGAAATCTCAAAGGCCTTGCGTTCGCCGCCTTCGCCTTCGAATTTCACTTCGCTCGGCAGCAGCCAGTAGCCATCTTGCGATTTGTAGGTTTCGTGGGTCACCATGCCTTGCGTGAAAAGCGCGGCGAACGGCTCGCGCGTGTTGGTCGCGAATTGCAGGTGCCCCGTGTCGCACATGGCGCGGGCGAAGAAACGCGAATACAACAAGTGCAAAATCGCGTGTTCGATGCCGCCGATATACTGATCGACGGGCAGCCAGTATTGCGCCGCCTCCTTATCGACCGGCGTGCCGGAATGCGGTGCGGTAAAGCGCACGTAGTACCAGGATGAATCGACGAACGTATCCATGGTGTCTGTTTCGCGCGTCGCGGGCTTTTTACATTTCGGACAAGCGCAGTTTTTCCATGTCGGATGGCGGTCGAGGGGATTGCCTGACTTGTCGAACGTCGCGTCCTCAGGCAGCTTGATTGGCAGATCCTTTTCGTTGACCGGAACCACGCCGCAATCTTTGCAGTGCACGATCGGGATCGGGCAACCCCAATAGCGCTGCCGCGAAATACCCCAATCGCGCAGGCGGAAATTGACTTTTCGGGCGCCTTGAGCCTTGCCGCCGAGCTTCTGATTTTCGAGACGTTTTGCCGCTTCTTCAAAAGCGGCTGATGTCGATAATCCATCGAGAAAACGCGAATTGATCATGACGCCGTCATCGACGTAAGCCTTGTTCTTCAGCTCGAATGTCTTTGCGTCTTCGCCAGGCGGCAGGATCACGGGCACAACGGGGAGATTGTAGCGGCGCGCAAAATCCATGTCGCGCTGATCGCCTGATGGGCATCCGAAAATGGCGCCGGTGCCGTACTCCATGAGTACGAAATTAGCGACGTAGATGGGCACTTGCCAATCTTTGTCGAACGGGTGAACGGCGCGCAGGCCTGTGTCGAATCCAAGCTTTTCAGCCGCTTCGATGTCGGCGACCGATGTGCCCATGCGCCGGCATTCATCACAAAAGGCGGCGAGTGCCACGTTTTTTTCAGCGGCAGCTTTGGCGATCGGATGGTCGGCGGCGACGGCGACGAATGAAGCACCAAAGAGTGTGTCGGGCCGCGTCGTGTAGACTTCGACTTCCGTGACGTCCTTCGGTGCGGTTTTCGAGTCGAGCGCCCAGCGGATCAACATACCTTCCGAGCGGCCGATCCAGTTGGCCTGCATGAGGCGCACTTTTTCCGGCCAGTTGGTCAGCGATTCGAGGTCGTCAAGCAGCTCCTGCGCGTAGTCTGTAATCTTGAAAAACCACTGCGTCAGCTCGCGTTGTTCGACGAGCGCGCCCGAGCGCCAGCCGCGCCCATCAATGACTTGTTCGTTTGCGAGCACTGTGTGGTCGACCGGATCCCAGTTGACCTTCGACGACTTGCGATAGGCGATGCCCTTCTTGAGGAAATCAAGAAACAGCTTCTGCTGATGCTGATAATAGTCGGGCGAGCAGGTTGCGATCTCGCGCGACCAGTCGAGGGACAAGCCCATGCTTTTGAGCTGCCCGCGCATGGTGTCGATGTTCTGATAGGTCCATTTGCCGGGATGGACCTTGCGTTCCATGGCGGCGTTCTCGGCCGGCATGCCGAACGCGTCCCAGCCCATCGGGTGGAGGACGTTGAAGCCCTTCATGCGCTTGTAGCGGGCGAAGACGTCGCCCATGGCGTAGTTCCGGACATGCCCCATATGGATGCGCCCTGAGGGGTAGGGGAACATCTCGAGGACGTAGCACTTGGGGCCTTTTTCATTGGCGCCAGCGCGGAAAATGTCCGCTTTTTCCCAGGCTTGCTGCCAATGTTTCTCGCGTGCGGGGGCGTTGTAGCGTTCGGATGCCATGGGGCTGGTTCGGTCCCGTTGTTCTTTTGATCTTTGGAGTTTCGGCCCGTAAAGAGCCTGAAAGGTTCAGGGGGGTCAAGCCTGAGTGAGGAGTTGAGTTATCATGTGCAATTTATGGAAATAAACGCTCATGACGCTGGTCTCAGGTGCACGGACTGCGCGTGAGGCGGATATCATGCGTACGAACAGAGATTTCATCGACATTACAGAGTGTTGGCTCATTCTCGTTCGTAAAGGCATGTTGTCGGATGCGCAAGCGATGCTAGGCATAGGGTTTCCATAGATTGTCGTCGTTCATGAGGAGTTCGAGGAACTTCGTGTGGATGTAAAGTTTCTCCCTGCCCGTTTTTTGTTCGGTCAGCATTCCGCACGCCACCAGCTGAGACAAATGGCTCGCCACTGTTTTTCGGGTTCCAATCCCCGCATCAACGAAGTCACCGATACGCATGTATGGTTTGAGAAAAACGATCTCGACAAGTTCATGGCTGTAGATTTTTGGCGCGACTAATCGCATGTGGCGGACAGTTTCGTCCATCAAACGCTTGATGGACCAGATTTTCGAGTACGTCCAACCGGCGGTCTCTTCTACGGCATTAAGCATGTAGAGAATCCAGTTTTCCCAATCTTGTTTCACGGTCACATCCAACAATAGTCTGTAGTAGTCGTTGCGCTGGTCGTTGATGAAGCGGCTGAGGTAGATAATAGGCACATCAAGTAGGCCTTGATCGATTAGGTATAGAATATTTAGTATGCGGCCAGTGCGGCCATTGCCGTCGGGGAATGGATGTATGGCTTCGAACTGGTAGTGAGCGATTGCCATTTTGACGAGCGGATCCATATCCGAGCGATCATGTAGGAAAGCCTCCCAGTTAGCCATTTTTTCTCGTAAAACGGTCTCACCCTCGGGTGGCGTGTAGACAATTTGATTATTTGAATGGTTGCGTAGATGCGCACCTGGTGTCTTGCGAATATCGAGGTCGATGTTTTTGATAACGCGGCAAATCTCGATAGCAGTTCGTGTACAGAGCGGTTTTTTGCGTATGTTCTCGAAGCCCACAAGCAATGCCGTGCGGTAACGAAGCGTTTCTTTGGTGGCTGGATCGGCCTGTTCGGGATCGGCATTCGCATATCTGAATAGTTTGTCATTGGTCGTTACGATGTTTTCAATTGCTGAGCTGTCTTTTGCTTCTCGGAGTGGAATGGAATTGATTAGGACATCTTGATTTGGAATAAGGGCGGCTGCTTCTTTGAGTGCGGCGAGTTTTTTGCTTGCCGACACACATTTTTTGAGCACGGCTCGGCTCTCGACATTTGCTCGTGGAGGCAGGGGAGGCAGGCCGTTGAAAGGCTGTTCTGCTTTGAACCCTGATGATATGGGTAATTTTTTGGATTGTTTACTCATGTTTGGACAATATGCGTAGCCGCGACCCGTGTCCAGTTAAAGTGGGTAAAAAAATGCGTTTTCTACCCATGAATCTGGGATACGGGTAATGGAGGCCTCTATTGCGCAAAGACGCTCGAGCATCTCAAATGAAATGCATCTCCTTCGCCGAGGGGTGCTGCAATGGAACGGCACATGACAAGCGAACAGGTAGCCGCGAAGCTTGCCGGCGTCGAATCTAGTGTCGCCGCATCTGCGCGCTCCGCTGAGCGCGACCCCACGACCATTACACTTATCGCGGTCTCAAAGACGTTCGAGGCGGACGCCATTCGGCCCGTTCTGGCGGCTGGTCACCGGAACTTCGGGGAAAATCGCGTGCAGGAGGCGCAAGGCAAGTGGCCGTCGCTGAAATTCGAATTCCCCGATGTGCGGCTGCACCTCATTGGGCCGTTGCAATCGAATAAGGCGAAAGAGGCTGTCGCGCTGTTTGACGCCATCCACACAATCGATCGCGAAAAAATCGCGCGCGCCATTGCGGACGAAATGTTGAAAAAAAGCCGCAAGCTTCAGCTTTTCGTGCAGGTGAATACGGGCGAGGAACCGCAAAAGGCCGGTGTCAACCCGCGTGATGTGAAAGCCTTCGTCGCGATGTGTCGGAGCGAATTGAAACTGGAAATTGCGGGCCTGATGTGCATCCCGCCGGTCGAGGAAGAGCCGGCCGTGCATTTCGCGTTTCTACAAAAACTAGCGAAGGAATGCGGCGTCTCCGGCCTCAGCATGGGCATGAGCAGCGACTTCGAAACCGCTATCGAATTCGGCGCAACGCATGTTCGTGTCGGCAGCGCGATTTTTGGGGATCGTTAATAGAGTCCCCTCTCCCCATGGTCTTCACTTGCATGGGGAGAGGGATAGGGTGAGGGGCAGCACCACATGACCTACGATGATTTCAATGACTTTTGTCGATCCCTACCTGCTACGACTTACGTAATGCAGTGGGGTGGCTCGCACGCCTGGAAAGTCGGCGGAAAGGTCTTTGCAATTGGCGGCTGGGAGACAGGCGTGCCGGCAATAACCTTTAAGGTCAGCAAAATTGCCTATGAGGTCTTAAAGGAACAGCCAGGTCTGCGTCCCGCGCCCTACCTTGCCGCGCGTGGCATGACGTGGATCCAGCACTATGCGAAGCCGGGGCTCTCTAAGCGCGGGTTAAAAGATCACATCAAGCATTCGCACCAAATTGTTGCTGCGGGACTACCAAAAAAGACGCGGCGCAAATTGTGCCTGGATGTCAAGTAACGCACCGCATTGGGCACTTTCCCACCGCAAAATTCGCCCCCGTCACGCGCGCTCCTGCCCCCTCTGCTAGCCTCTCCCTATTGATTCGTTTGATGCGCAACACGCCTTGCGCGGGAGATTGTCATGGCCACAGCCGCCCAACGCAAAGATCCGGTTGAAGCAGAAGCCCGCGCAGCCGCCGCGGAAGCAGCCCGTGTCGCGCGCGCGGAAACCTACGAACAGGCCGAGAAGGCAACGCCCGGCGTCACCAAACTGCAGAAAGCCAAGGCCGCGGCAACCGAAGCCGCCAACGCCAAGTGGCATGAGTTCACGGTCGATGTGTGGATCACGCCCTTCAACTCGATCGAATTCGGTTTCTGGAAGCGCGACCGCAATAAAGGCAAGTCACGCCAGTTCACAACCGATATGGACGTGTTCGCCGAGATCATCGAGAACGGCGAGCGCACGGGCGTTCTGGGTTACCGCAAGGAACTCTGGAACGAAGCGACAGGCATGGACAAACGCCTTGTTTTCAAGCTGTTTTCTGAAGGTCTCAACTGGCGCGCCAGCATGGACTTGATGCTTGCCCGCTCAATTCAGCAAACAATCGGCGCGCGCGGTGTGCCGGTCACGACCTACTCTATCAACACCAACGATGATGATTACATCATCTATCTGGAGCGCTCGGCTAACAAATGGCCGCTCTGCCCGGAGCACTTCTCGTTCTTCATCATGGATGATGGCCAGCCGCGCTTTTATCGCCTGGCGCGGGATATCATCAATATCGGTGGCGACTACACGCTCATCGATCAGCACGGCGAAACGGTCGGCCATCTCGACGGTGCCATCGTGACCATTGGCGGCAAGTGGCACGGCACGGTGCGCAGCGATCACGCAGACCCGCGCATAATGATGGTGATGAAAATGTTCGCCGGCATGATCCTGTTCAACAAGCCCGTGCGCCGCCATGTGAAATCGCTCGCGCACGACATTGCAGCGGGGCGCATTGTGCCCGATCTCCAGCGCCAGGAATCGGATCTCTACATGAACCCGCGCCGGGTCCGGTAGCCGCCCGGGCATCGGGCTCGTTGCACAACAAACAGGCAAGTCGTGTTTCTCGGCCACGAAGGTGCGGGAAACTGCGTGCTGTTCGCTTCGCCAGCCAGCGTCGCCGTTGACCCTCGGGCGATTTTGTTGCTTTTCGCTGCCAACATTACGGGCAGCCGTTGCACGAGCATTGGGCAAAATCCAGCTTTCGCATTGGTTTGCGCAAAAATTGGCCAGAGCGGGGAACGACGATCATGGAGCAGACGTTGCAAGGGGCAGATGTTTTCTTTCTGCTGATGGGCGCGATACTCGTATTCGCAATGCACGGCGGATTTGCGTTCCTCGAAGTCGGCACCGTCCGGCATAAAAATCAAGTCAACGCACTGGTCAAAATCCTCGTCGATTTCGCGATCTCGACGATGATGTACTTCTTGATTGGCTACACGATTTCGTACGGCGTAAATTTCTACGTCAATGCTGAAGCACTAAGCGCCGGCCAGGGCCTCGATCTGGTCAAGTTCTTCTTCCTCGCAACGTTCGCCGCAGCAGTTCCTGCAATTATCTCAGGCGGTATTGCAGAACGCGCGCGCTTCACGCCGCAATGCGTCGCGACCGCATTGATGGTCGGTTTCGCTTATCCGCTCATCGAGGGCGTCCTCTGGAACAAAAATTTCGGCCTTCAGGAAGGGTTCTTCACGGCCATGCTCGGTGCGCCGGTAAAGGACTTTGCAGGTTCAATCGTCGTCCACGCCTTTGGTGGCTGGGCAGCGCTTGCGGCTGTTCGGCAGCTTGGGCCCCGCATCGGCCGTTATGATCGCGGCCGTCCGATCAGCCCGCCGCCGTCGTCCATCCCCTGGCTCGCCATGGGTTCGTGGCTGTTGTGTGTTGGCTGGTTCGGCTTCAACGTCATGAGCGCACAAAGCCTCAAGGGCATCTCCGGCCTTGTGGCGATGAACTCGCTACTTGCGATGTGCGGCGGCATTCTTGCAGCACTGGTTGCCGGCCGTAACGATCCGGGCTTCGTTCATAACGGGGCTCTCGCGGGCCTTGTCGCCGTGTGTGCGGGTTCCGACGTCATGCACCCGCTCGGCGCTTTCGTAACCGGCGCTGTCGCGGGCGGGTTGTTCGTCACCATGTTCCAGGTTTCGACCAACAAATGGCAGATCGACGACGTGCTTGGTGTTTGGGCACTACACGGGCTTTGCGGCCTTTGGGGCGGCATCGCTTGCGGGATCTTCGGTCTCAAGGCCTTTGGCGGTCTGGGCGGAGTGACGTTTGCCTCGCAGCTCGTTGGCTCAATTGGCGGCGCGGCATTCGGCTTCCTCGCAGGCACAATCGTCTACTGGGTCGTCGATAAGGCCTTCGGTTTCCGCATGAGCCCGGACGACGAGCGTCAAGGTGCCGACCTGGCCATCCATAAGATCGGCTCCAATCCGGAAGACGACGTCCGCATGGGCCGCAACTGACGCCGCCGTGAGAGATGTAATTCACGACGGGCTGGAGGTCATCTCCGGCCCGTTTTCTTTGGGGTCTGCGTCCGCGCCGCCATAGCTGTGTGATGGTTCTGGCGTTAGGCTGGCGAGAATATCTGCTCAGCACGGGAGGATTTGGACATGCGGAAAATCATCGCTTTGGCGCTTGCAGCACCGGCTTTTGTTTTGGCGGCCAGCGGATTGCGAGCCGACGATACCGGCATGGCTTCGTCGCACACACTGCGCAAAGAGAGCGGAAAGCTTTGCATGGCCGATCACGCGCATACTGGATCGGGAACCGCGTCAACGAAGCCTGCAGCTCGCGTGGCGGCAGTTCGTGCGTGGGCCGATTTCACCAACCAGGAATACGGTTCCGATTGGGCCCGCTTCGGCCGCGCCGCCGGCCATGTCACGCGCTATACCAAGGAAGAAAAAGGTTGGACCGCGACGGTCGATGCCAGGCCCTGCAAATAAGCGCCAAATTGGGAAATGGTCTCAAAAACAATCAAGGGATTAATTGCCCCAAAAATGAAAAGGCCGGTGGCGCATCCCGCAGCCACCGGTCTATTCACATTCAGCGGGCGCTTTAGCGCTGCCGAACAGCTTATCTCAGAGGTGTTCCGCGCCCGAGTGCCCTATCTCAAGAGCACAGAACACAAAACTTGAGATTTAAGCTGCTTTCTTTTTCGCGGACTTCTTCGCGGCCGGCTTACGGGCTACGGTCTTCTTGGCTGCCTTCTTAGCTGCCGGTTTCTTTCTCTTCGCTGCTGCTTTAGCCATAGGATTTAGTCTCCCTCTAGAGTTCGAATCAGCTCGAACAAATAAAACATGCGCAAGTTCGAGGAATTTGTTGACTACAAAATTGAATTGTGTGTGCAGATTTTTGGAATAAGGAGGGAAACTGTTGCGTGAAAGCCGCAATTTTACTGTTTTGGGAATGCGATATCGAATAATCGCGATCCTGAAATTGCGAAATTAGACTTCACCGGAATTCCAGATATTCGAAAATAGCCAATTCGGCGCCAATCATAATTGTCTATTCTGGATATTTGAATCAGATCCCGCGGTCTCTTCATTTGAGCCCGTGAAGGGCAGTCATGCTGCTTGAGACTTCAGGCGCGCATAGTGATCGAGTGCCGCAAGATAAAGTACAAAGCGGTCTTCGAACATTTCGGTAGCAACTGAGTTATAATCGGCTTTACTGGGAATAATGTCGGCTACAACATCTCCGTGGTCGATTTGCAGTTCGTGAGCGTATTTTCGGGCAATCGCCTGCATTGGCGAGTTCTCAGCAAGGCACGAAAGGATCAAATGCCGGACGCCGCGGTTGCGTGCCGATCGAATGATCAAGCCCATTAATTCGCTGGCCAAGCCGTGATTGGTATATCCGGACTCAACGGAAAAGGCCGCTTCCGCAGATTGGCCCCAGAGCGCGCTGGGGCGTTTTAATTCGCCCGCGGCTCTCAAATGTCCGTCTTCAAAAAAACCGTATACAAGACTTCCCGCGTCGGCTGCCTTCATAGCGTAGGTGGCGACGTAGTCGTCCGGCACGCTGTTGGCAAAGCGCAGGCGGCGGCTGCCGGCGTCGAGCCGTAAGAGGTGATCGCGGAACACGAGAGATTCAGTTGGCAGGAGTTTGCGGAAAGTGCCGTGAATGTTTTGATGCGCGGGCAGTATGTGCGATGTCATTGCGTCTCCTGGCTGTCGCGGCGCGTTTGAGTGTGGACCTCAACCTCGCCCAGCTAAACTTAAGCAAATCAGTTAAACTCTAAACTACGAGGAATTACAGAGCCATAAACGCATAACTGATGTGTGTCCGTGGGCCTCACACTTTGGTGATTCAGACTTTGCAATCGCCCATTTTCCGGGGATCGGACGTGCCTTGGTGACATTCAGCCGCACAAAGAAAATGGCTCGTGAAAGCTGGAATGTTTGCTGCAGCGGCCGCGATGCAGTTAGGCAGGGAGAGGTGGCGGCATGAATGACGCAGGGGTCATGACAGGGACGGTACTCAAAAGATATGGCGAGCGTCTGGCTCTGGCCGAGATTGAGCCGGATGACGCACAGCGTGCGCTTGCGGTGCGTTTGGATGAATTGCAGTCATCGCTCGGCGACGTAGCCCGCAGCAACGGTATTTTGTCAAAACTATTTCCGGGAACGAAAAGCCCGCTGCCCCGTGGACTCTACATTCACGGGGCCGTCGGCCGCGGCAAGACGATGCTGATGGATCTGTTTTTTGAGGATGCGCCGTTTGAGCCAAAGCGCCGGGCGCATTTCCACGAGTTCATGGCGGACGTGCATGATCGCATCGCTGCGGCGCGTGCCGATGTGCCTGGCGATCCAATTCCCCATGTTGCAGCCGCATTGGCCAAGGAAGCGAAACTCCTTTGTTTTGACGAGTTGCACGTCACCGACATTGCCGACGCCATGATCCTTGGCCGGTTGTTTCAGGGGCTATTCGCTGCCGGCACGATTATCGTGACAACCTCGAACGCGCCGCCCGCAGGGCTTTATAAGGATGGCTTGAATAGGCAGCTATTCCTTCCATTTGTCGATCTGCTGGAACGTCATATGGATGTCGTCGCGCTTGACGCCAAGAAAGATTTCCGGCTCGATAAGCTCGCGGGCGCCACGCTCTATTTCACTCCAGCGGATAGTGCTGCGCGCGCCGGGCTCGACGCGCATTGGGCGCGGCTGACAGGCGGTCATCCGGGCAAGCCGCACACTCTCGAATTCAAGGGCCGTAAGCTGGTTGTGCCGATTGCGTCGATGGGCGTGGCGCGCTTTTCATTCGCAGAGCTCTGCGAACAGCCGCTTGGCACGCTGGATTATCTCCATATCGCTCATGCGTTCCACACGGTCATCGTCGATGGCATCCCAAAGCTCGGGCCGGACCGCCGCGATCTCTCGCGCCGGTTCATCAATCTTGTCGATACCCTCTATGACAACCGGATCTGTCTGATCGCGTCGGCGGACGCGGAGCCGGAGAGCCTGTACCGGCCCGGGCTGGGTGCCGACCTGTTCGAACGAACGGCGTCCCGCCTTATGGAAATGCGCAGTGAAGCCTATCTGGCAAAACATTCCGGAAATTCGAAGTGAACGAAGCTGTTATGGGTCCGACTTTGGTTCCAGTGACCCAGCTACGGCTTGACGCAATTGCGAAATGCATTACGCAGGCGCAAACTCGGGCTGCAGGGCAGCATCAGAAAATTTAAGACCTTAGAGGAGACGATACTTATGGCGCGCACCAAAATCGCTTTGATTGGCTCTGGCCAAATTGGCGGCACGTTAGCGCTCCTTGCCGGTCTTAAAGAACTTGGCGATATCGTGATGACCGACATCATCGAGGGTGTCGCCAAGGGCAAGGCGCTCGATCTCGCACAGACCGCTGCGGTCGAAGGCTTTAACGCCAAGCTTTCGGGCGCGGGTCCTGAAGGCTACGCCGCGATTGCGGGCGCCGACGTCTGCATCGTGACCGCTGGCGTACCGCGCAAGCCCGGCATGAGCCGCGACGATCTCCTCGGCATAAATTTGAAAGTCATGGAACAAGTTGGCGCCGCGATCAAACAGCACGCACCAAACGCGTTCGTCATCTGTATCACCAATCCGCTCGACGCCATGGTGTGGGCATTGCAAAAGTTTTCGGGCCTCCCCCACCACAAGGTCGTGGGCATGGCGGGCGTGCTCGACAGCGCGCGCTTCTCTTGCTTCCTCGCCGAAGCTGCCGGTGTTTCGATTGAAGACGTGCGCGCGATGACATTGGGCGGGCACGGCGACGATATGGTGCCGATCGTGCGCTACTCGACGATCGGGGGCGTGCCACTGCCTGATTGCGTGAAGCTCGGCATGTTCAGCCAGGAACAGCTTGACGCCATGATCAAACGCACACGGGGCGGCGGCGGTGAGATCGTCGCGCTGCTCGGCACGGGCTCGGCGTTCTACGCGCCAGCCGCATCCGCTATTTCGATGGCCGAGAGTTACCTCAAAGACAAAAAGCGCATGCTGCCGTGCGCGGCCTACTGCAATGGTCAGTATGGCTTGAAGGATACCTACGTTGGCGTACCGGTCGTCATCGGTGCCGGCGGGGTTGAAAAGGTGATCGAGTTGACGTTGGACGCCGGCGAGAAGGACATGTTCGCGAAGTCTATCGCGTCGGTGCAGGGACTGATCAATGCCTGCAAAACAATCCAGCCGAGTTTGGCCTAAACGGGAATCGTAGCAACCGTCTTGACGGTCACGCGGGTTGCCAGGATTTCTGAGCTTTTATCATGGCATTGAGAATTGTCAGCAGCTTTCGCATGGCGGCAACGACGATGACTTTATAGGGCTTGGATTTCGCCGCGAGGCGTTCGGCGAAGGCTTTGAGTTTTGGGTTAAATCGAATGCCGACTCGTGCGGCGTTGAAGAGAGCGGTTCTAACTTCCGCGCGGCCGCCGCGAATAGACCGGTAGGCTTTGCGCTGACCGCTTTCGCGCGGGAACGGCGCGAGGCCTGCGAGACTGGCGATTTGACGGCGGTTCAGCGATCCGAGTTCCGGCAACTCGGTGATCAGTGTTGCTGCCACGATGAGGCCGGCGCCTGGGACAGACGTCAGAATGCGATAGGCCCGTTCGCAGTCTGCATCGGCTTTGATCAAGGTTTCGATTTCAGCGTCGAGCTTTTTCTTGTCTGCCTTCAACGTGGCGATGGCGGTGTCTGCCCGGGCGGCAATATCTGGGCTCTCATAGTGACGGAGTTGCGCCGTGCGTGCCGTGATCTCGGCGACGATTTGCGCCCGATAGGCCAGGATTTCCTTGAGTTTTGCGCGCGCCGTCGAAGCCAAGGGTGTTGGCGCGGGCTTCTTGAAGGCGGCGTAGTGGACGAGAACTTGCGCGTCGATTTTATCTGTTTTGGCGAGTTGTCCGGTGCCCGTCGCGAAGGCCCTGACACGCGCCGGGTTCACAATAGAAGCGTTGATGCCGTGGGTCGTCAACGATTTGAGCAATGACTGCTCGTAACCGCCGGTCGCTTCCATAACGACGCCGGCAACAGTAACACCAGAAAGTTTTGCAATGAGAGTGTCGAAGCCTTGCGCCGTGTTGGCGACGCGGAAGGCGCCGAGGTTTGGAGAGAAGACATCGAGCATTTTCTTTGAAACGTCGACGCCGATCCATTGAGCATGCGTAGTCATCGGGTCCCTGCCTTGTCTGCGGCGACTTGCGCCAAGCAACCGTTCGGGTTCACAATGGCGCGGGGCGGGATTGCGCTACGTTGCGGGCTTACGCCCAAGGTTGGGTACAATCTCCGACCCCGCGAGACGGTCTCCTTGGAGGCCGTCTCATTCCATGATAGCAAATCGCCAAGAGACAAGGTTGGGTTAGGGCGCACTGCACTCGCCCGTAACCCAACGAACCGTTGAGTATTGATACAGCTGTTGGGTTACGCGCGGTTGAAAAAATTGCGCTTAAGATTGAAACGGCCGGGCCGCGCTAACCCAACCTACAAGTGAAAGCAACCCATGAACATCCACGAATATCAAGCCAAGCAGCTCTATCGCCAATACGGCATTCCAACGCCCGACGGGCATGTCGCGTTTTCGGTCGATGAAGCCGTTGCTGCGGCCAAAAAGTTGCCTGGACCAATCTGGGTCGTGAAAGCGCAGATCCACGCGGGCGGGCGCGGTAAAGGCACGTTCAAAGAAAAGGATGCGGGCGACAAGGGCGGCGTGCGTCTCGCCAAGTCTGTCGATGAAGTGAAAAAGTTCGCGACCGAGATGCTCGGCAAAACACTGGTCACCATTCAGACCGGCCCCGCAGGACGCGTCGTCAACCGGCTCTATGTCGAGAATGGCTCGGCCATTGAGCGCGAACTCTATCTCTCTGTGCTTGTTGATCGCGCCACCTCGCGCGTCTCTTTCATCGTCAGCCAAGATGGCGGCATGAACATTGAGGACGTGGCGCACAACACGCCGGAACGCATTTTCACCATGTCGATTGACCCGGCGACGGGATATCAGCCGTTCCACGGCCGCAAAATCGCATTTGCACTCGGCCTCAAGGGCGAACAAGTCAAATCTTGCAGCAAACTCATCGAAAACCTGTTTGGCATGTTCGTCGAAAAGGACATGAGCTTGCTCGAAATCAATCCGCTCGTCGTCACCAAGGATGGCAGCCTCATCTGCCTTGACGGCAAGATGGACTTCGACAGCAATGCCCTTTTCCATCACGCCGACATCGTCGAGATGCGCGATCTCGCCGAAGAGGACCCGATGGAAATCGAGGCGTCAAAGCACGACCTCGCGTTCGTCAAGCTCGACGGCTCGATCGGCTGCCTCGTCAATGGCGCGGGCCTCGCCATGGCGACCATGGACATCATCAAGCTCTACGGCGAGGAGCCCGCGAACTTCCTCGACGTCGGCGGCGGCGCGTCGAAGGAAAAAGTTCAAGCCGCGTTCAAGATCATTCTGGCCGATCCGGCTGTCAAAGGCATTCTGGTCAACATATTCGGCGGCATCATGCGTTGCGATATTATCGCCGAAGGCGTGATCGCGGCCGCGCGCGAAATGGCCATCAAGGTTCCGCTCGTTGTTCGCCTTGAAGGCACCAACGTCGAATTGGGGAAGAAGCTGTTGCAGACGTCAGGCCTCAAGATCATCCCCGCCGACGACCTCGCCGACGCCGCCAAAAAGATCACGGATGAGGTGAAGAAGGCGGCCTAACTGTAAGAAAAGGGATTGTCCGATGTAGATTGATTTTGTCGTTGCATTCGTGCCCGCACTTCTAGCCGGCCTTGCAACAGGTCTGTGGTTGGGCAACCGTATCGGTTCAGGTACCACTATTGTCATCGTTGCCGCTTTAATCGCAGAGTCGATGTACGATTGGCCGCCATCAACGTGGTTCATCCAATTCTATTCTTATCCCGTTGCGGGTCCGTTTGTTGCAGGCTTAGTAATTGGTAAAGTTGCGAGTTGGTTCAAGAAACCAGGGCAGAATTGAGCTAGCCGCCCTCCGGTTCGAGCGAAGGAGTGGCGGGAATGATATGATGTTGCGCGACGATCTGCGCGGCCCGCGCCTGTTCGAAATTACAGCCCGCCAACAATGGTTTTCATCGTGATGAAATATGTCTCGCCCCGCAGTCTCGAAAACGCGTGCCGCTCATAGAACCGGGCGGCGCTTTCATCGAGAGCATGAACGACAAGCGCGCGGGCTCCAATGATTGCCGAGGCCTTGACCGCGCGTTTCATTGCGTCAGCCAATAAGGCTTTCCCGAGTCCGCTGCCTTGCTCATCAACTGACACTGCAAGCCGCGCCAGGACGATCACCGGAATTGGGTCAGGGGCATTGCGCCGAAGCGATCCGGGAGCGCCTTCATGTTGCACAGAGCCTGCACAAAGCGAAATGTATCCGACGACGTTTGTTGACCCGCGACAGACGACGAAAGTCCTTGCCGTGCCTACTTCGTTTGCAGCAAGTGCGCGCTTCTTCAGCCAGTCGTCCAGTTGCGGACGATCTGAGTTGAAGGCTTCGAGTTTGTGTTCAACACGAAGGGCGGCGGGCTTGCTTAGGCGGACCGGCGCTTGGCCTTCGGCGGGCTCTCGTCCCAAGGGGCTTTCCTCGACAATAGGGCGCGAAGTTCGGCGTCGGCTTCCGGCGCCTCATCCAAGGCGCTTACAAAGTTGCTCCACTCGCGCCCGTCCAGCACGAAAAGTGATTGATTGAGCAGGATTTCCGTCGCCCGTTCGCGGGCGCTTGCCAGCATAAATTCGGTTCGAGTTTGACCGAGGGCTTCCGCTGCCCGATCAATGAGAGACCTCGTCTCATGATCGACGCGCAAACTCATCGGCTCGGCTCGCGTGGGACGCTGCTTTGCTGATTTGCGTTGCGCGGGAGCTGTCGCAGGTGCCGTCATGACATAAACCTCGAGGCCGGATATAGAATGTATGACAATGTAATACAGCTAAACCTGTATTGCAACGTATATACACAGAATATGCTGACGCTCAAAGCCCCCCTCCCACCTTCGCACCCCTTGCTGCACTGCAAAAAAAGGTGCTAAAAGCGCTGCAAATCAGGCAGGCAGCGCGTTTGGGCCCGTTCTGAGTATTTCAAGCGCCAGCCGGGCTTTAGAACCCGGCGCCAGCGGGGGGACGGAAGGGCAGCATGGCCATACTCGTCGATAAACAGACCAAGGTGATTTGCCAGGGCATCACCGGCTCTCAGGGCACGTTCCACTCCAAGCAAGCCCGCGACTACGGGACGAAGATCGTAGGCGGTGTCACGCCGGGCAAGGGCGGCTCCAAACATCCCGATGCCGAACTCGCGGACGTGCCCCTCTACGACACAGTCGAGGAAGCCATCCGCAAGACCGGCGCGACCGCGACCTCGATCTATGTGCCCCCGCCGTTCGCGGCCGACGCGATCCTCGAAGCCATCGATGCCGAGGTGCCGCTCATCGTGTGCATCACCGAAGGCATTCCCGTCCTCGATATGGTCCGCGTGAAGCGCGCACTTGAAGGTTCGCGCTCGCGCCTCCTTGGGCCAAATTGCCCGGGTCTTCTGACGCCCGGCCAATGCAAAATCGGCATCATGCCCGGCAACATCTTTAAGCAGGGCACCGTCGGCATCGTCTCGCGCTCGGGCACACTCACCTACGAAGCGGTCAAACAAACGACCGACGTCGGCCTTGGCCAGACGACGGCAGTCGGCATCGGCGGCGATCCCGTCAAGGGCACGGAATTCATTGACGTCCTCGACATGTTCTTGTCGGATACCCAGACCCAGTCGATCATCATGATCGGCGAAATCGGCGGCTCGGCCGAAGAAGAAGCGGCCGACTTCCTGCGCCGCGAAGCCGCCAGAGGCCGCAAGAAACCGATGGCCGGATTTATCGCCGGTGTAACAGCCCCTCCTGGCAGACGTATGGGACATGCAGGCGCGATCATCTCGGGCGGCAAGGGCAAGGCTGAAGACAAGCTCGCCGCCATGAAATCCGCCGGAATTGCCATTTCACCAAGCCCCGCCGCGCTCGGCAAGACGCTGTTGGAGGTCTTGCGGGCGTAATAATTCGTAACGACATGAAGGGTGTGCTGCGTACCAAGCCTGCCCGTCCATTTCCAACTGCCGGACGAAAGTGCTGGAGCTTTGAGAAGGATCACGACCCATGTCACGACAGGCGCTGAACGAGGCCTTTCTGCGCACGTCTTTTTTGAATTCCGCGAACGCACCCTACATCGAAGAGATGCAGGCGCAGTACGAGCGCAATCCTGGCGCCGTATCCGACGAATGGCGGCGGTTTTTTGAAAGCGTCAAGGAGCAGCCTGCCGCGAACGGCAATGATTTTTCGGGACCGACGTGGGCTACGCCCATCGCCTCGCTTCTGAATGAAAACTCGGCCGACCAGGATCTCGTTGGTGCGCTGACGGGCGACTACGGCGGCGTTGGCCGCACTATCCGCGATCGCATCTCGTCGCAAGCTCAGTCGGCTGGATTTGAAATGTCGCCAGCCGCATCGTTGCGCGCGACGCAAGATTCAATTCGCGCCCTTATGCTCATTCGCGCCTATCGCGTCATGGGCCACTTAGCCGCCGATCTCGATCCGCTCGGGCTGTCGGACCGGAAAATCCATCGCGAACTTTTGCCCGAGACTTATGGCTTCACGGAAGCCGATCTCGACCGCCAGATCTTCATTGATCGCGTGCTTGGTCTCGAAACTGCGACCATGCGCCAGATCCTGGCGATCCTGCGGCGCACCTATTGCCGTCACGTCGGGGTGCAGTTTTCGCATATCACCGATCCGGCCCAGAAGGCGTGGATTCAGCAGCGTATCGAAGGCGCCGAGAAGGACATTAATTTTACAGTCGAAGGCCGCAAGGCAATTTTGAACAAGCTGATCGAAGCCGAAACCTTCGAAAAGTTTTGCGACATCAAATATACCGGCACAAAGCGCTTCGGTCTCGATGGCGCCGAAGCCATGATCCCGGCGCTCGAACAGATCATCAAGCGCGGCGGCCATCTCGGCGTCAAAGAAATCGTGCTCGGCATGGCCCATCGCGGCCGCTTGAACGTGCTCGCCAGCGTGATGTCAAAGCCGCTACGCGCCATTTTCAAGGAATTCAAGGGCGGCTCGTTCAAGCCCGACGACGTTGAAGGTTCAGGCGACGTCAAATATCATCTCGGCGCTTCGTCCGATCGCACGTTCGACGGCAATAACGTGCATCTGTCGCTCACTGCCAACCCATCGCATCTCGAAATCGTCGATCCTGTTGTGCTCGGCAAGGTGCGCGCCAAGCAAGACCAGCATGGCTGCCAGCCTGGCGAACGCACACCGATCATGCCGCTGCTCATTCACGGCGACGCGGCTTTTGCCGGCCAAGGTGTGGTGGCGGAATGCTTCGGGCTCTCGGGCCTTCGCGGCCACCGTACCGGCGGCTCGATCCACTTCGTCATCAACAACCAGATCGGCTTTACAACGAGCCCGCACAATTCGCGCTCATCGCCTTATTGCTCGGACGTTGCCTTGATGATCGAAGCGCCGATCTGCCACGTAAACGGCGATAATCCGGAAGCGGTTGTGCACGTCGCCAAGATTGCGACCGAGTTCCGTCAACGCTTCCAGAAGCCCGTCGTCATCGACATGTTCTGCTACCGCCGCTTCGGCCACAACGAAACCGACGAGCCGCTCTTCACGCAGCCGGCGATGTACAAGCGGATCAAGGGTCACCCATCCGTTGCAGAGAAATATTCGAAGTACCTCATCAGCGAAGGCGTTTTGAGCGCAGGCGACGTCGATGAGATGCGCGCCAAGGTGCGCGCCAATCTCGATAGCGAGTTCGAGCAATCTGAAGCCTACAAGCCGAACAAAGCAGATTGGCTCGATGGGCGCTGGTCCGGCATCGCACGCGCCAATGCAGACGAAAAGCGCGGCGGTAATACCGGCGTCGCACTCGAAACGCTCAAAGACGTCGGCAAACGCCTCACGGTCATTCCCAAAGACCTCAACGTTCATAAAACGATCGGCAAGTTGCTCGAACGCCGCCGCGAGATGATCGAAAGCGGCCAAGGTATCGACTGGTCGATGGCCGAGCACCTCGCCTTCGGCACGCTGATGATGGAGGGCTTTCCGGTCCGCCTTTCAGGTCAGGATAGCGAGCGCGGGACGTTCTCGCAGCGGCACGCCGTGTTGATCGACCAAGACACAGAGCGCCGCTTCGCGCCCCTGAAGCATATGGCGCCCAACCAAGCGCGCTTCGAAGTTGTCAACTCGATGCTGTCCGAAGAGGCGATCCTCGGCTTTGAGTACGGCTACTCGCTGAGCGAACCAAACACGCTCACGCTTTGGGAAGCTCAGTTCGGTGACTTCGCCAACGGCGCCCAAGTCATATTTGACCAGTTTCTGTCGTCCGGCGAACGCAAATGGCTGCGCATGTCCGGCCTCGTCTGCCTGCTGCCGCACGGTTATGAAGGCCAGGGTCCGGAGCATTCGTCGGCCCGGCTCGAGCGTTTTCTGCAGCTTTCGGCCGAAGACAATTGGCAGGTGGCGAATTGCACCACGCCCGCCAACTATTTCCACATCCTGCGCCGCCAGCTGCACCGCGAGTTCCGTAAGCCGCTCATACTCATGACGCCGAAATCGCTGCTGCGGCACAAGCGCGTGCTGTCTCGCCTAGACGAGATGGGACCGGATACGACGTTCCACCGGGTGCTGTGGGATGACGCACAACTGGCCGGGTATTCGAAAATCAGGTTGCGCGCCGACGCCGCGATCAAGCGCGTTGTCCTATGTTCGGGCAAGGTCTACTTCGATCTTTTCGAGAAGCGCGAAGAAGAGGGCCGCGACGATGTTTACATCATCCGCCTCGAACAGCTATATCCGTTTCCGGCACGTGCGCTTATTCATGAGCTTTCGCGCTTTCCCAACGCCGAAATCGTCTGGTGTCAGGAAGAGCCGAAGAACATGGGTGCATGGACTTTCGCGCAACCCAATATCGAGTGGGTGCTCGGCCACACGCCAGCCCGCGCGAAAACCGTTCGCTATGCCGGCCGCCCGGCCTCTGCTTCAACGGCGACGGGACAATTATCACAACACATCAAGGAACAGACGGCCCTCGTCACGGACGCACTCGGGATCTGAGGACGGGGTTGTAACGAAAATTTGGGAAGGACGAGACGGTTATGACAATCGATATCCGCGTTCCAACGCTCGGCGAAAGCGTCACGGAAGCAACCGTTGGCAAGTGGTATAAGAAGCCGGGCGATACGGTCAAAGCCGACGAGCCGCTCGTTGAGCTTGAAACCGATAAGGTTGCCATTGAAATTCCGGCTCCAGCTAACGGGATCATGGGCGAAATACTCGTGCAAATGGGCACGACAGTCGCCGTCGGCACAATTCTCGCCGGTTTGAAAGAAGGGCCGGCGCCGGCTGTTGCGAAAGCCCCTGTGGCCGCCGCACCGGCAGCTGCGGCTGCTGCACCACTTCGCGCGCCTGCGCCCGCTGCGGCCCAACCGAAAACGGATATGCCGCCAAGCCCCGCCGCCCGCAAGGCACTTGAAGAAGCCCGGTTTGAACCGGGCGATGTGACGGGCTCAGGCAAGCGCGGCCAGGTTTTGAAAAGCGACGTCCCGGCCGCTGCTGCAAATGGAACGCAAGTTAAAGCGCCCAGTTCGCTCGCCCCAACCGCTGCCCCAGCTCCGGTCCAAGCGCCACTGCCGGTGCCCATGAAGGATCTGCGGCTTCCATCGGCCGCCAACGATGGCGCGCGCGAAGAGCGCGTGCGTATGTCGCGCTTGCGCCAGACTATCGCGCGGCGCTTGAAGGACGCGCAGAACACCGCCGCCATGCTGACGACGTTCAACGACGTCGACATGACAGCCGTGATGGCCATGCGCAATCAATACAAGGAGCTGTTTGAAAAGCGCCACGGCGTGAAGCTCGGCTTCATGGGCTTTTTCGTCAAAGCCTGCATTCAGGCTTTGCGTGACATTCCGTCGGTCAACGCCGAAATCGACGGCGACGAAATCATCTACAAGAACTACTACCATATCGGCGTGGCTGTCGGCACCGATAAGGGCCTGGTCGTGCCGGTCGTGCGCGAAGCTGATCGTTTGAGCCTTGCCGAAATCGAGCAGCGCATCAACGAATTTGGCACCCGGGCGCGCGATGGAAAGCTGACAATTGACGAAATGCAAGGCGGTACGTTCACGATTTCGAACGGCGGCGTTTACGGCTCGATGATGTCGACACCGATCCTCAATGCACCGCAGTCGGGGATACTCGGCATGCATCGCATCGAAGAGCGCCCGGTTGTGCGCGCCGGTCAGGTCGTGGTCCGGCCCATGATGTACTTGGCGCTGTCCTACGATCACCGCATCGTCGATGGCAAAGAAGCCGTCACCTTCCTCGTGCGGGTGAAGGAATGCCTCGAAGATCCGCAGCGCTTTATTTTGGAGCTGTGAACCGGCGGGGCCAAGGCGGGGAGAGCGTTATAAACTCTCCTGCTATCTCTCTTCACTGCCGCCCTTTTCTCCCCCTCCCTCCAACACGATGCTCGCGAGGATGTTGCCATGCCCGGACCATATGAACTGATCGTCATCGGCACCGGTCCGGGGGGATACGTCGCCGCCATTCGCGCCAGCCAGCTTGGCATGAAAGTCGCCGTCGTTGAAAAGCGCGCGACCCACGGCGGTACGTGCTTGAACGTCGGCTGCATTCCATCCAAGGCGTTGCTACATGCTTCCGAAGCCTTCGATCATGCAAAGCACGGCTTCGCTGCCATGGGTATCGAAGTCGCGCCAAAACTTGATCTCGCGAAAATGCAGGCGTTCAAGGCCGAGGGCGTCAAAGGCAACGTCGATGGCGTCGCCTACCTCTTGAAGAAAAACAAGGTCGATAGCTATCACGGCACCGCGAAGATCACCGGGCAAGGCAGGGTCGGCGTTACGTTCATGAACGGCGAAACGTCTACACTCGACGCCAAATCCATCGTCATTGCCACGGGTTCGGACATCGTGCGGCTGCCCGGCATAAATATAGACGAAAAGCAGATCGTCTCGTCAACAGGCGCGCTTGAGCTGGCGGCAGTCCCCAAGAAGCTGCTCGTCATCGGTGCGGGCGTTATTGGCCTGGAACTCGGTTCTGTCTGGCGCCGGCTCGGCTCGGAAGTCCTTGTCGTCGAATATCTCGATCGCATTCTGCCCGGCATGGACGGCGATGTCGCCAAGTCCTTCCAGCGCATCCAGGAAAAGAAAGGCATCAAGTTCCGCCTCGCCAGCAAGGTCACGGGCGTTGTCAAATCCGGCACAGGCCTCAAAGCCACCGTCGAATCCGCTGCGGGCGGCCCAAGCGAAACAATCGATGCCGATGTTGTACTCGTGGCTGTCGGCCGCGCGCCTTACACCGATGGCCTCGGCCTCGCCGAAGCTGGCATCGCACTCGACGCCAAGAAGCGCATCCTGGTCGATGGCAATTATCAAACAAACGTCACTGGCATCTACGCAATTGGCGACGTCATTGCCGGGCCCATGCTCGCCCACAAAGCCGAAGACGAAGGTGTTGCCGTCGCAGAGTTGCTTGCCGGGCAAGCGGGGCACGTCAACTACAACGTCATCCCGAACGTCATTTATACCGATCCCGAAGTGGCGTCCGTGGGCAAGTCCGAAGAAGAATTAAAGGCAGACGGCATCGCCTACGTTGCGGGTAAATTCCCCTTCTCGGCAAACGGCCGTGCCAAGGTCAACCGCACCACAGATGGATTTGTGAAAGTCTTAGCCGACGCCGCGACGGACAGGATACTCGGCGTGCACATTATCGGTCCCCATGCCGGGGAAATCATTGCGGAAGCGGCGGTGATCATGGAATTCGGCGGATCGGCTGAAGATCTGGCGCGGACTTGCCATGCCCATCCGACCTTGACCGAAGCCGTAAAAGAGGCCGCCCTCGCGGTTGCTAAACGCCAGATCCATATGTAATTGCGGGCGCCATATTGATCGGAATCGTCAACGCCTGCGTAAACATGGCAGTATCCTCTGGAGTTTAAGCCATGAAAGTCTTGCTGACGTATCTCGCGACACTTGCCGTATTCGTCGCCGTCGATCTGGTTTGGCTGGGTGTCGTCGCCAAGGATTATTATCGCAGTCACATCGGCCACTTGATGGGTGACGGGTTCAACATCCCGGCCGCCTTGGCCTTCTACTTGATCTATATCGCGGGCGTTATGATGTTTGCCGTTCTTCCGGCCGCCCAGTCTGGCGATTGGGTGCGCGCTGCGATCCTCGGCGCAGCCTTCGGATTCTTCGCTTATGCGACCTACGATCTGACCAATTTGGCGACACTGAAAAACTGGCCGCTTGGGCTCGCGCTTGCCGATATGGCATGGGGGTCTTTTGTAACGGCTCTCGCCGCCGCAGCAGGTTATGCTGTTTACGCCCGGCTTTAAGCTTATTCGACCGCCTTCACCGTGTATCCGGCTTCGCGCAACAACGCGACAAGCCCAGTTTTCCCAGGCAAGTGCAGCGCACCGACGGCAACGAAGGCTTGCCCTTTATCCAACAGCGCCGCCGCTTTTTTGGCCATTCCGGCATTGCGATCGACCAAGAGTGCTTTCTGGAAGCCGTTGAATGCGGAAGCCGTAAATCCCGACTTCTCCGCAAGCGCGATCTGAAACGGCATGGCAGCGCCCATCTGGCGCTTCAAGTAAAGCTGTAGCAAACGTCTCCAGCATATCGGACGTCCGGTCCGCGTACGCCAATCCCACTTTGAGCATCTGAAGTTGCTCGTCGTCCGGCACGCTGGCGAGTGCTGCGAGTTGCAGTTCTATGGTTTCCAGGCCGACGACCGGAATACCTTTCTCTTTAGCGAGTTCGGCAAGGCGCATATCGACGACGGGTAAGCCGGCTTCGATCTGGCGGCGCTCGCAATCAGATATGGCAAGGAGCGTACTGACCAGCCAAGGCTTCAAGAGTTTCGACACATCGGCCGGGATATCAGCTTTCGCCGTAAGCGTCCGGACGCGCTCAAATTCTGCTTTTTGCAAATTTTGTTCGAGGGTTTGCCCGTCGGCATAAAAAAGCAGATCGGCGGACGTCGCCATTGCCTTACCAAGTGCGGCGTCCGAGAGATCGGCGACCTCGAGAGCAAGTGTCTTTGATGAAAACAGCGCGTCGGTCACCTTTGAGAAAGGGCCGTCACGCGGCTGTCGGAAAGATGGATCGTTCCGAACAAATACGATGGTGACGCTCCTGGCTTTTCAATGCGCCAAAGCAAAGCTTCGCTGTTTTCGAGCTGAGCGGCCTGCTCGAAAACCCGCTTGTGGCTCTCGGGATCAGTGGTGGCGAGCTCCGCCAGCATGTCGGTACCGCGGCATTCGGCAGGAGCCAAGTTCTCCTTCGAGCCGCCGGCCAATGCAGGGACGGCAAATAGTTGGCTCAAAAAAGCGAGACTGATTGCGACCCGGGCAGCGTTACGCAGTACGTTCATCTCTCACCTCAGTTGATCACACCTTGTCCATGGTCCTCAAGCCAAGCAGGTCAACACTTCGCGGCTCTTGGATGGGCTTTATCATAAACCGCAAGCAGACGGTCCCGGTCCACTTCGGTATATATTTGTGTCGTCGATAACGATGCGTGACCGAGCAGTTCCTGAATTTGCCTGAGTCAGCACCAGCCGACAACAGATGCGTGGCAAATGAGTGACGCAACGCGTGCGGTGTTGCGGTATCGGGCAACCCAAGGTCCACGCGCAGCTTTTCCATGGCCAATTGAATAAGACGCGGGGAAAGCGGACCGCCACGGGCTCCAAGAAACAGTGGTCCGTCGCTGTCGAGCGGATAAGGACAGAGGTCCATGTAGCGCTCGATCGCCGAAGATACGACCGGCAAAGCCGGAACCATGCGTTCCTTACCGCCTTTGCCCATAATGTGCATCACGTCCCGGCCTTTGACCGGGGCGTCCCTGGGCGTCAAGCTCAAAGCTTCGCTGATGCGCAAGCCGCAGCCATAGAGCAACAGCATGACGGCGCGGTCGCGCGCTGAAATCCAATCCAGATCCGATGCCATATCCGGCGCCACGACCTGAGCGGCGGCATCAACGTGCAATGGTTTTGGTACCGAATGCGGCACCTTTGGCAAAGAAACCTGCGATACGGCGCGATTTTTGATCGTTTCCTCCGCTTCAAGCCAGCGGAAGAACATGCGCAATGCCGACAGCGTCCGGGACAACGAGCGCGACACGGCACCTGCCCTGCGCCGGTTGGCGAGAAATGCGCGTACGGTTTTAGCGTCAAACCGCGCAAGATCGCCAAGGCACGGCGGATGCCCAAGTTGCGATTTCAAAAACCTCAGAAACTGCCGGACATCGCGCTCGTAAGCTTCGATTGTCTTTTCGGCGGCGCCGCGCTCGTGGGTCAGCGCTGCCAGCCATCCGCGCACCGCTCCCTTGAGATCATCGCCAAGCGGCAGCTCGGCATCGCCTTGCAAGATGTCATCGAGAGTTTCAGTCATCATGTGCAAGACCTATTCGCGCTTGGCCAAGCTTCGGTTGAGACGCGTTAACAAATCCTTAATGCGGGCTTCGGTGGTCTCGGATCCACAGGGAGTCTAATTGACAACCCGGCTCTTGCGAATCCTAAGTGCGGTGCTGGATAATGAGGACAATAATCGTGGCGCAATTCAAGATGTTTCCGTGCATTTGCTTCGACTGCGATAGCACGCTCTCGGCCATCGAGGGCATCGACGAATTAGCCGTGCGCGCGGGGCGTGAGGCGGAAGTCGAACCTCTGACCACCGCAGCCATGAACGGCCTCTTGCCGATTGAAGACATTTACGCCCGGCGGCTAGAGATCCTGCGCCCGGACCGGGAGGCGCTGCGCTGGCTCGGGCAGCGCTACATCGAAACCCAAGTCGAAGGCGCGCGCGCTGCGGTGGCAGCCTTGCAGCAGGCCGGCCGTAAGGTCTTCATCGTTAGTGGCGGATTGAAGAGCCCTGTCGTGGCACTTGCTGCCGAACTTGGTATCGCACCTGCAAATGTGCGGGCGGTTGATGTCTATCTCGACGAACGCGGTCGTTATCGCGACTTCGAACGCGGTTCGCCTCTTGACGCGATCAGATGGCAAGGCACGCATCGCCGCAGAACTCGCGGCAAAATTTGGCCCCGTCGCGCTTGTTGGCGATGGCGTAACAGATGTTGCCGCGCGCAGTGGTGGCGCATTTGTTGTTGGATTTGGCGGCGTCGTGCGGCGCGAGGCCGTCGTCAATGGCGCAGACCTGTTCGTCGAGGGCCCCTCACTCTCGGAGGTCGCAGCACGGCTCCTTGCGTGAAGGTCCGGCTGTTTCAAAGCTATTTGCCCGGGTTCAACATGCGGGCGCGAATGGTGCCCGGCAAATCGCGAATATCTTCGAGAACGTTTTCAGCGTTTTCAACTGTGCCGTCGGCATCGAGCACGACATAGCCGATCGCGGCATCGGTCTGCAGGAACTGCGTGGCGATGTTGACGTTGTGGCGTGCGAATACTTCGTTTAAGCGCCGCAACTCGCCGGGCACGTTCTGGTGCACTTGAATGAAACGCGTGCCGTTGGGGCGGGTTGGAAGCTGGACTTGCGGAAAATTGACAGCGCCTTGGGTCGTGCCAACGTCGGAATACTCTACAAGCTTGCGCGCCACTTCCGCGCCGATGTTTTCCTGCGCTTCCAAGGTCGAACCGCCGATGTGAGGCGTCAGAATTACGTTTGGGATGTTTTGCAGCGGCGACACGAATGCATCCTTATTCGACGCTGGTTCGACGGGAAAAACATCGATAGCGGCGCCTGCCAAGTGACCGGATTTCAAATTCACGGCCAGTGCATCAAGGTCAACCACCGTCCCGCGTGCGTTATTGATAAGGAATGATCCGGGTTTCATGCGCGAGAGTTGGCCGCCCCGATCATGTTCTGGTATCGGGCGTTTCCGGCACATGGAGCGAGACGACGTCGGCGCGTTCCAGCAAGTCGCTAAGCGTGTCCGCCGGCTCGACATTTCCGTGGCGCAGCTTGTCCCGCAAATCGAAATAGATGACGCGCATCCCCATAGCCTCGGCGAGATTGGAGAGCTGCGAGCCGATGTTGCCGTAGCCGACGATACCGAGTGTTTTGCCGCGAACTTCGTGCGCTCCGTCGGCCTGTTTGTGCCATTGGCCCTGATGGGCGCCGTTAGACTTCGGAAAGATCCCGCGCATCAACATGACGATCTCGGCGATCGTCAATTCGGCAACGCTGCGCGTGTTCGAGAACGGAGCGTTGAAAACCGGGATGCCTTTGCCATTGGCCGCGTCGAGCGCAACTTGATTGGTGCCGACCGAAAAGCAGCCAACTGCGATCAGCCTGTTGGTTGCCGCGATCACGTCAGGCGTAAGATCGGTGCGCGACCGGATGCCGAGGATGCGCACGTCCTGCAGGGCTGCGATCAGCTCAGGCCCTTGGAGCGCTTTCGGCAAGCGGACGACATCGCGATAACCGCTGTTCTCGAAGACAGCCGCCGCCGTATCGGAAATACCTTCAAGCAGGAGGACTTTGATTCTGTCCTTCGGCAATGATGGATTGCGAATGTTCGTCATGAGGGTAACCGGTCCAAAATCATCAAGCATCCAAAGGGAATGCGCGACGTTGCGCTCAATATCAATTCACCAAAAGAACCATACACTTAAGTCGAACGCGTTTGCTCTAGATGATGACCTTGCCGGGATTTAAAATGCCTTTGGGATCGAGCGCCTTTTTAATCGCCCGCATCATGTCGAGTTCGATTTTTGATTTGAAGATCGTGAGTTCGTCGCGCTTCAATTGCCCGATGCCGTGTTCGGCGGAGATCGATCCGCCCATTTCGGCGACAAGTTCGTGCACGGCGTGTGACATGTCGCGCCACAAAGCGAGATATCAGCGCGTTCCATGCCGTCCGGCTGTGTGACGTTGTAATGAATGTTGCCGTCGCCGAAATGACCGAAGGGGACGGGCCGTGCGCCTGGGCAGACGCGTTCGACCACGTGGGCAGCACGTTCCAGAAATTTCGGAATGC
>CAWFWU010000012.1:0-131429 GCA_963819605.1 uncultured Alphaproteobacteria bacterium | reverse complement strand
GGACGGGTCAGATGCCAAACCTGTCAATGCGCAAGCGCCTTGGCGATTTCTTCGGTCATCTTTTTGGCATCGCCCAGCACCATCACCGTGTTGTCGCGATAGAACACCGGATTGTCGATACCGGCATAGCCCGAAGCAAGCGAACGCTTATTGAAGAACACGTTGGCCGCTTTCCACACCTGCAACACGGGCATGCCGTAGATCGGTGATGTCTTGTCGTCTTCTGCGGCCGGATTGACGACGTCGTTGGCGCCGATGACGTACACTGCGTCCGCTTGCGCGAATTCGCTGTTGATGTCTTCGAGTTCGAACACTTCGTCATACGGCACGTTGGCTTCAGCCAAGAGCACGTTCATGTGTCCAGGCATACGGCCCGCGACCGGGTGGATCGCGTATTTCACTTCGACGCCGGCCTTCTTCAGCGTCTCGGCCATTTCGCGCAACGCGTGCTGAGCTTGCGCCACGGCCATGCCGTAGCCCGGCACGATGATGACCTTTGACGCATTCTTCATGACGTAGGCCGCGTCTTCGGCCGAGCCGAGCTTGACCGGCTTTTGTTCGCCGCCGCCCGCCGCGCCCGGTCCTGCAGTCTCGCCGCCAAACCCGCCTGCAATCACCGACAGGAACTGCCGGTTCATGGCTTTGCACATGATGTACGACAGGATCGCGCCGGACGACCCGACGAGTGCGCCCGTGATGATGAGCGCAACGTTGGAAAGCGTGAATCCGATGCCTGCCGCCGCCCAGCCCGAATACGAGTTGAGCATCGACACGACCACCGGCATATCCGCGCCGCCGATGGGGATAATGATCAATACGCCGAACGCCAAGGACGCGAGCACGATCAACCAGAACAGCCAGCCCGATCCGCCCGACATGCAGAATGCGTAAATGAGATAGATAATAAACAGACCAAGCCCTGCGTTGATCGCGTGGCGCATTGGCAGCATGATCGGTTTGCCTGACATACGGCCCGAGAGTTTGGCAAATGCGATAACGGAACCCGTGAACGTGATCGCGCCGATGGCCGCGCCGATCGCCATTTCTGCGAGGCTCGCGCCCTTGACGCCGAGGTCAGGGTTGGCCGGATCGACGAGAATGTTGAATGCCGATGGCGCAGAGAGCGCGCTTGCCGCCACGAAAACGGCCGCCATACCGACGAGCGAGTGAAACGCCGCGACCAGTTCCGGCATCATCGTCATTGGAATTTCACGCGCCGTCTTGGCGCCGATGAACCCGCCAATCCCGAGCCCCGCCAGAATGAGCACCCATGACATAAACGACGGTTGCGCGAGACCGAGCGTGGTCAACACCGCAATCGTCATGCCGATCATGCCGAACATGTTGCCCTGGCGCGATGACGCCGGACTTGAGAGCCCGCGAAGCGCCAGAATAAACAAAACACCCGAGGCGAGATAAAGCAGGGCGGCGAGATTGGCGGACATGATGCTCTGATCCTGGGCCTATTGAACTTAATCGAAATGGGACGGCGGCGAGGGATATGAAACCCGCCGTTATGACTTCTTCACGGGCGCGTCTTTTTTCTTGTACATCGCCAGCATGCGATTGGTGACGAGGAAGCCGCCGAAGATATTGACGCTTGCCATGATGAGCGCGAGGAACCCAAACACCTTGGCCATCACGCTGTCGCTTTGGGTCAATGCGACGCCAACCGCCAGCAGAGCGCCGACCACGATCACCGACGAGATGGCGTTGGTCACGCTCATCAACGGCGTATGCAGCGCGGGCGTCACCGACCAGACCACGAAGTAGCCGACGAATATCGCGATCACAAACACCATGAATTCGTACACGAACGGGCTGACCGTTTCACCGCCGGCCGCGAACGCCGCACTCGGAAGCATCGTTACGGCGAGCGCGATCAGGGCGCCAATAAGAGTGTTCATGCTGCGCATCGGCGTACTCCTCATGGGCTTTTGGCGGCAAGGTTTGGGTGAACGATTTTGCCATCCTTGGCAACGAGTGTGCCTTTGATGATGTCGTCGTCCCAATTGATGGCGAGCTTCTTTTCTTGTCTGTCGATCATGATATCGAGGAAGGCCAAAAGGTTTTTGGCATAGAGACTTGATGCGTTGACCGCGATCGTGCCCGCCAGATTGAGCGGCCCCGCGATCTTGACGCCGCCTGCCGTTTCAATCGTCTTGCCGGCTTCGGTCAGTTCGCAGTTACCGCCGCGCTCGGCCGCAAGATCGACGATAACAGCGCCCGGCTTCATGCTTTCCACCATCGCGCGCGTGATCAATTTCGGCGCCGGACGGCCCGGGATCAGCGCGGTCGTAATCACCAGATCCTGGATCTTGATGTGGTTGGCGACGAGGTCTGCCTGCTTCGCCTGATACTCGGCGCTCATCGGTTTGGCATAACCCGCCGCCGTCTGCGCCTGCTTGAATTCCTCGTCCTCGACCGCGACGAACTTCGCGCCGAGCGACTGCACTTGCTCTTTGGTGGCTGGCCGCACGTCGGTCGCGGTCACCTGCGCGCCCATGCGTCGCGCGGTGGCAATGGCTTGAAGGCCGGCAACACCGACACCCATGATGAAGGCTTTGGCAGCCGGCACTGTGCCCGCAGGCGTCATCATCATCGGCAGCGCCTGCCCAAACATGGCCGCCGCATCGACGACCGCCTTGTAGCCCGCGAGGTTTGCCTGAGACGACAAGACGTCCATCGACTGGGCGCGCGTGGTGCGCGGCATGAACTCCATCGAGAAGATCGAGGCGCCGGTCGCCGCCAGTGCTTCAAGCGCGGCGCTGTCGCCGTAGGGATCGATCATGGCGGCTACAATCGCGCCGGGCTTCAAAGCCTTGATTTCGTCATTCGTTGGCCGGCGCACTTTCAACAGCACATCGGCACCGCTGAGCGCATCAGCGTGCGAAACGATTTCCGCTCCTGCTGCCTTCAACGCCTCGTCCGAAAAACGCGATCTCAGTCCGGCGCCCGCTTCAACGCGGACCGTCGCGCCGGCAGCAACAAACTTTTTGACCGTATCCGGGGAAACAGCGACGCGGGGCTCATCGGCCGCTTCGCGTGTGACAGCAATCGTGACCATGGTCTCTTCCGATGTTGTAAGCCGATGTAGTTGGCAGGGCTGCAGCAGGTCACAAACGATTTGGGCAGGCCCAAGAATGAGCCTGCCCTGGATCGAGTTGGAAATCTCAGGGCCGAGCCCTGGAAACCCTCAAACCAAGAAATATCTCATGCCGGCGAGCAGCAGAACCAGAAGTACGATCACGATCTTCGTCAATCGAAGAAAGCCCGCGTACGTCTTGTTGTGTTCGGCATAGTCCATGGCGGAATGGCCGCCCGAAGTATTCACACCCACGTTTGTTCTCCCTGCTTGAGAGCCTGTCCGGCCGTTTTGGTAACGCAATGCCCAGCCATCATCAAGCCGGGATCGAACCGTCTTTGGAACAATGACAATGTTTCGCAGGGAGCGCAAATGTCTTTGTCGGGCCGCCGGGTAGCTTCATTGCCGCGTGTTTGGTGTGCCGCGCGGCAGCCCAAGTGGTACCGAGCCCTCGTGGCTCTGCCGTTGGCCTTTTTAGGCACGCCCTGCGCGGCTGGGCAGCCCCCAGCAACGGGCGGTCTCAGCGCCTGCCTCAACAGCCTCAAACAAACCTCGCCCGAAATTTCCTGTGAATACACAACCTTGTTGACGGACCAGGAGCGCGCCGACATGCGCCGCCTGACCCGCGACAGGCTTCAGGACGCCGTTTGCCGCGTGACTGTCAGCATTGACCGTGCCCTCGTCCAACCAGCCCTGACCGAAGCCAATCACCTATTCAACGCCCCGCCCCAGCCCGTCGTCTGCACCATTACAAGCCGCGACAGCACCTTCGACATTAAAGGCACCTTCGCGCCTCAGGTCACCTTCAAAGACGGTGTTGCCGTCAGCGCCTCACCCGGCCTCGCCAATGTCACGGGGGTCAACCGCTACCTCGCTTGGCCCGTTGTGCAATACGTGAACTATTCGCCCGGTATCCGCCGCGACATGATCGCGATGATCAATGCGTACCGCGCGCACCTGCCCAGCAACTAGCGCCAGATCCCAACTTCGAATCAAATAGCGCTCCGGTTCCGGCCGCCCATTCATGGCTGAGAACCCGGCATTGGACTCCCCAAAACGCCTGTTCCCCCAGGAACTGAAAACCCACGCCGGTCTGCCTAGAGATTGGAGCACGCACAATAATGCAAGCTTCATTTTAAACCTCATAGGAGACCGACATGGCATACTTACATGACCTCAAGTACGTGAACGGCCAATGGCGCGACACGTTCTCGAACGACACGATTTACGGCACCGCTGCAGACGACGTCGTCACCCTCTACGGTGGCAACGACTTCTTCAACGATATCGATGGCGGCAACGACTGGGTCTACGACACCAGTTCGCAATACGGCGGATGGTCGGGCAGCGATGTCATTTCGACCGGCCTCGGCAACGACACGGTCGTCTCGAGCCTCGACTCGGCCAACTCGATCTACGATTACGGCGGTCAGGGCTACTACGGCGGCCTTGGCAACGACACGCTGAACTTCCAGCCCAACCAGACCGGCGTCTATGTCCGTCTCGATTTGAATTACGCCGAAAACAATATCACTGGTGAACGGACCCAGGTTGTCGGTTTCGAAAACGTGACCGGTTCCGGCTACAACGACTGGATCTACGGCGACTCCGCCGTCAACGACCTCAAAGGCAGCGGCGGCAACGATTACATGTCGGGCGGCGGCAACTATGACTTCCTCGACGGCGGCGAAGGCAACGACCAGGTTTTCGGCGGCGACGGCAACGATCTTGTGCAGGGCGGCGACGGCAATGACCTCGTCTCGGGCGATGCCGGGAACGACTCCACAATCGGTGGCAATGGTAACGACAGGCTCTATGGCGGCACCGGCAACGACTACATGAACGGCGGCGAAGGCGACGACTTCATGAACGGTCAAGCTGGAAACGACCTGATGTATGGTTTCGCCGGCAGCGACTTCCTGATCGGCAGCGCCGGCAATGACAGGATGCTTGGCGGGCTCGGCATCGACACACTCGATGGCGGCCTTGGCCGCGACACGATGACCGGCGGCGGCGACAAAGATACCTTCATCTTCCGCGCACTCGGTGACAGCCTCACAGCAACCGCTGACACGATCACCGACTTCCAGCATAACGTCGATAAAATCGATGTATTCTTCATCGACGCCAGGGCAAACCGGTCTGGCGACCAGGCGTTTAAATACATCGGCGACCATGGCTTTTCGAACTCGGGTCAGATCAAGTCGCACTACTTTGCATCTA
Source organism: uncultured Alphaproteobacteria bacterium (assembly GCA_963819605.1). GTDB lineage: Bacteria > Pseudomonadota > Alphaproteobacteria > Rhizobiales > Hyphomicrobiaceae > Hyphomicrobium_B. The sequence continues at coordinate 126,121 of CAWFWU010000012.1, read as the reverse complement.
CGAACACCACGGTCGTCAGCTTCAATACCGATACGGACTCGGCAGCTGAAATGGTCATCAAACTGACGGGTAACATCACGCTGTCGGCAAGCGACTTCATTCTGTAAGCAAACGTATATTCAAAACAAAGACGGCCGGAGATCTGCTCTCCGGCCGTTATTTTTAGTGCTAAACGGCGCGCGCTAAACCCCACACTTAAAGACTGTGAAACTCATTGCGATCATAGATACTTACCATTCGTCCCATGACAAAAAAGGAAGCCATGTCATACTTTCAATTCGTGAAATGCGCGCCGTTCCGGCCTCGCAATTGCCACGTCAAGTCTTACATTGATATTCGAGGGAGCCAATGAGCGCTCGGGGCTCGGAGCGCCAAAACCTTGAACCAAGGAGTAGGGCTCATGAAAGTCAGAGACGCAATGCACAAAGGCGTCGAATGGGTCGCGCCATCGACACCCGTCCCGGAACTCGCACGATTGATGCAGAAGCACGACATCGGCTGCATCCCGGTCGGCGAAAATGACAAGCTGATCGGCATGGTGACCGACCGCGATATTGTTTGCCGCGGCGTCAGTAACGGCAAGGACGTCTCAAAGTTTACCGCGCGCGACGTCATGACGGCAAACATCGTGTGGTGCCACGCCGACGAAGACCTCGACGACGCAACGCGCATCATGGAGGATAAAAAAATCCGCCGCCTGCCCGTCATCGACAAGAGCAAGCGTATGGTCGGCATGCTGAGCCTCGGCGATATTTCGCATTCCGCAAAGTCGCAGCTCTCAGGCGAAGTGCTGCACGCGGTCTCTGCGCATCACAGCTAATCGCTCACGAAGCAAACCCGGCGGACCTGTTCCGCCGGGAACACCCCCCGCACGGGGGATACGCTAAGAATTCGACACGGAATTTAACTGAAACGTCACCATGACGCGCTTGAGGCTGGGCTTGTTCCGGCCGGAACAGCGCGTGTGCGCCCTTTCTCCGAGGGTTTGTCTCAAGGCCCCCCGAAACGCTCAGGGGCTCAGACATCAACCTCTAGGAGACTTAAAATGGCTATCGTCGACGATCTTCGCTTCATCAACGGACAATGGGTAGACACCTTTAATAGCGTCTTCGTGTATGGCACCGAAGAGAATGATTTACTTCAGGCCTACGGCGGCAACGACGCCATCAACGGATACGGCGGCAACGACGCTATATTCGACACCCACGCCTATGGCGGCGGCAATTCCGGCAGCGACACTGTATACGCTGGGGAAGGTAACGACCTCATCGTCACAAGCCTCGACAGCATCAACGAATACCATGGCGACAGCGGCCTCGATACGATCGATGTCGCCGCCAATTCCAACGGCACATTCATTGATCTCGCTGCAGGCACCGCCAAGGACGCTACGACCCAGGTTACCAGCTTCTTGTACAGCATTGAAAATGCCTCGGGCAGCGCTGCTTCCGACTTCATCTACGGCAATGCCGCAGGCAACGTGTTGGACGGCAAGGCCGGTTTCGACGTGCTCTTCGGCCGCGACGGCAACGACCAACTCAGAGGTGGTGACAGCCAGGACACACTCTTCGGTGGCAATGGCAACGACGTTCTTCGTGGCGACGCCGGTAACGACATCCTCAAGGGCGAAGCCGGCATCGACTTCATGTTTGGCGAGACCGGAAACGACTTCCTAACCGGCGGCGCTGGCCTTGATCAGATGACCGGTGGCAGTGGCACAGACAAGTTCGTTTTCAAAGCACTGGCCGATAGCCGAAACAGCGGCGCCGACCGGATCTCTGACTTCCGGCACCTTGTTGACGACATGGACGTGTCTGCAATCGACGCCAACGCAATCACTGGCGGCAACCAGGCTTTCCGCTTCGTCGGCAGCCAAGCCTTCAACGCGGCGGGTCAGATCCGCGCCGTCTACAATGCGGCGCAGAACGAGACGGTCTTGTTGTTCAACACCGACCGCGACGCTGCTGCCGAAATGACGATCCAGCTTGACGGCCACATCAACGTCACGGCTCTCGACTTCATCCTCTAATGACTTGAAACAAAGATTGTACGTTACGGCCGGTGGGTTCTCCCGCCGGCCGTAATTATTTCGCCGCACGCGACGCGCTGTGATAGATTGCCGGCAGCAATAAATCCGGAGTCCTCCATGCCGCGCAACACCAGAACTTTACTCTCTTTGTTTGCTGGAGTGCTCTTGACACCCATGGCGGCATTGGCGGGAGAGACAGGCCAAGTCTGGAAGACCCCGACGTGCGGCTGCTGCAAAGTCTGGGTCACGTACATGCAATCGAAGGGCTACACACTCGCAGTCAAGGACACATCGACCGCAACTATCAATCAAATTAAATCGTCCGCCGGCATCGCGCAAAAATTTGCCGGCTGCCACTCGGCTCAAATCGGCGGCTACATGATCGAAGGCCACGTGCCAGCCGATGATATCTCGCGTCTCCTGGCCGAAAAGCCCGACGCCATAGGCCTCTCCGTTCCCGGAATGCCCGTTGGCTCACCGGGAATGGAAACCGACGGCACGGTCGAACCTTTCGAGGTTCATTTAATGAAGAAGGACGGCAGCTCCGAAGTTTTTTCGCGCTACGGCAAAGACGCTAAATTCTAGTACCGCTTCCTGTTGCCGGTTGCCTGCTGCCGTTTTTCACACCGCGACCTGCGTCCCGACTTCGACAACGCGATCGGTTGGGATCTGGAAGTACGTTGTCGCGTCTTCGGCACTGCCCGCAAGTGCAATGAACAAGCGTTCTTGCCAGCGCGGCATCTCGGATTTATTGGTGACGCGAAGCGAACGGCGCGACAAGAAGAACGACGTCGCGCCGAGATCGATGTTGCAGTCCTTCCGCCGGCAGTGCTCCAGAATTTTCGGCACGCTCGGCGTTTCCATGAAGCCATAACGCGCGATGATGCGGATAAAGTGGTCGGAAACGCGTTCAACCGTCACGCGCTCATGGCGCGGCACGCGAGGCGTTTCTTCTGTCCGGATCGCCAACAGGATATTGCGCTCGTGCATGACGCGGTTGTGCTTCAAGTTATGCATCATCGACGTCGGGGCTGCATAAGGGTCGCCGGTCAGAAACACAGCCGTTCCCGGTACGCGATGCGGCGGTTTTGCCTCGAGCTTGCGGACTAGCCAATCGAGATCGGCTTCGTCGCGTTTTGTCGCCTTGGAGAGCAGTTTGGTGCCGCGTACCCAGGTGTACATGATGAGGCACAGACCGGCGGCAATGCTGATCGGCACCCAGCCACCCTCAAACAGCTTCAGAATGTTGGCTGAGAAGAAGACTTGTTCGATCAGGAGGAACGGAATCATCAGCGCTGCAGCGCGCCACATCGGCCACTTCCAGCACTTCCACACAACGAAGAACGCCATCAAGCTATCGATCACCATGGCGGCCGTCACCGACACGCCATAGGCGGCCGCGAGATTGGTTGAGTTCTGGAAGACGATGACGACCGTTACGACGGCGCCCCACAGCATCCAATTTATGCGTGGCATGTAGATCTGACCCGCCATGCTTTCTGATGTATGGCGAATCTCAAAGCGCGGAACGAGCCCAAGCTGGATGGCTTGGCGCGTCAGCGAGAATGCGCCCGTGATAACAGCTTGGCTGGCGATCACCGTCGCAAAGGTTGCAAGGATGAGCATAGGGATCAGCGCCCAATCGGGATAGAGCCGGTAGAATGGATTTTCCAGCGCCAACTCGTCGCTCATGACGAGCGCGCCTTGGCCGAAGTAATTCAAGATCAGCGCCGGAAACACAAACCAGAACCAAGCGGCTTGAATGGGTTTCCGGCCGAAATGACCGAGATCCGCGTAAAGCGCTTCAGCACCTGTTGCGGCCAGGAACACCAGACCCATGATCGTCAAACCGATAACGCCATGGCGCCATACAAATGAAATCCCGTACGTCGGGTCCAGCGCCTGAAGGACCCGGAGGTTATCCGAAATATGCATGACCCCGCCGATCGCGAGGACAAGAAACCAGAGCGCCGTTATGGGCCCGAAGAACTTGGCGATGCGATCGGTGCCACGCGCCTGCATCCAAAAGAGGCAGGTAATGACGAGAATTGAGATCATCGGAATAACGTTCTTGCCAAGCCCAGGCACGATAAGTTTTAAACCTTCGACCGCTGACAGAACCGAAATCGCCGGCGTGATGACGGCGTCGCCATAAAAGAATGCGGCCCCCGCAACGCCGAGCGCGCCGAGCAATGGCGCACTGCGTTTGGCAACCGATTGACCGAGCGCCATCAGCGCGAACGTGCCGCCTTCGCCTTTGTTGTCGGCGCGCAGAAGGATGATCACGTATTTCAACGTGACGATGAGGATCAGCACCCATAAAATAAGCGACAACACGCCGAGCGTCGCTTCGCCAACGCCAAGGCCGCGCGCGTGGGCCGCGTGGATGGCTTCCTTGAACGCGTAAAGCGGGCTCGTTCCAATGTCGCCGAATACGACGCCGATGGAGCCAACGACCAATGCCCAGAAATTCTTGTCCGTTTGTCCATCGCCATGACCGGGATCGGCGGCCGGGCCCTGGGACTGCGTTTGTGCCATTCAGGCACCTCGCCTTTGATAAAGCTGCACTGCAGCAAAGTGGGGCGCTTCTACTCCCGCACTAGACCCAAGGGAAGCGGCAAAATCGCACGTTTACCGATTGAATGCCCCTTGACATTTGAGCAACTCAGCGGGGCCACACTGCGTCCCCATCCCAAATAAGAGTTTTAGTTGAGGCCGTTCCAATTGTTGCACGCGCGGCGCAGGGAGGGAACCTCGACGGTTACCTGCGTCGGCGGCCACTCAACCGGAAACAGCTTTCCGTCGAAGTGCGGAGTGCAAATTTGGCCTATTTCTTCCGTTTTGCCGTCGGCCAATTGTCCCTGATCCAACGTGTCAGGCCGTCTTCGTCGACCTTGCCGGCTGCGAGATCTTGAATGATGACCGCCGCCTCTGCCTCATCAGCTAGAAACTCAATCCCGTTCAAGCCTAGAAACGTGATGATCGACAAGAACGAAGCCCGCTTGTTGCCATCAACAAACGGATGATTGCGCGCGACACCGAAAGCATAGGCGGCTGCCAGCGCCGCGAGGTCCGTTTCGCCATAACTCCACTTGTTTTGGGGTCGTCCCAGCGCCGATTCCAACATGCCGCGATCGCGGAGTCCCGGCGGACCGCCGAATTCGCGAAGCTGCTCATCATGGATCGCGATCACCAGTTCGGCCGTCAGCCAAACCGGTTCTTTCACTTCGCAAGCTCCTTAAGCGTGTTGCGGTAGGTTTTCATGGCCTTGCGGGCGATCTCGATACCCTGCTCGAAAACCTCGTCGCCGCGCTTCACTGCAAATCCATCGGGAGTCTCTGTCACGATCACTTCGTCTCCTTGTTCGAGCCCGAGCCGCGCCAGCAGCTCCTTGGGCAAAATGAGCCCTGTGGAATTGCCGATTTTCTTGATTTCGAGCTTCACTTGGCGAACCTCCCAATTCGCGTTGTACGAAATGTCTAACACAGAAGCGTTGCGCTGTCAAACAAATGTTGTACAGAACGCATAGTGCACTGTTATTATTATTAAATCACGTCGCCATATCCATCCCCTCCAACTCATCGATCATGCCTTCGAGGACCTTGAGGCCTTTGTTCCAGAACGCAGGATCGCGAGCGTCCAGACCAAATGGCGCCAACAGTTCCGAGTGATGTTTTGAGCCGCCCGCTTTCAGCATGTCGAAATATTTCGCGACAAAGCCTGGATGCGATTCTGCGTAAAGTCCGTAGAGCGAATTCACCAGGCAATCACCGAATGCATACGCGTAAACATAAAACGGCGAATGGATGAAGTGCGGGATATAGGCCCAGTACACTTCGTAGCCGGGTTTGACGTCAACGGCCGGACCGAGGCTTTCCGCCTGTACCTCCATCCACAGCGCATTGAGCTGATCCGCCGTCAGCTCGCCTGCGCGCCGCGCCTCGTGCACCTTGCGCTCGAAGGTATAAAACGCAATCTGGCGCACGACCGTGTTGATCATGTCCTCTGCCTTCGATGCCAGCATCGCCTTGCGTTCGCGTTGGTCTTTGCCCTCGCTGAGCAGCGCCTTGAACGTCAGCATCTCGCCGAAGACGGACGCCGTCTCCGCCAAAGTCAATGGCGTCTGCGCCAACAGCGGCCCTTGCGCACGCGCCAGCATCTGATGCACGCCATGGCCGAGCTCATGCGCAAGCGTCATCACATCGCGCGGTTTGCCCTGATAATTCATCATCACATACGGGTGCACGCTTGGCACGGTCGACGCCGAGAACGCGCCCGGCGATTTGCCCGGCTTCACCGCCGCGTCGATCCAGCCATGATCGAAAAATTGCTTGGCAATCGAGGCCATCTCAGGCGCGAAACCGCTGTATGCGTTGAGCACGATTTTTTCGGCTTCCGGCCATTTGATCACGCGCTCGGGCTTTTCCGGCAGCGGGGCGTTGCGGTCCCAGGTGTTCAGTTTCTCTTTGCCGAGCCACTTGGCCTTCATGGCGTAATAGCGGTGCGAGGTCCGCGGATAGGCAGCGCGCACACTCGTCACCAGCGCATCGACGACGGGTGCTTCGACACGGTTGGCCAAATGGCGGCTATCGGCGACATCGGAAAAGTGCCGCCAGCGATCGGAGATTTCCTTGTCCTTGGCCAGCGTATTGGTGATCAGTGCGAACAGCGGCATGTTGGCTTTAAGCGTCGTGGCCACAGCGTCCGCCGCCGCCTCGCGCTTTTTCTCGTCTGCATCCGAAAAGCGGTTGAGTGTTTGCTCAAGGCCAAGCGGCTCTTTCTCGCCCTTCACATCGAACTTCAAACTCGACATGGTTTCGTTGAACAAACGGTTCCAGGCGGATCGTCCCGTCTGGCTCTTCTCGGTGAAAAGCGTCTCAAGCTTTTCATCCAGCTGATGCGGCTTTTCTTTCAACAAGTCGTCGAACCAAGGCTTGTAGCGATTCAAGTCCTTGTGCTTGAGGGCTGCCGCCAAAACCGCATCGTCGATCTGGTTGAGCTCTAGCTCGAAGAAAATGAGATTGGTAGAGATCTTTGTCAGCTGTTCCGAAACGTCGCCGTAGAATTTGGCGCGCGCCGGATCGGCCTGGTTCTGCGCATAATAGAGCCCCGCGTACGACCCGAGCTTGCCCATGACATCGGCAAGCGCTTCGTACTCTTTCACTGCAACGGCGAGCTTAGCGCCGTCTTTGGCAAGTTCGCCAAGCTGTCCTTGATACCGCGACTTCATGGCGGCCGAGTTGTTGCTCGCGTCCGCAATATCGTTCTCGACTTCGACGTCTTTCGGCCCCTTGTAGAGATCGTTCAAATCCCATTCCGGCATGAGGCCCAGATCATCGGATTTCGCCGGCGAAGCGGCCGCTGTTTTTTTGGCAAACACAGGGTCAAAGCGCATTGCTGATCCTCGGGGTCATCGGCCACGTCTGGCCGGGCAAATCTCGTGACGAGACCCCTATCACGGCGTGCCGGGACTGGCAAAATAAGGGCGCGCCACCGCACCTCAGCGGTCTGCGCGGCAACACTTTGGGATTGGCGGTCTATTATTTCTTGCGGATAACGGATGCCGGCGCCTTGGGCATCGCACGGAAGCCGCCCACAAACCGCACGCCGGCAGACTCGCCACGCCGCCATGCCGTCTCGCACTGAACCTCGGAGCGCTCCCGTTCGAGCACCAAGATGAACTGATCAGGCAACTGGCCAACGCTGCTGATGACACTCGTTTTAGAGAATTTGAGATCAAGTTGCGCGCCTGTTGCCGAAAGATCGCGCACCACGCACCCAACCGAACCTTGCAGCCTGTCGCCCATAATTTTGCCCGCAAGCACGCTGCGTTTGCGTTGCGCCCAGCGCCGTTCATCAGCGAGACTGTCGAGCACTGCTGCGGGAAGACCGGCCGCGCCGTCTGCCGTGCCAATCCGTGATTTAGCGCTCATTGTTGACCCGTCCCACAACGGCAGAATTAATAATTCGCTACACTCTAGCGTGTGGGGGTTATCAAATCATTAGTATGCAGACCTATCGGTCAGGCGCGCCGTCAGGGCGGCCTGGGTTGCAGGCACAAATAGTTAGCCCGCATTGCCACGCGTTCGCGCTACATAATTGATGAACAACGGCAAAGGCTTAGTCACGACGTCTGACTTATCCACAGCCACATCGCAGGGATGATGGAATGAACGTCATAGACAATCGTTATCTTATCAACTGCACAACTTGAGCGCTTTGTTTCGCGTAGGCTCTGGCGGTGCATCACGCTTCGCAGTTGATTGCGTACCATATCGTCGAAGCGACAATTGATGGGTCGAGCTGCTGAGACGGCGCTCGGCCCATCTATGTTTTATGGTTCAAAACAGTCAAGACGAAACGCCGTTGGGAAATGCAGCTGCGGCAGCGGGCACGGCGATCCAATTTGGCGGAACTCAGCCGGCGGTTCTACTGCGATGCACGCCGCTCCTTCGCAGGGCGTAGCGTGACAGTCGCCTTTAGCAGCGGCTCTTTCGCCAACTTGCCTTTGCGGCCAGCAATTTTAGAATTGTGCTTCGACGCAACCGGGATCAGAGCCTCCGGCGGCACTGCTACGCCATCCGCGCCACTTTCCAAAACCATGCGGCAATCCGGCGGCAACTGCGTGATCGCAATCTCGGGCTTGGGTGGTGCTGGCTTCCAGCCAGGAGGCTTGGGCGGTGGCGGGGTCTTCGGCGGTGCAAGACGCGCCAGCCACTCATCGACTTCCTTGCTACACCCGTCCTCGCCGGTCGTTGGCTTTTGCGGGGCACAACCTGCCGAACCTTCGGGGCAACCAATACGGATATGGAAATGGTAGTAGTGGCCTTGGATAGGACGCACCTTGCCGAGCCACCCGCGATCCGTTCCGGCCGCTTGACACAGTGCCTTCTTGATCGCCGGATGCACGAGCACGCGCTCGACATCGGGGAAGGATGCCGCGCGCTTAATGAGTTTGACGTGCTTCTCGGTAAATACTGCCGGGTCGACCGCGAGATCGGTCTTGTCCAACATTGAAGTCGCTGAAATTTCTTCGCGTTCTTTCCGTGTGAGTGTCCGGCCGGGCATTGGTGTCAGCCAAACGTCGGCGTCGAGCCCAAGTTGATGACTGGCATGTCCGGTCAGCATCGGCCCGCCGCGCGGTTGGGAAATATCGCCGACCAGCAATCCCGGCCAGCTGTCCTCTTTTTGGGCTGTTGTCGCCAATTTCTCGACGAGCTTCACGAGTTTCGGGTGACCCCAATTGCGATTGCGCGATAGCCGCATTGCTTGCCACGCCGGACCATCAACCGGCAGCGCCACGGCGCCCGCGAGACAGCCGCGCGAATACGTGCCGATTGCGCGGGCCTGAAGCAGAGAGGGACCTTTGGCAGCCCCGAACAACATTTTTGCAGGAATTGCGACCGGCCGCTCGGGTTCCGCTTTAGCGTCGGCTGGTGGAACGGCATCTGGCACTATGGGCATTACTTGAGCAGGCGCCCCAGCCGCTGCGGGATCAACAGCCGCTACAGGTGCAGGTGTGCCCGTTATAGCACTTTGTGCAGGCTTGCCCTGAGACTCCGATGGCGCGAGCGCTAACGTACCGCCACCTGTTTCAGGGTCAGTGCCTGCCTGCGGCGCGGAAGGTGGTGGCTTTGTTGGTGCTGCGGCCCCAAAGTTGTTGGGAAAAGAAAGCTTGTCGCCCGCTGGGGCAAAGGCCGGCAGATTGGCTTCGGCGCTATCTTCCTCGTGGACGGTCTCGAGCTCCGGGTTGTTGGCAACTAAAGGCGCCACGAGCCGCGAGGCAAACGGCAACACGTCATCTGGCCAAGCGATTGCCGCCCCGCCCACCAGCATCGCCGTCGCCAAAATGAAAGATCTCGCCCGCATTCCCAATCCCGATATTTCAAATCAGGGATATCTTACCCCAATCTCAGGCGAAAATAGGACTCTTCAATCCCCTTTTTGAAGCGGCCGGAACGGAAGCCATAGGCTCCATGTGAGCCTTGTTGGGGCTCCAGATTGATAAGGCTTGAGACCTATCACCATGTTTTCATGACCTTTTTCAGGGTCCGCCGTATAGGTGCCGAAAAACCGGTCCCACATCGAAAAGTTAAAGCCGAAATTGCTGTCATGCTCGCGCTGCAACACCGAATGGTGCGTGCGGTGCATGTCTGGGGTCACGATCGCGAGGCGCAAAACCCGATCTAAACCGCCCGGCAGGTGGACGTTGGCATGAGAGAATAGCGCGCCGGCGTTCAAAATGATCTCAAACAGGAAGACGGCGAACGGCGAGGCTCCGAGCACAAAGACGACCACGACTTTCCAAAGCATCGAGATGGCGATTTCAATCGGGTGAAAGCGTATGCCGGTCGAGACGTCGATATCAGGGTCGGCGTGATGCATTTGGTGCAGCCGCCAGAATACCGGCATTTTATGAGAAGCGACATGCTGTAGCCAAATCGCAAAATCCAACACGACGATAGCGAGAATTGTTTCTAGCCACTCCGGCCAAGCGAGCCAGTTCAACAGACCAACGCCGTTCGCTTGGGCGTAGGCCGCCGCTGCGACCGCCGCAACCGGAACGGCAAGCATGGCCAACAGGCGCACAACGACGCTATCGATGACAACAATCGACAGATTGGTCAGCCAGCGCTGCGCCTTGGACGCAGTAAGGTGCCGTCTCGGCCTCGCAACCTCGAACAGGGCCATAACGGCGAACACCGCTACGAATACAGTGAGGCGCACAAAAGTGTCGCTGACAGTCTCAAACATGCGAAGTATTTCCTAAATCGTCGTGACGGACGCGTCACTAGCGTCCGGTTTTAATACGTGAGCAGGCCTCAATGACGTACATTCTTCACGCCGGACCGAACGACGCAGCCCACCACCTCGTCCTCACCCATGGCGCCGGCGCAGGTATCGACTCGCCATTCATGACGGACATGACCGGGTTACTCGCCGCAAGTGGCATAGGCCTCACGTTGTTCGAATTCGCTTACATGGCTCAAAGGCGATCCGGCGGAACACGACGGCCGCCGCCTAAAATCGAAATCCTCGCACAGGAATACGCTCGCGCGCTCGAAACCGTTTCATCGCGGATTCGGGCCGGACAGGCCCTGTTCATCGGTGGCAAGTCAATTGGCGGGCGTGTGGCAAGCATGATCGCCGAAGATGCTTTCAAAGCGCGCAGGATCTGCGGGCTCGTTTGCCTCGGCTATCCGTTCCACCCACCTGGAAAGCCAGAGAACCTTCGGACAGCTCATCTTGCCACGCTGAGGTGTCCTAGTCTCATTGTCCAAGGTGAGCGCGATCCTTTCGGCAAACGGGCCGAGGTTCAAGCCCTTGCGCTGGCGCCCGCCATCCAACTGCAGTGGCTCCCCGACGGCGACCACGATTTCGGCCCACGAGGTGCCTCGGGCTTTACGCGACAGGACAATCTCAACTCCGCCGCAGACGCCATTGCGGACTTCATGCAGGTGCTTAAACCGCCATCCGATTGACGCGCCCCTCGCCCGCACCTAGTGTGCGCCGCAATATTTTTTCCTCCATCAAACCCGAAACCCGAGATGACCACGCAAACCATTGACCCTGCGCTATTCGCCGCCACCGCTGACTGCAAGGCATGGCCCTTTGAAGAAGCGAAGCGCCTTCTGCAACGCCTCGAAAGGGTTCCGGGGGGTAAAGACAAGACCGTCATTTTCGAAACGGGCTATGGGCCCTCGGGGCTGCCACATATCGGCACTTTCGGTGAAGTCGCGCGCACAACCATGTTGCGTCATGCATTTGAAGTGCTGACCGAAGGCAAGATCAAGACGCGGCTTTTGTGCTTTTCGGACGACATGGACGGCATGCGCAAGATCCCGGACAATGTGCCGGACAAATCCTTCCTTGAGCCGCATCTGCACAAACCACTGACTGCTGTGCCAAATCCCTTCGGCGGCAATTACGAAAGCTTCGGCCACCACAACAACGCGATGCTGCGCCGGTTCCTCGACACCTTCGGTTTCGATTATGAATTCGCCAGCGCCACCGAGTATTACAAGTCGGGCAAGTTCGATGCCATGCTTCTGCGCGCTGCCGGACGCTACGATGATATCATGGCGGTGATGCTGCCAACACTTGGCGAAGAGCGTCAGGCTACCTACAGCCCGTTCCTTCCCATCTCGCCAACGACAGGCCGCGTTCTCTACGTGCCGATGAAAAAGGTCGATGCCAAAGCCGGAACGATCACTTTCGCGGACGAGGACGGCACCGACACCACGCTTCCGGTCACCGGCGGTCACGTGAAGCTGCAATGGAAGCCCGATTTTGGTATGCGATGGGCGGCGCTTGGCATCGATTTCGAGATGTTCGGCAAGGATCATCAATCAAACGCCATCATTTATGATCGCATTTGCGAGATCCTCGGCGGCACGGCGCCACTGCATTATGTCTACGAGCTGTTCCTGGACGACAAAGGACAGAAGATTTCCAAATCCAAGGGCAATGGTCTAACGATCGACGAGTGGCTGACCTATGCCCCGGCAGAGAGCCTATCTCTCTACATGTTTCAGAAACCTCGCACGGCCAAGCGCCTGCACTTCGACGTCATCCCGCGCGCCGTCGACGAATATCTCCAATTCATCTCGGCCTATCCCAATCAGGATGCCAAACAGAAGCTCGACAACCCAGCATGGCACATCCACTCCGGCCACCCGCCGACAGCGGAACTCCCGATCACGTTTGCACTCCTGTTAAATCTCGTCTCGGCCTCGAACGCACACGACAAAAGCGTGCTGTGGGGCTTCATCCGCCGCATCGCGCCGGACGCCACGGCAGAAAAGCATCTTCTCCTCGATCATCTCGCCGGGTATGCGATCCGCTACTACGAAGACTTCGTGAAACCCACGAAGCAGTTCCGCGCACCAACTGCGGATGAAGCCGCTGCGCTCAAGGGGCTCGACGCACTTCTGGCGGCGGCTCCAGCCGCAGCCACTGCCGAAGAGTTGCAGAGCCTGGTTTTCGAGGCTGGCAAAGCAAGCGGCTACACGAAGGAAACACTGCGCTCCTGGTTTCAGGCCATCTACGAAGTATTGCTTGGATCAAGTCAAGGACCGCGCTTTGGTTCATTCATCGCTCTCTATGGCATAGAGGAAACACGCAAACTCATTGCCGGGGGGCTTCAGCGCTAAACGATCAAAGACTGACGGCCTTTGAAGGAACACCCACGGCAGCCCCTCGAGATTCTGGCAGATCGACGCGCCAAATCTTGCGCAGCAAGTCGAAGTATTTCTCTTCGCGCGCCTCGATATCGTACTGCCGCCACTCCTCGTTCTGAAGCATTTCGCGCGTGATGGCTAATAAGGGCGCAACGGGATCGGGGTCCAGATAGATCTGTTTTTTTGCCGCAAACAGCGCATTCCGGGCCTTGTCATTCTGTTTTGGCGAGATCAACACGAAGTTACCGATATTCTCAGTGCAAATGCCGCGAACATCCGCGGCCGGAAACCAGCGGCACCAATCACTGGTACGTGGGGGACGCTGCGGCAAAACATGCTCGATCGTATAGTGTTCTGGATCCAGCGCTGTGACCTTCCCGTCGATTTGATCGCTCAAACGAAAGAGCACAAGTTTGCAAATCTTCTGGTTGCGCTTGTGAAGATCTTTCAAATGAAATGCGATATTGCGAACCTCATCGCGCGAAACCGCGAAGGCAGGATGGTTTGGATTAAGGGGGCTGCCGTTGCGAATCGCCGTAACGACATTTGAGAACCGCCTCACCCGTTTGCCTGTTCCCAAACATAGTAAGCGCAAAAGATGCGCCAGCCGGTCTATCTCCGAAAGAAGATACTCAGTGCGCTTTGGGTCGCTCTCGCGGTCTTTAAGTGCCAACATGGCGGCCGGCGCCCAGTCCCCATCGGGAAGGCGATTGAGATACGTGAGGTACTTCCGCATGGTGGGCGTCAGTGCAGCGCCGGGGCACGCATCCCCGCGCCGCATAACAGCATAGGTATTTGCTAGCGGCAGAAACGCATTTCGCAGAAACGGTCCGGCACCGCCTTCTTCTTTAATGACAGCGCGAACTCCCGAAACGATCTGCGGCCGCGTATGGCCGTAAATGGCCCGAACGTGCCCAAAAAATGTTTCAAATTCATCGCCAATCTGTGCGTTCGCTGCATCCCACTCTTTAACGGCCCAATCGACTTCCGTTGTTGGCAGGCGGCTGATGACGTCGGCTTTCAAAATGTCGTTGCGCTGCAGTTTCTTGCCACCCTCGTTCAGGATGATGAACATGCGATGCGCACGATCGATATCGCGGCTGAGAATGATGACAGCCCTGCAGTGTCCTGCTGCGTACTCAAATAGCCGGGTGCGTTCTGAGGCTGTCAACTCCCTCAAGACGGAGACGAAGTGTTCGCGCACCTCCATAAGAGGCACATCAGGCTCATCGTGTTCGACCGGTGGAGGCTGCAGCAGTGTACTCCCTGCGTCGAGAACGAATTTTTCGAAAAACTTGCGTTCGCGACTGGCAACATGAAGACGGCGGCGCTCAGTTCTGAAAAATCGCGCGCCTTGCTGCGCGGTAAACATTGCCGCTACGCGGCGTGTCAGCGCAGACGACGCATGAGGCTCCAGATCGCGCAAGACAGCAAACATAGTCAAAAGCGTCACGAGCCGCTGCTGGCCATCGACGATGTCGAATTCGCGGGGCGGCATCTTCAAACCAAGCTGGACACCGTCGCTGCCGGATGGATCCATGAGCAGTATAGTTCCGAGAAAATATTCAGGATCCGGTTCTTCACCGCCATCCAGCCCAGCCGCCTCCAGCAAATTGTCGAGGAGTTGGGACGCGTGTTCTTGTTCCCAAGCATACGGCCGTTGGTACACCGGCACATTAAAGAGGAACGGCCCGGAAAAGAGCTCTCCGAGAGAGAACGAAGAAGATTGTAATCCTGACGCCATGCTTCACATAAATTCGGCTGAAACGGAGATTGACCGGGAGCGCGATGCTTCGTACGGCAACGCCCTGCCGAGACAATTCTGATAACATGCTGCTATGGCACACTAGAGCCAAATCTTTCGCCGCAAACTAAAATCACATCTTAGCGTTTTGAGATAACCTACTTTGGTATCGCCATTTTTTGGCCTCTAAGCGACTAAGGTCCAAAGCAGGGAATCGCGAACAATGTCCAATTCCTATCGCGGCACTCCCGGACAGAAGGAAGTCGCGCTCGTTTTCAAGATCCTGCCGGAAACCGCCTGGATTGATGCCTGCAAACTTGGCGCATTTGGCGGGTCCAGCGATGACATCCGGGACGGCTTTATCCACCTTTCGGCAAGGCACCAACTCCCTGGAACGCTTGCCAAATATTTCGCCGGCCGCAACGGCCTTTTATTGGTTGCGTATCGCACAAAAGATTTGGGCAACGCCTTGAAGTGGGAGCCATCGCGTGGCGGGGACTTGTTTCCACATCACTATGCGCCCTTGCCAACAGCATCCGCGGTCTGGCAAAGGCCACTCATGCTTGGGGCCGAAGGTGCGGCCATTCTGGAAGAGGACTGGTTTCGATGTTGACAGGGCTCTATCGCGTCGCCCGCCATGCACTCTTCGCCTTGCAGCCTGAAGATGCCCATGAAGCAACCCTCAAGGCCTTGGAATGCGGCCTTTATCCTCGACCCGGCGCTCCGGACGACCCATTGCTCCGCCAAATCGTCTTCGGCCTTGATTTCCCAAATCCCGTTGGTATCGCCGCCGGCTACGACAAAGACGCCCGGGTGCCCGACCCCGTGATCGGGATGGGCTGCGGGTTCGCTGAGATCGGCACCGTGACACCCAAGCCTCAAACAGGAAATGCAAAGCCGCGCGTTTTCCGGCTTGTTGCCGACAACGGCCTTATCAACCGCCTGGGATTCAACAACGGCGGACATGCCGCAGCACTTGCACGGCTCCAAGCCCGCGCGGCCCGAGGCGGCATTGTCGGCGTCAACATCGGCGCCAACAAAGACTCGACCGACCGCACCGGCGATTATGTTGCCGGGATCGACACCTTCAACGCTGTCGCCAGCTACTTCACGGTCAATATCTCGTCGCCCAACACACCGGGTTTGCGCGATCTACAGGCCCCGGCCGCGCTCGATGAGCTGCTGTCTCGCGTCATGGCGGCCCGCGCGGCAATCGTTGCCAATGGCGGACCCAAACGGGCCATCATTGTAAAAATCGCGCCGGATATCGCCGAAGACGACATCGCTCCCGTCACAGCGCGTCTTGCCGCCCACAGCGTCGACGGCATCGCCGTTTCAAACACGACCCTCGCGCGCGACGGCCTAACCGATCCACTCGCCAACGAATCGGGTGGTCTGTCCGGACGGCCAGCCTTCATGCGTTCAACCATCATGCTTGCGCGCGTCCACCAGGAAACAGGCGGCAAGATACCGCTGATCGGCATCGGCGGAATCGACAGCCCCGCAACGGCGCTTACAAAAATCGAGGCCGGCGCCACGCTACTTCAGCTCTACACTGGGCTGATCTATGAAGGTCCGGGATTGATCGGGAATATCAAAACGCATTTGGCGGAGTCCGTCCTCCGCGCTGGTGCCAAGAGCCTCGCGGACCTTCGCGGGACAAAGGCTGCCGATTGGGCTGCGCGGCGCCTCGCTTAGTTCGTCTCAGTCGGGACGCGTCCGGTCGGCGCGCAGCAGCCGCGCAATGAGCCAGACCGGGAAAACGATCATGGCACCAAGCACCATGTACTGGAGGATCCATTCGATCGCCCCGAAGCCCATGTCATAGACGTAGCGTGCCAGCCGATCAAGCGTGTGGAAGAAGTTGCGCGGCGTGATGCCGAAGACAGACAGGAGTAAGCCGACAACGATTGAGATGAGCGCCAACCGGATGAACACCGAAAATGGGTGACCGCCAAGAAATCCTCGTAAATCCATGCCGTCTCCTTCGTGAGGCGCATTGCGAGCGCAATAGGCATCAGTCCGTGACTTAACGCTTGATCGCCATCATATTGTAGATCAGGGCACGAAAGCCAAGCAGAACGAAAGATCAATTGATCCAGTATGACAGCGAAACGGCCAAACCCGCGTCAAAGGCCGGCACGTCAATTGACTGAACCACATCTGCCGCCCGTGTTTGCCGCATGGTTTGCCAGTCGTGGGTGGCAGCCAAGGCCTCATCAAGTTGCGCTGATTGAAGCATCCGTTCAGCGCCGCTCGACGCTGCTTATCGCACCGACCGGCGCCGGCAAAACGCTAGCTGGTTTTCTGCCAAGCCTGATCCGGCTTTCCGGCGCCAAACTCCCCAAGACCGGAGCCGGACTTAGGACGCTCTATATCTCGCCACTTAAAGCGCTCGCGACCGACGTCGCCCGTAATCTCATCGCGCCCATTGCCGAGCTTGGGCTGAAGATCACCACCGAAACCCGCTCTGGCGATACGACCGCCGCACGCCGGCAGCGTCAACGCACCAAACCTCCGCAAATCTTGTTGACGACCCCCGAACAGATTGCGCTGCTGCTGAGCCACCCGGATGCGCCCTATCTCTTTGCGGATCTCGACACCGTCATCCTCGACGAATTGCACGCTCTTGCTGCCTCCAAGCGCGGCGATCTTTTAGCGCTTGATCTCGCGCGCCTACGCCAACACGCCCCGTCGCTGATGATGATCGGTCTATCGGCCACCGTCGCGCGGCCAACAGAATTGCGCGCCTACCTCATGGAGCAGGAGCAGCCGGAACACGCCATTTCTCTTGCTGATGTTGTCGAAATCAAAGGCGGAGCGGCTCCGCGCATTTCAATTCTCGAAACAGAAAGCGAGGTGCCGTGGTCAGGCCATACGGCCTCTTATGCGATCCATGACATCTACCGCCAGTTAACAGGCCATCGCCTCACAATCCTATTCGTCAACACCCGTATGCAAGCGGAGCACACCTTTCAAGAGCTCTGGCGCATCAACGGCGAGAACTTGCCGATCGCACTTCACCACGGCTCGCTCGATTTGGCCCAGCGCAAGAAGGTCGAAGCCGCGATGGCTTCAGGAAAGATCCGAGCCGTGGTCGCGACCTCAACGCTCGACCTTGGCATCGACTGGGGCGACGTCGATCTTGTGGTCCACATCGGTGCACCTAAAGGCGCAAGCAGGCTATTGCAGCGTATCGGCCGCTCCAACCACCGGCTCGACGAACCGTCAAAAGCCATCCTCGTTCCCGGCAATCGCTTCGAGGTGCTTGAGTGCCGCGCCGCGCTGCAAGCAGCGAAAGCCGGTGCCCAGGATGTCACGCTGTCACGCTCCGGCTCACTCGACGTTCTAGCCCAGCACGTCCTTGGCATGGCCTGTCAGGCGCCGTTTCTGCCGGAGGCACTCTATCGCGAAGTGCGCAGCGCTCTGCCATACGCCAACCTAACCCGCTCTGAATTCGACCGCATCGTCGACTTCGTCTCGACCGGCGGCTACGCGCTGAAAAGTTACGACCGCTTCGCCAAACTCAAACCGGCGGGGGACGGCAGGCTCCGCGTTGCCAACCCGAAGATCGCCCAGCAATACCGCCTGAACGCCGGCACCATCGTCGATAGCCCGATGCTCAAAGTACGGCTGATATCCGGTAAGCTGCGCCGAAGCACCACGAACCTGTCGCTGCAGGGTGGCCGCGTGGTCGGCGAAATCGACGAATATTTCGCCGAACAGCTTCCCCCGGGCGCGACGTTTGTATTTGCCGGCCAGGTACTGCGCTTCGAAGGACTGCGCGACACTGATATTTTCGCGTCCCGCTCCTCGTCGCCCGATCCGATGATTCCAAGCTACTCGGGCGGGAAATTCCCGCTTTCTACACACTTGGCCGAGCGTGTCCGCACCATGCTGGCTAAACCCAAATCCTGGAGCCAGTTGCCAAAGCCGGTTGCCAATTGGCTGAGATTGCAAAAACACTATTCTCTCATCCCAGGTCGCGAAGAGGTGCTCGTTGAAACTTTCCCGCGCAATAACCGCCACTATATCGTTGCTTATCCCTTTGAAGGCCGCCTTGCGCACCAAACCCTCGGCATGCTGCTGACGCGCCGGCTCGAACGCGCAGGCGTGCAACCGCTCGGCTTTGTCGCCAACGATTATGGGCTCTCCGTTTGGGGCCGCGGCGATCTTTCTGCGATGATTGAAAGGGACGAACTGCCACTTGATCAACTTTTCGACGAAGACATGCTCGGCGACGATCTCGATGCTTGGCTCGCCGAAAGCAGTTTGATGAAGCGAACGTTCCGAATGGCGGCGGTGATCGCCGGCCTCATCGAGCGACGCCATCCGGGCAAGGTAAAGTCGGGACGCCAGGTCACGATGTCGACCGATCTCATCTACGATGTGCTGCGGCGCCACGACCCCGGCCACATTCTGCTCGAGGCTGCCTGGGCCGATGCCGCAACAGGCTTGCTCGACATTCGGCGCTTAAGCGATTTTCTCGGCCGCATAAAGGGGCGAATCAGGCATCAACCGTTGAGCCGTGCGTCACCGCTCTCGGTTCCGATCCTACTCGAAATCGGCAAGGAACAAGTCTCGGGCAGCAGCGAGGGATTGCTGCGGGAAGCGGCTGAAATGCTGATTAGGGAAGCCACGGAGAGGAACTGAACATGGTGGGATTGACGCCCGAGCGTTTAGGTCTTTCGGATTTCTCGGATAGCCCCGTTTCAATCTGCGGCAAGGCATTTCGCGCGCACATGTCAGGCGCGCTTTATTGGCCTTCCGAGAACGCGCTCATTGTCGCCGATCTGCACTTGGAGAAAGGCTCGTCATTTGCCGCCAAAGGACAGATGCTTCCGCCCTACGACACGTCCGAGACCCTTTCGAAGCTTGTGGGTGCGATCGACACTTACAATGCGGCAACGATCATCGCGCTCGGCGACAGTTTCCACGATACAGCCGCAACGCAGCGAATTGCATCCGCAGACCTCCAAACTCTGAGAATGTTACAAGACGACCGTGAATGGATCTGGATCACGGGAAACCATGACCCCGAAATAGAAGCCACACTTGGCGGTCACGCAGCGCCCGAAATTTCCGTCGAGGGTATCCGCTTGCGGCATGCCCCAAGCCCGAGCGCTGCCACGCACGAGATCGCAGGACATCTGCATCCCGCAGCCCGTGTCGTCATGCACGGCACCGCAATCCGCCGGCCGTGTTTTGTCAGCAACGGCAGACGCCTAGTACTACCGGCCTTCGGCGCCTTCACGGGCGGATTGAATATCCTGGACGATGCCTTTCAGCCGATTTTTGGCAATGATGGCATGTCGGTATGGATGCTCGGCCAAGAAGGCCTCTATCCCGTTGCGACGCGTTTGCTACGCGAAGACTAGCCAACTTAGTGCGTTGCCCGCCGGAACGCGAATGCAGCTGCCAAACCTGCAAGAGCCGCCATCAAGACCGTTGCGATCCCGTAGAGCAGCGGCCAATTATAGGCAGTGTCATGTAAGAAGCGCTCGAGTCCCGTTCTCTCAAGATTGACAAGGCTCTTGTATTGACTCAAGAGCTGTCCATCCTTGAAGAGATAGAGCCGCGCCGTCAATGGACCGACCGGCACGTTCGGCGGAAGTGAAATAGTTGAGCGAAACAGACTGCGGCCGATGAATGTTACGCCATAGTCGGCCGTGACGTAGAGCCGTTCACGCTGCTTCAACCGAATGACTGCTGAACGGAAATCGCCGGCGTCCGTCTCATCGCGTGGCGTCGAGCTCATGCCGCCCGACGGCACCATGCGCACATGAGAAAAGCCGATCTGCAGGGCATCGCGAACATCTTTCTCAGCAATTTCCTCAACCGGGCGTGTCGAGGCGATGGCGTAGTAACTTGGAAACGAAGCGAAGCGTACCTTCCTGTTGTTGATCCAAAGACCACCGAAATTGGCTTTCTTGCGCACGATCGCTGGTCCTGGAGTTCCTTCTACGACCACAACGACATCGTAGGTTCCGGCCTCCGCGCTCGGCGCCCGGCTGTTTTCGACCGTGCCGAAAATCAGGATTTCCGTGCCGGTAAAGCTCGACGTTATGGCAACGCTTCGCGTCGATACATCCGCTTCAACCGTTTCCTTGACAGATTGCGCCGCAGCAACCGGTGCCATCGCTAAGACGCAAGCGACAATGAAAACGCGAGGGCGGATTGAGCGCATCGTCACATCCTTCCCAATCCGCCGAATGAAAAGAGGTCATTTGGCAACGCTACGAGATCGTAACCCATTCTGAGACACACAGCTAATACGAGCGCCGCCAAGAGCAAGCGCAACTGCTCGCCTTTGAGCTTTTCTCCGGCAATGGCGCCGATCTGCGCACCGAAGACGCCGCCAAACATCAGCAGCGCGGCAAGAATGACATCCACCGTTTGATTTTGATATGCGTGCAGTACAGTCGTTACGGCCGCCACAAAGACGATCTGAAACAGCGACGTGCCGACAACGACGCTGGTCGACATGCGCAACAGGTAGATCATTGCGGGAATGACGACAAAACCGCCGCCAATTCCCATGATCGCCGCCAGAAATCCCACGAACATGCCGATGAAGGCCGGCGGTATGGCACTGATGTAGAGTTTCGAGCGATGAAACCGCATCTTGAGTGGGAGACCATCGACCCAGCTGTGTTGTCCGGATTTGCGCAGCGCGGGCGCGGTACCGGCCTTTGTCTTGCGCCACGCGTTCAGGCTCTCAACCATCATCAATGTGCCGATCACGCCGAGAAATGTGACATAGGTCAGCGAAATAACGAGATCCAGGTGCCCGGCTTTGCGCAAAATGCGTACGATTTCGACGCCAATCACCGAGCCGATAACGCCGCCAAGGCACATCACCAGACCCATCTTCACGTCAACATTGTTGCGCCGGTATTGCGTCACCGCGCCTGAAACGGACGAAGCGACGATATGGGCGCCGCCGGTCCCGACCGCCACCGCTGGCGGCACCCCAAGAAAGATCAGAAGCGGGGTCAGTAGAAATCCGCCGCCGATACCGAACAATCCCGAAAGAAAGCCGACCGCAGCTCCCAGCCCCAGATAAATGAGGACATTCACCGACATTTCTGCAATCGGCAGGTAGACGTGCATTAAGCGGTCCGTGTTGTCTGTTCGGGCGGAGGAAACGGCCTCTGAGGCAAATCGCGACCATCGGACATCATCTGACGGCCGATCTCAAGCCCGCCTATAGCCGTGTTCGCCCGTCCCGAACAGTAAAAGCGGCCAGCGTCTCACGACGGGCCGCTTTTACAAATAATCGGGGTGTAAGTCGAAGGGGGTGACGTTAGCCGTTGTCTCCGCCGCTGGGACTGCGTTTCCAGGCTTCGCCAGCTGTGCGGGCGTCGTTCGCCATCTTATCGATCATCGCCGCTTTATAGGCCGCAACAAGTCCCTCGGCTGCGCTGAGATCGGCCGCCGGAAGCTTGCCCTTCAAGATATCGCGGCGGCGAACTGCTTCCTTGTCGCCACTGCGGGCGGCCAGGCTGAGCCATTTGTAAGCCAATTTGAGATCTTCGGGGACGCCCAAGCCATTTTCGTAGAGAACGGCAAGATTGAACTGGCTGTCGGCCAATCCATACTCGGCGGCCTTGCTGAACCAGCTTGCAGACCTCGCGTAGTCAGGAGAGCCTCCGCGCTTATTGGCGCTCAGAACCGCAAGATTGTGCATGGCCTTGACGTTGCCTTGTTCGGCCGCGCGCATATACCAGTCCTCGGCGCGCGGCTGATCAGCCTTCACGCCCAGTCCGCGTTCGTAAAGCGTGCCGAGCCGGTATTGCGCTTGAACAAATCCCTTGGATGCCGAACGTTGATACCACTTCGCTGCGTCCTTGAAATTCTGCGTCGTACCTTTGCCTTCGGCAAGTCTTGCGCCCACCTCAAATTCGGCCGAAGGATCGCCATTGGCAGCAGCGAGCCGAAGCGAAAGCGGTCCAACGGTCGCTGGCGGCATATCAAGCGGCCCATTTGGCGTACGGGTGGCAACTTGTGGTGCTGCCGATTGCGCTGTCGCAGCCTCTGTAGTGTCCGGGACGAGCGCCGCCTGCGTCGGTGCGATCATTTCTCCGGCTGCCAAGCCGAGATTGGTCGATACGTTCGCCATTGTATGTTGGCGGCGGGCGCGTTCAATATCGGCGGCTTCAACGTGTTGATCGGTTGAGACCGTAATACCCTGCATCGGCACACTTACACCGCCGGTTGGCGGCTCGTCGGGCATGATTTGGCCATGTGTGGTCGAATGCAGGTTGAGTTCGGCAGGGGCCTTTTCAGGATTTGACTGCGGTGCAAAGTCGGCGTCCGGCGGCGGCGCCATTGATGGCTTTGCGCCCGGCGCCTGAGCCTCGCCATCCGTTGCTTTTGTCAGTTGCTGCCTGCGGAAGCCGCTTTCGATCCAGCCTCTTTGGAAACCCCAGCTTCTTTGGTTACCAATGTCGAATTCTTGGCGCCACCCGCTATCGTAGCTCGCTTCGAGCTAGAGCCCGGCATAAAGAACAAGGCCCCACCCACGACAGCAAGTGCCAGCATAAGTGCAACGACACGTGGTGAAATCGCTGATCCTGACGCTTCCTTTGCAGGCTTTGTTACGGTCGCGGCCCCTTTAGCGCTCGCTTTTGCCGGGATCTTTGCAGCCTTGGGAGCCTCAGAGTCGTCAGGCTTACTGATGATGATCTCATCAGACTGACTGGTATTTTCGTTGGCGAGACGCATCTTGGCGCGGCGCGCATCTGCTATGAAATCCTGCCGCAATTTGTCAGCCGAGCGTGCGGGCGCTGATTGTTGCTGCGACGGTTGCACCACAGATCCACGCCCGTCGTGCGGCGCGAATTCGTCGGAGAAATCATAATCGTTACCGGGCGCATGCTGGAACGGAGAAGTGTTGGACTTGCTACTCGCGACCGCGGCAACAGCGGCATCAAGCTCTGCCTGGCCTTCCGGTACGAACTGAGGCGACCGGCCTGGATCGGCGTTGAAGCGCATGTGTTCGGGCACATAGTTGTGCGCCGGAGCCTGGGGCTGCACCTGAGCGCTTCTGTGCTGATTAAGTTCAATGGCGTCAACGCGATCCAACAGGCGAATCATAGCCTGCTGCAACGTGTCGAGCAGAACGGTCGTGTTCTCATCGCCGAGCCGGACTTCAGACACGGTGCGCTCAAAGAGCGAGCGCATTTCGTCGACGTCGAGGCCCGGCTGTCCGGTTTGCGGCATGGCCGCGAAAAGTGATGCTGCTTCGCGAGCTGCTGCTTTGGCAATCGCTGCGACGTCGACGGCCTCGTGACCGGCTGCAAAGTCATCGTTTGGAGCGCCGCCCAGGGCCGCCCGATGCACGTCTTCAAGCTTTTCCGCGATACCCGCAATTTGGTCTTCCAGTGCGTCGAGGCGGGCCAGCTGAGAGTTGGTATTTTCAAGATGTCCGACAAGCTCACTCATGTGGGCTTCTATCAATCGGACGGATTCGACATCGCCGCGCGTCGCAACGTTATCAAAGGCCTGACCAAACTGGCGTTCGAACTGATCCAGCCGCTGACCTATGGCAAAGAACGATTCATCGGGTCTCACATCGGCAAGTGCTCGATCGATATGTAACGCAATCTCGGAAAAACGTGATTCAAACCAAGCGTGATCCGCTGTTCCGGGTGAAACCGGTGCCGCCGGAAAGACAGTTGCGGCTTGATATGTGTGCGGCGCTTCTGGCTCTGCCACAGTCGCCGGGCTCTCGGATTTGAAAGATCTATCGACGGGGTCGTACAGGCCGGCGAGCGCCTCGGCCGAGTCGCGATCCCACGGATCTGTGACATTCCCGGGCAAACTTTCGATGACGTCGAACGTATCGACGCCGGCATATCCCCGATGAACTTCCTCATCGCGCTTGCGCGACTGAGTTTGCTGATTGTGATCAAGTGCACTGCGCAGAGCCATGGGCGGCTCGGCTGCTGGCGGCAAAACCGGTGCTGAAAGTTGAGCTGCTGTTTGGGGCGGGTTTTGTTGCGCAGCTGGAGAAATCGCACTGGCTTCGACCGCTTCTTGATCCGAACGTGTTTCATTTTTCTGATGTGGAAGGTTCACTTCCGCAATACGGGACGCCAACTCCGACATCCCTGCTTCAATTCGCTCAAAGGCGGGCTGGAAACTATCGGGAACGCGCGTGCGCAAGTTTCGCGCGTCATGGCCCATTGCCGAAAGCCGATCTTGCATCTGGCTCAGAGTTTCCGAGTGCCGGCGGTCAGCATCCGAGATCTGGTCGACGATCGCATGCAGAAGACCTTTGAGATTGCCAGCTTTGCAGGCGCCCTCCTGGGACTCCGATCCCGCTGCCGTAAAGGCTTCGGCCTCTTGGCGCACGCGTTGGTGCCAGTCTGAATTCGACATCGTTGTTCCTCAGCGCCCACTACTCGCTTGCCAAGCCAACCTGCGTGCAATGCCGAATGCGGGTTAAAGAGGTTCAGGAGGGAGACAAACTCCCCTGTTCCGCGCGTCGGGCAGGCTAAACAGGCAAAAGCCAGACGCGGCACGACTCAAGCTCTCGGGAAGGAAGCTCGCAGGCGCTAGTAAACGCCGGGTTAAGCGGGTTTTGCCGCACGTCAAAATTCCTAATTTTACAATTCATTATCAATGGCTTATTGTTTTGTCGCCGCCTCCGTAAAATGGGTCGGCGTCTGAGCGATCCGGTCCGAAGTCCGCCAACTGATTCGGCCAGAGCATTTCCAGTCATCTGCCAAGGGCACCACACAAAGCCCCCAATTCCCGCTACTAA
Organism: uncultured Alphaproteobacteria bacterium; assembly: GCA_963819605.1. GTDB lineage: Bacteria > Pseudomonadota > Alphaproteobacteria > Rhizobiales > Hyphomicrobiaceae > Hyphomicrobium_B. The sequence continues at coordinate 100,397 of CAWFWU010000012.1, read as the reverse complement.
GTTGAACAGAATGGAGGAGAAGTCATGCTCCGACGGCTTGTCATCGCGGCCTTGGGCTGCCTAACCCTGTCCATGGCAGCGGCCAACGCAGAAACCCCCAGTGACAGAGACGGACGCTACACGATGTCGCCGGTCGAAGGCGGCGTCTTGCGTCTCGACCGCAACACGGGCGCCATGGCGCTTTGCACGCGCAAAAGCGACACGCTAATATGCGAACCTGTTGAGGATCGCGCAGCCGATATCACCGGCCAGCTCACCAAGCTCGAGGCTGAGAATCGCGCTCTAAAAGATCGCATCAAAGCGCTGGAAGACGCGGCGGCCTCAAACGGCGCGGGCAAAGCTCCGGAACTCGCCAGACAATAAAATGCAGCTTCCGACCGAAGAAGAGGTCGATAAAGGACTCGACTACGTCGAACGCATGTTCAAAAAATTTCGTGACCGCATGCAGAAGATCGATCCAGCGCCACAAAAACAAGAGCCGGGCGAGGGCGGCGCGCTGTGACAATTGCCGCCTAACCTATGGCAGCCCGGATATGTTTCCTTCGCAAAGCTGCTCCGTCGCCAAGACGAGTTCATGGACAATACCAGGTTCCGTCATGGCATGGCCAGCATCGGTAACAATACGGAGTTCGGACCCGGGCCAGGCCGCATGCAACGCGAAGGCACTTTGCACCGGCGTCACCACATCATAGCGGCCATGAACAATTATGCCGGGAATGCCGGCCAATCGCTTGGCCTCAAGGAGTAACTCGCCATCTCTGGGAAGAAATCCGCCATTGACGAAATAGTGGCTTTCGATGCGTGCAAACGCGAGTGCATAGCTATCCGCGCCAAATCGTTCGACGCGATTGGCATCCGGCAGCAGTGAAAGCGTGGTACCTTCCCACTTGCTCCAAGCGCGCGCCGCGTCGAGCTGAAGTCCGGGATCGGATCCGGCCAAGCGGCGATGGTAAGCCGCAATCAAATTGCCGCGCTCCGCAGCTGGAATTGGCATTTGAAATTCAGCGAAAGCTTCGGGATATAACCAGCTGCACCCATCCTGGTAGAACCAATGCAGCTCCGCCCGCGTAACAAGAAAAATGCCGCGCAAAATGAGACCCGTGACGCGATCGGGATGTACCTGCGCATATGCAAGCGACAGTGTTGATCCCCACGATCCGCCAAACAGCTGCCAACGCCTAATCCCGAGTAGCTCGCGAATGTTTTCCATATCCGCAATGAGATGGGCCGTCGTGTTTTCGTTCAACGACGCATTTGGCGTTGAGCGCCCGCACCCACGTTGATCGAAAAGAATAATGCGGTATCGATTGGGGTCGTGGAAACGGCGCATTGCCGGGTTCGTGCCGCCGCCCGGCCCGCCATGCACCACGAGCACCGGCTGCCCGCGCGGGTTACCGCATTCCTCTATGTGGAGGGTATGTCCTCCACTGACTTTCAAGCAATGTTCCCGATATGCGCTAAGAGCAGGAAATAATTGCCGCCGGTCGCGTTCCGCCATGTCCTTGCAGATCTCAAAAACGAGGATTTATTACGCCACTTAGACTTCAGGAATGGGGGGCTTCAGGAACGGGTTTGCTTCCTGATCTGGAGGCGGCGCATCTCGCGATCATAAATGATCTCACCACCCGGAACTCGAATATCACGCACGACTTCCAAGTCGTGCCGGCTGGTCTCGGGGACGAACGAAGAGACCATCATGGCCATGATGGCCGAAATGGGCAGTCCGGCGATTCCGGCGATAGCGCTCGGCATTGAAATGACACCGGCTTCAGCAGCAAAAATTGCGAAAGACGCCGTTGCGAAGCCGCAGACAATGCCAACTATGGCTCCGCCCCTTGTCAAGCGCTTCCACCAAATTGACAATGTAAGAACAGGGAAGAGACTGGCGCCCGTCAGTCCAAGCGCCCACAGCACAAGCTGCAGCGGATCCGTTGGCGCCAAAGAAACCAAAAACGAGCCACACAATGCCGCGATCACAACAAAGCCGCGAACAATCCAAACCCGATTATGTGCAGTGGATGGATCCCAAGTCAAACCTTGCACAACATCTTCGCCCAGTATGGCCGCGAGGGAAACGGCCGTCGCGCCAGCCGCAATAAGTGATGCCGCAATCGCACCAGCCATGGCCAAGTAGACGTAAGCCTTGGGGAGGCCTGCAGCCAAGGGTAAGGCAAACAAAACCGAGTCTCGATCAAAATTCAACGATTGGTATCCGAAATCTCCGGTACCTTGAGTGACAGTTGCGAAACCGAATGCGGAGATATCGGCAACCCATTCCGGCAAATCATTGCCGCGTTGATTTATGACGAGATCCAAAACGTAGTCGCGCATAAAAACGGCGGCCGATGAAACAGTCAGCATGGTTATGCCGAAGAGAACTGTGGCCCAACCGAGAGACTTTCTGGCTTCGTAAACGCCGGGGGTCGCCGCAACGCGCGGCAGCAGCCAAGGAGCGGAGGCAATACCGGCGGCAATCATAATTGCACCTAACGCGAAGGCAATCGGACCAACGGCTCCAAATGGCGCCGTATATGGCTTCGTTAAGCGATGCAGCCCCTCTCCAGGCAATCCGAATGCAAGCGGCCACGTACTGACTGTTTGAAGCCCGTTGTTAGCCTCGTGCCACACGAGCCCGCGCACTAATGGGCCATGTGTCAGCTGCGGAACCGGCAAACTCGTCACAATTGTCGAAACCGTTGCGACGCAGACAGCCAGGGCGAGAAGCACGGCAACGCCTTGCGCGACGCCGGCCCACGTGAAGCCGCGTTTGCCGCCGGGTGCCAGTGTCACGGCCAAGACTGCAACGAGAGTCATCGATGCAACTCCTTGATCCAGTCCGGTTAGCTTTGACGCTGATGCCGCCCCGAGGCGCAGCTCTGCTGCCAGCACGAGCAGCATGGGAACGGCAACCACCATCGCAGCGACAATTCGCAGTGCCTTGCTTTCAAAGCGCCGGCCCAAGTAGCTCGGCACTGTATAGGCCCCAAATTTCCGGTAGAAGGGCGCGAGTACGCTGGCCATAACGACAAACCCAGTCAGTCCTCCGATCATGAGAACGAGTGCATCGAAACCGGACACAAAGAAAACGCCGGTTCCACACACCAGAAACGTAGCGCCTGACGCCGTAATAGCTAGAAGCAATCCTGTATATCCGGCCGGCACACGCCGGCCAGCCGCGAAATACTCAAGCGGATCACTGGTCGCAACGGCGATGCCGATTGCTGCATAAAGGACAAGCGGGCCGGCAAACAGTACAAGCCGCAACCAGTGGTCTTCAACGTTCAATGCTTCCGATATCAGCGACAGCAAAAACAGAGCAGAGAACAATGCAGCAAAGATGCTGAAGTAGGTTCCAAGCCTGGGGTTGACCATTCTGGCGTGCGTAGAAAATGACATGATGAGAATGAACCTTCGCGCTCTACCTCAATTGTCTTCGTGCGCGCCATGCCAGTGATCGATGGCATTCTGCCGGTTGACGTAACTGGCGACAGTCACGACGGCAACAAGGAAAAAACCGTGCGCCGAGAGGAAATAGCCCAAAGGAAATCCCAAGAAGCGGCTTGAATTCAATTGCTCGGCATAGAGGGGCAATACGACCATGACCGCGAGAAAAGGTATGAGACTCGCGAGAAGCTGCCATTTCGTCGATCGCCAGTAGGGCTTTCGTTCTTTGCGTTCCATTGTTCGCCTTCAGTTGAAAATCCGGCCGATGAGGTGCGTAAACCAACGTTAACCTCAGTTCATGGCGCGACTATGCGCAATTTTTGCCACCTTTGTCCAATCTGGATAACTGTATTATTCGGCTAGCTTAGATTGCTCTCACAACGGATTTCCCCTAAATTTTGCCGCGAATCGCTTGCTTGCGGCCAGCAATTCTCAACATGAGGGTGTGACTACGGCTACGTGCCGCGTTCATAGCCGGCTCGATTACCAACCGCCTAGCACCCGTGGCTGCGCGGTATCGAAACAGGGGAAGGACCAACTGCAATGAGCATGCTTCAAGAATTCAAAGACTTTGCAATGAAAGGCAATGTCCTCGATCTCGCCGTCGGCGTCATCATGGGCGCTGCATTCGCACCGATCGTATCGACATTGGTCGACAACATCGTCATGCCGCCGATCGGCTTCCTTATGGCGGGCGTCGATTTCTCGACCCTCGCGGTCGGAATGCCAACGGGCGGCGAGCCCGTCCTCATCAAGTACGGCTTATTCCTCAACGCTCTTATCAAGTTCCTGATCACCGCATTCGCGATCTTCCTGTTGATCAAAGCACTCAACACCATGAAGAAGCCGGCTCCAGCAGCAGCTCCGGCTGCGCCGCCGCCAAGCGAAGTCTACCTCAAGGAAATTCGCGATCTTTTGGCAAAGCGCTAAGCTGTTGCTTCTTTGACAACGAACCCCGGATCGAAAGGTCCGGGGTTTTTTGTTGCCTCAAGAACAGCTGCCACCACCTAGCACACAAAACTTGGCGCAGTTTTTGTGGCAGAGCTTGACGGACCCGCGATCGAACATGGCGCCGTTGGCGCGGCTTGCTGCATCAAGTGTTTCACCCATTTCGAAGGCCGGATCATAGGGCAGTAGCGTACATGGCAGGACCACAGGCCGCTCGGCACCTTTGCGTTTCACGACCATGCGCGACGAAGCACACATCATGTCGCTTGGGCTTTTATTCAGAATACTCCAACAGCGCGTTGTGATTTCTGGGCCATCGTAGCCTGCATCCATCTCTGGGAAGAGCACGAGCTGCTTATGATCGAGATGATCGACTGGCCATTTTCGCTCAGCTATCAAGGCCCCGTAACCCTGACGTTCGGAGGCTTCGGCCTCTTCCCAGCACATTCTTCCAGCAATGGCGATATTGAAGTCATTTGCCGAAAGCCAATCGATCCCAACAAGCGTTCGCTCATAGGTGTCCGGGCCCCGCTCGATCTCGTGCAAAACTTTGGTGTAGTGATCGAGGCTCACGCGAACGGTGAGCCGGCTGCCATAGAGACCATTCAACTCGATCAGGCTCTTTTTGATATGCGGGCGCTGCATCGGCAGCATGGCGTTCGTCAGCACGAGCACTTCAGAGCCGCGCGCCAAGGCATCGCTCAGCATCTGGGGAAATTCGGGATTGAGGAATGGTTCGCCGCCCGTAAAGCCAATCTCCCGCGTGCCTAGTGCTTTGGCTTCATCAAAATAAGCGGCCGCCTCAGCCGCCGTAATGTATTCCAAGCGATCGTTCGAGGGGCTCGATTCGATATAACAGTTGCGGCACGTGATGTTGCACAGCGAACCGGTATTGATCCAAAGCGTCGTCAAGCGGTCGAGGCCGACGCTTGCCCGTTTCTCGCCCTTGGCAGTCCAATCGGGATCGGTAAACTTCTGGGCCGGCACGGACGCCGGTACAATCTCGGTGTGAACCGTCAAACAAACCTCCGTCGCCCGTGAGGGGCCGCTTTTCGTGGTCGCACACCTATGATAGACGAAATAAGGTGCGGGCGTAGTTCAATGGTAGAACGGCAGCTTCCCAAGCTGCATACGTGGGTTCGATTCCCATCGCCCGCTCCAATTATCTTCTGGTCGTAGCGCACCTTTAACAGCATCCGCCGCCATCGTAGAAATAGGTGGAGGGCGAGATCCAAATGTCGTCGCGGCCGAGCTTTGTAAGCGCGCCCGCAGTCTTATCGCACACAGCAAGCGGTTGATTTTGGCCGAGTGTGTGACCTTTACCATCATTGAAGAAATCGTCGCCACCAAAGTATATCGCGGTGCGGCCTGTAAAGACACAGGGACCGTCATTCGGCATCGGATCTTTGATGGCGCAGATTTCAACGCTTTCGATTGGGATCAAGCGGTCGGTGGCGTAATGGCGGGGCGAAAGAACGCGGTAGGGCCTCTTCGCGCGCACTTCAATTGTGCCAAACCCGAGATCGGTTAGACGCTGTATGTAGTCGTTGAGCGGAATGGCTCCGGTCAGACACATGGCTCGCAACCGCTCGTCGGCCTTGAGAGCTTCCGGCATGTCCGCGTCGCACACGGGGTCTGACAGGATGAGACGGCCGCGCGGCTTCAACACGCGGTACATTTCACCCAACGCTCGTTTCAAATCGTCATCATGAAAAATGTTGAACAGGCAATTTTGCGCCGCTACATCAATCGACTCGCTGGCAATCGGCAGATCCAGCGCGTTGCCTTTTCGCAAATCGACGAAGTCGGATTTGAACCAGGCATTCTGCTGTTCCGCTTCGTTCAGGTTGCGCTGGCACGCCTGCATCATTTCGTCGACCACATCGAGCCCGATGATGGCACCTGGCCGCCGGCTGAAATAAGCGAACTGAAGCACTTCCATGCCACCGCCGACGCCGACGTAAAGGATCGATGGGTTAGCCGTCAGATCGCGCGGATTTACGGTCGAGCCGCAGCCATAATTCATATCCAGCATGGTCTGCGGAATCTTGAGATCGGGAAGCTGCCAGATCGGCGTCGTCGTGCAGCACAGCCCTTTATCGGGGTTCAGCGCCGCTTCCTTGTAAACATCGTGCGTCGTTGTGTGATACATTTTAAGTCCTTTGCCGGCGACCTGCCAGTAACGAGGGCTTTGAAGTGGCGTAGCGTTGATGTCAACACCGGAAAAAATCCCACTCTGCGGCTGACTGTTGTTTTGGTAACTGTTGTTTTGGTAACCGCATAAGCGCGCCTCAGGCTTACGGCCGCCAGCATCGAAATGTTACATCAATTTAGCCACTCGCATGCTTCAATCGGGCTATGATTGAGATACCCTGGAGCTTTCGGCGGCTTCGCCCGGCCAAGCAACTGTTTCCCGGCCAAGTCCCTTGTGCGGCGTCTTGGCCCAAAAGTGCGGCCGCACCGTTATCTCGGCGAGGGCCTTATAAGACGCCAAAGAAATAGCGAACCAATAAATTGGCAGGCCCAGCGCCGAACGGATGAGCAGCCGGCCGCCGCGGCGTGCGACGGCCATAGCAACGAGTGCGATTGAGCTCGCATAGCTTGCAAAAACGTTGAAACAGCACGTCCACCACAAAAGGGCTTCTAGACCATTAACCGGCCATTGCAGAAGCGTTCCATCGTCTATTCGCGATAGAACAGCGATATAGAAAAATGGATGAGCGAGTGCCGACAAAATGAGCCCGCCGAAAATGAGCTGAAATCCCAGAAACCGCCATGCACCAAGTTCGCGCCACAGCTGTATTGGCGATCGCATGTGCACCAGATAGGTCTGCATCCATCCCTTGATCCAACGCGTGCGTTGCGCCGACCACGCTGCAAATGTATCTGGCGCTTCTTCCCATGTTACCGAGTCAAGCATCGCAACCCGGTCATGCGAGCGCGCAAGTCGTATGCCCAGATCCGCATCTTCCGTAACATTGAACGGATCCCAGGCCCCCGCGCGTTCGAGATCCAGCCGGCGGAAATGGTTGGAAGTCCCGCCAAGTGGCAAAGGCAGCCCTAACTTTTCGAGTGCTGGCAGAATACCATCGAACAGCGCGGCATATTCGAGCGTGAACTGGCGCGTTAAAAAATTGCGCCCCGGATTATAAATGCTCAACCTGGCCTGCACGCAGACAAGTTGGTTCCCGGCATCGCGAAACGCGGCAACCGCCGCTCGCAGCTGGCCCGGTTCTGGGACATCTTCCGCATCGTAAATTCCAACAAATTCACCGCGTGCAAACGTCAATCCATAGTTGAGTGCGCGCGGTTTCGTCCGCGGCGTTCCCTCCGGCACATTGACAATATGCATATGACTGTGAAGGCCCGCATCCTCGAGCGCTGTCCTCGTTTCATCGTCATCGGATTCAGTGATGAACATGATCTCCAATTGGTCTGTTGGATAATCGAGAGCTTGCATGGCTTTGACCAATCCAGCCGCAACACTCGCCTCCCGGTAAAGCGGTACCAATAAGGTATAGGGCGGCATGGCCGGGCAAGGGTCAGCCGTTTCCTCACGCATCATGCGACCGGAATTGTTCCAAACCAACTGCCACAATGCGACAAGCCGGATCAGTACAATCATGGCAAACGCCAGGGAGAGGACGGAAAGTGAGAAATACCACGCGACTTCGGGCGCGACGAACCAAAATGCTGTGGCGAGTAAGCCAGAAAGCAAAATCACGCGTCGTTGAGGTGGTGTCAGCGATTGCGCAGCGGATTGTTCCGGCTGGATGCGGCGCAACCCGTTTACGGCCAAATCGAGCCGTTGAGGTACGGCTTGCCCTGCCCCGGCGCTTTGCAAGCTGCCAATTTCCGGCCCGCCTAATGCGGCCGGCTGATGCACCTCCATGTTTCCCCCACCCAAACGCCCACAAAACTCATTATGGCCGCTGCCACACTATAGCCGCGCGGCGCGGCTTGGTTTACCCATTCGGAATCGATTATCCGCAATCGCCGCCCCAGGACCCGCAACCGATTACATCATGTTCAGATCCCGCCGCATAGCTGCTTCGATGAGCGCCAGGTTCCTACTGGGTGTGATGGCATTCTTGCTTGTGCCATTCAGCAGTGATGCGTTCGCCCAATCGCAGCGCAAAGAACTCAAGACAATTCCGGCTACAAAACCGCAGCCCGAAGCCGAGGCTCCGCCGGTGCGCCGGGTGGTGGTGCGCTTTCTCACCGACAGCGACTTTCCGCCGTTCAATTTCTATGACGAGGAGGGCGTACTCGTCGGATTCAACATAGATTTAGCCCGCGCAATCTGTCTTGAACTCAATACCTCGTGCGATATCAAAGCGCGTCCATGGGAAGAGCTCTTTGCCGGCCTGAAGTCAGGTGAGGCGGATGCTATTATCGCAGCGCACAAGGTTACTCCTGGCGCGCTCAATGGCGTCGCGTTCACAGACCGCTATTTCCACACGCCCGGACGCTTTGCCGGCCGCAAAGAGCCGGCCACGGACACAGACATGACGCCAGAAGGACTCGCTGGAAAACGCATCTCGGTCGCCAAGGGCACCGCGCATGAGGCATATCTCAAGACGTTTTTCCACGAAAGTCCGTTGGCCGTCTTCGAAAACGCTGATCTGGCGCGCGAAGCACTTGCTGCAGGGAACGCCGATTACATCTTTGATGACGGCATCTCACTTGCGTTCTGGCTGAATGGAACGCTTTCGCGGCAGTGCTGCGAGATGAAGGGCGGACCCTTTCTCGAACCCAAGTATTTCGGTGACGGGCTTGCTATCGCTGTCGCCAAGAATGATCACGAGATCAAAGCGCTCATCAACGAAGCATTGAAGAAAGTGCGTGCCTCCGGGCGCTTTGACGAGCTTGTTCAGCGGTATTTTCCCGTCCGGATCTACTGATGCCTCGATTGGCATCTATTGGGGCTGGTGCAATCTCTGTATAGAGACTGCAACTCACTCCGAATCGCAGGATCATATGCCAAGCGCCCGCCGCCTCCAGAACAGTCCGGCAGCTATTGCACTCGTCGTCGCAATGGCTACTTTCGCCGCTGCATTACCTAAGGCGCAGGCAGAAAAAACCGTCAAAGCGGCAGCCAAGACAGCGGAAAACTCAAAGGCCGGCGAGACAGCGCCCAAGAAGCCCGCCGCTCAGCTTATAATGCTCTCCCGCGATGAAATTCTTCAATCCGATCCCGAGCGGCTGGCGCGCGCCGGCCGCCATATCATCGTCGGCTATCACAGCCTGTCCGACATCAAGCAGCTCATTGAGAAAAAGGCCATCGGCGGCATCTTTATCACCGACCACAATGTCCGCGGCCGCAATGCCTCAGCAGTGAAATCGACGATAGATTCACTTCAGGCCACCCGGAAAAAACAGGGCCTCCCCCCGCTCATCATTGCCGCAGATCAGGAAGGCGGCGCTGTTTCGCGTCTCTCACCTCCGTTAAAGCGTCAGCCATCGCTGGCCCAGGCCGTTGCTAAAGCGGCAGGCGACGAAGAGCGCAAGAAAATCGTCGAAGACTATGCACGCGTGCAGGCCGAGGAATTGAAGCGCATTGGCGTCACGCTCAATTTTGCCCCCGTTGTCGATCTCAAACTCAACCCCAAAAATCGCAATGACGGCGAAACGCGCCTGAGACTCCGCGCCATCGATGCCGACCCCTATCTCGTCTCCAAAGTTGCCGGCTGGTATTGCGATGTGCTGGCCGCGTCAAACATCATGTGCACCTTGAAGCACTTTCCAGGTCTTGGAAGAGTAACCCGGGATACCCACGTTGCTACGGCTGAAATTTCGGCAACCGAAGGCACGCTTGAACTCAACGATTGGGTGCCTTTCCGGCGCGTTATGGCCAAGCCCAATGTCGTCACCATGCTCGGCCATGTCCGCGTCGGAGTCCTCGACAAAGCGACGCCGGCCTCTTTCTCGGCTCCGATCATCAACACGCTCATCCGCGGAACTTGGGCGCATGACGGCTTGCTTGTGACCGACGATTTCAGCATGGGTGCCGTGACACGCAGCAAAGAGGGCGTCGGTGGTGCCGCCGTCAAATCTCTCAATGCTGGGACGGACTTTGTACTCGTCTCTTACACCGAGAAGCACTTCGATGTGCTGATGAGTGCAGTTCTGGCCGCCGACGCGGCCGGCGAACTCGACGGCAAAACTCTTTCAGCGAGCGAGGCGCGAATTGATCGCTTGCTTTCGCCGCTCACCACGCCGCACTTGATCGACTGAATCGTGCCAGTGCGAGGGGCTACAACTCTCCCGTTAAGAACTGCGCACGGCCATGGCCGAACGACCAGTCCTCATCGGCATTCGTAATCATTGAAACGACAACGTCACTCGGAGAAATGCCGCAGCTCTTCTCAAGCTCCGCGACAAGTAACTTATAGAATTCCTGCTTTTGAGTTTGCGGCCGGGGGCGCGTCGTCACCTGTAGAAAGACGACCTTATTCGTCCTCGTAATACCAAGCCCCGTGTCCTCGACGATCATGCGCGACGCCGCGTGTTCATGCACGAGCTGATAGCGATCGCCAACCGGCACTTTAAACGCGGCCAGCATGGCCCGGTGGGCTGCGTCCAACAATGCCTGCAGCTCAGCGTCAGTGCGGCCTGCGATAAGATCAAAGCGCAACAACGGCATTGGGCACCCCGGCTCGCGGACATAATCGGATTACAAGAGTGCCGGTGCTACGTCTGGATATTGCCCCGGACAACGCGGCAAATCAGCCGCCGCGGCTATAAATCGGCTCTTGTTTCTGGCCGATATAACGAAGCGAGCGAAACGCCGCGTTCACGTTTTGCGTCATGGCATCGAGATATGTTTTGACCTCGCGCGGCAACTCAACTGCCGCGTAGCGGTCGGGATGATAGATCTTGCTCAGGCGATGATACGCTTCCCGGATTTGTTCGAACGACGCGCCTTTCTCGAGACCCAAAATCCGGTGCGGATCGAAATTGCGGGCGTCTGGAATGTGCAATGCCGCCATCTGCATCCGGCCAGGCGCAATGATCTTGAGGCCCTTGATTTCAGCCTTGGGGACAAACGCCCCTTCGCCGTTGAAGCCTTCAACGAAAATGAAAGCGTCATCGCCTTCCAGCAGCTTGTGCACGCCTTTGCCCGGCGGCAGCACCGCGCGGCCCGCCAGCGTTGTTCCGTCGGCAAGAGAAAGCTCGACGGCTATCAAAGTTTCAGCCCGGTTGTCGACCCGATTGCGTTCAAACATGTGCTATGCCCATTGCCAATTTGGCCTTTATGGGCCACGACCTGACAACCTTTCGTTAACAGATTGGCGAAAATACGCCCGCGAGCTCACTGATGTCCGACAGCACGCCCGACGCTTCTGCCGAACTGGTCGCCGGCCGCTCGTGCGACAGTTGCACAATGTGCTGCAAGTTGCTCAGCATCGAAGTGTTGGACAAGCCGCGCGGCCAGTGGTGCACCCATTGCGATAAAAAGCGCGGTTGCAAAATCTACGACGACCGGCCTGAACCCTGCCGCGATTTCTACTGCGGATACCGGCGTATCAAAGATCTCGACGAGCGCTGGAAGCCGTCGCTCAGCAAGATCCTGATCAACTACGAGGCAAGCCACAACCGCATCGCACTGCATATAGATCCCGACCGGCCGGACGCCTGGCGCGAGGAACCGTTCTACTCAACAATCAAAGAGTGGTCGCGCACGGCCGAAGCCGAGGGCGGCACTGTCGTCATCTGGGCCGGTCGCAACGTGACGGTCGTGTCGCCAAAACGAGACAAGAATTTGGGCGCATTACGCGACGATCAGTTTATTCTGCCTGTGCACGCACGAACGGCGCACGGGCCGGAACGCGATTACATTGTCGTCGAGGCCGACGACCCGCGCCTCAAGCGTTAAGCGGCCGAATACCTCGTCACGCGATCTGGTCTCCGATTGGCAGGCTGCGGATGCGCTTGCCCGTCGCCGCAAATACCGCGTTCGCGACAGCAGGCGCGATTCCCGGAACGCCCGGCTCTCCAGCCCCGCCCAGCGGCGAACCAATCTCGACAATAGCGACGTGAACTTCCGGCGGCACCTCGTTGATCCGCATCACAGGGTAATCGGCGAAGTTTGATTCCTTCGCCTGGCCATTCTCAACCGTAATGCGATTGCGCAGCGCGGCCCCCAACCCTTCGATGATGGAGCCCTGCATTTGCGCCACCACCGAATTCGGGTTGATGGCGCGGCCACAATCGATCGCGACAAACACGCGATGCACTTTGAGTTTGCCGCCCTCGACGGAAACCTCTGCGACCTGCGCGGTCACGCTGCCATAGCTTTCATCCAACGCCACGCCGCGCGTGATGCCTTTAGGCGGCGCCTCGCCCCACTTCGACATTTCGGCTACTTTGTCGAGCACGGCGAGATGCCGCTTTTGGCCGGCAAGATGATCGCGGCGGAACTGAACCGGATCTTTGCCGGCGGCAGCCGCCACCTCATCTATGAAACTCTCAAGATAGTACGCGTTCTGCGAACTCGATACCGAGCGCCAAGGCGAAAGCGGCAACGGCACATCGACGACCGTGTGTGAGAGAGCCTGATTAGCCACCTGGTACTTGTTGTTGACGAGGCTGGCGATGGTCAGCGGATCGGCATTTTTCTCAAACTTGATGTGCTTGTATTCGCGCCCCATCTGCGGGCCGGACAGCAGCATATCGAGTGCCGTCATTTTCCCGTCCGCGTCGAGGTGAGCCGAGAACCGCGCCATCATGGCGGGGCGGTACGCGCCCTGCTGCGTTTCGTCCTCTCGCGACCACATGACTTTGACGGGCTTGCCGCCCACGGCCTTACTGGCCAAAACCGCCTGCGTGACGATCTCGCCGCGCCCTTTGCGGCCAAACCCGCCGCCGAGATACGGCGTCGCGATGAAAACCTTATCGTTACTGAGCCCTGAGGCGGCGGCCGCTTCCTCAACGGCGATGTCGTGATCCTGTGTCGGGATCCAAAGATCGACACGGCCGCTGGCAACCATTGCCGTACACACACTGGGCTCCATGCACATGTGCGCGAGCATAGGCACTTCGTAAATCGCTTCCACTTTCGTGGCGGCGGCCTGCAGCGCTGCTTTCGTGTCGCCCTTGGTCATGACAACGGGCGCGTCCGGCTTATCGAGCCCGGCGCGCATGTCGGCCGACTGTTTGGCGCTCGACCAGCCATCGTGTTCCGTTTTTGTGAATGTAATGGCAAGTGCATCTGCGGCTTGCTTCGCCTGCCACCACGATTTAGCAACAACCACCGCGCCGCGAGGAACCTTCACGACAGTGACGACTCCGGGCATCGCCAACGCCGCTTTGTCATCGATCGTCTCGACATCCGCGCGCCAGACCGGTGCGAGACGTACCGCGCCGTGCAGCATGTCTGGCAGCCATACATCCACCCCATAAACCGCCGAGCCATCCGTCTTCGCCGGAATATCGATGCGCGGAAAATCCTTGCCGATCAGCCGTCGTTCGGCTTCGGGGCGCAATGACGGCTCTTCCGGCAACGGTAGCTTGGCTGCGTCCGCCACGAACTCGCCAAGTGCCGTGCGACTCTTGCCCGCCTTATCGATGACAAAACCATCGCGAATGTCGAGGTCAGCAATTGCAACGCCGAGCTTCGCCGACGCGGCCTGCAAAATCACCGCCCTTGCTTTAGCCGCCGCGCCACGCAGCCGGTCGTGCCACGAGCGGATGCCGTGCGAGCCGACAGAACGCTGCCTCATAATCGCGCCGAATTTCACCCGGAAGGCGTCCGACGGCTGCGACGGCATTTCGATTTTGAATTGCGCTGGTGCGGCGCCGAGCTCATCTGCCAGGATCATCATCTGCCCGGTGTGGATGCCCTGCCCCATCTCTGTCGTTGGCAACAACGCTGTAATCGTGCCGTCAGAATGGATCTTAAGATAGGGCGTTAGCCCCGTCGCATCGGCGGCGGCGGCAGCTGAAAATTCCGCAGGCCACGCGATAGGCACCATCAGCACGGCCACCGCTGCAGCCGATGACTTAAGTACGGCGCGACGCGAGATTTTTGACATTGAATTCGTCATCATATCCTCCCTCACACATCCGCCGCAGCGCGCTTGATCGCCAAGCGTATGCGATGATACGTGCCGCAGCGGCAGATCACGCCCTTCATGGCTTCATCAATGTCGGCGTCTGTCGGATTGGGTTTGACTTTAAGTAGCGCCGCCGCCTGCATGAGCTGGCCCGACTGGCAATAGCCGCACTGTGGCACCTGCTCAGCGATCCAGGCTTTCTGCAATGCGTGCGAGCGATCAGGCGACAATCCCTCGATTGTGGTCACCGATTTCCCGGTCACAGCTTGCGCGGTCAAAACGCACGACCTGTGCGCCGCGCCATCAACGTGCACCGTACAGACGCCGCATTGGGCGATACCGCAGCCGTATTTTGTGCCCATCAACCCGAGCGTATCGCGGAGAACCCACAACAGCGGCGTCTCGCCGTCAACCTCGGCTGAAACTTTTTTGCCATTCAAAGAAAATTCGATCATCCTGGCGCGTCCTCAACTAGCGAGTGCTGGCGGCAGTCTACCGATCTCGCGCCACTTGCCAACCCAGACGGAGTTCACATTCGCTCACGTCTTCAGCGCGCCACATGAAAATTTGCATTTAAAGACCCCCGCATTGCGCTTTTGTGACCGGCCCGCCGGAAATCTCTCCTTTCACACTTGTTAAAATGAAAAATTTTTTGCCCCATTTTGCGGCGCTTTTCTGGGACATTTACAAACAACGCGCAATTTAGCGGCAATCAGAAACCTTCCGTTTACCCTTGTAGGGCAGTCTCACCCTCGTTGAGTGAGTTGTTGGTCACCGATTGTCCGATCCTGGATCATCGTTGGGGTTGTTGCCCCGCCCAGCAGGTAATTGTCGAGTAAAGTAGCGTCTCATGTCCAAGCGTGTTCTGATCGTCGATGACGATCCTGCCCAGCGGCGTATTCTCGAAGAGACCGTCAAACGTTTCGGTTTCGAGACCAAGACCTGCGGCTCCGGCGAGCAAGCCATTCAAATTCTCGAAAGCGAAGGTCAGGGCGGTATCGCTCTCGTCATCCTGGATCTCGTGATGCCAGGCATTGACGGGATGGCCGTCCTCGAGCGTATCGCCAATAAAGCCGGCACGCCGCCCATCATCGTGCAAACCGCGCACGGTTCGATCGATACCGCGATCAGCGCCATGCGCGCCGGTGCTGTCGACTTCGTCATCAAGCCCGCGTCGCCCGAACGCCTCGATGTCTCAATCAAGAGCGCGCTCAAGATCGAAGCCCTGACCGGCGAGATCAACCGCATCAAGAAGAAGGCCGAGGGTACACTCTCGTTCTCCGATCTTGTCATGCGCGGCGACTCGATGAGCCGCGTCATCAGCCTCGGCAAACGCGCGGCTGCTTCCAACATCCCGGTCCTGATTGAAGGCGAATCGGGCGTCGGCAAAGAGCTGATCGCGCGTGCCATCCAAGGCGAAAGCGAACGCGCCGGCCGCCCCTTCATCACCGTCAATTGCGGTGCTATCCCCGAGAACCTTGTTGAATCGATCCTATTCGGGCACGAGAAGGGCTCCTTCACAGGTGCCGTCGACCGCCGCATTGGTAAGTTTCAGGAAGCAGACGGCGGCACGCTGTTCCTCGATGAAATTGGAGAATTGCCGCTCGACGCTCAAGTCAAACTTTTGCGCGCGCTGCAAGAAGGCGAGATCGATCCTGTCGGTTCAAAGAAGCCGGTCAAGGTCAACTTCCGCCTGATCTCGGCCACCAACCGCGACATGATCCAGCTCGTCAAAGACGGCAAGTTCCGCGAAGACCTTTATTATCGCTTGAACGTATTCCCGATCTTTGTGCCCCCATTGCGCGAACGCCCGGATGACGTGCCGGAACTCGCACGCCACTTCGCCCAGCGCTTTGCGGCTGAAGAAGGCAAGCGCCTCGCAGCGATCAGCGAACGCGCCATGCAGCTCATTCAGGGCTACACATGGCCCGGCAACGTCCGCCAGCTCGAGAACGCCGTGTTTCGCGCTGTCGTCCTCTGCGACGGCCCAGAACTGACGATCGCTGAATTCCCGCAGATCGCCGCTCACGTTGAGGGCTTTGATGCTGAAATTCCAGCCGCCCCAACGGTTCTGCAAAAACCCGGCGCCTATACCGGTCCGGCTTTGATTGGTGCAGAAAATACCGTGCCGCACACCATCGAGTTGCGCGCCAATGGCGCGGGCCATAGTTCACTTGGCATTCCGGCTATGGCGGAAGACGGCGAGATCCGTTCGCTCGAAGCTATGGAAGCCGACATGATCCGCTTGGCGCTTGGGCGCTATCGCGGACACATGACGGAAGTGGCCAAGCGCTTGAACATCGGGCGCTCGACGCTCTATCGCAAAATGCAGGAATACGGCCTTGAGCCGCGCGTCAACTGAGTTTTCTTGAGGCGCTCAATCCCTTCGCGCTTTAAGTCGAGGAGGCCCCGGCGTCATGTCCGGGGCCTCTGGCGTTTCTATCTTTTACCGGCGGCCAACTTTGCGTTCGCAAGCAAAAGCGTTCGCGCCCGTCTCATTGCGCCGGGTATTGCCCGGGCACAGACACACTTCGGTTGCACCTGATCCATTAGAGCGGATCATGCCGCCGTCGCACACCATACGCGTATCTGACGTTGCAACGCTGACGGGTTTCGCGGCCACCTCTCCGGCTTCGAATTCCTTGTGCGAAACCAGCATCGCATTGCTGACGGGATCGGGCGTCACATCAACTGCCGTCTTTGCCGGAGCTGGCTCTTCGACCGTTTCGCTGCGCTCGACCGCCGGCTTGGCTGCCGCCTTAGGCGCTGCGGACACAGGCGCAGTCCCTTCGCAACGCACCGGCACGATCGCGGCTATATCGATCTCATGCGTTTCGCGGTCTGCATAGAACTCTGGGTTCGAAACAATATCTTCCGATGGGCCGACCTGATCGTAGTTGACCCATTTGAAATTGAAACGGCCCGTGGTTACGCGCCACACGACCGGCAAACTCATGTTGACGGAGGTGGCGGCGGCGCTGTTGCAAAGCGCGATAGCACTCTGCGCCACGGGTCCAAGCTGATCGACGTTGAAGCCGAAAGTCTTCTGTAGTGCAACCTTCGCACCCGGCACGGTTCCGTCCCGGGCATCAGTTGCAGAGGCACCGGCCGCGGTTCCCGACTGCTTGAGGAAAAGATCAGAGCCGACGATCTTGCGGCCGCTGCCACCTTCGCCAAAGCTGGCGTCGAGCGTCAGCGGGATTTGGAGCGTCGCACCGGAGACCCGGTCAAAGCGGCCGGCGTGGCCTGAAACTACGATTTGGGCAGCGTCAGCCGATCCCAGGTCGTTGAAAGTGCCTTCCATCCGCACGGTTTCGGCGGCAGCGGGGAGCGCCATAGCGGCCACGGCGAGAAACCCAATGGACACGAGGCCTGCAGAAAGAACCTGACTGGTGTGATTTACTTGACCCATGTGCCGTCTCCAATGTGCTTTTGACTCGTGCCGTGAACCCCGTTTCAGAAGGTCTGTCGCCGGTTGTGCCGGAAAGGTTCACGGATAACGGCAGATTTCTGGCTCAACTGTTCCTTGAGGAACTAGCCCTGAACTTACTGACCTAGCGCCTTATTTCACCTTCGCAAAGAAAAGCCCAACGGCCGCTAGGGTTACTTAAAGAAACTGCGGATAGAAATGGTGGACCGGTATTTCCACTTCGCCAATCGTGGCAAAGTGGGCACCATTGCAACGTGGAATTGCCTAAGCAGCGGCGCAATCGCGTCGCGATGCGGCAACAGTTTCGCCATTGCGTCGTGGGAAGCAACTCGTCAGTCTGTGGTAGGCTGTTTAGTGTGATGTAGGCTGCATATCCGTTTGCGGCCGTGACTTGAAAAGGTGGCGTCTGATGCGTCGCGCACTTCCGTGGTCGCTGTTTGTTTTGTTAGGTGCGTTTCTGGCCATGCCAGCGCTCGCCCCGGCGTTTGCCACAGAACCAGATGACCTTCCCTGGGAAGTTCAAGATTATATCGAAAAGAGCAAACCGGGATCCATCGAGGATATTCTCGAGCGCGAAGGCTTGCGCGACCCAAGCGAAAGCGAAATAGCCCTGCCCGGTCAGGACCAGCCCGACCTTATGCACAATAACGGCGAACGCCGCGTCGATGATGATCGCCTTGAACTCGACATTCCACGCGAGCCGCCCGTTGAGGCGCGCTCCGTGCCAAACGACAATACCCAGACTGCAACACCGCCGGTCGGCGCCTACACGCCTTCCGAGCAAGCCGTCGCGGCAAGAAGGCTCGATCCGTTCGAACATCCCGTACTGCCGTCCACCAATCCGCCACGAACGATGCAGCCGAGCGCCGCGCCAGATTATACAGCTCCCAACGCCGGTCCGCCCCCGTCGCAATCCGAAACCATCCGCGAGCAAGGCGCACCCGCGACAATCACGCCGGCCGAAACGGTTCGCGACCGCAATACTGCAGAGCCCACGCCGCCTTCGGCCATTACGCCAAGCGCACCCGAGCGGACACACGTCGCCCGCGAAACAGAATTTGGCGTTCCGGAAGTTCCGCCGCTTGCAGTCCCATCAAGCCCCGTTGCGCGCGCCACAGTCGCAGTCAACGGCAAGCTCTATCTGCCGCTCAAGCACTATTTCGACACGCGCGGCGTCGTAACCCTCAAAGACTATGATCTTGCCGATCGCACCGCACTCGCGGCGTTCTACGAAAAACTGGCGGGGGAGTCCCAGTGGCTCACCAAAGATGGCTTCAACGATGTAGCAAACAACTTGATCGCCGAAATCCAGAAAGCCAACGAATGGGGCTTGAGTAGCGCCGATTACAAATTGCCGGGATTGGCCAAGATCGGCACCGGCGATTTTCACGACGACGACTTGGCGGATACCGAAATCAAGCTGTCGCTGGTTGCCATGGAATATGCCCGCCACGCCCGCGGCGACCGCATCGACAATCCAACAGAGCAGCTCTCGTCATATATCGATCGCAAGCCGCAGTTGATTGACCGCACTCAGCTGCTCGAAGCGCTCGCGTCGGCCTCTGACAAGGGCGCCTATTTGCGCTCGCTTCACCCCAAGCACGACCAATTTGAGTTGCTGCGCCAAAAACTTTTGGCACTGCATTCGTCGAATTCCGGCGACGAATTCGAGACCATTCCAGACGGCCCGAAGATTACTCCTGGAAAAGTCCACTGGCAGGTGCGGCTGGTGCGCCAGCGCCTCAAAATCGAATTGCCATCTACGAAGGCGGACGGGTCGCCGATGGACGAGGGCTACTTTGACGATGCCTTGGCGCGCGCCGTTATCGACTACAAAACCAAGAACGAGATCGAGCCCATCAACGCCACGATCACAACGGCGCTGCGCAAAGCCCTCAACAAGAGCGACCGCATTGATGAACGCATGCTGCTCGCCAACATGGAGCAATGGCGGTGGATGCCCGATGACCTCGGCGAGACCCACGTTTGGGTCAACATTCCAGAGTTCTTGGTGCGTGTGAAAAAAGGCGAAACCACCTTGCATGAGGAACGCATCGTTGCTGGCAAGAATGAAACTCAGACTCCCATCTTCTCCAATAGAATGAAAACCGTCGTGTTCCAGCCACCGTGGAACGTGCCTGAATCCATCAAGGTCAACGAATTCCTGCCGTCCCTGCGCAGCGGCAACAATCCGATCGAAAAGCAGGGCTTAGTTATGCAGCGCAACGGGCGCGATGTTGATGCCTGGGACATCGACTGGAACCAGCAGGATATTCGCAACTATCACATCTTCCAACCGCCGGGCGATTCCAACGTCCTAGGCGTGGTCAAATTCCTCTTCCCGAACAAGCACGCCGTTTACCTGCACGACACGCCGGCCAAACGTCTGTTCAACGAGAAAACGCGCACCTTCAGCCACGGCTGCATGCGCGTGCGTAATCCTATCCAGCTTGCCGAAGTGATCATGTCGATCGATAAGGGCTGGGACAAAGCTCAAGTTAACGAACTCATACAGTCTGGCCCCCCAGACAATGACATCGCGCTCGACCGGCCGCTTCCGGTCCATGTCACCTACTTTACTGTCTGGATTGCAGACGACGGCCAAGTTAAAACGTTCGCCGACGTCTACGGACACGAGCAACGCATCAAACTAGGCCTGGAAGGTCGCTGGTCCGAGATAGCGAAGCACCGTGACCATCTCGCACCGTCTGAGCCACAGGCAGTCAGCAGTAATGAAGACTGGGATGAAATTCCGGAGCGCCCCATCCGCCGCGCCCGCCCGACCCGGTACACCTACCGCCAGGATCCGCCGCCCCAACGCGCGCCCGCGCCAGCCTATCGCCAGATTCAGCCGAGGAAAAAAGCGCCTGGGTTCTCCGACTTCCTGAACGGCATGTTCGGCAACTAAGCCCGCCAAGCAGCGGCTTCAATAAACCCGTCCGAGTACCCCCCGGGCGGGTTTTGCCCCTCCAGAGTACCCCTGCCCTTTTCTCGCCAATACCTTGCGGTCTATTGAGCCTGAGTTGGGAAGTTAGTTACCGGTTATTAAGGGTTCGGGATTAACCCTAGTTAGCCGGTCTCGGGGTTGTTGAGTTTTTGTATTGCGTAGGGAACGGGGGAAGTTCGTGGCCTCACGTCGTGTTGGAGTTGTTGCCGGAGCTGCGGCAATCGCGCTTGCGTTCAGCCTCACGTCGGACCGCATCGTTGCGGCCAGCACCGGTGATCGCACGCTTTCCCTCTATCACATCCACACCAAAGAAACCCTCACCGTCACTTACAAGAAGAATGGCCAGTACGTTCCCGAGGCCATGAAGCAAATCGATTGGATTATGCGCGACTGGCGCAAGAACCAATCGGTGCGCATGGATCCTGCCACCATCGATCTCATATGGGAAATGTACACCGAGCTCGGCGCCAGCGAGCCCGCCCAAATTATTTGCGGCTACCGCTCTCACGGCACGAACGAAATGCTGCGCCGTAAAGTCGGCGGTCAAGCCAGCCAGAGTCAGCACATGACCGGCAAGGCGATCGATATCGCGTTCCCGGACGTGCCGTTGAAGCGGATGCGTTATTCAGCGCTTGTGCGCGAACGTGGCGGCGTCGGCTACTATCCGACATCCGGAATCCCGTTCGTCCACGTTGATACGGCGCGCGTGCGCGCATGGCCGCGCCTGCCGCGTTACGAGTTGGCGTTGTTGTTCCCGGGCGGATACACCAAACACGCGCCTGCTGGTGGCGGCGCGATAAACAAAGACGATGTGCGCATTGCCCGCTCAAAGTACCAGGATTTGGCAACGCAGATCGCCACGTTTCACAGTGACCGTCAGTCCGGAAAACCAAATATTCAAGTTGCGTCAGCAGAACAAGCACCCGAGCCTGCTGCAAAGCGCGGATTTAGTGTCGCCTCGCTCACCGACGCGTTGCCGTGGTCTAAAAAATCCACCCCGCCAAAGCAGCCTGTCGTAACCTGGGAGGCGATACCAGAGGCTGAGCGGCGCGATACAGCCAACACGCAGGTTGCGGCGCTGGTGCCGGAGATGTCGCCGAAACTCGTCACCCAGCCCAAGCTCATCGAGCGCCCGTCGCACTTCAAACCGCGCCCCTCAGACGCTGACCGCTCAAAGCTCGCCGCTCTTGTCGCCAAGACACAGAGCGAACCCATGCCGAAACTCATCGACGAGCCAAAACCTGCGGTGCGCCCGTCGAAGGCACTCGCCCAAGCCGCCATGCCCAAGACCGCGCCAACGCCCAAAGACACGCAGGTTGCCGCTCTTATTCCTGAAAAACAGCCTGATACAATTACCGATATGAGCCCAGAAAACCTCGGCAACGGGTGGGTGCAGGCGCCTGAGTTTGACGAAGATCACCCCGATGAACTGGCTTATCGCCCGTTCCCGCTCGCGCCGCTCCTAACCGAAACAGCGTCGGCACAAGATCCACAATTTGCAAGGCTGCAGCATCCCGACGTCGCCAAGACACTCGAGCTCCTCGACGCGGAAGGCGCAATCCAGCCGATGAAATTCCGTCCGGGCCAGCAAGTGGCGCAAGTACTTTGGGCACAGCAATTCCAGGGCAATGCCGTGAACCTCGACGCGCTGAAAGAGCTCGACCAGGGCCGGATCGTGTCCGGCATCGCAAACCGTTCTGTGCAAACCAGCGCGCGTTAGAGCAGCTAAGTTTGGCGGTTCTTGAACTGAGCTTGGCTGCGCATCAGCGTTGCTTGACCAGCCTCTAATGCGAGCGTCGCAAGCGCTTTGAAATCAGCGATGCGAGGACTGGACTTACGCCAAGCAATACCAATAGTCCTTGCCGGCTCCGGGTCGACAAAGCGCATGAGTTTAATGCCTCGGCCTCGCTCTTCGACCGGCAATGAAATCTCTGGCAGAAGCGTGATACCAAGCCCTGCCGAGACCATTTCAACAATCGTCGTTAGGCTCGATACTCCAAACATATTGACGGCATTGACTTGCTGCAGGCTGCAATACGTCAGCGCTTGATCGCGCAGACAATGCCCCTCTTCCAGCAGGAGCAAACGGCCACCCTCTACCAGTTCCCGCGTGGCACGGACCCGCGCGGACACGTTCTGCGATTGTGGAACCGCCAGCAGAAAACGGTCCTCGAATAGCGCCATGGTCTCGATCTCGTTGTGCTTCAGGGGCAGCGCCAAAAGCAGGACGTCGAGCTTGCCATCCACGAGTTCGTGCACGAGCTGTTCGGTCTGTGTTTCCCGAACATGCAGCTCAAGATCAGGATAGTTCGTGCGCAGCAGCGGGAGCACTGGCGGCAAGAGATACGGCGCGAGTGAAGGAATTAATCCGAGCCGCAAAACGCCAGTAAGGACGCCTTCAGATTTTTTTGCGTAGTCGACCAGTTCGCGGGCATCGTTGAGCAGGCTCTGAGCGCGCGCTGCAATTTCAGTCCCCTTTGGAGTCAACTTAACGCCTGACCGCGTGCGCTCGACCAAATTGATACCAAGCGTCGCTTCCAGCTCTTGGATTTGCATGGAAAGCGCTGGCTGGGTGACGGAACAGGAGTCGGCAGCGCGCCCAAAGTGGTGTTCCTGCGCCAAGGCGCAAAAATAGCGCAACTGCTTCAATGTAATATGCAATGCTTTCATCAGATCTTCTTATGCTATCGGCAAAAATTCGCGATTAGATCTTATTCTCGATTAAACCTACGGTCTAGCTACGTCCGCCATGGCAGGACCCGCATCTGCCAAGTCGGAACAGGCGAGCGAGGCCGCAACCTTGACTGTCGCCGGGAAAACTCCTGGGCCGGGCGCCGACTCGGCCTGGGAGGGTTCGAAATTTCATTCTGGTTCTCTCCAGCACGCAAAAAGCGCGGCCTAAATTGACCGCGCTTTGCCGTATTGTCTCGAAAATGAAGCGAAGTGCCGGACGCTATTCGGCAGCAATCATAGCGTCTGCGGCACTCTGGAGCCGCTCGCTGTCCGACAACATGCCAAGCGCATGCATATAGACTTCAAGGATGGACTCCTCTTCCTCGCGCTCGCTGTCGCTTTTCTTGCGCAAGGAAATGATCTTACGCAACGCTTTGACGTCAAAACCAGTCGCCTTAGCTTCTAGAAACTTGTCGCGAATGTCGCTGGCGAGCTGCTTCTTCTCCTCCTCCAGCCGTTCAATCTGCTCAACAAATTGGCGCAATTGCTTTTGCGCGGAAGCTTGAAGCGTGCTCATGCCTAACACCCCTTGATGACAAAATCTTTGAAGACGCTAGCGGCGCAACGGGGGCGCTGCAAGGCGAGGAGACCGGCTATCCCAAGGGAAAAGTGCAAGGATTGGCTTGACGTGCATGCGTGCCGCAGGGGCTGAGTTGGCGGTAATTTCAGAATGGCCCGTCAGCTGCCTTTAATCTAGCACTCGCCGTCACGTCGTACTGGCCGCAAGCAGCTTGCATCGTGCTCAGCTCAGCCTTGCCCTAGCCCAAACCAAGTGTATAATTTTGCAATGTCCAACGAAGCAAAGATCCTGATCGAAAAGGCCAAGGCCCTGCCCGCAGCCGACCGCGAGGACATCCTTGAGGCACTGCTCGCAAGTTTGCAGCGAGAGCCTGCTGCCGAGGCCGATCAAGCTTGGCGGGATTTGATCGACGCGCGGCTGGCGGCGCTAGATCCCGGCAACGTCGAGACGTTTGACTTTGACGAGACGGTTGCACTGCTGCGCCGCAAATGAAAATCCGGCTAATCGCTGCTGCTAAGGCAGACATGGCGAGAATTTGGGTCTACTACGAAAAGCAGCGGCCTGGCTTGGGTGACGAATTTCTTGACGATCTCGGCACATCCGTAAAATTGATCCGTGAGTTTCCCCAAGCCCCGCCTTAATTCTGGAAGGGCACCCGGCGCATTCTGCTCAAGCGCTTTCCTTACGGCGCGGCCTATCGCGTGGCAGGCGATGAGATATTGGTGATTGTCATTGCCCATATGAGCCGCGCCTCGCGGGTTTGGACTAAGCGGCTCTAGACGCTGTCTATCACCTGCGGGGCCCACTGATTATCGCTCTTCTTCGCGCCTTCAATGCATCACACAAATTATTTCACGCTATTTGTCACTCATTCCTTCGGCCGGTTGACCTCAAACGCTTTGAGCTTCTCAGCGCCCGCCTCCTTCTGATGCTTCGCCTGCCAATCTTTGTAGGGTTCGCCGTAGACGATCTCGCGCGCTTCATCCTTCGAGAGTTCGAGCCCTTTGGCCTTCGCCGCGTCCGCCATCCAGTTCGACAGGCAATTCCGGCAGAAGCCCGCGAGGTTCATCATGTCGATGTTCTGCACGTCCGTTCGCCCGCGCAAATGTTCGGTTAGGCGGCGAAAGGCGGCAGCTTCCAATTCCAGCGTCGTCTGTGGATCGAATGTTTTCATGAGCGTCTCCGAGGTGGTGCATCCGCCGGCATCAATTCAATTGTCACTCCCGGCCGAGAGGGATCGACCCTGAGGGCATGATCCCGCAGAGCCGGGACCCACGGATTCTTGTACGTTACGGCCCCTCAGCTCTTCGAAGACATCGCGCACAGCACGACCTCTCCCCGGCCATGAGATGGAACGGGAGAGCGCATCCATGTCGCCTGCGTCCTCCTATTCCTTGACGGTCCCCGCCTGATCCCGCAAACCAAGACTAAAGACCAATAACGAACGCTCAAGGCGGCACGGGAGGATCTATGGCAGACGGGACGATCGCGGCGGCGCGGGATACGCTCAACGCCCTCTATCACGCAGCCTATACGACGGCGCATCCATCCACCTGCCTGCCGCCCTACTTGCCGCCAGTGCCGGCTGGTGGGCGCATCATCATCATCGGCGCGGGCAAAGGTTCAGCCGCCATGGCGGTCGCGACCGAGCGCCACTACATCGCCGCCGGCCTCGGCGGCAAAATCTCCGGCTTGATCTCGACGCGCCACGGCTTTGGGCTGCCAACCGAAATCATCAAAATCCTCGAAGCGGGCCATCCCGTACCCGACGCGAATTCCATTGAAGGCGCGAAGATCGCCATCGAACTCGCCAAGACTGCCGGACCGAACGATCTCGTTCTTTGCCTGCTCTCAGGTGGCGCGTCCGCCCTCTGGTCCGCGCCGGTCAACGGCGTCAGCTTTGAAGCCAAGCAACAACTCACCAAACAGCTCCTCAAGTCCGGCGCACCAATTTCGGAAATGAACTGCGTGCGCAAACATCTCTCGCGCATCAAGGGCGGCAAGCTGGCCGCCGCCGCAAACCCTGCGCGCCTCTTGACCGTCGCCATTTCCGACGTGCCGGGCGACCACCCCGATGAAATCGGCTCGGGCCCGACTGTCGCTGACCGCACCACACTCGCGGAAGCCCGTGCGGTACTCGCACGCTGGAACATCACGCCGTCTCCAGAAATCGCCGCCGCCCTCAACGACGCCAATAACGAAACACTCAAAGCCGGCGATCCCAAGCTCTCGTCGTCGAGCTACAAAATCGTCGCCGCGCCCAAGGCCTCGCTTGAAGCGGCAGCGCAGCTCGCTCGCGAACGCGGCTACCGCGTCGATATCCTGGGCGACAGCCTCGAAGGCGAAGCGCGCCAGGTGGCCCGCTTCCACGCGGCCATGGCGCTCGATGCTAAACGGCGCGGCGAGAAAGTGGCCATCATGTCGGGCGGCGAATTGACAGTAACCGTCAAGGGCAACGGCTCGGGCGGGCCCAATCAGGAATACGCCCTAGGTCTTGCCATTGCGCTCAATGGAGCCAGCGGCATCTGCGGCCTTGCCGGCGACACCGACGGCATCGACGGCGGCGGCGGCAATGCTGGCGATCCGGCCGGCGCTATGGTTTTTCCCGATACTCTTCTACGCGCGTCGGCAAAAAACCAAATTGCCGCCAACTTCTTAGAGAACAACGACTCAACGGGATTCTTCCGGCCGATTGGTGACCTTATTCTGTGCGGGCCAACCCAAACGAACGTCAATGATTTCCGCGTCGTCCTTGTCGATCCTTAAGTCCGGAGCCGGGAATCCGTACTTGTGACCGGCGAGGGGCGGCGCTAAAGCTCCGTCCCGATGGTTGCAAGTACGGCGGTCGCACGAAGACATGAGGGTTCGAGACGTGAAACTGTCACGATTGCCATTGACCGTCCGCGCTGCCTTGGCTGCGGCGGCAACTCTTACGATGTATATGCCCAGCGCATTCGCTGATTTGAAATTGTGCAATTCGACAGCGAGCCGCGTCGGCGTCGCCATCGGCTATCAGGACGCGGCCGGCTGGTCGACCGAAGGCTGGTGGAACATCGCGTCCCAAACCTGCGAGACATTACTCAAAGGTGCAGTACCCAGCCGCTTCGTCTACGTGCATGCTGTCGATTATGATCGCGGCGGCGAGTGGGGCGGCAAAAACGAGATGTGCACGGCCGAAAAATCGTTCGCCATCAAGGGGGTTCAAGATTGCCCCAAACGCGGGTATAAGCGCTCTGGTTTCTTCGAAGTGGATACCGGTGAGGCGAAGGAATGGACCATCCGCCTGACCGATCCCGACGTCCAAGGAAATAAGGAAAAATGAGACGAAATCGCCGGGTCAAAATTGTCGCGACGCTTGGTCCGGCGTCTGCCGCTCCCGAAATGGTCGAGCGGCTTTTTATTGCGGGCGTCGACGTATTCCGCATCAACATGAGCCACTCAACCCACGACGGCTCCAAAACACTTTATAACACGGTCCGCGCCTGCGCCGCCCGCCACCGCCACCCCATCGGCATTCTCGCAGATTTGCAGGGGCCGAAATTCCGCATTGGCGAATTCGCGGCGGGGCGTATTCCGCTCGTCGAAAAATCCGTGCTTATTCTGGATCGCGACGAGACACCGGGCACCGCCGAGCGCGTGTTCCTTCCGCACAGCCAGATCTTCGACGCCGTCGCCCCCGGCCACAACCTAGTGCTCGATGACGGCAAGATCCGCCTGCGCGTCATCGAGTGTTCGCCGCAGCGCATCGCCACTGAGGTCACCGTTGGCGGCATGATCGCCAGCCGCAAAGGCATCTCGATGCCGGAACTCGTTGCTCGCCATCAGCCCCCTGACCGACAAGGACCGGGCCGACCTTGCGCACGCCTTGAAACTCGGCGTCGATTGGGTCGCGTTGTCGTTCGTGCAGCGTGCCGAAGATTTGCACGAAATCCGGCGCCTGATCGGTAACAAAGCCGCCATCATTTCCAAGATCGAGAAACCGTCGGCCGTCACTGACCTTGAAAACATCATCGCGGCATCCGACGGCATCATGGTGGCGCGCGGCGATCTTGGCGTCGAAATGCCAGTCGAAAAAGTTCCCGGAATTCAAAAGCGCATCACACGTCTGTCGCGTGCTGCCGGAAAGCCTGTGATCGTCGCCACGCAAATGCTCGAATCCATGATCTCGTCGCCCATGCCGACGCGCGCCGAAGTCTCCGACGTCGCAACCGCCGTGTTCGATGGTGCCGACGCCGTCATGCTGTCGGCCGAAAGCGCGGTCGGGCAATATCCGGTCGAAGCCATCCAAACCATGGACCGCATCGGCATCGAGGTCGAAAACGATCCCTTCTACGAGCCGATCCTGCACGCGACCAAAATCGAGCCGCTGCCAACCGGCGCCGACGCCATTGCAGCGGCCGCCTCCGCCGTTGCCGGCACTGTGAAGCTCGGCGCCATCGTTTGCTACACAGCGACCGGCTCAACCGTGTTGCGCGTGGTGCGCGAACGCCCCGGCATTCCGGTCATCGGCTTGACGCCGGTTGAAGCGACCGCGCGGCGCCTGTCGCTCGCCTGGGGCGTGCAATCCATTCTGACGGGCGATCCTGAAAACCTCTCGCACATGGTGCGCAAGGCCTGCCGCATCGCATTCGAGGAAGGCTTCGTCAAAGCACGCGACGGCATTCTCATTACGGCTGGCGTGCCCTTGGGTTCGCCCGGCGCCACCAACATGATCCGCATCGCATTCGTGGACGAGAGCGGCGCCCCGATCGCGGAGGATGTGTGAGGGGGTGGTCGAACTCATTTTTAACGGAACGGTCCCGTGCGGGTGTTTCATTTCATCAACGCCACCTACGGCCTTGACGCTATTCGAAATCGAAGACTTAAAATTTCCCGCATCAACGAGCTAAATGACCCTTTCGAATTTTTCGGAGTTGAGCTCTCGGATGGGAATTTGAGAAGGGCCTTTTCGGCTATGAAGTCGAAATTGGCTGAGAACCGCGGCCTCCACTGTTTCAGCGACTTATGGTCTAATCCAGTGCTTTGGAGCCATTATGCTGACAAGCACCGAGGCTTGTGCCTGGGATTTGATATTCCCGACGAGATGCTGATTCGTGTGAGCTACATCAAGGAACGCCCCCGCCTAGCTGAGAATTTTTTGAACTGGAAGCCAGTGGCTAAGGAAGCAAAGATGAAGCAGCTTTTGGCTACCAAATTCCAGCACTGGAGCTACGAGCAAGAACGCCGATGTTTCGTCGCTTTGGATAAGCGAGATGCAGTCTCAGAGCACTATTTTTCCGATTTCTCAGAGAACTTTGAATTAATGCAAGTCATTGTTGGTTCGCGCTCCGATGTATCGCGACTGCAATTGGACGCCGCGCTTGGCAATTCTTCCACAACCGTCGAGAGGTTCAAGGCGAGGCCCGCATTCAAAACTTTTAGGATTGTGCGCAATGACGACAATTCACTTTGGTGCTAGCTGCCGCCACCCCCTCATAATTGCAGATGCGCTCCCATTGCACGTCACAGCCAAGCCCCCGCTGTCATCCTAGGCCTTGTGCCTAGGATCCATTGCTCCACACGCGCCAGTGCTAACGGATGAATGGATCCCAGGGACGAGCCCTGGGATGACAATTTGAAAAACGTTGCCAGCAAAACTCCCCGCTCGTTGCAGGGAAACGATTCAAGCCTAAACCCCTGGCAACGAAGCAAGTGCCCCTTCCCCCTTTAGGGGGGAAGAAGAAACGCCACAGGCTTAGACGGGCCATCACGGCGCTCAGCAAAAATAAGAAAGGCCCGGCTAAGTCTGATGGCGTTTCAGATGGGGGTGGCGGACGATGCGCTCAAATGTAAACACCCCCACCTGATGCGCCAAGAATGAGTTGCGCCGCGCTTCTTGGTATTGAAAAACAAGCGATGCGCGGCGTAACTCATGGCGCATCTTCCTCCCCCCTTAAAGGGGGAGGCAAGCTTGCATGCGAGGCGCTTCTTAGGCGCCAACCGCTTCTCCGCGTCCAAGCGACGCTTGGCAACGCCAAGACGGGCGGGAAAAATTTTGCCAACCACCCCAAACAAAAACGCCAGCCCGCGATTGCGAACCGGCGTCGTCTCATTTTGAAGACTTGCCTTCGGCAAGCCCCTCTTCGGCACTGTATTCAATCTACCACAAACCACCGATGCGCTCCAGCACTATCAGCGTTAATGGGGGCACAAACACGCGCGCGCGCCAGTTTCCATAAGCCCGCGCCTAAATCCCCTGACCTTCAAATCCCTCGACCTTTAAATCCCGCTACCTTCAAATCCCTCGACCTTTAAATCCCGCTACCTTCAAATCCCCCAACCTTTAAATCCCCTGGCCTTCAACTTCCTTTTTCAGGATTTCGATCGTCGTCTTGGCGCCGGCGGCATGGGGATTGATCTTGCGGAGTTCTTCATACGCTTTGAGCGCGCCCTTCTTCTGTCCGGACTCTTCTAGGATCTTGGCGAGCCCTTCGAGTGCCTTGAAGTGGTTCGGCTCCAAGGCCAACACGCGGCGCAAATCGCCGACGGCACGCTCTTTGTCGCCCTTCATGTAATGAACGAAAGCGCGCCGGCTGAAGGCTTCCGCATAATCGGGTGCCAGATCGACCGCTGAGTCCAAAAGCTTCAACGCCAGTTCGGAGTTGTTGGTATTCGCTGCATTGATGGCGCGATCAACCAGGAGATTGACCGTGTCGCCGCCGGGGAGCCGCCAGATCTTTTCAATTGTCACTGTCACCTTCGTGGCCAGCGCTTCGTCTTCCATAGTCGCGAGCGCTGCGAAGAGTTTTCCAAGAACCATCGACGCTTCTTCAGGCGTCTGCGGGAAGTTCAATCCCATCAAACCTGGATCGCCCTGGTTGCCTTTCCGCGCGGCACGGTAGCGTTCACGCAGGCCGGGGGCGGCTGGGGCCTCAGAGGGTGCTGCTTCCTTTCCGGGAGCATCCTTGCCCGGCTGCTCTTGGCCCTTTTCTGCGCCCTTTTCTGCGCCCTTTTCAGCGCCCTTATCTGTGCCGGCTGCCGGATCGCCGAGATCGAGCGAACGTACGCCGTGCTCGCCGGTACGCGGCGCACTCTTCTCCGACGGCGGACCCACATCAGGTGTGACCGGCACTTCTTCAGCGAACGCAGATGACCCGCCCGCCGCGAACAACGCCAGCAGGGAGGTCACAGCAAACGTCTGGGCAATATTTCGGGCAAGCTTCATCATGGGGCCAAACCTAATCCAAGGCGCCCGGTTCGTCAAAGTTACGATTAGTTCAGGAACGCTTCAGCCCTGGCGGGCTTTGAAACGGCGCTGCGTCTTGTTGATGACGTAAACGCGGCCTTTGCGGCGCACGACGCGGTTGTCGCGGTGACGCGAGCGCAAGGACTTCAGGGAATTTCTAACTTTCATCACGACACCGGTTAAATAATGGTGGGCACTACAGGGATCGAACCTGTGACCCCTACCATGTCAAGGTAGTGCTCTACCGCTGAGCTAAGTGCCCCGAAGGCCAAAGCCCTAAGGAGAAAGGTGCTTCTAGAGGGTGCCTGCCCCCCGGGTCAAGCCTCCAGAGCTTGAAAAAAACCCGAATTTGCCGTGCGCCCCGCGTGATCAGGCCGCAAGCAGGCGATCTACCTCTTTGACGAGGTCTTTGAGATGGAAGGGCTTTGAGAGAACGCGGGCGTCCTTGGGCGGTGCGTTGTCACTGTTGAGGACGACAGCCGCGAAGCCAGTGATGAACATGATCTTGAGGTCGGGATCGATCTCGCTGGCCCGGCGCGCCAATTCAATTCCATCCATCTTGGGCATGACGATATCGGTCAAGAGCAGTGTGAATGGCTCGTGTTTCAGCCGTTCGAAGGCATCTTCGCCATTGGCGAAGGCCACCACGTCGTACTTAGCTTTCTCCAGCGCCTTGACCAGAAAACCGCGCATGGAATCGTCGTCTTCCGCCAGTAGAATGCGGTGGAGAGGCTGACTAGAAGGATTGAGGCTCATGAGAACTCGCGCCAAAAGAAATAGGGATATACCGATAGCCGATATTCGCTCGCAGGCAAATCTGTCCCCAGTTTGGTAAACGGAGCATGAAGTTGTGGAAGAGTTTCGCTTGGTGGAGGAGGTAATTTTGCCAGTACGCCGTCATTTTCCACTGGCACTGAGCCTACGATGGCCTTGATAGCATGGACAGAAGCGGCCGGGACTGTAACTATCGGCGTCCATAAACTGATTTGCTGGACAAGAATTTATCCAGCGCTGCAACCGATCTGGCATACCCAACTAGCATGAAGCGCATTCAATCTGGGTTCGCGCCTGGGAATTAGAAAGTCAAAATGTCGCAAATCGGCCAGAACGCGGTTCCTGCTGAGTTTTATCCCCCATTCGACGTCGCTCAGCCGGCGCAACAGGTCGTACCATTTGTGTTTTCCTCGCCCCACTCGGGCCGGATCTATCCGCAACAGTTCGTTGCGTCGTCCCGCCTTACGCCTCAGGCGCTAAGAAAATCCGAGGATTGCCTCGTCGATCAACTGTTTGCAGGCGTTGTACCACTAGGCGCCCCCCTAATCAGCGCACGCTTTCCCCGGGCCTACCTGGATCTCAACAGGGAGCCCTATGAACTTGATCCAGAGCTGGTCGAAGAGCCCCTTCCGGCGCACGCGAATTCGCAATCCATCCGCGTTGCGGGTGGTCTTGGAACCGTGGCGCGCATCGTCGCTGATGGGGAAGAAATCTATCACAGCCGCTTGCCGCTGAGCGCGGTTCTCGACCGGATCGACGCGTTGTATTTCCCCTATCACGCGGAACTCGCACGCCTGATTTCTGAGACGCATGCGCGCTTTGGCTACGCAATTCTTGTCGATTGTCATTCCATGCCGTCTGCCGCCTCAGCAGCAGGGGGCGGGCAGCGTCCCGATATCGTTATAGGCGATCGCTTCGGCTCATCATCGGATCCCCGCTTGTCCCGGATGTTCCGGGACTCGTTTGCTAAGCGCGGATACGACGTTCTAATGAACCGGCCTTACGCCGGCGGCTACATCACCGAACATCAGGGCAATCCGGCGAGAGGTGTTCACGCCCTGCAAATCGAGATCAATCGCGGACTTTACTTGGATGAAGGTAACTTCCGGCCAAGCGCACGTTTTGAGGTTATGCGTTCAAACCTCAACGCAATTCTCGCCGATTTGATGATTACGGCTGGGGCCCTATTTGATTTTCGTGCCGCGGCCGAATGACGGGACAAGGTGGACGGCGGTTCGCGGTCCAACGATCTTGCCCGGCTCGCGGCTCAACAAAGAAAAAAGGCCGTTCGAACAAACGAACGGCCCAAGTCTAGGGAGGAAACGCCCAAAGTGGGCCACGACAGAGCGGGCACGCCCGCAAATGTCGCAATGCACCAATTATAGTTGCGGTGCATCATTTGCAACTGCATTCTGTGCAACTCTGTGAGAACCGGAGCGCAGATCTGGGTAGCAATAACCTGCCCATGCTGCACTAAAGGCCTATGATTTGGGATTTTGGCACCGACCCATAAAAGAAGGCCGTCCGGCGTGCGAACGGCCCAAGTCTAGGGAGGAAACGCCCAAAGTGGGCTACGATTGCAGTGAAGCGTGTCAGTGCAACCGTACCAAGAAGGATGAGCTGCTTCGCGCGTCCCGGCAATCCTACCAATAGTCTCACAGACTAATTAACAAATGAATGTAACACCTACGCAACAACTTCATTCGCCATGTGCGTAACTCAGGCAACACCAAGCTGAACAAGTATATCGAAAGACGGCGAAGCAAATGTCGCAAGCAAGTGAGACATCAAGGGGAAACGTCAATCCAAAGCCGCATGCCAACGTGCCATTTTCCGAGCTATTGAGCCTTGCACATGAGCTTGCAGATCTCTCTGAATTGGCGGTTTTAAAGTACTTCCGCAAACACATTGTTGTTGAAAACAAAAGCCTGGGTGGTTTCGACCCGGTCACGCAAGCAGACAGAGCCGCAGAACGGATCATTGCAAAGACCCTCAAGTCCCGGTTTCCAGAGCATAGGCTCACCGGCGAAGAATTTGGCAATGTTACAGGGTCGTCGCCGTATCGCTGGGTCGTTGACCCAATTGACGGCACGCGCGCTTTTATCATGGGTAGCCCGCTCTGGGGCACCTTGATCGGCCTGCTTGAGGGCGATACCCCCGTGCTCGGCATCATGAACCAGCCCTTCACGGGCGAACGCTATTGGGCCGGCGAAAAGGCCTCCTATATGCGCCTCCGGGAAAGTAAGCCCCAACGGATCAGAACGCGTGCCTGTCCGCGCCTTGCCGATGCGACGCTCACGACGACCCATCCCGATCTTTTTGAGTCGGGACACCAGCAGGACGTTCACAAGGCCCTGGGCCGAAGCGTTCGCATGACGCGCTACGGCGGGGACTGCTACCACTTTGCACTTCTAGCATCCGGACTCATCGACGCTGTTTTCGAAGCGGGGGTGAAATCCTACGACGTCGTTGCCTTGATACCGATCATCGAACGGGCTGGCGGGTGCATGACGGCTTGGGATGGCGGACCCGCCGTCAATGGCGGCAACGTAATTGCAACCGGCGATCCACGCCTCCACGAAGCGGCGCTAAAGCTCATCGCCAAGGCATGAATAGTAGCGGGGCATGAACAACAAAACGAAATTCCTGAATGTCGATCTTGAGATCCGCGGAGCTCTCGATCTGGATGAACTCTTAGAAGCGCTGGAGCCATTTGCTTTCGTTATGAGTTATGATCCGGGGACTTATGCGGCACTCGAACTCAACGAGGATCCCGCAACGGCCAAGGATGCGATCCGCCAATTTCACGAAGCCATCGAGAACTTGCCAGCGCCAGCACGAGCGATTTGGGATGGGTTGAAGTCACGCTGCTTCGACATTGGCATTCAATCAGGAAGCGACCCAGCACCTGCGTTCTTCCGGCTGCCATTGGAAACGCTATCGCTGATCAGTGCTCTCAAGGCCGAGGTAACATTCACGGTTTATGGCGCGGCCGGGGATATTGAGTAAGCCATCTCACGCCGCTTTCAGTCCGACGCTCAAATAGGCGTCGAACGCCGCCCAGAATCGTTGCCGGATGGCGTCGTTCTCTTGCAGGATTTCGTGGCGTGCGCCTGGCATCAGAATATGGCCGCCAATCTTCAACTCAACAGCAAAATCTTCAATTGCTTTTGGTGACACGATACGATCGGCGCCAGCAGCGAACAAGAGAAGTGGCACTTCGACGTACTTGGGATAGTCCGGCTTTTGCAAAAGTGCGCAACTGCGCAATGCTGACTTGAACCAGCCGATGGTTGGCGAGCCGAGCCCTAGTTCGGGGGCTAGTTCCAAGACGGCTTTGTTGCGCGACCAACGTACAAAATCCGAGGTCAGGAGATTGGTTTCAAAATCCACCAGCTCTTCCGGTTCGTTGTCGCCACCCTGCACATAGGCTGTCGAGAGCCCTGAAAGTCCGGCAAGCTCAGCATAGAGCCGCGCGGTTTTCCGTCCATAACCGATGGCTTCGTCATGGATGGCGATCATCGGAGCAACAAGAACCATCCGTTCGAACCAGCTTTGCGGATCCTGGGCGTTACGGAGTAGTATGTTGCCGCCCATCGAATGGGCCAGGGCGATGTAGGGTGGCGGCATGTTAGGCAACACAATATCGTCCATGAAGCGGGCAAGATCCCGATCGTATTCAGTGAAGCCCACCACGTGACCTTTATGTGGATTTGAGAGCGGGCGCTGCGAGCCGCCCTGCCCACGCCAATCCATGACCGCCACAGCAAAACCGCGCCGTCTCAGATCGGCAACCACTTCAAAATACTTTTCAATATATTCGCCGCGTCCCGGGAAAATACAAACGGTGCCGCGTGCGGCACCTCGCGTCGGCTCCCAGCGGGCAAAGCGCAAAGACCGCCCATCGTAGCCAGCAAATGCGCCAACCGCTGCCCCCGCCGGAACCGGATTTATCGGCAGGGATATCAAGTTCATCGCCATGCCCGTCGCCGCCATGTTTCGCGCCACCATGCCCAGAGGATTCGCCGGATACTAGTCTAGCGTTTCAGACGGCAAGCGCCAGCGCATCAAACACATCTGGACGGAGGCGGATCCGTCACACAGCTCATTTCGGGGGCCTTGAACGCGGCTTCGCCCTTCCTACCTAGGAGATGTGCTCGCCACTCTTGGGAGCACAAATTTGAGCTGGTCCGGCCCGATAACGGCGGACTTCCACATGTCGCTTCTCATGGAGGACAATGTCATGCGACACACTGATTTTTCCCCGTTTTACCGTAGCGCAATCGGTTTCGATCGTTTGGTTCAGATGCTGGACCAGGCGAGCGGGTACGATAGCGATAACGGCTATCCGCCCTATAATATTGAACGCACGGCTGAAAACGCCTACGCGATTACCATGGCAGTTGCCGGTTTCACGAGCGATGAACTCAAGATCGAGGCCAAGGAATCCACGCTCTCCGTTTTGGGTGAGAAAAAGCCCGAAGACAAGGGACGCGCCTTCTTGCATCGCGGCATTGCCGCCCGTTCGTTCGAGCGCCGCTTCCAGCTTGCCGACCATGTCGAGGTCAAAAGCGCGACGTTTGAAAACGGCCTGCTCAACATTGAGCTGGTGCGCAATTTGCCCGAGCGCATGAAGCCGAAGACAATCGCCATTGCGTCGCCTGGGGCGGGCGGCAGCACCGCAAAGCAGATCGAAGCCATTAGCTGATCGGCCTCAGCCGCCTTCGTCCGGCCAGGTTCAACGGGCCCGTGGCGGTCAGGAATCTCCAAGAACTGCCCAAAGGCGGGCCTTCCGGCAGGGAGGTCCGCCATTTTTGGCAACGCGGGCGTCCAAGCCAGAACGTAATAAACTTACGTAATGTGCCATAGTAAATTTCTTCAAATAACGTTTGCGGTAAACTCTTTATCCCGCTTGTGCCGGGTCCCGAAATCTGTAGAATTTAAAGATAGGTCAATAATGCTGTCCTTTATGTGTTCGGCCTGGCTGCAAAATGCCCGGAGCGCTAAAGGGTGGCTTGTGCGTGCCTATCCGCTGATCCAATGTGCCGAGAATGGCCGTTGTGAAGCTAGGCGTTGGAGACAATTTGGTGACGAAGTCGAAGTTCAAACATGCGCCAAGAACGACGCTGGATTTCACCTTGCGGCTGCGCGCGCGTACTGGCGAGACGAAGCGCGGCCGAAAACGCCGCGCCGCGGCTGTTTAAATTCACAGATCGCGGCCTTGAACTGACGACCGGCGCCTAAAACGCCCGGCCCCCCGAATACAAATGAAGCAAGCGCCTTTGTGCGCACCCGAGGTTGACGACGATGAGCGAAGGCTACCTTCCACCACCAGACGACGTATCGGTTGACGCATCCGGGCGGCCGGTAGCACAGGGGCTATTCAATCCAGCCCACGAGCGCGACGCATGCGGCGTAGGCTTCATCGCTGATCTCAAGGGCAAGAAATCGCATCAGATCATTTCTGACGCTCTGAAAATTCTCGAAAACTTAGAACATCGCGGCGCCGTCGGCGCAGACCCGCTGTCAGGCGACGGCGCGGGCATCCTGATCCAGATCCCGCACGACTTCCTGGCAGACGAAACCAACAAGCTCGGATTTTTTTTGCCAAAGCCGGGCCACTACGCCGTTGGTCACGTCTTTCTGCCGCAAGACGAACGTCTGCGCGCACATTGCGAGCGCGTGTGGGCCCGCTGCTTGAAGGATGAAGGATTGGAACTACTCGGCTGGCGCTCGGTGCCCGTCGATAACGCCTGCCTCTCTGACATGGTGCGCAGCGTCGAGCCCGTGCATCGTCAGGTGTTCGTTGGCCGTCCAAGAATCATCAAGGACCAGGACGAATTCGAGCGCGGTCTATATCTCGTGCGCAAAGTCGTCTCCAATGCCATTCACGATGCCTACAAGGGCCGCGACATCGGTCACTACACCGTCTCGCTGTCAACGCGCACTGTTGTTTACAAAGGCATGTTCCTGTCCAACCAGGTGAAGGCCTACTACAAGGACTTGTCCGACCCGCGCATGGCGTCGGCCTTGGCGCTCGTGCATCAGCGCTTCTCAACGAACACGTTCCCCTCGTGGAAGCTCGCCCATCCTTACCGCATGGTGGCACACAACGGCGAAATCAACACGCTGCGCGGCAACGTCAACTGGATGGCGGCACGGCAGGCCTCCGTATCCTCGCCGCTCTTCGGCAACGACATCTCAAAGCTCTGGCCTATTTCATACGAAGGGCAATCCGATACGGCCTGCTTCGACAATGCACTCGAATTTTTGACCATGGGCGGCTACTCGCTCTCGCACGCCGCCATGATGCTCATCCCCGAAGCGTGGGCCGGCAATCCAATGATGGACGCGAAACGCCGCGCTTTTTACGAGTACCACGCTTGCCTCATGGAGCCGTGGGACGGCCCTGCCGCAATGGCATTCACCGACGGCCGGCAGATTGGCGCCACGCTCGATCGCAACGGACTGCGCCCCGCACGCTACCTCGTGACCAGAGACAACCAAGTTATCATGTCATCGGAGTCGGGCGTGTTGCCGGTTCCGGAAGAAAACATCATCAAGAAGTGGCGCCTGCAGCCTGGTAAAATGCTGCTCATAGATCTCGAAAAAGGCCGCATCATTTCGGACGAAGAATTGAAAACCGAAATTGCCGCGAGCCACCCGTATGAAACTTGGCTGAAGAGTACGCAGATCAAGGTTGCAGACCTGCCGCTGCCTGCAAAAAAAGCGGCGGCGAAATCGAACATCAGTTTGCTCGATTTGCAGCAGACGTTCGGCTATACTCAGGAAAGCATCAAGTTCCTGATGTCGCCAATGGCCGAAAGCGGCCAAGAAGCGATTGGCTCGATGGGGAACGATACGCCGATTTCGGCGCTGTCGTCGAAGTCGAAGCTGCTTCACACCTACTTCAAGCAGAACTTTGCGCAGGTGACGAACCCGCCGATCGACAGTATCCGCGAAGAGCTTGTCATGAGCCTCGTGTCGTTCATCGGGCCTCGTCCAAACATTCTGGATCTCGAAGGCACTTCCAAGGAGAAACGCCTCGAAGTCGATCAGCCGATTCTGACCAACGAGGATCTTGAACGCATCCGCGGCATTGGCGCGGTGAAGGACAACAACTTCTCGTCCGTCACCATCGACATCACCTATCCTGCCGACAAAGGCGAAGCCGGTATGGGTCCGGCCCTCGATTGCGTGTGCGCGGAAGCGGAAGAATTCGTGCGCGCCGGCGAAGACAACATCATCATACTTTCCGACCGCGCCACGGGCCCAGATCGCATTCCTATTCCGTCATTGCTCGCGACCTCGGCCGTGCATCATCACCTGATCAAGCAAGGCTTGCGCACCTCGGTTGGCCTTGTCGTCGAAACCGGCGAAGCCTACGAGGTCAACCAGTTCTGCACGCTGGCCGGCTATGGCGCGGAAGCCATCAACCCCTATCTCGCTTTTGAGACACTCTACGATATGTTGCCCGAGCTTGGCGAGAACGTCTCCAAGGACGACGTCAAGAAGCGCTTCATCAAGGCTCTCGGCAAGGCCATGCTCAAGGTCATGGCGAAGATGGGCATCTCGACCTATCAGTCGTACTGCGGTGCGCAGATATTCGACGCTGTGGGGCTGCGCACTTCGTTCGTCGAACGCTATTTTACTGGCACGCACACGCAGGTTGAAGGTGTAGGCTTGCGCGAAATCGCACGCGAAACCGTCGAGCGTCACACGGCATCCTTTGGCGATGTTCCCGTCCTCGAGAACGCACTCGAAGTCGGCGGCGAATATGCGTTCCGCGTGCGTGGCGAAGCCCATATGTGGCGCCCGGGCACGGTCGCCGACCTGCAACACGCGGTGCGCGGTGCCGACAACAAAGACGCCATGACCGGCAAGGTCCCGCAAAAGTTTCGCGACTTCTCGAAATCTATCAACGACCAGTCCGAGCAGCTGATGACCATGCGCGGCATGTTCCGTATTCGCTCGGCGGAAAGCATGGGCCGCAAGCCCGTGCCTCTCGAGGAAGTCGAATCGGCGGCAACAATTGTCAAACGCTTCTCGACTGGCGCGATGAGCTTCGGCTCGATTTCGCGCGAAGCCCACACAACCCTCGCCATCGCCATGAACCGCATCGGCGGTAAATCAAACACCGGCGAAGGCGGCGAAGAATCCGACCGCTTCAAACCGCTGCCAAACGGCGACAGCATGCGTTCGGCCATCAAGCAGGTGGCATCGGGGCGCTTTGGCGTGACAACTGAATACCTCGCTAATTCCGACATGATGCAAATCAAGATGGCCCAGGGCGCCAAGCCCGGCGAAGGTGGACAGCTGCCCGGCCACAAGGTCGATGCCACGATTGCGAAAGTCCGTCATTCAACACCGGGCGTTGGCCTCATCTCGCCACCGCCGCATCATGACATCTACTCAATCGAAGATCTGGCGCAGCTCATTTACGATCTGAAAAACGTCAATCCAAAAGCCGACGTTTCCGTAAAACTCGTATCCGAAGTTGGCGTTGGCACGGTTGCAGCCGGCGTTGCCAAGGCGCGCGCCGATCACGTGACGATCTCGGGCTTTGAAGGCGGCACCGGTGCCTCGCCGCTCACCTCCATTAAACACGCAGGTTCCCCCTGGGAAATCGGCCTCGCCGAAACGCACCAGACACTTGTCGTCAACAAGCTGCGCGGACGCATCGCGGTGCAAGTTGACGGCGGATTGCGCACGGGTCGCGACGTCATCGTCGGCGCGTTACTCGGTGCTGATGAATTCGGCTTTGCGACCGCGCCATTGATCGCCGCCGGATGTATCATGATGCGCAAATGCCACCTGAACACCTGCCCTGTCGGCGTCGCGACGCAAGACCCTGTTCTGCGCGCCCGCTTCACCGGCAAACCCGAGCACGTCATCAACTACTTCTTCTTCGTCGCCGAGGAGGTGCGCGAGCTGATGGCGCAAATGGGCTTCCGCACGATCAGCGAGATGGTCGGCCAAACCGACAACCTCGACAAAGATCGCGCTATCGAACACTGGAAGGCACGCGGCCTCGACTTTGCGAAGCTGTTCCACAAGCCAAAGGCCGAGAAAGGCGTCGCGATCTACCATTGCGAACGCCAGGATCATGGCCTCGAGAAAGTACTCGACCGCAAGTTCATCGAACTCGCAAAGCCGGCGCTTGACTCGAAGAAGGCCGTCAAGGCCGAGCTTGAGATCAAGAACGTCAACCGCTCTGCGGGTGCCATGCTCTCGGGTGAAATTGCCAAGCGTTACGGACACACAGGCTTGCCGGAAGATACGATTTGGCTATCGCTTAAAGGCACAGCTGGACAAGCATTTGGCGCGTGGGTCTCGGCAGGCGTCACGCTCGATTTGTGCGGCGAAGGCAACGACTACGTCGGCAAGGGCTTGTCAGGCGGCAAGCTCATCGTGCGGCCCGATCCCAAATCGTCAATCGTACCCGAAGAAAGCATCATCGTCGGCAACACGGTGCTGTATGGCGCCATCAACGGCGAGTGCTATTTCCGTGGCGTCGCGGGCGAGCGTTTCGCCGTGCGCAACTCGGGCGCATACGCGGTTGTCGAGGGCACGGGCGATCACGGCTGCGAATACATGACTGGCGGCGTTGTCGTCGTGTTGGGTCTCACGGGGCGCAACTTCGCGGCCGGCATGTCGGGCGGCATCGCGTACGTACTCGATGAAAAAGGCGACTTCGAAGGACGCCTGAACAAAGAGATGGTGCAGCTTGAGTTGATAACGGCCGACAAGGCGAAGCTCGATGCGCTCGCCAAAGCCAACGGCGACGTCAACCGCAAACTTGCCGACGTGATGCTCGACATGCGCGAGCAGGATGCCGAGCGGCTGCACGCGCTCATCTCGCGGCACGCGCATTATACAAATTCGGCTAGAGCGCAGGCAATCCTCAAGGACTTTGCGGCCTACTTGCCGAAGTTTAAAAAGGTCATGCCGACGGAGTACCGCCGCGCGCTGGCTGATTTAGCGAAGGCGCGGGAAGCCGCGGGCGATAAGCCGAGGACGCAGGCATGAAAGCTAACTGCAAAGGTCAGCTTTTCGCCGCTGCAGTGGTGATAGGGCTAGCCAGCCAGTCGATCGCCTGTCGTTCGCGTCCCCATGACCTTCAAGTGGCCACATACGCTCAAGCCCTAAATCCACGATCAGGAGAAATTTCATTCGTCGGAAAGATCGTTGAGCGAGAGCCTAACATGAAGTTGAGGGTTCTCCGGCGCATCCAGGGTTGGACGCCCGAACTGGTTACATTGGCTTTGTGGTGTTCAACACTTTGGGGCAAGGCCGAGGGGGACATTATTCCCGTCATCGCCGTATATGATGATCCTAATTTTTTGCTCGGCTTCGGTTCGAATTATCACCTTGGCAACGATGGAAGAACCTATCGTGGTCGTGACATCGCTCTGACCATCGGCGAGCAGCGCAAATTGCGCAGACTCCGCAGAAACTAAACGAACGGATTGGTGACCGTGAGCCCCTCGATAGTCTGTCCGTGTTGCATGTCTTCACTGTACAAAATTGTGCAGCCGCTCAATATTGCCGTCGCGAGGATCATTGCGTCGTGCACGTCAAGCTTGTATCTCTCGGCAAGGTTTAGGCCCTTGACATGCACGTCCTCAGTGTTAGCGACGACATCGCAAGCTTCTCGAAGGCTTTCGGATGCATCCCGGATCTGTTTCCAGCTTCTCTTGAATTTTCTTCGCAGAACTCGAGCGTATTCATTTAAGA
The DNA here is from genome assembly GCA_963819605.1 of uncultured Alphaproteobacteria bacterium. Classification (GTDB taxonomy): domain Bacteria; phylum Pseudomonadota; class Alphaproteobacteria; order Rhizobiales; family Hyphomicrobiaceae; genus Hyphomicrobium_B. The sequence continues at coordinate 57,581 of CAWFWU010000012.1, read as the reverse complement.
CCTGCACGCTGACAAGTCCGCCTGCCTCCAGCAGTCCGGCCGATATGCCGGATTTCCGCGCGTCGGACGACACCAAATATATGACGACATTAGTGTCGAAGAACGGCTCACTCGTCATAGGCATCTTTACGCGAAAATTTGTAGTCCGCCGGGATCAGCCCGCGCATGGCGCGAAGTTTATCCAGAGCCTTCCGGCGCTGCTCGACCTTTTGAATCTCAAGACTGTTGCCGCGCCCTTTGACGATTTCGATCTCGTCGCCCTCGTGGAGTCCAAGCTCCTCGACAAGCTTGGCAGGCAGCCGTACTGCAAGGCTATTGCCCCATTTGGCGACTTGCATCCCGCACCTCCACTGATATACATAAGCTGAATGTATATCATTTTACGACTCGATCAAGACATCTCAAACCTGGAACGACGAACGACAATGGGCAAGCCGACAGGATTTCTGGAACTCGACCGCGAAGACCGCAAGTACAAGCCGGTTGATGAGCGCGTGAAGCACTATCACGAATTTGTGGTGCCGCTGCCTGAGGGCGACCTCAAAAAGCAGGCGAGCCGCTGCATGGATTGCGGCATTCCGTTTTGCCACACAGGCTGCCCGGTCAATAACCAGATCCCAGATTGGAACGACCTCGTCTATCACGGCGACTGGAAACAGGCGGCGCAGAACCTGCACTCGACCAACAACTTCCCCGAAGTCACGGGCCGCATCTGCCCGGCGCCGTGCGAAGCCGCATGCACGTTGAACATCGACGACAAGCCGGTGACGATCAAATCCATCGAAGGAGCCATCGCTGACCGCGCCTACCAGGAAGGTTGGATTGTTCCTGAGCCGCCCGAAAAGAAGACGGGAAAGAAGATTGCGATCGTCGGGTCGGGGCCCGCAGGCTTGGCGGCGGCACAGCAGCTCGCGCGCGCCGGCCACGACGTGCACGTCTTTGAGAAGAGCGCGCGGCCCGGCGGATTGCTGGTTTACGGCATCCCCGATTTCAAAATGGAAAAGGACATCATCGCCCGCCGCGTCAAACAAATGGAAGCAGAAGGCGTGACGTTCCATTGCAACGTTCATGTCGGCACTACGATTTCGGCTAAGGATCTCGAAGCCAAACACGACGCCGTGCTGCTCGCCACCGGTTCCGAACAGCCATTTGATTTCTTCGCCAAGTCGCCCGGCCGCGAACTTGATGGCATTCATTACGCTATGGATTTCCTGCCCCAGCAGAACAAGCGCGTCGCAGGCGAAGCGCAAAAGCCCGGCACGCATGAAATCTCGGCGGATGGCAAACACGTCATCGTCATTGGCGGCGGCGATACGGGTTCCGACTGCATCGGCACCTCGTTCCGCCAAGGCGCGAAGAGTGTGACGCAACTCGAAATCATGCCGCAGCCGCCCACCAAAGAGAACAAGGCACTCAACTGGCCGCACTGGCCGCTGAAGTTGCGCGTTTCTTCCAGCCAAGCCGAAGGGGCGAAGACCGAATACTCGATCTCGACAACTGGATTCTCTGGCGAAACTGGCCGGGTCAAGAAGCTCCACTACACGCGCGTCAACGGCAATATGCAGCCTGTGGCCGGAACCGAAGGTACCCTCGACGCCGATCTCGTGCTGTTCGCCATGGGCTTCTCTGGCCCCATTGAAGGCGATGTCGTGAAAGAGCTTGCGTTGCCAGTCGTCGCGCGCGGCCGCTTCAAGGGGCTCGACGCTACTGAGAAAGATTACAAGCTAGCTGGCTCGCCGAAGCTCTTCTGCGCGGGCGATATCCGGCGCGGGCAAAGCCTCGTCGTCTGGGCAATCCGCGAGGGACGCCAAGCTGCAAGCGCGATTGATGCGTTTTTGATGGGCTCGACGACGCTGCCGAGGTGAGACCTTAGTTTCACCCCTTCGCCGTGACGACAACCTTGCCAAGCTGGGCGTTACTCTCGAGATAGCGGTGCGCGTCTACAATCTCTTCAAGCTTGAAGACTTTGGCGATGACGGGCTTGAACGCGCCGCTCGCGAAGCCCTTGTAGATGAACTCGGCTGCGGCCCGGACTTTCTCGGGGACCGGCACGAACTCGAACAATGTGTAGCCGCGCAGAGATAGTCCCTTGGCAAGTACGGGGAAGAGCGGGAATGGCGTCGGCTCCGTGCTCAAAGCGCCGTACTCGATGATGATGCCGCCGGTGCTTGCTGCTTCCGCAAGCTTCACAATCATTGGCCCGGCCGCTGGATCGAATGCCACCCGCGCGCCCTTGCCGCCTGTAATCCGCATGACTTCTGCGGCGAGATCTTCCTCATCTGTCACAACGACATGCTGCGCTCCGTGATCCTTTAATGCTTGCGCCTTGGCGCGGGTGCGCGTCGCGGCAATAGACACGCCGCCGAGATAGTTCACCGTTTGGATGGCCGCGATGCCGACGCTGGACGACGCCGCCGTGATGATCACGGCATCGCCTTTCTGCACGTTGGCGATATTTACGAGCGCGCCGTAGACGGTCAGATATGCCATCCACACCGTTGACGCCTCAATAGCGCTTAAACCTTCGGGACGCTTGAAGACTGCATGCGCCGGCACGATCGCTTCGTCGCCATAGACACCGTATTTGGTGAGCGAAAAGGCCGGAACGACGCTCACCGCATCGCCAACATTCCATCCCGTCACCCCCGGCCCAAGCGCCGCGACGATTGCCGAGGCCTCATAACCCAGCGGCGATGGAAAGACAGGTGCTTCGAGATATGCGCCCGAACGAAACATCGATTCCGCGCGGTTTAAGCCGATGGCCTCGATGCGCACGCGCATCTCGCCGTCTTTGGGCGCAGGAAGCGCAACATCTTCGATCTTGAGAACTTCTGGGCCACCTATTTGGTGAAAGCGAACGACGCGTGTCAAAGCCAGACCTCCAAATTTCAAATTAGAATTTTCCCCAGCCCCTTACTTGCAAATTTATGAGGCAAGAAACATCCCAGCGTGCGCGACAAACCGCTCCGGACTCTGATACTGCGAACCGTGGTTCGCGTCCGGATAAATGATGAGTTCGCAGTTCGGCAAGTGCTGGGCAAGGTGGTACGAGTTGATCGTCGGCAGAATAATATCGTCATTACCGTTGATGACGAGGGCAGGCTGCGTGATACCCTTCAAATAATCAAATCTTTTGCTACGCGGGGCACCCCACTCTGCGACGGCCGTGAGTTGCGCTTGAGCGACCTTCATATCACTCGGAGGATCGCGGCCGTCCTTGCGTGCGCGCATTCGTTCCAGGAAATCCCTGCCGGTTGCTTGGCTTGCAGCCGACTGGGAGAAAAAGAGATCGAGCCAGATAAGGTCGCCCGGTTCATATTTTTTCTCAAAGAATATCGACTGCACTTCAGGCGAAAACTTATCCATGCCATCACCGCCTTGTGGTCCGGTCCCGACCAGGATGACCTTACGGACGAGGCGTGGCCGGTCGAGCGCCAGTTGCTGCACAACCATTCCGCCGAGCGAAAAGCCAAGCAGGTCGCACGTCTTCAACCCAAGCGCATCGATGAACGCCGCCGCATCCCGTGCCATGCCGGCGACTGTTGATGGCGTTTCGCCATTGGTCGTGGAAATTCCGGCGTTATTGAACAGAATGACGTCGCGATCCCGCGCCAAGCCGTCAGTGACCGCCGGGTCCCAATTGTCCATGTTGCCGGTGAAATGCTGAAATAGTACGAGCGGCACACCGCCGGATATTCCAAAACGGCGATAGGCGAAGCGAATGCCCGCGGCCTCGACAAATTGGGTCGGAGCGGTGTGATGCGTATATTCTGACATTGGAAAACTCCTTTGATACGGGTCAAACTAAAGCCAATAAATCTTGAGAAGAACTGCAGGTGTATTTCTACCATTTAATAGGTAGATCCTTGACGCAATTGCAGTACCGTCACGGTTTCGACTTCAGGCTTTTCATGAGCAAATCGGCAGTTCTCGAAAATCCTTCGCTATCGCCCGACGCGCGCGCCATCAGCATGGCCCCCTGCAGTGAAGACAGAAACAAACGAGCGTGGTCCGCTGCCGACCCGGTGAAGGCCAAAACGCGATGTGACTTGCCGGTGGCCAACACCTCAGTCAGCCATTCGATGTTGCGCACGAAGAAGCGATCAATCTTAGGCCGCAGGGCGTCATCGAGCGTCAACGCCTCGGAGGCCAAAATACCGCACAAACACATGCAATCTGCGGCAAGAGCCTGGCGGTAGAGAGCAACATAAGCGCGTAGCCGATCATCCGCGCTTTTGTTTTCGGCGCTAATGCGATCAAGGGCGCCTTCAGTATCGCCGGAGTACCTCTCGATCAGCGCTAATCCCAGATCGGATTTTCCCGGAAAATGGTGGTGGAGACTGGCTTTGCGTATCCCGACTTCATCCGCCACATCTGCATAACTGAAGCCATTGAAGCCGCGCTGCTGCACGAGGCGCTGCGCAACTGATAAGATCTGATCCCGCGTATCCATGAATTGACATATACCTACCTTCTAATAGGTTGTCAACGCTGCATTTGCAAACACGCCACTCACCCCTTCGGTTGCGCCGCCGCCTTGTTCGCGTCGCTCGACGTATCGGGCTTCTGCAAGATCCAGCGCACGTCGTCGGCGCGGCCGGGCTTGGGCGTCAGCCGCTCGCCCTTGACGAGCAATCTAAAATACGGCGCCTGTGACGGGGACAACTTGCCCGGCCCTTTGTTGCCGGCCGGCGTCACTGAGTTCATGAGTGTCAATCCGCCGTCAATCTGATTGACAAGCAGGTCGCCCATCTGGCCGGAGCCTTCCCGGCGCGCCATCAGGGACACGACGGACGCAGGTATTGCAGGCCGCACTATCTCAATCGTCTGCGCTTCTTCACGTCCACTTGCGGCAATCACTTTCAATATAACCTTGCCGTTGTCGGCCTTCTGATCGCCGGATGGATCGGCCGCTGCCGGGATCACAGGCTTGGGAGCTGGAGCTTGCGCCGCGCCTTCAACTGCCGCAGGCGAGGAAGGGGCAGGCACCTTCACGGCATTGTCCGGATTGATTTTAGCTTGCTCTGGTTCGGCGCCAAGCAATGGAATAGAGCGCTCGCTCTTGGCCTGATTTAGGTCGCGCCGCAATTCCTTCTCGATGAAGTGCGCAAGTTTCTGATTGCCAGCTTCCGTGAAGTGAACGCCATCGCCGCCGCGTAGAACACGCACCTTGCCCGTGAGGTCTGGTCCATAGGCGGAATAGAGACCTGCTTCGTCGGCAAACCCGGAATAAACATCGACATAGCGAAAGCCATTGAGATTGGCCCGCTCGCGTATGACTTCATTCATGCCCTGCGCTTGAGCGGTCGCGTCGTTTCGCGCCAGAATGGGCAATCCAACCCAGTAGACGCCGGCGCCCCTCAGCTTCACTGCCTTCATCATGCGATCTAGACGGCGCGAATACTCCGCTCGCCATTCCGGGCTCATGATCGGCACTTTGCGCCCGCCCGAGCTCTTGAGAGGGACGCGGTCATCCTCACCCACCATGACAACAATGGCGTTTGCCTTGTCGAGCGCCAGACCTTCTTCCAGTTCGCGCATCTTGACTTCGAATTCGCCGCTCATCACACCGTCGGTGTTGCGGACGCTCTTTTGAATATTGAGCCGCGTGTCGGCGCCAAAACCCTCCAAGAGTCCAGCCAACAGTCCTTCGGCAAACGTATCCCCAACCACCGTGACCTGATAAACTTCGCCTTCAGGAAATGGCGAAAGGAAACTGCCGCCGCCATCTTCCTCGGCCGCGTGCGCGCAAGAGATCGCGCCCGCAAATATTGCGAGCGAAAGAAAAATTCTGCGCAGTAACGGTGTCCAGTGGTTCATTGGCTCTTACTTCCAGACGCCATTGAAGACGTCCTTTGCGCAAATCAGGCACGACTATCTTACAAAGCGCCATGCGTCCGGTCCAACGGCAAACAGCGCTATTTTTGCGCGTTGGAGTTTGCGTGGCCCAAAACCGAATCCGAGGGCCAGCAATCGATCTTCAGCCCATTCGCCTTCTGATAGAGTCCTATCTGTTTTCGCGTATTTGAGCCAATTTTTCCGTCGGTCTTATCCATCGGATAGCCGAGCGCCTTCAAACGGGCCTGCAGGTCGTGGACGGTCGTTGTCCGCGGTTGCGTGAAGTCGGCCCAGGGGGTCGCGAAATCGCCGCCACCACGGATTCGATCCGACAGGTGTCCGACGAACAGCGCATAAAGATCGGACGTGTTGTAGAGGCGAATAACTTTGAAGTTTTCCGGTGCCAGGAAGGCGGGGCCATAAGTTCCAGCAGGCATCATCAGATATGCTGTCTGCGCGAGTTCAGCGTCAGTAAATTCTTTGCCATTAGCCCGCGTGAAACCTAACTTGACCCATTCCGAGATTGGCCTCGCGTCCGGGGGCCCTTCAAGCGAGCAGTTAGCGCCTTTGCCGAGACGGACTTCGTAGCCCCATCCGGCACTGCGCTGCCACCCTTTGCCTTCAAGCTGACGTGCGGCGGAGGCCAAGGCATCAGGAACCGAGCGCCAGATGTCGGTTTTTCCGTCGCCGTCGCCGTCGGCGGCATGCTTGAAATATTCAGTCGGCATGAACTGCGTGAGACCGACCGCTCCGGCCCATGACGACTTCATGTCGGATCTAGGTACGCCGCTTTCGAGCATCTTGAGGGCCGCAATGAGTTCAGCGCGGAACATTTCCTTGCGCCGGCCTGTGTAGGCGAGCGTCGCCAAACAACGAATGGCATCGTGCGGTAGCTTATAGGATCCGTAGGACGTTTCCCGGCCCCAGATCGCCACCATGATGTACGGATCAACACCAGTTTTCTGTTCGATGCGCTTCAGTGCATCGCGATACTGATTGAAAAACGCGCGTCCTTGCCCGGCCAATTTTTCCATGTAGGGCTTTGAGATGTAATCAGCCGCAGTCTTTGTGAACTCAGCTTGTCCCGAATTGTCGGCTTTTGGCGGTCCGCCAAAATCGAGATCGGGCAACTTTAGATCGGGACTCATCCCCTCGAAAGCTTTGTCGAAAGTCGCGCGGCTGACGCCCGCTGACTTTGCTTCGGGCCAAAGGGACTGAACAAAGACCGGGAAATCGTTAGCAAAAGCGGACTGCGGCAGCGCAGACAAAAACGCCGCAAAAAATGCCAATAGGCAAATGATTTTCAGTCTCGCCAAGTACGCCTCCGAAGGTCGCTTCAAGTGGAGGCGCCGCATGCACACTCCACTTGTGAAAAGCCCGCAATTCCGGGCTTTTTTAGGACCTCAGACCGTCAAGATGCAACCTGGAAGCGATCCTGTAGCGACTTTTCCCACGAAAGAGCACGAGCGACGATCTGATCGAGGTCGTCGTGGGCCGGTTTCCAACCGAGCGTTTCGCGGATTTTGGTGCTTGCAGCAACGATAGCAGCAGGATCCCCCGGCCGGCGCGGCGACAGCGTGACATTGAAATCAACTCCGGACACGCGCTTCACCGACGAGATCACGTCAAGCACCGAGAAGCCTTTGGAATAGCCGCAGTTGAAGATGTCTGTTGCGCCGCCCTCGCGCAGGTAACTCAAGGCGGACATGTGCGCGCGGGCTAGGTCGGTGACATGAATATAGTCGCGGATACAGGTGCCATCGTGCGTCGGATAGTCTGTGCCGAAGACTTCCATGCCCTGACGTTTGCCCAATGCCGTCTCGCAAGCAACTTTAATGAGGTGCGTTGCGCGCGGAGTAGATTGACCAGTGCGCCCTTTCGGGTCTGCGCCTGCCACGTTGAAATAGCGCAAAGCCACGGCACGAAAATCATGGGCACGAGCAGCGTCCTGAAGCATGATTTCAGTCATCAGTTTGGACGAACCATACGGCGACATGGGCGCGGGTACCGCCGCTTCGCTCACCGGATTTTCCGATGGATTGCCGTAGACGGCCGCAGTCGAGGAAAATATGAATTGTTTGACGCCCGTTTCAATGGCTGCCGCGATGAGCGAGCGCGATTTGACCGTGTTGTTGAGATAATAGCCAAGCGGGTCGGCAACCGATTCCGGCACAACGATGGAACCCGCGAAGTGGATAATGGCGTCCACTTTGTGCTTGTGGATGACAGACTTCACGAGGTCCATATCGCCTACATCGCCAACAACGAGCGTTGCCGCAGGTGACACGGCCCAATGAAACCCCGTCGAGAGGTTGTCGATGACAACAACGTCCTCGCCCGCATCGACCAGCTCAAGAACCATATGGCTGCCAATATAGCCCGCCCCACCCGTCACCAAAACGCTCATTCGCTTAACCTACTCTCGTGTTCTATAGACATCCAAACTTTACGCATGGGACGTCTGATCCCGGAACGGAACATGCAGTGAATACATTCATGGGCGAAAACAGGCCATTAACCAGCCGTCCACCACCTGTATCGCTTGCCTATTCAAATTGCGCACCAACTCAGCTAGCAGACGAGTGTTGACGCCAGATTGCGACCAAGGAGAGAAATTGGCATGTCCAAAGTCAAAAAACCCATCCGCAAAGCGGTTTTCCCCGTCGCTGGGCTAGGAACGCGTTTTTTGCCGGCCACCAAGGCCATGCCCAAAGAAATGCTGACTGTCGTCGACCGGCCTGTGATCCAGCATGTCTTCGATGAAGCCCGGGAAGCCGGCATCGAACATTTCATTTTCGTCACTGGCCGCAACAAGGGCGTGATCGAAGACCACTTCGACAGCTCGTTCGAGCTTGAGCGCACCTTGACTGAACGCGGACGAAAGAGCGAACTCGATCTTTTAACCCGCGATCTCCCAGGCGCCGGTCAAACGAGCTTTACACGCCAACAGACCCCACTTGGGCTTGGACATGCAGTGTGGTGCGCACGCGAACTCGTCGGCAATGAACCCTTCGCGCTGCTGCTCCCAGACATGCTGCATCACGCCGATCATCCCTGTCTTGGCGATATGATCGCGGCCTACAACAAGACCCCTGGAAATCTGATCGCAGTGGCACCCGTCCCCAACGATCAAACACATCAATATGGGATCGTCGGTGTTGAAGATCCAAAGGCCAAAGTCAGTGCCATCACCAAAATGGTCGAAAAGCCAGCACGCGGCACGGCGCCGTCAAACCTGCACATCACCGGCCGCTATATCCTGCAGCCCGAGATTTTTGGCATCCTCGCCGAACAAGAGCGCGGCGCTGGCGGTGAAATCCAACTGACGGACGCCATGATCCATCTCATGGAAGATTTGAAGCAGCCGTTCCACGCCGTGCGCTTCGACGGAAAAATATACGATTGCGGCTCAAAAATTGGCTTCCTGACGGCCAATATCGCGTACGCCTTAGCACGCGACGACCTTGCGCCTTCGCTGCAGGACGAGCTCAAGAAATTGTTGAAGTAACGGCGTTACCGGCGGATTCTCATGCCGACGTGCACTTCGTCGGAGGAGTAATCGCTCGCCGCGCCGATAGCGTCGAAACTGGTGTGGGCATAACGTCCGAGCAGCGCAACCTCGCGATTGAGGAAATATTCGAGCCCAAGCGTGGAGCGCACTTCGCTTTCGTCAATCAGCCCATCTTTGGAATCCTGCGTCGAATAGGTCATACCAGCCGAAGCAATCAAATTGCGGCGCAGAGCGTGGCGCGCTTCAAGGCCGTAGGATTGGAATTTCGATCCGCCGACGTTCACCGTCGTCGTCTCGGAAATATCCGAGCGGGCTGTGAAGAGCAGCGATGTTAATTCTGTGACGCGCCAAGTGGCATTGGCATCGATGATCAGCCCATCGATCTCCTTGAGGCGGCTATCGTCTGGCCTTTGGATGCCGTAGCCAAGGCCAACTTCGCCACGCAGAATTTGACCCGTATTACCGAACGAAACACCGGTTCTATAGCGCTCGCCGTTCGAAGAGCGATTTATCAAATCCGATTGCGCCACTCTGTCGTAATTGCGCTGATTGACTTCGACTTCAGTGAACGCTGAAAAAGTCGGCTTGAATTCCCAGGATGCGCGCGCGGTCTGCTCGTATTCCGTGTAGTCGCGATCGGAATTCGTGCTCCGCAGCCCCAGGTTTTCGACATCGCCGAAGGCAAAATCGCCGACGCTGCCGCGAAGCTGGACGGACAAGCGGTTGAAGCGGTGATTGAGCGCCACTTCGGCGCGCTCCGTCGTCTGGTTGGCGCGGCTTCCGACTGTGCTCGCGTCAAGCGCCGAGCGGCTTTCCTGGGTGCGTTCGTGACTCAGTAGACCTTGCACATTGGTCTGCCGGGTTATGTCGATGCGCCCACGGGTTTCAAGCAGGTATCCCTTGTCATTTTCTGAGTCGAAATCGTTGTAGTAGCTCAAATCCCCTGTCGAGCGAAATTCCAAAGCATGGCGCGACCAGTTCGAAGCCAAGCGCGCGGACGGCGCAAGATCGAGCGCCCAATCGGCGCTTGCGGACGGTGCGCGGAAAACATTCGAGTACCACGACGTGCCAAACTCGGCCTCGGGAAGCAGCACAAAACTGCCGATCTTGATTCCAATCGGGTCGTAGGGATCGAGGCTGGCAAGGCGAGCGACGCTGCGATTGTCGATGATCGGGTCCAGATCTTCCACCTGATTGAACAACAGTGGGTCGTGACCAGCAGGCGGATTTTCGAATGCATCGACGTCTTCTTGAGGCCGCGTATCGACGACCGACGGGTCAGTGCCATCTTCCGGCGGCAATGGCTCGCCAACATCGACAATGCCGTCTTGCACGACGGGCGGTTCGGCATTGTAATTCGGGTCGCCATCCTGGACTACGGCGCGCTGCCCGGCACGCGGGGCGGGATCGAGCCCGTCCTCCTCTTCCTGTACTTCGCTCGGATCATTTTGAGGAATAGGCGGGGGGATGCCCGGGGCGGCAAAGTTATCGTCAATGTCTTCAGCGGAAGGACGGCCACGGCTCGTGGCGGATGGGCCTGAGGGGAAGGTGACACCTGAGCCTTGCGTCGATGTCTGCGCTTGCGCAACAGAAACGCCAGCGAATGCGCTCAAGGCGCACGCCGCAGCAAAGCCTATTGAAAACCAAGTTACGCGCTCGCGGCCCATAATTCTGGCGCTCTCATGATTGACAGATCACTGAAACGCCACACAACAGACCGTAGGACATTAGAAAGACTAGGTTAATGGCGGCTTAAGCAGAATTGGGAAAATCGCATGGGTGGCGGGGTCGCGAAGCCTTTGCTAAAGAATCCCGTGACGTGGTACCGCGTCAAAAGGCGGAACAAGACTCCTCAGACCGCCGATGGAACCCGGAACGACCATGCAGAAAGTACTCACAACATCCAATCGTGCCGCCCGGACCAAAAGTAAGTCGAAGCCCAAGGCACACGCCTCGGCATCGGTCCACTCTGCATTGCGCACGTTGAAACTTGAATGTGACGGACTGGAACAACTGGCGCTCGAACTCAAGTCCGGTATGTCGGCGCAGTTCTCGGAAGCCGTGCGCCGCCTCGCCGCCACCAAGGGCCGTGTGATCGTGACGGGCATCGGCAAGAGCGGCCATGTCGGCCAAAAGATTGCCGCTACCTTTGCCTCAACCGGCACGCCCGCCTTCTTCGTACATCCAAGTGAAGCGTCCCACGGCGACCTCGGCATGGTGACGCCGGCAGACCTCATTCTGGCGTTGTCTTGGTCGGGCGAGACCGTGGAACTAAAGCCGCTGATCATTTACTCGCGCCGTTTTGCAGTGCCCCTTGTGTCGATCACGTCGCGCGCCGATTCAGCGCTCGGCCAGCAATCGGACGTGGTGCTTGAATTACCGCGGGCCAAGGAAGCCTGCCCGCACGGGCTCGCGCCCACCACATCGACGACGATGCAACTCGCGCTTGGCGACAGCTTGGCGATCGCACTTCTTGAAGCCAAGGGCTTCACGGCGCACGATTTCAAAGTCTTTCATCCAGGGGGCTCACTCGGCGCCAATTTGAAGCACGTTGGAGACGTCATGCACAAAGCAGCCGACCTTCCGCTTGCCGGGGAAAACGAGATCATGGCGCAGGCGCTGGTCACGATGACTGCAAAAAGCTTCGGCTGCCTTGGCATCACCGATAAGAAAGGCCGGCTTGCCGGTGTCATCACCGACGGCGATTTGCGCCGTCACATGGGGCCAAATCTATTGAAAGCCCGTGTCGGCGATATCATGACCCGGGGACCCAAGACTATTGCCCCCACCATGCTGGCGTCTGCCGCACTTGAGATCTTAAACGCCTCGCGCATCACCGCGTTGTTCGTGGTTGAGAACGGAAAACCCGTTGGCATCATTCACGTCCACGATCTGTTGCGCGCCGGAATTATTTAGTCTCCGCCCAATCTTCTTCGGTGCGGGTGACAACAAGCACAGTGCCGTTGACGCCGGTTACTTCGACTTCAGATCCCTGCGGCGCATCTTCGCCTTCCGCGCCCCAGATGGTGTCGCCGACACGGACTTTGCCGCGGCCATTCCGAATGGCGTCTTCAACAACCACCTTGCGGCCGATGTATTGCGCGCCGCGAATGTTGAGCTGCGGCTCGTCTGTTTTGGCGACGTCTGCGTGGCTGTAGCGGCGCACCCAGAACACGGTCGCAACCGAGATGAGTGCAAACAGCACCAGTTGCCACGCAATTGAAATTGGCATCAGCAATGCCAAGACGCCAATCACTGCAGCCGCCAAGCCAAACCACAGGAAATGTATACCGGGCACGATCGTCTCAAGAACGATGAGGACGACCGCAACGGTAAACCAAAGCCAAGCGCCAAACTGTGAAATCAGGTCCGTGATAACTTGCATAATCCTATCCTAGCCCAAATTGCTGTTGACGCGCTGCCGCACTTGTCAGTTAAACCAATGGCACGCCGCCGGTACGCTGCGGAACCTTTGGAGCCCCAGGCTTGGGTCCCGCACCACCGCCGCCGCCGCCAAATGCTTCGCCTGTAATCTGAGCGAGTCCGGCAAGCGAGCCGATGACGGAAGAGGCTTCGAGCGGCATCATGATAATCTTGGCGTTGGGCGCTGATGCCAACGACTTCGAGCGCCTTTACGTAGTTGTTGGCGACGAAATAATTGATGGCCTGAACATTGCCGTTGGCAATGGCGTTGCTGACCAATTCCGTCGCCTTGGCTTCTGCCTGCGCCGAACGTTCGCGAGCCTCGGCATCGCGGAAGGCGGCTTCCTTGCGGCCTTCGGCTTCGAGCACGCGAGCCTGCTTTTCACCTTCAGCTTTGAGGATCGCGGCTTGGCGAAGGCCTTCGGACTCGAGGATCTGAGCACGCTTTTCGCGTTCCGCCTTCATTTGGCGCGCCATGCTGTCGATCAAGGTCGCGCGGCGGCGCGATGTCTTTGATCTCGATGCGGGTGACTTTGACACCCCAAGCTTCGGTTGCTGCGTCGACAACGTTGAGGAGCTGAGCGTTAATCTTATCGCGATTGGAAAGTAACTCGTCGAGGTCCATCGAGCCCATGACCGTACGAATGTTCGTCATCGTCAGATTGACCATCGAATGCTCGAGCTGGTCGACTTCGTAAGCCGCCTTGGCCGCGTTTAAAATCTGGAAGAAGGCGACGCCATCGACACGTACCATGGCGTTATCGCGCGTGATGACATCCTGGCTCGGAATGTCGATCACCTGTTCCTTCATGTTGATCTGGTGGCCGACACGCTCAATGACAGGAATAAGAATGTGCATGCCGGGCTGCAGCGTGCGCGTATATCGCCCGAGGTTCTCGACTGTATAGTTCGAGCCTTGCGACACGATCTTGATCGTCGACCATAGCGCCCACGCGACGAGCGCCAACAGCGCAACGCCGAAAACGCCAAACCCGCTTAAAATGCCATCCATCGCCAGATCTCCTGCCGCAAAATCAATCGAATCAGTAATTAGGTTCGATTTTTTGTTTTTGCAGGGGTACATCCAAATAATTCGTAAATTTTGGATGAAATGGCGATATAATTCGATACGAAACGGAAAATAGCGTCAATTACCGCCTGAAATCCCGATTTCAGGGGCGGCCATATAGCCGGTCTTAAATCCAGCCCATTAATTCGCGCCGGACGATATTTTCAATAACGTCTATTCCTTCCGGGCTGTCGTTGAGGGCCGGGAGATAGGCGAATTTTACTCCCCCATTACCGGTGAAAATATGGCGGTTCTCTCCGTCAAGCTCTTCAAGTGTTTCCAGGCAATCGGCCGAAAAGCCGGGCGCGACGAGTGCCAGCTTTTTGACCCCAGCCTTAGCAAGCGCTTCAACCGTTTTGTCGGTATAGGGTTGAAGCCAGGGATCATTGCCAAATCGCGATTGGAACGTGGTGAGCCAGCGATCATTTTCAATTCCCAATTCCTCTCGCAGCAATCGCGAAGTCTTTTGGCATTGGCAGTGATAAGGATCGCCCTTGTCGAGATATTTCTGCGGCATTCCGTGAAACGTCGCAATAATCTTCTCGGGTTCGAAATCGAGTTTCGCCAAACTACTTTTCATAGAGCGCGCGAGCGCATCGATATACGCCGGGTCGTCATGATATGACGGCGCCACACGGACAGCCGGCTGCCAGCGCATTTTCATCAACGCGCGAAAAGCTTGATCGGCGGCTGTTGCCGTCGTCGCGGCGGCATAATGAGGATAAAGCGGCACGAGTAGGATGCGGTCGCACCCTTGTGCCTTCAATGCTTCGATGCGGCTCTCGGTTGATGGGTTTGCATACCGCATGGCCCAATCGACGATGACGCGGGGCTGGGCTTCAAGGCGGAGAGAAAGCTGTTCAGCCTGGCTTCGTGTAATCGTCTTGAGGGGACCTTCGTTGCGCTCGTTGTTCCAGATCGTCGCGTAGTCCTTGCCCTTTTTTGAGGGGCGCACCGTCAGAATAATGAGATTGAGGATTGGCCACCATTTCCACCGTGGCTCCTCGATAACGCGCTGGTCGGAGAGGAATTCCTTCAAATACCGGCGCATCGGCCAATACCCGGTGCCGTCTGGTGTGCCGAGATTGAGCAGCAGGACACCAATGCGCCCCAACTGCACATCCGGATGGCCCGGTGGCCACGCAGACCGGTCTGTCTCGAATTCAGATTTTTTTTTGGTCTCGTTCATACGCTTCCCCTCGCCGTCATAAAACGGCAGTCCGAGCTTAGCGGATCAAACGCGGGGAGGCGACAGGGGCAGGTTGTGTGATTTCGCCACGAGGTTCAGAGCCAGAACCGGAGGCAGTTTCAGCTGCCTTGGTTGCATCGCCCCGCTTGGCCGGCTCGCCCTCGTCTTTGCTGTCACGGTCCAACTGGTGCATTTTTCGTGCACTGTCCCAATAGACCGAGATCCTGCGCACGAAGTCTGCCGGCTTCTCGACGAAGATCCGTTCGGCATACGGCCGCGCCGCCTGGCGCAGCTCATCCTTGCGCTGGATGATCAAATTTTCGATAGGTGCGGCATTCGCGGGCAATTGCGAACTTAGCCGCCTGACCTCGGCTTCGAGCACCGCAAGATCGTGGTCATCGCCGAGCAATTCGGCGAGCTTGCGGGCGGCCGCGATACGGACTTCGAAATATTCAGGCCACGCGCGCGAGATCAGGGCCATCTGCCGCCAGTGCCACTGCACCGTTTTGCGCAGCTCGTGGAACGCTTCGTCGGAGGGCCGCTTGTAGGCGCGCGCTAGATTGCGCCGGGCGTGGCGGTAAGTTTGTTCGACGCCGGAGGAGAGTGCATCAAAGCCTCTGCTCTTGAACGAGATCTTTCTCGAATTTTTGAGCTTCGATAATGGTCATTGCAAGAGCCCGCCGCGTGGCGAGCGGATCGGCGCGCTCCGACGCCGTGTTCTCTGCCCCCGGCCAACAATGGCCGCAACGGCTGAAGGACACTGATACTCTCAGGACCAAATCGCGTTTCAAGTTTCCCGATCGTTTCGATCATGACGTACCGCTCGCGCGCGTGCGCCAGCGCATCGCCGATCTCCGATATCCGACGGTACCGGGCGCGAAATATCTTCTCAGACAGGGCGGGGCGCATCAAACGAAGCAGAGACTTGAGCCGCTTCACGACCTTGCGCGTCTCGTGCACGCTCGCAGCAGTCAACTCTGCACGGCCAAGCTCAGTCACCGCACGCTGGAGCTGTTCCCGCGCAATGCGCCGGAACCCCTTGGCACCGAGATCGTCGAGTTTAAATCTGTAGGCCATGAGTGTCCTGAGGTGCCCGCGCTCCAAGTAAAAAGCGGCGCCGCGCAACAGCCAAATCATAGCGCACTGTCACAATCGAGGGGGGGTGAAACGATATGGTTAACGCTGTCGGGCGAAGCGCCGCGTTCAACCTTGAGCGTTCGCCCAGGCGACCCACGTTCGAATGCGCCCTTCCGGGTCCGGGTGGGTCAAAAAATCAGTAATAACAGCGATTGAGCCGGCACCAGCCGTGAGGACGCCAGGCGCACGCTCGGGCGTTATCCCGCCAATGGCAACCAGCGGAATTGTGCCGAGCCGCTTTTTCCAAGCCGTTACGCGGTCCAGGCCTTGCGGCGCCCATTTCATGATTTTGAGTTTGGTCTCAAAGACCGGACCAAGAGCGACGTAATCCGGCGCCGCAGCGATTGCCGTCTCAAGTTCCTCTCGATCATGGCTCGAAACGCCAAGCCTGAGCTTTGCGGCCTTGATGGCGTTCAAGTCGGCAGCCGCAAGGTCTTCTTGGCCGAGATGGATGAAATTGGCGCCGAGTTCAATTGCCAATTGCCAGTAGTCGTTGACGATGAACTCACAATCGTGCGCGCGCGTGATCGCCAAACTCTCAGAAATTTGCCGCCGCGCTTCGCTTTCGCTTGCATCTTTGAGACGGAGCTGCACGGTTTTGACGCCAAGCGGCACAATCCGCTTCAGCCACGTCACGTCCGGCACGATTGGATAGAACCGGTTGAGCCGCGCGCGCGCAGTGTTGGTCATTTGGATTTATCGAGATCGAAAAACGGCGTTCCGGCAACCGGTGTCGAGGGTTGCGCCATATCGCGCGGTACCATGACGCCAGATTTGTAGGCAAGCCGGCCCGCTTCGACCGCGCCGGCGAACGCCTTGGCCATTGCGACGGGGTCGGCCGCCTTGGCAATAGCAGTATTCAGAAGCACAGCGTCATAACCCATTTCCATGGCCTCGGCCGCATGCGACGGCGCGCCAAGGCCCGCATCGACAACGAGTGGAACGCCCGGCAAATAGGCCCGCAATGTCTTCATTGCCGGTTTGTTGGCAATGCCGCGCCCCGTGCCGATGGGCGCGCCCCACGGCATAATCACTTCGCAACCCGCGCGTAACAAGCGTTCTGCGACAGAAAGATCTTCAGTCGTGTAGGGAAATACCTTGAATCCATCACGCGACAATACGCCCGCTGCTTCGACTAAGCCGAACACGTCCGGTTGAAGCGTGTCGTCGTTGGCGATGACCTCAAGCTTGATCCAATCGGTGCCGAAAACTTCGCGCGCCATCTGCGCCGTGGTGATGGCGTCGCGCGCAGTACGGCAACCGGCCGTATTCGGCAGCACATACTTGGCGAGACCTGTGATGAGTTCGAGAAAGCGTTCACCGACTTTACCGCCGGCTGCCTCGCGCCGAAGCGACACGGTTACGATCTCCGAACCGGAGGCCTTAACGGCCGCGGCCATGACCTCGGGCGAAGGATAGACGGCGGTACCTATCAGAATGCGCGAGGCAACTGGCCTCCCGTAGAAGACAAGTCCGCCAGTCTCATGCATGGTCTGATCGCGCGCGTTCATGGACTTATACTCATATGACGAGTTTAGCCGCCTTGGCGCGGCGACACGATCTCTATTCTATCACCGGGTTGTAGAGGCGTCGCCGATCTTGAGGCTTCCGCGACGAAACTGCCGTTGAGAGCGGTTGCGACTTTTGCCTCCGTCCGCGCATGTTCGGCTACAAGCTCACTTAAGACACGCGCCGACGTCTCAATTGCTTTGCCGTTCACAACCAGGTCCATTTCCGCCTCAAACGCTCGTCGCAAGCCAATGCCGAAGTCACGCCAATCCCGTAAAACTGCGAACGCATATGGTGGGATAAGTCCTCGTTGGCAATATGTTGAAACTTTTTTTACAGCGAATACGGTCAATATGACGAAATAGTCCAGAATCCGCCGTACTTCACCCAATCCTTTCGGACCGGTTCAACTGAGGTATCCCATGTTTTCTTCTTTGATGTCGGCCCGGCGGTTCGCGGCGCTCTTCTGGTGTCAGTTCCTTTCCGCACTCAACGATAACTTGCTAAAGAACGCCCTTGCCATGCTTGTGGTCTACAAGCTCGCAATGGACAACGGCCCAGTAATCGGCACTCTGGCGGGCGTCCGCGCTGATCGCGCCGTTCTTCATTTTTTCGGCACTTGCCGGTCAGCTCGCCGATAAATTCGATATGGCGCACATCGCAGCGCGACTTGAAATTTTACGAAATTCCGGTCGCAATTCTTGCAGCCATCGGCCTTGTTGTTCCGTCGGTGCCATTGTTGTTTCTGGCACTCATTTTGTTTGGAACGCTTAGCGCATTTTTCGGCCCTGTGAAGTATGGCCTGCTGCCCGTTCACTTGAAGACGCATGAACTCCCCGCCGGCAACGCACTCGTCGAAGGCGCGACCTTCATGGCCATTCTGCTCGGCACCATGGGCGGTAACTTTGCCGCCTCAAGCGATGCGCACCTTTATTTGGTTGCGGCGAGCATTGTCGTCATCGCCATCGGCTGCTGGTTAGCCGCGCGCATGATCCCGCCAAGCGGACGCGCCGCACCCGATCTCGTTATCGACCGCAACGTGATCACATCGACGAAGACGTTGCTCGCGGACCTCAAGACGGACCGGAGATCTGGCAGGGTGCGCTCATCACGTCTTGGTTCTGGCTTGTCGGCGCAGTCGTCCTTGCACTTCTGCAAACGCTTATTCCAAAAATCCTCAACGGCAAGCCAGAAGTTTACACGCTCGCGCTTTTCGTCTTCGCCATTGCCGTTGCCCTCGGTTCCATCGTCGCGGCCAAGGCGAGCAAAACGAGGCCTAATATGGCGCTTGTTCCTATCGGCGCGGTGCTCATGGGCCTATTTTCGTTTGATCTCGCCTTGCTGACGTCTTCGTCTCACGCCCGCCCCTGCACCAGTGGGATGAGCGACGTTCTGGCCTCATTTTCCGGACTTCGCATGCTCTTCGACTTCGCAGGACTCGCGTTCGCCGGCGGCTTGTTCATTGTGCCGTCGTTCGCAGCCGTCCAGGCTTGGGCACCGGTTGACCGCCGTGCCCGCGTCATTGCTGGATGCAACGTCATGTAGGCAGCGTTCATGACCGCTGCTGGGCTTGCCATTGCAGGCCTGCAATTCGCTAACGTTCCGCTATCGCTCATTTACGCAGGTCTTGGCGTTGCCAATCTCGTGGCCGTCGTCCTCATCTTGCGCGCCTGGGGCAATGAGGGCATCAAAGACGTCGCCGCGTTTCTGTTACAAGACGTTCTTCGGCCTTGAAGTCAAAGGCCTCGAAAACCTGCCAAAGCCCGGCGAGAGAGCCATCATCGCGCCAAACCACGTCAGCCTCCTTGATGCCGGGTTGATGCACTCGCTGTTGCCGTCACACGCCTCGTACGCCATCGATACCGGCATGGCCAATACGTGGTGGGTGAAGCCATTCCTGAAACTCGTCAAAGCCTTTCCCATCGACCCGACCAAGCCGCTTGGCACGCGCCACTTGATCCAGGCAGTCAAAGACGGCAACGCGCTCGTCATCTTCCCGGAAGGACGTCTCACCGTCACCGGCGGCTTGATGAAAGTCTACGACGGCACCGCGATGATTGCAGATAAGGCAGACGCGCCGATTATCCCCGTGCGCATCGATGGCCTTGAGCGCTCGCGCTTTGGCTATTTGAGTTCCGCAGCAAACCAAAAAGGTTTGGTTCCCTAAGACGACCGTTACCATTCTACCGCCAGTGAAACTCGCGCGTCGATCAGACGTTGCGCGGCAAGAACCGCCGTCAAGCCGCAGGCCTCTCGCTGCAAGACGTCATGACTGACAGCGCCGTCATGACCACGCCTATCGATCAGACGCTCTTTGAAGCGCTCGTGATGGCGAAGGCAACACGCGACACAGGCCGGCCCGCCGTCGAAGATCCGCTGGGCACCACGCTGTCCTACAAGAAACTCATCACAGGCGCGCAGGTGCTCGGTGCCAAAATCGCGCCAATGACCGCGCCAAACGCAGCCGTGGGCGTCATGCTGCCGAACTCGGCGGGCGTCGCCGTTACGTTCTTCGCGCTGCAGTCGATCGGCCGCGTTGCCGCGATGCTGAATTTCACGGCCGGCCCCGCGAACGTCGCAGCCGCCTGCAAAGCCGCCAAAATCGACGTGGTGTTGACCTCGCGCATGTTCGTGCAGAAAGGTCATCTCGAACCACTGATCGCGGCCATCGAACCCTTGGCTCGCATCGTCTATCTCGAAGACGTTCGCACGACGATTTCATTTTCCGACAAAGTGCGCGGGCTGCTCGCGGGCGGCAAACCTCTAGTCAAAACCGACCCCAACGCACCAGCCGCCATCCTCTTCACATCGGGCTCGGAAGGCACGCCGAAGGGCGTCGTCCTTTCGCATCGCAATCTTCTTGGCAAACTGCGCGCAAAGCCTGACGCGCGTTGCCTGCAATGGCTCGGATAAAGTGTTCAACGCGCTGCCCGTGTTCCATTCGTTCGGGCTGACGGCGGGACTGTTGATGCCGTTAACAGGCGGCATTCCGGTCTATCTCTATCCGACGCCGCTGCACTATCGCATCATTCCCGAACTCGTTTACGGATCGAACGCCACGATTTTATTCGGCACCGACACGTTCCTTGCGGGTTATGCGCGCGCCGCCCATCCTTATGATTTCGCGCGCCTGCGCCTGGTTCTCGCGGGCGCCGAAGCCGTCAAAGACCGCACGCGCCAGCTCTACATGGAGCGCTTTGGCGTGCGCATTCTTGAAGGCTATGGCGTGACCGAAACAGCACCCGTGCTCGCGATCAACACGCCGCTTTCCAATAAATCTGGCACTGTCGGCCGCTTGTCTCCATTGATGGAAGCGCGGCTTGATCCTGTGCCGGGCATCGAGGAAGGCGGCCGCCTTTTTGTCCGTGGACCCAACGTCATGCTTGGATACTATCGCGCCGAAAACCCGGGCGTGCTCGAGCCGCCCGTTGATGGCTGGCACGATACCGGCGACATCGTCACGATCGACGCGCAAGGTTTTATCGCTATCAAGGGCCGCGCCAAGCGCTTTGCCAAGATAGCGGGCGAAATGGTGTCGCTGTCGGCTGTTGAAGCCTTGTCGGCGGAACTCTGGCCGCACCTCATCACAGTTGTTGTATCGCTGCCGGACGCCCGCAAGGGCGAGCGCCTTGCACTGCTGACGACGGATGCCGCGTGCACGCGCGAAGCCTTCTCGCAATTCGCAAAGCGCAAGGGTGCGACCGAACTCATGGTGCCGTCCGATATTCTCGTGGTCGATAAGATCCCGCTGCTCGGTTCCGGCAAGCCGGATTACGTGGCGGCACTTGCAACCGCGAAGGAGAAAATTGCAAGCCGTCCTGCTATGCCGTTGACACTCGTGACGTAGCAGATCCTTGCGGACATCAATCGCGGATCAGCGGGTGCGACCGCTCGCCAGACAACAGAAATGCCGCGACGGCTTCGGCGAGTACCGGCGCGAGCAGAAACCCATGCCGGTACGCGCCGTTGACGCGGATGATGCCACCGTTGTCCGCGATCTCTATACGCGGCACGTTATCCGGAAAAGCGGGTCTGACGCCCGCGCCCATATCAAGGACTTCCGCTTCGGCGAAAGCCGGATGCAAGGCATAGGCCGAGCCCAGGAGTTCGAGCGCCGAGCGCACCGTCATCGGCCCGTCGTCTTCGCGTTCAATGACGGTTGCGCCGACGACAAACCGGCCGTCACCTTGCGGCACAACATAGATCGGCTGGCGCGGATGCAAGAGACGGACAGGCCGGCGGAGTGCCACTTCTGTCGAGCGCACAACAAGGCGTTCGCCGCGCACACCGCGCAAATCTTGGAAATCATCGCTCGCAGAAAAACCGCGGCAGTCGATGACGATACCGTGGCCTGTCTCGCGCCATAACTTTCCAAGTTCGAATATCACTCCCGCACGCTTCGCCTCTTCAAGCAAATAGCCAAGTGCCGCAATCGCATTGAAATGCGCTTCATCAGCGAAGAACAATCCGGATTGAAAGCGGCCGCCCAAACTTGGTTCAAGATTCGTTATGGCTGCGTCGTCAACAGTCGTGTACCGCTCAGTTGCGCGTCCAAAGCGCTGCAGCTCCGAGTGATCGCGCGCAGCAGCGACAACCAGCGTTCCGTTTTCCACGATGCCGGGATAAGCCCCGCGCCACAGGGCCATCGCCTCCCGGCCAAGATCACGCACAACCTGCGGCGCCGACTCGGCTTCGCAATCAGGCGCCAGCATGGCTCCGGCCCATCGGCTCGCCGCTTGAGTAAATGGCTCCGTGCTGGCTTCGACAAGACGGACCGTGTGGCCGGCCTTGGCGAGCGTGAGAGCCTGCCAGAGACCGAGAATGCCGGCGCCGGCGACCGTGATGCTTTTCGTTTCCAAAGGGAACTCGTTTGAAGTTTCGCTGTTTTGCTCTTAGCATCAATCGCCGAGCGCTGCACCTTCGCGCCGGGGATCGGCGCCGCCTTCGAGCCGTCCGTTACGTTTCACGATTGTATGCGTGCCGCTTGTCATGGCGCCGTTCACAACCTCATGGCCGTAGGTCTTAAGCATAAGGGATGGCCAGAACGCCGATGCGCCGTCTTCGAATTGGAACACACCGCCGTCGCTGCCAAAGTTGGGGAGTGCAGCCGCTTCTTGCGCAGACTTTTCCCAATCGATCAAGGCTACGAGCGTTTTCGTGACATACAGGATGATATTGCTGCCGCCGGGAGAGCCTGTGACAATTTCGAGCGCGCCGGACTTATCGAATACAATCGCCGGCGACATCGAACTGCGCGGACGTTTGCCGCCTTCGATGCGGTTGGCGGCCACTTGGCCATCTTTATCAACCGGCAAGAATGAAAAATCAGTCAGCTCATTGTTGAGAAGAAAGCCTGCGGCCCACAGATGCGATCCGAAGGCGCCTTCGATCGTTGTCGTCATGGCAACAGCGTTGCCTTGATCGTCTATGATTGAGATGTGGCTTGTGCCCGCACGCTCGACGGTTTGGTCGTTGCCGAAGGTGCGTTTGGCAACACCGGGCGGAAATCCAGCAGCAGGCTTCGGCATGGCGCGTCGCAGATCAATCAACTTGCGGCGCTCTTCAATATAGCCTGCATCCAGCAGCCCTGAGGGAACCCCGACAAAATCAGGATCGGCGAGATAGCGATTGCGGTCGGCGTAGGCGAGCTTTTGAGCCTCGCCGATAATGTGCAGCGCTTGTGCGCTCATGGCCGAATAGCGCCCACCGACACCGCCAAGTGGTTCGATCAATTGCAACGTCTGGGCGATCGTCATGGCGCCGGATGACGGCGGACCCATGCCGCATATTTTCCGGGTGCGATAGGGGAAGCAGAGGGGCGCGCGTTCCTTTGCTTGATAAGCTTTCAAGTCGGCGAGCGTCAAATCACCCTTTGCAACCGGCGCATCGCCAACGGCCGAGACAATCGCATCCGCAATTGCGCCGTCGTAGAACGCGGCGGCGCCCTTCTCCGCAAGTGTTGTCAACGTTTGAGCGTAGGCCGTATTTTTTATCAATGTTCCGGCTACGAGCGGCGCACCCGCTTCATCAAAAAAATAGTTCCGGGCGCCGCTTGCAAACCGCGCCGCTCCTTCCGCCTTTAGAAGCAAATGAAGCCGCGCAGGCATTGGAAAACCATCCCGCGCGAGACGGATGGCCGGATCAAATAATTTGGCCCACGCAAGTTTGCCGTGACTCTGGTGCGCGCGTTCGAGCACGCGCATGAGGCCCGGCACGCCAACACTCAAGCCAGAGCGCACCGCCTCGTCAAATACCATTGGTTTGCCGTCTTTCAAGAACCGGTCGGGCTTGGCGGCAGCAGGCGCTGTCTCGCGGCCATCGAAAGTTTTGAGATCCTTCGCCGCTTCGTCCCAATGCACGATAAACGCACCGCCGCCGAGACCGGAGGATTGCGGCTCGACAAGCCCGAGAACAAGTTGCGTGGCAATCGCGGCATCAACGGCAGAGCCGCCATTGCGCAAAATCTCGCGTCCCGCTTCGGCCGCCAGCGGGTGCGCCGCAGCCACCATGTGGCGCGTTGCGGTACTGAGGTTTTTTTCGCTGACGCCCGTTGCCCCTTCTGGCGCCTGCACGGCGTCCAAGGCCTGAACCGTGGTAGCGTGTGCCGGGGCGAGGAACAGGCACAGCATGAATGCTGCCGCATAACGTTGAGCCATCTTGGCCTTCTTGCAAAATTCCAACAGAGCAGGTTGTCTAGCATCACTCTATGAGAATGAGAAATGAGTCTCTCATTTTGAGTCCGCGCGATAGACCTCAATGGAAATCCCGCGACTTCGGGATGATGCGCACGTTGCGCGGGTGATGGGGCTTTGGTTCACGCGCAAAACGGGGATGGTGGCGCTTGTCATCTTCGGCCTTGCCGCGCGCAGAGCCAGGTTCAGGGCGCTTGACTTCATCCGCGTTGGCGATCGGAACTTTCATATCGGCGGCCCACTCGGAAAGTTTCAACAGCCAATCGCTGCGGTCGGTCAGCTTTCCTGAGACGATGTGAATGATATCTTCGTGGCGCTGAATGCGGCCTTCGATGAGGATCAAACGCGCGGTCATGACGACCTTGCGGTACTTCTCCAGCATCTTCGGCCAGACGACCGCGTTGGCAACGCCGGTTTCATCCTCAATGGTCATGAAGACGACGCCCTTCGCCGAGCCCGGCCTCTGGCGCACGAGGATAACACCCGCGACCGCAACGCGCGCCCCGTCCTTCACATTGCGCACGTCGCTGCAAGCGATGACACCGGCGGCGCGAAAATCTTCGCGCAAGAAACTCATCGGGTGCGCTTTGAGCGACAGCCGCAATGTCTGGTAGTCATTCACGACATGCTCGGATAGCGCCATCTCGGGAAGCGTGACGTCTGCCTCCGCGCCCGTCTCCTGCGTTTCGCTCCAAGCGAAAAGCGGCAGCGCGGCAGAGGGTATGAGTGCCTTCACCTGCCAGAGCGCTTGACGGCGATCGAGCCCGGTCTTGGCGGAGCCAAGCTTCGCTTGGACCGAGCGGAAGGCGTCGGCTGCCGCCAGTTTTTCAAGCGTTGCGCGTTTGACGCCAGCGCGAGTCCAGAGGGATTGAAGGGAGGGGAAACGGGGAGCAGATGGTGTCTGACCCTGCGGGTCTGACACCATCTGAAGGCGGTCATTTTCGAGCCACAGTGTCAGACCCGGAGGGTCAGACACCTCTCTACAGCCACGCACCTGGACTATTTTACGCGCCTCATCTTCCCTCAGCCCATCAATCTGGCGAAGTCCGAGCCGGAGGGCGGGCGAGCGTTTGGGGATCAGACCCTGCGGGTCTGATCCCGCATCGCGACTGCCTCCCATCATGGGGTCAGACCCGCAGGGTCTGACCCCAGTGTCCTCCAGCGTCGAGTCCCAATCCGAAAAATTCACATCCGCCTCGCGCGCTTCGACGCCATGCTCAATCGCGTCCCGCACGATTTGCGCTGGCGCATAAAACCCCATCGGCTGAGAGTTGAGAAGCGCACACGCGAACGCTGCCGGGTAATGACACTTCAACCACGACGACACGTAAACGAGATGCGCGAAGCTTGCCGCATGACTCTCGGGAAAGCCATATTCGCCGAAACCCTTGATCTGCGAAAAACAACGCTGCGCGAACTCGGGCGCATATCCGCGCGCCACCATCTGCGAGACCATTTTTTCTTCCAAAAGCCCGATCGTGCCGCGGCGACGGAAGGTGGCCATGGCCTTGCGCAACTCGTTGACTTCCGCATCCGTAAACTTCGCCGCGTCCATGGCAATGCGCATTGCCTGTTCTTGAAAGAGCGGCACGCCTTTGGTTTTGCCGAGGATCTGCTTCAACTCGTCAGCCGGACCATGTTCGGGCGCGGGCGCCGGATAAACTTCCTCTTCCAATCCCGAACGGCGGCGCAAATACGGATGCACCATGTCGCCTTGTATCGGCCCGGGCCTGACGATGGCGACCTCGATGACGAGATCGTAGAAGCAGCGCGGCTTGAGCCTTGGCAGCATGTTCATTTGGGCTCGTGACTCGACCTGGAAAACGCCGAGCGAATTTGCCCGGCACAGCATGTCGTAAACTTGTGCGTCATCGCGCGGAACCTTGGCGAGCGTCATCGGCAGGTTGTGATGCTTTTTGAGAAGCTCAAACGCCTTGCGGATACAGGTGAGCATGCCGAGTGCCAGCACGTCGATTTTCAAGAGACCGAGCGCCGCGATGTCATCCTTATCCCATTCGATGAACGTGCGGTCGGCCATCGCTGCATTGCCGACCGGCACGACCTCGATCAACGGCCCGCGCGTCAGAATGAACCCGCCGACATGCTGCGAGAGGTGGCGCGGAAAGCCCATCAACTCCTGCGTGAGATCGAGCACGGCGGCGAGCAATGGGTCATTGGGATCGAGCCCCGCTTCGCGCACATGTTTTTCAGGCAAGCTCCCGCCAGAACGCGAGCCCCACACCATGCCGGCGAGCGCGGCGACGGTGTCCTCCGACAACCCCATCGCTTTGCCGACATCGCGCACGGCAGATCTGGCGCGATAGCTGATGACGGTCGCAGCAAGACCGGCGCGGTCGCGGCCATAGCGGGCGTAGATGTATTGAATGACTTCCTCGCGCCGTTCGTGCTCGAAATCGACGTCGATGTCGGGCGGCTCGCGGCGCGATTCCGAAATGAAGCGCTCGAACAGAAGATCGACTTCGGTCGGGTTCACGGACGTGATGGCGAGGCAATAGCAGACGACCGAGTTCGCCGCCGAGCCGCGCCCCTGGCAGAGAATGCCGCGCGAGCGCGCGAACAAAACGATGTCGTGCACGGTGAGGAAGTACGGCGCGTAATTGAGTTCCGCGATGAGCTTCAATTCGCGCTCGATGGTGGCACGCACTTTTTCAGGCACGCCATCGGGGAAGCGGTGCTTCGCGCCGTCCCAGGTCAGATCTTCAAGATGCGAGTGCGGATCCTTACCCGGCGGCACCGGCTCGTCGGGATATTCGTAGACGAGTTCATCCAGCGAAAAGCGGCAGGCGTTGACGATATCCAGTGTGTGCGCGAGCGCGGCCTCGTGTCCGCGAAAGAGCCGCGCCATTTCCGAAGGCCGTTTTAAATGCCGCTCAGAGTTGGCTTCGAGTTTTAATCCGGCTTGGTTGATCGTCGTGTGCTCGCGAATGCAGGTCAGCACATCCTGCAAAGGGCGGCGATGCGGCGTGTGATAGAGCACATCGTTCGTCGCAACGAGGGGCGTCGCGCATTTCTCCGCGACAGCCGCGAGCGCCGCGATGCGCGCCCGATCATCACCGCGATAGGTGTGGGATGCGGCGAGGTAGAGAGGGGCGGGAGCGAGGGCAGCTTTCACGTGTTTCAGAACTTGCTCGAACGTTGCGGGCGGGTTCCCCTCCCCCTTGAGGGGGGAGGAAGATGCGCCATGAGTTACATCGCGCTTCGTCACTGTCTCATCAGCATAAAGCGCGATGTAACTCATCCTTGGCGCATCAGGTGGGGGTGAAGCTTCCATCACGCCGCTATCACCCCCACCCGATCCATCCAGCGGCTTAGCCCAGCCTGCCGAGCTAGACGCGGATTCAATGCTGGCCGGGCTAAACCGCGGATGGATCGCCCTCCCCCCTCGAGGGGGAGGTGGAAAGCTGATAATTTTTGTGCATAGCGGAGGTGCAGAGGCTTGCTTCTCAATCACCTCCCGCCAATGCCAATCATCAGGCGCAAGGGCGATAAAGATTTGCCCATCCGCATGTGCGGCGACATCGGCGAGGAAGAGGTGGCACTTGCCTTTGCCGGCGCGGCCCTGACCGAGCGAGATCAAGCGGCTCAAGCGGCCATAAGCTTTGCGATCCGTTGGAAAGCAGAGAAGGCTTGGTGCATCTTCAAGATCAAGCCTTGCGCCGATGACGAGACGAAGGCCCGCCTCCTTCGCGGCTACATGCGCGCGCACCACGCCGGCAAGCGTATTGCGGTCTGCGATGGCGATCGCGGCGAGGCCCAGCGCTTTGGCCTGCGCGACGAACTCTTCGCCATGCGACGCGCCGCGCAAAAACGAAAAGTTGGTCGTGACTTGAAGCTCCGCGTATCGAATGTGGTTTTTCACGCGAATAATCCATGCAGGAACCAGCGCGGAGGATCGCCGTCCTCGCTCTCGTCTTCCGCGCCGCCGTAAAGGCCGTGACGGAACACCCAGTAACGGGCGCCCGTTTCGTCTTCGACTTCATAGTAATCGCGCGGACGCGGGCGCTTTTGATTTTCGCCAAGCCCGATCGCGCGCCACCACTCGGGCGCGATGCGCTCGGGGCCTTCAGCCCGCACGACACCCCGCTCGAGGCGCCGCCACACGAAACGCACGGGCGGGCCATCCGGCACTTCGGCGATAACCGAAATGGGTTCGGGACGCTCGAACACGAACTGCGGACGGCGCGGAGCTTTGCCATAGGGCCATGGTGGAACGTAATGAAGAGATGACGCTGACGTTTCCCTCCCTCCCCCTTGAGGGGGGAGGACGGCGCGCCATGAGTTAGGCCCGCCTGCTTGCTCCGCCGGTGCCAGCGCTCCACTCGAAGGGACTAACTCATCCTCGGCGCGCCTGGTGGGGGTGCCGGCGATCAACCGCGATGCTTGCTCACCCCCACCCGATCCATCCAGCCGCTTAGCCCGGCTATCGAGACTTGAATGATCGCCGGGCATAGCCGGGCTAAACCGCGGATGGATCGCCCTCCCCCCTCCAGGGGGAGGAGAAGATGCAGCGAGCGCCGCCACACGTGCTTGGCTGCGTTCGGGAATGTGGGATGCGCGCGGTGCAAGCACGGTGACAACTTCCCTGCCTAAACGGTTCGACAACCGGTCGATGAGCGGGCCGGGATCATAATCGGCGCCGCCGTCTTCGGAAAAACCGTCCTGCACGTCTTTGAGGCGCCCGGCACGCACACAATCGAGCACCATAAGATCGACGCCGAAGCCTGCATCGATTGCGCCGAACTTTTCCTTGAGCAGCAGAAAAATATGCGCCCCCTCGCGGGTGGCCGCGCGCAACGCGATGTCCGCATCCGCCACGCTGCCGTCGGCACGGTAGAGCGACAGCCGCACGGCGCGCGCACCACGTCCCTTTTCGGCGAGAACCGCACACAACTCCTCGCACAAATCAGCAGCCAGCGTTTCGATCGCGTCCGACGAAATCAGCGGCTCGGCAAACGCGCGGCGCACGGAAAGAACGGGCGGCTCGGCAAGGGGCCCACGCGGCTCTTGCTTTAAGCCCAGCATTTGGTCGAGCCTTGTTAGAACTTCGCCCGCCACATCCTTCGAACGGAAGCGCCGGGCGAGGCTGTCGCGCGGGATATCGTAAAGCTGGCCAACGCGGCGCAACCCTAAGCGCTTCAACAGCACAACCGTTTTTTCATCGAACCGAAGGCTTTCGACCGGAAAACTCGCGAGCACCGCGCGATCCGTGCCAGAGGCGGCGAGTGCCCATGTGCTGGCGTCTGAAATGCCGAAGCGGGCGAGGGCATAAGCGCCGCCAAACGTATCGGCGAGACCAATGCGGGACGGCACGCCGAAGCTTGAGAGCCGCTGCACCAGATCGTCGAGCAATTCTTCCTCGCCGCCGAAAAGATGCGCAACGCCCGTAATATCGATCCACAAGCCATCGCCGCCCTCGACATTGCGGTTGGGGCCGTAACGTCCGGCCCAGCGCGCAAGACGCAAAAGCGCGATATCGTCTTCTCTCGGTTCGGCAGCCCGGCAGATGAGCGATGGCAGCGCCGCGCGGGCATCCGTCAGGCGTGCGCCAACGGCAACGCCGGCTTGCGCAGCGCAAACATTGACAGCCGAGATCAACAACCCATGCGCGCCGCTTGCGACAAGCGCGAAAGGCTTATCCTCGGACACGGCTCTGGGTTCCGCGCGTTTCAAGCGCGCAATCGGCCAGGCCGGTAGCCACACCGAAACGATACGTTTCATCGGACCATTCCAGAATCAAGGGAGAGAGATTGACGCTTTGCGGGCGCGCACGGGCACGTTCGAGACTTAACGAAAAGCGCGGGCGCCCCGGCGCTTTTGGATCGAAAGGATGCGCGGCACTTGGGCTCCATCCGGCCCGCCAGCGCGTGGCCGTCGCTCCCGCCGGTTGGGACGCGGGATGCGTGATTGCGAGGCAAGGCGTGCGTCCCTGACCTGCCGCCAAACTCAAACGGCGCGCCGGTGTGAAATCGATGTCCTTGAAAACACCAAGCGCGAGCGCGAGGCTTTGCGATTTCAAACCGTCTTCAAGAGCCACAAGCGCTTCGTCCGCGCGCGCCGTCTCGACAAATAGAATGCGCGCGGGATCGAGCCCGAGACGCATCAATCCTGCTGCCGAAGGCCGCCCAAACTCGCCCGCCAGCACACGTGGCCAGCACCACAAGATCCACGGCGCGCCACGATGCGCACCCTCGCCAGAAACTTGCGCAACACGCCTGATCGCAAGGCGGAGTGCAAAGCCGAGGCTCGCCATCCAGGCCCCCGCGATCGCGCCGGAGACGGGCACGGCGGCTTTCACCTCGTGCAGGCTGTCCGTTTCTAGCCCCTCGGGCAAAAGCCGGTCTGCCTCCGTGCACCCAAGCCGCCAGCCGGCACTCGGGCGGGCGCGGGATTCCGCCAGGGGCGCCGCGCGTTCTATTTTCCGAATTGTCTCGCGCAACGATCCAATCAAGGCATCACGGGGGGCCGCACGCCGAAGCTCCGTCTTTTCCCCCGGCTCCGGAACGGCGAAGGGGAGATTCGCCGTTCCGGCCGGATTGGCCTCGATGCCGGGGCCAGTCACGCGAGAGCCGCGCGGGGGCAGATGGGGGAAGTGGGCCGCCTGATCCACGGGGGACGCCTCGCAACAAGAGTTGAGAACCGGACACACGAGCGATCCCGCATGTTCGTTATTTGTTCTACATTTCTCTGGGCTGAGCGGTCAAGCAAAAAGAACATAAAAAGAACACGCCACACACTGGGCAAATAAGCGTCATGGAGCGGGCACAATGGCCTGCAAAAACATGAAACTGGGATTGGGACCATCTCAAACAGCCAAGAACGTGACACGAGTGTGACTTCCCTGCTCTGCCCGCGAAAATGGGACTGGTATATACGCAGTGTTCATAATAGTCGCGCAAGGATGGCGCTTCCATCCACGCCACTATATTGGCGGCCCTAAACTGGAGCATCCCCCGATGAGCCTTCGCAAATTTTTGAGTCAGTTTGCTGTTGCAGCCGCAACGGCCATCAGTCTTCTCGCAGTGCCCACCACGGCGCACGCGCAGGGCGTCGATTTCCTCTGGGGCGGCGGCGACGATTTTGGCGGCGGCAGCCGGAGCGTATCTTTCAGCTCGCAATACCGTCCCGGCCAAGTCATCGTTTCGTTCGGCGACCGGCGGCTTTATCTCGTGACAAAGCCCGGTCAGGCCATCAGCTATCCTATCGCTATTCCGCGCACGCAGAGCCGTTGGCAGGGCACGACGTTCGTTTCCGACAAGCGCGTCAACCCATCTTGGACGCCGACCCCTGAAATGCGCCGCGAAAATCCGCGCCTGCCAAACTGGGTCCCAGGCGGGCACCCCATGAACCCATTGGGTGTGCGCGCCATGTATCTTGGCTCGAGCGCCTACCGCATTCACGGCACCGACGCGCCATGGACCATCGGACAGGCCGTCTCCAAAGGCTGCGTACGCATGACCAACGACGACGTGCTGGATCTCTATCCACGCGTTCCCGTCGGCGCTCGTGTCACCGTGACGTGGCAGCGCTTCCAAACCGGCGGCGTCGCTTCAAACGACTCAGGTTCCAGCGGCTATGGCGACGACGGCCAGCCCAAGCGCAAATATCAGCGCCCGGCAAACCGGCAAGTGTTGCGCAAGTCCTACCGCTCAAGTTCGATCCCGCAAAAGGCTGCGGCGGTCGAGTAAACGGCACACTCGCAAACCGATTTGATGACGGGCGGTTCGCAAGAGCCGCCCGTTTTCGTTTTTGCAGTAGCCGCAACACCAGAGTGAACAAATCATTAAATGACGCACCCCTAATTCGAAATACACGTTAAAGGGCGGCAAACTCTAAAAACCAATTACAATTGAAAGTAGTAGTTTTCGCATGCAGGATGATCTGCACAACACGCAGCAGCAAATCAACCGGCAGAGCCGATGTCTTCGCGCACCAAAACTTCAATCGTCAAAGACGAGCGGGGATCCGTCACGATCCTGGCTGGGCTTTTGATGATCGCTATGATGGTGATCGTTGGGCTTGCCGTAGATTACAGCCGTGCGACCGGACTGAACTCCAGAATACAGGCCGCGCTTGATGCAGCAGCACTTGCAGCAACCAAGGCCTTGGTAGAAACGAGCGCCAGCGACGCCGAAGTCGCGGCACTTGCGCAGAAATACTATGACGAAGCCATGCGCGGCCGGAGCGGGGCCAACGGAACACTTAGCACCCTGCAAATCGATGTCGATCGCGAG
Organism: uncultured Alphaproteobacteria bacterium; assembly: GCA_963819605.1. Classification (GTDB taxonomy): domain Bacteria; phylum Pseudomonadota; class Alphaproteobacteria; order Rhizobiales; family Hyphomicrobiaceae; genus Hyphomicrobium_B. Next base: position 24,961 of record CAWFWU010000012.1, on the reverse strand, counting down.
AACGGTTTTGTGGCACTCAACGTGGCTGGAAAGGTCAAAACGACAATCGGCCAAGTCGCCAAGATCGATGCTTTTGACGTGAACCTCAGCTCGCGCGCCGACTTCTCGATCAAAGACATCGAACTCGGAATCATGCTCGACGTCAGCGGCTCGATGTCCGGAGAAAAACTGGCCTCCTTAAAGGCCGCCGGCAACGATTTGATTGAATTGCTCATGGCTGATAAGCCAGAGTCGCAAAAAGTCCGCATCGGCTTTGCGCCCTATTCAACGTCCGTCAACGCTGGCGAATACGCCGAGAAGGCAAAAGGCAATAATGGTAACAATTCCGGACCTGGAAACAATAACGGCAACGGAAATGGCAACGCCGGCGAGAAATGCGTAAGCGAACGCAAGGGCAACGACGCCTTTACGGACGAACCGCCCGCCAATGGGCGCACGTTTGGCGGCAAACCGACCATGTGCCCGGTCAACACCGTGTTGGCACTCACCGACGATAAGGATGCGTTGTCGGCGTCATTGAGCGGTTACGTCGCGGACGGCATGACCGCAGGGCATCTGGGTATTGCCTGGGCCTGGTATCTCATTTCGCCAAAATGGGACAAATTCTGGCCCTCAGACAGCAAACCGGAACCGAAAGACGATCAAAAGCTCGTCAAAGCCATCATCGTCATGACGGACGGTATGTTCAATCAGGAATACGAGATCGACAATGGCACGTCCGTGCAGCAGGCGCAGCAGCTGTGCCAGAATGTCAAAGACGATGGCGTCCTCGTGTTCACCGTCGGCTTCCAGGCGCCGGCAGAAGTCATGCCTTTGATGCAGGCCTGCGCGTCAAAGCCAGAGTTCGCATTCGATGCGGCAAACGGCGAAGCGCTGCGCACCTCATTCGCCGAGATCTCGCGTCAGCTGAACGAGCTTCGCATCACGCAATAGCCGCGGGCAGAAGTCCGGTGCCTATTGTCAACGTCCCAAACATTCAACGGCGTTCGTCGCGAGAGCACGCATCAATGTGAAATAGAGCTCTGGGCCGGGCTGCAGCGCGATGCCTTCGGGGTCGAGCGTTCCTGCACGCGCTTTCGTACCCTCCGTCACGGCATCGATGAGATTTGGCTGAAAACCCGGCTCGGCGAAGACACAAACCGCACCGAGTTCGCTGATTTTCTTACGCACTGCGGTCAATCGTTTGGCTGAGGGCTGCTGATCCGGACTCAGCGTTACAGAGCCTGCCGCCGCTAGCCCAAAACGCTTTTCGAAATACTGGTAGGCATCGTGGAAAACGATAAAGGGCTTGTCCTTGACCGCGGCCAAGTCCCTTTCGATGTCCAATGCGAGCGCATCAATTTTGGCAATGAGCGCAATGGCGTTGGATTTGTACGCTTCCGCATGAGGGGGGTCTTTCGCAACAAGCGCCTTCGTCACATTTTCAACGATGGCCTTGGCGTTTTCCGGGTCCAGCCAGATATGCGGGTCATATTGCGCATCATGATCATGACCGGCGTGATCGCTATTCTCTACGTGATCGTGCGATTCAAATGTGCCACTGGCGCGCTGCTTCAAAAGTTTAATACCGGACTTGTTATCGGCAAGCGTGACGAGGATGATAGCTTCGGGTAACGCCTCAGCGACTTTCCGGGTAAACGGTTCGAGCTGCTCGGAGACGCGAATGAAAACGTCCGCGTTATTGATCGCGCGCGCAACCGAAGGCCTTAATGTGAAAGTGTGCGGCGACGCGGACCCGTCAACGACAAGCGTTGGCTCGCCGACCCCGGCTCATGACGCCCGCGACGAGTGCATGCACGGGTTTCAATGTGACAGCCGACCTTGGGCGCATCGGCGGCGATCGCGGCGGCGCCAAAAAAGCCAGCCGCGGCCACGGAAACCGCCGCTGAAAGCGGGCATCGGCGCAGCATCTGGCGTTTACCCCATTTTTCTGGCCATTTTTTTTGGCCGGAGCGGCCGCCCCGGCGCAACGCTGGCGGCTGAAGTCCTGGCGCCGAAGAACCGGCGCAAAACGTCCACCGCATAAGATGGCGCATAGCATAAAGGTTACCGCCCTGGCAAAATCGTGTCTGCCGGGGCTAAAGTCGATGAGATCCAAAATAGCCCGTAAGTGCCGGCCGCGCCGCACTAACGCCTCGTTTGGGCGGATGGTAAATGCGATATTTGGATACCGAAGTGATCCCCGCCCCCCTGAGGCCGGGTTATATTGGGTTCAGGGTAAAAGGAGGCCCGAGCATGACGAATGGTTACCGCGCCGCAGCACTGAATCTGGCTCTGCTTGCCCTGTTTTGGGCAGCACCCGCCGTCGCGCATCCCCACGTCTGGGTCACGTATCAAACCACGGTCCTCTACGACAAAGGCGCGATCGCTGGGTTTGAGCATGTGTGGACCTTTGACGACATGTACACGGCCATGGCCATTCAGGGCTTAGACAAGAACAACGATGGGACATACGACAAAGCGGAACTCGCGGAACTTGCCCAAGTCAACATGGATGGGCTCAAGGATTTCGACTACTTCACATTTCCGAAACTCGGCACGTCGGACCTCAAGCTTGCCGGTCCGCAAGAGCCCTGGCTTGAACACACAAACGGAGTTCTGCGATTGCACTTCCAACTGCCCCTCTCGCAGCCGGTGCTCGCCGAGGCCGAGGGTTTCAATTTTTCCATTCACGATCCATCGTATTTTATCGCTTTCGAGCCGGAGAAAAGCGATGCGTTAAAGCTCTCCGCAGGCGCTCCCGAGGGCTGCAAGGTCGCATTCGGCGAAGCTAAATCCGACGCAAACAGCGAGGAACTCAAGGCCAAGCTGCTCGACAATGCTTTTGCCCAGGAACTCGGCCAGACCCAAGATATTGGCGCCGGCTTTTCGACAACCGCCTCGGTGACATGCGCCAAATCATGAAGACTTTCGCCAAACTCATCATCGCCGCCGCGTTCGCGCTTTTGATCCCGATTGTGAGCGGATTGGCGATTGCGCAAGAGAAGCCGTCGCCGTTTGCCGTGCAGGGTGGACCCGGCAGTACAATTGCGAAGCAGAACACGACCGGAGTGGCGGCAACTCCCGGCATGTTAGACCGCGCGTGGAATTGGATATTGACGCAGCAGTCGGCGGCGAACCGCCAGATGGCTGCGGCGGTCAAGGACATGAAATCCGGCAACACCGCACACGCGACGCTCGTCCTCGTCATGATTTCGTTTCTCTACGGCGTGCTGCACGCAGCCGGGCCCGGTCACGGCAAAGCCGTCATATCTTCCTACGTTCTCGCCAACGAAGAGACCGTCCGGCGCGGGATCGCGCTCTCGTTTCTGGCGGCGCTGTTTCAGGCCTTATCAGCCATTATTTTCGTCGGCATTCTGGCGATCGTGCTCAATCAAACCAGCATGCAGATGCGAAAAACCGAAGCGCTTGTCGAGACGCTGAGCTGGGGACTTGTGGCATCCGTCGGCGCCTGGCTGCTGTACCGGCAATTCAAAGAAACGTGGCCTCGTGCACTGCCCAATACCATCCCCGCGCACGCCAGCCACGCACATCATCACGATCATGGGCATCAAGATCATGGGCATCAAGATCATGGCCCTGGTTGCGGCTGCGGCCATAGCCACATGCCCGCGCCAAAAGATTTGCAGGGTGCTTGGTCCTGGCGCAAGGCGCTACCGCTGGCTATGTCGGTTGGCATTCGCCCGTGCACGGGTGCGCTGCTATTGTTGATCTTCGCGATGAGTTAGGGATTACTTTGGGCGGGAATACTCGGCACCTTCGCCATGGCGCTTGGCACGGCGATCACAGTTTCGGTTCTCGCAGCACTCGCCGTCACGTCGCGCGATTTCGCCGAACGCATGTCGGGTGAGGGCAGCCCCTGGGCGCAGCGCATTCACACGGCTGCCGGGTTTGCAGGGGCGGCACTCGTCTTTCTGCTAGGTGCCTCGTTCTTTATGGCGTCCCTCAAAGGGGCTGGTCCTTTGTAGCCAAGCCCAGCAACCCTGGGCAAAGTAGACTGGTGTCTCAATTTGAAACAGCCCTTAACCAGCTCTTCAGATCTTGCCCTAAGGCGCACCGGTCTCGGCTAAGTTCCTTCTAGTTCGCCTGTTGGGCGCTTTAGGAACAAAGTTCATGCGTCACCACTCGCTCTTTATCGCCGTCTCCGCGCTCGTTGGAATTTCTGTCTCGGCCGGTCACGCAGGCCTTGACGTCGATGCGCCGCTGCCCGCCAGCAATTTCGAACTGGTTGTCATGGAGGCGGAAGGCTGCACATACTGCGAGCTGTTCCGGCGCGACGTCTTGCCGTCCTATCAGGCCTCAGAACGCGCCAAGGAGATGCCGATCCGCTTTCTCGACATCAACGACGCGACCCCGGAAGCACTCGGCCTCGAGTTTGCCATAGATATCGTTCCGACGTTCGTCGTGCTGAAGAACCACAAGGAAGTTGGCCGTATCCCGGGCTACATGGGCCCTGAATTCTTCTTCCATTCGATCAATCATCTGGTTTCCAGCGCACCCTGAGGCCGAAAGACAGCGCCGGCGCTGAAAAGGCACGCGCCTCGCAATTGTCTTAACGCAGCCAATCCGCTCTGTTAGGCTCCACCTTGATTGAAACGAGTGTGACCGGAGCCGAACCCACATGCGCCGCCGCGACTTCTTGCGATCGTCCGCGCTTGCAGCAGCGGCGCTCGGAACGGAACGTGCCATTGGACCGGCATTCGCCGCACCCGCCGTGGTGGCGAGGACGAAAGATTTGATCGTCACGAGCCCGTGGCCGGAAAGCGCAAGCGGGTACTCGGATTTGGCATTCGGCTTCACGCGGCGCCTGGAACAGGCGTTTGGCGGGCGCCTCAGGTGCCACCTTGAAACGAAACCGGGCGGCAGCATTGATACGCTCAACAGCGGCGGCGCCCACCTCCACATCGGCTTCGAACACGGGAATGTTCCGCACCACGCGGCCTTTGGCTATTTCGCCGGGTTGCCGGGGGAACTCGGCTTAGACCCCCGCACATTTAGCGATTGGCTCGTAAGCGGGGACGGGCAAGCGCTGTGGGATGCGTGCTCGGCACCTTACGGTATCAAGTCGCTCATGATTGCACATACCTCGACAGGCGGCGGACTGTGGTCAGACGGCAATCTGCCAGCACTTTCCGGTAAGCGGATTGCCGCTCAAGGCATTGCGCGCGATGTCCTCAAAGGGCTAGGCGCGGTCATTTCCGATATCGACATGAGTGCCGCAGGCGCTGCAATAGCCACAGGAAATATCGACGCTGTTGAGTTGAGCCACATTTTAGAGGCCCTTGAGGCAGGGGTTGCCGGACCCGCGAAATTCGCGATCACGCCGGGGCTGACGCAAGGGGGAAGCACGCTTGCTGTGTCTCTGAAGCGCACGCTTTGGGATAACCTCGATGCCGATGCGCAGTCGCTCGTGAGCGGCGTGGCAAGAGAATACTGTCAGCGCGTAACGTCCGAACTGAGAGCCAACGACCGCCTGTTTCGCAAACTGCTTAGCGAAACGCGCGGCATTTCATATTTGCCGCCAAGGCCGTCGCTCGCGACAGAGATTGCGCGAGTTGCAGAGGCCGTTATTGCCGATATTGCTGCGCGCGATGCCCTTTCACGGCGCGTCAACGGCGCTTACATGGCGCTGCACGGCCCCTTTGGATCAAGCCGTCCTCAGCGCGGCATGGTCTAGCCCACTATCACTCTAGGCCGAAGCCAGCACTTTGGGGCAAAGGTTAAGTCTCATTGCAATCAGAGCATTGCGGGGCGAAACTGGTTTTTTTCCGGAAACTTGGTCACAATTCAGGCCAACCGATAACCATCTGAAAAAAGACACAGACTTCTCTTTTTCCGGTACTTTCGCTAGTCTACCCTGATTACCGTCGATCATCGAATTGGAACTCATCCCGCACAATGAATGCGCCCCCGTTCTCAGACCTGCGTAGCTCCGCCATGCGAGATCTTGCTGACGAAAAAATGGAACAGGTTCGCGAACTCCTGGTTGGCGATTTATTTCGCCAGATGGAAGCGCGACTGGCATTTCTTGAATCTCGATTCAATGAGGTTGAGGTCGGCATCAGCCGGCAGCTGGACGCACTCGAAGCACGCATTGAAGGCTTAGCCGGAGCCGCAGAAGGCGACCGGCGCGCAACATTTGAAGCGTTGGCACGAAGCGTCGCCGACCTTGGCGAACAAATACGCCGGATTTCGCGGGCTTAGAGTTTAGCCAACCAGCCGGAAGGTCTGACGAACCGTCACTCGAGCGAGGCAAGACCCATGTCGCAAAGCGTAACGCGCCTCAAAGAACTGCTCTTCGAGAACGAAACACAGGCCCTCGCTGAACTTTCAGCCAAAATCGAGTCAGTCGCTCAAGCTGACAGCCGGGCCCGTGACGAAATTAAAACAAAGATCGATGCCGTTACAAAAGCGGAGGCGCAGAGCCGCGACGAAATTAGACGCAGCGTTGCCGAAATTTTCGAACGGGCAGGATCGGCCGAGCGCTTTACGGAGAGCGTGGCGCAATCACTCGACGAAGCATTGCGCCGCGCCGAAGTGTCAAAGCACGCCGAACTCTCGATTCGGATTGCGCCTCTTGTTGTGACGACGATCAAAACCGAATTGCGCAACAGCCAAGATGAAATGGTCGAGGCGCTTTACCCGATCACCGGCCGTCTGGTTAAAGCCTACGTCGCCAGCGCCATGAAAGATCTGACCGATCAGATGAACCGGCGGCTTGAGCAGAACCCGATTATGCTGCGCTTCCAGAGCTTGACGACAGGCCGGTCGGTTGCGGAACTTGCACTCGCCGGAACACAAGATTTCGAACTTGAAGAGTTGTTTCTCATCCGCCGCGCAACCGGCGATCTCGTCGCCCACTGGTCTGCTTCGGGGGCGAGCGGGCGCGAACAAATCATGAGCGGCGTTCTGGCGGCGGTCAACGAATTTGCCAACGAAGCCTTTGCGGCCGACCAGAATGCGATGCGCCAGATCGACATCGGCGGGGCCAATGTCTATTTGCGCGGGTCTCCGCTTTATCTGGTTGCAGCCAAGTGCACGGGTACCGCCCCGAAAGGCGTTGAGCAAGTGCTCGACGATACGTTTCTGGCCGCGATCGAGAAGCAAAACAGCAGTGCCGGAGTCGAAGGCGCGCAGGCAGATCTGCTCGTTGAGATGGGGGCCGAACTCAAAGCGCGCATTGACGAACAAAAAGCAGATGTCTCAAAGCCGGCAGGCAATCCAGTGAAAATGCTGGCCATGGCAATTGCCTTGCCGCTGCTGATCTGGTTCGGCTGGAGCTGGTACACGGGCTTTGCCAATTCGCGCGCCCACACTGCGGCGGAGAGGGTTATTGCCGAGACGGCAGAAATGCAGGGTTACATTCCGCAGCTGCATGCCACCGACCGCGGACGGATTCTGACGATTGCCGGGCTCGTCCCCTCGCTCGACGTCAAGTCCAAGGTTCTCCATCGTATCGGCGTCATCTTGCCAAAGACTGCGATTCGCGACGAACTTACTGTCGTGCCGGGCAGCGATATCAACATTCCCAATCCCGAACCCGAGATCGCCAATATCCGCCGTGCCGTCTCAAGTCTCGAAGGCGCGATCACATTGCGCACGCTCGAACGGACGGCAGACCGCACCGCAAACAGACTGCGCCAAGCCGAAGCCGACCTGCGAAAAGCCGCCAAAGCCGAGCGGGAGCCAGCGGTCTCGAGCGGATTAGCCAAGTCCGCCGATGTGGTCATGGTACTTGCGAAAGATCTTGCCGCCTCGCGAGCCGCAATGACCCGCCCTCCCGCAGATGGCGACACGCAGAAAACGGTTAAGGCTCTTGGCCAGTTCGGACGGCGCATTGCCGTCGAAAGTTCAGCTATCACGGCGGTTCTCGCAAACGGCGGCGCCAGCTCCCCAAGCGCTGAAACAGCGGTTGCCGCGGCAATTACGGGCACGGCAAGCGTTGAAGCCGCAGCGGACGCCATGACGGCGGAGGCCGAGCGGCTGGCGGCCATCGCATCGACCGCGGCGATAGCCGAGACGCTGCGCCCGCGTCAGATCGCGGTTCCAGCGGCCACGCCGGAACCAAGCCCACGCGAACGGCTAGAAAACTGGACACGCAATCATGCCGTGTTCTTCGCAGCCGATACTTCCTACCGCGATTCCGCGGCTGCCGCGAAAACGATGGACTCGCTAACACCACTCTTGAAGGCGGCGCAGCACACCGTCCGTATTGTCGGATATACCGACGAAGCGGGAGGCCAGTCCCGCAACGTGCCCCTGGCCCAGGACCGCGCTGAGAAGGTTCGCCAGGATCTGATCTCGCGCGGCGTCAGCGCCAGCCTACTGCATGCCGTTGGGCGCTCAGATGCCAGAGATTTGAGTTCTGCGCAGGGTACGTTAAGTGCTAACCGCCGCGTTGAATTCGAAATGACATTCGATGGTGAGTTCCAGCCATGACGGCCAAGAAACTCATGCTTCTTGGCGAGATTGGAGTTGGAAAATCCTCTCTCGCACGCAGGCTCGTCTTTGATAAATTCGAATTCGATTACAAGCCGACCATCGGTGTCGATGTCTACCGTTATGTCGTTCCCGATGCGCCAGGCCGGGCGCAGATGTCACTCGTGATCTGGGATACAGATGGAAATTTCGGCGACGCTATCTTCCGGCACATCTACATGAAGGAAGCGTCTGCCGCGCTTATTATCGGAGACATCAGCCGGCCGGCGACGCTTGAGACGATGGTCAAGCTGGCTGGAGGATTTACGGAAGCTTTTCCCGGGCGGCACGCGGGCTTTATCGTCAACAAGACGGACCTCTTGCCGGATGCGGAGACCGCGCCTTTGCCCACACTGCTCACACGCCCCGGCACCTCCTTGATTAGAACGAGCGCCAAAACAGGCAGAAATGTCGGAGAAGCATTCGTTGATGCTGCCGACTCCATTGCAAGACGCGGGCTCTGACGCCATGCAGCGCTCGCTTCTACATCGCGTTGAGAAGGCCGGCGACGTCATCGCGGGTTTCGGAGTATTCGGGGTCGTCTGGCTAGATGACCACCTCAACGCCGTACACCGGTACGGAAAACTCGTCGATTTCGTCGAGCTCGGGAAACCGGTTTGCGACAGCGTTTTGTCCCTGATCGGCTTGGAAAATGAAATACTGGCACTGAAGAAAAACCCAAACCGGCTGCTTGAACTACCCGCCGTTGGCGTGGCTGTTGAACATGGCAATTCAAAGAAAATGAACTTTACATTTCTCTGGCACCCCGGCGAGCAATGCCCTGTCATGCTCGCCTATCGCAGCAACTCTCAGACCGAGATGGAACTGGAGCTGTCCAAGCAAATACGTGCGCGCCTGATGGCCGAAGAGGCCGTCACGGAAAAATCCAAGGAACTTGCCCGGGCAAACGCCGACCTCAAATCCTATGCGGCCATCATCTCGCACGATCTTAAAGGGCCGCTCAGGCACATGCGTTACATTGCGGATGAATTGATCGCAGAGTGTGCAGCGCGCGGCGACGAGAGACAAGCTAAGAAGCTCGCTGAAATTCAGCAGCTGTCACGGCGCATGTCGCACATGCTGTCGGAATTGCTGGACTACGCCAGCTTGGGTAAAAAATACGAGGGTATTGCGCAAGTCGATACGCGCGCCATGGCAGAAAGCATCACACGATCGATACGGGAAAACGGCTTCGACGTAGAAATTGCCGGTCAATGGCCTGTGATTGCGACCCTGGCCGCGCCACTCGATCTGATCCTCAGAAATCTCATTCAGAATGCTCAAAAGCATCATGACCGGTCTGCGGGACGCATAACGATGGCTTGTTCAGATGAAACGTCCGCCATTGTTTTCCAAGTGACCGACGATGGACCCGGCATCGCTCCCTCACATCATCAAGCCGTTTTTCTACCGTTCCGGGCTCTCGGCGCCAGCGGCGGAACCGGCCTAGGGCTGGCTATGGTCAAGAAAATGGCTGAAATCCGTTGGAGGCTCAATCAAACTTAACTCGGATCCTACGGAAAGGCGCGGGGCAACATTCACACTCTATTGGCCCAAGTATATCGTGACTTAACCTTCACCATTGGCGTAGAAGGCACAAGCCAATTTCACCGATAACATTGCACAATTAACCTGCTACAGTGCACTTGACGCTTCGAACACAAGTATCGCGGAAAAATTGAATGGCCTCGTCATCGACAGGATCAGGCGGCGACTTCCTCGCCAAAAAGAGCGGGTTGATACGCGCGCGCGAAGGCATTCCTGATTTAAAAGACGTTCTCGTCGTTGAGGACGAGCCTATGGATGCCGACCGCATGTTTGCGACGCTGCGCGTCATGTTTGGCTATGAACTTGAGATCCGGCGCGCAAATACGCTGGCCTCGGCCGTCGATTTTGTCATGTCGCGCAAGCCTGAAATAGTTTTCCTCGATGACATACTGAAACCGAGTGACGATGCTTCACAAACCATTCCATTTCTGCGGCGGGCCGGTTTCGATGGGCCAATTGTTGTCGTCAGCGGTCAAGTAACGCGCACACGGCGCACGACACTCATTGCTGCTGGCGCAACCGACGTTATTCATAAGGATGACGTGGACAGCGTGCGGCTGGCAGAAGCGTTACAGCGCGTTTTCGGCAAGGGCTGACGTTGAACTTAACGTTGTTTAAATTGCTTGGGCCGAAGCCCCGGTAACTATTAACGGCAATGATTGCGCTGATCGGGGAATTTTGCGTCTAAATTCGTGTCAGGGCACTTCGAGTTCTCCCGTGGTTAACCGTCGCGGGCGCGCGTGATGCCTTTTTTCGGCTTTCGTAGCGTGTTGCTAAGGCCAGAGAAAATGGGCTGAGTAAGGTTGGAGACGGGTCATGTTGGGTCATGCAAAATTCGCGTTAGCGGCTGTTGCGCTGAGCGCGCTGTCACTTCCCTCGTATGCAGAAGACTATAAGTTGCCGCCCGAGGTTACGCCACAGATCAAGGCTGCGTGTGAAATAGACGTACGGCGACTGTGCATCGGCACAAATCCATCGATCTCCAAGGTCAAGATCTGCGTCGCGTCGAAATTCTTGCAGCTTGGCCGCCGCTGTCAGGTGCAGCTCGCTCTCGCGGGCTTTAAGCCCTAGTTGGTGTCATCATAAGATCGTGTCTCGTTCCAAAGCGCCGCCTGCACTTTAGCCGGCGGCGTTGTTGTTTATAGCGGCACCTCAGCCAATGGCGCGAGATCGGATACGATCCTGCCCGCGGGCAAGTGCGGATATTCATCCGGGTTGCCTGCGCGATTAACCCAAATCGTCTGAAATCCGAACGACGCGGCACCCGCAATGTCCCAGCGGTTCGAGGACAGGAAGGTAATCTTCTCAGGCTTAACTTTGAAGACTTCTGTCGCCAACGCATAAACTTTCGGGACAGGCTTGAAGGTGCCTGCCACACGCGCCGAAATCACCGCGTCGAAAACGCTGCCAAGATTTGCGTGCTCGACAATATCGTCAAGCATATCCATGTCGCCGTTCGACAGGATCGCCAGTTTGGCGCCACGCGCCTTTAGCGCGCGCAACACCGTTTCAACCTCGGGGAAAACCGCGAGACGCCGATAACTCTCAAGCAGGAGCGGCGCCAAAGCCTCATCCAGGCCCATAATGCGCAGCGCGTAATGCAGGCTTTGACGGGTTATCTCGCGAAATGGAATGTGCTCGCCGAGCCCGGCATAAATCCAGGTGTACTCGAGCTGCTTGTTGCGCCAGATCTCCGATAGACGCGGCCAATTGGGTCCGAGACGGCCCGCATGCTCGCGCGCAACCGAATGGACGTCGAAAAGCGTGCCGAAAGCATCGAAGACGAAGTGTTGCGCAATCGCCTGCGTCGTCAACGGCTCAGCCCTCGCTTCTATTCGGCGGCGGCCTTCTTTTCCGCCTTCGCACTCTCGGCGAGATAGCTCATGGCCGCAGCAACGCCACCCTTTTTGTGCGGAATGCCAGCGATTTCAAAGCTCATCTCGACGCCCGTCAGAGCGCCCATGACTGTCAATTCGTTGGTGTCACCTAAATGGCCGATGCGGAAGACTTTTCCGGCGATCTTGTTGAGTCCCGTGCCAAGCGACATATTGAAGGTGTCGAGCACGAGCTTGCGGAATGCGTCGGCGTTATGACCTTCAGGCATGATAACGGTCGTGACAGCAGGCGAATAATACTTTGGATCGCGGCACTGGATGTCGAGCCCCCAGCCCTTGACCGCGCGACGCGTGGCTTCAGCCAAGCGCTCGTGGCGAATGAAGACGTTTTCGAGGCCTTCCTCATTGATCATGTCGATGGCTTCGGCGAGGCCATAGAGCAGGCCTGTCGCCGGCGTGTAGGGGAAGAAACCGTTGGCGTTATTTGCGATCATGTCGTCCCAGGAGAAATAGCAACGCGGTAGCTTGGCCGTCTTGGTTGCAGCCAGCGCCTTGTCGCTGATTGCCGTGAACGATAGTCCCGGCGGCAGCATCATGCCTTTCTGCGAGCCCGAGATGGTAACGTCGATGCCCCACTCGTCGTGACGCAGATCGGTGCAAGCGAGCGAAGAAATCGTGTCGACCATAAGCAGCGCGGGATGCTTTGTAGCATCGAGTGCCTTGCGTACTTCATCGATGCGCGAACGGCAGCCAGTCGAGGTTTCGTTATGAACGACGCAGACGGCCTTGATCTCATGCGTCTTGTCTTTCTTGAGGCGCTCTTCGATCAGGTTGGCGTCGGCTGCAATTCGCCAGTCGGTTGGAATGACATCGGCGTTCAGCCCGAGGCGCTGCGCCATGACAGCCCAGAGCACGGCGAACTGCCCGGTTTCGCACATTAGAACTTTGTCGCCAGGAGAGAGCGTATTCGTCAGAGCGGCTTCCCATGCTCCTGTGCCGGAGGCCGGAAAAATGAAGACGTGGTTCTTGGTCTTGAACAGCGATTTTACACCCGACAGCACGCGATGGCCGAGCTTTTGAAATTCGACGCCGCGATGATCCAGGATCTGGCGCGACATAGCAGCTAAGATGCGCTCTGGGACAGGCGTCGGGCCCGGGATCTGCAGGAAATGGCGGCCGGCGCGGCGGGGCTCTTTCGACATAGACGTCCTCTGGTGGCTATCATCCCGTGGACAGCAGCAGCAATACCAAGATTAAGGACGCTGCTTAAAAAGCACGTCCCGATCCGGCCCTAGTGAAACTATCCCATAAAGTGCCGTGTTCTTAGGGACGAAATCCAAGCGCCGTCAAGATGCGCGGGCCTGATTACTGGGCGAATACGCATGCGACTTTCGCTTGAAACGGGCTACAAGCTGACGCATCACAACAAAAACGCCATTTCGTCGCGGCGCGGCCGCCACTCGGGGGAATTCCGGCTATGAAAGATCGTGACCTCACAGCGCTGACAGCGAGCGAAGCCTTGAGCGAAATGGCTCATGGCCGGCTCACGTCCGAAGCCCTGGTCTCTGCTTGCCTGGAGCGCATTTCGGCGCGCGATTCAGCCGTCGAAGCCTGGGCCCACATCGAACCTGAAAAAGTGCTCCGTGAAGCGCGCGACGCCGATGCTATACGGGCCAGAGGCGGCCAAATCCGCCCGCTCGCTGGCATCCCAGTCGGCGTGAAGGATATCATCGATACCGCTGAATACCCCACCGAGTACGGATCGCCTGTATTCAAGGGCCACTACCCCGCCGCGGATGCGACCGTCGCCGGCGAACTCAAGCGAGCTGGTGCAATTATTCTCGGCAAAACCGTCACGACGGAGCTTGCGTTCTTCTGCCCCGGCAAAACACGTAACCCCCACAATCCGGACCACACGCCCGGCGGTTCGTCGTCTGGGTCTGCAGCAGCGGTTGCCGATTGCCAGGTGCCACTCGCCCTTGGAACTCAAACAGCCGGCTCGATCATAAGGCCCGCTTCGTTTTGCGGGACAATCGGTTTCAAGCCGACCTTCGGATATATTGCCCGCACCGGCGTCATGCCGCAGTCGCCGCCTCTCGACACGATTGGAGGTTACGCGCGCTCCATCGAAGATATTGCGCTGCTGATTGACTGCCTCAGCGCCTACGATCCGCGCGATCCCGACATGACCTCTGCTCCAAAGACATCTCTTGGCGCTGCCATTCTGACAAAACTCAATCGGCCGCCGCGGCTTGCATTTGTAAAATCGCCGGCGTGGCCTAATGCAGATGCCGAGACACAGTCGGCGTTCGAAACATATGCTAATAGTTTTGGGGCTCGCGCCGAAGTTGTTGAGGTGCCTCTGCCATCAGAATTCGATAGTTCGCCACGCTTGCAACAGATCGTGCAATTCTCGGATATTGCCAAAAACTTCGGCCCAATCGCTGACAAGAACCCAGGCAAAGTTTCGCAAAAACTCAAAGATACGATCGCCGAGGGGCGAACATTCAAACCGGCCGACATCGCCGCCGCGCGGGCAGAACGCGAGCCGCTCTACGACGCTCTGCGGCCTTTGCTTGTCAACTATGATGCGATCCTGACCCCCGCCGCTCCGGGGCCTGCCCTCAAGGGTCTTGGCGCAACCGGCAGCCCCATGTTCAACGCGCTTTGGACCTATCTCGGTATGCCTTGTATCTCTTTGCCGTTACTCCAGGTACGCAGCCTACCACTCGGCGTTCAACTCGTCGCGGCGCGTGGCGAAGACGGCGCACTGCTGCGTGCGGCCCACTGGCTCATGGAGAACGGCAAAAGTCATTCTGATCGCCAAACCTCGCCCCCGATTGCGTAAAGTTCCTTAATCATTTCCTGATTGAATTTGCTCCATCACCGGCGCGCCTCTCGTTTTGTTTTGCACGCCTTGGCCGAACGCTGGCCTAAGTCAAACGAGAGAGTCTAAGTCCGTGATGCCATCCTCCATTCGCGCAGGGTTTATTTCTGCTGTTGCTGCTGCAATTTGCGCAGCCGCCGTTTCCGCGCCGGCGCAAGCGTTAGATTTTGATCTGCTTCCCCAAGCCGACATGGGTCCGACGAGCTGGGCAGGTTGGATTATCAATCCCGATATCGGTTTTGAATCGATGACTTTCTCTGGCACAGGAGGCGACCTCCTCAAGCAAGCCGATGGTTATTATGCGGGCGGATACGTGGGCCGCGACTTTCAATGGGGGCCACTCGTCGTCGGCGCATCCGCCAACATCGCCTACAGCTGGATGGAGGGTTCTGGCGCGGGCAGCGACCCATTCGATATCGAAACCCGCCTCAATTACTTCGGCCTTTTGCGCGGGCGCGCCGGCATCGGAATTGGCCGGTTTCTTGTTTATGGCACGGGGGGCTTAGCCTATGGCGACCTTGAAATTGAAAGCCGGGCAAGCAGCCTTACAGCGTCGCAATCGCTGACCGGCATCGCCGCCGGCGGCGGCATCGAGATAGGCTGGAACGGCTCAATGTCGTTCAAGGCCGAGTATCTGAAAATCGATTTCGACGAAGCGACGTTTTCATCGTTGCCAACCGGGCGCGATACCGTCGATCCGGAAATGGAACTCTGGAAATTCGGTTTCGTCCGCCGCTTCTAGAGTGCTTCCGGAAAAGTGGGAACCGGTTTTCCGAAAAGAAGCACGGCAAACCAAAGAGCTAGGGTCTGTCCATGATTTCAATCAAAACCGGACAGACCCTAATCGCGGACGCACCAAACTCGTCACGTCCGATAGTGGGCGTATTGCCCTTTTGGCTTAAATCGTTCGAGATACCCAGGAACAATTGCCGATACTGCCGCTGGCATTTCAACGCCTAACCCGGCCAAGTTACGCCCTTCCGATTGGGCGGCGGCGGAAACAACATTGTCGCTTGCAAGCATTTTGACTTGATCGAGCGTAATGGGGCGCAACGCATTCGGCAGCGGCCACATCAAGAGCGCCTGCAATTTCGCAAGCCAGAACGGCATCGGCACATAGGCGCGGTGACGGCCAGAATATTCTTGTGTCAGATCGAGTAACTGACGGAATGAAAAAACCTCCGGCCCACCGAGTTCGTAGATGGTGCCGGATTTCCCTGCGCCTTCGACGCAATTTACGGCGGCGGCCGCGAGATCGCCGACATAAACGGGCTGGAATTTCGTTTTGCCACCGCCAATCGACGGCAGAAACGGGCTCATCCGCGCGAGCGCGGCGAAACGGTTGAAGAACTCATCTTCTGGACCAAACACAATCGACGGCCGCAAAATAATTGCAGACGGAAATTCCTCGAGCACTGCATGTTCGCCTGCAGCTTTCGTCCGGGCATATTGGGCGTTGGACGCGGCAGCCGCGCCAATTGCGGAGATGTGGACAAGCCGTTTGACACCGGCCTCGTGTGCCGCGCGAGCAACCGCGCGTGCGCCGTCTGCGTGAACTGCATCGAACGACTGCCGTCCGGATGGCGCGAGGATACCGACCGCATTGATCACCACGTCCGCGCCTTCGATTGCGCGAGCAACCGACTGCGGATACCGCAAGTTGGCCTGGACGGCATGTATCTGGCCAACCGACCCCATGGGTTGCAGATGACCCGCAAGGTCTGGGCGCCTGACGGCAGCGCGGACCCGCCAGCCACGCTTTGCCAGCGCCGACACCGTATGCCGGCCAACGAAGCCGGAACCCCCGAAAATCGTCACCAGTCCACTGCCGTGTGCCATTGCCGTCCCGTCCTCACCCTCGCGTTGCGATACCGCGGTTCTACCGAGCTTTAGCCGCCTTGTAAGTTCCTGTGAAGGGTGGCGAATGGAACGCCGCAGACGCAACGGACCTCAATTGACTTATGGGCCCGATGCCCTTACGTGATGGCGCTCTGAAATGCCCGGATGGCGGAATTGGTAGACGCACTAGTTTCAGGTACTAGCGCTCACAAGGCGTGGAGGTTCGAGTCCTCTTTCGGGCACCATTTACAACGCGGCGCTCTCGCTGTCGCGCTCCCTTCCAAATGACAGATCTCATGGCGGACCCCATGGCCACCCCGACAATCAAATTGCATAAGGGTGACCTACCCTCGGGACTGAAATTTCCGCGCGGCGTCGCAATCGATACCGAAACTCTTGGGCTCAATCCGCATCGCGATAGGTTGTGCCTCGTGCAGTTGTCGGCAGGTGACGGTGTTGCTCATCTCGTGCAATTCGACGGAGAGAACTACGCAGCACCGCGATTAAAGGCCTTGCTCAAAGATCCCAAGATACTGAAGATTTTTCACTTTGCGCGCTTCGATGTTGCCGTGCTGGAGAAGTATCTCGGCGTTGAGACCGCACCACTTTACTGCACCAAGATCGCCTCCAAGCTGGTGCGGACTTACACCGACCGCCACGGGCTTAAAGACCTTTGTTCAGAGCTACTTGGCGTTGAGCTATCCAAACAGCAGCAGAGTTCCGATTGGGGCGCGAAGGAACTCAGCGAGAGCCAGCTCGCCTATGCCGCCTCAGACGTCTTGCACTTGCACAAATTGAAGGCAAAGCTGGACGAGATGCTGGCACGCGAGGACCGGGTGGCGTTTGCCCAAGCAGCGTTTGCCTTCTTGGCGGCCCGGGCCCGGCTTGACCTTGCTGGGTTTGCTGAAACCGATATCTTCTCCCATTGATAAGAATTCTTGGGGCCGAACCAGCAGATTTGGGCTAGTGCAACGGCTTTGCATGGGTTTTGGGCGGTCCCGGCGACTTGCCCACCATGCAACTCTGACGTTCGGTCCCAATGTCTCCCAATTTCATCTAGAGTATACTCCATGAGAATTTGGGGACGGAACGACCGGGCGGGCCATAAATGGCGAGCGTGAGCGAGAGTGCTGCCGTGTCCGGCCGGGCGCGTAAGAGCGAGTTTGGCATAGTGCTCGCTGGCGACCGCGCGGCGAGCCGGGCATTGGCAGCGCGCCACTCGTCGTTTGTCCGGACGCTCAAAGCTGTCTTGCCTTTGTCCGCCATTGGCCTCGCGACGGCCTATACCTTGCTGATCCTGAAATCGGCAGGCTGGGGTGCCGGAATTCCCAGCCTCGACATTCCAACAATCATTGCCGAAAACTTGGCAATGGAAAACCCGCACTACGAAGGCTTCAACAAAGACGGCGGGCGCTACTGGGTGACGGCTAAAAAAGCCATGCAGGACGTCAAGAATCTGTCGGTCATCAAGCTTGACACAATTACAGGCGAACTGACCGACGCAGAGAAGAAAAAAACAAAACTCTCAGCCCTGCGCGGAACGTTCAACAACAAAGCGAATATTCTCGAACTTTTTGACTCCATCGATATAGCCGGTGACAATGGCTTGAAGGCCCACCTAACCCGGGCGACCATTCGCACGAAGGAAAATTTGATCACTTCGGATCAGCCTGTCGTCGTCATGATGGAAGCGGGTACGATCAACGCCAACCAAATGACCGTTCGCCAGAAGACCAAAGAATTTATCTTCATCGACAAAGTGCGCACATTGCTGAAGGCCCAGGACGCTACGAGCGTGACGGCGGCCACCAACGGTGCCAAGGAGAAAACTGCGTTACCGTTTGGAAATTCCAAGGATCCAATCAATATTGTTTCTAACCGCCTTGACGTGAATGACGCTACGAAGACCGCACTCTTCACGGGGGGCGTCAAAGCCGTGCAGGGCGCGGCCTGGCTTACGTCTCCAGAACTCGAAGTCTCTTATGAAGGGAGCGCCACGGCCGTCGCAGAAGGAAAACCTGAGACGGAGGCGGCACCAGGCGGAAAAGTGAAACGGGTGATTGCCAAGAACCCGGTTGTCCTTAGCCAAGGCGACGGCCAGCAAGTAACCAGCCAAAACGCCGACTTCGACCCACTCGAACAAAAGGCCGTTCTTGAAGGCGACGTCGTGATGTCGGAAGCGCCCGACAAACGCGCTACGGGAGACCGGGCGGAAATCGACCAAGCGGCCGGAACCGTGCTTTTGACGGGCACATCGGTCGTACTCACACAAGGCGCGAACGAATTGAAAGGCCGCCGGCTTTACTTCATCCAAAGCAGTGGCAAGATGCAGCTTACCGGCAATGGCAACGGCGGAAACAGCCGAATTAAGGCTCGGTTCAGTGAAGGCAGCGGGAAACCGGCACCGGTCGCCAAAGAACCGGCTGCCGCAAAAGGCATGTCGTTTGGCGGCAACTTTAAGACAGATCCCAATGCGCCGGTCGAAATAGACGCCGACCGGTTAGACATCGATGATCCAGCCAAAGAGGCCGTGTTCACAGGCACGGTTCGCGCCAAACAGGGTGATTTCGTTCTTCAAGCTTCTGAACTTAAAGCAACCTATACGGGATCAAGCATGCTCGGCGGCTCAGACAAAGAGAAGGCCGGCCAAGGTACGGCAAAGCTGGTAAGGTTAAAGGCCAACAAGAATGTCGCCGTAACGTCCGCCGACGGGCAGCAGGCAACTGGCGACTGGGCCGATTTCGACACCAAAGCAAATACGGTCACATTGGGCGGTAATGTCATCATGACCCAGGGGAAGAATGTCGTGCGCGGTAGCAAACTGGTGATCGATATGACCACGGGCGAGAGTATTATTCCGTCAGAAGGCACCACGAGCGCCACCACA
This sequence comes from uncultured Alphaproteobacteria bacterium, assembly GCA_963819605.1. Lineage (GTDB taxonomy): Bacteria > Pseudomonadota > Alphaproteobacteria > Rhizobiales > Hyphomicrobiaceae > Hyphomicrobium_B. Next base: position 5,487 of record CAWFWU010000012.1, on the reverse strand, counting down.
CCCATGAGGTCGGGGAGTGACGATGCCAGCACAGGAACGATCGTAAAATCAGGCCGTCCCAGCGCAACGTTTTATCCAGGCGATCTGAAGGAACAAATTGGCAAGGCGACAGAGAAGGCCGGTGGCGGCTGGCAAGCCCGTGAGACACCTTCCCCAAAGCCCTGAGAACGCGTTAAAACGCTAAGTAAACAGCGCGAGCCCCAAACCCATAAAGCAAGCGAGTTTCAGTTGTTCAAAGCTTTACCATTTGGTTCCAAACTCGCCCGCACGAACGGCCGGTCCGCCGCTGAAACTGCCAAGGCCGCTCTCGGCCGCAACGCAGTACCCGAGTCCCAAGACCCCCATTCGGTTGGCGCGGATGGCTGGCTCACGGCTTTTGAGATTAAGAAATCCTATCGCAAACGCATGGTGGTCAAAGGCGTGAGCCTTGCCGTGGGTCGCGGGGAATCGGTCGGCCTCTTAGGCCCCAACGGCGCCGGTAAGACCACCGTATTCTACATGATCACCGGCCTCGTACCGGCAGACGAAGGACGCATAACGATCGACGGGGCGAATGTGACCGGCTTGCCCATGTACCAGCGGGCCCGCCTCGGGATTGGATATCTGCCTCAGGAAGCTTCAATTTTTCGAGGGCTGACTGTTGAACAAAACATCATGGCCGTGCTCGAATTGGTCGAACCCGAAAAGAAGCGCCGGAAAGAGCAGCTGGACAACCTCCTCGAAGAATTCTCCATTACACGGCTCAGAAAATCTCCCTCCATGGCACTGTCAGGCGGCGAGCGGCGGCGCTGCGAAATTGCCCGGGCGCTGGCCTCCCGGCCGTCGTTTATGTTGCTGGACGAACCTTTCGCCGGTATTGACCCTATTGCCGTTGGAGATATCCAGCAGCTCGTTCGGCACTTGACGGAACGGGGCATCGGCGTGTTGATTACCGACCACAACGTACGCGAGACATTGAGCCTTATAGACCGGGCCTATATCATCTATGATGGTCAAGTTCTGACACAAGGTAAGCCTTCGGAAATCATAGCAAATGAAGACGTGCGGCGGGTCTACCTCGGCGATATGTTCGTTAACACGCGTTGAGTATAGCTGTCCGCTGAGTTTATGTTGCGGATCGACGGGTTAACAGAATGGCGCTTTCTGCCAAATTGGAGCTGAGACAAGGCCAGCAGCTGGTGATGACACCACAGCTGCAGCAGGCCATTCGTTTGCTTCAATTTTCCAATCTCGAACTTGCCGAATTTGTCGATTCAGAACTTGAGCGCAACCCGCTGCTTGAGCGCGAAGAAACATCTCAGACGAAACCGGCCGAAGAAGTTCCGGGCGAAGTTCCCGTTGAAAGCGCCGCCGGCAGCGACGACGACTGGCTCGATCTTCGCGGTCCGGTTCAGGACCACGCCGGGGGTTTAGACGCCGATTTCGGCAACGTGTTCCAGGATTCAGGTTCCGGTGAAGCGTCCTCGGCCGCGCCCGAAGCAGGCTTAAGCTGGAGCAATGTCAGCCAGCGCATGCACAATCGCGACGACGACGATTCAAATCTCGAATCCTACGTCGCCAGCGAAGTTTCCTTGCGCGATCATCTCGCCGCTCAGCTCCCGCTTTCCATTCATGATCCGCGCGAACGATTGATCGGCCAGTACCTCATCGATCTCGTCGATGAAGCAGGCTACATCTCGTCGGACCTCGACGGCTTGGCTGCCAAGCTTGGCGCGCCGCTCGAGATGGTCGAAGGCGTACTGAACAAGATGCAGGCATTCGATCCGCCGGGGGTTTTCGCTCGTACTTTGGCGGAATGCCTCGGGTTGCAGCTCAAAGATCAAAACCGGTATGACCCGCTGATGGCCGCTCTGCTTGCCAACCTGAGCCTGTTGGCAAACCGTAATATTGCGGGACTGAAAAAAGCCGTCGGCATCGACATGGACGAGCTTGCCGACATGATTCAAGAAATCAAGCGGCTCAATCCAAAGCCGGGTCTAAAGTTCGGCTCGGTTCAGATGCAGCCGGTTGTGCCCGACGTGATTGTGCGCGCGGCCTCCGATGGAGGCTGGCACATCGAACTCAACAGCGATACGCTGCCGCGCGTGCTCGTTAATCGCAACTACTACACGCGCGTGACACAAACTGCTTCGACCGAAAAAGACAAGGGCTACATTCTCGAGTGCTTGCAGACGGCCAACTGGCTGGTCAAGAGTTTGGATCAACGCGCCAGAACTATCTTAAAAGTCGCCGAACAAATCGTGCGCCAGCAAGACGGCTTCTTCGTCTACGGGGTACAGCACTTGCGGCCACTCAATCTCAAGACTGTGGCCGACGCAATCTCGATGCATGAATCGACCGTTTCGCGCGTAACTTCGAACAAGTACATCGCCACACCGCGCGGAATTTTTGAGCTGAAGTATTTCTTCACGAGTGCGATCGCCTCGTCGGAAGACGGCGACGCCCATTCGTCAGAAGCGGTCCGCCATCGCATAAAAATCATGATTGACAGCGAGGGCACCAACGACATCTTGTCTGATGACAAGCTGGTCGAAAAGTTGAAGGATAACGGCATCGACATTGCCCGCCGCACTGTCGCTAAATACCGGGAAGTCCATGCGAATCCCATCCTCTGTGCAGCGCCGCCGGGACAAACGCCTAACAGATCGCATAGGCGGCACGGCATTTGCGCGTTGACGGACGGCCCGATCAGCAAAAAAGTAGCTTGGTCACAGTTCTTTAGCATCCGTGATTTGACATCAGCCCTGTCACTACTTAACTCTTGTGACAGGTTGTCGCGAGTGACACTCAAGCCGGGTAACGCGGGAGATAGTCAGAGCTATAGTTTCGGAATAGAATTCGAGTCCGTTCAGTCCAAGCGACCACGTGCTTGTAGAAATTTCGGCTCCCCTATTTCCGGGAGCACTACGACAGGCGATCCGATGACAATTCAAATTACCGGCAAAAATGTCGAAGTAGGTGATGCTTATCAAGCCTACGTCGCGGACAAGATACGCGCTGTTCTCAACAAATACGTTAGTCGCGATCTCAAAGGCCATGTTCGGCTTGAAAAAGAACGCGGACTCTTCAAGACAAATTGTTCGGTGCGGTTGACCAGTGGCCTCCTGCTTGAAGCACACGGCGAGGGCGGTGATGCCTACTCAAGTGCGGACGCCGCAGTTGAAAGACTGGAAACTCGCGTCCGGCGCTATAAGCGGCGGCTGAAGAGCCACGACTCTTTGAGAACCGCGAACGGCCGGCAGGGCGACACGGACGCCCGTGATTACGTTGTCAGCATAGGCGACGACGATGCAGACGAGGCTGTGGAAAACAACCCGCTCATCATCGCCGAAACACAAAGAAACGTACAACAATTGACTGTCAGTGAAGCGGTTATGCACCTCGACCTTACGGAGGCCGCATTTATGATCTTCAGGAACGCTGCAAATGGGACCGTTAATTTGGTCTACAGGCGGCCAGACGGCAATATCGGGTGGATTGATACGGAGCCGGGGCAACGCAATGCCGGTGAGGCAGCAACGTTTGTTACGAGTTGACGGCACACGAGTTGACCACAAGGGATCGGGCCATCAAGCCTCTGCAGCATAGCGCTAAATTGGGCACTCCGCCGGCTGAGCAAAGCCAAGTTTTTCGAATATCCACTCAAGGTGAATGACATGACGATGGACCTCGGGGATCTGCTGGCGGCAGGCGGTGTGGTGTCTGCGCTGAAATCGCAGGACAAGAAACAACTTCTGCAAGACCTATCTGACAAAGCCGCTCAAGCAACAGGCCTTGATTCGCGCGAGATTTTTGCGGCGCTGCTCCAGCGCGAGCGCTTGGGCTCGACGGGGCTTGGAAGTGGCATCGCCATCCCGCATGTGAAGATGGCCGGATTGAAAGGCATCACATGCCTATTTGCCAAGCTGGCAAAACCAATCGCGTTTGAAAGCCATGACGGCCAACCTGTCGATCTGGTATTCTTCCTTCTTGCTCCCGAAGACGCTGGAGGAGATCACCTGAAAGCCTTGGCGCGCATTTCGCGGTTGATGCGCGACCCTGCCACATTGGAGCGGTTGCGGTCAGCGAAGGATGACAAGACGTTGAAGCGTGTTCTGACGGAGCCCGCGACATCGCACGCCGCATAAAACCGGTGGACTTACGTTTGGCTTCAACCAAGGACCGCAAGTGCACCGAGGCCAATTCCACCAACGATGATCCGCCACCAGCCGAAGAACGACAATCCGCGCACTGAAATGAAGTCCAACACGTAGCGAACAACAATGACGCCTGCGACGAATGCGGCGGCGAACCCGAGTGCAATCTGAGTCGCATCATCGGCAGAAAGCTTTGACCAGTTCTTGTAAAGGTCAAACGCAAAGGCGCCTGCCATGGTTGGCATGGCAAGAAAGAACGAGAATTCGGCAGCGGTGCGCTTATCCGCGCCACAAAACATCGCGCCGACGATCGTCGATCCAGACCTCGATACACCCGGGATCAGCGCCAGACACTGGCATAAGCCGATCTTAAACGCGGTTGCCGGCGTTATGTTCATGACGTCGGTGTAGCGCGGTTCAAACTTCATCCGGTCCACGATGAGCAGGATAATGCCGCCAACCACGAGCGACGTGCAGATCAATAGCGGGCTTTCGAAGAATATAGTCTTGATGATGGAATGCCCGGCGGCCCCGATAAACGCCGCCGGTAGAAATGCGAGAATGACACTCAGCGCAAACATCTGCGTCTGCCGGTCCTTCGGCAGCGAGATCAACAAGTGCCACAGTTTTCCGGCATAAACCGTCAGCAGTGCAAAAATAGCGCCCAACTAAATCAAAACTTCGAAAGTGCGGCCGGGCGAGTTAAACCCATCAAGCGCTCCGCCAACAGCAGGTGCCCTGTTGACGAGACGGAAATGTACTCGGTCAGGCCCTCGATGAGGCCGAGAAGGATGACTTGCCATGTCGGCATCGATTATTCTCCGTCGCGCCGGCCTCTTGGCCTGAAACAAACTTGGAACGGTGCCACGTAACAGGATTCAAGCGCCCGGCATAAAGCTTTCGAGCACTATCCCCGGCTCGAAACCCGCCGCCGCCCCAAATCGGGGCATATGTGGGGCCAAGACACGAACTCAAACCCCGTTGTTCAAAGCTGTCATCGTGACAACATCTCAACTGACGCAATACCGGCTTTGTCCGCGCTCCCGGTCGATCAGGCTGGCGTTCGCGGAGTTCAGCATTGAAACGGAACTCGTGGAAGAATTCCCTTGGGAATGGCGCCAGGGTTTCCTTGCCAAAAACCCTGCAGGCGAACTCCCCGTTCTAGAACTCAGCAACAAGCTGACATTGTGCGGCGTGTATTCGATTTCCGAGTTTATCGCCGAAGACGTCCAATTTCGCACACGGTTTCACTCAAGGGAGGACGTGCGCCCCAATTTTGTTTCCCGGCAATCGGGAAGAGCGCGCCGAGGTGCGCCGCCTCGTCGATTGGTTCCACGGAAAATTTGACCGG
>CAWFWU010000011.1:0-51155 GCA_963819605.1 uncultured Alphaproteobacteria bacterium | reverse complement strand
CGAGCAACCGACTGCGGATACCGCAAGTTGGCCTGGACGGCATGTATCTGGCCAACCGACCCCATGGGTTGCAGATGACCCGCAAGGTCTGGGCGCCTGACGGCAGCGCGGACCCGCCAGCCACGCTTTGCCAGCGCCGACACCGTATGCCGGCCAACGAAGCCGGAACCCCCGAAAATCGTCACCAGTCGACTGCCGTGTGCCATTGCCGTCCCGTCCTCACCCTCGCGTTGCGATACCGCGGTTCTACCGAGCTTTAGCCGCCTTGTAAGTTCCTGTGAAGGGTGGCGAATGGAACGCCGCAGACGCAACGGACCTCAATTGACTTATGGGCCCGATGCCCTTACGTGATGGCGCTCTGAAATGCCCGGATGGCGGAATTGGTAGACGCACTAGTTTCAGGTACTAGCGCTCACAAGGCGTGGAGGTTCGAGTCCTCTTTCGGGCACCATTTACAACGCGGCGCTCTCGCTGTCGCGCTCCCTTCCAAATGACAGATCTCATGGCGGACCCCATGGCCACCCCGACAATCAAATTGCATAAGGGTGACCTACCCTCGGGACTGAAATTTCCGCGCGGCGTCGCAATCGATACCGAAACTCTTGGGACGAATCCGCATCGCGATAGGTTGTGCCTCGTGCAGTGTCGGCAGGTGACGGTGTTGCTCATCTCGTGCAATTCGACGGAGAGAACTACGCAGCACCGCGATTAAAGGCCTTGCTCAAAGATCCCAAGATACTGAAGATTTTTCACTTTGCGCGCTTCGATGTTGCCGTGCTGGAGAAGTATCTCGGTTGAGACCGCACCACTTTACTGCACCAAGATCGCCTCCAAGCTGGTGCGGACTTACACCGACCGCCACGGGGTTAAGACCTTTGTTCAGAGCTACTTGGCGTTGAGCTATCCAAACAGCAGCAGAGTTCCGATTGGGGCGCGAAGGAACTCAGCGAGAGCCAGCTCGCCTATGCCGCCTCAGACGTCTTGCACTTGCACAAATTGAAGGCAAAGCTGGACGAGATGCTGGCACGCGAGGACCGGGTGGCGTTTGCCCAAGCAGCGTTTGCCTTCTTGGCGGCCCGGGCCCGGCTTGACCTTGCTGGGTTTGCTGAAACCGATATCTTCTCCCATTGATAAGAATTCTTGGGGCCGAACCAGCAGATTTGGGCTAGTGCAACGGCTTTGCATGGGTTTTGGGCGGTCCCGGCGACTTGCCCACCATGCAACTCTGACGTTCGGTCCCAATGTCTCCCAATTTCATCTAGCTATACTCCATGAGAATTTGGGGACGGAACGACCGGGCGGGCCATAAATGGCGAGCGTGAGCGAAGTGCTGCCGTGTCCGCCGGGCGCGTAAGAGCGAGTTTGGCATAGTGCTCGCTGCGACCGCGCGGCGAGCCGGGCATTGGCAGGCGCCACTCGTCGTTTGTCCGGACGCTCAAAGCTGTCTTGCCTTTGTCCGCCATTGGCCTCGCGACGGCCTATACCTTGCTGATCCTGAAATCGGCAGGCTGGGTGCCGGATTCCCAGCCTCGACATTCCAACAATCATTGCCGAAAACTTGGCAATGGAAAACCCGCACTACGAAGGCTTCAACAAAGACGGCGGGCGCTACTGGGTGACGGCTAAAAAAGCCATGCAGGACGTCAAAAATCTGTCGGTCATCAAGCTTGACACAATTACAGGCGAACTGACCGACGCAGAGAAGAAAAAAACAAAACTCTCAGCCCTGCGCGGAACGTTCAACAACAAAGCGAATATTCTCGAACTTTTTGACTCCATCGATATAGCCGGTGACAATGGCTTGAAGGCCCACCTAACCCGGGCGACCATTCGCACGAAGGAAAATTTGATCACTTCGGATCAGCCTGTCGTCGTCATGATGGAAGCGGGTACGATCAACGCCAACCAAATGACCGTTCGCCAGAAGACCAAAGAATTTATCTTCATCGACAAAGTGCGCACATTGCTGAAGGCCCAGGACGCTACGAGCGTGACGGCGGCCACCAACGGTGCCAAGGAGAAAACTGCGTTACCGTTTGGAAATTCCAAGGATCCAATCAATATTGTTTCTAACCGCCTTGACGTGAATGACGCTACGAAGACCGCACGCTTCACGGGGGGCGTCAAAGCCATGCAGGGCGCGGCCTGGCTTACGTCTCCAGAACTCGAAGTCTCTTATGAAGGGAGCGCCACGGCCGTCGCAGAAGGAAAATCTGAGACGGAGGCGGCACCAGGCGGAAAAGTGAAACGGGTGATTGCCAAGAACCCGGTTGTCCTTAGTCAAGGCGACGGCCAGCAAGTAACCAGCCAAAACGCCGACTTCGACCCACTCGAACAAAAGGCCGTTCTTGAAGGCGACGTCGTGATGTCGGAAGCGCCCGACAAACGCGCTACGGGAGACCGGGCGGAAATCGACCAAGCGGCCGGAACCGTGCTTTTGACGGGCACATCGGTCGTACTCACACAAGGCGCGAACGAATTGAAAGGCCGCCGGCTTTACTTCATCCAAAGCAGTGGCAAGATGCAGCTTACCGGCAATGGCAACGGCGGAAACAGCCGAATTAAGGCTCGGTTCAGTGAAGGCAGCGGGAAACCGGCACCGGTCGCCAAAGAACCGGCTGCTGCAAAAGGCATGTCGTTTGGCGGCAACTTTAAGACAGATCCCAATGCGCCGGTCGAAATAGACGCCGACCGGCTAGACATCGATGATCCAGCCAAAGAGGCCGTGTTCACAGGCACGGTTCGCGCCAAACAGGGTGATTTCGTTCTTCAAGCTTCTGAACTTAAAGCAACCTATACGGGATCAAGCATGCTCGGCGGCTCAGACAAAGAGAAGGCCGGCCAAGGTACGGCAAAGCTGGTAAGGTTAAAGGCCAACAAGAATGTTGCCGTAACGTCCGCCGACGGGCAGCAGGCAACTGGCGACTGGGCCGATTTCGACACCAAAGCAAATACGGTCACATTGGGCGGTAATGTCATCATGACCCAGGGGAAGAATGTCGTGCGCGGTAGCAAACTGGTGATCGATATGACCACGGGCGAGAGTATTATTCCGTCAGAAGGTACTACGAGTGCCACCACACCCATGAGGTCGGGGAGTGACGATGCCAGCACAGGAACGATCGTAAAATCAGGCCGTCCCAGCGCAACGTTTTATCCAGGCGATCTGAAGGAACAAATTGGCAAAGCGACAGAGAAGGCCAGTGGCGGCTGGCAAGCCCGTGAGACACCGTCCCCTAAGCCCTGAGAACGCGTTAGAACGCTAAGTAAACAGCGCGAGCCCCAAACCCATAAAGCAAGCGAGTTTCAGTTGTTCAAAGCTTTACCATTTGGTTCCAAACTCGCCCGCACGAACGGCCGGTCCGCCGCTGAAACTGCCAAGGCCGCTCTCGGCCGCAACGCAGTACCCGAGTTCCAAGACCCCCATTCGGTTGGCGCGGATGGCTGGCTCACGGCTTTTGAGATTAAGAAATCCTATCGCAAACGCATGGTGGTCAAAGGCGTGAGCCTTGCCGTGGGTCGCGGGGAATTGGTCGGCCTCTTAGGCCCCAACGGCGCCGGTAAGACCACCGTATTCTACATGATCACCGGCCTCGTACCGGCAGACGAAGGACGCATAACGATCGACGGGGCGAATGTGACCGGCTTGCCCATGTACCAGCGGGCCCGCCTCGGGATTGGATATCTGCCTCAGGAAGCTTCAATTTTTCGAGGGCTGACTGTTGAACAAAACATCATGGCCGTGCTCGAATTGGTCGAACCCGAAAAGAAGCGCCGGAAAGAGCAGCTGGACAACCTCCTCGAAGAATTCTCCATTACACGGCTCAGAAAATCTCCCTCCATGGCACTGTCAGGCGGCGAGCGGCGGCGCTGCGAAATTGCCCGGGCGCTGGCCTCCCGGCCGTCGTTTATGTTGCTGGACGAACCTTTCGCCGGTATTGACCCTATTGCCGTTGGAGATATCCAGCAGCTCGTTCGGCACTTGACGGAACGGGGCATCGGCGTGTTGATTACCGACCACAACGTACGCGAGACATTGAGCCTTATAGACCGGGCCTATATCATCTATGATGGTCAAGTTCTGACACAAGGTAAGCCTTCGGAAATCATAGCAAATGAAGACGTGCGGCGGGTCTACCTCGGCGATATGTTCGTTAACACGCGTTGAGTATAGCTGTCCGCTGAGTTTATGTTGCGGATCGACGGGTTAACAGAATGGCGCTTTCTGCCAAATTGGAGCTGAGACAAGGCCAGCAGCTGGTGATGACACCACAGCTGCAGCAGGCCATTCGTTTGCTTCAATTTTCCAATCTCGAACTTGCCGAATTTGTCGATTCAGAACTTGAGCGCAATCCGCTGCTTGAGCGCGAAGAAACATCTCAGACGAAACCGGCCGAAGAAGTTCCGGGCGAAGTTCCCGTTGAAAGCGCCGCCGGCAGCGACGACGACTGGCTCGATCTTCGCGGTCCGGTTCAGGACCACGCCGGGGGTTTAGACGCCGATTTCGGCAACGTGTTCCAGGATTCAGGTTCCGGTGAAGCGTCCTCGGCCGCGCCCGAAGCAGGCTTAAGCTGGAGCAATGTCAGCCAGCGCATGCACAATCGCGACGACGACGATTTAAATCTCGAATCCTACGTCGCCAGCGAAGTTTCCTTGCGCGATCATCTCGCCGCTCAGCTCCCGCTTTCCATTCATGATCCGCGCGAACGATTGATCGGCCAGTACCTCATCGATCTCGTCGATGAAGCAGGCTACATCTCGTCGGACCTCGACGGCTTGGCTGCCAAGCTTGGCGCGCCGCTCGAGATGGTCGAAGGCGTACTGAACAAGATGCAGGCATTCGATCCGCCGGGGGTTTTCGCTCGTACTTTGGCGGAATGCCTCGGGTTGCAGCTCAAAGATCAAAACCGGTATGACCCGCTGATGGCCGCTCTGCTTGCCAACCTGAGCCTGTTGGCAAACCGTAATATTGCGGGACTGAAAAAAGCCGTCGGCATCGACATGGACGAGCTTGCCGACATGATTCAAGAAATCAAGCGGCTCAATCCAAAGCCGGGTCTAAAGTTCGGCTCGGTTCAGATGCAGCCGGTTGTGCCCGACGTGATTGTGCGCGCGGCCTCCGATGGAGGCTGGCACATCGAACTCAACAGCGATACGCTGCCGCGCGTGCTCGTTAATCGCAACTACTACACGCGCGTGACACAAACTGCTTCGACCGAAAAAGACAAGGGCTACATTCTCGAGTGCTTGCAGACGGCCAACTGGCTGGTCAAGAGTTTGGATCAACGCGCCAGAACTATCTTAAAAGTCGCCGAACAAATCGTGCGCCAGCAAGACGGCTTCTTCGTCTACGGGGTACAGCACTTGCGGCCACTCAATCTCAAGACTGTGGCCGACGCAATCTCGATGCATGAATCGACCGTTTCGCGCGTAACTTCGAACAAGTACATCGCCACACCGCGCGGAATTTTTGAGCTGAAGTATTTCTTCACGAGTGCGATCGCCTCGTCGGAAGACGGCGACGCCCATTCGTCAGAAGCGGTCCGCCATCGCATAAAAATCATGATTGACAGCGAGGGCACCAACGACATCTTGTCTGATGACAAGCTGGTCGAAAAGTTGAAGGATAACGGCATCGACATTGCCCGCCGCACTGTCGCTAAATACCGGGAAGTCCATGCGAATCCCATCCTCTGTGCAGCGCCGCCGGGACAAACGCCTAACAGATCGCATAGGCGGCACGGCATTTGCGCGTTGACGGACGGCCCGATCAGCAAAAAAGTAGCTTGGCCACAGTTCTTTAGCATCCGTGATTTGACATCAGCCCTGTCACTACTTAACTCTTGTGACAGGTTGTCGCGAGTGACACTCAAGCCGGGTAACGCGGGAGATAGTCAGAGCTATAGTTTCGGAATAGAATTCGAGTCCGTTCAGTCCAAGCGACCACGTGCTTGTAGAAATTTCGGCTCCCCTATTTCCGGGAGCACTACGACAGGCGATCCGATGACAATTCAAATTACTGGCAAAAATGTCGAAGTAGGTGATGCTTATCAAGCCTACGTCGCGGACAAGATACGCGCTGTTCTCAACAAATACGTTAGTCGCGATCTCAAAGGCCATGTTCGGCTTGAAAAAGAACGCGGACTCTTCAAGACAAATTGTTCGGTGCGGTTGACCAGTGGCCTCCTGCTTGAAGCACACGGCGAGGGCGGTGATGCCTACTCAAGTGCGGACGCCGCAGTTGAAAGACTGGAAACTCGCGTCCGGCGCTATAAGCGGCGGCTGAAGAGCCACGACTCTTTGAGAACCGCGAACGGCCGGCAGGGCGACACGGACGCCCGTGATTACGTTGTCAGCATAGGCGACGACGATGCAGACGAGGCTGTGGAAAACAACCCGCTCATCATCGCCGAAACACAAAGAAACGTACAACAATTGACTGTCAGTGAAGCGGTTATGCACCTCGACCTTACGGAGGCCGCATTTATGATCTTCAGGAACGCTGCAAATGGGACCGTTAATTTGGTCTACAGGCGGCCAGACGGCAATATCGGGTGGATTGATACGGAGCCGGGGCAACGCAATGCCGGTGAGGCAGCAACGTTTGTTACGAGTTGACGGCACACGAGTTGACCACAAGGGATCGGGCCATCAAGCCTCTGCGGCATAGCGCTAAATTGGGCACTCCGCCGGTTGAGCAAAGCCAAGTTTTTCGAATATCCACTCAAGGTGAATGACATGACGATGGACCTCGGGGATCTGCTGGCGGCAGGCGGTGTGGTGTCTGCGCTGAAATCGCAGGACAAGAAACAACTTCTACAAGACCTATCTGACAAAGCCGCTCAAGCGACAGGCCTTGATTCGCGCGAGATTTTTGCGGCGCTGCTCCAGCGCGAGCGCTTGGGCTCGACGGGGCTTGGAAGTGGCATCGCCATCCCGCATGTGAAGATGGCCGGATTGAAAGGCATCACATGCCTATTTGCCAAGCTGGCAAAACCAATCGCGTTTGAAAGCCATGACGGGCAACCTGTCGACCTGGTATTCTTCCTTCTTGCGCCCGAAGACGCTGGAGGAGATCACCTGAAAGCCTTGGCGCGCATTTCGCGGTTGATGCGCGACCCTGCCACATTGGAGCGGTTGCGGTCAGCGAAGGATGACAAGACGTTGAAGCGTGTTCTGACGGAGCCCGCGACATCGCACGCCGCATAAAACCGGTGGACTTACGTTTGGCTTCAACCAAGTACCGCAAGTGCACCGAGGCCAATTCCACCAACGATGATCCGCCACCAGCCGAAGAACGACAATCCGCGCACTGAAATGAAGTCCAACACGTAGCGAACAACAATGACGCCTGCGACGAATGCAGCGGCGAACCCGAGTGCAATCTGAGTCGCATCATCGGCAGAAAGCTTTGACCAGTTCTTGTAAAGGTCAAACGCAAACGCGCCTGCCATGGTTGGCATGGCAAGAAAGAACGAGAATTCGGCAGCGGTGCGCTTATCCGCGCCACAAAACATCGCGCCGACGATCGTCGATCCAGACCTCGATACGCCCGGGATCAGCGCCAGACACTGGCATAAGCCGATCTTCAATGCGGTTGCTGGCGTTATGTTCATGACGTCGGTGTAGCGCGGTTCAAACTTCATCCGGTCCACGATGAGCAGGATAATGCCGCCAACCACGAGCGACGTGCAGATCAATAGCGGGCTTTCGAAGAATATAGTCTTGATGATGGAATGCCCGGCGGCCCCGATAAACGCCGCCGGTAGAAATGCGAGAATGACACTCAGCGCAAACATCTGCGTCTGCCGGTCCTTCGGCAGCGAGATCAACAAGTGCCACAGTTTTCCGGCATAAACCGTCAGCAGTGCAAAAATAGCGCCTAACTGAATCAAAACTTCGAAAGTGCGGCCGGGCGATTTAAATCCCATCAAGCGCTCCGCCAACAGCAGGTGCCCTGTGGACGAGACGGGAATGTACTCGGTCAGGCCCTCGATGAGGCCGAGAAGGATGACTTGCCATGTCGGCATCGATTATTCTCCGTCGCGCCGGCCTCTTGGCCTGAAACAAACTTGGAACGGTGCCACGTAACAGGATTTAAGCGCCCGGCATAAAGCTTTCGAGCACTATCCCCGGCTCGAAACCCGCCGCCGCCCCGAATCGGGGCATATGGGGGCCAAGACACGAACTCAAACCCCGTTGTTCAAAGCTGTCATCGTGACAACATATAAACTAACGCAATACCGGCTTTGTCCGCGCTCCCGGTCGATCAGGCTGGCGTTCGCGGAGTTCAGCATTGAAACGGAACTCGTGGAAGAATTCCCTTGGGAATGGCGCCAGGGTTTCCTTGCCAAAAACCCTGCAGGCGAACTCCCCGTTCTAGAACTCAGCAACAAGCTGACATTGTGCGGCGTGTATTCGATTTCCGAGTTTATCGCCGAAGACGCCAACGCACCGGCACAGGGAGGACGTGCGCCCAATTTGTTTCCCGGCAATCGGGAAGAGCGCGCCGAGGTGCGCCGCCTCGTCGATTGGTTCCACGGAAAATTTGACCGGGAAGTTTCGCGCGAAATCCTGTTTGAAAAAGTTTACCAACGCATGAAACCGAGCGGACAACAGTCGCCCGACACCGAAATACTGCGCGCTATCCGCGCCAATCTCAGGTATCACCTTTCGTATATAAATTTCCTGAGCGAACAGCGCCGATGGCTTGCGGGTGACGACTTGAGTTTCGCCGACCTGGCGGCCGCAGCGCATCTTTCAACTCTCGACTATCTGGGTGAAATGCCGTGGGACGAGTATCCGAGTGCAAAGATTTGGTACGCCCGGGTCAAATCGCGCCCTTCGTTCCGCCCGCTACTCGCAGACCGCGTCCCGGGTACCGCGCCACCGTTGGCCTATACCGATCTCGATTTCTAAGGCATTCGCCTTTTCTTGCGTCCGGGGAGCGCGGACAAAGCGTGAGCACCCGCGTCAGTCCCGATCTCAAAATGCTTCTCAAAAAGGCGGCGCTCGAACTCGGGCTTGACTGCATCGCCGTCACAAAGCCATCTGCTATTCCCGAAGCGGCCGCCCGGCTTCAATCGTTTCTCGCTGATGGCCGCCACGGAGACATGCAGTGGCTTGCGGACAAGTCAGACAAACGCGCCAATCCAAACACACTATGGCCCGAAGTGCGTTCGATCATCATGATTGGCCAAAGCTACGCACCGAAGGACGATCCACTCGCAGCGCTAGAAGACCACACGCGGGCGGCGATTTCCGTATACGCCAAGGGGCGCGATTACCACGACGTCTTGAAAACGAAAATCCGCACACTCGCCGATCTGTTCGCCAAGACCAGTAGCGCAGACGTCAAGATTTTCGTCGATACCGCGCCGCTGCTGGAGAAACCACTTGCCGCCGCAGCAGGCCTTGGCTGGCAGGGCAAACATACAAATCTCGTTTCGCGCGAACACGGCTCGTGGCTGTTTCTCGGCGCCATTCTGACAACCGCCGAGCTTGAGCCGGATCTGCCGGAAAGCGATCACTGCGGCTCATGCCGCAAGTGTCTCGACATTTGCCCGACCGCGGCCTTCCCGGCACCCTACCAGCTTGATGCAAGGCGCTGCCTCGCCTACCTCACGATCGAACACAAAGGGCATATCGCGCAAGAATTCCGCAAGCCGCTCGGCAACCGTGTCTTCGGCTGCGACGACTGTCTTGCTGTGTGCCCTTGGAACAAATTTGCCGAAGCCTCGCGCGAAGCCAAATTCGCCGCCACACCTGGAACTGACAATCCGCCGCTCGCCGAACTCTTGGCGATCAGCGATGCCGAATTCCGCATCCGCTTTGCCGGCACACCCGTTAAACGTACCGGCCGCGACCGGGTCGTGCGCAATGCACTTATTGCGGCGGGAAACTCGGGAGACAGGGCGTTGGTGCCGCAAGTACAGCGCTTGCTTGACGATGCTTCGCCGCTCGTTCGTGCCATGGCAATCTGGGCCTTGCAACAACTCGTGGACGACAACACGTTCCAAACCCTGCACCAGCAGCGCGCGTCTCTTGAAACCGATCCTGCTGTCGCCCATGAATGGGGAGCACGAAATCAAAGGCCATCCGCGTGAACCATCTATTTTGTTTTGGTCTTGGGTACAGTTCGGGCGTTGTCGCGGACCGGCTCCGCCAACGCGGCTGGCACATCACGGGAACGTCGACCAGCCCGGCAGGGGCCGCGCGCCTTGCTGAAAAAGGATATCGAGGGCTGACGTTTGACGGCCAAGCGGCCGGTCCCGGTATCGCAACCGCGCTTCAAAGCGCCACGCACGTTTTGCTCTCCATTCCACCAGGCGCGGACGGCGACCCCGCTTTCCTCCGGCACGGACACGACATCGCTGAAAGCAAGTCCATCAGTTGGATCGGATACTTCTCCACCGTCGGCGTCTACGGCGACGCACAAGGCGGGTGGGTAGATGAGGGAACGGAAGCCAAGCCCGGTTCGGAACGCGGCCAGCGCCGCTTAGCGGCAGAACGGCAATGGCTCGGCCTCGCTCAGGGCGCGGAAAAAAACGCCGCTGTCTTTCGCTTGCCTGGCATTTATGGCCCAGGCCGCTCTGCCCTCGACGACGTACGAGACGGCACCGCCCGGTCCATCATCAAGCCGGATCAAGTGTTCAATCGCATCCATGTTGACGACATTGCGAGCGCGGTCATTGCAGCGATAGAGCGGCCGCATCCGGGCCGGGTCTATAACGTCACCGACGACGAACCGGGCCCGCCGCAAGACGTTGTCAACTTTGCGGCTGAGCTCTTGGGCCGCCCTCACCCCCCCTCATTGGACTTCGCGACGGCGGAACTCTCACCCATTCTTTCGCCCATGGCGCGCAGCTTCTACGCCGAGAACAAACGTGTTTCCAGCGCGCGGATGAAAGCCGAATTCGGTATCCAGCTGAAATATCCGAACTATCGCGAAGGGCTGACGGCCATCGCACGAACCCGAACAGAAAAAATGCCGGGATGAAGGCCAACCTTGACCGTCTTTCGGCCAGAATGTCTGGCGACAACACAGCGGGGCAGTATTTTACGAGGGCGATATGCGGCCGTTATTTCTATTTGCGATTTATGGCGTTGCGTTCGCAGCCGTCACGATCATTCGGGCGACGGCAGACGCAAATAATCCAGCCCATGAACTGGCGCAGAAGTTCGCGGTCGGCGATCTAGAAAAGACTGCCGCCCAGCCTCCACCGGACCAGCCTCCACCGGATCAGCCTCAACCGAACCAGCCACAACCGAACCCGCCTCAACTCAGCAAGCCTCAGCCCAAACCGGTCGTGACGGCTCCACTTCCTCCAGCGGTTACAAGCAAGGCTGAAACTAAGGCCAACCCACCGGTGCCCGCCATACCAGCTGCGGCTGCACCGGCAGCAAAGGCGGTACCGAAGCTCGCGCAATCAAAGCCTCGTCCGCCCGCGCCTGGCCCCGACTACGAGCGTGATATGCTGGACGCGGCACGCGCCGAGGCGGAAGCACGCCAGAAGCCCCAAACTCAGCAGCTGGACTCAAAGCCCGCTGCCGAAACCGCACCTGCGTTCGTCGCTGCACCGCCTGCCACCGCGACGGCACAGCCATCGCCTCCCCCCCCGGCGCCTGCCGCCCCAGCGCCTGTCCAAGCTGCTGCACCTGTTGCGCAAGCACCCACGGCGCCGCCAGCCACTCCGCAGATCAAGATCGAAGCCAAGGTCAACATACCAGCCCCAGCCGCACCTGCAATTATAACGCGCCCCGACGGCGCACCACGCGCCACGATCCTTGCCGTCCTCACGCAGCCCGCGCAAAACCCATCTCGTCCCATCACGCCGCCCGACCCGGTTATTTGCTTGGCCGAAATTTGCTACATCTCCGCCGGGCCCAACGCCGACGCCAAGCTCGTCTCGCGCGCCGACGCGCTTAGCACCAAGAACACCGTGACCTCTGGCGCCGGCGCCTGCAAAGGCATGAACCGCTGCGCCTTCCGTGGCGTCTCGATGAAGCCCGGCGACGAAGTCCAGATCGTTGATCTGGGAATTGTTGGCCATGATAAGCGCGAGCCCGCCGACGTCACACCAGATAAGAGCTGCCATGTGGACGATGGCGATCTCGTCTGTGAACACCCGGTCACGGCACCGGATTATCGCATCTGGGTTGTGCCTGAGACTATTGCCGCATCGGCCGGTCCCGGCGCTTTGGAGGCCGCCCTCGCCGACGATCTCCCTGAAGAAGATATCGCGCGCACCGAAGACAAGTAGACGGCCGGACGTCAGAGCAAACTTTCGATAGCAGCGTAAAGCTTGGCAAGATCCTCCGGTCGCGACAGGCGATGTTCGCCGTCGGGAATTTCGATTCTGCGGACATGCCCGCCCGTGAGAAATTCCGAGAGTTCGCGCGTGTGTTCGGCGGGAACGTCAGCGTCAAGCAATCCCTGAAGAATGATAACGGGGCGGCCAGGATCGAACGGCACGCGCGCCAGCAGATATTTACGCCCGTCCTCAATCAATGCGCGCGTGATCGTATAAGGCTCGGCGTAAGCCGATGGCCTGAGATGAAATCCCTTGTCCATGATCTCCCGCTTCACTGGCTCGGGAAATCGTTTCCACATCAGCTCTTCGGTCATGTCCCAAGCCGGCGCAATAAGCACGAGCCCCTTGATGCGCTTTGCTTGCTCCGGTGCATTGCGTATCAACAGGCGCAGCAGCAGCAAGGCAATATGCCCGCCCATGCTCGAGCCAATGATCACTTGGGGTCCGCGGCTGATATGCGTGAATACTGCCTCAGATTCTTCAAGCCAGCGGCCAATTGTACCGTCGGCAAAAGTGCCGCCCGACCGGCCATGCCCGGAGTAGTCAAACCGCGTGAAACCAAAATCCTTCTCGCGCGCGAATTCCGCGAGCGCCGCAGCCTTGGTCGATGCCATATCCGACATAAATCCGGATAGCCAAAAAAGGCTTGCGCCCTCAGGCTGTGCCCCACCTGTAGATAAATAGGCAATGGACCGGCCGATGCGCCATCGCCGACGATCAAAGTTTGCGGTTCACGCATCTGCACCGTATAGAACCCCAATTGACGACGCCCCCCACTTTTGCCGCCCAAATGTGGACTGCGGCGGTCGAGAGAAGGACTGTCTGTGCCCGAGCCGCCGACCATACTGCAGATCATTCCGGAACTCGATACCGGCGGGGCGGAACAGTCCACATGGAAATTGCCGAAGCCATTGTGAAGGGCGAAGGGCAGAGCGCTGGTCATGTCACAAGGGCGGCCGCATGCTTCCCAGCTGGCGGCAGCCGGGGCGAATTTATCGAGTTTCCGGCAGCGTCAAAAAACCCGGCAACAATTCTGTTGAACGCCAGGCGCATCACTGCAACCTTCCGCGCGAACGCAACTCGATCTCATCCAAGCTGAAAGCCGCGCTCCCAGCCTGGAGCGCGCTGATCGCTGCCCGCCAATGCGCGCATTCCATTCGTCACCACTTACCACGGCGCGTACAACGAGCAGAATGCCGTCAAAAAACTCTACAATAGCGTCATGGCGCGATCCGATATCGTCATTGCCAATTCCAAATTCACGGCCGGTCTTGTCTAAAGCCCGCTACGGAACGCCCGCATCGCGCCTGCGCGTCATTTATCGCGGCGTTGATACCCGCCAGTTTGAACCCGCCGCCATAGACACTGACCGCATTGCGGCGCTGCGAGCCGCATGGGGCGTGAAGGATGGCGAGCGTATTGTGCTGCACGCCGCGCGCCTGACAAGTTGGAAAGGACAAACATATCTGATCGAAGCCGCCCGCCGAATGCGCCGTGACGGAGATAATTTCGTCGTCATTCTCGCGGGCGATGCGCAAGGGCGAACCGGCTACGAAGCACAATTGCGCCGGCAGATTGCCGAGTGTGGTTTGCAGGATGTCGTCAGACTTGCTGGGCCACGTTGCAGACATGCCAGCCGCATATGCTGCGGCACACGTCACGTTCGTCGCTTCGATCGAGCCAGAGGCGTTCGGGCTTGCCGCCGCTGAAGCCCAAGCCGTGGGCTGCCCAGTTATTTCCACCAATATCGGCGCAACACCGGAAACCGTCATGGCCCCGCCTCGGGACCTGCCAGCGAACGCACGGGCTGGCTGGTCTCGCCACGAAGATATTGCCGGCTACGAGAAAGCGCTTCGCGAGGTTTTGAACCTCTCGCCCGCAGAGCGCGAGGCCATAGGCCTGCGGGCGCGCGCTCACGTCACGAGCCAATTTCACTACAGCGCAAATGCAGAAAAATACTCTTGACGTCTATGACCACCTGCTGGGAACAACACTATCGAGGACTTTCGAGCGAGAGATATGACCCAGACCATCATCTGCATCAAATGGGGCACGCGCTACGGCGTCGACTACCTCAATCGCCTCGCCTCCATGATCAAACGGAACACCAAGCGTCCGACGCGGCTCGTGTGCTTCACAGAGGATCCCACTGGCGCCGACCCATGGGTCGAGATTGCGCCTCTGCCGCCGATCAACATTCCAGATCGTGTCGCGTGGACGCCTTGGCGCAAACTGTCGCTTTGGCAGTATCCCCTGGCCGATCTTGCGGGCGATGTTCTGTTCTTTGACCTGGACGTCGTCATCACCGGCTCAATCGACGAGTTTTTCGATTTCGAACCGGGGCGCTTTTGCGTCGCCGAAAATTGGACGCAACCGAACAGCGGCGTCGGCAATACGTCACTCTATCGTTTTCCGGCCGGCCGGATGCGCGCACATCTTCGACGACTTCAACCGTGACCCGGAGAAATTCCTGGCACAATACGAAATCGAGCAGCAGTTCATCTCCGCCGTAGCCCAGACATGGTTTTCTGGCCGTCCGAATGGGCGGTCAGCTTCAAACACAGTCTGTTGCCGCGATGGCCGCTGAATTTCTTCCTGACACCAAAATTGCCGCCGGGAACAAAGCTCGTCGCCTTCACGGGGAAAGCCCGACCCGGATGAAGCGGCCATCGGCCATTGGCCTGTCAAAGGCGCATGGAAGCGACTCTATAAGCACGTGCGCCCGACGCCCTGGATTACCGAGCATTGGCGTTAACGGCGGCAGTAACGGAGCCATTAACGCCCTTTCTGTTGTCGCCATGCACCTTATATTGCGGAAATCGCAGCCATCCAAAGGTTGTAGGGCCGCCCGGCGCTTGACTTAAGCCCGCAGAGTTCCCGATCCTACAGTGGTCCGCGAGAGTCTCGCGCGCTTTCCATCTCAGGCGCGAGGTTTCGCAGGCGTTCTTGCAACAACAAAAGGAGTCAATGCCATCCGCAAGCCAATGCGCCCCGAGCCAGCGAGCCGGGAACCAACCGGGCCACGCATAAACGACCAGATCCGGTCCCGCGAAGTGCGGCTGATCGATGCGACGGGCCAGAACGTCGGCGTCGTCGCCAAATTGGATGCCATCGCACAAGCTGAAGCTGCAGGCCTCGACCTTGTCGAGGTGTCGCCAGACGCTGACCCGCCGGTTTGTAAAATTCTCGACTTCGGCAAATACAAATACCAA
This sequence comes from uncultured Alphaproteobacteria bacterium, assembly GCA_963819605.1. Classification (GTDB taxonomy): domain Bacteria; phylum Pseudomonadota; class Alphaproteobacteria; order Rhizobiales; family Hyphomicrobiaceae; genus Hyphomicrobium_B. The sequence goes on along the minus strand of CAWFWU010000011.1, from coordinate 35,629 downwards.
GAACAGAAAAAAGCTGCCGAAGCGCGCAAAAATCAGAAGATCGTTGAAATCAAAGAAATCAAGATGCGGCCCGGCATCGACGATAACGACTACGATGTGAAAATGCGGGCCATCAAGCGCTTTTTCGAAGAAGGCGATAAGGTCAAGCTGACACTGCGCTTCCGAGGCCGCGAAATGGCGCACGCTCAGCTTGGCATGGAAGTCCTGCAGCGCGTCAAGGCTGATACCGAGCCGATCGCCAAGGTAGAGAGCGAACCGCGCTTCGAAGGCAAGCAGATGGTGATGATCCTGGCGCCGAAGTAGATCTCAGCCACGCCAAGCCGCTTGTAAAATCCAATCCGCGCCTCTCCCCGTGAGTGGCGCGGATTTTTGTTGAGCTGATGGCTATAGTGATATGCCTTGAATTCGCCCGCTGTAGGGGCGAAACTTTCATTCAAGCTATCTACACCGGAGCTTCAATGCCAAGATCAGACGGCGCCGAATTCACCATCGAACGCGAGTTCAACGCCCCGCGCGACCTCGTCTGGCAGGCCCATTCGCAAGCCGAACATCTCGCGCAGTGGTGGGGTCCGAAGGGTTGCAAGGTCGAAGTCAAAGCACTCGAATTCCGGCCCGGCGGCCTCTTCCATTATGCTATGCACTATTCTACCGGTGCCGGCATGTGGGGCCGCATGTTTTATCGCGAAGTCGAGGCCCAGGAGCGCATCGTCTGGCTCAATTCATTTTCGAACGAGGGCGGCGGCATCACGCGCGCACCCTTCAGCGCCGATTGCCCGCTCGAAATGCTAAACACTATGACACTCGCGAGCGGAGGCGGAAAAACGCGCCTCGCGCTCCGCTCCCGCCCCCTCGGCGCAACACCAGAAGAAGAACAATTCTTCACCGAACTCAAACCCTCGCTCAACCAGGGCTTCGGCGGCACCTACGATCAGCTTGACGCCTACTTGAAAACGCTCGCAGCAACGTAATGGAGTTAGGCAATGCAACACGCATCAAAAACACGGCTCGCACTCGTCGCCCTCGGCTTTGCGATCTCCGGAGCGGCGCTTGCCGATAGCACTGGCATGTCCTTCTTTCTAACAAGCACGAGCAAAAGCGACGGCGCGAGCCTTGGCGGGCTCGACGGCGCGGACGCCCATTGCGCGGCGCTTGCCAAAGCAGCAGGTGCGACGAAGACCAACTGGCGCGCTTATCTCAGCACCACGGCCACAGGCGGCGAGGCCGGCATCAACGCGCGGGATCGAATCGGCAAAGGCCCGTGGGTCAATGCCAAGGGCGACACCATCGCCAAGTCGGTCGATGACCTGCATTCGGATGCCAACAATCTCAACAAGCAAACCGCCCTCAGCGAAAAAGGCGAACCTGTCAGCGGCCGCGGCGACGCTGTCAACATGCATGACATCCTCACCGGCTCCGATCCCGCGGGGATGTACTCAACCGCGGGCGGCGACACGACCTGCGCCAACTGGACCAGCAACAAAGACGGTTCCGCCATCGTCGGCCATCACGACCGCGTTGGCCTTAAAGAAACCCGCCACATGAAATCGTGGAACTCCGCGCACGGCTCGCGCGGATGCGGCCAAGATGCGCTCAAGGGCACCGGCGGCGCAGGATTGTTTTATTGCTTCGCGGCGGAGTGAGTATGAAAAGAGCCGGACCCATCGCGGACCCGGCTCTCATCATACCAGCCGGCCTGTAAGCCGGGTTCTGTTTGGAGTTGCCTCCGCGACGGCCATTCATCTGGGACGCATGTTGCCATGCGCCTCAAGCAATCAACCCGGGTGGCGGGCCTGAAGATGGGCTCGACGCTGCGGTTTCCCGCACGTCAGGCCACCCCTATTTGATCTTGCTCCCGGTGGGGTTTGCCCTGCCACGCTTGTTACCAAACGCGCGGTGCGCTCTTACCGCACCTTTTCACCCTTACTCCCAAACTTTCGCCCGAAGACGAAGTCAGAAGCGGTTTGTTTTCTGTGGCACTTTCCCTGGGGTCGCCCCCGGCGGCCGTTAGCCGCCACCGTTCCTTCAAGGAGCCCGGACTTTCCTCCACCGGTTTTGCTCTCGCTCGGCGGCCTTTAGGGCGCGCCTTCGCTACGTCTATCCGGCAGCGGCCGTCCGGCCGGCTGGTGGTGAGAGATAAGGGGTGTGACGGGGAAAAGGTCAAGGGGGGGAGGGCTGGGTGCAGGTGGGGAATTACCGTTTGGGGTCAAGTCCGGTACAAGCCATTCAACAGGCAGTGACGTCCGTTGTCTTCGGAAGCAGAACCAATGACACCTAAGAAATCGTCGCAGCTCAGGCGTACCGCCGCCCTATTGCTTCGGTGCAGACGTCGTCGCGGGCTTTGGTGGAGCAGCACCGGCTGTCGGTTTGTTTGCGACTTGCGGTTTGGATGCGGCCGCGACTGGCTTTTCGGCAGTGGTCTTGACTAGGTGAAAAAGTTCATTGGCTCCAAATGTTCGTGGCTCATTGTCAGAAGGGCCTCTAACCTGAATGTTGAACGACATGCGGTGCCATTGCTCGCGAACCTGACTATTCATTGCTCGTTCCGGAGCTTGCCGATTTGCGCCGTATCGTGGCATGCAGGCAACCCGAAACCGAACGTCGTAATTTGCCTGCTGTAGGTCAATCCCGCCCGTAAGACTGCTTGTCGTGTCTTGGTCCAGAGACTTGTCCTTGACTACTATAACTTCGTCATTTGCGATTTTGAAGTTGTGCGGTGCAGTCCGCCTCCTCAGATTTCGGAGCGTTGGTCAAATCGATTTGAAAAACATATCGACCGGGTTCATACACATTCAATTTTCCTTCTCCCCAATATCGAACCCAATCGTCAAATTTCCTAGAGGAAAGGTGTGCATCAAACCGAATTGGCAACTTACTTGCCGAAAATCGGAACATCGGATCGGGTTCGGCTACGTCTTTGATGAATGGTACAACATTGATTATCCACCCCGGCACAGCTTTCATGCCCGGCGGAAGTGAAGAGCCCGACGAAGCAGATGGAGCAGAATTTGCAGGTACCGCGGTCGACACGGCTGGTGCTTCGGATTTCGTCGAAGGCTTCTTTTCCAGCCCGTCAATCCGTTTGTCCATGCCATCGAGTTGGCCTTCGATGCGCTTCAGGGCGTCAAGGACGGCATTCTGGTTAGCGTCTTGAGCAAATGCAGCAGACGCTGGAGCCGCAATCGTTATTAGTAGAGCGATTTTCAGAAAGTTCATGAGACGCTCCTGATCGGCAGGTAGATCGACACAAACTCACTGCCCTAGAGCAGCGGGTTTCTTTCCGATAGCCGGTTTAGCAGATGGTGAAACCGCTGATGGCATGCTTGAGTTTGGCTTCGGCTTGGAAGGTGGTGCCGTGCCAGTGGCAGTAGCCGCCCTTTCGCGCACTAGATGAAACACTTCATTGGCAGCAAGTGGCCGAGGCGCATCGTCGTTTGGACCCCGCAACTGAATGTCGAGTGCTATAGACTCCCAATCTTTGTCCCGCAGGTAACGACCCGACTGATATTGCTTTGGTGTGTGACAGGCGATCAAAAATGAAATGTCATCGTTTCCGGGCTCAAGAGTTAGTGCGGCGGGTAGCGTTCGGACTTTGCCGTAACCAATATCGGTAACCGAATCAAAATTGGTTGTTCTACTTGAACCTCCAACTCCCTCCTTGAGATCGACGACGACGTTTTCGCCAATCTTTAGATAACCTCCGCACCGCGCTGTGGTTTCCGCAGGCGCTTTGATTTCGACAAGTAGAACGTGGCGACCGGCCTCATATACGTTGAACTTCGCCTCAGCTTTGTATTTAACCCAATCATCAACAGACCGCGTCGCCAAGTGCGCTCCGAAATTCATCGGAAGTTTTGATTGTGAGAAGAGGAACAGAGGATCGGGTTCGCGGACGTTTTCGACATATGGCAACACGTTGACAACCCATCCTGGAACGGCCTTCATGCCAGGCGGCAGCGCTGATCCTGCCGAAGGGGTGGGAGTGGCGCTCGGTGGTGCCTCTGCTTTTGCGGCCTCTGTCGGTGCAGCGGCGGGGGCTTTTGCCCCACCCGATTTCAAGTCATCGATCTGCTTTTGCATGCCGTCCATTCGGCCATCGAGATTTTTCAGCGCGTTAAGAATGGCTTTCGTATCTTCGCTTTGCTGTGCGATCGAAGGCGAGGCAGTCGGCAGCAAGTATGTGGCAACCGCGAGGGAACGTGCGAGCATGACGTTTTTCATGGGTTTATCAGCGGCCCTGGCTTGTTGGTTTGATCGGTATTCATAACGCCATGGGACGCACTGTAGTCGGGTGGGTCCGATGGAAGTTGGCTTGGGTCTATGAGTTCGCGGACGCCTGGAGCGCGCAGCGACTTTGGCGTTTCCGCGAAGATGGAAGCCGCAGATGTCAACGTCGTCAGTCGCGCCCGTGCGAGTTCTGCAAACTTGCCGCTCGGAAAGCTGCGCAAATAAGCTTCAAAGTCCGCCCGCTGCTTGCTGTCTTGCACAGAATTCCAGAACGCAACTTCCACCTCATCTTGACTGCTAGCAGCGCCAGTTGGCGCCGTCGCATCGCCCGGTACAAAGTAAAATTGGCCCGTCAAAGAACTCTGCTCCCACGGCGTCTGGGGCTTCTTGTTGCTTGATGTCGCCGCAAGCACATGCGTTCGAGTCGTCTTGAAGGTCTCTTCGACTTGCAATCCCTTTTGCATGATCGCCTTGGCAAGTCCCTTCGCATAGGGGCTGTTGCCGTCTTTGCCATCGGAAGCAACATCTCCCGGCGCTGTCGAAAACGCAATCAGCGTGCCGCTAGGGGCGTCGATGGGGGCCAGTCCACGAACTGCCGATCGCCAGCCGCGAGCAAACGGATTGTTGCGGCATGCGTCGAGCACAACGATATTCATGCGGCCGTCGCGGCCACCAATGGAGTCTAGCGTTTGGAGAAATTCATTGACAGGGACAGTCCGAATACCAACTTCGTCCTCACTTGCAATGTCAGCATCCACGGGAACGAGATAGTTGAAACCGTTCACTTGCAAACCGTGGCCAGCATAGAAGAAAAGGCCGACGGTGTTTGGCTGGCGCAGCGCGCGGCCAAACGCAAGCATGGATTGCTGCATCTGATCGCGACTGGCGTCGATCTGCTTTGTAACCTGGAAGCCGACGTTTGAGAGAACGCCGGCGAGCAATTCCGCATCGTTGGCAGGATTGGGGAGTATTCCAGTGTGCTGGTAGTTGGAGTTGCCGATGACCAATGCAATACGGGTCTCAGCGAGTGCAACACTCGCCGAAACTCCAAGCGCAATCGCGCCTATCAGCAGTCCAAGAAAGTGCCCCCGCAATGGTCACCCCAATTTCGTTCTATTGTCGTCCCCACAATGATACTCTCGACGACTTATAGCCTGCCGCCAATGGCAGATCGAGGGCGGAAAGTTGGCCGCCGCATTATTTTCGGCGCTGCCTAAGCTTTGGGACCTTGAAGCCGATAACCACGCGCCGCCAGATACAATCCGGCAGCACCGAAGAAAGCGTTCAGGGCATTGAGGGTCGTATTCAATAAATCCAGGGCGGCAGGAGCATCCATCCCTCGTGTCGGGAGCGCATCTGGCCGCAACGCCGCCAGCACGATTTCCTGTAATGGCGTAAGGAACCAAGCGACAGAAAGAGCCAACAGTAGAAGACCTATAAATATCAGTGTGTTGTTTCGGGTCATGGAGTCGGGCGCTCATCAGCATGGGGTTGAGACGACGGCGCATTGATAGCCGACGGGTTGGCGGGAGGGAAGGTGGGGGCGAAAGTAACTCTTGGGGGCGCGACCGCAGGGCAACTCTGGTTATACTTCCGAAGCTGTCGTAATTTTTTCCGCTTAGGGTCGCTGTTGCTCGTCCGCGATGGCTCGACAGCCGCCTTCTCCATACCCACCTCACACCTTCGCGCTTGGCCGTGCAGACACCGCTTCATACCAGCGCTGCATGTTTTTGCACTCTGCGGGAATTTGAAAATCCGTCCACTTGCCGAAATCGACCGCGCACAACGCCGTCGCGTCGGCGACCGTGTAGCGGCTTCCGGCAACGAACTCGTTATTCGCCAGCTGCGCATCGAACTTACGATAGAAACGGTTCAAGCGTTCCTTCGAGCGCACGACCAGCTCCGGCACTTGCCGCACCGGCTCAGAGGAACCCGGCAGCCCGCGATCCGCGAACGCGGCGTGCGTATTGCGAAACAGTTCGCTCGCCGCCAGCATGCCTTCCTCGTTGGCGCGCTTCTCCCACATCTCAACAATCGCCTTGTCCTTGGCGTCCACGCCCATGAGCGGCGGATCGGGATTAAGTTCCTCAAAGTAACGGGCGATCGCCATAGCCTCTCCAATGAGCGTACCGTCATCAAGCTCCAGCATCGGCACCATGGCATGCGGGTACTTCGCGATGTACTCCGGCTTCAGCTTCAAATCCTCGCCGCCAACTTCGACGAATGGAATGTTCAATCCCTTTTCCGCGAGATAAATGTGCAGGCGTCTCGGGTTCGGCGCGATGTGCCAATCGTAGATTTTCATCGGACGCATCCTTTATACAGCGCGATATTACCTCCGCGCCTTGTCACCATTCACAACACTACCCCACCCCGTCACCGTGTCGAGCCCCTTGGCGCCCGCAAAATTGGTGTCGTCGAGATCGGCGCTCGCGATATCCGCGCCAGTCAGGTCGGCACCAGAAAAGTCCACACGCGATAAGTCCGCGCCTTCAAAACGGGCGCCGCGCAAATCCGCGCCCGTAAAGCGCGAAAACAGCAACACGGCACTGCGAAAGTCCGCACCTTCCAGCCGCGCGCCGGAAAAATCGCAACTCTTCAAGACGTTCCGGTACGCGGTCGCGAGCGTCCCCTGCCCTGGCCGGAATTCGAGCGGGTGGAAATCGGCGCCCGTCAAATCTGCGCCGCGAAAGTCCGCGCCTGACAACTCCGCTTGCACGCGAATGCCGCGCATCGTCGCGCCTGCAAACTTCGGCGCATCCTGCAGTGACGACCCCATGTCCGCGTAAATCGTCGGCCGGTAGATCGTCGCCCCGCTCAAGTTCGCGCCCGAAAGATTGGCGCGAATGAGTACCGCGCGATCAAGCCGCGCTTCGGTCAAATCCGCGCCCGACAAATTCGACAGCGTCAGATCGGTGCCATAGAGATCGGCCCGCACCAAAGTCGCGCCTTTGAAATCGAGCCCGGCAAGATCGAGATAGGTCAAATCGCGGCCTGAGAAATCCGGGCGCACGCCGGGTGCCGCCTTGTACAAAACTTCCGTGACCTGCCGCGCCGTGAAATCGGCGCCGGGCGAAACTGGCTCCGTCTGCTCGGCCAATATAGGGCTGGCGCACAACAGCCCCGCGCAAACGAGCGCCAGAAACCCCAGAAAGATGTATTTTATGGCGCGCATTGCCTTAACCTTCTTCAATCAGTTCCTGCCTCCACGACCCCCATTGTGCATCACGCCAGACCCCCGGGGAAAAAATAGACCCCTTTCGAACAAAAATATTTTGCCGTTTACCAGCTTCCAAAAGATATTTGAGCCATGCGCAGCATTGTGCGGCGCGATGGGGCGCGTTTAACTCTGCCCGACACAGGGGACAAGTCGCGCCATGAGCAAATCACGCAAAGTCATCATCACCTGCGCCGTGACGGGGTCGATCCATACGCCCTCGATGTCGCCGCACTTGCCCATCACGGCCGAAGAGATCGCGTCCGCCGCGATTGAAGCCGCTGAAGCCGGTGCGGCGGTCGTGCACCTTCACGCGCGCAACCCAGAAAACGGACGGCCAGATCAAACCCCGGAAGCATTCGCGCCATTTCTCCAAGTCATCAAGCAGCGCTCGGGAGTTGTCGTCAACATCACGACGGGCGGCGCGCCGACCATGTCCATCGAGGAGCGCGTCAAGCCCGCCGCCCACTTCAAGCCCGAAGTCGCCTCCCTCAATATGGGCACGATGAACTTCGGTCTCTTTCCCATGCTCGCGCGGCAAAAGGAATTCAAGCACGAGTGGGAACGCCCCTATCTTGAGGGCACCCGCGCCGGCTTCTTCAAGAACACGTTCGCCGACATCGAATACATCCTGACCACCTGCGCGGAAAACGGCACGCGTTTCGAGATCGAGTGCTACGACATCGGCCACCTTTACACGCTGGCGCACTTCGCGGACCGCGGCGTCGTCAAACCGCCGTTTTTCGTGCAGTCCGTGTTCGGCATCCTAGGCGGTATCGCTGGACACCCCGAGGACGTGGCCCACATGAAGCGCACCGCCGACCGCCTTTTTGGCGACAACTACCGCTGGTCGGTGCTCGGCGCTGGCTCCAGCCAGATGCGCATCGCAGCCCAAGCCGCCAGCATGGGTGGCAACGTCCGCGTCGGGCTTGAAGACAGCTTATGGGCTGGCCCTGGCCGCCTCGCCGCGTCCAACGCCGAACAGGTCAAAATCGTGCGTGGCATTCTTGAAGGCATGGGGCTCGCCATCGCCACGCCTGACGACGCGCGCGAGATCCTTCAACTCAAAGGCGGCGATCAGGTTGGGTTTTGAGATCACCCACTCCACGGCGGATCAAGCCTTCAGAATCGGCAGCCCGGCTTCCAGACGCTCTCGGATGAGATCGCCGTCGGCGAATTCGTCATCGAGATCGTCAGGTTCCGCGAAGACTTCCGGTACCAGACTGGCGCGCATGTTGCCCAGTTCCTCGCTGATGATCGCTCCGGTAATCGTGCCGCCGGCGTGCAAATCCTGATCGCAGAGGATGACGGCAGAGGCCGACAGGTCGCCGGCCGCGAGGAAGGCGCCGATACTTAAGTCGCAGATCAGCAAACCGCGTGTTATCACCGATCCGAGCACGATGATGCTGGAACCGCCCTTGACGATCTCGCTGACCCGCAGGTCTCCGTCGACAAAGAGGAATGGACCACCTTCGCTATCGGCGTTTGTCAACCGGCCTGTGATCTCTAAGTCACCTAAGACCGCGATCGTCGCGATACCCCGTTCGGCCAGGTCGTCGCTATCCAGTTCAACGCTGCCCTCTATCCTGGCGCCGTCCCGTAGAACCAGCGCCTTGCGCTCGGGATGATCGACCAGGATCTGCTCAGCCCACTTCGTGAACGAACGAGGGGGCCCAAGGCCGCGTACCTCAATCCTGCGCTTCAGCTCGACTGACAACGCGTCGAGCGGCATCTCGGTACCGAATGTGGTCAGAAGGCTCATGTCACGACGGTCTCACGGGATAAATCGGGCCAAGCCCAAAACTTGGCCTCAAGTCTAGGCCGGTTGCGCGACGCCCGAAAGTCGCTTGACGCTTATTCGTCGTTCAAATTGGCGGCGCGCCGCGCGACTTCATCTTGCGAGACTTCGCCTTCACTAATCAAGGCATTGAGGCAGCGTTTTGAGAGCTTTGGACCAGCCGACCTCATGCACTGTCTCACCCCTGGAGTGCCCACTTTGTGCATGCTGCAATAGGCGAAGTAGTCGCTTGAACACGCGACTTTAACGCGCGCACTGACGGCGGACGCTTGCGTGATGGGGAGTACCCATGCTGCCGCAGCGAGCGCAGCAACGAGACCATGACGCAACGCGGTAGAATTCCTGGGATGGTGGCGGGTATCTGCGTTCGTCATAGCAATCTCCGTTCGCCAGATGTGATTCAAATCATACGGAGAAGGGATTGCTTAGAAGTTACGACCGTCTGTTTCTGAAAATAATTTTGCCGCGTTGTGTTTTTACAAGGTGGCTCTACGCGCGCTCTAGATTGAAAGCATTCACATCGGCGCGGCACCGCGCATCCCAGCGCTCGTGCCTTGACTCTTCCCTTGCCCCCGCCGGCACGCACCAAAAAGGTCGAGAGCAGGATCATAAACGTGTGATTTAATGTCCATCCCGCCCAATACCGTGTGGAAGAGATTGTCGTGGCTTATAGGCGCTGACGCCTTCGTTTTCATGCAGCCAAGATCAATAGACCGGCTGGCACGGAAACCGTCCGACATCCACAAGATCGCCGGCACGTGGCGCTGAGCTTCGGGCGCGATAGCGTAGGGCATACCATGGAGATACATGTTTTTCTCACCAAGGCTCTCGCCGTGGTCGGACATAAAAATTAGGGCCGTGTCGATCCCTTGCGCGTCACCGGCCTTCAGCGTTTCGACAAAACGAGACAAGACGTAATCGGTGTAGACGAGCGTGTTGTCATAGGCATTGACGATTGCCGCATTTTCGCAACGGCTGAATTGGCTGTCCGCGCAGACCGGTTTGAAAACTTCGAATTTTTCCGGAACACGCTTCCAATACGCAGGTCCGTGGCTGCCCATCATGTGCTCGACAATGACAGTGTCGTGCGCCAGAGCGCCAATCCGCTGCCGCAGCCCATCGATCAGAATTTCATCGTGGTTCTCATCATGAGAAGCAAATTCAGGCTTGTTGAGCCCAGTCAGAACCTCCGTCGGCACCCGGTCACAAACACCTTTGCAGCCGGTTTGGTTGTCGCGCCACGTCACGTCAAGCCCTGCGCGTTTTAGGATATCGAGAAGATTTTCCTGACCGGCGGCGGCGGCATTCGAAAAATTGGCGCGTCCCAACCCCGAAAACATGCACGGCACAGACTGCGCCGTATCGGTTCCGCACGAATAGGCTTCTGCATAGTTGACGAGTTCGGGAATTTTAGCGAGTTCCGGATTGGTCGGGCGGCCGTAGCCGTTGAGCGAGAAATGATCGGCCCGCGCTGTCTCCCCAACAATGATGAGGAAGAGCGTCTTGCGCCCGCTGTTCGTCGCGCCGGCCACTCGCACTGCATCTTCGCCAAACGGCATCACGAGTGCCGGACCTTTATCTGCCGCCTTCCGGCCGTACTTAAATGTGGCACTCAGGTAATTCAGCGGCAACAGTGTCAAACGAAGTTCCTTGTGCTCGCGAAACACAGATATGAAATCGGACGAAAAGGGGAATGCAACAGCGGCGGCAAGCGGCACAGAGACGGCGGCAATCTTGAGCTTTGCCGTGAGCTCGTTCTGGATCGGGCGCCACGCGACCGGCAATCGCCATAAAAGTATTGCAGGCAAAATTCCAAACGCTGCCGTGTACGCCGCGAGCTTGCCCGACATCAGGTCGCCAGCCTCGGCGGTGTTCGTCTCAAAAATATTCTGCACCATACCGGCATCGATGACGACGCCGTACTCTAACATGAAGAAACTGGCGGCCGCCGACACAGGCAGCAAGAGCGCATTCACAACGCGAAACACTGGCCGGAAGGCAATTAGCGTCAATGCCAAATGCACTGCCAGAAATAGAACAACAAAAGTTGCGGCGGCGAATAGCCATTCGAATTGGCTGTTTGGCGCGACGGTTTGAAAGAACATACGCCAGAACGGATAGTTCAACACCGCAGCCGTAAAAACTGCGAGTATGACGGTCACCGTCTCTGGACGATAGTGCGTACGACCCATGTATCGTTTCCGTTCGACAAGACACGATTCAAAGCAACGACGTGGTAATAACGCGTGACGCGCCAATAAGCGCTTCAAGCACTATGAATTTGGTCTGGGTAAGACAATGGGTCAAGTCGCGCGAGACCGTGGACGTGCGGCAACGAGGCGCTGCAATGTGCTCAGTGTCGAGCGATCAAGCCGGCCATCAACTCGGCGCGGGCGAAAATGCAGCTGAAAAGCCCGGATTACCTTGCTCGTTTCTGCATCCAACTCGCCAGAGTCGACGATGTTATATCCAAACTCCGCAAGCAGCCGTTGAGCTGCGCTGACCATTTCACCACGCGCGGAGATTACAAAATCGTCAGTTCCATCGCGAATTGGTGATGGACGAACCCAATGGCCAACGCCCTCTCGTGCCAATCGCGCCCAAGGAAATTTCTCACCCGGATCGATTTTCCGGCCAATCGCCACATCAGAATGGGCAAGAATGTTTTGCGGCGAAAGTTTATGGCGCCGGATGATATCACGCGACAAAGCGATTACGGCCTTGATCTGCGCCGCGGGAAAATCCGGATAGCCGTCGCTGTGTCCGGGATTTTGAATTTCAATGCCGATCGAATGCGAATTGATGTCCGTCTCGCCTTGCCAGTATGAGACACCCGCGTGCCAGGCTCTGAGTTTCTCCGGCACCAGCTGCGTAATCGCGCCCCGCTCATCGACAACATAGTGGCACGAGACTTTGCTCTCGGCGCGCGCCAGCCAGTCGATGGCTTTCTCGGCCGACGACATGCCCGTGTAATGCATAATAAGAAATACCGGCCGCACTCCATTGCGACGGGCTTCGGCATTGAGGGCCGGGGCGACGCGCGACACGAGCCGCGTATCGGGTTTGAATGCCTTAGTGGCATTGGCGTTGTTAGCGGATCTCGCACTCAAGGCGTCCGCTCCAGCGATTGAGCAACAGATCGGCCACGCTCCACAAGTATACCCTCGTAGGCCGCGTTGATCGCGGCAAGGCGGCGGCCAGATGCGGCTAGAAATTCACTCGGCACGCCCTTGGCGACGAGTGCGTCGGGGTGATGTTCACGAACGAGGCGCCGGTACTGCACCTTGATTTCTTCGTCGCTCGCTTTGGGTGACACGCCCAGCACGTCATAGGGACTGTCGGGATCATGGACGAAAGCCCGGCGCACTGACTTGTAGTCCGGCTGGCTGACGCCGAATATTCCGGCCACCCGCGCGACGAAGGCATCCTCGCCGGGATGCAGAATGCCGTCGGCACTGGCCACATGAAACAAGCATTCGAGCACCGAAATTTTGAGTTCCGGCTCTTCTGCCAGGAGCTTCGCCATGCGGCCGGCATAAATCTCGAACCCGGCGATGTCTTGGCTCGCAAGATCGAACACGCGCTTGAGGTGCGGCCGCTCGTCGTCCGGCACGTCGAACAGGCGCTCGAAGACTTCCGCCTCGACGTGGGTCGATACGCCGTCGGCCTTGCTCATTTTTGCGGCGAGCGTAACGAGCGCGATCGTGAATGCCACACGGTTTTGCACTGGGCCGGCTTTCAGGAGATCAAGACCCAAGTAGTCGGCAAGATCATCGAAGGCGGCACGCAATGGGCCACCCTCATCAAGACCAAGTGTGCGGCGGATGGTTTTCCATTGCATGGGCGAAATCTACGAGCTCAATCGTGCGGGGATGTTGGGGCGCGAGTCAGTAAGCCACAAGTTTAGCGTCACTCGCGCGCCAACTCCCCTAAATTTACGGAAAGAAACGGGAAGTTTGGCTATTGCCCGGCCGCTCGGGGCAGCAGTTTGGATGTGTTTATCATTTTGGCGCTGCATTAGGCCCAAGCGGCAGGAGAACCGCTACTTGCAAATCCGGTTCAGACCGTTGCGGCCGTGGCGGGCGAGGTCCATATGGAAATGATCGTGGTGATTGGAGTCGTAGTTTGGCCCGAGCACTGTCGTGAAATGCTGGCATGTTCCGGAGTGAACGGCGCGCAGGAACGCGCGCTCGCGTTCGCTACCGTTCCAGCCTCCCTTAACGGTCACAACGTAGCCGTTAGCCAGCGTGAAAGCCGAAACATCGAGCGCATTGGCATAGCCGTGTTCGGACAAGCGCCCACCGGAAACGTGGTTGATCGGGCGGCATGCGTAGGACGCTGCCACTTTCACTTCCGCGATTGGGCTGCCGAGGTGGAAACGCGCCGCCGGCTCGACAACTTCCGCAACCCACCGGTCGACCGTCGGCACCATCGGGCAGCGTAGCAGCGCGGCAGGACGCATCGAAACGCGGCCACCCATCGCCGCTGACATGGCGAAGGGGTGTTCCGTCCCGCAAACGCTCGGTCCGCCAAGAGCTGAACGAGACTGTACAAAAGAATTGGTGCGCACAACGCCCGCGCTCAAGCAGGCGCGCTCTTCCGTCTCGCGCCAAGGCTCTTCTTTCGCGACGAAATTTTGGGAGTTGGAGCCACAGCCCCACAACATCACGAGGCTCGCAAGCCACACGAAGGCGAGAGGCAGAAAGACGCTGATACGACGCAGAACCATGGGCCGGGACGCTACCGCCAATATGCTTAATCTTCGGTAAATCTTTCCCAGTCCCCGCGCCTTTAGTGCCCGGAATTTCGGGCTCTATTGCGACTGAGGCGCGGCGGAGAAATGGCGTCAGTTCACGCGCTAATGGGGAAACGCTGCACTGCGGCGAATTCAATAATTATCCACAAGAGACTGAAACGGAGCAAGATTTGTGAAGTCTGGCCGTCGCAAACTGGGCGTATGTTGTAGGTGCTCTGAAATTGCAGAGTTCAGCTTTGAAAGTGTTTTTGGTACAGGCTGGAAATAATTGTACTGCGTAGCAAGGTTGAGTTCGTGTTCGCGTACAGCCATTGCAATCAAACCGTTGTGTATCGCGTACGGTGCTGTTTGCCGAAAGGCGCGTTTTTTGGAGGTCCTGGCAGTTTGCAGTTCTTGATCTGACAACACCCCCCGTGATTGTCCTCGAACAGATCAACGAACTGCCTTGCCAGGGCCTTTCTGTTTTTGCCGGGCCCGTTTCGCCGCGTCACGCCGCTGCGCCCTCAATCCCAGCCAAAAATGAGACAACCGCTTCCTTGTGTGCCTTGTCGCCGACCGCCTTCATATGATCGCGGCCGGGGATGGTGAAAGCACGCGCGCCTGGAATCAGTGCTGCTAAATCTTCCGCCGGCCCGCCAACGACGTCGTGTTCACCGACCGCGACCAGCACCGGACAGACAAGAGTTGCCAGCATTTCTTTTGTAATCGGTGTCCGCGCCGAGCGAATACATGCGGCAAGCGCTTTAAGATCGCTCTTGGTCTGTTCGGCAAACGCGCGAAACGTGCGCGCGGTCGGATTGGTGACATCGTTGATGCTCGGCGCTTCGAGCGCGTGCGCAATGGGGCCTGTGCCCGCAAGGCCGCGCACCATATTGATACCAAGACCGCCAAACACGAGGCTTTGCACATGTTGGGGATGCGCGAGTGCTAAAAAGGCCGATATCCGCGCACCCATGGAATAGCCGATCACGTGGGCCTTTTGGATACCCAGATGGTCGAGCAAACGCCGCGCGTCTTCTGCCATGAGGGGCGAGCCATAGTCGCTCACTTCATAAAGCTTGCCGCTCGCCCCGTGCCCGCGGTTATCCATTGCCAACACCCTGTGGCCCTGCCGCTGTAGCGTATCGATCCAGCTGGTCGATACCCAATTCGTTGCCGCATTCGAGGCAAAGCCGTGGATGAGCAGCACCGGCACTTTGCCCGCCCCCCCTCCTGTATCGAGATAGGCGATTTCGACACCGGCACTGTCAAAAGTCTGCATCAAGAACCCCTGCGGCGAATAGTAGACTTCGATCCCCTACCATTGGATCGCTATCGAAGGTATCGTGCACGCGACGAAAGCAACCGCGCAAGAGGGCCGAATGGCTGGCACGCATATCCCGTATTTTGCCAATGATAGCGGATCGGAGCGCATATTCATCGGCGTCAAGGAATTCAAGTGCATGGGCGCCCGCGCGCCATTCGATCATCCGCACGTCTACCTCGACATGGGCCAGGACGCCCAGATCATTTGCCCGTATTGCTCGACGCTTTACGTACACGAGCAACGCTTCGGCGCGGATGACAGCGATCCCAAGGGCGCGCTCGTTTCTGACGCAGCTTAACGGAAACAGCCAAAGTGCGCTTGGCATCAGACCACCCGATCCTCATTGCCGGCGGCGGCATTGGTGGACTTGCGACGGCCCTTGCGCTGGCTCGCCACGGCCTCCCGTCCAAAATCCTAGAGCGCCGAGACAACTTCGTTGAAGAAGGTGCCGGCATCCAGATCGGTCCGCACGGCATGCGGGTTTTGCGCTGGCTTGGCATTGACGACGCGCTGCGCGCATGCGTGGCTGAACCTGATCTGATCAGGGTATTGAACGCGAGAAGCGGTGTCGAGCTGAGTGCGCTCCCGCTTGGCGCGTGGATCGCCCGCCGCCACGGCGCACCTTACTGCACCCTGCACCGGCAGGACCTCCATGGCGCCCTCCTGGATTGCGCCACGGCCGAACCACTCATCACAATCACAGCAAATACCGGGGTCATTGACGCAACAAGCGATCGTTCAGGCGTTACGGCTCGTCTCGCAGGTGGCGCGACACTCTCCGGCGCGGCATTGATCGGCGCGGACGGCCTGTGGTCGGCGTTGCGGACAAAACTTTTCGACGGCAAGCCGCCGCGTTTCTCGGGTAAGTGCGCTTATCGCGCTGTCTTACCGGCCGAGGCCGTTGCGCTATCCCTGCGCCGCAACGACATCCACATCTGGTTAGACGCTGGCGCGCATGTGGTGCACTATCCCGTTCGGGGCGGCAGGGAAGTCGCGCTTGTCGCGATTTTCGATGACCCCTCGCAAACTGAAGCGTGGAGCTCGGACGTCGCATTCCCCGAAGTTCAATCCCGCATCGGATCATTCGCGCCGCCGTTGCAGGACGTCATCCGAACTGCGGGCGCCTGGCGCAAGTGGTCTCTCTACGAGCGTTCCGTGCCATCGCCCTTCGTCAAAGGTCCGATCGCATTGCTCGGTGACGCAGCCCATCCCGTGCTGCCGTTCCTGGCGCAAGGTGCGGTGATGGCGGTTGAGGATGCGTGCGTTGTAGCGGCAGAAATCGCGATGACGCCGGGCGATATTCCGGCAGCTTTGCTGCGATATGAGAACAACCGCAAGGCCCGCGTTATGCGCGTTCAAGCTGCCTCCCGCCGTAACGGCCGGATCTATCACTTGAGCGGCCTCATGGCGGCGGCGCGCAATGGCGTTCTCCGCGCGCTTCCACCAGAGCGCGTGATGGCGGGCTACGACTGGCTCTATAGGTGGACGCCGCCGGAATAGAATAGAAGGGACGGCAATATGCCCGGTATTGGTAGTATCCGGATAGTGAGCTTGCTAAAAAAATCTTGTGCTGCGAGCTGAATAAAGCGTTTGGTCCGTTTACCAGGTACGGGCCGATCGACTACTCTCCCGACAAAGAGAAACTTGAACAACGCGCCCGCTCCCGGGGGGCGCCCGGGGAGCGTAGGGAAACGTCATGTGGTCACAAGTCTACAATCCGTTCGGCAATATGGCCGTTTCGGCATTCATTGCCGCGATCCCCGTGTTCGTGCTTCTGGGATCGATTGCGCTGTTTGAGATCAAGGCGCACTACGCGGCGATGCTTGGGCTTGTGGCGGCACTCGCCGTTGCCATCCTGGCGTTCGGCATGCCGGCGGAGAAGGCCGGTATGGCAGCGGTCTATGGTGCCGCATTCGGGATGCTGCCGATCGGCTGGATCATCTTGAACGTCATGTTTCTCTACAACCTGACGAACGAGAAGGGTGATTTCCTGCGGCTGCAGGCGTCCATCCAGAGCCTCTCGAGCGACCGCCGCATCCAACTTCTGTTTATCGCCTTTTCGCTCGGTGCGTTTTTCGAAGGCGCGGCGGGCTTTGGAACACCAGTCGCAGTGACAGCTGCGATGCTCATCGGGCTCGGCTTTTCGCCGCTGGCGGCGTCTGGTTTGTCGCTCATCGCCAATACGGCGCCCGTCGCGTTTGGCGCTCTTGGCACTCCGGTTATCACGCTCGCGGCCGTCACCGGATTGGATCTCCTCGAAATCAGCGCGATGGTCGGCAAGCAATTGACGCCATTCTGCATCCTGGTGCCGTTCTGGCTGATCTGGGCGTTCGTCGGCTTCAGGAAGATGCTTGAGATTTGGCCGGCGATCCTGGTTGCGGGCATGTCGTTCGCGGTGCCGCAATTCCTGATTTCGAATTATCACGGGCCGTGGCTCGTCAATGTCGTGGCAGCGATCTCTTCGATGGCTTGTCTCGCACTATTCCTCAAAGTCTGGCAGCCGAAAAACCCGATGACCGCGATGCCGAGCGGATTTGCCGCCGATGGCCACGTGGAGGCGGTGGGCTCGACTGCACCGCAAGGAGGTGGCGGCGGCGGCGCGCGCGTGTGGGCACCATGGGCCATTCTCAGCCTCTTCGTCTTTGTCTGGGGCATTCCGGCAGTGAAGGAAGCCTTGAACGGCTGCCCGACGGCCCTGAAAGCGGGCGAAACGCGCGCTGCGATTGTCGAGAGCATCTGCGGTGTCACGAAGAGCGCTTACACCGAGTGGAAGGTGCCGAACTTGCACGAGCAGGTGGAAAAGGTTCCGCCGGTCGTTGCCAAGGCGGAAGCCGAGAAAGCCGTCTACAAGCCGAATTTCCTCTCGGCGACAGGCACGAGCATTTTCCTCGCGGCTATTCTTTCGGCACTGGTACTTGGTTACGGCCTCGTCGATATCATAAAAATGTACGGGCGAACGTTTTGGATGGTGCGTTATTCGCTGCTGACCATTGCGGCCATGCTCGCCGTTGGCTTCGTGACGCGCTACGCGGGAACCGACGCGACCATGGGCCTGCTCTTGGCAAATACCGGGTACTTTTATCCGTTCTTCGGCACTTTGATCGGCTGGCTCGGCGTGGCACTGACCGGATCGGACACCTCATCCAACGTGCTGTTCGGCGGCTTGCAGAAGGTGAGCGCCGAGCAACTGGGCTTGGATCCCGTTCTCATGGCATCCGCCAACTCGTCCGGCGGCGTGATGGGCAAGATGATCGACGCGCAGTCGATCGTCGTCGCCTCGACCGCCACCAAGTGGTACGGGCACGAGGGCTCGATCCTGCGCTATGTGTTCTTCCACTCCGTGGCGCTCGCCTGTCTCGTTGGACTCGTCGTGATGGGGCAAGCCCGCGGGATCTTTCCTTGATGCGGTGCACTAGACATTGGACCACGTGGTCGTGATCTAAGCCTTTCGGGGGAGTCTCATTGACGCCTCTGCGACGGCTCCGTACCAACACGTCAAGATCAACAACTTCTCGAGGACAATATCATGGCCCGCTTGCTCTACGTTGAAGGCTCTCCACGCAAAGAGCGCTCCATCTCAATTCAGGCTGCAAAGGCATTCCTCGACGCGTACAAGGCGACCCATCCGAACGACACCATCGACGTGCTGGACATTTGGCGCGAAGATATTCCCGTTATCGATCAGGACGCTTTCGGGGCAAAGTACGCAGGACTGGCCGGCATTGACCGGACACCTGCCGAAGCGGCGGCTTGGGCCAAGCTCGATTCCTACGCCCAGCGCTTCCGCGCCGCCGACAAAATCCTCATCGGCGTACCCATGTGGAATTTTGGCATCCCTTATCGCTTAAAGCAGCTCATCGATGCGGTCAGCCACAAGGATCTGCTGTTCACTTTCGACGAGCGCGGCCTCAATGGCCTGCTCACCAAGAGCAAAGCGCTCGTCATTTATGCGCGCGGCATCGGTTATGACGGGGATAGCGGCTTTGATTCCTCCATTTGGGATCATCAAAAACCGTACATGGAAATTTGGCTCAAGTTCATCGGCGTGCCTGTCGTCCACTCGTTCATTATCGAAAAGACCCTGTTTGAAGAGGACAAAGCCAAGATTACAGCTCATGCCGATGCACTCGGCCGCACGTTCTAAGGGTTTCTGAGAATTAACACCGCAAGGGATAGGCTGCACAATGCGCAAGGACATAGAGTTCAAAACAGATGACGGCACTATCCTGCGCGGCTGGCACTATGTGCCGGGCTCCGGTGCCGGGAAATATCCGACCATTGTTATGGCGCACGGATACTCGGCCGTGAAAGAGATGTACCTCGATAAATTCGCCGAAAAATTCGAGACCGCTGGGTTCGCTTCCCTAGTGTTCGACAATCGCAACTTCGGGGCGAGCGACGGCAAGGTCCGCCAGGAAATCGATCCCTGGCAGCAAATCCGCGACTACCGCGACGCGATTACATTTGCCGAAACACTGCCGCAACCGATACGAACACGCATCGGCGTTTGGGGCTCAAGCTACTCAGGCGCCCATGTCATCGTCGTCGGCGCCACCGACCGGCGCGTCAAATGCGTTTCGGCACAAGTTCCGCTGATCAGCGGCCATAACAACGCCCAGCGCTTGTGCGTGCCGACTTCATTGCCGGCTTCCAAGCCGCAATGGCCGAAGACCGCCGCGCCCGTTATCGCGGAGAAGCGCCCGCCATGGTGCCGGTCGTCTCGGAAAATCCTGCGGGTCCTGCAGCCCTGCCAACGGGCGATTCCTGGACCTGGTTCACCGAGACCCAAAAACTGCGCGCGCCCTCGTGGCGCAACGAGGTGACGCTTCGCTCCGTCGAAATGTTCATGGACTACGAGCCGGGCGCCTACCTCTCGTTTGTCAGCCCGACACCGCTGCAGATCGTGGTAGCTCTCGGCGATCACCTGACCGTCGCCGATCAGGCGCTGGCTGGATACGAGAAAGCCCTTCATCCAAAGCGGCTGATCACACTCAAGGGCGGCCACTTTGATGCTTACATTAAGGACTTCGAGGTGGCCTCAAGCGCTTCTGTCGATTGGTTCAAGCAACACCTCTAAAGTTAATCTTTTCCGCAACAGCCCCGCGCGCCCGGACCGGCCAACCGTATCGAACCTTTGAACAATTCGGTCACGCACCCTATAAGGGACAGGCGGTTCTGGCGTTGGCTAGTTTCGCGCGGCAATTCATGAGGGTAGTTTTTGATGTCATTCCGGCGCAAATTCTCGACGCTGACGCAGGTTTTGGCGGCTGCCGCTGCATTGGGCACCTTTAGCTTGACTGCGTCGTCCCAAGAAGATCCCTCACAAGTCGATACCGCACTGATCCTGTCGGTCGACGTCTCAAGTTCTGTTGATGAAAAACGCTATCACTTGCAGATGGAAGGCATTGCCGCGGCACTCGAAGACGAAACCGTCATCAATGCGGTCCTTGGTGGGCCCAACGGCCGGATCCTCATTTCCATGGTGACATGGGCCGATAAGGCGAAACTCTCGGTACCGTGGACCGTAATCTCGAATGCCGGCGACGCCAAGGCACTGGCCAACACCATCCGCACCTTGCCGCAGCAAGAAGGCGAGTTCACCTGCCTCGCACGTATGCTGCGTTACGTCGCCGACAAGGTCGTCGCCCGCATGCCGACACGCGCCGCTAAAATCGTCGTCGATGTTTCGGGCGACGGTCCCGACAATTGCAACACGGGCCAATTGCTCGAAACGTCCCGCGCCGATTTGTTCGGCGGCGGCGTGACTATCAATGGATTGCCTATTCTCGAAGGCAAAGACGCGGCTACGATCGAAGGCTGGTTCAAGGATAACGTTATCGGCGGGCCTGGAGCATTTCTTGTACCCTCAGTTGGCTACGAAGATTTCGCCCGCGCGTTCCGCCAGAAATTCGTGGTCGAAGTCAGCCAAAATTTCACCGCGCCAGCCAACGGCAAGAATTAGTTCTTCCACAACGTCACTTGGCAAAGTGACATGATTATCCGCCCCCAACTCGCCCCAAACTTTTTGCAGTGCAGCAAACCAAGCCAATCCCGCAGCGTCTGCATTTATTGCTTGAGCGCTATGATTTATTCTAGAACTGTTCATGAAAATATTTTTGAAGCGGCACACCCGTTGCGGCGCGACACGGCTATAGACGATCCATTGCGACGGCTGTCGCAATGGCGCGACACTTCATTGCTTCCGGCGACAGATTACCGGGCCAAAAATCCAGCTTTTTCCGTTATCAATATTGGCACGCTGATTGCTGCTAGTTTCTCACGACGCGCGTTCGAAGAAAATGAAGACGGGTGCGAGTGATCCACAGAGGCACGAAGAGCTTAGTTAGCAGCACAGCAGTGCGTGTTACTAAGCGAGCGCTTTGCGGGGATTCAAATCTATTATTCATTGGTCGAGTCTCCATTGCCTTCGACGCTAATAAGGTGCACGAACTGTATCCAGATCCCAGCGAGTAACAGGGTGAGATCACCTGCTGCCGCTGGTATTCAAGAGTGTTGCAACACTGAAGAACGATCTCGCTTAAGGAGGAAAAGAATGAAAATAACTAAGACACTTGCCGGCATGATTGCGGCGGCCAGCACGGTCGCAGCATTCTCTGCGCCGGTAATGGCACTTGACTGGAAGCCTGTCACCGAAGACCGCCTGCTCAATGCTGCAAAAGACGGCAACGACTGGCTGATCTACGGACGTGACTACGCCGGCACACGTTATAGCCCGCTCGAACAGATCACCACCGCCAACGTTGGCAAATTGAAGCTCGCTTGGTCGAGCACACTCGGCACGCTTGAAGGCCAGGCCGTGACGCCGCAAGTCAACAACGGCATCATGATCGTCGCCGTGTCGAGCGAATTCATCGACGCATACGATGTGAAGGCTGGCACCCGCCTATGGCGCTACGAAGTCAAGACACCCGCAGACACGACTCAGTTTGCCTGCTGCGGTAAGCTTGCCAAGGGCGTCGCGCTCTATGAAGACAAAGTCTATGCTCTGACGCTCGATGCGCGCGCTATCGCGCTTAACGCGAAGGACGGCACGCTCGTCTGGGAAAAGACACTTGAAGACTACAAGGCCGGTTACACGTTCACGATGGCTCCTACCGTTGTGAAGGGTAAGATCCTCGCTGGCTTCGCCGGTGGCGAATTTGGCGTCGTCGGTCAGATCGTGGCGCTCAACGCCAAAGACGGCAACGAGGTCTGGAAGCACTCCACGATCCCGCAGCCTGGCGAAGAAGGCTACGACACATGGGGCAAGGACTCTGCCAAGTACGGCGGCGGTGCTGCCTGGCTTACAGCCACCTTTGACGCTGAGCAGAACCTGACGTTCTGGGGCACGGGCAACCCGGCACCTTGGAACTCGGATATGCGTCCGGGCGACAACCTGTTCTCGAACTCGGTCATCGCGCTCGATGCCGATACAGGTAAGCGCAAATGGTACTTCCAGCACATCCCGAACGATGCTTGGGACTGGGACTCCATGAACGAAAACATCCCGGTTGATGTTGACGTCGATGGCAAGAAGGTGAAGGCTATCGCCAACGCCCACAAGAACGGCTTCATGTACCTGAACGACCGCACCACCGGTAAGTTCATCCGTGCCAACTCGTTCACGATTGTCGATTGGGGTACAGTCAACAAAGAAGGTAAGCTCGAAGTCAAGGCGGACAAGCGCCCTGGCGTCGGCAAGCCCGCAACGTTCTGCCCGTCGTATTTCGGCGGCAAGGACTGGGCGCATATGTCGGTCAACCCGAAGACCAACATGGTGTTCATCCCTGCAGAACACATCTGCGTGAAACTCCACCACGAAGCAACTGAGTTCAAGAAGGGCACGATGTACCTTGGCGCCGGCGGCGAAATCAACGAACCGGGCACGGGTAAGTTCGTGGCCTTCGACCTCAACAACAACAAAGTTGCTTGGTCGGTTGATACGCCTTCGCCTCTGCAGTCGGGCTCTTCGCTTGCAACTGCAGGCGGCTTGGCATTCGTTGGCGATCTTGAGGGTAACCTCAAGGCCTACGACCAAAAGACCGGCAAGGTTCTGTGGAGCTACAAGACGCCTTCGGGCATCATCGGCGGCGTCATCACCTTCGCAGTTGATGGCAAGCAGTACGTAGCAGTTGCCTCTGGTTACGGCGGCGCATTCCCGCTCTGGGCTGGTAAGGGCGTTCCTGACCACCTCAAGAACGGCATGAACAAGGGCGGCGTAATCAACGTGTTCGAGCTTGGTTCGTGAGGACTAATTAGTCTACAATAGGCCGGGAGGGGCTCTGCCCCTTCCGGTTTTTGCTTTTTTGGCGACATGGAGACAACGAATGGTTCGGCACGGCACTGGCATGTCACTCGCAATCGTAGCTGCACTCTTGACGATCCCAGCGGCCAGTGACGCTCAGGCCCAACAGGCCGCGATGGAGCGCATCAAGCGAAGCGGCACCATTACGGTTTGCGCCGACCCCGATCGCCTTCCTTATTCGAGCCAAAAGCTTAGCCCTGCCGGTTTCGATATTGATGTCTCGCAGGAGATTGCCAAGGAACTCGGCTTCAAGCTGGCTTACACTTGGCATTCAACACACCGCGGCACGAAAATCGTGCGC
This sequence comes from uncultured Alphaproteobacteria bacterium, assembly GCA_963819605.1. Taxonomy (GTDB): domain Bacteria; phylum Pseudomonadota; class Alphaproteobacteria; order Rhizobiales; family Hyphomicrobiaceae; genus Hyphomicrobium_B. The sequence goes on along the minus strand of CAWFWU010000011.1, from coordinate 11,722 downwards.
CAGCTCGCAGACGCCGGATGTGATTTCTTTCCTGGCTTCCCCGTCGATGGCTCGTTCGAGGAAAACAATTTCAAGGTCATCCTTTCCAAGCCATTTTACTCCAGCGGCTTTGCGACCCTCACCCGCGCCGATGCATCCGACACAATACTGCAAGATTCCAAGACCAAGGGCGTTGGCGTCCAGATGGGAACGCTGCCGGATTTCAAACTTTTCAACCGCGGCTATGAGCGCAAACTTTTCCGGAATACGACGGAAATGATTGATGCGCTGAAGCACAAAGAGATCGATGCGGCCGTGGTTCCCGCCTTGGAAGGCGGCTGGGAAGTAAAGTCCAGCGGGGACACCAGCCTCAAGGTTCTTGCGAATACCGAGAAAGACTTCGTATTTCCTATCGCCATTGGCTTCGCCAAAGCTGACAAAGAACTGCGCGATCTTGTGAACGGGGCCATCGCCAAGATTGAGAGCGATGGGCGCATGGCCGCGATCTTCGAGAAGTACGGTATGGTGAAACTGGCCGGAACCGGAGGCGGCGAGCCACCTAAATCCAAGGAAGAGTTAGAGAAGGACGACGACGGTCCGCCTAAGACTGACAAAAAGGCCGAGGCGGCGCCCGCTGCTCCTGCGCCGAAAAGAAGGCCGAAGCAACCGGTGTTGTGTCCACGGCTGCAGCGGCTGAAGCACCTAAGGCAGAGGCTCCGAAAGCGGAAGCCCCCAAAGCCGACGCGCCGAAGACCGAAGCTGCAAAGCCAGACGGTAAGACCACTGAGGCTATTGTTCCCGAGACAGGCGAAGATCTGGGCGCAGACGACCATGGTCTTGCACTTTCACCTGCATGGCGCGTCGATACAAAAACGGTCGAAGATTTCCCTTCTGACGACAAATCTGTCGATACCGGCCGCAAGCTCTATAAGCAGGCTTGCTACAAGTGCCACGGGCCGAATGGCGTGTCGGGTGGCACTATTCCCGATTTGCGAAAGTACGCCGCCAAAGCCGATCACTATGAAATGTTCATGGTCGTTCAGGCCGGGCGGCTTGAACTCGGCATGCCAGCTTGGAACGATTATTTGACGGAAGACGAGATTAAAAAAATCATCGTCTACGTGAAGGCACTGCATAAGAAGTGATGGCGAAACCGGCCGGCTTCACGAGCCGATGACGCACATTTGACCGAGCAGTCAGGTGTATCATTCCAGGGCGCCGCTATGATCGTAGCGGCGCCCTTTTTATAGACGGGGTCCTTCGCTATCGCCCACCCTATCGCGACCGCCTCGTTGTTCGAGACATCGCTGCCACTGCAAGATTCTGAAGGAACTCAAATCAATGTCCGTATTCTTAGCGAGCTGGAACCAAGCCACGGGCCGCAAAGCGATTGGCCAGGCTCTTGGTGCATTTTTAGCGTCGATTGTCCTTGCGTTGATGCCGCTATCCGCCACGGCAGAACCCATGACAGACGCCCGCATGAAGGCTGCGGCATCGGACAATTCCAACTGGCTGCTCTATGGACGGGATTATACTAACCAGCGCTTTTCGCCGCTCGACGGTGTCAATACCGGCAACGTCAAGAAGCTGGTGCCGAAGTGGATTTATCAAACTGGGATCGCCGGAACATTCCAGACAACGCCGATTGTCGTTGATGGCGTCATGTATATTTCTACGCCGTTCTCGAATGTTGTCGCGCTCGACGTGGCGACGGGCCGGGAAAAATGGCGCTACGAGCATAAGCGCAAATCCGACAAACTCTGCTGCGGGCCGGCCAACCGCGGAGTCTCGCTCGGCTATGGAAAGGTATTCATTTCTACTGTCGATGCGCATCTGATCGCGCTTGAGCAGGACACGGGCAAGAAAGTCTGGGACATCACACTCGTCGAGCCGGCCGCCGCCACGGAAGATAAAAGTGCTATTAACGCCGCCGACCCGCTCATCAAGGATGCGGTTACCGGATCAACGGGCGTTGGCTCGGTCGCAGCACCACTCGTCTACAACGGCATGGTCATCGTCGGCATTACAGGCGTCGGTTATGGGCTTCATCTCGAAGACGCTCTGAAAAAAAACGGCCAGCTCTCCGCCGTCATCGGCGTCGCCGGGAAATATGGGCAACCTGGGTTCATGGCAGCGTTTGATGCGTCCAACGGCGCCGAGAAGTGGCGTTTCGAAACCACGAAGAAGGGCTGGGAAGGCGAATTCGTCGAGAAGACCGCGTATGGCGTGCCGTTGCGCCGCGACGTTGCCAAAGAGAAGGCCGACGCAGCGCAGTTTGGCGACGCTTGGCGCTTTGGCGGCGGCTCGATTTGGCATTCGCCAGCGGTCGATAGTGAACGTGGCCTAATATACTTCGGCACCGGCAATCCCTCTCCCCAATCCATGGGCGCGGGCCGTCCCGGCGACAATCTATATACCGTTTCTTTGGTCGCGCTCGAAGCAGCAACCGGCAAACTCGTTTGGCACTTCCAGCAGGTGCCACACGATATGTGGGGCTACGATGTTGCAAGCCCGCCGACATTATTTGATGTCACGATCGACGGAAAAACCATTCCAGCTGTCGGTCAAGCCAGCAAAGTTGGCTGGTACTTTGTCAATGACCGCACCACTGGCAAGCTCCTGTTCAAGTCGGAAGCCTTCGTGCCCCAAGAGAATATGTTTGCAGCACCCGCCAAAGGCGGAGTGCGCGTCGCGCCGGGTGCCGGCGGTGGCAGTAACTGGTCGCCAACATCCTATGACGCCGGCAAGGGCGTCGTTTACGTCGCGGGTATGCATATGCCCTTCACCTACCGCATCGAGACGACGCCAGCCTCAGGCAATAACCCGGAAGTAACCTACAGCGCCTTCGAGCCCGCCAAGGAAGCGCAATACGGACTTCTTTCAGCCATCGACTTGAAAAACCAAGGCAAGATCCTGTGGCAGACGAAAACCGACGAGATCCTCGTTGGCGGCGTTCTCGCAACCAAAGGCGGCCTCGTCTTCATGGGCGAAGGCAACGGCGATTTTTCGGCTTTTGACGCAGCAACCGGCGCGCGCCTTTGGAAATTCAATTGCGGCTCTGGTGTTAACGCCCCGCCGATCAGCTATGCTATTGATGGCAAACAGTATATTGCAGTCGCCGCAGGTGGGAGTTCCATTTGGGGATTCCGCACCGGCGATGCCGTTATGGTATTTGGGCTAGCGGACTAAGTGTTGTATGTTTCGCCCGCTTCGCGGGGTTAACACCCCGAACGGGCACGTCAACGATTGCAAACTGTGGGCCGTGACTGATGCAAAACGACACTCTAGTATCCCTAGCGCTTCGGCATACTAACCGGATCGTGACACATGCAGCGGCCCTGATGCTGTATGGCGGGGCTGCAATTGCGGAACCCGAACGAACATACGCCAGACCAGAGCCCGGCCGGGATGCCAGCCAAGCGCAAACGCTTGCTGATTGCGAACAGACGGATTCTGCCCCGCGCGTGGTTCGCTCTTGCACCCTCATACTCAACGAGCTGAAACTCGAACCTGGTGAACGCCTGCGCATCCTTATCTTGCGCGGCGTTGGCTGGAGCAAGGAAGACGAGTTTCAGGCTGCAGCAGAAGACTTCACTGGCGCGCTCGAAATCGAGCCCATCAATGTTGCGGCACTCGAAGGGCGAGCAAAGGCCCGCACTAAGCTCGCCGAGCACAGCATGGCGGCCGAAGATTGGTCGCAGCTCCTTGCGCTCCAGCCGCAGAATGACATGTACTATCGCCGGCGCGGGAACGAGCGCCTGGCTGCCGGGCAGCACAAAGAAGCCCTCGCGGATTTCGACAAGTCGCTTGAGATCGATCCCAAAGCCATCGACGCGTACATCGGCCGCGCCCACGTCTACCACGATCTCAAGGATCGCCATCTAGCCGACAAAGAGTTCAAAAAGGGCATTGAAGTCAACGACAACTATCTGCCACTGCATTGGGCACGCGCCGAGTTTGCCGAGCATTGGGGCGAAGATAAATTAGCGATTGAAAGCTATGTCAAAGTCTTGAAAATCAACGGTGTCTACGAAGACGCGCGCCGCCGGTTGCAGAGACTTGGGGTCTTTACCCCGCCATGACGAGACATGGCCGGGCCTACAGCGAGCCAAATGACGGCGCATACGTTGAAAAGCTCGCAATGAATGGCGCGGCGGATCGCGGCCGTTCCGGACGAAAATTTGGTAACGCTGCCTTTGCGCTCGCGGCGTCGGTGCTCATTACCACAACGCCTGCCGTTACCCAAGAACAGAGGCGTGAGCCAGAATTGAAGGATTGTGCGCAGGACGACGTCGCGTCGTTTGCTATCCGCGCCTGCACGGCACTTATCATGTCAGAAAAATTCAACACTCCGGACTTCAGCATTGAAAACCGGGCGCGGATTTACGCTTGGCGCGGCAAAGCCTGGATGACAGAAGACGATCCGGCAGCTGCCGCCGCCGACTTCTCAAGCGCCCTTACCATCGATCCGCGCGGCATCTCAGTCCTCAAAAACCGTGCACTCGCGTATACCAAGCTCGGAGAGCACACCAAAGCCGCTGAAGATTGGTCGCGTGTTATCGCAGACCAGTCCAAGAACGATCAATATTATCGTTCCCGCGGGACCAGCTTGTTGGCTGCCGGCCGGCACGCTGAGGCTCTCGCCGACTTCGATAAGTCGCTGGAGATCAACTCCAGCGGTGTCGATGCCTACATCGGCCGTGCAGCTGTTTATGATTCACTCGGTGACCAAACACAGGCGAAACAAGAATTCGATCACGCCATCGCTTTAAATCCCGGATATCTGTCGATTTACTGGGAACGAGCGGTCATGGCTGAACGTTGGGGCGAACAGAAGTTGGCCATCAAAGATTACGAGATGGTGCTCAAGATCAACGGGGTTTATTCGCATGCGCGAAAAGCACTCCGCCGTCTCGGCATCGAGCATCCGCCATAAAGTATTGCTCCGGTAGCGAAAGGCCGTCCAACACGAGAATTGAGAATACGGCTCCCATTACGCCATGATGAATTCGAATGTCATATCAGCGATCAGAAAGGCCGTCGCTTTGGCGGGGGCCGTCTTTGCGCCATTCGTTGCCGGGCTTTCGTTCGCTTCCCTCGTAGCGGCCCAAGCCGCACCTGAACGAAAGTGCTTTGGCGACAATATGCGAGCTGCAAATGTCCGCGCATGCGCCGAAATGGCGAATGCTCCGGGACTAAACCCAAAGGATAGATCGACAGTTTTCGCGGCGCGCGCAACCGCTTGGTTGAAGGAGGAAGAACCGGCCGCTGCCGTCGCCGATTTCACACGCGCGATTGAACTCGATCCGGTAAACCTTGCCGCAATCTCTGGTCGCGCCAACGCTTACACGCTCCTTTTAAGGCACGAACTTGCCGCGACCGACTGGTCGTATGTGATCGCACTCAATCCGGATCAGCCCGATAGCTACCGGCAGCGAGGCGCCAGCTACTTGGCGGCAGGTCGGACGCATGAGGCGCTCGAAGATTTCAATAAGGCAATTCAGTTAAAACCCGGCGTCCCCGACATCTATGTGGAGCGTGCCGGCGTCTACGAACAACTCAAAGACCGGGAAATGGCCCTGAAGGAATTCGACCTGGCGATCGCGGCCAAACCAGGACAGTGGACCACCTATCTCGCACGGGCCGAACTCGCTGACCGATGGGGCGATGTGAAAATGGCGATTGAAAATTACAAACTCGTCGTAAAATATAACCACCGCTATTGGAACGCTTATAAAGCCCTTCACCGACTTGGCGCCTCGCACGCATTCGACGACTAGCGATGACAGCGGCGGTAAGATTCGATTAAGATTGGTAAGTGCAAAGAGACGAGAAGGTCGAGTAGGACATGCGTTCGGAAAATTATATACGGGCTAGAACTTGGACATGGCCAACCCAAATCTGCGCAGCTATCCTGCTAGCGCTTCCATTGCTCCTCGAACGCGGAGCCGCGCTCGCCGAGGACGCGACATACGGCCAACCGGGCGATGCCGCCAATTCTTCAGAAAGCGATCAGAAAGACTGCGAGCAGCAAGACCGCGCTTACGTTGCTCTTCTTGCGTGCTCTCGCCTGCTGAAGGCGCAAGGCATTGATGCGGCCGGCCGAACGCGAATATTCACGCTCCGCGGCCGGGCCTCGTTGACCCTGTTTGATTTTGGCGAGGCCGTTCAGGACTTCACAGAAGTTCTGAAAGCCGACCCTGATAATCTCGCTATTCTGGCCGGGCGCGCGGAAGCCTTGAACGAGCATGGCGAACACGGGAAAGCTGCCGCTGATTGGGCACGTATCGTTTCATTGAAGCCCGGCGACATTGCCGCGCGGCTGAAGAACGGCAAGAGTTATTTTATGGCAGGTGCTTTCGACAAGGCAGCAGCGGTGTACGAAGACGCAGTGAAACTGGACGAAAAGAATCCAGAAGCTCATATCGGTTTGGCGAGGGCCTATGAGAAGCTCGCCAACCGAGACAAAACCGATGCTAGTCTCGCAGCCGCGCTCAAAATCAATCCGGATAATGCGTCGGCTCACTTTGCCCAAGGCGAAATTGCCGAGGCGCGGGGTAATAACAAACAGGCGATTGAAAGTTATTCGCTGTCACTCAAAGCCAACGGCATGCAGATCAAACCGCGCCAGGCTTTACAGCGCCTCGGGATTGAAACGCCTCCGTGACCGGCGCTTATGCCACCCATTTGTATTATTGGTGCGGACGGAGGGACTCGAACCCTCACGCTCTTTCGAACTCAGGATTTTAAGTTTAATGCATGGAAGTGACACGCCTACGTCCCATTACTCAATACCTTGATTTTACCTTGTTTTTAATGTCAGATAACGCCATGATTTCTCGCTGATTCGCAACAATGTGGTCGCTAATTGGTCGCTAGGAATCATCTGACTACTGATTTGACGTCTGACGAATTTTTCTCCCTTGTATCAGCTACAGGGTTCACCGCCATGACGGCATCCATCCGCCTCACGAAACGTGCCATCGATCAACTCCGCCCCGGCGAGACGCTCTGGGATACGGACGTCAAGGGGTTTGCGGTGCGCTGCCAGCGGCGCTCCAAAGTGTATGTCCTCAAGGTACGTATCCGAGGCCGTCAGCGCTGGCTTGTCATTGGCGATCACGGTTCGCCGTGGACGGCCGAGACGGCACGGCACGAAGCTCAGCGCCTTTGGGGCGAAATTCGTGGGGGCACCGATATTGCGCATGTGCGCGACACCAAACGCAAGCAAGGGACCATTGCTGACCTCTGCGAGCGGTATTTGGAAGAACATGCCCGGCAGCACAAGAAACCGCTCAGCGTCGCGGCAGACGAGCGTAACATTGCCAACCACATCATTCCCCTGCTCGGCCGCCGTCCGGTTGGAGAGGTGACACGTGCGGACGTTGACGACTTCATGCGCGCCGTCAAGAACGGCGAGACCAAGCGCCCCATTCAGCGGTCGACCGACGGACGGCCGGGGGACGGCCAGTTCTCGGTGGTCCCGGCGCCGCCAATGGTTCGATACGGCTACTCTCTAAGATGTTCTCCTTGGCCGAAGAATGGGGCTGGCGACCCGAGAACGCCAACCCGTGCCGGAAGGTGCAGCGTTATCGCGGCAAGTCCTGCGAGCGCTTCTTATCAACCGATGAGTTTACGCGGCTTGGAAACGCCTTGGCCGTGCTCGAAGGCAATGGAACAATCACCTTGTATGCCGCCGCAGCTTTCCGGTTGTTGATCTTCACCGGCGCACGGCTCGGCGAAATCCAGACCCTCAAATGGTCCTATGTGGATTTCGAACGCAGCGTTTTGCGCTTACCGGATAGCAAAACCGGCGCCAAGCCGATCGTGCTCAATCAACAAGCCTTCGATGTCCTGACCACGCTGCCGCGCGTCTCAGGCAATCCGTTTGTGTTCACCGGGCACGTCACCAAACAGGCCATCGGTGATTTGCAACGGCCCTGGCAGCTGGTGCGGGCAGCAGCGGATTTGCCAGGTGTCCGCATCCACGACCTTCGCCACTCGTTCGCAAGTTTCGGCGTGCTGCATGGTGGAAGCCTTCCCGTCATTGGCAAGCTGCTTGGGCATACGACGCCGGTCACGACCGCGCGCTATGCGCACCTTGGCGATGGGCAGCTGCGGGAGTTCAATCAAAAGGTCGGCGCTGCAATTGCAGAGGCCATGGGAGCGACTTCCCCGACCGTCATCAAGGTGCCCGCTGAGTAGGTGCTTCAAACGAGGCCCTTCAATCGCCGCTTGCACTAATAGTTATTATCTAATAATATCCGGCATGAAGGAGACGCTCATGCCCAAATCCATCGCGCTTGGCGATCACTTTGAAAAATTCGTTTCTGAGCAGGTTTCACATGGCCGCTTCAACAATGAGAGCGAAGTCGTGCGGGCGGGATTGCGCATGCTGGAAGAACACGAATTGAAACTCAAAGAGCTGCGTGCCCTCATCGACGCTGGCGACCAGGACCTAGCCGCTGGCCGTACCACCACCGTCACCGATCCTAAAGCCTTTGCCGCCGATGTCGTTGCCCGTGGCCGCGCCCGCGCAGCTGATAAAAAGCCGCGCGCTTAAAACGGCGTCAGGTGACTCGCCGCGAATCGCGAGAACCCTTAAACTGCCCCGCATTGACAGGGGGCATCGCCATCAACGCTCGAACACTCATCCTAACGGACGCTGCCAAGACCGATCTGGATGGTATCTACGACTATATTGCGCTCGACAGCGACGTTGCCGCTGATCGCTTTGTTGCTGACCTTGTCGCTGATCTTCATCGCATCGCTCTTCTCGGTGTCACGGGCGCGGCACGCGATTGGATCAGGCCAGGCCTTCGCCTTCATGTGTTTGGCTTGTATTGCGCCTATTTTCGCGCTGATCAGTACGACCTTACCGAGATCCGCATCGTTCATGGCGCACGTGATGTCGATGCCATTATTTTTTGATCTGGAAAAAGGCACATAGAGCTAGCCGGAGCCGATATGACATCCAACGTGCATGTCCGGAGCAACCGTTGCGGACGAGCCAAACCTGCCGCTGCCAGAGGACCGCACAGCACCTAGTTTAAGTGTATGCGGGTTAACCCCTAAGCTCCGGAGTGCTTCGATGAAATCCTGTATTCGTCCGTAGCTGCAATTTTGCTTCTGCCACTCGCATCGGCGAAAGCGACTGAGTTTTCCAAACTGAGCGATTGCATGAAGCTGATGGAACAGTTGCTTGAACAAAGCCCGCCGTCCCAAGGCTCATGGGAACGCAGCTGTGTCACCGTTTCTGCCAAAGCGTTCAAGTGCGAGGCCCATCTGCCCCCAAAGCCGCGAAGCAAATCAGAATGGACGACCAGTCACCTGACAGTCGTTGCCGGCATTAGAACCGTAACAGCGTGCTGGAAGGAAAACGGCCTAGGCAAGGATACCACTCCCGATCTGGCTCTGGGCTTCAATTGGGATGTCTACCGGAGCACCGGAGCCAACCAACAGTTCACATGCCAGATGATTGAAGAGCCAGAACTCGACTTGGTCCCAATTCGGTCTTCATGCGATGGCCATATGCGGCAATGGTGTCAAATAGACGGCGACCGCCAACGTCATCTGATTACAGGACTTTGCTCGTGGTCCAGCAACGGCAATTCCGGTTGCTCATTGAGCGCATGGTCATAGCTGTACCGGTGCGTTTTCTTCCGGCCATCGCCGCGCACGTCCACGCGCCACGAGCGCAAGCCCCCTGCCCTCACCATGTCGTCAAAGGCTTTGCGGCACTTGCTGCGAAAATCCCGCCGCGTGTTGGCGTTTTCGGTTTCGTTCCACAGGTCGCGGCCGACCAGTTCGGCAAGCCGGTCTTCATCCACCCAATTGTGCCGGTGCAGGCTGTCGATGTAGGGCCAAAAGGATTTGGCATAGTCTGACGCCAACGCGAACTGCACGTCGGCGTTCAAGCTCACCAGCTTGGCCGACATCACCATGGTGGCGGTCCAATCGCCGTAGTAAACCCTCACGCAGTCGTCGAGGCCGAGGCCATCCCATTCAACGTCATTCAGCAGGTTGCCCATCTTGCCTTTGGTTTTGGGCAGTTTGCCTTGCCGGTACTGTTCGAGAAGACGGGTCTCGTCGCCCTCGTAGACGGTGACCACGACCTTCTTGATATCTTCGAACGTGAAGTGCAGTGCCGCGATGTTGTTGACGTGCTGGGTGAGCCCCATGACCTTTAGGAGTTCGCGCCAGGTGGTATCCACCTTCAGGTGGCGGGTGTAGCCGACTGGGCTGTCATCGTCCTTGCGGGTTTCGCTCTCATGGCTGAGGCGAAACACGGCATAGAGCGCATCACGATGTTGGGAACCAAGTTCCCTCCCCGCAACCCGCACGACCGAATGACCGCGCACCACGTACAGGCGCTCGAACGCTGAATCGGTAATGAGACCACGCCGCTTTGGGGCAAAGGCGCTTGTTCGAACGAGGCGTGCTGGAACTTTGGAAGGACGATTGCGGCCACGCCGGCCGCCAACCCGCTCAAGGCGCTTCTTTTCGGCATCCGATAATTCGCGAACCAAGGCCGTGGCTTTCTTCCGTAAGCCAACTGTCGCTCAGAATGGGAACAGCGGCAACATTTTTGGGAACAGTCGCCACAATTTTAAGCAGCCCTGTGTGCGGTCGCCGTCACACGGAACAACGGCAACAAAAATGGGAGTAGCCGCCACGAATTCGGGAACAGCTGTCACAAGATTTTGGCTGCATATTTGCTAAGTGTTTGATTTATCGTCAGCCAGTGGATTGCTTTCTCACCGTGGCTCGACTCGCGTTCAATTCGTTTGGAGCTCGGAAGCGAAACCACAGTTTCGCTAGGCCGTGAATTGATTTAGGTGAGCTGTTCGATCTGTGACGGCCCTTCCCATTCGTGGACGTTGCACTGTGCCGCTGGGGGATAAGTATTTTGTTGCCGGAAACGACGACACAACTCGCGGAAGCGAAAGCACATTTGTGGGAAACGACGTCACCACTTCGGGAAACGGCGCCACACATTCTCCAAATACCCTCGCAAATTCATGTGTTTGCAGAACCCTAGAGACTGTTAGAGATTCTTAGAGAAGGTCTTAAAGACCGGTCGCCCTGTGGATAAGTCCCGATCAGGCCCACGATCGTAAGAAGGCTTTGCAGAGGTCAGAGTTGTTCGAGGCGACAAACCTCCAGCATCGCCGGGTATCCATCAAGTCCCGTCCCAGGTTCCCCAGCAGCACCAATCACGAGGCCTTCGGCCGGTTTGTTATGTGGTGGTGGGAAGAATTTTCAGGGTGCGTCGTCGCGCGCCAGAACTCCGCCAGTTGACCTGTAAAACTGTGGCGGCTGTTCCAGCTTCAGGGTCGATAAAAATCGCTGTCACTCTACTCGTTCACGTCGATCCCTTCCCACCGCCAACGCATGGACAGTTGTGCAAATGACCACTTGGGCAAATTGTCAAATGTGCTGTTGCACACGGCATCACGTTCGACATCTGCACACATGACCAGTTGGCTATTTGCACGGTTGTGCATTTTGCTGGCCGCTCATTCTCAAAACGTGGGTACATTTGGACAAGTGTGCAGTTCTCAATGTCTCTGTCCGACCTTTCTCTCTGCGCTTGATGATGTCCATTTGACCAGTTTGGCAAATGTCCACGTGTCCAATTGGTCACGATGGGTGCCTGGTGTGCGGCGATTTGATTGACTACCGGTAAGGGGCCTCGCAAACTCGCCCCATGGACACATACCTTCCCATCTCACAATCCAGC
>CAWFWU010000010.1:0-300430 GCA_963819605.1 uncultured Alphaproteobacteria bacterium | reverse complement strand
CTGTCCGTCTCCGCTGTCAACGGGTCGGCCTTGAACGTCGGCGCCGGCGTCACCGGCTCCAACGGCGGTACCTTCACCGTGCTCGCTGACGGCACCTATACGTTTAACCCCGGCACCGCCTTCGATAACCTGGCCACCGGCGCCACCCGCACCACCACCGCCACGTATACCCTCTCCGACGGCGAAGGCGGCACCGCCACCGCCACCATCACGGTGACGGTGACCGGCAGCAACGACGCCCCCGTGGCAGCGAACGACAGCTTCACGGTGGCCGAAGACGCCAGCGTCACCATCAACGTGCGCGCCAACGACACAGACGTTGACGTGGGCACCAGCTTCTCCATCACCCACGTCGATGGCAACCTGATCTCGCTCGGCAGCCCCGTGACAGTGACGAACGGCACGGTCGCACTGACCGTCTCCGGCAGCCTCGTCTTTACCCCCGCCCCCAACACTAACGGACCCGCAGCCTTCGATTACACCATCTCGGATGGCACGCTCTCGGCAACCGCCACCGTCTCCGGCACCGTGACGCCGGTCAACGACGCGCCGGTTGCGGTTGCGGACACGTTCTTGGGCAATGAAGATACCGCCATCACCGGCGATCTGACGCCCGGCACACCCGGACAGGACAGCGATCTCGACGGCGATACCATCACGGTCATCGACGGCGACGGCAATGCTTTGAACGGCTTGTCGCCGGTGGTGGCACCGCTGCACGGCACGCTGGTTCTCAACGCCGGCGGTACCTTCACCTATACGCCCGACGCCAACTATAACGGCGCCGACAGCTTTACCTACCGTATCAGCGACGGCAATGGCGCAACCGCAACAGCCGTCGTCTCGCTCACCATCAACCCCGTCAACGACGCCCCCGTGGCCAACAACGACACGTTCACGGTGGCCGAAGACGCCAGCGTCACCATCAACGTGCGCGCCAACGATACCGACGTTGACGGCAACACGCTTGTCATCACCCACGTCGATGGCAGCTTGATCTCGCTCGGTAGCCCGGTCGCGGTGACGAACGGCATGGTCGCCTTGACCGCCGCCGGCACGCTCGTCTTTACACCGGACGCCAACACTAACGGACCCGCGTCCTTCGATTACACCATCTCGGATGCTCAAGGCGGCACGGCGACGGCCACCGTCTCGGGCACGGTCAATGCCGTGAACGACGCGCCGGTTGTTTCGTCGCCGTTGTCTGATATCACGCGTTCTGACGGGGACGTGGTTTCGATCGATGCGGCCGCCGCGTTCTCGGACGTTGATGGCCCGGGTGCCACGTATTCTGTCACAGGTTTGCCGGCCGGTCTTTCGATCAACACGGCAACCGGTGTGATCTCGGGCACAATCGATAATTCTGCGTCGCTGACGGACCCGTTCACGATTGTTGTCACGCGGAACGATGGCGCGGGCGGATCTGTTTCAGATACGTTTATCCTGACAGTGACCAACCCTGCGCCGGTGGCGTTCGACGATACCAACGCGGGCGGCGATCACACGGTGCTCTCGGGCAACGTGCTCTTGACCGGCACGATCACATCGGGGACGGGCGTTGGCGGCGCGGATAGCGATCCCGACGGCGACACGCTCGGTGTGACGCTTGTTCAAAGCGGCGCCAGCACGGTTGCGGCGGGCGCGCCCTTGAGCTTGACCTACGGCTCGATCACGGTGGCCGCCAACGGCAGTTACACCTTTACCCCCAACGCGGCGGCGAACGGGCTGGCCAACGGCGTCTCGGTGACGGAGACCATCGCATATACCGTCTCGGACGGCGAAGGCGGGACCGATACCGCCCTCCTGACCTTGACCATTACGGGGGGCAACGATGCGCCAACCTCGAGCGCGCTCTCCAACCAGGCGGGCGTGGACGCGGCAACCGTCTCGCTCAACGTGGCGGCGAACTTCTCCGATCCCGACGCCGGCGACAGCCTCACGTTCTCGGCAACGGGTCTTCCCCCCGGCTTGTCGATCTCGGCCGCCGGTCTCATCACCGGCACGGTTCATCCTTCGGCCTCTGTCACCGGTCCCTTCTCCGTGACGGTGACGGCAACCGACACGCTTGGTCTCACCACCTCGCAGACGTTCGCCTGGACCATCACCAACCCGGCGCCCATCGCGCGTCACGATGCGTTTGCCACCACCGAGAACCTGATCTCAACCGGCAACGTGTTCGCCACCAACGGCTTTGGGCTCGATAGCGACGCGGACGGCGATACGCTGTCCGTCTCCGCTGTCAACGGGTCGGCCTTGAACGTCGGCGCCGGCGTCACCGGCTCCAACGGCGGTACCTTCACCGTGCTCGCTGACGGCACCTATACGTTTAACCCCGGCACCGCCTTCGATAACCTGGCCACCGGCGCCACCCGCACCACCACCGCCACGTATACCCTCTCCGACGGCGAAGGCGGCACCGCCACCGCCACCATCACGGTGACGGTGACCGGCAGCAACGACGCCCCCGTGGCAGCGAACGACAGCTTCACGGTGGCCGAAGACGCCAGCGTCACCATCAACGTGCGCGCCAACGACACAGACGTTGACGTGGGCACCAGCTTCTCCATCACCCACGTCGATGGCAACCTGATCTCGCTCGGCAGCCCCGTGACAGTGACGAACGGCACGGTCGCACTGACCGTCTCCGGCAGCCTCGTCTTTACCCCCGCCCCCAACACTAACGGACCCGCAGCCTTCGATTACACCATCTCGGATGGCACGCTCTCGGCAACCGCCACCGTCTCCGGCACCGTGACGCCGGTCAACGACGCGCCGGTTGCGGTTGCGGACACGTTCTTGGGCAATGAAGATACCGCCATCACCGGCGATCTGACGCCCGGCACACCCGGACAGGACAGCGATCTCGACGGCGATACCATCACGGTCATCGACGGCGACGGCAATGCTTTGAACGGCTTGTCGCCGGTGGTGGCACCGCTGCACGGCACGCTGGTTCTCAACGCCGGCGGTACCTTCACCTATACGCCCGACGCCAACTATAACGGCGCCGACAGCTTTACCTACCGTATCAGCGACGGCAATGGCGCAACCGCAACAGCCGTCGTCTCGCTCACCATCAACCCCGTCAACGACGCCCCCGTGGCCAACAACGACACGTTCACGGTGGCCGAAGACGCCAGCGTCACCATCAACGTGCGCGCCAACGATACCGACGTTGACGGCAACACGCTTGTCATCACCCACGTCGATGGCAGCTTGATCTCGCTCGGTAGCCCGGTCGCGGTGACGAACGGCATGGTCGCCTTGACCGCCGCCGGCACGCTCGTCTTTACACCGGACGCCAACACTAACGGACCCGCGTCCTTCGATTACACCATCTCGGATGCTCAAGGCGGCACGGCGACGGCCACCGTCTCGGGCACGGTCAATGCCGTGAACGACGCGCCGGTTGTTTCGTCGCCGTTGTCTGATATCACGCGTTCTGACGGGGACGTGGTTTCGATCGATGCGGCCGCCGCGTTCTCGGACGTTGATGGCCCGGGTGCCACGTATTCTGTCACAGGTTTGCCGGCCGGTCTTTCGATCAACACGGCAACCGGTGTGATCTCGGGCACAATCGATAATTCTGCGTCGCTGACGGACCCGTTCACGATTGTTGTCACGCGGAACGATGGCGCGGGCGGATCTGTTTCAGATACGTTTATCCTGACAGTGACCAACCCTGCGCCGGTTGCGCTCGACGATACCAACGCGGGCGGCGATCACACGGTGCTCTCGGGCAACGTCTTGACCGGCACGATCACATCGGGGACGGGCGTTGGCGGCGCGGATAGCGATCCCGACGGCGACACGCTCGGTGTGACGCTTGTTCAAAGCGGCGCCAGCACGGTTGCGGCGGGCGCGCCCTTGAGCCTGACGTACGGCTCGATCACGGTGGCCGCCAACGGCAGCTATACCTTTACCCCCAACGCGGCGGCGAACGGGCTGGCCAACGGCGTCTCGGTGACGGAGACCATCGCATATACCGTCTCGGACGGCGAAGGCGGCACCGATACCGCCCTCCTGACCTTGACCATTACGGGGGGCAACGATGCGCCAACCTCGAGCGCGCTCTCCAACCAGGCGGGCGTGGACGCGGCAACCGTCTCGTTCAACGTGGCGGCGAACTTCTCCGATCCCGACGCCGGCGACAGCCTCACGTTCTCGGCAACGGGTCTTCCCCCCGGCTTGTCGATCTCGGCCGCCGGTCTCATCACCGGCACGGTTCATCCTTCGGCCTCTGTCACCGGTCCCTTCTCCGTGACGGTGACGGCAACCGACGCGCTTGGTCTCACCACCTCGCAGACGTTCGCCTGGACCATCACCAACCCGGCGCCCATCGCGCGTCACGATGCGTTTGCCACCACCGAGAACCTGATCTCAACCGGCAACGTGTTCGCCACCAACGGCTTTGGGCTCGATAGCGACGCGGACGGCGATACGCTGTCCGTCTCCGCTGTCAACGGGTCGGCCTTGAACGTCGGCGCCGGCGTCACCGGCTCCAACGGCGGTACCTTCACCGTGCTCGCTGACGGCACCTATACGTTTAACCCCGGCACCGCCTTCGATAACCTGGCCACCGGCGCCACCCGCACCACCACCGCCACGTATACCCTCTCCGACGGCGAAGGCGGCACCGCCACCGCCACCATCACGGTGACGGTGACCGGCAGCAACGACGCCCCCGTGGCAGCGAACGACAGCTTCACGGTGGCCGAAGACGCCAGCGTCACCATCAACGTGCGCGCCAACGACACAGACGTTGACGTGGGCACCAGCTTCTCCATCACCCACGTCGATGGCAACCTGATCTCGCTCGGCAGCCCCGTGACAGTGACGAACGGCACGGTCGCACTGACCGTCTCCGGCAGCCTCGTCTTTACCCCCGCCCCCAACACTAACGGACCCGCAGCCTTCGATTACACCATCTCGGATGGCACGCTCTCGGCAACCGCCACCGTCTCCGGCACCGTGACGCCGGTCAACGACGCGCCGGTTGCGGTTGCGGACACGTTCTTGGGCAATGAAGATACCGCCATCACCGGCGATCTGACGCCCGGCACACCCGGACAGGACAGCGATCTCGACGGCGATACCATCACGGTCATCGACGGCGACGGCAATGCTTTGAACGGCTTGTCGCCGGTGGTGGCACCGCTGCACGGCACGCTGGTTCTCAACGCCGGCGGTACCTTCACCTATACGCCCGACGCCAACTATAACGGCGCCGACAGCTTTACCTACCGTATCAGCGACGGCAATGGCGCAACCGCAACAGCCGTCGTCTCGCTCACCATCAACCCCGTCAACGACGCCCCCGTGGCCAACAACGACACAATTGCGGGACCTGACAGTACACTGGTGTCGGGCAACGTCATCACGGGTACGATTACATCTGGAACGGGCACCGGCGGCGCAGATATTGATGCCGACGGCGATTCCTTGACTGCGACGTTTGTGACGGATGGCATATCGACTGTGTCCGCGGGTAGTCCGCTCGTACTGAACTACGGTACCCTTACAGTCATGCCCGATGGCAGCTACACGTTCACTCCGAATGCGCTTGCCAACGCACTAGCACCCGGTGTGTCGATTACGGAAACCGTAACTTACTCCGTGAGCGATGGCCAAGGTGGTACGACGACCGCTCTGTTGGTGATTATGTTGACGGGGGGCAACGATGCGCCCGCCGCCGTGAACGGAGCGATCGCCACGAACGAAGATATGCCGGTTTCATCGGCGCTGCCTGGTGCGAGCGACCCGGATGGCGATCCACTCACGTATGCCGCGGGTTCAACATCGCCACAGCACGGAACGGTCATCGTCAATCCAGATGGCACGTTCACCTACACGCCGGCCGCAAACTACAATGGCACGGACACGTTCACCTATACGGTATCGGATGGCTTCGAGACCGTAACGCGAACGATGACGGTGACTGTCAATCCGCTCAATGACGCGCCAACGGCAGTGGACGCCTCTATTGCGACGGACAAGAATACTCCGGCGTTTGGCAAACTTCCGGTGGCTTTCGACGCTGACGGCGATGCTCTCACGTACGGCCGCGGCAATACACTGCCTACGCATGGGACAGTGATTGTGCTACCCAATGGCAAATACATTTACACGCCAGCTAACGGCTACGTCGGATCAGACACGTTCACATACACTGTGACCGATGGGACGGTGACCGTCGAGAAGACAGTCACGGTCGTCGTCAAAGCGGTGAACGCAACACCTGTAGCAAACGATGATCGGGTTGTGACGCAGCCGGGTAAGCCCGTAACTGTCAACGTACTTGGCAACGACCGCGATACCGATGGCGACGTGCTTCGAGTAACTGCTGTCACGGCGACAACTGGCCATGTCTCAGTTGACAGCAAAGGAATAGTGAACTTTGTGCCGGTCCCTGGATTTACCGGCGACGCTGTCATCACCTATTGGGTGAGCGATGGCCAAGGTGGCGTTGATTCAGCGCACATCTACGTCTCTGTCCAAGGCGATGAGCACGTTCGGATTGAACCGGAAACCCAAGATTTGCCCGTCGACCGGGTCATCGCACAGGTTGGAAATGGCCTCGTTGTCACTGGCGCTGTGCTTGAGGCCGTTCGTGACATCGGTGGCTTCGGTAGTATTGCTGGCAGTCTCGGCGCCGACGATGTCATTCTGGATGCCGCGAACCGCGTCGAGTCTCTTGATGGTTTGTCTGAGCTTGAAAACGGCACCATGGTCGTGCAGTCGAGTGTGCTCGATAGAGCGCGGCTGCAAGAAATCGGACTAAAAGTTGCGCCATTCGGCCGTGCACTCGGGCTCGATGACTGGGACGTCAAAGGCCTATCGGGCTTCTCACTTCGTTTCGGTATTGACGATGGCACGGCAGGGAACGCGACGGAGCTTGTTTTCGAGACGATCGTGCGTGAAAAGACTCTCATCGTGAAATTCACCGGCATAGCCCACGATGGGTCGGCGGACGTATCTGAGTATCGCGTCATGCAAGCCAACGGCAAGCCATTGCCGCAGTGGCTCGGGCGTCTTGGCAAGGACATGGTTGCCGGCCGTTGGCCGGTAAACACCGAAACCATCGATCTCCGCGTAACGGCAATCCTTACCGATGGTACAGTTATCACGCGCGATGTTCGCATTCAGACGAATACGGGCGAAATCAAGGAAATCGAAAAAGACAAGTTCGGCGAACGGCCTCAGTTCTTTTCCGATGAACTTTTGAACCACGCCATCAAGCCGGGATTGAATACGGAGCGCCTGCAGCAGATGTTTGGGCGTTAAACCCCTGCTAGGTTAATGCCAGTACCCATATGTACTCAAAAACAGGTCTTCTGCAATTCCTGCAGTGCTTGGCCTAGTCCTGCGAGGGAATAGGTGTCGGTTACAGCTGTCCCAGTCGCTGTTGTCGCCGAAACAGTCAGTTTCGATCCCTTCTTCATGGCATCGACCAGTTTGAGCTCCTGGGTCTGATCTTGAATGTAGGCGCGTTCATCAGCGAAAAAGAGTTTGAATGATGCCGGCGCTACGCTCGCGGCAACTTCGCTGGCTTTCTTGGGCGGAAAGCCCAATCTTACACTCAATTCGGACTTGATACCTTCGGCCGGCCAAGCGGAAATATAAATCCGCGGGGCCTCGCGTGCAGTATCGGCAGGTTCACTCGATTTTGGTTCGCTTGTAACAAAGCAGAATTGGTGCGGACTTTTGGCATCCGTGTAAAGCGACCAATCTATGAGGGTTGCCAGTTTAGCGATGTCCTCTGCGCGCGCGGAAGGCACCGCAACGGAGATGATTCCGGCGATGGCCAGCATCAGATACCGGCTCATTTGCATTCAAGGTCCTCCTTCGCGTATCGGCCGGTCGGCGAATCGGGCCAGCGATTTCACACGATCATACATAACGATTGCTCCTGCGATGGCCACGTTGACGCAAAAGCTGGTCGGGATCTTGACGACGTAGTCGCAGCGCTCGATCAGCGGCGTGGAAAGCGAACCCATTTCTGGTCCTAGCACATAGGCAGCGCGCAGAGGATGGCGAAAGCTCGGCAGATCGATGGCATCGTCAATGAGCTCAATTCCAACGAGCTTGCAGCCTTGTGGAAGTGCCATCTCGTCGAGCGATATCCAGTTGTAGTGCGGCAAGTGCAGTTGTCCTTTGGACGTGTCTGCATGTGCCTCGAGGGCTTGATAATTGGCGCCGACCGTAAAGGTAAAACTGGCGCCAAAGCCATGCGCCGACCGCATCAGGTTGCCAAGATTCAATGACTTCGACATTCGCTCGGCGCCAATTGCGAAGTAGCCTTTGGGACCTGGAGGCCAGGTATCGGACGGAGTTCGCGACATGTGGTTTAAACTCTTAGGGGTTCGGTGTTCTAACCGTTTGTGTTGGCGCCGATGGGCGACGCGGATAAAGGAAGTGTTTGGGAGCCGGGCCGGGACTGGCTGGTTTCATTAAGGGGAGGTCTCACATGAGGGCAGCACTTTGCAAGAGCTTGGACGGCATTCAGAGCCTCGGCATCTCGGAAATTGCCGATCCCGTGGCTGGGTTCGGGCAGGTGCTGGTTCGCGTTAAGGCTGTGGGTCTGAATTTCGCTGATATTCTGATGACGCAGGGCAAGTATCAAAGCAAGCCCGAGCTGCCCTTTTCGCCCGGAGCAGAAATTGCGGGCGTCGTCGAGAGCCTCGGACCCGGTGTAACGAATTTTCAATGCGGTCAACGTGTCATGGCGTATGTGGGCTGGGGCGGGGCGGCCGAGAAAATTGTGGTTGAGGCGTCAGCACTCGTGCTGGTGCCGGATGGGGTATCTGACGCTGTTGCAGCCGGTCTCAGCGTCACTTTTGGGACAGCAGCACACGGTCTGCGTGAGAGAGGTGAACTGAAACGCGGTGAAACAGTGGTCGTTACTGGCGCGGCAGGAGGTGCTGGACAAGCGGCAGTGGAGATTGCCAAGCTGATGGGCGCGCGCGTCATCGCGGTCGCATCCTCGCCTGAGAAGCTCGCGACCACTAAATCTTTGGGTGCAGACGATGTCATTCAGTTCCCGGGGCACGATCTCAAAGACACTGTCAAATCTTTAACGAACGGCAAAGGCGCAGACATCGTTTATGATTGTGTTGGTGGTGACGCGACGGAGCCTCTCATGCGGGCAATGGCGTGGAAGGGGCGCTACCTTGTCGTCGGTTTCGCGTCGGGCACGATTGCGAAACTACCACTAAACCTATTACTCGTGAAAGGAGCCTCGGCGGCCGGTGTTTACTGGGGCGAGGCGGTTCGGCGCGATCCCGGCGCGCATCGCGCAAGCATGGAGCAACTATTGGCCTGGGTTGCAGACGGCCAATTGAAACCACGCATTCATAAAACTTACCCGTTAGAAAGAATTTCTGAGGCCTTGTCGGTCATCGAAGGGCGCGAAGCACAGGGCAAAGTTGTGCTTGCATTGTAAAAGAAACCGGCATTTTCTTCATTCTGTTCAGTGAATATTTGCGATACCCGCAGCATGGTTCCTATTCGAAGAGTGCAGGGCAAATGCCGGGTACTCGAGGCCAGTGTATTGAGTATCCAGTCATGCGTATCCGGCAAGCGCTATTGAGCTGCGCTGTTTCCATTTCGTTATCAATTTCTTTGGCACCGCCCGCTGTGGCGCAGTCGTTCTTTCAAAAACTTTTTGGTCTTGGTGGCGGTCAACAAGTACCCCAGGCACCTGCAAGGCCTCAGACCCGCACAATCCCTTCGCACCGCTTTGAATACAGCCCGCGCCCCTATCACCAATCCCGCCCCGATGATGCTGACGGCGAGATCGGTCCACCCGACAGCGGCGGGCCCTACCGGACCATGTGTGTACGATCGTGTGATGGGTACTTTTTTCCACTTCGGCATAACGCCAAGCGGCGCAACTTTGCGGCCGATGCCAAGTCGTGCCGGTCTGCTTGTGGAACCGAAGCGCGGTTGTTCTATTATTCACTAAACGGCGGCAGCACAGAGTCGATGGCCGATCTCTCGGGCCGCAAATACAAAGATCAGCCTCATGCCTTCTTGTATCGAAAGGCACTCAAACAAGGCTGTGCCTGCAAGCCGGTACCTTGGGCATACGAGGAAGCTGCCCGGCACAGGCAGTATGAAGAATCCGACGCAGTTGCTATTGCTGATAAAAGCGGGGCGGCGTCAAAGGAGACTGAATTACCCGGAAATGCTGGCAGCACATCCGTTTCCAAATTTGCGGCGGCCACCGGCACAACTGAAACGCCCACGTTACCCGATGATCCAGGGCTTCCAGCCCACGATCAGAATTCAGAGACGGCGCTGACCAAAGAAGGCGCTGCTGCGACTGATGTGCCTAAGCCGGCCGAAACGTCTGAGCCGATAGGGATCAAGGCTGAAAAAGCCGGTCTACGCCGGGGCAAGTTCCGTGACACGCGTGTCGGGGTGAAAAAATCAACGTTTCAGCCGGCGTATCAGCCGACGTCCGGTTCGAGCTTTTTCGGTCCGTCAAAATCGAAGTATAGGTGGCCCGGAGACTGATGCTGGCCTAAGCAAACCCTCCCTCATCGTCTGCAACGCCCAGTCCGCCGCGCAGCGGGAAATTGTCGACAACTCCGTATGGTCCTCCGCCGGTCACTGGCTTGGACGACATCAGGACAAACTCAGAGACGTAAATCTGTTCGGATCGGTAGCCCCCAAACCGATCGAAGAAACGTGCGACCGCTTCTCCGCTCGAGTACTTCAAGCGTGCCAATGTGACATGTGGTTTGAACAAGCGTTTTTCAGGCGCAAGGCCAGCATTTCGTGCGGCCTTTTCGTGTGCGCGCGCCAAGACCTCGAGTTCGTGCGATGGCTCGACTCCGGCCCACACATTATGCGGGTCGTTACCGCCGAATGCCCCAAGGCCACAGAGCCGGATGGGAAAAGCATCTAGGTTTATTTCGGCGAGATTGGCGGCGAATTCGCGGGCTAGCGAGTTTTCAATATCGCCGGCAAAACGTAGCGTCAGATGGTAGTCTTCGGGCCGCAGCCAACGCACATTGGGCATCGGCAGATGCAGCTGGCGCAGCTCGCCGCGGACATCGTCTGGCAGTTCAATGGCGCTGAAGAGGCGGGGCATCAGTTGTTAGATCCCAAGGTTCTCGTCACTTGCCGGACGCCGCTTTGCGTTCGCTGATCTTTTGCACCATAGCGATGACGTCTGGAAGTATCCGCCGGACGACTTCAGCCACACCTTTTTCTGTCGGATGTAAGCCGTCCTGCATCACGAGTGCCGGATCAAGCGCCACGCCTTCGAGAAAAAAAGGATAGAGTGGAACGGCATGTTTCGCCGCTAATTCCGGAAAGATTGCGTCAAAGGCTTTGGCATACTCCGGTCCCCAGTTTAGAGGTGCACGCATCCCGGCGAAGAGTACGTCCAGGCCCTTGGATTTCAGCATGGCCAATATCCTGTCGAGATTGTCGCGCGGGACTTTAGGGTCTGTGCCGCGCAAGGCATCATTGGCGCCCAGTTCGAGAATGACACCGTCGGCTGGGGTTTGAAGCGTCCATTCGATACGTTCCAATCCGCCACTTGTGGTATCGCCCGAAACGCCTGCATTGACGATTTCGACCTTGTATCCTTTGGCGCCAAGGGCCACTTGCAATTGAGCGGGAAAAGCGGCGGAGGGCGGCAGCAGATATCCCGCTGTCAGACTGTCGCCAAAGGCAACGAGAATGACCGGCTTGGCCGCAGGTTGACTGGAGGATTGGGCAAGTGCATAGCGCGGCATCAGGAAATACAACCCAATAGCCACAAAAAGCGCAATGGAGAAGTGTAACGGAGCGCGAGCCTCGATCAATTTCATGTTTCCGCCTTAGCTTCTCTTCAATAGTACGTTTCTCCAAATAGAAGCCGAACACGCACGCGGCAAGACCTGCGCGGACAATTTGAGCCAGACCTTTAGAGGATGAGACGCGGCCTTGGACAAAAATGTTATCGAACTTGAAAATGTCGATTTGACGCTGACCAGCCGCGCTGGCGCCGTGCAAATTTTGCGCGGGCTATCGCTGTCCGTGCCCACATGCCAATCGGTCGCGATTGTAGGGCCATCGGGATCCGGCAAGACATCACTTCTGATGCTGATCGCCGGGTTAGAACGGTCGACAGGCGGCAAAGTGACGGTTGCGGGACACAATCTCAACGTGCTCAGCCAAGATCAATTGGCACTCCTGCGGGGAGCGGAGATCGGCATCGTATTTCAATCGTTCCACCTCGTACCAACTATGACAGCACTTGAAAACGTCGCGCTTCCTCTCGAGCTGGCGGGCACCCCGGGTGCATTCGATACGGCACGGGAATTGTTGAGCGATGTGGGTCTGACCTCCCGTGTCGATCATTTTCCGGCGGAATTATCGGGCGGCGAGCAACAGCGCGTCGCTATTGCGCGCGCGCTTAGCCACCGGCCGCGCCTTATTCTTGCCGATGAGCCAACGGGAAATCTCGATGGCAAGACCGGCCGGCAGATTATCGATCTACTGTTTGGGCTTAAAGAAAAGACCGGCTCAACGCTTATACTCGTTACCCACGACGAGCGTTTGGCAGAGATGACCGAGCGTGTCGTTCGTATGAATGACGGCAAGATCGCAAGTGATACTGTCAAGAAGGCGCCTCAGCGGGCGGTGGTGTGATGGCAGTCGCACCGGCACCAGAGGCCGCAACCGCGAGGACCAGCGCACCTTGGCTCGCACTCGTTCGCATCGGCGGACGGGAGCTTCGCGGCGGTCTGAAAGGCTTTGAAGTTTTTATCGCCTGTCTCGCGCTTGGCGTTATGGTCATTGCCGCCGTCGGGGCTCTAGGCGACGCGTTGAGCGCCGGTTTTGACCGGCAAGGCAAGATTATCCTTGGCGGTGATCTTGCATTTGCACGCATGCACGCGCGGGCGACGCCGGATGAAAAGAAAGTCATTGAAGCGCTTGGCCGCACCAGCGAAACTTCAACCATGCGGACAATGGCCCGGCGCATGGATGGCGGCGACCAGGCGCTCGTCGAACTCAAGGCGGTTGACGTTGCGTATCCACTTATTGGCGACGTGACGACAGAGGGCGGCCAGACATTCGCGGCCGGCATGGCGGGCGGCGCCGCCGTTGCGGACGCTATGCTTCTCGAACGGCTTGGTCTTAAACCCGGCGACCGTTTCCGGCTTGGGGAGGCCGAGGTTGAAGTCAGTGCCATTCTAAAATCGGAGCCAGACGGTGTTGCGGACCGCTTGACATATGGTCCACGCGTTTTCGTATCGCTGGCGACGCTTGAGAAAACAGGGCTGGTGAAGCCTGGCACGCTGGTGCGATGGCGCTATGCCGTTGACCAGGGCCAAAGTTCGACGGGTAGCCGCGAAGATTTGAAGAGCGTCCGCGAAAGCGTTCAAAAGGCACTGCCTGAATTGGGATTTTCTTCGCTCGACCGCCACAACCCTTCCCCGCAAGTCACGCGCACGTTGGAACGCCTGCGCCAATTCTTGGTGCTCATAGGTTTGGCATCATTGCTGATCGGCGGCGTCGGTATCGCCAATGCGGTTGCGACATTCGTCGATAAACGCATCAAGGTCATCGCCACGCTGCGCAGCATCGGCGCGACAGGACGGCAGATCACGACGATTTTCCTGGTGCAGATTTTGGCGATGAGCGCCATTGGCATAGCGATTGGCCTCGCGCTCGGAGCGCTTGTGCCGGGCGTGGTTGATAAAGTGATCGGGGATGCGATGCCGGTGCGCGCCGAATTCAATGTGTCGTCGCGCAGTCTTCTGATGGCGACGGCTTATGGAACGCTCGTCGCGCTGCTGTTTGCGCTCTGGCCGCTCGGCCGGGCCGAGCACGTGCGCGCCAGCGTTTTGTTTCGCGACAGCATACAATCGGCTTGGCCATGGCCGCGTAGAACAATCCTGCTGACGACGGCGGGCTTGATTGCCGCTCTGTTCGGTTTGGCGCTGTTTACATCCGAACCCAAGACGCTGGCGATGTTCGCCTTCGGTGCGCTGGTCATCATGCTGGCGATATTCACGGCACTTGGGCATGCGGTGACGATTGGCGCGCGGCGATTGCCGCGTCCGGCGCGGCCGGAACTTGCACTGGCCATTCGAAACGTCGGAGCGCCGGATGGCTTGACGCGCTCCGTCATCCTTTCGCTTGGTACGGGGCTTTCGCTTCTCGTTGCGGTCGGTTTGGTCAACGACTTACTGATTGAAGAGTTGAAGGGGCGGCTGCCGGCCAACTCGCCCGATTACTTTTTACTCGACGTACCGAAGCAGGATTATGCCGCACTGGCGGCCCGGATCACGGAAAAAATACCTGGTACCGTGCTGACTGACGCGCCGATGTTGCGCGGCCGTCTTGTGAAACTAAAAGACACGCCCGTAGAGGAGTTAAAGGCACCACCTGAAGCGCAATGGGTTTTGAATGGCGACCGCGGTTTGAGCTATGCAAATGAAGTTCCGGAAGGATCCAAAGTCGTCGCGGGAACGTGGTGGGACGCTGGATATAGCGGACCGCCTCTCGTTTCCTTTGAAGCGGATCTAGCGAAAAAGCTCAATCTTGCGCTCGGCGACAAGGTCACCGTCAACGTCTTGGGCCGCAACTTGGACGCTACGATTGCCAATTTGCGGGAAGTGAAGTGGGAAAATCTGGCCATCAATTTCGTGATGGTCTTTTCTC
Organism: uncultured Alphaproteobacteria bacterium; assembly: GCA_963819605.1. Taxonomy (GTDB): domain Bacteria; phylum Pseudomonadota; class Alphaproteobacteria; order Rhizobiales; family Hyphomicrobiaceae; genus Hyphomicrobium_B. The sequence goes on along the minus strand of CAWFWU010000010.1, from coordinate 285,763 downwards.
CGAACGCCTTGCAGTCGGCCCCACACAACTTGCTCGCCACGGTACGCTTGCCCGTGAACACCGCGTCTGCCGCTGAAGTCGAATTGGTGCGTGACTTGGGCAAGTCCTTTCCGGCTGTCAGCGCCATCCGCGTGCGCGACGCCATCAACCAGTTCAACAAGATCTTCGACAAAGTCATGACGGCGGTGCAGGTTGCCGGCAGCGTCACACTGGCAGCCGGAGCATTGGTTCTCGCCGGGGCCCTCGCAACGGCGCAGCGGCGGCGGATACTCGAAGCAGTTATATTGAAAACAATCGGGGCCCGGCGGCGTCAGATCCTCAAGGCCCACGCCATTGAGTACGCCCTATTGGCGCTGGCGGCTGCCGTAGTGGCGGTGCTTTTGGGAACAATCGCCGCCTGGGCTGCCCTGACCTGGCTACTGGACGAGACACCGTTCACATTTTCGTTAGTAGCAGTTCTGCGGACACTGGCCCTTGCAGGCGGGCTTATTGCGATTTTCGGCGGCCTCGGTACTCTGGCAGTTCTCAGAGCCCCGCCGGTCCCTGTGTTGCGCGGGCAGTGAGCGCATCTGGGGCTTGAAAGAGGCGGAGAACACCACCATATTCGGCCTAAGTCCGGCGTTAGATGCCGGTTGGAAAAGGAAAATTCGATCCATGGCTCAATCTTACAATTCACCTTCAGTCGCCCGCACTGGTGCACGGACCGGACTGGCCGTGGACGAGGGCCTGCGTTCGTTCATGGTTGGCACGTACAACTATATGGCGCTAGGCGTTGCAGGCACCGCTGCAATCGTTTTGGCTCTGGTCAACAATCCGCAGCTCCTGGCGACAATTGCCGGCGGCCCCATGAAGTGGGTGCTGTTTGCGGCGACGCTCGGCCTTGGATGGTTCGCGCCGAAGCTATTCTACTCCGGCAGCACCGCCTTAGCACACGGCGCTTATTGGCTCTACTGCGCACTCTGGGGCGCGATGATCGCTCCAATGGTCTTCATTTTCTTGTCTAAGGGTATGGCAGGCACCATCGGTCAGGCATTCTTCATCGCCGCTGCGACGTTCGCAGCGACCAGCCTCGTCGGTTATACGACGAAGAAGGACATGACCGGTTGGGGCGGGTTCCTCAGCATGGCCTCGATCGGCATGATTATCGTCATGTTGGCGAGCTTCTTTTTCATCACCGACCCTGGCACGAGCAAAATGATGAGTGCCATCATCTCCGGCATCGTCGTTCTGCTATTCTCGGCTATCACGGCCTGGGAAACCCAGCAGATCAAAACGATGTATCTTGAGGGCGCGAGCCAGGGTGGCGAGCAGTTCATCAAGCGTTCGTCGATCTTCGGCGCCTTCATGCTCTACGGCAGCTTCGTGACGCTGTTCGTGCATATTCTCAATCTGCTCGGAATCATGAACACTGAGGACTAAGCGGGTTCTTCTCGCGAAAAAAGAGCGCCGCAAACGATTTGGGCCCTGGATCTCGATCCAGGGCCCATTTGCTTTTGTGGCCCCATTTGCTTCTGTGGCAGTGTGCCGGTTCAGCTCGTTACAACTTCGAGCCGGCTATCGAGCACGCTCAATACGCGCTCAAGATCATGCCCGCGTTTCATCACCAATCCGCCGGCGGCAACAACCGAGTAGGCGCCTTGCTTTCGAGCGAGTTTCGGATCTTTTTCCACGCGATAAAGCGGAACTTCGCAGCTGCGGCGGAAAATCGAGAACACCGCCTTGTCGCGCAGCATGTCGATGGCATAGTCGCGCCAAAGTCCCTGGGCAACTTTGCGTCCGTACACGGTCATAATGATGCTGAGTTCTTGCCGGTCGAATGCGGTCTTCGACCCGAAGTCGGTGGCACCGGAAATCGGAGTAGTTCTAATTTGACCGCCCGCAGTCCGGGGGCGGAATTTTATGGGTTCAGCGTCGCTCAATGGCGCCTCCCTAACAATGGCATCCAAGGATTGCGCCAAGTTAGACTGAATGCAAGTGCTGCATATTGCTTAAGCGCCGGGGACGGAAAAAAATCCGGGCACCGAAATACCCTCACCTTGACAAAATGGGGACCTCGACCCGACGTGAATCGGCCGTATTGGGAAGCGATTGTATCAACTGTTGCCTGAAGGCCCGGCCTCGAGAACCGGCTCTGGATACTCAGCCCCCCAGCCCCCCGGGGCCAAAATTCAAAGGGCCGGGCCTTCGGCAACTCTCCCTGATTGTCCCCCCAATCGCCTGGGGTCCCCATCCCGGGCGTCATGCCTTGCGAACGGCCTGCTTCCCCAGCAGGCCGTTTTGCGTTTTACGTGCGCATCACGCAGATTTTGAACCCAGTGACCGGTTTTCTACGTATCTTGTTGGGAAATAGGGATTTAGTAACTGATGCAGAAATATTTGAAAGCCACGCCAGGAAAGCTCGCCAAGCGCGGAGTTTCACGCGCGCAATCAACCAACCCCTTGTTGGCAAGCTGGAAAACAACTTACGAGATCCCACCGTTCTCGAAAATAGAGGCAAGGCATTTCCGGCCAGCGCTCGAGGCAGCGTTTCGGGAGCATCGCGAGGAAATTAAAAAGATCTGCGCGAATCCCGCGCGGCCGACTTTTGCCAATACGATTGTTACCCTTGAGAAAAGCGGACGGCTACTGACGCGCGTGGGCTCTGTTTTCAGCAATCTTGAAGCAACCGACTCGACACCAGATTTGCAGGAAATCGCCCGCGAAATGTCGCCCCGCTTCGCGGCGCACGAAACTCAAATTTACCTCGACGCGAAGATGTTCCGTCGTATCGAAGACCTGTTCAATCGTCGCGACAAACTGAAATTGAGCGTGGAAGAGCGCCGCGTATTGGAACGCCATCATTTATCGTTCGTGCGTTCCGGCGCTAGATTGTCCGCCGCGGCCAAGTCGCGAGTGAAGGAAATCAATGCGCGGCTTGCTAGCCTCGTGACACAGTTCATGCAGAATGTCCTGAAGGATGAACAGACGTGGCACTTGATGCTCGAAGGAGAAAGCGAACTCTCAGGGCTTCCTGAAACGATGCGGGCTGCTGCGGCACGGGCGGCCACCGACCTCGGCCACGACGGCAAGCATGCAATCACATTGGCGCGCTCTAGCGTCGAAGGTTTTTTAACCTACTCAAGCCGCCGCGACTTGAGGGAACAAGCGTTCAAGGCGTGGATCCAGCGCGGCGCAAATGGCGGAGACTCCGACAACTGCCGGATCCTGGCTGAAGCGGTTCAACTACGTAGCGAGCACGCCAAACTGTTAGGCTACAAGTCGTTTGCCGCGTTTTCGCTGGAAGACACGATGGCAAAGAAGCCATCAGCGGTGAATGAGCTGTTGAGCGCCGTTTGGTCCAAGGCCGTCGCGCGCTCGATCGAGGAACGCGATGCGCTCGCCGCTGAAGCCAAGCGCGAAGGTGGTAATTTCGCAATCGCACCTTGGGATTGGCGATTTTACTCAGAGAAGGTGCGCAAGGCGCGTTTTGATCTCGATGAGTCGGAAGTGCGGCCCTATCTCAAACTCGACTCAATGATCAATGCGGCCTTTGATTGTGCAAGCAGGCTATTCGGGCTGTCATTCAAAGAATTGGACGATGTCCCGCGCTATCATCCAGATGTGCGCGTGTGGGAAGTCACCGGCAAATCCGGCAAGCACGTGGGTGTGTTTATTGGTGATTACTTTGCCCGTGCCTCAAAGCGGTCGGGCGCTTGGATGACGAGTTTCCGGTCGCAACATAATCTCGGCAAGGGGCAGAGGCCGGTCATCGTCAATGTGCTGAACTGTGCCAAAGTAGCAGACGGCGAACCGGCATTGCTGTCGTTCGATGATGCGCGAACATTGTTCCACGAATTTGGCCATGGCTTACATGGATTGCTGTCCGATGTGACGTTCCCCTCAATTGCAGGAACTGCGGTTTCGACGGATTTCGTTGAGTTGCCTTCACAGCTCTACGAGCATTGGCTATCGGCGCCGGAAGTCTTGGAGCGATTTGCAATTCATTACAAGACAGGGAAGCCGATGCCCGAAAAGCTGCGAAAGCGGCTTTCGGCGGCCCGCAATTTCAATCAAGGTTTTGCGACGGTCGAATACACGGCGTCGGCCCTAGTCGACATGGCACTCTACGCGATTGAGGATCCGGCACGTTTGGACATTGCCAAGTTCGAGAAGGAAACCCTCGATCATATTGGGATGCCTGCTGAAATCGTGATGCGACATCGGTTACCCCACTTCATGCACATAGTCGGGGGGTATGCAGCTGGCTATTACAGCTATCTTTGGTCCGAGGTTATGGATGCGGACGCCTTTGCAGCCTTTGAAGAGGCTGGAGACGTCTTTCACCCTAAAACTGCAAAAAAGCTGGCGGAGTTTATTTATTCGGCGGGCAATCGCCGGGATCCGCACGAAGCCTATGTTGCGTTTCGCGGCCGTCCGCCAAAAATCGAGGGGCTGCTAAAAAAGCGCGGATTAGCGGCTTAAGCGGTTTTGCAAGCCATGGGGTACGTGCGCATAGGGCACGTGAGAATTTGCTACCACAGGCCTGCCCAAGCTGCGCCGATGATAGGCCCGGCTTTACCTTCTTGCACCGAGCACGACCGATTTCTGCGTTGAAGCCTGCATGACTGCAGATCGCGGAATTTGGATCATCAACGGCTTACCCTTCCAAAGCCCGATGGGGGTCAGTTCGCGCACAATATTCGTGTAAATCAGCGCTTGCCCGGCATTTTCGCCTTTTTGGATCTCGACCGTTCCAGACGTCTGAACGACTGCCAGCCAGATTGTGGCTTCGCGTACTTCCTTACCTTCCTCAGCCCAACCCGCTGCGATATTCAGAGTGTTGTTCTCCTGCCAGAACCGGAGCGGCACGCGGGGTTGCGCTGAATTCTTGGACGTGAGTTCGATGGCGCTTTCGATATCGGCTTTCACCGCGCCGTTAGCATGAAGAGTTCCGTTGACGACGATCTGCGGCGTATAGATCGCCCCATCGCCACGCGCTTTCGCGTAGGCTCTTTGGCGCTCGCTATTGCGCGGCGAGGCGAAGGTGTCCTTCCAGCCAAGATAATCCCAATAATCGACGGGCAATGACAATGCGATGACTGTCGGGTCGTTGGCATAGGCCTTGAGAACGGTGTCGGCCGGCGGACATGACGAGCACCCTTGGCTGGTGAACAACTCCAGCACGGCGCGTATCGGCGTGTCGCTCGATTGCGCTACTTTAGAGCGCTTCGTCGCGTCTTGCTCGGCAAGCGCTGGCCCGGTACCGAACCAAAGTAAGGCAACACTTAGCGTGGCTAACGACCGCAAATACATCATCCGGACCTTGACTGGGACGGCCGGCAGGAACAACCGCCATCTCTGTAACACTATTACACTAGTCGCAAAAAAACCAGTCACGACTGAGTGAGCCTTGGAAGACTCTACGGCCGTGACTGGCAGATTATTACAGAGCTCGACTTAGAAACTAGAGAATGAAATCGCTCTTGTAGAGGTGGACGAGGCCTTTCAGTTCGATCTGGAAGTCAGGCCGGCAGTCCCCGTTAATGTCGCCGGCAACGACGGTTCGGTCGTTTGCCGTGCCTGGCCGGTTCTCGAAGAAAACCTTCAGCGCACCGGCCGTACCGTTGAAATGGGAGGTCTGGCCAATGAAGTGGAAGGCTTGGTTGCCCGCCTTCTTGCTGTTGGCGTCGATGCCGCTCAAATCGATCTTGTCGCAGCCGCGTTGGAAGTCCGTGATGCAGTCGCGGTTACCGAATCCGATGCCGGAGTCCTTCTTGGAGTAGAACTCGAAACGGTCCCAGCCCGCGCCGCCCGTTAGCATGTCCCGGCCGAGTCCGCCAACGAGGAAGTCGTCGCCTGTGCCACCGAAGAGCTTGTCGTTTCCTGCGTCGCCTCTAAGCAGATCGTCACCCGCCTCGCCGTATAAGCAATCGTTCCCGGCTCCGCCTTCGATCAGATCGTCGCCGTTTCCGCCGTTGAGGCAATCGTCACCGGCATTGCCGAATAGCTTGTCGTCGCAATCTTCGCCGAAGATGAGGTCGTTTCCGTTGCCGCCGTAAATGCTGTCGATGCCGGCGCCGCCGTACAGAGTGTCGTTGTCGTCGCCACCGTCGAGAAGGTCATCCCCGTCGTTGCCGAATATCAAATCGCAGCCTGCTTCGCCGCGAAGCACGTCGTGGCCGTTTCCGCCGGTCACCGTATCGTTGCCCGCGCCGCCGGAGATGCAGTCGTTATCTTCGTTGCCATCAATGATATCGTCGCCGTCTTCGCCGTAAATCGTATCTTCGCCGCTACCTCCGTATACTGTGTCGTTGCCCGAACCTGCCCAGATCGTATCATTCCCCTCTGCACCATCGAGGAAATCCGATCCGGAACCGCCGTAGACCTCGTCCATACCGGCTCCAGCACGAATAAAATCGTCGTCGTCGCCGCCATCCAGAACGTCATCTCCGCTCCCGGAAAAAATCTTGTCGTTGCCTTCGGCGCCCCAGACCACATTGTGGCCGTTGCCGGCATCGATGCAATCGTCGCCAGCGAGCGCATTGACGATGTCATCACCATCGCCAAAGGCCACGTTATCGTTGTAGGGAGTCAAATTAATCGGATAACTCATGGCTATGGGCCCTCTTTCAGACGTTTAGCGGGTACGCATAGTGCGCACGCGTCATGACTGAAGAATGCCTAAACAAACCGCTTAAAATTGCGAGTTTATCGTAAGGTCGGGGTTAATATATATGATTACGGACCGAGCTCGTTGCCCGGCCGGCTCATCGTGTTCCGCAACTGTCGAAAGGCGGTGCGGGTCATCGCCTGCGGCACGGCCTCAGGCGACGGCAAGATTTCGAAGAACGTAATGCAGGATTCCGCCGCTTTTATAGTACTCGATCTCATCGAGGGTATCGATCCGGCACAGCAGTGGCACTTTGAAAATAGTGCCGTCTGGACGGGTAATTTCGGCTTCGGTTTTCTGCCGGGGCTTGACGTTGGCAAGGCCACGAATGCTCACAAGTTCGTCACCCTTCAATTCAAGCGTCTGCCAGCTGGTGCCTAATTCAAAGGTAAAAGGAAGTACTCCCATGCCGACCAAGTTCGAGCGATGGATGCGCTCGAATGATTGGGCAATCACGGCTTTTACACCGAGAAGATTGGTGCCCTTGGCTGCCCAATCGCGTGACGATCCGTTGCCATATTCGATGCCGGCAAATACGACGAGCGGTATCTTGTCCATGGCATATCGCTGTGCGGCATCATAAATTGCCATGCGCTCAGCGGACGGTTGGTGAATTGTGACGCCGCCTTCGACCGTGTTGCCTTTGTCGTCTTTAACCATGTAGTTCTTGATGCGGATATTCGCGAACGTGCCGCGCATCATCACTTCATGGTTTCCGCGCCGCGTGCCGTACTGGTTGAAGTCGGCAGATGTCACGCCATGTTCCAACAAGTATTTCCCGGCTGGAGACGCCGCTTTGATCGAACCCGCAGGCGATATGTGATCGGTTGTGATCTTGTCGCCGAAGAGCGCCAGCACGCGCGCGTTCTCGATATCCGAAATCTTGGGTGCGGTAGCCGTGATACCGTTAAAGTACGGTGGGTTTTGCACATAGGTCGATGAATCGTCCCAGCTGTACGTCAATCCTGTGCTTGATTTGATGCCCTGCCAGTTTTTGTCACCCTTGAACACGTCTGCGTAGCGCGTTTTGAACATCTCGCGCGTGATGTTTTCGGCGATAAACTTTTGAATCTCAATAGACGTCGGCCAGATGTCTTTGAGATAGACCGGCTTGCCATCCTTGCCAGTGCCAAGGGGATCCTTTGTCAGATCTTTCTGCACCGAGCCAGCTAAGGCATAGGCGACAACAAGTGGCGGAGAGCCAAGATAGTTGGCTTGGACATCGGGGCTGACGCGGCCTTCGAAGTTGCGATTGCCCGAGAGCACCGCAGCGGCGACGATGCCGTTGTCGTTGATCGCTTTGGAAATGTCGGCTGAAAGCGGGCCGGAATTGCCAATGCACGTGGTGCAGCCGAAGCCGACAACGTTGAACCCGATTTGGTTGAGATAGGTCTGCAGTCCGGCCTTCTCGAGATAAGCTGCAACGACTTGCGATCCCGGTGCGAGCGATGTCTTCACCCAGGGCTTGGCCCTTAAACCCTTCTGAACCGCATTGCGCGCAAGCAGCCCTGCCGCGATTAACACGCTCGGGTTTGAGGTGTTCGTGCAGCTGGTAATCGCCGCGATGACGACATCGCCGTGTCCGATATCGAACGGTTTACCCGCAACTACGGCGCGCTTTTGCGTTTCCTTTGGCTTCCTGTATTCCGCTTCCAGCGCGGTCGCGAACCCGGCTGCAACGCCTGATAACGCGACGCGCTCCTCCGGCCGCTTGGGCCCAGCGAGAGAAGGTTCAACAGTGCCGAGGTCCAGTTCGAGCGTATCGGTAAAGACCGGATCGGCGGCGTTCTGCTCGCGGAAAAGGCCCTGTGCGCGGCTATAGGCTTCAACAAGTGCGATACGTTGCTCGTCGCGGCCCGAGATCGTCAGGTAGTTCAAGGTTTCGCTATCGACCGGGAAAAACCCGCACGTCGCGCCATATTCAGGAGCCATGTTGGCAATCGTCGCACGATCGGCCAGCGTCATGTGGTTCAGTCCAGAACCGTAGAATTCGACAAACTTATTGACCACACCCTTCTTGCGCAACATTTGCGTGACGGTCAGAACGAGATCCGTCGCCGTCACGCCTTCTTTGAGTTTGCCCGATAGTTTGAAACCGATGACTTCGGGGATCAGCATCGATTGCGGCTGACCCAGCATGGCCGCTTCCGCTTCGATGCCGCCGACGCCCCAGCCGAGAACGGCAAGGCCGTTGACCATCGTCGTGTGACTGTCGGTGCCGACGAGCGTGTCGGGATACGCTACGTCCCGCCCATCTGCCATTTTGTTGGTCCAGACGGTCTGGGCCAGATATTCAAGGTTGACCTGATGGCAAATTCCGGTGCCGGGCGGCACAACGCGGAAGTTCTCGAATGCGCCCTGGCCCCATTTCAAGAAATTGTAGCGCTCTCCGTTGCGCTCGTATTCGAGCTCGACATTGCGCGCGAGGGACTTTGGCGAACCGAATTCGTCGACAATAACCGAATGATCGATTACGAGATCGACCGGCACGAGCGGATTGATTTTTTTGGGATCGCCCTTGAGTTGCTTCATGCCATCGCGCATTGCGGCAAGATCAACTACGGCCGGTACGCCGGTAAAGTCCTGCATCAAAACGCGTGCCGGGCGGAAACCGATTTCAGTTTCAGTCTTTCCTTTATTTTGCAGCCATTCGGCCATGGCGGCAATGTCGGCTTTCTTGACAGTGCGGCCGTCCTCGTGGCGCAGCAGGTTTTCAAGGAGCACTTTCATGGAAAAAGGAAGCTTGGAGATTCCTTTAAGGCCGTTGGCTTCGGCATCGGGCAACGAATAGTAGACGTAGGTTTTGCCGCCTGCGGTTAGGGTTTTCTGGCATTTAAAGCTATCGAGGGAATTCGGGGTCACGGCGCTCAAGGTCTAGCCTCCACCTGGAATGGGCCACATCGAATTGGCCGCGAGAGATTTGGACTTAGAGCTGCGCCGCCGGAGTGCCGGCGGATCGAAGGGACTGATTACAGGGCCTAAGACACGCCCTGAGCAACCCCGCCGCTTTTGCGCTAGCGGAAAATATATGGTGCCTCTTATATAGACCTCCTTGAAAGAGGAACACTCGACTTCTGGCGATTTTGGCCTTGCGGTCAAATGCCACTGCTCCCGCCCTTATCTACCGCCAAGGTCAAAAGCCCAAGTGCAACTTATTGCCGATAATCTCAGTGTTGAGCGCGGTGGCAGGGTCATAGTCAGCGGTGTCTCATTCGCCGTCAGACAAGGCGACGCCCTGCTTCTGACTGGCGCCAATGGGGCCGGCAAGACCACGTTGCTGCGTGCGCTCGCTGAGTTTCTGCCTCTCAGCAGCGGGACGATCCGTGTTGACGGCGGCGACGCGGAGAAATCGCTCGCCGAGCAGGCGCACGCCATCGGCCACGCCAACGCCGTCAAAGCCCATCTCACAGTTGGCGAGAACGTCTTGTTCTGGTCGCGGTTCTTGGATGGTGACGACGGAGCTGGGCAGCGAGCGGCTGCGGCGCTTGAAGCGTTTGCGCTTTCAGACCTTGAAGACTTTCCAGCCAGCTATTTATCCGCTGGGCAGAAGCGCCGTGTTGGACTTGCCCGCCTGCTCGCGGCACCGCGACCGATCTGGCTTTTGGATGAGCCGACAGTGTCGCTTGATGCCGCGTCGTCGGCGCGGCTTGCTCGTGTCGTCAATGCGCATACGAGCAGCGGCGGGATTGTTATCGCTGCAACGCATTTGCCATTGGGGCTCGATCGGTCCCGCGAACTCAAGCTCGAACGCGGAGGCACGCCCGCGTGAAAAGTTTTTGGACCTTGGTGAGCCGCGAATTGAAATTGGCCGCGCGCGAAGGCGGCGCGATTGGAACGGCACTTGGGTTTTTCCTGCTTGTCGTCTCATTGATGCCGCTCGGGCTGGGACCCGATCTCAATTTGCTCAGCCGCATTGCGCCGGGCGTTTTGTGGATTGCCATGCTCTTGGCGGCGCTCCTGTCTCTCGGGAGGATTTTCGAATCCGACCACGACGATGGCGCGCTTGATGTTATGGCGACAGCGCCGCTTCCTCTGGAACTGGTCGCGGCTGCAAAAGCAACGGCACACTGGCTGACGACGGGTATTCCGCTGGCGCTGCTGGCGCCTGTGCTTGCTATTCTGCTCAACCTGGATCTCAAAGCCTATCCGGCGCTCGTCGCGACAATGCTGGCTGGAACGCCGGCGGTCAGCTTTCTCGGCTCCATAGGTGCGGCGCTAACGCTGAAAGCCCGTAAAGGCGGACTTTTGCTCGCGTTGGTCGTGCTGCCGCTCTACATCCCGACGCTGATTTTTGGCATATCGGCGGTCAGTGCGGTAACCTTGAATACCGGTTCGCAATCCGGTGCCTTCGAATCCTCGTTTTTGATCCTCATAGCCATATCGCTGGCGAGTGTGGTTCTGGCACCCATTGCCGCAGCGGCTGCATTGAGAATCCAGATGCAATAATTCATGCCCCTAAAACCCGTGTACCAGGCCGTTTTCTTGTTTCTTGAGATCAAAAGGCTTACATCCCGCTTATGCAGACTCAGACACAAAGTTTAACGCAGCGTCTCGCCAACCCGACCCGGTTCATGCAGCTTTCTGGCGCGTTGATGCCGTGGGTTGCGGCGGCGTCAGCGGGCTTCATTCTCTACGGGCTCTATCTTGCGTTCTTCGCTTCCCCGCCCGACTATCAGCAGGGGGAGACTGTCCGCATCATGTACATCCACGTGCCGAGCGCTTGGCTTTCGATGATGGCTTATGGGCTGATTGCCGTTTCGAGTTTTGGGTTGCTGGTGTTCCGGCATCCGCTCGCCGACGTTTCCGCCAAGGCGGCGGTGCCGATCGGCGCGGCGTTTACGTTCCTCGCGCTGCTTACGGGCTCACTTTGGGGCAAGCCGATGTGGGGAACCTATTGGGTTTGGGATGCGCGGCTGACGTCTATGCTCGTGCTCTTCTTCCTGTATCTCGGCTTAATGGCGCTGCGTTCGTCGTTAGATGATGAAGCCCTAGCGTCAAAGTTGACGGCGGTCCTCGCCCTTGTCGGCGTTACTCTGCTCCCCATCATCAAGTTCTCGGTCAACTGGTGGAATACACTGCATCAGCCATCGACATCCATGGGCTCAACGCTTGATCCCAGTATGCGCTGGCCGCTGCTGATCATGGCGCTTGGCTTCACACTGTTGTTCTTTGCCATGCACATGCAGGCCATGCGCAACGAAATCCTGCGCCGCCGGGTCAAGTCGCTACGGATGAGCGACGTGGCGCGGCGCGATGGCGCGACAGAAACGGTGGCAGCGGATTAGCATCATGGATCTCGGACCTCACGCCGCCTTCATTTGGATTTCTTACGCGGCAACGGCGCTGGTTGTCAGCGGGTTGATTGCATGGCTCTTTGCAGATGGGCGCCGGCTGCGGGCTGTGCTTAAAGAATTGGATGCGCGCGGAGTGAAGCGTCGCTCCGCACAGGGTTCAAGCGAAAGAGCACCATGACTTCCAGTCATACGTCGAGAAATCTGCAAATTTTGCCCGTGATTGTTTTCGTCGCGGTCGCCGGATTGTTTGCCGTTGCATTGCGTTCAGGTGATCCCTCTAAGCTGCCATCTGCGCTTATCGGAAAACCTGTGCCCGTCTCGTCGTTTGCCGGATTGAGTGGATTGGTTGCCGACGGCAAGCCCGTCTCGGGTTTCTCCAATTCAGATCTTGCTAAGGGTACGACGTCGATCGTCAACTTCTGGGCCTCCTGGTGCGCTCCATGTATCGACGAGCATCCGCTGATTGCCGAACTCAAGATCAAGAGTGGCCTTAAGATTTTCGGGGTGAACTACAAGGATGATCCAGCCGCCGCCCGGCGTTTTCTCGGGCGTTACGGCAACCCCTTTACGGCTGTCGGCACTGACGCGGATGGCACTACTGCTATTGACTGGGGCGTCTATGGCATGCCTGAGACATTCGTCATCAACGGTCGAGGCGAAATTATCTACAAACATGTCGGGCCGTTATCGGCCGAGGCCATCGACGCCAAAATTATGCCGGCCATCAAGGCCGCGCAGTGACGCTAAAGGCGAGCGTGTCGCTGTCCAGTCCCGCGCCCGAATCTTCAACTACAGCGGTACAAATTTATTTGTCTGATGATTAAGGGCCGACAGTGTTCCGCTGGCAATTTCGAAATAGGCGCCGTGCAATGCGAGCTTGCCCGAATCCTCGAGTTTTTTGACGAACGGGAACGTGCGTAAATTCCGGATTGAAGTTCTAATGCCTTCCATTTCTAGGGCCTTTAATTGCTCAGCTCGAGACTGCGACGGGTGCGCGGCAAGCACCGAAAGCCGGGCGTCGTCCAGCATCGACATCCAGCGCGAGATGAACTTCGCTTCCGTCTCGGGTGCCGTGCCTTCGAGCGCGGCTTTCACGCCGCCACACCCGGAATGACCCATAATCACGAGATGTTTGACGCGCAAACCGACGATCGCGAATTCTATGCCGGCGCTGACGCCGTGAAACTTGCCGCCGGTTTCGTAGGGCGGGACCAGGTTGGCAACGTTTCGGGCTACAAAAAGTTCGCCCGGCTTGGCATTAAAAATAGTTTCCGGATCGACGCGGCTGTCGCAACAAGAAATGATCATGATCTCGGGGCTTTGCCCGTGAGTTGCGAGTTCTTCGTACTGGTCTGCGTTGGGCACAAAAATACGATGTTTGAATTGCTGATAGCGATCCGTGAGCGTGTCGGGAAAAAGCGACATGAGACGAACTTCTCCGAGATTCTAACGCGTGTTGCGAGCCATGTAGAGAATGCCGTATCCGGCCAGACCTGAAAGAATTGAACCGGTCAGAACCCCGAGCCTGACATGGGATGAAAAGGCCGGATCTGTGAAGGCAAGCATCCCAATAAAGAGGCTCATTGTGAAGCCTATACCGGCGAGCGCACTCGCGCCAAAAAGCTGCATCTGAGTGGTTCCTTGCGGCATCGCTGCAATTCCGCTTGAGATTGCGGTTCGCGCAAAGGCGTAAATGCCGAGTGGCTTGCCGAGGAACAATCCGAGCGCAATGCCAAGCGGCACGGGCGCCGTCAGATCTGCTGCTGAAACACCCGCTAGCGACACGCCGGCGTTGGCAAAGGCAAAAAGTGGCAAAATGCCAAAAGAAACCCAAGGGCCGAGTGCGTGCTCGAGCTTTTCCAATGGTCCTTCGTGTCCGGCTTTGCCTGCCGCAAGGGGGATGGCGAGTGCTGTAACGACTCCGGCAAGCGTTGCATGAACGCCCGATTTCAAGACGCAGACCCAAACAAATAGTCCAACGAAAAGATAGGCCCAAACATAGGGTACATTCTGGCGATTAAGAGCGAAGAGCAACAGTGCCCCGACGGCTGCGAGGCCAATTGCTGTGTAGCTGAGGTCTGTCGCATAAAAAAGCGCGATGACAATTATTGCGCCGAGATCGTCGATGATGGCCAACGCGAGGACGAAGACCTTCAATGCGGCCGGTATGCTTTTTCCAAGCAGTGCCAACACGCCGACGGCAAACGCAATGTCAGTCGCCGCCGGAATGGCCCAGCCTCGAAGCGTCACCGGGTTATCCCAATTGATGGCGGCGTATATGCCCGCTGGCACGAGCATGCCGCCGAGTGCCGCTATCGCGGGTAGTGCCGCAGATTTCGCCGATGACAGGGCGCCAGCCAAAAACTCGCGCTTGATCTCAAGGCCAATGAGAAAGAAAAAAATGGCCATCAGACCGTCGTTAATCCAGTGCAGGACCGTTTTGGTCAGTACGAGCGGCGCCGAACCGGCGGTGACACGCGTCTCCAGCAGAGTATTGTAGAGCGGCGCGATGGGGGAGTTCGCCACTGCCAAAGCGAGGACCGCCGCAATGAAGAGGATGACGCCGCCTGCCGCTTCATGCTGAAGAAATTTGAATTCCGGCAATGAGATTTTGGCCAAAGTCGTACTCCCCGGAATGAGGCATTTAGAGTATCCGTCAATCCTGGGCATAGATCGTTTGCCGGGTCCAGATCATGTCGCGGCGAATAACCTCAATGATTGGTCCAAAGCACCGCTGGCCCAGACCGGAAAATTGATTATATTGCACTGCAATAATACCACATTCCGAGGTCTCCAATGGCTATTCGACCACGCCGAAGCGTTTTGTATCTGCCAGGCGACAACGAGCGGGCGATTGAGAAATCCAAAGGACTGGCGGCCGACTCCCTGATTCTCGATCTTGAGGACTCTGTTGCCCCCGATAACAAGGCGAAGGCCCGCGTCCAAGCTTGCGAAGCAGTTCGTGGTGGCGGCTTTGGCCCCCGCGAAATGATCCTCAGGGTCAACGCACTTGAGACGCCTTGGGGCATGACTGATCTACATGCGGCTATTGCCGCCGAACCAGATGCCATTTTGGTTCCGAAAGTATCGCAACCGGGCGACATTATCAGCACGTCCAAGGTACTGCGTGCTTCCGGCGCTGCCGACAAAATCCGGCTTTGGGCCATGATCGAAACGCCAATGGGGATCATCAATGCGCGCGAAATTGCCGCTTGCGGCGCCGATCCGGAAAGCCGCTTGGCTTGCCTCGTGCTTGGCACCAACGACCTTCTCAAAGAAAGCCGGGCAAGATCGACCAACAATCGCTTCGCCGTGGTGCCGTGGCTGGCAATGACACTCGTTGCGGCGCGGGCCTATGGCCTCGATGTTATCGACGGCGTCTACAACGACTTTAAGGATGAAACTGGCTTCAGGGCAGAATGCGAACATGGGCGCACTCT
The DNA here is from genome assembly GCA_963819605.1 of uncultured Alphaproteobacteria bacterium. Lineage (GTDB taxonomy): Bacteria > Pseudomonadota > Alphaproteobacteria > Rhizobiales > Hyphomicrobiaceae > Hyphomicrobium_B. The sequence goes on along the minus strand of CAWFWU010000010.1, from coordinate 270,380 downwards.
TGGCATGGACGGCAAAACTCTGATCCATCCATCGCAAGTATTGCCCTGCAACCACGTCTTCTCACCGACAGAAGATGAGGTGGCGTGGTCAAAGAAGATCATCAAAGCGTTTGAAGAGCCGGAGAACGCCAAGAAGGGCGTTATTACGGTTGAAGGCAAAATGGTGGAACGGCTGCATCTCGTCATGGCCCGGCGTGTCGTCACGATTTCCGATGTCATTGTGACGAAGTTGCGGACCGAAGAACCGTGGTTCTAGAGGGTCAAAGTCGGGCTAAACTAAGGCCAATTGAACCTTGGGAACTCTCTTCTGCGGCCGTTGATCGCGACCCCTTTGCGCCAGATAGGGGTTGCAGTTCAATCGCAACACACGGACAAGAGGCCACACAGACTTTCAAGGGGCCGGAAATATGACGACGACGAAAACGAACTCTGGAAACTTCTTCGAGGATTTCCGGTTCGGTCAAATCATCACGCATGCAACGCCACGGACGGTCAGTGAGGGCGACGTAGCGCTCTATACGTCACTTTATGGTTCGCGGTTCGCGGTTCAGTCTTCCGGCAAGTTCGCCAAGGACCTTGGCTATCCGCGTGCGCCGCTGGATGACATGCTGACCTTTCATGTCGTTTTCGGAAAAACGACCCCCGATATCTCACTAAATGCCATCGCTAATCTTGGTTATGCCGAATGCCGCTTTGTGCGCCCGGTGTATCCGGGCGATACGCTGAGTTCCGTTTCGGAGGTGATTGGCCTCAAAGAAAATTCGAACAAGGAGACGGGAACAGTCTACGTGCGCTCAACCGGGCGCAATCAGAACGGAGAAGTGGTGCTCGAGTATTGCCGCTGGGTGATGGTGCGCAAGCGTGACAAGAGTTCACCGGCTCCGGACGCAATTGTACCGAAACTTGCTGACCGTGTTGATCCCAATATTCTAGCGACTGCGGTCCCGAAGTTGGACGTATCCAAATACGATCGGGCACTTGCCGGCTCGCCGCACCTCTGGAGTGACTATGAAGCTGGCGAAAAGATCGACCACATCGACGGCATGACGCTTGAAGAGGCCGAGCACCAAATCGCCACGCGCCTCTACCAGAACACCGCCAAGGTGCACTTCAATCAACACACCGAATTGAAGGGCCGGTTCGGCAAGCGGATTGTTTACGGTGGCGTCGTCATCTCTTTAGTGCGCGCTCTTTCCTACAATGGCCTGGGCAATGCCTTTCATCTTGCAGCGATCAATGGCGGCCGCCATGTGGCCCCGGCGTTCGCCGGCGATACGATCTACGCATGGTCTCAAGTGCTTGAAAAGGCAGATATTTCTGGTCGCAGCGATGTGGGTGCGCTACGTGTCCGGATGGTTGGGGTCAAGAACTCCGGCTGTGAAGAATTTCCATTCAAAGATATGAGTGGCGAGTACCACGGCAGCGTTGTCCTTGATCTCGACACTTGGGTTGTGCTGCCCCGTTGAAATAGAAGGCACTAGTGCCCTGCACTGACTAGGTTATAGTTGGGCGCATGTCGGGGGGAATTTTGCGTATGCCGGTCCAGCGTTTGATGATGGCGATCTTGGTATCGGCCGCAACACTGTTGCCTGTCACGAAGGCTTTCGCTGTGGGTGAGACAGCAACTGCTAAAATCAAATTGGCAAATGGCAACGATGCCGGCTCGATCACTCTGATCGAGGCGACGGCGGGCGTGATTTTAAAATACGACCTCAGTGGCCTGCCACCTGGTCCTCACGCCATCCATGTCCATGAGGCGAATGCCTGTGAAGGTGACTTCGCAAGTGCCGGGAATATATACAATCCTCTCGGAGCGAAGCACGGGTTCCTGCATGACGAGGGACCTATGTCGGGCGACTTGCCTAACATCCACGTATCGTCGGACGGCAAGGCCGTGGCCGAGGTTCTCAGCCCCTTCTTGACCTTGAGCAAGGAAGCCGAAGAGACGTTGTTTGATTTGGATGGATCAGCGTTCGTAATTTTCGAAAAAGCCGATGATTACGAAAGCGAGCCGGAAGGCGGTGGCGGCGCGCGTATTGGCTGTGGTGCGATTTCAGCAAATTAATATCCAGGCAAAAGGTTCCGTTTCTTTTTTTGCCGATTGAGTTTGCGAGATTGAAACGATACCGTGCGGTAACACATAAGCATATTTGCATGAATTGTGCGTGTTCACATTTCGGCGACTCATGCGGGATATCGCAAATTTCACGTGATTTGGAAGCGCAATGACAAAGCGGGCTGCTGTCATCGGTGCCGGACTTGCCGGGCTGTCGTGTGCGCGCACGATGCGTCAGGCTGGGTTTTTCGTCGAAGTTTTCGAACAAGATCGAATAATTGGCGGACGTATCGCGACAACCCGTGTCGGTCTTGAGACCTTCGACCACGGCGCACAATATGTAACGGCCCGCGGGCCGGGTTTCAAAGGCTACATCGAAGAACTCGTCGGCCTCGGTTATGCCGCGCGCTGGACACCCCGCGCAGCTTTGCATGGCGAAGAGGGCGCCGGTCAAATGGCTCCGTGGCATGTTGGTACGCCTGGGATGGCGTCGCTGGTCAGGCCATTGGCTGAGAGCGTTCGTATTCACACGGGGCGCGCAGTTCACACGATTCAGCGCATGGATAAGGGGTGGCATGTTTGGTTTGACGACCAAACATCAGTCGGGCCTTTTCAAGCGGTCGCCGTTGCAGTTCCAGCGCCCCAGGCCCGGTTGCTTATCGGGCAGATCGAAGAATTCGTCCAATCTCTGACAAGAGTTCGCATGGCGCCCTGTTGGGCATTGATGATCAGATTAGAAGAAATGACGTTGCCAGAGCAGGATGTTTATTCCGACATGTCGGAAGTCATACGCTGGATCTCGCGAAACAATACCAAGCCAGGCCGCATCAGCAGTGGCGAATTGATCGTTATCCATGCGTCTCCCTCTTGGAGCCGGCAAACGGAAGACGCAGAACCAGAGGTCGTGGCTGAGGAGCTGTGGAGCGAAATCAGTCACGTCTTGGGACTGCCACCCATCCGGCCTTCGCGGATGGTTGCACACTTGTGGCGGCATGGCCTCGTCGACCAATCGCTTGGCGAGACGTACCTTTATTCGAGTGACCATAAAGTTGGAGTTTGCGGGGATTGGTGCTTGGGCCGGTTGGCGGAACACGCATTCGACAGCGGCGAGCGGCTGGGTAAGGCAATAATCAACTCGCTGACATAGCTCGAGCTTGTTCGTCCCTGGACATTTGCATGTGGCAAAAACGCGGTTTGAAAAGCCTGGGGCCAGCCGCTACAAAACGGCCGAGATACCAGTCACGAGGAATGCCCAAATGGCCGAATTGAGCCCCGGGCGGCGGGCGCGGCCCCAAAGGCCACTCTCCCCGCACCTTCAGATTTACACGCCGCTTATCAACATGGTGATGTCGATCTTGCACCGGCTCACCGGCGCGGCGCTTTATCTGGGCACGCTGCTTTTGGCATGGTGGCTGATCGCGGCGGCAATGGGTCCTGACTACTTCAATTACGTGTCGGGGATATTTGGCACCTGGGCCGGACAAATCATTCTGGTGGGATACACGTGGGCGTTACTGCACCATTTGCTTGGCGGGTTGCGGCACTTCATTTGGGACTTCGGCTATGGCTACGACTTGAAGACGATCGATCAACTGTCTTGGGGCTCCATCCTGTTGTCGCTCGCGTTAACAGCTGTGATTTGGGGCTGCGTCAGTTCGAAGTTGGGAGGCGTCTGATGTCAATGCGCACGCCGCTCAAGTCCGCTCGCAATTTGGGCTCAGCCAAAGAGGGAGCGGACCATTTCTGGAAGCAGCGAGTGACCGGCGTCGCCAACGCCGTGCTCGGCCTGTTCTTTGTTTGGTTGGTGGCGTCGCTGGCGGGCGCCGATCACGCGACAGTCAAGAAATCGCTCTCCAATCCAATCCACGCGATGGCTTTGCTTGCCCTTATTGTCTCGGGCACGATCCATATGCGCCTTGGCATGCAAACGATTATTGAAGACTACGTTCGTGGCGAAGCAGCAAAAATCGTACTGCTGATGCTCAATTCATTCTTCGCTGCCGCTGTAGCACTCATCAGCATCTTTGCGATCCTCAAATTAAGTTTCGGAGCTTAAGTCGAATGGCGGCACCCAAGCCTAAGAGCAGCGCTCCCGGACTAAATGGCAAGGCTTATCCAATCACCGATCACAGCTACGATGTCGTGGTCGTCGGTGCCGGCGGCGCTGGGTTGCGTGCGACCCTTGGAGCGGCTGAGGCGGGTCTCAAAACAGCCTGCGTGACAAAGGTTTTTCCAACGCGTTCGCACACCGTTGCGGCGCAGGGTGGCGTCGCGGCGGCGCTGGGCAATATGGGGCCGGATAACTGGCGCTGGCACATGTACGATACCGTCAAGGGCTCCGATTGGCTCGGTGACCAAGACGCAATCGAATACCTCTGCCGCAATGCGCCTGACGCCGTCTATGAATTGGAACATTACGGCGTTCCGTTTTCGCGCACCGAAGACGGCAAGATCTATCAACGCCCCTTCGGTGGCATGACGACGGAATTCGGCGAAGGCCCGCCGGCCCAACGCACGTGTGCCGCTGCCGACCGCACGGGCCACGCCATGCTGCATACGCTTTATGGTCAGTCGCTTCGCCACTCGGCTGAATTTTTTGTCGAGTATTTTGCGATCGATCTCATGATGGATCAGGACGGGGCATGCCGCGGCGTGGTTGCCATGTGCCTCGAAGATGGTTCAATCCACCGCTTCCGGGCCAAGCGTACGATCCTGGCAACGGGCGGGTATGGCCGCACCTATTTCTCGTGCACCTCGGCCCACACCTGCACGGGCGACGGCAATGCAATGGTTTTGCGTGCCGGGCTGCCGTTGCAGGACATGGAATTCGTTCAGTTTCATCCGACAGGAATCTACGGCGCTGGCGTGCTCATCACCGAAGGAGCGCGCGGCGAGGGCGGCTATTTGACGAACTCCAAAGGCGAGCGCTTCATGGAGCGCTACGCCCCGCACGCGAAGGATCTTGCGTCACGCGATGTTGTTTCGCGTTCAATGACGATGGAAATTCGCGAAGGACGGGGTGTCGGTGCTGAAAGCGATCACATTTTTCTGCATCTCGATCACCTTGATCCGAAAATTCTTGCCGAGCGGCTGCCCGGCATTACAGAAAGCGCTAAAGTTTTTGCTGGTGTCGATCTGCGGCGTCAGCCCATTCCCGTTCTACCGACCGTGCACTACAACATGGGCGGTATCCCGACCAACTATCACGGCGAAGTTCTGACTAAGAAGGGCAACGATCCCGACGCCGTCGTGCCGGGGCTCATGGCCATTGGTGAAGCGGCGTGCGTGTCCGTTCACGGTGCCAACCGGTTGGGTTCCAATTCGCTCATCGATTTGGTGGTGTTCGGGCGGGCTGCGGCCCTGCGCTGCGCCGAGGCGATCGAAAGCCGGGGCACGCAGCCTGATCTGCCGCAAGATGCGCACGACCTCGCACTATCGCGGCTCGATAAGTTCCGCAATGCGGATGGCGGTACGCCGACGGCGGCATTGCGGCCTCAGAATGCAGAAAGTAATGCAATCGAATTGCGCTGTATTCCGCGACGGGCCAGTCTTGAAGGAAGGCGTGACCAAGATCTCGGCCATTTGGGCAGATGCTGACGATATTCGCGTCACGGACCGGTCTCTGATTTGGAATTCCGATCTCATAGAGACGCTGGAATTTGACAATCTCATCTCGCAGGCCGCTGTCACCGTTGTGAGCGCTGAAGCTCGCAAGGAGAGCCGCGGCGCTCATGCACGCGAAGATTTCCCGAAGCGCGACGACGTGAAGTGGATGAAGCACACTCTCTCTTGGGCGGACGATGCGGCACGTGCCGTGAAACTTGATGATCGTCCTGTGCACACCAAGACCTTGACCAACGAAGTCAAATACATCGAGCCGAAAGCACGCGTGTACTGATTTTGAAATGTGAGATTGCACGATCCTATGAGACGTAGGGGTCTATGAGGCATCAATGTACTTGAATGCGGCCAACTTCATCTCCCTGTCCCGGTGGAACTCGAAAGTAACTTTTCGCGTTGACGATGGCGATGCAACGCTCGTCGATCAATCGGGAACGCTGCTCCTGCCGATGCAGCGCGACCGGCTTCTGAGATACCTGCCGAGCAACGCGCGCGTCGCGGAAATCGGCGTCGCAAAGGGCCAATTTACCCAGCAGGTACGCACCGTCTGTAAGCCGTCTTTTTACGCGCTCGTCGATCCGTGGCGGCACCAGGATGAGAACGTCTACTACGGGGATTCAAACAACGCGGCACAGGCAGATCAGGACCGGCGCTTTGCTGCGGTGTCGAAGCGGTTTGCATCCAACAAGCCTGGCCGGGAATGCAAAGTCTTCAGAATGTTTTCGGCCGATGCGGTAAAAGAATTCCCCGACAAGAACTTCGACTGGGTGTTCGTCGACGCTAACCACAGTCACGAAGCATGCCTTGAAGATCTCCGTCTCTGGGCGCCAAAAGTCCGCGATGATGGCTTAATTTGCGGACATGACTTCGCAGTGCACGGCGCAGCCCGCGCGGCGAAATTCGGCGTCGTTGATGCGGTCAAAGACTTCGTCCACGAGACAGGGTTTGGTCTTGCAGCGTTGACCATTGAGCACTTTCCCACCTTCGTTATTGCCAAAAATCCAGTGGGCCCAACCGCCAAGCGCATGCGCGAATTGATTTTCAGCTATGAGGCGCACGTCATTCAAGTGACAGATGCGGCAGTTGCCAACATCCAGCATGCGCGCCTCTTGGAAACAGGATTGCCGCGCGGAGCCTTCATGTCGTTCGACTTCACTAAAAAGTCTGGAGCGTGACGCCGGTTTAACGCCTAGAGTTCGACCACAAGAGTACGTAGCAGTTCGTGAGGCGATACTGAGTGCTCGTAGCGGGCAACGATTTTCAGATTGTACGGTGCCAATTCGAGAAAGACCCCTGAATTCAATCCGTCCCGGGTGCGATATCCGCTGACGATATCGAGGTTTGGCGCTATTGGGTTAACGGGCACGGCCTCTGTCACGATCGCAAATTTGAAGTTCTTCCGGAGATTGACGAGTGCAGCCAGGATCGTGTCGTTTGACAAGTGCTGGAGCACTTCGCGAATGGTGACGATGTCGCCGGGCGGCAGAGTATCTTTCGCAACATTTGCATGTAGGAACGCGATTTTTCCAGGCACCGCATGCCGCGCAGTGTTGTCAGCAACGACTTTACTGGCCACGTCGCAGCCGAAATAGCGCACATCACGGTCAAGACGTTGCAGAATGCGTTGCGAGACTTGAAAATCGCCACAGCCGATATCGACGATTGTCGTAATTTCTGGACGCGTATTGAGGTAGCCGGTGACGAACTCCTCATAACCGCGCGAGGCGTTTGGCATGGACCCCGGACCCGAATGGAATTTGCCGTCTTCGGGCGTCGGCGACCACACACCGCGTTCATAGATCTCGTTGAAGACGTCTTCGAGCTGCCGGCCGCGCGCATGCGCTTGTTCGGAGTTGAAGCGGTAGCGTTTCCAACGCGCGTGGAGCTTCGCCGGAATGATCGGGCGAAGGAGTGCCTTGACGCGGTCTTGCATGAATTTACTTGTCTGCCCTGCTAAATGTAGTGCCCCGGAGAATTGCCGTATCATGGGCTTGCCCCGGCTGCTAGGCGTACCTCCTAAAAGGCACTTTCTTTCAAGAGCGTCGTTAAATTTTCATGACGCAGATTGACGTTTTGGTCCGAAGGCGCGCTAGACTAACCTTAATTTGGGCAGAGGGACTGGCGTGGCGCATAAAAAAGACAGCGATGACGGGGACGACGCCGACACACGCATGCCGCCGGACCCGTTCGCGGCGGTGTTGCCAGCGCTCGCGGCACTTGGTGCTATTTCGTCCATCGCCTCCATTCACTGGTCTGGTCAGGAAAAGACGGCGGCGCGCACACGCTCCAAACGCAAGACTGGGGCTTCGCTAAGAGATCTTGAGACCTGTTGCCTTGGCTTGTCGGAGATTTTCCGCCGCTTCCAGCGCCACCCAAAAGTCTTCGCGGGTGAAGGCGCGCAGGCCTCGTCGCCGCTCAAGTTCGGGGTGCATGGCACCCGCATCCGCGCCGACGCGCAGCGCCTTTACCTGCAACTCATGAACGATATCGCCTCTATGCTGGTGCTTGCGGCGCAGAACGCCTTCGACGTCATGACAGCGATCGAGGACGGCGATATCAATGCGCCTGAAGAAGTTTTCTTCGCTTTCGGCGAGCAACAAGAGAAGCTCAACAAGATCATCCAGAACCGCGTCACGCTGCGCGTTGCCGTCGATACGGGCGCGGAAGTCGCCGAGAAATTGACGGCACTGGTGCGGGATTTGCGAAAGTACCAAAAACCACTTTGAAAAGTGCCAAAGAACCGCACAGATACAGCGCCTTGTCCCGTTGACAGGCCGGTCTAGGGAGGCTCTGTTGCCGTACTAAGATCAAACGCACTCAAACGCTCAAGGGCTTCGCTCTATGGTCCAGCTCACACTTCCGAAAAACTCGAAAGTCAAAACCGGCAAGACCTGGAATAGCCCCACAGGCGAGGGTGCTTGGAAAGAATTCCGCATCTATCGCTGGTCGCCTGATGACGACGAAAACCCGCGCCTCGATACCTACTATGTCAATCAGGACCAATGCGGCCCGATGGTTCTCGACGCCCTCATCAAGATCAAGAGCGAAATCGATCCGACGTTGACGTTCCGCCGCTCATGCCGCGAAGGCATCTGCGGTTCGTGCGCCATGAACATCGACGGCACCAACACGCTCGCCTGCCTCAAGGGCTGCGACGAGGTAAAGGACGCGGTTAAAATCTATCCACTGCCGCACATGGAGGTCATCAAAGACCTCGTGCCAGACATGACGAATTTTTACGCGCAGCACCGTTCCATCGAGCCGTGGCTCAAGACGGACACCGCCGCGCCGCCGAAAGAATGGAAGCAATCGCGCGAAGATCGCGAAAAGCTGGATGGGCTGTACGAGTGCATCATGTGTGCCTGCTGCTCGACGTCGTGCCCGAGCTACTGGTGGAACTCGGATCGCTATCTTGGTCCCGCCACGCTGCTGCAGGCGTACCGCTGGGTCATTGACTCGCGCGATGAAGCAACCGGCGAGCGCCTCGACAATCTCGAAGACCCGTTCCGCCTCTATCGCTGCCACACCATTATGAACTGCGCAAAGGCCTGCCCCAAGGGCCTGTCGCCTGCGAAAGCCATTGCGGAGCTGAAGAAGCTGATGGTGGAGAGAAGGGTTTAGGACGTTTCGGTTTCAATGCTGCCGATAAGGTGCCTTTACGAATGTTCAGCACTGTGTGTATCCTGGTCGCATGTATTTGATGTACGTTGACGAGAGTGGCGATACAGGCTTGGTGAATTCGCCGACGAAATACTTCGTGTTGTCGGGCATCGTGGTGCACGAGTTCAGAATGGCGCAATTTTCTCAATAGGATTATTGCTTTACGAAAAACGCTTAGATCCGTTTATGGGTTGCCCATTCGATCTGAAATCCACGCGTCCGAATTCATTAATGGCCGCGTGGGCCAACTCAAACGGCACCAGCGTCTAGCGATTTTAAGAAACACGTTAGACGAACTCGCCAAAATCGATCGAATTCTCGATTACAAATGTAGTCGTCGATAAGACAAACAAACCCCTAGAGTACGATGTCTTCAACTCCGCATGGGGCACCCTTTTCCAGAGGTTCGAGAACACTTTGCTTCACGGGAATTTTCCCAGAGGATACCACCGTGGCCACGGCTTGGTTGTTACGGACGCAACCGCAGGTCACAAGCTCGCACGTTTGGTACGCAGGATGGCAGTGTACAATCCAATACCGAGTGACCCAACGCGAGGGGCAGCATCAAGAAACATTCCCATCACGCGCGTAATTGAAGATCCCTTTGGCAAGGATTTTAAAGATACGCTTCCTGTGCAAATGGCTGACGTGGTGGCCTACTTTTTGGCTCAACGAATTGCGCCAAATTCTTTTATTCGGCGGCAGCGGGCAGCACATTACTTTGATCGACTAAAGCCTGTGCTCAACTTGCATGCTAGTAGGTTTGATCCACATGGGATCGTTAGGTTATAAAAAATAAGGGCGGGCGACCGAAGCCACCCGCCGGGGAAGTCCTACTACTAGGATGAGCCTAGGTTCAGACTTCGCCTACAATATAATAAAATAATCGATCTGAATCAAGCATTTAGGTGTGGACTGTTTGTGTGATTCAAATCAATGGGTTATGTGAATCATTCGCAGGAACTTTGAAGACAGCATAGATCAGATGCCCCCCTCCCCCACCCTCCAATCTCTCACCTCCGGCCAGATACTCTCGCCGTTCACGCAGTTGCGGCGGCTGCTTGGCGATACACCGGCCGGGCACCCCAAGCCGATTGAACTCACCATCGGCGAACCGCGCGAAGCCATGCCGGATTTCATTTTGGCGAAGCTCAACGAGGCATCAGCACTTTACGGAAGATATCCGCCGATCCGCGGTAGCGATGAACTGAAGTTAGCGATCTCAAATTGGCTCTCGCGCCGATACGTCATTCCCAGCGGCGTCGATCCGGTGCGTGAAATTCTCGCCCTCAACGGTTCGCGCGAAGGCTTGTTCTACGCCTGCTTGCCAGCCGTTGGCCGCAAGGTAGTAAAGGGCGAGCCCGTCATCTTAATGTGCAATCCTTACTACTCGGCTTATCTCGGCGGCGCACTCGGCGTCGGCGCGGAACCGATTTTTCTCAACTCGACCAAAGAGACGGGCTTCCTCCCAGACCTCGACGAGATCGCCCGCGACACGGATCTCATGGCGCGGACATGCGCGCTATTCATCTGCTCGCCCGCAAACCCGCAAGGCGCCGTCGCCAGCCGCGGCTACATTCTGAGAGCACTCTCCCTCGCCCGCGCGCATGACTTCATGTTGTTCCTCGACGAGTGCTATTCAGAGATCTACACAGGGCACGCACCCACCGGCGGTCTCGAAGTGGCGGCTGCAACGCCTGAGCGCTTTAAAAATCTCGTCGTCTTCAATTCGCTCTCCAAACGATCGAACCTTCCCGGTCTCAGGTCCGGATTTTGCGCGGGCGACGCGGCGTTCATCGAAAGCTACGCCGAAATTCGCAATATGTGTGCGCCGCAGGTGCCGGGGCCTGTGCAACACGCTTCTGCTGCAGCCTGGGCCGACGACGCACATGTAGAAGCCGCCCGCGCCGCCTATGCTCAAAAATTTGCCGTTGCGGATGAGGTTTTGAAAGGCCGCTTCGGCTACGAGCGCCCGGCCGGCGGCTTCTGCCTTTGGCTCGATATGAGCCAATTTGGGGGAGCAAGTCACGCAACGGTAACCTTATGGAAACGTATGGGCGTCAAGGTCATACCCGGTAGCTTTCTGGCCCAGACCGGCCGTGACGGAACCAATCCCGGCGCGAACTACGTGCGCGTTGCTTTGGTTCAAGACCCCGCGACGATCCGGGAAGCGCTCGAACGCATGACAATGGTTTTCGCGTAGCGGATCGTTTGCGCTTATGTCGCTTGATACACGTGGCATTGATCCTCAGAGGCTGCTGCCGCAGTCGTTGGAGGACCGGCTCTTGGGCTGGCTGAGCCGCATGGGAGGCGTTTCGCTTCTTGTGGGTCTTACGCTTGTGTGGGCGAGCCTCGCAACGTGGTCGGTGCTCGATCCCAGTCTCACGCACGCAACCGCCAATGTGCCGCGCAACATTCTCGGCCCCCTCGGCGCCATAATCTCGGATCTTCTACTTCAAACCTTCGGTGCCGCTGCCGTTCTCGCGCTGCTTGCGCCGATGCTGTGGAGTGGCGAACTTATTTCCGAGCGGCGTCTCGCGCTTGGCCGCACCAAGCTTGGCTTTTATCCATTGTCGGTTCTCGCCATTGCCGGGGCATTGTCGTCGCTCCCTGTCGTCGGCGCTTGGCCCCTACATCATGGATTTGGCGGCGCCATTGGCGATGGGCTTTTCAAGCTGGTCACCAATCTGTTTGCCATCATCAACGCCGACCGCGCCGACATGGCGTCGGGTTTAGTTCTCATTTTTGGCGCCATAGCATCGACCGCCAAAAGCGTAGGGTTCGATGTTGAGGCGTGGATCAAAGAAACCCTCAAAGCGCGCAAGGCAGCGGCGTTAAGCAGGTCAAGCGAACACGTTGAGCCGCAAGAAGCAGCCCCTCCGCCGTCGTTGCTGGACCGTTGGCGCCAATCACGCACTCAGCCTAAGGCAGAGAATGCCGTCAGCAAAAAAAGTCCGTTCGGTGCTGCGGCGGAACTTGCAGTTCCTTCAGCAGGTGGCGCCGCTTGGCCGTCACAGCCTTTGGCTTGGACGCAGGCGCAAATGCCGCCGCCGAATGCCGGCCTCGGTCAACCGGCAGCCGCACCGTTGCCGGCACGGGCTTGGGATTTTGGAACCCCGCACCTGAAGGAACCCGCCGGCGCCGATTTTGCACCGGCTCCATCGTTTTCTAACACCGACGCGGAACATCCGATTTTCCGGGGTGGCGCATTCGATGCCAGCACGGACTTGGCGAGCCAGGCAATTGCCCGCGCGATTTGCGCCGGCTTCAATCGAAACCGGGACCGATCCTGCACCTGTTTCCGAACCAGCTGCAGAACCAAATGGTTATCTTGCTAGTATTTCCCGCCGCAAGGGCGAAACATCGCGCCAGTGGAAGCGCCCGTCGCTCAATCTGTTGAAACGCGCCTCTGCTGCGAAGCCTGGACCCGAGCTGTCACAAACCGTCATGCGCGGTAACGCGCGGTTGCTTGAAGACGTGCTCAACGATTTCGGTGTCAAAGGCGAAGTCAAAGATATCAAACCCGGCCCGGTCGTCACGCTTTACGAACTCGAACCCGCGCGCGGCACAAAATCATCGCGCGTCATCGGCTTGGCAGACGACATTGCGCGATCGATGAGTGTCGTCAGCGTCCGCGCCGCCGTCGTTCCCGGACGGAATGCGATTGGACTTGAGTTACCGAACATGCGGCGCGAGTTTGTTTTGTTGCGCGAGATGCTCGAGTCCGAAGCATATAAAACGAGCGACGCAATTCTGCCGATCACACTCGGCAAATCGATTGGCGGCGAGCCGGTCGTTGCCGATCTTGCCCGCATGCCCCATCTCCTCGTCGCCGGCACGACAGGCTCGGGCAAGTCGGTCGGCGTCAATGCCTTTATTCTGTCGCTGCTTTACCGGCATTCACCGAATGAGTGCCGCTTCCTGATGATTGACCCGAAGATGCTGGAATTGTCGGTTTACAACGGCATTCCGCACCTTTTGACGCCCGTTGTGACAGACCCGCACAAAGCCGTGATTGCTCTAAACTGGGCCGTGTCCGAAATGGAAGAGCGCTATAAGCGCATGTCGACGCTCTCGGTGCGCAATATCGACGTGTTCAACAATCGCGTGCGCAATGCGCAGAAGCGTGGCGAGTTGCTGTCGCGCACCGTGCAAACCGGGTTCGATAAATCTGGTCAAGCCATTTTCGAGAAGCAGAAAATGGATTTGGAGCCGATGGCGCGCATTGTCATCGTAGTCGATGAGTTCGCCGACCTGATGTGCGTTGCCGGAAAAGAAGTCGAAGCTGCTGTACAGCGCTTGGCGCAGATGGCGCGTGCGGCCGGTATTCATTTGATCATGGCAACGCAGCGGCCTTCGGTCGACGTCATTACCGGGACCATCAAAGCAAACTTCCCGACACGCATTTCGTTCAAGGTGACGTCGAAGATCGACAGCCGCACAATTCTCAACGAGCAAGGGGCGGAGCAGCTTCTTGGTCAAGGCGATATGCTGTATTCCGGCGGGGCCGGGCAGATCGTGCGCGTGCATGGTGCGTTTGTGGCTGATGATGAAGTCGAAGCCATTGCCGATTCGCTGCGCCAGCAGGGCGGTCCCCAATATATTGAAGGTATTCTCGACGGCCCGGACCCTTCTGAAATTCCCAGCGGCGAACGCGAATCGAGCAACGACGATCTCTATGACCGGGCCGTCGCAATCGTTCTTCGCGACCGCAAGGCGTCAACCAGTTACGTCCAGCGCCGCCTGCAAATCGGCTATAATCGTGCTGCGGATCTCATCGAACGCATGGAACGCGAGGGTCTCATTTCTCCTTCCAATAGCGTTGGCAAACGGGAAATCCTGGTGAGTAACAGCAGCGCCGATGCCGCTTAATTTCGGCCTCTAAGTCCACACCCAGCGACTTCATCCCCGGCCAGCGACGCTCTGCTGCTTGCTCTCTTGCGAACCTTCCCCTATTTGCTCTCACCACAGGGTGCATTGCCAATTTCTCGTCGCAATGTTCGCCGACACCATAAGTGCTGGCGGGTGGGGCAGGATTGCGCGCAAGCCGGTAATATCGACCCTTGGGGGATAAATGAGACGGAACGTGACAGTGTTCGGCCAAGGTGGGTTCGGCCGTATCGGCGGCTTTGCGGCTGGTTTGACCGCCGCGCTATTCTCAGTGAACTTGGCGGCCGCCGAGGACAAAGCCGCAGCCCCCGCCCCTCCAGTGCCGGCCGCCGCGGCTCCTGCACCTGCTGCCGCCCCAGCTCCTGCTGCAACCCCTGCACCCGCCGCCAAGCCCGATGCCGCAGCGCCTGCAAAACCAGACGTCGGCGCTGATGGCTGGACCGGCGAAGTTGCACCTGACAAATCAACGAGCGGCATTGCGCTCGACGATAAACAGACCGAAGTGGTCAAAACGGTCAGCGGATATTTTAGCGATCTCAAGAGCTTAAAGGGCATCTTCGTCCAGACCGGGTCTGACAAGAAGAAAATGAAGGGCAAGTTCTTCGTCAAGCGTCCGGGCCGTTTCCGCTTCGACTACGCGCTACCCTCCAAGCAAATCATCATTTCGGACGGCGAAAATCTCGCCATTCAAGATCTTGACCTCAACAACGAGGATCGCGTCGCTCTCGATCAGACTCCGTTCCGGCTGCTTCTGCGCAAGGATGTTGATCTGCTGCGCGACGCTCGCATCATCGAAGTTCAGTCTGCCGAAGACCTGATTGTGCTGGCGATCCAGGACAAAAGTCCCGACACGCCGGGCAAGATCAAACTCTTCTTAGCGACCAAGCCGAGTCTTGAACTGAAAGAATGGGTTACCACAGACGCCCAGGGGCTCGACACGCGAATCGAGGTTTCCGAGCTCACCCGCAGTGACGATATCGATGCGAATATGTTTAAAATTCAGATGCTTGGTAAAAAGCCGGGGCTCCAATAAGGCGAATTGCCCGACGAATCAATCTGTTGCCTCAGCGTACTCACGCAATATGCAATCCGGGGATATTCCGGGATAACTGTTCACATTTTCGTGAACAATGCATACACCCCCTATTGAAAACTTCCCGGTTGCGCTTAACTGTTACGCATGCAGGTGGCGTCACCCTGTATTCGGTAGTGCCCCCCGTCTCACCGAAGACGCCACCTCTGGTACCGGCTTCCCTCCCGGTACCGGCGCGTCAAGCGCAAATCGCGCCCAGTCCCTCCCCCCGGGACTGGGCGTTTCTCTTTTCAGGGCTTCAAATAGAAAATCAGTCCCTGCAGTCGTGTGTGATTAGGTGACTGATCGGTCAGTGCAGTAGAGCCGCCGCCTCGCGTGTATTTGAATTGCGGCTGCTAGCTGCCGCAGCTGCATTGACATCGAGCTCTGCGATTCCAGAAAGCGCGTCGTCGATAGCCTTCACTTCCTTCGCCAATCGGCGCAGACGCGATGCGATCTTCTCCATCATATGTTCGGCAAGACGCGGATCGTCGGCCATTTGTGCATGCATATCTTCGCGCGAAATTTTAAGTGCGCGCACTTGCGTCCGCGCAACGATTGTCGCGCTGTGCACGGTTTCAACAAGCATAGCGAGTTCCGCAATGATCGATCCTTCGACTATAGTATCAGCTGGTGAGCCGTCATCGGTGCCGGTGATGCGGGCCGCTTCGCCTGAAACGATGACAATCGCGCCGTCGCCGGTTTTGTCTTCTTCAATGAGCAAGTCGCCAGGCCGGTAGACAACACGGTTCGCGCGGCGCACGATTTCCGTCAGTTGAAGCGGCTTCAAACCCTGAAAAAGGGGTAGGCGCAAAAATGGTTTGACGAGGGCGTCAATGGCCATCGGTCTCACTCCGCTTCGGTTACGAGGGGACTAGGACGCGACAAACACTACGGACGCGAGCACGCCGAAAAACGAAGATTCGAACGTACGGACAGGTTTTCCGGAACAATCCGCAGAGACGTGATCGAACAGATCAGCCTGAAACCTCCGCTCTAATCAACATATCCTGCCATTAAGGTCCAGAGGCGTATGAGCATCTGTGGACCGCTTGGGGACAGACGGTGCGTAACTCACACGCCGCCTTAAGGCGCCAACTTGTAGCCGCCGCTTTCCGTGATCAAGAGTTCCGCGTTGGATGGATCTTTCTCGATTTTCTGACGCAACCGGTAAATGTGCGTTTCCAGCGTATGGGTGGTGACGCCGGCGTTGTAGCCCCACACTTCGTGCAATAATACTTCTCGCGACACAACTTTCTCGCCTGAGCGATAGAGATATTTCAGGATTGAGGTTTCTTTCTCGGTCAAGCGTATCTTCGCGCCCGCCTGATCGACCAGCAGCTTCGAGGCAGGCTTAAACGTATAAGGGCCAATTGCGAATACCGCATCTTCGCTTTGCTCGTGCTGGCGCAATTGCGCGCGGATACGCGCCAGGAGAACGGCGAATTTAAAGGGCTTTAAAACATAATCGTTAGCGCCGGCATCAAGACCCAAGATCTGATCGGCATCGGACGTATTGCCTGTCAGCATCAAGATCGGCGTCTTGAATCCCGATTTGCGCAGCATCTTGACGGCTTCGCGCCCATCCATATCGGGCAACCCAACATCGAAAACGACAAGATCGAATTGGCCGTTACGGGCTGTCTCCATGCCCTTAGCAGCGGTGTTCGCCTCTGAGACATCGAATTCGTCGTGCAATATAAGTTGATCTTTTAGGGAGGTGCGTAGATCCTCATCGTCGTCAACGAGAAGGACGCGGCGGGCCGTGCTCATGCAATAAGGCTCCGGTGTCGGATGGTCACTAGGATCAAATGTCTAGGATCAAATGTCTAGGATCAAATGTCTAGCATCCGTAGCGGCGCCGACATAGTGTCTGTTTCGGTGGGGACAAGACAAGTATCGGGGCTCTTCTGTCAACAATCCGGCCCATGAAAGCACCTCAACTCATTGTGAGACGGACGTCGGCCAAGTCTACGCGCGGCTGGGTCGAATTTGGGCCATTCCGTTGGCCCTGTGCGCTCGGCCGCAGCGGTATTCGCCCGCTGAAGCGCGAAGGCGATGGGTCGACGCCAAGAGGGCGCCACCGGCTCCTTTTTGGCTACTTCCGCGTTGGGTATTTTCCGCGCGTTAAAGCGCGTCTGCCGCTTAAGGCGCTCAAAGCTGGTCAGGGCTGGTGCGATGCGCCGTCTGACGGCAACTACAACCGCGAAGTCTGCTACCCCTATAAGGCGAGTGCCGAAGCGCTATGGCGCGATGACCGCCTCTACGATTGCATTGTCGTCCTCAACTATAACATTTGCCCGCGTGTTCGCGGCAAGGGCAGCGCGATATTCATCCATGTGGCGCGTCCAGGGATGTTGCCGACCGAGGGCTGCATCGCGCTGCGGAAACCGCATCTTCGCATGCTGCTGACGCACCTGCCGCGAAATGCGTCCATCATCATTCCATAAAAAAGACCCGGACGTTCTTTCGAATGTCCGGGCCAGTCTATGAGCACAGCTAGGGGAAGAACGAGTGTGCTCGGCCGACAACGTGCGCCCTGGAGCCGGATGGAGGACCGGCCCCAGGGGTAAGTGATTAGTAATTGTAAGCGCGTTCGCCGTGATCGGTGATGTCGAGACCTTCGCGCTCTTTCTCTTCAGCAGGACGCAGGCCGACGATGATATCGACCAGCTTGAAGAGGATCAGCGAGCCGATGCCGCTCCACAGCAACGTCATGCCAACTGCTTTGGCCTGGGCCGTCATCTGCGTCACGAGATCGTATGCGCCGACCGCGAGTTCACCCGGCTTCGACAGATAGTCGGGAACGCCCGCGCCGCCGAGATCCGGGTTGACGAGTAGGCCCGTTGCGAGTGCGCCAAGGATGCCGCCGACACAGTGGATGCCGAAGACGTCCAAGCTGTCGTCGTAGCCGAACGTGCTCTTGACCCCTGAGCAGAATGTGAAGCAGACGACGCTGACGACGAGGCCGAGTACGAGCGACCCCATGATGCCGGCAAAGCCGCAAGCCGGTGTGACGGCGACGAGACCGGCAACGACGCCGGAGACGAGACCGAGCAGCGACGGCTTACCCTTCACGATCCATTCCATCATGATCCATGACCAGCCTGCAGCCGCGGTGGCGATGAAAGTATTCATCATCACTTGGCCGGCGAAGCCATTGGCTTCGAGGTTGGAGCCGACGTTGAAGCCGAACCAGCCAACCCAGAGAAGGGCTGCGCCGATCATGCACATCGTCAGAGAGTGTGGAGGCATGGCTTCGCGGCCGTAGCCAACGCGCTTACCAAGGATGAGACAGCCGACAAGGCCCGCAATACCGGCGTTAATGTGCACAACGGTACCGCCGGCAAAGTCGAGTGCGCCCCACTTGAACATAAGGCCCGCGTCGGCGAGAACGCCGTCGAGAGCAGCTTGCGCCACTTTTTTGGCTTCGTCGCCAGTCGCAGCAGCAAGCGCCTTCGCAGCGTTGCCGAAGGCATCCGGGCCGCCCCAATACCAGACCATGTGTGCGATGGGGAAGTAGATGAATGTCACCCACAACGCCATGAACAGCATCACGGCCGAGAACTTCACGCGCTCGGCAATGGCGCCGAGGATGAGCGCCGGCGTGATGCATGCGAACGTCATCTGGAAGGCGATGTAGACGTATTCCGGAATGTAGACGCCGTTCGAGAACGTGGCGGCGACCGTGGTCGAATCGACGCCGCTAAGGAAGGCTTTGCCGAAGCCGCCGACGTAGTCGTTCAATCCGCCGCCGTTGGTGAAGGCCATCGAGTAGCCGTAGAGCACCCAGATGATGGCGACGAGGCAGAGCGTTGCAAACACCTGCATGCACATCGACAGCATGTTTTTGGTTCGGACAAGTCCGCCGTAGAAGAGCGCGAGGCCCGGCACTGTCATCAACAGCACCAGAACTGAACAGATCATCATGAAGGCGGTGTCGCCTTTATTGGGCACGGGCAGCGCCGGTGCAGCTGGTGCGGCCGCAGCCGCCGTGTCCGCAGCCGCCGTGGCCGCTTCCTGGGCGAGCGATGGGTCGGCAAAGCATGCGAGCACGCCAAGAGCTCCCAAGGCTCCGGCCGTGCGCGCTAAAGATCGATACGTCATGTGTGAAGCTCCCTGATTAGTCGAAACTGTCTGATTGTCCCTGGATGGTTCCGGCTGCCTCACAGCGCATCGTCGTCGGACTCGCCCGTGCGGATGCGAACCGTGTGCTCGATCGATGAGACGAAGATCTTGCCGTCGCCGATCTGGCCGGTCTTGGCGGCGTGCTGAATGGCAGCGACCGCCTTTTCAACTTGGGCCGACGACACCACGGCTTCGATTTTCACTTTCGGCAGGAAGCTGACGGCGTATTCCGCGCCGCGATAGATTTCCGTGTGCCCCTTTTGGCGGCCGTAACCCTTGACTTCGGTTACGGTCATGCCCTGCAGCCCGAGGTCGGTCAGCGCAGTGCGGACCTCCTCAAGCTTGAATGGTTTGATAATCGCAGTGATGAGCTTCATTTCTGCCCCTCTCCCTTTCCCGGCGCATTGCCGGCTGAACATTCGACGTGAGCCCGGGTCAAAAAACCCGGGTGCCGAAGGGTGAGAGATCAAGAGCCGTGCCAGTTTAAGCGTTGCGAAGTATATGTTTGTTTTTAATAGGAAAAATGGAAATGAGCCGATGAGGCTGCGTGGTTGCGGGCACCCTCTTTGACTATTTTTTATGCAATCAGGATCATTTGCCTATTATTTGATCGCGCTATTTGATGGCGAACGCCGTTGCCTTTTTTCGCATCAATCCTTCTTGCGCGGTCGACGCCACCAAGCGCCCCTGGCGGTCGTAGATTGTGCCCCGGCAAAATCCGCGCGCGCCGAACGCCGTTGGGCTGTCCTGGACGTAGAGCAACCAATCGTCGGCACGGAATGGGCGGTGGAACCACATGGCGTGGTCGAGGCTCGCGAGTTGGATGCCGGGATCGTAAAGCACCTTGCCGTGCGCCACGAGGGCCGTGTCGAGAAGCGTGAAGTCGGAGGCATAAGCGAGCGCCGCAAAGTGCAGTTGCGGGTCGTCCGGCAAGGGGCCGTTCGTTTTGAGCCAAACGACTTGTTGAGGTTCGCGAGGCTCGCGGCTGGTATAGCGGCTTGGATCGACGATTCGCATGTCGATCGGGTTGGCACGCTGCCAATAGGCGCGCATATTGTCAGGAATTTCACTCGCGAGCTTATTCATAAGTTCGCCGACGCTTGGCAGGGACTCCGCAGGCGGCAGATCCGGCATTTTAAACTGATGATCGAAGCTTTCTTCGCTTTTGTGGAACGAGGCACTCATGGCGAAAATCGGCCGGCCATGTTGAATGGCTTTGACGCGCCGGGTTGTGAAACTGCCGCCGTCACGGATGCGCTCGACGTCGTAGATAATTTCATGCTCGGGATCGCCCGCGAGCAGAAAATAGCCGTGGATCGAATGAATGGGCCGGTTAGCGTCTACCGTCTGCGCGGCAGCCGAGAGCGATTGCCCTAGCACCTGCCCGCCGTAAACGCGCTGCCAGCCGGCGCTGGCTTTCGGCCCGCGGAACAAATTTTCTTCGAGTTTTTCGAGCTTCAGCGCTTCGACCAGCCGGTCCAGCGCGGAAACCGGTGGAGCATGGGTTGCCACAGGTTATAGGTCCTCAAATCTTTTGTTTGCGGTCAGACACTAAGACCGGCGACAATGGGCGCGAATTGGAAGTGAAGTGTCAAGCGATGACAACGTACCAGCGAGCCGGTCCATTGCCTGAAAATCGGAATAACACCTTTGACGTTGCGATCTCGGGCGCAAGCTTTGCCGGCCTCGCGCTCGCTGGATCTTTGCGGCAGGCGTTTGGGAACGACGTCCGGATCTGCATCATCGATCGCGCGGCCGCGCCAGGTGGACAGGCGCCCGATACGCGCGCCTTCGCCATCTGGGCCGCGTCCAAGAACTTGCTCGACGCGCTGGGTGTGTGGGAACGCATCGAGCTTGACGCCGAGCCCATGACTAAAATCGAAATCACCGACTCCGCTCTCGACGACGGCATCCGGCCAACACTCGTCAGCTATGACGCGCGGACAGAAAGCGGAGCAATCGCGGCCTACATGGTGCCGAGCGAAACCTTGAAAGCGGAACTCTATCGCCTCGTCGCAGCAGATACGTCCATCGAATGGGCCGCGCCCGCCGATGCAGCCGGCCTAGAGGCGGGCGAATTCTCAAACACAATCGAACTCAGCGACGGCCGGAAGATTGCCGCGCGTCTCGTCGTTGCCGCCGAAGGCCGCCAATCCAAATTGCGCGACGCGGCCGGAATCAAAACTGTGAGCTGGGGTTACGAGCAAACAGGCATCGTCGCGACAGTTGCGTTTGCCGAGCCGCACGGCGGCGTCGCCATTCAACACTTTTTGCCCGGCGGGCCGTTTGCGGTATTGCCCCTGAAGGATAACCGCGCCTGCATCACCTGGAGTGCGGCCAGTGCAGAAGCTGAACGCATGATGGCGCTCGATGACGCGGCGTTCCTCAGTGAACTCGATCATCGCATCGGCGGGCGCTTTGGCCCGATTACGCTTGCCGGTCCGCGCCAAGCCTGGCCGCTCGATTTGAAAATGGCGCGCAATTTGACCGCGCCGCGGTTTGCTTTGATTGGCGACGCGGCGCACGGCGTGCACCCGATTGCGGGTCAAGGCGTCAATCTCGGATTTCGCGATGTCGCCGCTTTGACGGAGTGCATATTGGACGCGGTGCGTCTGGGTGATGACTTCGGGTCTGCGTCGGCGCTTGAGCGCTACAGCCGCTGGCGCCGTTTCGACACCACCATGTCGGCGGCGGCATACGATGGCCTCAATCGTCTCTTCAGCGCCGATAATTTTTTGCTCCGCGCAGGACGCGATGCGGGTCTTTCTCTCGTCGACCGCATTCCAGCTTTGAAAAACATGTGGGTCGAAGAAGCCGCCGGGCTCACCGGCGACGTGCCGAAGTTGTTGCGGGGGTAAACGGGATGAGCCGCTAAGTTGATACGGTTGTTACCCGCACATTGGACCCGCGTTCCCGTGCGCGGTGCAGCGCGCCTTCAGCGATGCATCGCAGACACGGGATCTTTACCCGCTGAGATTTGACAAGTACCGAGGGGTAAAGATCCCGGCTCGCGCGCGGAATGGTTATTTGCGAAGCTTTCGCGTGCACTGGCCGCGCTTGGCCGGGAACGCGGGTGCTTGAGTTGCGAAGGCATTCTCCCCTTCACGTCATTCCCGCGCCTGCGCACAAAGTGCGCAGGAACGACAGGCGGGAACCCAAGCAAACGTCTGCGCAAAGATTCTCAAAGGTCAGCACTGAACGGCCCGCGTGCTCCACGTCGTTCATTGTGTTGACACTTGCCTGGGTTCCCGCCGTACTTCCGCTCGCAATTCGCGAGCGGCGCGGGAATGACGTCAATCGGTGAGATGATATCGGGTAGATACGGAGAATAGTCACGATTTTCCTGAGTCTCTCAGCCACCACGCATTGAGTTTCATTTTTGACGCTTCGACTTGATTGATTTCCTCAATCGAAGGTGGATTCGCGAGCGTCATGACCATGTGACGCGCGTAGATCTGATCGAGTCCGCGGTATCCGGGGAGCACTTCTTTCAAGGCATCAGTCAGTGCAATCTGCATTTCCGTCTCTCTAGGCAACGCGTCAGGGTGCAGCCGGACCCAGTCAAAAATGTCCGGATGATTGTCACGGATATGCTCGGCGGCCTTGCGATGCTCAGCCTCTGAGAATTGATAGTCCTTTTCAGGTACAGTGGCTGCAGGCGGCATTCCGTCCCAATTCCACATTTGAATCTCACCGCTTTGATCCGACTTTACCTGGTAATCCGATTGTCAATTATCCTGGCCCTCCCCCTCCACCTCCACCATCTCCGGCATCACGACCGTCGCGACGCCCGCCGCGATATCAACACTCGGCACGCAGGCATCCGAAAACGGCACGTACTCGGTTGCCGTGCCGCCCGCGAGTAGCACTTCAAGCAAATCCCCCGCGCCGAAGTTCGCCACCGCAATAATCTTGCCGATATCTTCGCCCTCGGGCGAAGCCGCGCGCAGGCCAATCAGATCGGCGTGGTAATATTCGCCCTCATCTGCCGCCGGAAGTTTCGCGCGATCAACGTAGAGCTCGATGCCTTTCAAAGTCTCGGCCGCGTTGCGATCCGCGATGCCCTCGACACGCGCGATGATGCCCTTGTCCGTCACGCGCACGACCTTCAACTTGAACGTGCGCCGGCCCTCCTTGTCGCTCAATGGTCCATAGGACGCGATCGACTCGGGCGTGCCGGTGTAGGTGCGCACTTGCACCTCGCCGCGAATGCCATGTGCGTTGGCAAAGGCTCCGAGCAGCACGCGTTTGATGCCACCCGCTTGGTCGCTGGATTTGGAATTAGGTTCTGACATGAAGAGCGTGATGCCCTCTTCGCGCTATTTCGGCAAGTGCGTTCGGCATGCGAGTTCAATTGCTCAATTCGGCAGCGGCCCAAGATACGACAGCGCAATGTCGATCGGGCGGCCGACGATATGAATGGCCGATTTTGCAATCGGTGCGGGGCGCTCGAATTTGCAAGTGACATTGAATGCCGCCCCATGCTCACCGGCGGCAAAGCCATTGACCAGTGTGCCAAAGGGCGGAACGTCGATGCGCAGGTGCACGATGTTGATGTCGCGGGCGGTATCAAACTCGTAACTGCCCATGAATACGCCGCCGTGCTTGTCGGAGCCGAGGATCTTGCCATTACGCAGGACGGCCAGCGCGTTGTCGTTATCCGGTTCGCCGTTGGCTTTGCCGTGGTAGGCGATATGGTAAATGCCTTCATCAAGCTTTTTGCTGCGGCTGGGCAGCCGGTCCAGCTCCTGGCGGCGCGTCGAGGGCCGGGCGGCCGCGAACAATCTCAGATACCCCGCCACGGGCTCAGGAAGGGCCTGGGCGCCCGTCGCCCACTGGCTGACGGTCCGAGGCGCCACGCCCATCAAGGCCGCCAGCTCGCCCTGTTTGAGGCCCAGTTTGTCGAGTGTCGGCTTTAACCCTGTATCGCTCATGTAAATGACCTTTAAAATCAAAAATAGATATAATATCTAAAATACAGGAATTTGGGCAGAGCACAAGCCGGACTAAGGCCCCATACGCAAAAAGCCCCGGATTTTAGATCCGGGGCCTATGCAGAAAGACGTTTTTTGGTGGTGCTTATGCGGCGTCGCCAGCTTTAGCGGCTTCGGCGGCTTTTGCCGCCTTATCGGCCTTGTCGGCTTCAGCTGCCGCGCGTTCCACGGCCTTCTTCTTCGGCTTGGCCTTCACAGGATTGTTCGAGGCCGTGCGCTTGGCAAGGCCGGCGGCGTCGAGCAGGCGCATCACGCGGTCGGTCGGCTGTGCGCCAACGCCAAGCCAATGCTTGACGCGCTCGTCCAAGAGTTTCACGCGCTCGGGGTTGTCCTTCTTGAGCATCGGGTTGAACGTGCCGATCTGCTCGATGTAGCGGCCATCGCGCGGACTCGTGACGTTGGCAATAACGACGTAGTAGTAAGGCTTCTTCTTGGTACCGCCGCGCGACAAGCGCATCTTGACTGACATTCGTAAGTTCTCCTGTTTGAATAGAATTCGAGTTGAAGTTTGTGCGTCTACTTTTTCTTCCCAGGGAACCCCGGGAATTTCGGAAATCCGCCGCCAAGTCCTGGAAGCCCGCCAGGCAGTCCACCAGGCAGGCCGGTTAGTCCCGGCAAACCCTTTTGCGATCCGATGGCGCCGCCTTTGCCACCTTGTGCGCCCGGCAACATGTCTCTCAGTTCGGCCGGCAATTGTTCGAGCGCAGCCGGATCGAGCTTGGCGAGTTCTGCTTGCATCTTTTCGATCTCGGCCGCTGATGGCGCCGCGCCCATGCCGCCACCCGGCATTCCCATCATGCCGGCCATCTTGGACATCATGCCTTTGTTGCGGCCCAACTCTTTCATCATGTCGGCCATCTGCCGGTGCATCTTGACGAGCTTGTTAATGTCTTCGGGCTTCGTGCCGGAGCCGCTCGCGATGCGGCGCTTGCGCTTTCCGTCGAGGATCTTCGGGTTGCGCCGTTCTTGCGGTGTCATGGACGAAATTGCGGCGCGCATGTGCACGAAGCTTTTGTCGGCTTTTGCTTCATTGATCTGGCCTTTGATCTTTCCCATGCCGGGCAACATGCCCATGATGCTACCCACGCCGCCGAGCTTCTGCATCTGGGCCAATTGATCGCTCAAGTCTTCGAGGTCGAACGACCCCTTCTTCATTTTTTCGGCGATTTTCGTAGCTTTGGCGACGTCGATGGTCTGCGCAGCTTTTTCGACGAGGGAGACGATATCGCCCATGCCGAGAATGCGGCCGGCGATGCGGCGGGGGTCGAAATCCTCAAGCGCGTCCCACTTTTCGCCAACGCCCATGAGCTTGATCGGCTTGCCTGTGACGGCGCGCATAGAGAGCGCTGCGCCGCCGCGTCCGTCGCCATCCGCGCGGGTCAGCACGATGCCGGTAACGCCGATGTGCCCGTCGAAGGCTTTGGCGGTGTTGACGGCATCTTGGCCAGTCAGCGCGTCGGCGACGAGCAGTACTTCGTGTGGGTTGATTGCTGCTTTGACGTCGCGCACTTCGTCCATCAACTCTTCGTCGACGGTGACGCGGCCGGCGGTGTCGTAGAGGATCACGTCAAAGCCGCCGAGGCGGGCCGCTTCTTCGGCACGGCGCGCGATCTGGATTGGCGTTTGACCAGTAATAATCGGCAGCGTCGCGACGTTGGTTTGCTCGCCAAGCACGCGCAGCTGCTCTTGCGCTGCCGGGCGGCGCGTATCGAGCGAGGCCATCAAAACTTTTTTGCGCTCTCGGTTGGTGAGCCGGAACGCGATCTTCGCCGTCGTCGTGGTTTTGCCTGAGCCCTGCAGGCCCACCATGAGAATGCCAACCGGCGGCTGCGCGGCAAGGCTGATCGTTTCCGCGTCCGAGCCGAGCATGGCGACGAGTTCGTCGTTGACGATCTTGACGACCATCTGCCCGGGCGTCACCGAGCGCAGAACTTCCGCGCCGACGGCCTTGGCTTTGACCTTGTCGGTGAAATCCTTGACGACATCGAGCGCAACGTCGGCTTCCAAAAGCGCACGCCGCACTTCGCGCATGGCCTCGCCGACATCGGCTTCCGTCAGCGCACCGCGCCGGGTCAGCTTGTCGAGGACGCCTGAGAGGCGTTCTGTGAGACTTTGGAACATTTTCCTCAGGCTCCTTCGACGCGGAGTGCGGAATAATCAATCATGACGTGCTCGCGAAACGCCGGGCGCTCCGAGAGCCGCGCATACCAAGCCTCGACGTTCGGCAACTTCGGCCGGGCAATGGGCATCGTAAAGTAGCGGTACATGATCCCGCCCGCGGGGATATCCGCGACTGTGAACGTGTCGCCCAGGATGTAGGGATAGTTCGCGAGAACGCCGTCCAGAATGCCGAGCTTCTCGCCAACGCGCTTGATGCTTGTTTCGATCGCGGCCGTGTTGCGCTGGTTCGCCGGCGTGCGGATCAATCCTAAGAAAATCGAGCCGATGATGTCGGGATAGATCGTGCTGCCGGCCCACTCCATCCATTGGTCGGTGCGGGTGGCGTCCTGTTCGTTCGCGGGCATCAAGCGACCAGTGCCGTACTTCTTCGCGAGATAGCGAATAATCGTGCTGCTTTCCCAGAGCGTGAAACCATTGTCGTCGATGGTGGGGATCAGCCGGTTTGGGTTCATGGCCGCGTATTCGGGAGTGTTGACGACGCCATGGTGCAAGCCGGCGTCGATGCGCTCGTGCGGTAGGCCGAGTTCGGCAACCGTCCACATTACCTTCTGGACATTGGCGGAGGTTGTTCTGCCCCAAACTTTCAGCGAATCGTCTTTCAGCAAGCGATGCTCCTCGACGCGCCATCAATAGCGCAAAACAAAAACGCACCCGGGAGCGCATCGCGCCGCCGGATGTTGACCCCCTTGCCTCCCGGTTTCTCCATGTGCAGGGCGGCGGCTCTGAGTTTCAGGGCCGACTGGATTTGGGGTGTATGGGGGAAGGGCGGCGGGAAGTCAATGTGGTGGCCTGCGGCAGCACTAGTCCGGAAACAACCCTGGTGTTATGCGGGCCGCTAATTTCGCGGGAAATACAAGATGCCAATCCGACCTTGGACCCGAGGCCCCAATTATCCCTGCCTGAACTCAAGGCATTTGTCACGCTTGTAGCGCTACGCGCTGTCTGGCCGATAACCGACGCAACCTCGCCCCTCGGCAGCGAGCCCCTGAAAAGGATGGCGTCGAGTACGAGGGGCGCTTTGGCGGGAAACCGCCCATGTTTTATCTCTTCATTTGCCCAGGCAAGTATCCTATCCCGGAGTGCCCTCGGCTGCATCAGCGAATCCATGAACTTCACTTGATCGATGCATGTCTCCAGAAAGTATTTTGTAAAGCCGTTCAGTGCGCTTTCGCTGAGATTCCCGCGGCCATCCCGGTCTCCACGACGAACTACGTCGCATTCGGCTAAGTGCTTCTTGTAGTCGATCTGACTGCGTGCCAGACCGCGCGCAACCGACCACAGACCACTAGTACCTAAAGCTTTGAGCAGAGTCGCATACGACATGAGGCGCGCGACCCTGCCGTTGCCGTCTGAAAAGGGATGAATGAAAAGAAGGCGATGGTGTGCGGCCGCGGCCGATAGGATTGCTTCGAAATTGCCGATATTTGCGTATCTCGCTTCGAACCTTGCCAGAAAACGATCGATTGCCCCGGGGCTCATAGCAATATGATCTCCAACCTTGGCATCGCGCGTTCTGACTTTTCCGGGCACGATTGCAATTCTTTCGCCCGTGCCGGGAATTTCGACCCAACGCAATTGTTCAGGAAGCAGTTCGATGAAACGGCGGTGGATTTCTAGAATTCCGCCAGTGGTCATTTCGTTTCCCGCAAGCCCTCCTTCATCGATCCAGCGCTGCACTTCGATGTGTGCTTTTGCTTCGAGCTGCAGATCGCGTTTTTCCGCGTTCTTGCTGAGGTCGTTATGCAGCGCTTTTTCAATGTCGACAGGATGCGTATTGTGGCCTTCGATCAAATTGCTGTAGTAGCAATTCATGGACCGCACGTAATCGGCCAGTGGCAGGGCCAAGCCATCGGGCAAACTTGCTTTGAAGGCGGCCGAACGCATGGTCAGTTCGAGAACGAGTTCTGAGAGTTGCATGCGCGCATTGTTTTCCTCGCTGATGCGCATCGGTTCCATAAGGGTAACGTCTTCGCCATCGTCTCTGGCTAGAGGCGGCGTGCCCTTTCCCGGTTTTTTTGCCGCTTTCCTTTCCGCATTTTTTTCTGCTTTTTTTGCCGGTTTTCTGCTCACCAGTAACACCATTTTTATTGTTAAATATCAGAGAATTGATCGCGACTTTTGAAGTCATCTTGGCGCATTCGTTCCGGTTGTTTTTCCGGATGTATTTCTGGTCATGATGCTCTATTTTTTGCCGCGAGCCAACGGCTTTTCTGGCGGCCCCACCCTCTGGCGAGGCTGAAAACCCGGCGTTGAGTGGTTCGCTCGTCGGGTGTCAAGCAAATGCAACCGTAGCAATAGCAAGGCCGCTTCCGGGCAAAAGCAATCCGGAACAGAAGTCCTCGGGGTTGTTGATCCGGTTGGGGCATGCGTCCTCACGGCTTGGGGGACAATCTCAGCAATTTCCCATCGTCGTCGTCGGTTAGCACATAAACCGCGCCATCTGGACCCTGACGCACATCGCGGATGCGTTCTTTGCGGTTGGTCAAGAGCGGCTCGACCGCGACGACAGAGCCGTTTTCCAAGACCAGCCGCTGCAGCGTCAACCCCGAGAGGCCACCTGCAATGAGGTTGCCCTTCCAGCCCTTGAATAAGTCGCCTGAATAAAACGCGAGACCAGACGTGCCGATTGACGGCTTCCAATAGTAGACCGGCTGCTCCATGCCGTCCTTGGCTTTGATGCCATCGCCGATTTTCTTGCCTGAATAGTCGATGCCGTAGGTGATGACCGGCCAGCCGTAGTTCTTACCGGCTTGTGGCTGATTAAGTTCGTCGCCGCCCTTTGGTCCGTGTTCGGTGGTCCAAAGCTGGCCTGTTTCGGGATCGAGCGCCGCGCCTTGGACATTGCGGTGGCCATAGCTCCAAACTTCGGGCATCGCGTCGTCTTTGCCAACAAAGGGGTTGTCTTTCGGTACGCTGCCGTCCGGCATAATGCGGATGACTTTGCCGAGG
Organism: uncultured Alphaproteobacteria bacterium; assembly: GCA_963819605.1. Taxonomy (GTDB): domain Bacteria; phylum Pseudomonadota; class Alphaproteobacteria; order Rhizobiales; family Hyphomicrobiaceae; genus Hyphomicrobium_B. The sequence goes on along the minus strand of CAWFWU010000010.1, from coordinate 240,829 downwards.
TGGGTCGAGACATCTTGTGCGCCATCGCTCAAGTCCGCGCGTTCGCCCATCGTGACGAACAACGCGCCGGTCTTGTCCCACACCAGCCGCGAGCCGAAGTGATAAAAGCTGCGTGCGCTGGGCTGTTGGCGGAAGATGACTTCGCCGTCTTCGATGCGGCCGGATTCACCTTCGAGCACAAGTTTCGCGCGCACGACGCTGGTACCGTTGGAGAATGAAGCGCGCGGCTCGGCGTAGGAAAAGAAGATCGTGCCAGACGTAGCGAAGTCCTGGCCTAAAAGCACGTCAAGCAATCCGCCCTGGCCCTTGTTGACGACGTGGGGCAATCCCTCAACGGGCTTTGAAACCTTGCCGTCCTTGGTAATGACGCGCATCGTGCCGCCGCGCTCGGTCACGAGCATCCGGCCATCGGGCAAAAATTGGAGACCCCAAGGGAATTTGAGACCTTTGGCGACTTCCTCGACGATAATTTCGGTTTTGGGTGTTGGCGGCGCGTTGGTTTGCGCGGCGGCAGCTGCTGCGGATGGCGCAACCGCCAAACTGGCGAGCGAGATCAAGGCAAGGATGAAAGTCGTGGCTTGCGGCAACATGGATACTCCGCCCGGTTTGTCTAAGTTTGTCTTTGTCCCTAGTCCTTGCCATATAGGGAACCATGACAGCATCCGCCACCATCCCTTATGTCAAGATGAACGGCCTCGGCAACGAGATCGTCGTCGTCGATTTGCGCGCAAGCGGCAAGGTTTTCACTGCGGATGAGGCCGCGGCCATTGCCGCCAACCGGCAAACCCGCTTCGAACAGATGATGGTGTTGCACGCGCCGAAAACTAAGGACACGGACGCTTACGTGCGCATCTACAATTCAGACGGCTCGGAAGTTGGCGCTTGCGGAAACGGCACGCGCTGCGTCGGCTGGCTGTTGAACCAGGCGACCCGCCGTCCCGAGTTCAGAATTGAGACTTTGGCCGGTGTTTTGGATCTGAAGGTCCACGACGCAGCCACGATCACCGTCGATATGGGCGAGCCGAAGTTCGGTTGGCAGGATATTCCAACAGCGGAAGAGTTTCGCGACACGCGCGCCATCGAATTGCAGATCGGTCCGATCGATGCGCCCGTCTTGCATTCGCCGTCTGTCGTCAATGTCGGCAATCCGCACGCGATTTTCTGGGTCGATGACGTCAACGCGCACGACCTCGGCCGCTTTGGTCCGCTGCTTGAGAATCACCCGATCTTCCCCGAGCGCGCCAACATCTCGCTCGCCCAAGTGATAGCGCGCGACGCCATTACGTTGCGCACCTGGGAGCGCGGCGCTGGGCTAACCAAGGCTTGCGGTTCTGCGGCATGTGCGGCAGCGGTCTGTGCGGCCCGCAAAAAGCTCACCGCGCGCCGGGTCACGGTGACGCTGCCGGGTGGTCCGCTCTTGATCGAGTGGACCGAAAACAACCATATCCTCATGACCGGACCGGCTGAATTCGAGTACGAAGGCGTGCTCGACCTGGACAAACTGGTAAAGGCGGCGGTCTAGCCCCAGCCGCGTTTCTCAGGTATTGCCAGCCAACCCGCAGCGATAGAAGCATAGAGACAGTGTCCGAACCCGTCGTCATCACGCTTGGCTGCCGGCTCAACGCTTATGAGTCCGAGGTTATGCGCCGTCATGCGGCGGAAGCCGGGCTCGACAATGCGGTCATCGTCAACACCTGCGCTGTGACGGCTGAAGCCGTGCGTCAGGCCTCGCAAACCATCCGCCGCTTGCGCCGCGAAAACCCAAAAGCCCGCATCATTGTCACAGGCTGCGCCGCGCAAATCGAGCCGGAGCGCTTCGCCGATATGAGCGAAGTCGATCACGTGATCGGCAATGGCGAAAAAATGAAGGCGGAAACGTTTCGCGGCCTCTCGATTGCGGATAGCGAACGCGTGCAGGTCGACGACATCATGAGAGTGCGCGAAACGGCGTCCCACATGATTGAAGGGTTCGGCAGCCGCGCGCGCGCCTACGTTCAAATTCAAAATGGCTGCGATCACCGCTGCACATTCTGCATCATACCTTTCGGGCGCGGCCCTTCGCGTTCGGTGCCCGCAGGTGACGTCGTCAAAGAGATCCGCCATCTCGTTGAAAAGGGTTTTCCAGAAGTCGTGCTGACCGGGGTCGATATGACGTCGTATGGCCCAGATCTTCCCGGTGAGATGACGCTTGGCAAGCTCGTGCGCCAAGTCTTGAAGCATGTGCCCGAGTTAAAGCGTCTGCGCCTGTCGTCGATCGATCAGGTGGAAGCGGACGCGGACTTGATGCGGGCTCTCGCAGAAGAGCCGCGCCTGATGCCGCATTTGCATCTTTCCATGCAGGCGGGCGACGACATGATTTTGAAGCGCATGAAGCGGCGCCACCTGCGCGCAGATGCGATTCAGTTTTGCGAAACGGCGCGCAAGCTGCGCCCCGACGTGGTGCTGGGCGCGGATTTCATCGCAGGGTTCCCGACAGAGACGGACGAGATGTTCCAGCGCTCTCTCGATATCGTCGACGAATGCGGCCTGACTTTCCTGCACGTCTTCCCGTTTTCCCCGCGCAAGGGAACGCCCGCCGCCCGCATGCCGCAGGTCGCGCGCACGACCATTAAAGAACGCGCGGCAACTTTCAGAGCCAAGGGCGAGCACGTGCGCGATGCGTTTCTCGCAAGCCAAACCGGCGCGACCCACGCCGTACTGATTGAACGCGGAAGCCCCGCGACATCCATGGGCCGCACACCGCATTTCGCCGAGATCAACGTCACTGGCGCAGACGCGGCCGGAGCGGGCGACATCGTCACGGCGCGTGTCACGGGATTTGCCAATGGCCAGCTGACCGGCGAAGTTTTGGCTGGCGAGGTTTGCGCGTGAGCGAAGATAAGCGCAAAGGTTTGTTTGGCCGACTGTTCGGGGCCAAGGATGAGCCGCCCGCAGCGCCGAAAGATGTTGGCGCTGGCACGGATGCCGGTTCCCTGCCCGAAACGGCGCCGGATGCGCCAATTGTGCAGGTTTCAGAGGTAGAGCCTCAGCTACCCAAGCAAAGCTGGTTTCAGCGGCTGAAGGCCGGTCTCGGCAAGACCTCAAGCAAACTCTCCGACGGCATCACCGGGCTCTTCACGAAACGCAAGCTCGACGCCAATACGCTGGACGATCTCGAAGACCTGCTCATTCAGTCCGATCTCGGACTAGGTATGGCGACGCGCATTACGTCGGCGATCGGCAAGGGCCGGTTTGAAAAAGGTATCTCGGCAGATGAGGTGCGGGGCATCTTGGCCGGTGAAGTCGAGCGCGTGTTGACGCCGGTTGCCAAGCCGCTTCACGTCAATTCAGCAAACAAGCCGCACGTCATCATGATGGTCGGCGTCAACGGTACCGGCAAGACGACGACCATCGGCAAGTTGTCAGCAAAGTTCGCCGCCGAAGGTAAGAAAGTTATTATCGCGGCGGGCGACACGTTTCGCGCGGCAGCCATAGATCAGCTGAAGGTCTGGGGGACAAGGACGGGCGCGGAGGTTATCGACACGGGCGTCGGTTCTGATTCGTCGGGCCTTGCTTACGAAGCCCTCAAACGTGCGCAAGACCAAGGGGCTGACGTGTTGCTTCTCGACACTGCGGGCCGTCTGCAAAATAAGCAGGCCTTGATGGAGGAACTCGAAAAGGTCATCAGAGTTCTCAAAAAGCTTGATAGTACGGCGCCCCATGACACCGTTCTTGTGCTCGATGCGACAACTGGACAAAACGCGCTGCAGCAAGTCGAGGTTTTCCGGGACAAAGCTGGTGTGACAGGCCTGATTATGACAAAGTTGGATGGCACAGCCCGGGGCGGCATTTTGGTCGCAATTGCAGAGAAATTTAACATGCCCGTGCATGCTATAGGGGTAGGCGAAGGGGTAGATGATCTGCAGCCGTTTAGCGCCGCGGATTTTGCGAAAGCAATCGCGGACGCGTAGGGTTTAATCGGGGTGACGGACCGCTGCCGAAGCGCAGCACCGGAAATGACAGAGGACTTGAAGCTACATGAGCTTGCGGAAACGGCTTTTCCCATTCAACGCCGAGCAAACGATCAACATCTTGAGCGAGTTCGGTCCGCTTGTGACGATGTTCATCGTCAATGCAATGTACGGCATCAATGCTGGAACCTGGGCCTTGATCCTGACGACCATCGTAGCCATTGCCGTGATGTTTTATATGTTCCGGCGGCCGCCGTTTTTCCCGCTCATCGCCTCAACTGTCACAATTGTTTTCGGCGGTTTAACGCTGCTCACCGGCAATCCGATGTGGGTGCAAATAAAAGTGACCATTTTCAATGCGCTGTTTGCCGTGTTCTTGATTGGCGGGTTGGCGATCAAGCGAAATTTCTTCAAGTACGTCTTCGATAAAACATTCCACTACACCGACGTTGGCTGGAACAAATTTACTTGGAGCTTTGCGCTGTTCTTCATTTTCACGGCCATCGCCAACGAATTTGTCCGTCTGACCTTCAAAGCTAGCCAGATATATGATTTTCTGGGCTACCAACTGGACGGTATAAACGTTTGGATCTTGTTCAAGGTCGCGTTTATTCTGCCCATTACGCTGCTCTATGCGTGGTTGATGACGCGCAACCTCCAGAAATACCGCTTGCCGGATCCTTCCCACGCCGGCGGAGTGTGACGCCGATGACAGAGCCTGAAATCAAGAAGGCAGATCCGGCCGAAGTGCAGTTTGACCGCAAACAGTTGGTCAAGATGCTTGTCGAGTTCGGGCCGCTCATCGTTTTGTTCGTCGCCAATTCGCAACTTGGAATTTATTGGGCGACCGGAATTTTCATGGTCGCCACCATTATATCGCTCGCCGTTTCGCGCGTGGTCCTAGGCCGCATCCCCATGATGCCGCTAGTGACGGCTCTTTTCGTTATGGTGTTTGGCGGGCTGACCATCTGGTTGCAGGACGAGCAATTCATCAAAATCAAGCCGACCATTGTTTACTGCTTGTTCGCTGCGATCCTGTTCGGCGGGTTGATCGCCGGTAAGACTTTTCTCAAGCTGGCGCTCGGCGAAGCATTCCGCCTGACAGATGTGGGCTGGCGCAAGCTGACGGTCCGCTGGGGCGGCTTCTTTCTGTTTCTGGCCCTGCTGAACGAGATCGTGTGGCGTAATTTCTCGACCGACTTCTGGGTCGGCTTTAAGGTCTTCGGTGCCGTGCCGCTTCTCATGCTATTCGCCGTTGCGCAAGTTGGTCTTATGCAGCGCTATGAGCAACCAGGCGAGTAATTCGCCAATATAAGTATTTTCATAGTGCAGATTATCTTCATACGAGCGCGATTTAGGCGCCCGTCTTTGAACAACAAAGTAACAATTTGGTTACGAAATTTGGAGTAAACGGCTAGACGTATTTCAAGAATTAGTATTTCTTGTTAGGAATATTGGTAACTAAAGGTTGTTGTTGCCTCAGCCGCTCTCGCAGAGACTGAATATTTCAAATGATGCTCACAACTCAGATGAAGCCGGCAACGATTTCTGTTACCATTGTTTTTGGAACAAGACTTTCTCCTGAGGATTAGAATGGCACGTGATCCCACACCCAATCGATTAGAGCGTTCGCCGTTGCATCTGCTGCATCGTGCAGGACAGTGCGCGGCCGAAGTCTTCCAAGCCGAGCTTGGCGGCGGTGATCTCACGCCCCGGCAGTTCGCCGTACTGGTAACGGTTTCTCAGAACGAGGGCCTGAGCCAGACCCATTTGGTTGATCGCACCGGAATAGACCGGTCAACTCTGGCAGACATTGTGCGTCGCATGCTCAAGAAAGGTCTTCTCCAGCGCCGCCGCACAAAAGAGGACGCGCGAGCCTACGCCGTGAAGCTCACCGAAGAGGGCTGGCGCGTATTGAAATCGGCCGAGCCACTGTCGCGCAAGGTTGATGACAAAATTCTCAGCGCTCTTAGTGCCGGCCAGCGCGACAAGTTTCTATTGGATTTGAATTCCATCGTGCAGGTTCTCGGCCGTATGCAGGCTAAGGAACCGGCTGGCAAACGCTAACAAAGAAAATCGAGGGTGTGGCCGGTGCCGTACCCTCGATTTCGTATGTGCGCTGCCGCGTGTGGCTTAGAGTGCTTCCGGAAAAGTGGGAACCGGTTTTCCGAAAAGAAGCACGGCAAAACAAAGAGCTAGGGTCTGTCCATGATTCAATCAAAACCAGACAGACCCTAGGCCGCCTTGCGCAACAATTTGCGCTCGATCATCGCTTCGGCGATCTGGACTGCATTGAGTGCCGCGCCCTTCAACAGGTTATCCGACACGATCCATAGCGCGAGACCATTCTCAACGGTTAAGTCTTCGCGGATGCGCGACACGAACGTGTCGTATTCGCCCGCCGCTTCGACTTGCGTGATATAGCCGCCGGGTTCGCGTTTATCTATGACTTGAATGCCGGGCGCATTGCGCAGGATTTCGCGTGCTTCTTCGGGCGAAATTGGCTTCGCGAATTCAATATTCAGCGATTCCGCGTGACCGACGAAAACCGGAACGCGCACGCATGTTGCCGTCACTTTGATCTTTGGATCGAGGATTTTCTTGGTCTCGACCAGCATCTTCCATTCCTCTTTCGTGTAGCCGTCTTCCATGAAGACGTCGATGTGAGGAATGCAGTTGAAGGCAATCTGCTTCGGGAACTTTTTCGATTCGACTTCCTGTCCCGGAACATACTTGCCCTTGGTCTGGTGCCAAAGTTCGTCCATGGCTTCTTTGCCTGCGCCTGAGACGGACTGATATGTCGAGACCACGACGCGCTTGATGATAGCTGCGTCGTGCAGCGGCTTCAGCACCACCACCATCTGCGCGGTCGAGCAGTTCGGATTGGCGATGATATTCTTCTTCGTGTAGCCGGCAATGGCGTCGGCGTTGACTTCCGGCACAATGAGCGGCACGTCCTGATCGTAGCGCCAGTAGGACGAGTTATCGATGACGACGGTGCCCTGCGCGGCTATCCTCGGCGACCAATCCTTCGAAACACTCGATCCGGCCGACATCAGGCAGATATCGGTGCCCTTGAAGTCGAAATTTTCAAGATCCCGGCATTTAAGTGTCTTTTCGCCGAAAGTGACTTCCGTGCCGAGTGAGCGGCGCGAGGCCAGGGGCACGAGTTCACTGACGGGGAACTTGCGATCTGCCAGTACGTTGAGCATTTCCCGGCCGACGTTGCCCGTCGCGCCGACAATGGCGACTTTGTATCCCATGAGACGTAGTTCCTGAACGGCTGAGCCGGGCACCGTTCCGGGCCCAGCCAATGTGACTGTTGAGCGGCAGGCTTAGCGGCCAGTGCGCGGCGTTTCAAGACTGTTTAAAGTCTCAGTCAGGCCCTGCGGCGCGTTTCAGTCATATTCTTTTGTTTGGCTCCTTTTGGCTTTGGACGAAAAGGGTTGTGGGCGATAGCTGGAGATTGGCGCATGGGTTCTTTAGCGAGGCAAAGCGGCATGTTCCGATTGGCGGGTGCTTCGGCGCTTTGTCTCCTCGTATCGATGGGTCAATTTTGCGGGCAGGCTGTGGCCAAGGATTGGCTGACGGCCGCGGAGATCGAATCTGGCCTTGGCGGCAAAACCCTCGAAGGCATGTACGCAACGGGGCAGCGCTTTACCGAGCGTTATTTGCAGGGCGGTCAGCTTGAATACGTCGAAGGCGGTGTGGCCATGTCCGGCCACTGGTCAGTGACCAAAGGTACGCTTTGCACGATTTATGACGCAGATCCGGCAGGCGGGTGCTACCGCGTCGCGCGATCTGGGAGCAATTGCTACGAGTTTTATTTTGTCAGCCGCAGCGAAGAAGCGGCCCCTGGTCCGCTAGGCGTCAAGCCGGATTGGACGGCACGCGGCGCGGTCGATGGCAAGGTGGACGCTTGCAAGGAAGGAGAAAGCGTTTAGCTGTGCTACGCCTTTAGAGTGCTTCCGGAAAAGTGGGAACCGGTTTTCCGAAAAGAAGCACGGCAAAATAAAGAGCTAGGGTCTGTCCATGATTCAATCAAAACCGGACAGACCCTAGCCTGCTAACCGGCCAAACAGCAGCACGCTAGTTTCTATCGTCCCGCCTTCAACGATCACAGCCGAAACGATCGCCGGATCGGCAACGATGTCGATTGTTGCGCCGAGAGTTTCCACCAGCATCCAATCAAACGGCGTGTTTGTCGCCTCGTTTGTCAAACGGCGGTATTCCACGACGCGGCCTGTTATCAGGACAGTAGAGGATGGAGCTTGCGCCGCGGTGGTGGTCTCGGATTCGCCGGGTTGTTCGAAAGCAAATAGGCCAATTGGAACAAAGGCTTTGGATGAGAGTTGCGGGCCGTCGCCGCCTTTGCGAGCCGCGAAGTAGGCAGCTTCATCGGGATATGCCGTCAGTTCGCGCGCAAATCCGCATAGACGCGCTTTGACTTGCGCTGGCCACGCTGCATTTTGATGTGCCGCAAAGTCGATAGCATCGAAGACCAGCGGATAGAGCAGTTCAGCGCCTTCTGCGGTCGTCACCCAAGCATGGAACGCGCCCTCGAAGGCATTGTCACTGGCGCGCTTTACGGGTGCTGTGATTTGGAGTTTGACATCGCTCGCACCGCTGAAAAATGGCGTCAGTCCGAATATCTCGACCTCGCCGTCCGCTGCCTTGCCGAGGTGAAACCATATTTCGGCCCCCGAGCGCGATCGCCAAATTCCGTAAACGCCGCCGGCGCATTCGAGGTTCGCGCTGGCGTTAGCCGCGCACTCGATCATGCTCTTGCGAAATTCGTCTTCGTTCGCGAAGGCGAATCCGATCGTTGATAAATTGCTCGCCATGGAGCCCGCCGTTCGCTGCGCCTAGAGCAATATCCGATCAGACAAGATCGCTTCAGCGATCAACTGATCGGATGAAATTGCTCTAGCATTATGATTCTAGAGTATCTTTATCGGACCGGCAAATCGCAACAGCGATTCTGTCCGGTCCGATGATGCTCTATTGCTTGCAGACAGTTGTGCCCGCGTCAGGCGATGCGCGCAAGCTTTTGCTGATTGGAAACGCCGCCAAGTTCCCGAACGCGCGTGGCGAACACTGTCTTCAGCGCAGCGTCGATTTCCAGGACGTTGTTGGTGACGATCTCACCGATTGGATCGGGGAAGATGTACTTGTCATAACCATCGGCGCCTTCGATGTAGTCGAACAGGCGGCCCTTACGCTCGCGATCATAGTAGACGGTCAAGCGGCCAACGTAATCGGTGTAGCGTACATTCTCGATGGCTTCGAATTGCGTGTTGTCGTCTACGAGAAACGCAAGGCGGCGGCGCAGGTAGTTGAACAGTTGCAGTTGGTTTTCAGTTGTCGCAATGCGCTGGCCGATTTGATGCATGGTGACGGGACCAGAGCGGCTTTCGCCATTGGGCTGGCTCTTCAGCCTTTCAACGACAGGAAGCACGAGGCTTTCTTCAAACGCTGCTTTGATCATGGGTGCGTAATACCGGTCGATTGCGGCTTTGCGCACGTTTTCGATGCCGATGCGTTGTAGCGCAAATCGGCAGAATTCTTCTGACGGGCCTTTTGATTCATCGACGAACACGGTGCGAAGCCGGCGCTTGACGAGTTGCACATGGGCTGCTTCCGCGATCGTTTCCGGATCGTAGTGGCCTTTGACGGCGGCAATCAGCGTTTCGAGAATTTCGTCTGTAACGCCGGCGCGGGCGATGGTCTCCAGATCGACGGTCAGGAATGGCGAACTGTCGAGCACGCCGCTTTCGCTGGAATCGACATGGAATTGGAACAGCGTGCCGTTGGTGAGTATTGCAAGTTTTGTTTCCGCGACGGCTTTGAAATAGCGCGCCAAGCGGGCGTGTCCGTCTGCGAGATCAAGTCCAGCGGTTTGCACGTTGACGGCGATAACCGGGATGCCGTCGCGCAGGATTGCAAAGTCGGTGTTGCAGTCGGGGCTGACCGAATGTTTGGGGTAGACTTCGTAAGGGTTGGCATAGTCGTAGCCAAGAAGCCCAAGGAAAGGCAGCACCAGGTAGAGCTTGGTGCTTTCTTCGTTTGTGCAAGCGGTCATCAGGCTGACCGATCGCTTGGCAACGGCCAGCAGGCCTGCGCGTAGTTCGTTCGCTGTCGTCATGGCTTGTCTAAGTGCCCCCGCACTTGGCGCTCTGTGCATTGTCGCAAAGCGGCGCCCAATTCCCCGAATCAGTTAGGGAATTGTCTCACGAGCGGGTCACGGCGCGAAGAGGTTGATTTGTCAACTCTTTCTTAACCGTTGTAGATGCTGCGTGTTCAGATCAGGCAGTCAACGCCTTAAGTTCCGCTTCAATCGCTTTGCCCATTTCGGTTGTGCCCACCTGCTTCATGCCGCTTTGCATGATATCGCCAGTTCTCAGACCCTTCTCGAGGACACGGGCGATGGCCGCGTCGATGAGATCGGCGTCTTTCGGCATGTCGCACGAGTAGCGCAGTGCCATGGCAAACGAAGCGATCGTTGCGATCGGATTGGCGAGACCCTTGCCGGCGATGTCGGGCGCGGAGCCGTGCACGGGCTCGTAGAGCGCCTTACGCTTGCCGGTCTTGGCGTCGGGCGCGCCCAGTGACGCGGACGGAAGCATGCCGAGCGATCCCGTCATCATGGCCGCTTCGTCCGAGAGGATGTCGCCGAACAGATTGTCCGTGACGATGACGTCGAACTGTTTCGGGTTGCGGATGAGTTGCATAGCGCAGTTGTCAGCGAGGATATGTTCGAGCGCTATGTCGGGTGCGTAGGATTTGTGAACTTCGGTCACGATCTGGTTCCACAGAACGCCCGTCTTCATGACGTTGCGCTTTTCGGCCGAATGCACCTTCTTGCCACGTTTGCGGGCGAGGTCGAATGCGACCTTGGCGATGCGCTCGATTTCGCGCGACGTATAGATCTGAGTATCAACCGCGCGGCGCTCGCCGTTTTCAAGGGTCACGATTTCCTTCGGTTCGCCGAAATAAACGCCGCCTGTCAACTCGCGCACAATCATGATGTCGAGGCCTTCGACCAATTCGCGCTTGAGGCTAGAGGCATCCGCGAGCGCCGGATAGCAGATGGCGGGACGCAAGTTAGCAAAGAGATCCAAGTCCTTGCGCAACCGTAGCAGGCCGGCCTCGGGCCGGTGCTCATAGGGAACCTTGTCCCACTTCGGCCCGCCGACCGCGCCGAAAATGATGGCATCAGCCTTGAAGGCTTTGGCCATGGCCGCATCTGTGATGGCGACGCCATGAGCGTCAAAGGCTGACCCGCCGACGAGGTCGCGCTCAAGCACAAATTTCGCTGTATTACTCTTGGCATTAAAAAATGCGATCAGGCGCTCGACTTCCGCCATGGTTTCGATGCCAATACCGTCGCCGGGGAGCAGGAGCAGGGAATGCGTGGCCATTGGAGTCCTTCGATCGATTGTGAGCGGAAGTTGAGGCGCGGTAGTGCTAACCTCTTGCACGGGGTCCGGCAAGCGAGGCGGGCTGTCCGACGTCACTTTGGCGCAGAGGGCGGGAAAATTTGGGGGCGGGAAGATTTGGGGTCGGGATGATCTGGATTAAACGTTGGGTAACGTCAGTCTTTGCGATGACCATCTGCGCGACAGCCGCCGTCGGCCAAGTACAGCTTGAATTGTCATTGCCCTTGGTCTGTGAGCCGCACAAGACCTGTTTCATACAGAATTACTTCGACCTCGACGCGGGACCAGGCATGCGCGACTACGCGTGCGGCGTGGCGGGATACGACAAGCATACGGGCGTTGATTTCCGTCTTATTTCCGCTGAAGCCGCCAAGTCCGGCATCTCCGTCATCGCCTCAGCAGATGGCACGGTCAAAGGCGTTCGAGACGGGGTCACGGACATATTTATTCGCGATGCCACGTCAGATCTGAAGGGTCGCGACTGCGGAAACGGTGTGGTGCTCGACCACGGCAATGGTTGGGAAACGCAGTACTGCCATATGATGATGGGCTCCGTCGCCGTCACCAAGGGACAAGCCGTCAAGCGCGGGGACAAACTTGGCAATGTCGGGTTCTCCGGCATGGCCGATTTCGCTCATGTACACCTGACCGTAAGGCGCAATGGCGAAGCGATCGATCCTTTCTCGCCGGATGCTAAGGATGGAGCTTGTCAACGAGACAGCAAATCCACCGGACTTTGGCAGCCTGCGGCTATAGCGCCGTTTGCCTATCGCAGCGGAGAAATTATCGCGAGCGGTTTTACAGGTACCGCACCAAATCTTGACGCCCTCGAAAAGAGCCACACTGTCGAAGCGCTGACGGCAGAAAGTCCGGCACTTTTGTTCTACGCGCGGTTTATCAATCTTATAGCTGGCGACAGAATTCGCATTGTGGTCGATGGGCCCGGCGGAACACTTGTTGAGCAACTTTCCGAGCCGCTTGAAAAAGCAAAGGCGACTTACGTTTCCTATGCCGGAAAGAAACGCCGCGAAGTACCTTGGCAACAGGGGCGCTATGAAGCCCGTGCCGAAATCGTGCGCGATGGCGGGGTTATCGCGGCCGCTGTCGGGCAACACGATATGGCCGCCGTGAAGGCGCCTTAAAACGGCAGTGGGAATGCAAGCGTAAATCCGCCGGCCGTAGAGATCGTGCCAAGCACGCCGAGGATGAAACTCAAAACGAGCAACGCGTTTCCCCCGGCAATGATGGCAATGGACGCGAGCACGATGGCGATCTGCAAGAGCGCTTGGCCATAGTCGAAATAAGGCCCGCGTTTCAGCGCTTCGTCGCGCTCGGCTTCAAGCGCTTTACCTTTGACGAACAGTTCGTCGAGGCCTTCTTTTTTCTCGGGGTCGGTGGTCAGTTTTTCGGCTTGCGCGCGATACTCGGATATTTTTGCCGTGATCGAAGTGCGCGCTGCCTCTGGCATATTTGGGTCTGAGACAAGCACCAAATCGAGGTCGTCGGCTTGAAGGCGCAAGCCCTGACGGCGAATATTCTTGGCTTGGAAAAATCCCCAGAGATTAGAAGCTTCGATATTCTTAAACATGGCAGTGCTAGAGGCATTGCCGCCGCCGACATTGCAGATGGCCAGGATGACGGCGAGAATGCCGATGTAGACGCCGATCAGCTTATCGCGATCATGAGAATTGTCTTTTTGCGCGTCGCGGCTCAATGCGTCCCAGGCCATGCAATCACTCCGGCAAAATCAATTCGCTCAAACGATCCGGTCAACCGGCGGCGCGGCTGCCGAGCGCGGCGGCAATAAATCCTTGCGATCAATCGAGCGGCCGTCCGCGCCGAGGCGGTAGACTATCGGCGCGCCGGTTTGAAGTTCGCGCTGCAGGATTTGATCGCCAGATAGGCCTTCTAGAACCATGATGAGGGCGCGCAGCGAATTGCCATGCGCGGCGACGATTACGTTCTTGCCTTTGACAATTTCGGACCAGATCGCCGCTTCGTAATAAGGCCGGACGCGCGCGAGCGTATCCTTGAGGCTTTCCCCTCCCGGCGGCGGCACGTCGAACGAGCGGCGCCACAGCAGAACCTGCTTCTCGCCCCACTTGGCTTTGGCTTCATCCTTGTTCAGGCCCGAAAGTTCGCCGTAGTCGCGCTCATTCAGGGCAAGGTCACGCGTGATCGGAACGGCTGACTGATTGAGTTCGCCGAGGATGATATCAAGCGTGCGCTGAGCACGTATCAACCCGCTCGTAAATGCGTGATCGAATTTGATGCCTTCGTATTTGATCAGACGGCCGGCAACGCGCGCTTCAATCAAACCTTTTTCGGTGAGATCAGGGTTCTTCCAGCCAGTAAAAAGGTTCAAACGATTCCATTCGCTTTCACCGTGGCGAACAAGAACCAAAACGTTATCTGTCAGTGCGTCTGTCATCTCGAAGCCAAACCACTGTTTTCGTTGAAATGCCGGTGTTGCCGTCTCGTACGCTTCTGGCCGTCAGATACCCAACACGTCGGCCATAGAATAGAGCCCCGGACCGCGGCCTTTTCCCCAGAGCGCGGCTTTGACCGCGCCGCGCGCGAAAATTCCCCGGTCGGCGGCCAGGTGCGTCAGTTCGATGCGCTCGCCGTTACCAGCAAAAATAACCGTGTGATCGCCGACGACACTGCCGCCGCGCAGCGTGGCAAAGCCGATGTCGCCGTCGCGGCGCGGACCCGTGTGCCCATCGCGTACCCGGACAGACTTATCGGCAAGTTTGACGCCACGGCCTTCGGCTGCGGCTTCGCCAAGCATAAGCGCGGTCCCGGACGGAGCATCGACTTTGAGCTTGTGATGCATTTCGACGATCTCGATGTCGAAGTCTTCGCCCAATGCGGCGGCCACCTTGCGCGTTAGAGCGGCAAGCAAGTTGACGCCGAGGCTCATGTTGCCGGCTTTGATGATGGTTGCGCCGCTCGCGGCAGCTTTGACGGCCGCTTCGCTGGCTGCGTCAAACCCGGTTGTGCCGATGATGTGGATTTTGCCCGATTTGGCCGCAAGCGCTGCAAAAACCGCCGTTGCCTTGGGGCTGGTGAAATCGAGGATGGCTTCTGAGGCGGCAATCACGGCCGCTGCGTCATCGCTGACCTTGACGCCGAGCGGCTCCAAGCCTGCCAGAGTGCCGATGTCGCTTCCGCAAAGCGCGGAGCCCGGAACTTCGGTTGCGCCCGAGACCGTACAGCCGGGCGTTGCCACAATGGCGCGAACCAGTTCCCGGCCCATCCGTCCGGCGGCGCCCATAACGGCGATCTTCATAGCGGCTCCCGTTTAGCAGGCCTTCACAAAGCGTGCGCGGGTATAGCAACCGCCCCAGTGCAACGGAAGTGGCGCGTTCGTGATTTCCAGGTTTGGTGAACAGGCCTATGCCGGTCCTTTGGCGATCAAGCCGGTTTCTCGCCGCGCTTCAGAGCTTCGCGGATCAGTTTCTTGGCTTCGTCCACGTGGCCCCAGTGGTCAATTTTGACCCATTTTCCTGGTTCCAAATCTTTGTAGTGGGCAAAAAAGTGCTCGATCTGGTCGAGCAGAATCTGCGGCAGATCGGTGTAGGTCTTGACGTTGTCGTAGCGCTTGGTGAGCTTTGAACTCGGAACAGCGATAATCTTCTCGTCGCCGCCGCCGTCATCTTCCATCACCATCACGCCAACGGGGCGGCAATTGATTACGCCGCCCGGCACGATTGCCCGCGTGTTGCAGACCAAAACGTCAATCGGGTCGCCGTCCGCCGATAACGTGTGGGGTACGAACCCGTAATTTCCTGGGTATCTCATCGGTGTGTAAAGGAAGCGATCGACGAACAGCGCGCCCGATGCCTTGTCCATCTCGTACTTGATGGGTTCGCCGCCGACCGGGACTTCAATAATGACGTTGATGTCGTCGGGCGGGTTTGTGCCGGTCTTGATGGCGTCGATGCGCATGGCAGGAATCCTTTGGTCATGCGGGGAAACGGTTTACGAATTCACACAAGTATTCGCGCGGCAGCAATGCGGCTTAAGTGTTGAACGCGCGCATAGTCGCCGGTCAGTGCCAGCCGAAGGCGATTTTGCCAAGCTTGGCATCGCCGAAGCGTTCGCTTGTGCGCGCGAAAGGCCGGCCGCCGCGCCGGTAGTAGAAGTCTGATGCGCCGATGTTGTCCTCAAGCGCCCACACGACAAGGCCATTAAGGTCCCGGCTGTCGAGTTCGCTGCGGCAGGCTTCGAACAGGTGCTCGCCAAGTCCAAGTCCCTGGAACACAGGCGCCATATAGATCTCGTAGATTTCGCCCTTGTAGGCGCCTTGCTGGCGTGCCGCCCCGAAATTGGCGTAACCGGCAATCTGCCCCGCCGCTTCCACGACCAAGAGATGTGCTTCTGTTCGAATGGCTTTAGTCCAATTGGCCTTGCCGCGCCGTTGAATGAGGCATTCAAGGTGCTGATGCGGGATGATGCCGCGATACGCGTAGCGCCAGGATTCGGCAAAAATTTCGGCCAGCCGTTGGCTGTCCGATTGTTTCGCGCGGCGCACGACGGCTTTGGTCCCTGCTCCAATCATGCGGCCACTATAATCGACTAAGCGGCGCTGTGGAGGAACATCTGAAGACTTGGCAAAAATAAAAACGCGCCCGCGAGTAACCACGGGCGCGTCTAACTTTTTAAGCAACTTCCAAGCTACGCGAGAAATGTCTCAACGTTCCTGAAGCAAGGCTTCTGTACCAAGACGGGCTTAGCGCCCAATCTTAGCCAACCTTCTTGATCTGTTCGAACGACTTGGTCGTGGCCGAACCGATGGTTTCGAAGGACTGCTTGGCAACTTTCGTCGACAATTCGAAGATTTCCTTCGACTGTACGCCAGCATTGGCAAACTGCTGCTGCCAGAAATTGGCCTGGAGGCGGGCAAGCTCAGGGAAGGTCTTTGCCTTGGCGATGGCCTGGGCAGCGTCGAACGCTGCTTCAGTGTTAGCAAGCGTGTTTGCCAGCATCTTTTCGGCGATCGACTTGGCGCCGGCCTGAGCCGTCAAAACGACGTCTTCCATGACCTTGGCGTTGTCTTTGGTCGCGACTGCGATCTTGTTGTAGGCGTCGCGCGACTTGGCGACTGCGTCTTCGGCGAATGCCGACATATTCTCAGGGATCTTGGCGTCTTTGCCAGCGGAGAACATGTCCTGTGCCTGGCGGGTAAAGTCCTGGACCTGGCGGGTGAAAGCATCGCTCATTGTGGGCTCCTGATGGGTTTAAATGTCAATTTTGATTTTTGGGTAGTGCCGGGGGAACGTTTTGTTTGCAGGACTGTATGTACGGGAAGTTATGGTGCATTGCAACATTTATTTTTGGTGCAGGACAATATTTTGCACCCCCATCTTGGTTAATGGTGCTTTCTTCTAGCTAAAACAGCTGTTTTTAACAGTAGTCCTATGTGCAACAAATCTCGCACTTGCAGCATGTCCGCTGCCTTAACTTGCTTACACAAGTGCTGGAAATGCCTCGCGATACCCGGTCGCAGCGGCATCGAACATGATGTCGGCCGGCGTAAGTTTGCGGGCGAGTGCGATACCCTCGAGTGTACGGCAGCGCGACAAAGCGACATACGTCTGCCCATGCGCGAACGTCCCCCGCCCGAGGTCGATGTAGACCTTGTCGAGTGTCAACCCCTGAGCCTTGTGAATGGTCAGAGCCCAGGCGAGGCGCAGGGGGAACTGTTTGAATGTACCCGCAACACTTTCGACGATCTTTTCGGCCGCCTGGTCGAAGGCGTAGCGCCGGTGCTCCCAGGAAGCCTGCTCGACCTCGTACTCGCGCCCGCCTGCTTCGATCCAGACCTGCTTGTCTGTCAGCTTGGAAATGCGCGCGATGGTGCCGTTAACCCACCGCCGGTCCGGGTCATTGCGCAGCATCATCACTTTGGCGCCAAGTTTCAATTGGAGCTGGGCGTCTGCGGGGTGTGCATTCTCATTGAAATCGCCGGAAATGCCGGCGTCATAGCGCAATGGTGCTCCAGGCAAAGAGTCCAGGTATGCCGTGTTGATGCGCCGGGCGGCGGCGTTGGTTGGGGTAAGAATGACGTAGGGCTCGCCTTCGCTCAAAGTGCGAATGGGGTTCACGCGTGTGTTGAGCAAAGTCAGGTCATCCTCGGACACGTCACCGTCCCGGATCCTATTGAGGACTGTGACGAGTTCCGTATCGCTTTGGCGGAAGACATGACTGAGTTCGATGCGCATCGTTCCCGCGCCCTCTCTCAATGCCGCCATCGAAAAGAAAAACGGTCCGCCGTGGTTCTCCGCGAGATAAGCGGCAACTTCGGCTTCCTGCACAACCGGCGGCAACTGATGCAGATCGCCGAACATGATGAGCCGCACGCCGCCGAATGGTTCGCGCGGCCGCCCGCGATTGAGGCGCAGGCTGTAATCGATGGCCCACATCAAATCCGAGCGCACCATCGAGACTTCATCGATGACGAGGAGCTGCAGTTTGCGCATGAGGCGCCCGTTGCGGCTGCGGCGGATATCCTCGCTCTGGATGAGGCGGGGCGGAAACCCGAAAAACGAATGGATGGTCTGGCCGCCGACATTAATCGCGGCAAGACCCGTCGGCGCGAGCACCGCCATGTCTGCGGCGCCGTTGTCTCTTAGCGCTCTGAGCAGCGTTGATTTGCCGGTTCCCGCGCGTCCCGTGACAAACAAGTGGCCTTCGGCCGTCTTCACAAAGTCGAGCGCGGACGCGAATTCGGGCGTCGGTGTAATTCCGTCCGGCCAGGAGATGGCGTGAGTAGCAGCCTGCGCCGCGTCAGCGGGCCAGCGCTGGTCCGCACGATCTAAAGATGGGTCGGTCTTGGGTTCGGTGTGCACCACGAATCTGTAGTCAAGGCACGGAAACTTGTCACGCGCCAATGCCTCGAGGACTGTGCACGGCGGGTTAGTTCAATTCGGACAAACGCGCTGGGTCCGAACCGTAAGCCGCTGTTAGTTGCGCCCAATAATGGCCCGCATGGCGGCCACCTCGGCTTCGCCCGTGCCGGCGGGTAGCGCAATAGTTTCGCGGGAGGACAATGTCAAAACCGGCACCGCGGCCTTGTAGCCGTCGTCGTCGTAACGGGTTTCGATGCGGATGTTGGCAACATCGGCAAACGGCACTTCGATTGATTTCCTGGCGAGCAGCCCCGTTTTCTCAACGATTACGACCCTGTTCTCTTGATCGAAAACGACCTTTGTGACTTCGCCCTGATCGAAAATGCTGATGACAAATGCACCCGTTGCAATGATCAGAATAGCAATCAGGTATATTTGGATCATGACACTGAAGCTGGCCAGCGCGCGCGGATCGACAACCAGAAGGGCAAGCACCGGTGCTGTGAGGCCGATCAAGACCGGCAAGAGCAAGTGCCAACGCCCAAACCGCGCTTGGCGCTCAATCCCAAATTGCTCGTGTGCGTTCGTTGGAACCGACATGGTCATAATTCCTTCGGAAAAGCGGGCCGAAAATTTCCCGCTTCTCCCAGCAATATGACGCATCCGGATTTATAAAACGTAAACGAGTCGTTAACGGGGCCGGAAAATCAAGCGGCACCCGCTTCGCGGTCGGCTTCGCGCTTGCGTTCCTGCTTCTTGCGCTCGTTCGGGTCGAGCCAGCGTTTGCGCAGCCGGATCGATTCTGGGGTAATCTCGACCAGTTCTTCGTCCGTGATGTAGCTCATGGCCTTTTCAAGCGTAAGCCGCATTGGCGGAGTCAGGATCAAGGCTTCATCCTTGCCGGAGGCGCGCACGTTGGTTAGCTTCTTGCCCTGCACCACGTTGACGATCAGATCGTTGTCGCGCGAATGCTCGCCGACGATCATGCCCTCATAGACGCGTGCTTGCGCGCCGATCATGAAAGAGCCGCGGTCTTGCAGGTTGAAGATCGAGTAGGCCGTCGCTTCGCCAGTGCCGTTGGAAATCAGAACGCCGGTGCGGCGGCCCTGGATTTCGCCTTTGAAGGGCGCATAAGTGTTGAACAAGCGGTTCATGACGGCTGTGCCGCGCGTATCCGACAGCAGCTCCGACTGGTAGCCCAGCAGGCCGCGCGTCGGCACGAGGAAGACCATACGCGTGCGTCCGCCGCCCGACGGGCGCATTTCCATCAGGTCGCCGCGGCGCTCGGATAGTTTTTGCACCACGATGCCAGTGTGGGCGTCATCGACGTCGATGATTGTTTCTTCGATCGGCTCCAGGCGCTGGCCGGTCGCATCATCGGTCTTGAACACGACTTTGGGCCGCGACACGGTAATTTCAAAGCCTTCGCGGCGCATGTTCTCGATGAGAATGGCCAACTGCAATTCGCCGCGGCCGGAAACGGTGAAAGCGTCTGTGTCATCGCTCCCCGATACCTTGATCGCGATGTTGCGTTCGGCTTCGCGCAACAGGCGGTCGCGAATGACGCGGCTTTGCACCTTGTTGCCTTCTTGGCCGGCAAACGGTCCGTCGTTGATGCGAAACGTCATCGACAGCGTCGGCGGATCGACAGGTTGCGCGATGAGCGGAATCTCGACGCTCAAGTCGCACAATGTGTCGGCGACAGTCGCATCTGTCATGCCGGCAATGGCAACGATTTCGCCGGCGTGGGCTTCTTCGACGGGAACGCGCTCGAGGCCGCGGAACGCCAAGACCTTGGTGGCGCGGAAGTTCTCAACCAGTGTGCCGTCGTGGCGAATGGCCTTCATCGCCATGTTGGATTTGATGGTGCCGGACGTGATGCGGCCCGTGAGAATGCGTCCCAAGAACGGGTCGGCTTCAAGAGTGGTCGCCAAGATGCGCACCGGGCCGTCGTCAACGGCTGGCGGCGGTACGTGCGCGAGCACGAGGTCGAACAGTGGGCCTAAATCCTTCTGTGGGCCCTCAGGCGCCAAGGCCATCCAGCCATTGCGGCCCGACCCGTAAAGAATCGGGAAATCGAGTTGTTCGTCGGTCGCATCGAGGTTGGCAAAGAGGTCGAAAATTTCGTTCAGAACGTCGAGGTGGCGTTCGTCCGGGCGGTCGATTTTGTTGATGGCAACGATGGGGCGCAGGCCGCGGCGCAAGGCTTTTGAGACCACGAATTTGGTCTGCGGCAGTGGGCCTTCGGACGCGTCGACGAGAACGATAACGCCGTCCACCATGTTCAAGATGCGCTCGACTTCGCCTCCGAAATCGGCGTGGCCGGGTGTATCGACGATATTGATGCGCACGCCTTTCCACACGACGCTCGTGCACTTCGCGAGAATGGTAATGCCGCGCTCGCGTTCCAGATCGTTGCTGTCCATGGCCCGCTCGGCAACCTTCTGGTTCTCGCGGAAGGCGCCGGATTGCTTGAGGAGTTCGTCCACAAGGGTGGTTTTGCCATGGTCGACGTGCGCGATGATCGCGATGTTGCGAAGCTGCATTTTGGGCCTGAAAGTTAACGCGCCAAGGAACACGATTGTGTTGTGCGGCGCAAAATGAGCCCGCGACGTAGCACAGAGCCGCCACAGAGACTAGCCGCTAGCATGCTTCTTGCGAGGGGCGCGGCAATACAGCCCCTCTTCCCGGCTATTGTTCCACACTGAAACGCTTGCTCGAGGCCCTAAATGTTTGAACGCAATAAGATTGATAACAGCTTGCAGCAGGCCGCCGTTCCAGCCGAAGTGACGCTTGATGACGGCCGGCTGGTAAAGGGTAAGTTTCTTATTGCGGCATCGCGCTCGATTTTCGAAGTTTTGAACGGCGATGGGCATTTCCTGGAGTTCGAGACGTATGACGGTGAGCGGACGCTGATTGCGCGGTCGATGCTAAAGTCCGTTAAAATCATTTCTGTGCCGTTGGGCTCCAATTTGAAGTCACGGGTGCGTGACGGCGACAACTTCGAGCCGCACATGATTCTCGGCGTGGCGTCGGACGCTCCCTGGGACGAAATCCGGGCGGCCTATTTGAAATTGTCGAAAACGTATCATCCAGACCGCTATTCGACGGTCGAACTGCCGCATGAAGTCCGCGACTATCTCAGTGCGATGGCCCGGCGGGTCAATGCCGCGTATGCGGCGCTTGAAATTCCCATGCAAGCGGCCAAGCGTGCCGTCATTGAAAAAGCCAAGCCGGTTTTCACGTCGCAGCGTTTTTAGAATCGAGTGATTGTGAAACCTAGCGCTTTTGATCGCCGTTCTTCATGGCGCTGATATCGCGCGGGTCGCCGTTTTGCGCGGCACTCAAGTCGCGCGGATCGGTACTATTCTTTTCCTTGGCACGTAGATTCGCAAGCATGGCGTCGACGTCTGGCCGTTGTGGGGGACTGCGCTCAAGCCGTTGCAGCTGGTTGTCTTGGCGCACAAGTGCCGACATGTGCGCGCCCGGAACTTTAAGCCTGTGTGCGCCGGAAATCAGCAGCGGATGTTCGGGCTCTTCGAGATCGAGTTCTTCGAGGAATGTTTCGCGCAGCGCGTAGAATGATTGCAGCACCGCGTCTTTGACGAGTTTTTTCTGCTCGTCGTTCGCGGGAATTGCGGCGCGCGGATCGAGTGTTTGCAGCGCGCGGCGCATGTCGTGCAGCGGCGCGTAGGGGTACAGCCCGATGAGGCCGTCCGTCTCGCCGGAATTGCGATAGACGATGCGCATGGTATCGATCGTTTCGCTGACGCGGTTGTAGACCACGAGATAGTCGTCGGTCGCTTGATAGGGCTTCTCGCAATAATTCAGCAGCGCCGACTTGGTGCGCACGATGTTGCGCCATTCTTCTTCCAGGCTCTCGACAAACTTGGAGCGCTTCTGGAAGATATTGGAAATATAGGCAACGCCGCCTGTCGCAATCAGAAGTGACATGTCGCGCATGAATTCATAGAGCTGGCTGGTGATGCTGATGACCTGGTGTGGGATGCCTGGAACATCATCGGCGAACTTAGATCCGAGCATCGTGACCAGTATGAAGCCGATCAGCCAATACAGCCGCGACAATGTGCGATTTACGGAATTACGGGTCATGGGATGCCTAAGGACTGCAATTGTGCGGCGATGGCCGTAGCAAGAGAATTGGTCTTCTCCGTGGTTCGATCCATACGGGACCGGCGGCTTGGCTTACAACCCCAAAGTATGACTAATTCCAGCGCTTCCAACGCGGCCCGCCATGCGTTTGCAATATTTCCATGTTGGCCTGGAACAAAACAAAGGCAATCAACAGGGCGAATGACTGGCCGCCCAACGCCAAGAAACAGAGCCAGACCGCGATCAACAGACCCATATAGGCAACCACGCGCATGGCGCGATCGTAGCCGATGGCCTTGGAAACGATTTGAACGAGGGTGCGTCCGCCGTCGAGGGGGTGAGCCGGCAAAAGATTGAAAAAGAACAGCATCGAATTGACGCTTGCAAGATGGAACAGCAATGAGGCTGTCCGTCCGTTGCCGGGGATGCCACCGTCCGATTGTTCTATGAGTACTTTACCAAGTGCATCGAACAGGAACCACAGGACGAGGTTCGCCGCAGGGCCGGCCAGCAGCATAACGATGTTGGCGATGCGGCTCATCGGCATGGCGCGCGCAAAGTGGCAAAGGCCGCCGAGGCCGTTCAGTTCAATATAGGCGGTCGGCACGTTCCAGTATCGCGCAGCAAAAGAATGCCCCAGTTCATGGAGTAAAATTGAGAGCGCCACGCCTGCCACCAGCACGACACCATACGAGATGCTGGTGAGGTTCGCTGATGTGAAATAGTGGAAGCCGTAGAGAACGACGAGCAAGATGAATGTGGCATCCAGTACGATGGGAACGCCGAAGATCTTGCCGATTTCTGCCTTGCCCATCATGTGGCGGTCTCACTTCTTACGATTTCGTGCCGCCAGTGTACGCAGCCGCAACGCGTTGAGCTTGATGAAGCCCTGCGCGTCCTTCTGGTCGTAGGCGCCTTTGTCGTCCTCAAACGTCACAAGCGCCGGCGAGTAGAGCGATTTCGCACTCTCGCGGCCAATGACGATGACGTTGCCCTTGTAGAGTTCGAGCGTCACTTCGCCCTCGACGTGTTCTTGGCTCTTGTCAATCAGGGCCTGCAGCATCTCGCGCTCGGGCGCGAACCAGAAACCATTGTAGATGAGTTCGGCGTAGCGCGGCATGATCTCGTCTTTAAGGTGCGCCGCCCCGCGATCAAGCGTGACGCTTTCGATGGCGCGATGCGCGGCGAGCAAAATCGTGCCGCCGGGCGTTTCGTAAACTCCCCGCGATTTCATGCCGACAAAGCGGTTCTCGACGAGGTCGAGCCGGCCGATGCCGTTGTCGCGGCCGAGATCGTTCAAGGCCTTGAGGAGTGTCGCGGGCGACAGCGTCTTGCCGTTCAAGGAAACCGCGTCACCCTTTTCAAAGCCAAGCTTGATGGTTGTGACTTTATCGGGCGCGTCCATTGGCGAAATGGTGCGCTGATAGACGATTTCGGGCGCTTTCTTCGCCGGGTCTTCCAATACTTTACCTTCGGACGACGAGTGCAACAGGTTCGCGTCGACCGAGAACGGGCTCTCGCCTTCCTTGTCCTTGGCGACCGGGATCTGATGGTCGCGTGCGAACTTTAACAACTCCTCGCGGCCCTTGAAGGTCCACTCGCGCCAAGGCGCGATGATTTTGATGCCGGGCTCGAGCGCATAATAGCCGAGCTCAAAGCGAACCTGATCGTTACCCTTGCCGGTGGCGCCGTGACAGACCGCATCGGCGCCGACTTTGCGGGCAATGTCGATCTGCTTCTTGGCGATCAAGGGCCGGGCAATCGAGGTGCCGAGCAGATAGACGCCCTCGTAAACAGCGTTCGCCCGGAACATCGGGAACACGTAGTCGCGCACGAATTCTTCGCGCAGATCTTCGACGAAGATGTTGTCTTGCTTGATGCCGAGCATCAGCGCCTTCTTGCGCGCAGGCTCTAATTCTTCGCCCTGGCCGAGGTCGGCCGTAAAGGTCACGATCTCGCAGTCGTAGGTTTCCTGTAGCCACTTGAGGATGATCGAGGTATCGAGGCCGCCCGAGTAAGCAAGCACGACTTTCTTGATTTTACCCTTTTGGGCCATGGAGATAGGTCCTGATTTGACGTGATGCCGGAAGCGCGGCACTCATATCAGGAACGGCCCTTAGCGCAAGTCCGTCCCTTGTGACCCCATTCTCCATGCTCAGTCTCTATGCTCGGGCGGAGAAACCATATTGAGGGCCGAGAGCATGAAAGGGAACTGTGCTGAACGCGTCCAATTTGTGCTCAGATCAACTGAAGCGGAAGCAGTTTCTTCTGCTAATTGCTCGAAAAAACATCAGTTTGCCGCGATTCAGTCCGAGATAACGAGCCAATCGGAAATATGCGGCACTTACGGGTGGGAGTTGGCGCTATGAAGTTTAAAGTTCTCGCGGGCGTGCGCGCCCTCACTTTTGTTGCAGCCTTGGGTCTCAGTGCCGCGATCAGTGTGGCACAGGAAACCAATGATACTTTGGATTCGCAAGGGGTGGTCCCAAGCGGGGCGGAGTTGAAGCCTGCTGTTAAAAAACCCAAGCCTGCTATGCCAGCGCCTGACGCAGCGATAGCCGCGCCGGTTGCAACGGATCAACCAGCGCCAGCCGCCGCTGCTGCTAAGACGGTCCCGAAAGCCACAGCCAAAGCAGCTCCCGCCGCGGCTGCCGCAGCTGCAGCCAAGAAATCGGCCGCGCCGGCCACCGCGCCTGCAAGCGCCAACGCATCCAGCACGGCCAAGGCTGCGGTTGCGAAGCCAGCAGGCGCTCCCGCTGCGGCCGCAAAAAAGGCGGCGGCTGCACCCCCTGCTTGCAAGGGACTCGACCAAACAGCTTGCGGAACCAATAAGGCGTGCGGCTGGATTGTTCCGAAGGATCCAAACGCCGCCACCGGCAAGGTTCAAGATCCATACTGCCGTGCCACACAGAAATCCGCGCAGAAAAAGCCAGCCGTGAAAAAGGTAACCGCCGCGAAAGCAGCGCCGGCCGCTCCTGCCGCCGCAGCAACCGCAGTACCTGCCGCCACGACTGCGGCCGTTCCTGCAGCAACCGCAAAGGTCAAGAAAGTGGTGGTTACTCCACCCGCCGCGTCAACCGCGCCTGCCACCGGCGCAGCTGATGCTGCCAAGGCTGCTTCGCCGCCAGTTCAAGCCGCCGTGAAGAAAGCCGCCGCAAAACCTGCCGCTGCCGCCATCGCGGCACCAGTGGCCGTTGCAAAGCCAAAAGCAGAGACAATTGGCGAAGACGTCATCGTGCCGCCAGAGCCCGCTCAATAGGCTCAATTACTGGGCGAAACTTTTCAGTTGGCAAAAGGGCTGCTTCCTTCCGGAGGCAGCTCTTTGCAATTCATGAGTACCGTTCAAGAGAACTGTGTGGCGTTAGAGGCTGAATTGTTAGCCTGGGGGCGGGTTCGGCGCGAAGGCCATCCAAGGCGCCATCATCATCGACATGAAATCTGCGGGCATATCTACCGGCTTGGGCGCCAGGTGCGCAGCCGCGTGTCCGCTCCCCGTTTGATAACTTGCGAATGCTTTGTTGAAGCCGTCACGGGCTGCATCCGCCGCGTCCATCGCAGAGGCATTTGCCCGCGCTGTCGGCGAGGCAACCGAATACGGCATTCCAGCCGACATGAGTGCCGCTGTCATCGGATGCTGCCACATCGTCCACGATGGTTGCGCCACGGGCCACCCAAAACTGCGCATCATCTCAGCCCATTGTGATGGCCACTGTGATTGCCATGGATTACTGAGCAACGGATTATTGATCAGACCAAAGGGATCGAAAAAAGCGGTCGCGGGCGAGACTGCGAATGGGTTCCAAGCGTGCGCGGTCTGTGACGACTGTGGCGCGAAGGGTAAGAACATATTCGCAAAGTTCGGAACGGTGCCGCCCATAAATGGGCCCATGTAGGGCAAAAAAGGCGACGAAGTCTGCGGCATGCTCCACCATTGAAACGGCAGTGCGAATGGATTGAAGGCATCGAACGAAAATGGCGCCGGCGCGTGTTGCCGTGTATCGCCAGTCATCTGATCTTGTGCGCGGTCTTGCGTGACCGACACTGCGGCCATCGTGGCGGAGGCGTATCCAAAAGCTGCGTCGGTCGCGCTTTTCCAGAATCGCATTTGGCAATCAAAATCGAACATCTTTACTTTTGCTTTCAATAGCGATGAAAAATGCATACCATTTATGCTGCGACGCAACAAGGTTGCGACAGGAATACTAAGAATTGGTGTGTGTCAGGTTTGTTTGTCGCGAGAGAGGCGCGCACCACAACAGCGGTCCGAGTCTCCAGGCGGGCAATATCAGATGGCCTAATCAAATGCGATTTTAGTCAATCAATTCAAGTCTTTTTCGCGCTTCCTTCTGGCGCATCATCAGCTGGTTTAATATCCGTAACTTTGACGGTAACCGCTGCTTTCGTCACAGGGACGGACGTCACTGATTTTGTAACGGATGTGGCAGCGGCCGCCGCAGCCTGCATCGGTTTTGCAAGCTTCTCGGCAAGCGAACCAGGTCTGCGCACCCCGGCCGGCGTTTTTTCGACGATAATGCGCTGGCGTGGTTCGTTAGAGCCATCCTTTGATCGAACGCCGGAAGCCGTTGCGTCATCTTCGTCGTGGTCATGTGCGCCGGCGCGATGGCCCGCTGTGAGCCAATAGATCAATCCGGCAAAAAATCCGGCCGTTAGGTAGGCCTGGAACGCATAGTTATTGAGGATTGTTGGCTGGCCGGAAACTTCACTAGCGTACTGAGCGATGAATCCGAGAAGTGCAATCGCTGTGCCGGCAAAGAGATAATAAGCGATACCGCGAATGGCCAGCCATTCAGAAATGCCTGCCGCGATCAGGGCAAACGCCGCACCAAATATCGCTGAATGGGTTGCGGCCAGCAATGCGAGTTCCAGCGTGCTTCCAGCCTTTGCTGGGAAAGCGGCCGATGGAACCGCCGCCAATTCTGCGGGCGTCCACACGTAGAGAACCTGCACGAGACCTGCGGCCAGACAAGCCAGAAGGAAACCGGCAAGTACTCTTAAAAGCGTCTTGAACATTCCCATCGCCCGGCGCTTAACGCTCCATGCTTCGCCAGTTTTTTGCACCAGCGGACCTATGCAACTGGCAGGACTATAATTTCTATAAGTGATGGCACAACAAAAATACGTGGCCCGGGTGGCAATCGCTGCGTGCGTTGCGCGTGGCAGCCACACCTTTGTGCCGTGGCAGCCCCGCCCAGGCCTTGCGGCTATCCCGCTTGGGGCGGCGTTCCGCGTTCGCTGGCCCGGACTTTGACGCTTTCCGATCTGAGCTGGCCACAGGCCGCCAAAATATCGCGCCCACGCGGAGTACGAACCGGGCTCGCATATCCCGCGCGATTCACGACCTCGGCAAAGCGTTCAATCGTTTCCCAGTCCGAGCACTCATAGCGGCTTGCCGGCCAGGGGTTGAAGGGGATCAGATTGATTTTCGCTGGGATGCCAGCGAGCAGCCGCACCAGGGCGCGGGCTTCGGCCAAACTATCGTTCACGCCCTTGAGCATCACGTATTCGAAGGTGATGCGGCGCGCATTTGAAAGCCCGGGGTAATTGCGGCAGGCTTCCAGAAGGTCCTTGATCGGATACTTCTTATTTATGGGCACCAGTTCGTCGCGCAGCGCATCGTTAGTGGCGTGCAGCGATATCGCGAGCATGGTGCCGGATTCTTCACCCCAACGCGGGATCTCGGGCACGACGCCGGAGGTCGATAGCGTAATCCGGCGCTTCGACAAAGAGAGACCATCTCCGTCAGAAGCGATATCCATAGCGGCTTTCACGTTGTCGAAGTTGTAGAGCGGTTCGCCCATGCCCATGAGCACAACGTTGGTGATCTTGCGATCGCTATCGGGCAATAGCCTCTTATCGCCTGGAACACTTGCGCCGGGCCAGTCGCCGATGCGGTCGCGTGCGAGCAGAATTTGTCCGGCGATTTCGTGGGCTTCGAGATTGCGCACGAGGCGCTGGGTTCCGGTGTGGCAGAACGAGCATGTCAATGTGCAGCCGATTTGACTTGAAATGCACAGCGTGCCGCGGTCGGTTTCCGGAATGTAGACGGTTTCGATTTCGGGCGCGCGGGCTTCGTGTCCGAGCTTTGGCAAACGCAATAGCCATTTGCGTGTGCCGTCGATGGAAACTTGTTCGGTTACGATCTCGGGCCGCGCGAGCGTGTAGGCCGCGGCAAGTGTGCTGCGCAGATCCTTGGAGACGTCGCTCATATCCTCAAAGCGCGTGACGCCGCGCACGTAAATCCAGCTCCACAGCTGGTTGACGCGCATGCGACGCTGCTTTTCCGGCACGCCAATTTCAGCCAGCGCGGCTTTCAGGCCGTCGCGGCCAAGGCCGGCCAGTGACCGCTTCGCGTTAATTCCGGCGGCCAGCGGTGTGGCAGAATTCGTTTCGATCAGGGTAACCATTTTTGAGCTGTCTCATGGGGTGCGCAAGGCGACTTCTAGACCCGTTTTAGCCCCGTGAATAGCGGCGTTTTGGCAATCTGACGCCAAATTGGGTCTGGAAATTGGAGACAAATTCACTTCAATTTGAGCAACTGATTTGAGCATTTTATCAAAGGTCTTGTGGCAATTTATAAAGCTCTGGTGAATGGCCAGAGAGATGTTTGACACAACCCGGTCAGATTTTGTTCTCTAAGACTGCAAGGCTTTAACCCACCCGGAACCCAATTGGGAGATGGGACGTGGAACAAGAATTCGAGAGTGAAAAAACGATAATTTTACGGCCATGCCGTTTGAGTGGCCGCAAGTGAAATTGGAGTGGACGGTAATGCCGGGCCTGGGAGGGCCCGGCATTTATTTTTTATGACAAATTATGACAAAAATACACATGCCATAACAACAACTTCAATGGTGTAGATCATATTTTACATCAAACGTCGGACGCGCGGTCAGCTTTTGCTCTGGATACATTAAAGCTAACCATTCCTGGTCGCTCGATTGTTGGCGCCGGGGAGGTTTTGTTATGCGTCGTTTTAAGTGGTGGGTGCGTGGGCTGTGCCAAAAATTGTTTCCTCGATTCACTCTGGCATTGTTAGCCCATCGCACTTGGGTTCTTGAGCCGGAAGTGGCGCTTGTGCCCTTGCTCAGCCGCCGCAAAGGTGTGGCCGTCGATGCCGGTGCCAACAAAGGCGTTTTTCTTTATCATCTCAGCCGCGCCTATGAACGCGTATACGGCTTTGAGCCGCTGCCTCAGCTTTCGTCCTATCTCAAAAAAGCAGCGCCCGCGAACGTAACGGTGCACGGCGCGGCCCTTTCAAATGCGCCGGGCACAGCAACGCTGCGCTTGCCGCGCGGGTTCATCGAATTGGGCAGTCTTGAATCCCACACCAGCGAAACATGGACAACGGACGCGCCGATCGAAGAGCACGAGGTTGAACTTAAAACGCTCGACAGCGTAGGGCTGCGCGACGTCGCGTTTTTGAAAATCGACGTGGAAGGACACGAGCTTTCCGTGCTCGAAGGCGCACGCGAGACGATTTCGCACTATCGCCCGACCGTTCTCGTCGAAGTCGAGGAGCGGCACCGGGCAGGTGGTGTTGCGGGTATCCGCAATTATCTTGAGGACCTCGGGTACGCAGGCTTCTACCTCGAAGGCCTGAAAATAAATCCGCTTTCAACATTTGACGTGAAGCGGGATCAGAATCTGGCGAGCCTGGAGGACTCGGTCAAAGTAGGCCGCTACATCAACAATTTCATTTACTTCGACCGGCGTGACGCTGCGGAGCGTGTGTTCGTTATCGAATCGGCATTGCGGCACGGCACGGGGCTTGAACTCATTGCTGCCCTGCAGCCGGGGCACGGGGCAAGCGTGTGGCAACGCATTGCCGGGCCGTTACGCGCGGCGCGCGATATGTTCGCCCCGGCCGCGCCACGCTCATGAAGGTGCGCCGTCCGATCAGAGAATAAACCGGGATAGGCCGGCGTTTTTGGCGAGAGCGACCGCCCGGGCCTGGAAGAAACGTATCCACTCCACATGATCGCTGGCTATGCCCATAGCTGGATGTGTCCTTCCGATAACGGGCCGATAACGGGACGGTGCTTAACGACCAAAAGCTGGCTGCCATTCTTAATGACCCGCCCGTTGCCTGAATTCTTGTAGCCTCCCACGCCGAATCGGCGGCATTTGCTGGATGGCACGAGTGGTGCTAGGCGTCATCGGCCAACGCGCACGACGAGGCGGAGATTTCCCGTGAAACGGCAAGCGACCATCACCCGGACCACCAAAGAGACCGAGATTTCGGCGACCGTCGATCTTGACGGCACCGGCACATACGACATCAAGACTGGCATCGGTTTTCTAGACCACATGCTGGAGCAGCTCGCGCGCCACTCGCTGATCGACATCACGCTCAAGGCAAAGGGCGATCTGCACATTGATTTCCACCACACGGCCGAAGATACCGGCATCGTTATCGGCCAGGCCATAGCCAAGGCGCTCGGCGATAAGGCTGGTATCGTCCGATATGCCGACGTGCATTTGCCCATGGACGAAACCTTGACCCGCGTCGCCGTCGACGTGTCGGGCCGGCCCTTCCTAATTTGGAAGGCTAACTTCTCGCGTCACAAAGTCGGCGAAATGGATACCGAGCTTTTCCGCGAGTGGTTCCAGGCATTCGCGCAGAATGCGGGCATCACGCTGCACGTTGAAAACCTTTACGGCGAGAACAATCATCACATCGCCGAAACCTGCTATAAAGGTCTCGCGCGTGCGCTGAGACTGGCCATTACTCACGATCCTCGCCAGGCCGGCCGTATTCCATCGACCAAAGGCATGCTGACGGGATAGTAACTGCTGAATTGTTTCAAAGGCGCGTCAGAGCAACCGGCGCGTCAGAGTAACCGCATGAACATGAGATCGTCCGCCGTGGTCACTTATACAATACATGAGCCGCCTGATGCCGCCGCCGATCGCGTCGATCGCGCCAGCGACTTGCTGTTCGTCAAGGACGGCTTTCATTGGCTGACGGCGCTGTGTCCGCCATTCGGCCTGATGATCAAGCGCTTATGGCTGGAGCTTCTCGGCTATGTCTTGATCGTTGGCGCAATTGCAGGCTTGCTTGGGTGGATTGGCCTCAATGCGAGTTGGATCGCGTTGTTCGTTGCAGCGTTGAACTTCTATTTGGGCTTTGAAGTCTCAAGCCTCGAACGCAACTATCTTGACCGCAAGGGCTGGCTGCCGCTTGGGTCCGTCACGGGGCGCAATCGCTCTGAATGCGAGCGCCGCTTCTTCGAGACATGGCTTCCCGATCAGCCCATCATCACGGCCGCGAAATCGCATGCCATGCACGCCAGGTCAGGGCTATCTGGGCGCCCTGGCGGCAGCTGGCCATTCGGCGCTAAGGCTTGAGGCGCAACGCAAAATGCAGCGCGTCGTCATTATCGATTATGGATCGGGCAATCTGCACTCGGCCGCGAAAGCCTTCGAACGCGCCGCGCGCGAGGGCGGCACGAACTCCGAAATCATAGTCAGCGCGCGCGCGGAAGACGTAACATCGGCCGATCG
Source organism: uncultured Alphaproteobacteria bacterium (assembly GCA_963819605.1). Lineage (GTDB taxonomy): Bacteria > Pseudomonadota > Alphaproteobacteria > Rhizobiales > Hyphomicrobiaceae > Hyphomicrobium_B. Next base: position 208,948 of record CAWFWU010000010.1, on the reverse strand, counting down.
CATTGTCCTGCCGGGTGTCGGCGCTTATGCCGATTGCAAACGTGGGCTCGACGCAGTGCCCGGCATGCGGGACGCGCTCGAAGACGTAGTGCGGAAGAAAAGCGCGGCCTTTCTTGGTATTTGTGTCGGCATGCAGCTGATGAGCGAACGCGGCCGCGAGTTTGCGGTGACGGATGGTTTGGGGTGGATCAAGGGCGAAGTGCGCGCGATAGAGCCTCGCGACAAGACTCTCAAAATCCCACACATGGGCTGGAACACGCTCGATGCCGCGACGCCGCATGCACTTCTCGACGGAATCGGAACTGGCGAGAAGGGCCTGCACGCCTATTTCGTGCACTCGTATCATCTTGTGGCCAGCGAACGCCGCGTCGTTCTCGCGGAAACCGATTACGGTGGAGCGGTGACGGCCATGGTCGCTGACGACAATATGGCCGGCACGCAGTTCCACCCGGAGAAGAGCCAAACGCTTGGCCTTAAGCTGCTCGCAAATTTCTTGAAGTGGCGTCCGAAGGGATAGCCGTTAACGGCTGCGTGAGATCCGAAACAATCGCCTGAAACGCGGCCCAGGCGGCGCGCGGGCCTTCAAGCAATGCCGCAGTGACGGGTTCGTCATCGTCCAGCCGGCCGCTCAACCAGTTGATGCGGCTGTTCATGAGCGCGACGTCGCGGCCAAACTCTTGGATCAAAAGCTGATCGCGATCATCGAAAAGTACCGCGAGGCGCTTTTTGATCTGCTCGGCCGTGAGCCAGGTCTTGACGTACCAGAGGCCGTCGCCCGCGCGGGCATAGGCGCAGGCGATGTAGGGAAGCGAGAAGGAAACGGCCCAGGTGTCCTGGGTCGCGGACTTCGGGGTGTGGTGAACCAAATAGGTTTTCATGGGGGAGTTCCTGGGGGGGACACTGGGAATGGGGAGCGAGAGGGGAACGCTTAACGCCGCACGCAATGCTACTCAGGGAACGCGTTGATGAAGTTAGGAGCCGGGACCATTCAGACAAGGTCTGGTCAGGCAAGGTCTGGGACAAGACATTTGGGACAAGACCGGCTGCGAGGGGAGACGCAGTTCCGAAAGGCCCCAGCTCCAATAAACAATTTCAAAAACGAACTTCGAACGCACCGGACTGGCTGGTGAGGGCCACTGAGCCGGCCCGGCACGTTCGAGATTAGGCACGTTCGAGATTAGGCACGCTCGAAATAGGCACGTTCGAGATGGGGTTGGCTAAAACCTCAGCAGGCTTCGGCGAAGGGAAGTTCCGGCTCCATCGGTTCCGGCTGGGGCGGCATCGGGAAGGCGATGATGTTGCTGTCGGCCGGGATATCGAGGCCGGCGCGGCGCTGGCGGAACCAACGCAACGAGGTGTGGGTGAGAACCGCTTCGCGCTTCACCGCCTGGATCAGAAGACCATCTTCCTCGTCCAGCATGTCGCGCAAGTCGGCTTCAAGCTCGGTCTCGTCGCGGTTCGAGGTCACGTACCAGGTGTTGGCCAGCGGACGGGCCCACTTTTCGCCAAGGCCCATGATGATCTGCGCCAGGACGTGCTGATTACGGTTCGGCTTCGCGAGGTCGTAGGAAATGAGGTAGGTGCGCATGGGGCTCTCCTGGGTGGTAAAGGGCAAGTTCGGGAGACGCCAACTTAGATCCCGATTTTGACCGTTCTGGACGGTCGTGAACATACGAAGAACATGCCACAACTCATGGGGCTTGTCTAGTGCTTGTTCTAAAAATGTTCTTGTTGAGTTCCGATTTCTCGCTAAGGCCCTGAATTTGGCTCAGGACAGGCGTTCTGCCTGAGGGTTGCATGGGCGGCCGAAATGACAATATGGCCGTCAGGAGGCAGCTGTGGGCTCTGGGAAGAGGGTGAGCTGGCGGGGGTCGGGCGCATTTGAGAATCGCCGGTGGGCCCCAAGATCGACTCGTGTTTCGACACCCGGATAACGCTCCGCCAGTAACTTTAACGCCCTCGCGCGCGTGCCCGGAAAGCGCGTTTCTTCCCAGATCTCATAGAGCCGGCGCGGGTCACAGGTATAGCGCCGAACCAACTCCTTGGGCCTAACGCGTAACCAGCGCGCAATCCAGATGTTCACTGCGTCGTCCTCTGTCAAAGGGCGGCGGGCGATTGCAGGGGGCGGGCTATCGAGGAATGCGGTGGCCATGGACTCAACACTTCAACTTGACGGGGAACGCGAGACGCGATTGATCGCAGCCAATGATAGCAATCTGATGGCCGCCCCTCACCCCATGCCGAAGGCATGATTTCATCATGACCCTCTCCCCATACCAAGTGCAGCGGTATGGGGAGAGGGGCTTCAAACGAGACCTCTCTTGATCCTCTTCCCAGCCATCGACCTCAAAGACGGCCAGTGCGTGCGCCTGAAGCTTGGCGACATGGATGCCGCGACCGTGTTCAACGACGACCCCGCCGCTCAGGCCGCGAAGTTCGAAGCCCAGGGCTTCAAGTATCTGCACATCGTCGATCTCAACGGCGCGTTCGCGGGCAAGCCCGTCAATGGCGCGGCGGTCGAAGCGATTCTGAAAGCCGTCAAAATGCCGGTGCAGCTGGGCGGCGGTATCCGCGATCTCGAAACCATTGAAACTTGGCTCATCAAAGGCATTGCTCGAGTCATTCTCGGAACAATCGCTGTGCGCAACCCCAAGCTCGTGCGCGAAGCCTGCAAACGCTTTCCCGGCCGCGTCGCCGTCGGCATTGATGCCCGAGCTGGCCGGGTCGCGGTTGAAGGCTGGGCGGAAACGTCGGAGCTGACGGCTATCGATCTTGCGAAAAGATTCGAAGACGCGGGCGTCTCGGCCATCGTCTACACGGACATCGATCGCGACGGCGTTTTGAAGGGCTTGAACTTGCCGTCGACCGCGGACCTTGCGCGCGCCACGAAAATCCCGGTCATCGCTTCAGGCGGACTCGCGTCCATCGACGACATCCGCGATCTCTTGAAACCCGAATTCAGATTTCTGGAAGGCGCAATCACAGGCCGCGCGCTCTATGATGGCCGGATTGATCCGAGAGAAGCACTTTCGTTACTCGACGCTTCGGCGTAAAGTGCCGGGCCAAAGAGGAGTATTCGATGATCGAAAAACTCGAAAAAGCGATTGAAAAGGTCAAGCGGTTGCCGAACGACCGGCAAGTGTTTGCGGCGGTGCTACTCGAAGAAATTGCTTCTGAGAGCGTTTTCATCGTGCCAGACGATCATAGGGCAGACGTACTAGAGGCACGAGCAGAAGTACTGCGCGGCGAACGGGCGACCGACGAAGAGATGGCTCAACTTTGGAAAAAGTGCGGCCTGTGAAACTCTCTTACTCCTTGCGGGCACTCAGAAACATCCGCGAGATTCACGATTGGTATTCGGGTCGCAGCGCAACGGCAGCCAAAGCGGTCATCAAAGCAATTCGCACTTCGGCTAGACTTGTAGAAAAGTACCCGAAGATTGGGCGAGCGTCAGACATTGAAGGTGTCAGGGTGTTGCCAGTCGTCAAATATCCGTACCTCGTGTACTACATGATCAGACCGGACGAAGTAGTCATCGCCCACGTCCGGCATGGTGCTCGTGAAGCCCCGAGACCCGGCGAGGTTTGACTCGTGTTGGCGGATTGGATGAACATGAACATCGGCGATAAAGTTTGCGTTGTGAAACTTCCCGAGGACCTGCCGGAAAATAATCAGGCGCTGGGTACGCTATTCAAGGGCTGCCTCGGCAAGGAGTTCGCCATCGTTGCTTTCGACGACGATCTGGCTGAACTGCACGTCGGCGAAGCCTTCGGTGAGCCAAGCGACAAACACCGCATCTGGCTGCCGCTGGATTATTTGAAGAAGGTGGTGGTGTGAGTCAGTTCATCACCCAATACTTCCGTCGTATGCCCCGCTGCCCACTCGCCACCTCTCACGAAATCGTGCAGATTGCGAAGTATTACCCGGGTACCGCGCGCGAACGAAAACTTCCGCTAAATATGAAAAATCGGCTCGACTTTCGCGGAAGCTTGCATGGCAGACATGCAGCACCTGACGCGCAGAGGTCATGATTTTACGTTAGGCGAGCCAGTGATTTTGGAAGAACCGTTGCGAAGAGCGGCGGCGCTTCAAACAAATCTCGCCGCTGTTCAATTGCCCTCACAATCCAGGAGAACAAAAACAATGTCAAATTTCGACCTTTCTAGACGCCAAGCATTTGCCGTTGCGGGAACCGGCCTTGCCGCCGCGTTCTCAACGCGCGTCTTGGGCCCCGTCGCTGCTCAGGCAAAGCAGCCGATCTCGGCTGTTAAATCTGCCGGTTTCTATCACCACATGCTCGGCGACATGCAGGTTTCGGTCATTTCCGATGGCCCGCTCGGCTTCGGCGACGGCCGCAAGCTCATGAAAGAGCAGACCATGGAAGAAATGGCGAAGCGCTTGGAAGCGAACTTCCTCGCCGCCGACAACATGGTGCTCGAGCAGAACATCACCGTCGTCAATACGGGCTCTAAGATCGCCGTCATCGACACCGGCATGGGCGCGTCGAAAATGTTCGGCGAGAACCAGGGCCGCCTGCCGGCTAACCTCAAGGCCGCCGGCATCGATCCCGCAAACGTCGACGCCGTCATCCTCTCGCACTGCCATCCCGACCACGCCGGCGGTCTCGTTGACGCGGCAGGCAAGAGCGTGTTCCCGAACGCCCAGATCTACGTCAACGAAGCCGACATGAAGTTCTGGACGGATGAGAAGTTGCTCGAGAACAAGGACATGAAGGGCTTCATCGAGCTCGCGCGCGCCAACCTGATGCCGCACAAGGACAAGATGACCTTCATCAAAGGCGGCCAGGAAGTCATTACCGGCATCACGGCGGTCGATGCACCGGGCCACACGCTCGGCCACACGATCTTCATGTTGTCGTCAGGCGGCAAGACGCTCGCGGTCACGGCCGACATCGCCCATCATTACGTACTGATGACCGAAACGCCCAAGATCGAGTTCGTCTACGATATGGACAGCAAACAAGCCGTGCAGACGCGCTTGAAGGTCTGGGACATGCTCTCGACCGACAAAATCCCGTTTATCTCCTTACCACTTCCCATGGCCGGGCCTTGGCAACCTCGCCAAGACCGGCAACGAAACGTATCGCTACTTCGCGACGCCGGTGAATACTTAAGTCTCTCGCCGGCGAGGTTCTCAATCATCCGCCTCGCGCTTCACCAGTGCGGGGCGGTTTTTTTTGTTTGTCAGCGCGTCGTGAATCCCCGCCAAGCCAACATGCACCCTCCGGGGATGACGAGTCGGAATCCGGTCAAGCCCCCTGAAAGCCGCCCCGAAACAGTTGGACTGCATTCCGGCAGCCGCAATACATCAATTGAATTGGCGATGACGTGATAGTGCCTTTACGGTCCTTAATTTGATCACCAGCTCCAAGTGTGTCAGTTGCTCTATAGGGAAGTGCGGAACCCCAGTCTGACTGTGGCCCAACTTGCTATCATCGAAGGATTGACCCTATGGGCGTTACCAGTAACAGCGATACGCCAATCATCGAATCAAACCCGTCCGGGGATGGTCCCGAGACGGGTATGCGCGCATTGCAGGTTCGCATTCGGCAACAGGAACTGCTGGCTGAACTTGGCGTTACGGCGCTGAAAGGCGTCTCCTTTGATGAGTTGCTCAACGAAACAGCACGGTTGACTGCGGCGGGCCTGGACGTCGAATTCTGCAAAGTACTGGAACACATTCCGTCCAATAATCGGTTGCTGGTTCGCGCAGGCGTGGGCTGGAATGCAGACGTCGTGGGGATTGCATCTGTTGGCGCCGACCTCGAATCGCCAGCCGGATTTGCATTGCGGACCGGCAAACCTGTGATTTCGAACCATCTTGAGATCGAAGAACGTTTCCGAACCTCGGAACTCTTAGAGCAGCACGGCATCCGACGCGCCATGAACGTCATCCTTCAAGGGGAGGGGAAACCGTTTGGTGTGCTTGAGGTCGACAGCCGATCGGACGATGAGTTTCTTGAACATGACTTAGCCTTCCTTCAGGGCGCGGCAAACATTTTAGGGATGGCGATTGAGCGCGAGCGGCACCAGCAAAAGATCAATGCTGCACTCGAGAAGCATCAGTTTTTGCTCAAGGAAATGAACCACCGCGTCAAGAATAGCCTCGCGATCGTCGCTAGTCTGCTAAACTTGCAGGCGCGGGATATCGGCAACCCCGAACTAACGGGCTATTTGAATGAGGCTGCAAATCGCATTGCGGCAATTGGAAAAGCGCATGCTCAACTAAGCTACGGGTCTCACGTAGAGCGGATGGACATCGGTCGGTACATCGAAGCCATCTGCAAAGATTTGGATGAAAGCGTTGCTAACTGCGAAGTCATCACCGATGCCGTTGTCGGAATTCTTGTTCCTACTGACCGGGCCATTTCTATCGCATTGATCGTCAACGAGTTGATCGCCAACTCCGCCAAACACGCATACAAGGATGAGACTGGTGGAAAGATTTGGATCAAAGTCGATCGCGACACCCATGAGTCAATAGTAATTTCCGTGCGCGATGAAGGCGCGGGCCTGCCTCCAGGTTTTGATGTCCACAAAGCGAAGGGACTGGGGACGCGCATCATTACGGCGTTCGCGAAACAGGTGAGTGCAACGCTTGTCGTTCACTCCCGAGCGCCCGGTACAGAGTTCGTCCTTTCAATGCCGCAAATCATTGCGTCATGACGTCAGACACCCAGGAAAAATCCAGGAAAAAGCATGACCCTCAAAGTCCGCATCATTCCCTGCCTCGATGTCAAAGACGGCCGCGTCGTCAAGGGCATCAACTTCGTCGATCTCGTTGACGCGGGCGATCCCGGTTGAAGCCGCAGCCGCTTAGAAATATGAAGCGATGATATCCAGCAATGACTGCGGTTTGAGCTTCTTCGAGCTCAATTGCGGATCGACCGAATTGAGCGTGAAGGCGCCATCGGGAAACCGGAAGGCCTGATAGGCATAGCCGTATCCGCGCGGCAGCCCCTTCGACACCATGATCCAATCGATCGACTTTTCCCATTCGCGCAGCACTTTGGGAACCTTCACCGCCTCGGGTTGTCCTTCATAGAGCCCCGATTCCAGTTCAAACTTGCTGAACGCCATCTCGCCGGCATCCGGTGCCGCGTTGACTAGCGGCTTACCGCTGGCAATGGCGTCCTTCATCTGCTTGTCGATTGCGGTGCCAAACTCGCGCGCCGTTTTCTTGTCGCCGTATGGCTTGCCTTTGCCGACGCCGAACTTCCAGTCGCAGTCGAGGTATGGCGTGGCGTTCTTGTAGCATGAAGGCACGACCAACGGTCTTTCCCAAGTCAGCCCGCGTTCGGCTGCGAGCAATTCGTAAAGCTGATCCTTGCTAAACTTGCTGTAGTCCTCGCGTTTGAACGATTCGATTGCGGCGGCAAATGCCTCGACCGTTTCGACTCCTGTTGGCAGGCTCTTGCCACCCCGCGCATCATCGAGGCGTTGCTCTAGACTTCGCACAATCGCTTTCTGATCGCGCAGGATGTATGTCGGCAGGCGGCGCCCGGTTTCGGGGTCGAACGTCGTGCGGCTCGAAAGCGCCATGCACAGCGAGTCGCGCGTAAAGCCCTTGGCGCGGTGCTTGGCCATCATCTGATCCGAGATGAGAAACTCCGGCTCGCCGGACATGATATCGCTGCCGTCGAAGCAGCGCGTCTTGAAGTTCGATGGGATAGGAGAGGTGTCGCCCGCGCTGCGTATGAAGATCCCGAACGGCACGAGTTCGCCGGGTGATGTGAACACGATTGGGTATTTGGGTTCCGCGCGCGCCAAAGAAACCGGTATCGCCAGAAATGCCGCGCAAAGGATCAAAATACTTCGGATCGCAAACATAGAGCTACCTCAAAAAATATGAACGAATGCCCGCGTGCGCCTATCGTTTTCTCTGCGCATCGATCCTTGTTTTCGGAAAAAGCTCCTCGACGATGCCTAGCCGGTCGAGAACCTGGAAGGTAATCCATTCCCCCTCGATACCGGATGTACGCTTAAACGTCTGAAGTGCAGCGATCGTTGCTTCATCCATTGAGCCGCTGTTAGGCACATCACGCACTCCCGATTTGCGCAGCCCCGCTTGTAATATCTTGGCGCGATTGCTGTCCGCGAACGCGGGCGACAGATCGTATTGGGCATAGTTGATCATGGCCTGCCGGTTGCCCTGCTCATAGGCGCGGCGCAGCCATACGAGCCCTTGCTTCATGTTGATAACGCCGTCGAGGCCTTCCATCAATGAATTGCCGTAATAAAGCTGGGCGGGATCGAAACCGGTTTCGGCGGCGCGGAGATAGAGGACGAGCGCTTCCTGGAATTTGCCGGCCTTCTCGTAAGCACGCCCGAGGTGGTGCATGAGGCGAGGACTGCCCGGCTGTTCCTTGAGCGCTGCCTCACAGGCGGGTATGGCGCGCGCTGCATCAATTTCCTCGAGCACCACGCCTTTAAGTGAAATGTCGTTATCGGTGTCGGCGGCTAAGAGATCGCATTCGAGAGGTTTCGGGCGCGACAGAAGAAAGAGCGGCCCGCTCAAGGCAGAGCGGTATTCGGGATGTTGCGTGCCTTGAGACTCGGCCTTCACCACTTCGGCCGCCCGCTTCAAAAGCGACTCGAAATCCGCGTCGGGCATTGCAAGCGCCTTGGCGAGTCCGGCGGCATACGGGCCATTGGCGCCGCTCCCGTCGGCTGCCGTCAAGCTGGGTTGAGTGGCATATCCGATCAGTAGGCCGCTTGTGCCCTCAGGCCAGCGCCCCTTATCGTCGACGGGTATTTCGATCGACGCTAGGCCATCGCCGCTGACGCGGGTGCCGCGTGCCTTTAGCGCCGCGCCGAATGGATTGTTCCGGCAGGCATCGAGCAACAGCACGCGCGCCTTGGCGATCTTGTCCAAGCCATCCACTAGCGCGCGCACGGGATAGAGTGCTGTAAGAGCATCGGGCGCGTCAGGATCGAAGCCGCCGGGCACAATGTAGTTTTCGGCATCGACCTGCAGACCATGCCCGGCATAATAGATGAGAGCGATATCCGCGTCGCGCGAAACTGTTTTAAACGCGTTGACCGCCGCCTGCAGCTCGCGAGCCGGTGTGTTCATGGCCTTGTTTACTTTGAAGCCGGCAGCTTCGAGGTGCTTGGCAACAAGTTCCGCGTCGGCGATGGTGTTTTGCAGAGGTGCCGTTGGGTAATTGGCAATTCCGATCACCAGCGCGGTACGCAGACGCGTGTCGGCATAGCCGACCGCGGACTCTGCATGAACAACTGGGGTCCGAAGAAAAATCGAAACAAATAAAAAAAAGCGCGACGCAAAACGGAACTGGAACGCCATGGGCCCCTCCCGTGCCCGACATCTGGCCATAACTGATGGCAGTTGGCAATAACTTATGAGCGGCCGGGTTTTGGCCGTATCTTGCGTCCTGGCCATCTATCGAGTTACACCCCTGCCCATGACCCTCAAAGTGCGCATCATCCCCTGCCTGGACGTCAAAGACGGCCGCGTCGTCAAGGGCATCAATTTCGTCGATCTCGTTGACGCGGGCGACCCGGTTGAAGCCGCCGCCGCCTACGATGCAGCGGGCGCCGACGAGCTTTGCTTTCTCGACATCACGGCGAGCGTCGATAACCGAGATACGATCTTCGACATCGTCGAGCGCACGGCCGAACGCTGCTTCATGCCGCTGACGGTCGGCGGCGGCGTCAGGACGGTCGAAGATATCCGCAAGCTCTTGGAAGCCGGCGCCGACAAGGTTTCGATCAACACTGCCGCCGTATTTAACCGCCAGTTCGTCAAAGAGGCATCGGAAAAATTCGGTGCGCAGTGCATCGTTGTCGCCATCGATGCTAAACGAGTGTACGCCCCGGGCGTTCCGGCCGGCTCCCCCGCCAGGGGACTTCCAAGTGGTCGGACGGAGGAGAGTTGGAACGCCCAACCAAAATGGGAGATTTTTACCCACGGCGGGCGCAAACCAACCGGTATCGACGCTATTGAATTTGCTAAAGAGGTCGTGGCGCTAGGTGCGGGCGAAATTCTGCTGACGTCCATGGATCGCGACGGCACCAAGGCCGGGTTCGATTTGGCCGTAACGCGCGCGATTTCTGACGCCGTCTCCGTGCCGGTTATTGCGTCCGGCGGTGTCGGCACGCTCGATCATCTGGTTGACGGCGTGAAGGAAGGCCATGCCAGCGCCGTGCTCGCGGCCTCGATCTTCCACTTCGGCACCTACACGATCGGAGAAGCCAAGGCGCACATGGCGAAAGCGGGCTTGCCCATGCGGCTCGACGCTTGACCACGACTATCCCGCACAAGATCACCCGTCATCCCGGATGCAATGCAGCATCCTTCATGATGCATTGCTGATCCGGGATCTTGCGCATTGATTGGTCTTTTCGGCCAAGATCCCGTGTCTGCGATGCACCACAAGAGTGCTGCACCGCGCACGGGATGACGGGTCGAGTTTACCCGACCAACAAGTGGCCGTTGGCGAGCAGATCGGTAGCCGTTGTGCCGTGGACATTGTCGAGGACGGCAACGTCAACGAACACGCCATTGATCTTGGCGGAAATCGTGCTGCCGGCCGCGCCGTCGGTTACTTTCACGAAGTCGGTGAGTGGCTTGCTGCTGAGGCTGACGAGCTTCTTGAAGTCGAGCACGTCGCCTGCGCCGAAATCGGTGATGTGATCGACGCCGAGTTTCGCGCCGACGTCCGTCTTCTCCCAGAAGAACGTGTCGTTGCCTGCGCCGCCTTTGAGTGTGTCCGCGCCGCCAAGCCCGCGCAGCCAGTCGTTACCGGCGCCACCGTCCATCTGGTCTGCGTCTTTGCTGCCCTTGAAATTGTTTTCGAAGGCCGAGCCGATGATCTTTTCGATGCCGCTGATTGTGTCGTTGCCTGTCGCTAAGCCGGAAACTGTTTTCTTGCTGAGATCGACGTTGATGGCGCTTTGAGCGCCCGAATAGTCGAGCGTGTCGAAGCCCGAGCCGCCAATGATAATGTCGTTGCCGGCATCGCCGTAAATGATGTCGTCGCCCGAGTTTCCGTCAAGGCGGTCGTCGCCATCGCCCCCGGAAAGAACGTCGTTATTCTTGCCGCCGTAAATCATGTCGTTGCCGTTGCCGCCCGAGATCGTGTCGTTGCCCGAGTTGCCGTACATCGTGTCGTTGCCGGTGCCGCCGGTCATGGTGTCGTTACCTGCGCCACCCGACATGAAGTTAGCGTCCGGACTCAAGATGACGTCGATGGATGCTGTTGCGGTTGCCTCCGAACCGTTGGCTTCGCTCGACGTTGCCGTCACGGTGAGCGTAAAGCCGCCGGTGACGGACGCGGAAACCGTGAGGCCAGGCAATTGAGCTGCCGTCAGCGACCAGGAACCGTCTTGGTTTTGGGTGCCAGCCGACAATGTGCCGCCAGCCGGGACGTTGTCGATGCGAAGCGCTAGCGCTTCAGAACCGTCGAGATCCGCGCCGAGCGCAGATGCAATATCGAGGCCGACGGTCATTGCTGTCGCGCCGTTGCCGTCGAGTATGTCGTTGCCGGCATTGCCGTTGATTGTATCGCCGCCGGCGCTGCCGGTGAGCGTTTCAGAGGTGGTCAAACCAGCAAGCACGACGCCGGCCGGAACGATTATCGGATTGACCACTGCGAGAGTTGGCATGTCCGCGACTGCGCTGACCGCGACGCTGACGCGCTGCATGGAGGTCGCACCCGAGGCGTCTGCAACTATCACGTCGAATGCGTCGCCGCCTGCAAAGTTCGCGGCCGGTGTGTAGGTATATTCGCCGGTTGTTGCGTTGAGCGTGACGGCGCCGTTTGCCGGGGCTTGAGCAAGCGACCACGTAAGTGCGTCGCCATCCACGTCGGTCGCGGCAACGGAGCCGGAGACGGAGTTGTCTTCGTTCGTCGCGATCGTGGCGGCTGCGTCTGCAACCGGCGCATCATTGACGGCCGCAACGCTGACAGTAATCATTTGAATGGCGGTTGCACCCGATGGGTCTGCGACCACGACTTTGAAGCTGTCTGTGCCGTTGAAGTTGGCAGTCGGCGTGTAAGTGTACGCGCCTGTCGATGCATTGAGCGAAAGCGTGCCGTTGGCGGGGTCTTGCGCCACGGCGAATCCGAGGATGTCGCCGTCGATGTCTGAAGCGGTCACTTGACCGGTGATTGCTGTGTCTTCGTCCATGCTTTTTGCCGCCTCGGAGTCCGCGACCGGCGCGTCATTGACGGCGGCGACGCTGACTGAAACGGTTTGAACGGCACTTGCGCCTAACGGATCTTCTACTGAGACTTGGAAGCTGTCGGTGCCGTTGAAGTTAGCGCCGGGCGTATAAGTGTACTCTCCAGTTGCCGCATCGAGAGCCAATGTTCCGTGCGACGGCGCGTTCAACGTGGTCCACGTCAGCGCATCGCCATTGGGTTCTGTGGCCGCAATCAATCCGCTGACAGCCAAGTCTTCGTTGGTTGCAAGGCTTGCTTCGGAGGCGACGCCGGGGGCCTGATTATTGTACGTGTACAAGTCATCAATCGCAACGGAGACGCCGTCAACGAACACAACGAGATTTTCGATCGCGGAAACGGAAAGTCCGAGTGACTGAAGGGTCAGCACGCCGGTGGTGGTCTGGGAGGCAAGGACGGACTGCGATCCGCCGGCACTTGCCATCCGGTCTACCATGAAATTCGACCACGTCGTAAAGTCGTCCAGCACCAGAGATGTGAGGTCACCTGACGTCAGGTATATGAAAACATTGTCGGTGCCCGATCCGCCATTGATGACGTTGATGCCAGTGCCGCCGAAGAAATTATCGTTGCCAGTGCCGCCGTTGAGCGTGTCATTGCCGTCGCCGCCATAGAGCGTATCGTTGCCGCCGTCGCCATAGAGGGTGTCGTTGCCGGCTTCACCATAGATGGTGTCGTCGTTGCCGCCGCCAAAAAATCCGTCGTTACCGCCGCCGCCGTAAAGTGTGTCGTTGCCGGCATCGCCTGTCAGCGTGTCGTCGCCAACTCCGCCGGTAAGGGTATCGTCGCCTGCGCCGCCATTGATGCGGTCATTGCCCGCGCCGCCGTCAATTTGATCGGCATCGATCGTGCCGGCAATGACGTCGTTGGCTGCTGTTCCGGTAATGACCGCCATTTTCAATGCCCACGAATATCTCTTCCCACAATGCCTTTGATAGGCCACAAAAAATAAAAGCCCGTTCTCCGGGCGCGCAGTATTGGTGGCGAATTTCTGCCAAATGCCGAAGTCAGAATTAATGTTTTGCAAATCATGGGCGCACTAGAGCGCCGTGACGGCGGATTTTTCTGCCTCGCCAGACTTGCCAAATTCCGTGCTGATTCCGCCTATTTCGTCGACTTTGTCTGGAATTGGCAGATCTCTTGTACCGGGCATCGCCAGCACTCCGGCTTCTTAGCCTTGCAGAGGTAGCGCCCGTGCAGGATTAGCCAATGGTGTGCGTGCGTCAGGAATTCCTTAGGGATAACGCGCATTAGGTCTGTTTCAACGGCAAGCGGGTTTTTGCCGCGAGACAGTCCGATGCGATTGGCGATGCGAAAAACATGCGTATCGACAGCAATCGTTTGTTCGCCAAAGGCGATGTTTAAGACAACGTTAGCCGTCTTGCGGCCGACGCCCGGAAGCGCTTCAAGGGCCTCGCGGTCGTGTGGAACTTCTCCGCCGTGCGCAGCGATGAGTTTTTGAGACAGAAGAATGACGTTCTTGGCCTTGTTGCGGAACAAGCCAATTGTTTTGATGTGCTCACGGACTTTCTCTTCTCCGAGCGCCACCATTTTTTGCGGTGTATCGGCGATTTTGAACAAGGCGCGCGTCGCTTTATTGACGCCCGCGTCCGTGGCTTGAGCTGACAGCACAACCGCGACGAGCAACGTGAAGACGTTGACATGTTCGAGCTCGCCTTTTGGCTCGGGATTGGCTCTCGCAAACGCTGTAAAGATCTGTTCGATATTTGCGCCCGTTAAAGCCTTTGGGGCACCTTGAGCGCGGGCTTTGATATTTCGAGGCTTGCCTTTATCCGGCAACGGCTGGATGCTCGCAGTTCTGGAGACTTTTGCTTTGGCGGGCATCTAATTCCGGCTCCAGTGGCGAAGGGTAGCTATTTGGAAGTTAATAACGGTCGAGGCGCGGGAGATATGGACACCAACAAGAGTCAAAAACAACCGTCAAGCACGGCAGAGTTTGTGCTTCATCCCCATCGCTCGCTGTCGCCGCGCGGGTTCCTCATCTTAATGTCCGCGATCGGTGCCGTGAGCTTTGCAATGGGCCTGGTGTTTCTTTTGATTGGTGCTTGGCCGGTCATGGGCTTCTTCGGGCTCGATGTGGCGCTCATCTATTGGGCGTTCAAATTGAACTACCGCTCAGGCCGGCTCTATGAAACCGTGGATCTCAGCCCAGAGCGTTTGCAACTGACGCGGGTTGACCCGGCAGGCAACAAAGAAATTTTCGAGTTCAATCCCTATTGGACGCGAGTCGTGTTGACTGAAGACCGCCCGGACGGGCGAACCTCACTGCGGCTCGCCGCACAAGGGCGGGAAGTATTATTCGCGCAATTCTTGAATGACGATGAAAAGAAGGAATTCGCCGACGCGTTGACCGGCGCTCTCGTTGCGGCGCGCGGCTCACGTTTTTAATCTTGGAAACAAGTGTATCTCACCAAGCAACGCTGCCGTTTTCATCGACGAACGTGCCGGTTGGCGGATTGCCTGACGTGGCGAGTGTCACGATGATGCCGGCGCCCTGCGTAACGGTGCGCGGCGCGTTCTCGCCGCCCAAACCGGTTTTCACCCAACCGGGGCAAACCGAGTTGACGGTAATCCGGTCGGCAGCCAAGTCCTTGGCGAGGGCGACTGTCAGAGCGTTGAGAGCGGTTTTAGACGCATTATAGGCGGCGAAGTTCACGCCACGCCACGCATGGGCCGGATCCGACATCGCCGTCAATGAACCGAGCGTCGACGATACGTTTATGATGCGAGGCGCTCTCGACTTCCGGAGCAGCGGCAGGAAGTGTTTGGTGACGGCAAACGCACCAAAGACGTTGGTGTCGAATGTTTGCTTCAGTGTTTGTAGATCGAGGTCTTTTGGGCGTGTGCCAGCTGCATTTTCGGTAGCTATGCCGGCATTGTTGACGAGAATGTCGATGCGGCCGTGATCCTCGCCGGCCTTCTTTGCGGCGGCGATGACGGACTGTTCGTTGCTGACGTCTATTTCGATGGCGTGTGCGTTGATGCCGTCTTTTTTCAAGGCGGTAACGGCGGCGTCTGCCCGGCCTTTGTCGCGCGCGCCGATCAAAACGATGATGCCCATGGCGCCGAGCTGCCGGGCAACTTCAAAGCCGATGCCTTTGTTCGCGCCAGTGATGAAAGCAAGGGTTGACATTTCAGTCTCCGGTCGCGCGTTTCGGTCAGTATCAATGCTGCCGTTTCACTATAAATCGCCGCGCGGACCAGGCTTCATCCGCACGAGCCAAGAAAGGCGCACATTGTAAAACGAGATCAACCCCGGGTTTGAAAAACGCTTTCCGGGGTTGCTCAAAGTCATTCTGGGGCAGTCGTTCGGCTGATCAGAGCCAGCGGCCGCCACGTTCCACGACTTCGATCTTGTAGCCATCGGGATCGTCGATGAAGAAGAACTTGGCGAGGGGTTTGCCTTCATACGCCATGTTGACGATGTTCTTCGGCGTGTAACCCAGAGCCTCGATGCGGGCGCGCTCAGCATCGACGTTCTCAACCGAGATCGCCAGATGACCGTAAGCGGTGCCGAGCTGATAGGGCTCGGTGCGGCCCTTGTTGACGGTCAATTCCAGCTCAAATGTTTGCTCAGCGTTCGACAAATAGATGAGCGTGAAATCCGCGAAGTCGAGCCGTTGGGCGACTTTGAGGCCGAAAGCGCTGGTGTAGAATGCGACGGACTTTGCTTCGTCCATAACGCGAACCATCGAGTGAACTAACTTTGCCATTGTCGAGTCTCCGTTGTTTCGTCAGGCCAATAACATTGGCCACCCATGTCGTTGGTAGTAGCGGGGTATTTAGAGGCGTTCAGCGGCGCTAAAGTGCGATGGCTCTTACAGCCAAGGACGCGCCGCGCCGGCTTTGTCTTCAAATGCCTTGATCGATTTGTCCTTCTCAAGCGTGAGGCCGATATTGTCGAGGCCGTTCATGAGGCAATGCTTGCGAAACGCGTCGATCTCGAAATTGATGACGCCGCCGTCCGGTCCGCGGATTTCCTGTTTTTCGAGATCGATGGTGATCGTTGCGTTGGCACCGCGGTTGGCGTCGTCCATGAGCTTGTCGACGTCCGTTTGCGGCAGCCGGATCGGCAAAATGCCGTTCTGGAAACAATTGTTGTAGAAAATATCGGCGAAGTCGGGGGCGACGACGCAACGTATGCCAAAATCGAGAAGGGCCCAGGGCGCGTGTTCGCGCGAAGACCCGCACCCGAAATTATCCCCCGTCACCAGAACTTGCGCCTTGCGGTACTGCGGCTTGTTCAGGACGAAATCGGCAACTTCCTTGCCGGCTTGATCGAAGCGCATTTCGTAAAACAGCGACTTGCCGAGCCCGGTGCGCTTAATCGTTTTCAGAAACTGCTTCGGGATGATCATGTCGGTGTCGATATTGCGCAATGGCAGGGGCGCTGCAATTCCGGTCAGGGTCGTGAACTTGTCCATGTCGCGTACGTTTCCTCAAATTTCAGGCGGCCGTGTCCGGTCTAATATCAGGTGCGGAGCGCGTCGGCGAGCGCCCGGAAAAACCCTTCAGCCGACGTCAGCCGGTTGGCAATGGCAAAGGCACCGCGTTCGGCGATCAGGGCGTCGGGGTCGAAGGGTTGCAGGTGTTCGAGGCGCCTTTTAACGCCCGCCAGCTTTCGTCCGTCAAGATGGTGCGCCAGCGCGGCGACGATCGTATCGACGTAGCCTGCGATCCGCCCCAGTTCCCGGGCCGCTGCCAAAATCTGTTGTTTATCTGCAGGTTGCCGTTCCAGTGCGGCGAAGGCCAGCGTCGCACGGGCGAGCGTCGCGGCGATCTCTTCGGCATATAGGGCGACCTTCTCGCGTTTCGCCCCCTGCAAATCGGAGATCTGGCCGAGCCAGCGGTAAACGGTCTCGGCAAGGTCCAGCAAGCGCTGGGCGTAATCGGCAATCGGCATCGGGCATTTCCCAAGGGCGCAAGCATCGGCGGCCTCCCGTTCGAGCGAACGCGAGTATGCGGCCTGGGCGCGGGGCGGGGATAAACTGGAGCCCGATTATTGGGGCAAGGTTAAGGGGTTGGCCGTTTCGGATGAAATCGGAGGGGCGGTAACTAAGGTGCCTTCTGAGCGTTCTGCCCGGGCTTACCGGATGCTGGGGTCTTCGTAGCACTGGCGCATGTAGGCGCAGCGGTGGGAGCCTGAGAAGTGCATGCTGTCGCCTTTGGCCGGCGAGATGAAAGAACAGACCTCTTCAAGGCCTTCAGGCGTCAGCCAGCCATAGCGGCGGCCGCGCTGCACGGCGAAGCAGTCCGCAGTTTCCTCGTCTTGTCCGCGAAACTGGTGGCCGCATTCGTGCGCGAAGATCCATTGCTTGACCGGCGTCGATACCTTGTCGAGCAGGCGCGGGTTCATGATCAGGAAGCCAGGATAGGCGGCACCATAGTCGTCGAGCGTGTTGTCAATGACTGTCGGGCGTTGACCGCAAAGCTGCTTGCGGCCGTCGAGCTTGAATTCGCCGGGATCCATGATTTGCGCGTCGCCGCCCACTTGCGCCACGTATTCTTCAGGTGTCGGCGTGCCATCTTCCGCGCGGACGGGCATGATGGCGACGAAGGCCAATGCCGCAATCATCAGAGATAGACGCAAACCGGGGCACATGGACACGTGTTGTCTCATCATCATCAAGAACAGCTACTACGGTTGAGCCCCAGATACGGCCAGATACGGCCAGATACGGCAAGTGTACGGTGCGTGGATAGTGCGAACTCGTCTAACCCGATTTAGTCTATCAATGCCGTGAAACGGTTGTGCACACAAGCTTGTGAGCATTGTCGCATGCCGCGCGTTAAACTTTGCTGACACTGCCCCATTACATCCCCGTCATGCCGCCACATCGTCCTCGATTGTTTCCATATCGTCGTCGGAAAAGCCGAAATGATGGCCGATTTCATGAATGAGCACATGGGCGATGAGATGGCCTAATTCTTCCTCTCCCGAGGCCCACTCGTCGAGAATGGGGCGCCGGTAGAGAAACACCATATCCGGCTCGCGTGGTATGTCGGACACACTTTTCTGGTCTAGGCTGACGCCCTGATAAAGTCCGGTCAACTCGAACGGGTCTTCGATGCCGACGCTATCCAAGATTTCGTCAGTCGCGAAATCCTCGACGCGAATGATGACGTCGCCGGCCATTTCGCGGAATGTACTGGGGAGTTTTTCCCAGGCCTGCGCGGCGAGATTTTCGAAATCGGTGAGTGAGGGCACCGTCGCGTGCCGCCAGTGATTGATGCTCGTCATGCTCATCCTCGCCGTTTGGACCACACTGATAGTCTGCAACCGAGCAAATGGGAAGCGATGCATTACAGTGCCGTAGTCTAATGGCCGCAGTTGAGCCGCAGTTGCGGTTGAGGACATTGAGTGAAACGGCGCGGGCGCCATTTAACGCATCGAATCAGCGAACTTTTATGCCTCAGCTTGCGTTGTGCTCTGTGAAGCCGTGGCCAAAGATGGGAAATGCCATGTCAAACCCGATCGCGTTCCGGCCCTTGCAAAAGCGCAGGGTCTCTCCGGCTGGTGTCGTAACGGGCGCTGGATTTCCATTTCAGATTCGCGTGGCGACAAGTGATGCCGCGCGCCAGGAAGCTTTCGCCTTGCGTTATCGCGCCTACCGGGCGCTCGGCTACGTCGAGGAAAATGCCGCCGCTACGTTCGCCGACGAGAATGACGCGCTGGATTCGACCGTCATTTTTGGCGCGTATCAAGATAACGTCTGCATCGGCACACTGCGCGTGAGCTTTAGCCTCGCGCATCAGGATGACTCAACGCTGCCGTGCGCGCCTTACTATCCCGAAGTGACGGAACTGAAAGGTTCGGCACTCGGGCCGATAGTAGAAATGTCGCGTCTCGCTATCGATCCGGCTTTCACGAGTACTTCGTTTCGAACGACGCTATTTGCAGCACTCGTGCGCGCCGGATTTTTGGCGGCGCAGGCAGCGGAGGTTTCAACGATTTTGATCGCGACCAAGCCGGAGTTTGCCCGCTTCTATCAGTACATGCTCGGCTTCAAGGTGGTCGGGCAGCCGGCGGCCTATCCGCCGGGCGACCACAGGATCGTATTGTTGGCTGGAAGTTTCTCGCAAGCCGAATTGCGCCAGAGCGCGCAGAACGCGTTCTTTAAAATCACAGCGGACGAAATCGTCAGCATGAAAGCGGCGCTGAGCTCTGTGCTGGCGCCGCGGTTGCCAGAGCCGTTCAAGATTGCGGCTGGGAGCTAAGCCGTTTCGATCCGTTCCCCGCGTTAAGGCCTTGCTAAGCACGTTGGCTTTCGGGCCCACGCCGCCACTTCAATTTAAGCTCACTGTGCATACGTTCAGAGCATGTCGAGGGACATTTCGAATTTGCCGCCCGATTTGCGCAAGGCACTCAATGCTGAAATCGCAATGGGCGAGCGCGTGCTTTACGCTGGGATGCCCGACTGGCGCGTGGAATGGGGAGCGCTGTTCGCCATACTTGTGTTTGGTCTTGGCTGGAGTGCCATCTCGTTCTTTTTTTTCGGCATGAGCCTCGGCGGGTTGCTGGGGCTTGTGCCTTTCAACTCCAATGGCAAGCCCGCCGGGTTTGGCATGAACGTGTTCTTTTTTGTTTTCTCGCTGCCGTTTGTGGCGATTGGCGTCGAAATGCTGTCGGCACCATTCCTCGGCATTCGCAAGTCGCGGCATACGGTACACGCGGTGACGGACGCGCGGTTGCTCAATGTCTATGTGGGCCGCGATAAGGGCGCGGAGAGCTATCCGCTTACGAAGGTCAACTTTGTGAAACGTATGGACCGCCGCGACGGTACGGGGAATCTCTCAATCGGCTATGGCGTCGAGAAAGATTCGGACGGCGATCCGCGCCCGCTGACCATGGATTGGTCCGGTATCCCAGATGTGCGCCGCGCGGAACAGATTATCCGCGATACTGCGAAGTGGGTGCGGTGACCGTGTAGCACTCGACAAACTTAGGTTCATCCGCCAAAATTGAATTATTGAGAGTTTGCATCTGCGGGTCCGGCTCATATGCGAAAAGTCATTCCTGCGGGCGTTGTTCACCAGATCCCGAACGACTTGCGCGCTCTTCTCGCCTCCGACGCTGAGGCCTTGGCGGCATGGGTGGACCTGACACCGCTTGCTCGCAACGAATGGATTTGCTGGATCTTGTCCGCGAAAAAGCAAGAAACACGGACGCGCAAAATTACACGCATCCGCGCTGACCTTCTCGACGGCAAACGCCGGCCCTGCTGCTGGCCCGGGTGCAAGCACCGCGGGGAGAAGTAGGAGGATGGTGCGGGCGCCCGCACTTTGATCCTCGCGCTTATTGTTTTGGCCTCCCCTTGTCATCCTAGGCCTCGTGCCTAGGATCCATGGTGCATCAAGCTCAAACGGTAGAAGTCGGCCGTGCGCACGCAAACGTACTGTGTCTATATCCTCGCCAGTAAATTCTATGGCACGCTCTACATCGGCGTGACGCGCTGTCTCGTTGGACGTGTGCTGCAGCACCGCGACGAATTCATTGAAGGCTTCACAAAGCGATATGGTGTCAAGACGCTCGTCTATTATGAGGTATTCGACGATATCCGCGTTGCCATTCAGCGCGAGAAGTCTCTGAAGCGCTGGCCACGCGATTGGAAGATCAACCTCATTGAACGCGATAACCCGCAGTGGCAGGATTTGTTTCCCGGCTTGACTGGCGGGCAGTTTCCACCCGCGCCTCCCAGCGGCAAAATGGATCCTAGGCACGAGGCCTAGGATGACAGGTTGAGAAATATCGCGTCACATTCAATCATGGCGTTCGTCATGACAAGTACGCAGATCGACTAGCGCCCACTGTGATCCGCCATCAAGACACCCACTTCTGTCATCCTAGGCCTCGTGCCTAGGATCCATGGTGCGGCGAGTTCGAAAAATTCTGTTTGACATCAATTTAGCCAACGCTCCGCCCACACGAGAAATTGGTTCATTCAACTGAGATCAGCGTTCGTGTGGACTGCTGATCAGTCGCGCTTGGTGGTGCGCTTCAGCGAAACATCAAAACGAACGCGTGCGTCGAGCGAGAATTTCCTCGCTGTACGCTTCTGGCGTTTTGTTTTGGACTGTTTGTCCGTGCTTGAGCTGAAGAAGCCCAGGATTTGCACGATGTCTGCAAGAAGCGAGACCAACCAGGCAAAGTTTTCTGCCATGGTCTTCCTACAAAAAAGCCCGCCAGAAATGGGCGGGCTTGGATTGACGACATAGACGTCGCGCACGTTGGAACTAGGCACAAAAAATCCCGCTAAGCGACTGCTGAGCGGGCGAATTCAAAAACTCCAACGGTAGTGATTCGATAGCCGATTCAATGATGTTTCGCCACACATAAATCGGCGATAGTCAAAGAAGGCCGTAGTGATGAAAATCGACAACAAAAAACCGGGCTTGTTTCCAAGTCCGGCTCACACGTCTCGCGACGCTGACTAAACGAATCGCTGAATTTGTCCAAAGTGTCAACAGGCTGCGCAAAGATTTTTCAGTTGGCGCAACTTACAGACCGGCCTTCTTTCGCAGCATTTTAGTTTCGCGTGCCGTCAGGCGCGCGAAAGCGAACTTGTTGAAGACAATGATAATGGCGGCTACCGCCACAATGATCAGGAAGTCAGTCATAAGGTTTTCCTTTCCTTCTACGAGCGAGTGCTCAACCTAAACCCCCCACTCCCTCACATCCACGAACCGACCTTCAAGCGCGGCCGCTGCTGCCATAATCGGGCTCACCAAATGCGTGCGGCCCTTGTAGCCTTGGCGGCCTTCGAAGTTGCGGTTGGAGGTTGAGGCGCAGCGCTGGCCAGGCTTCAACTGATCCGGGTTCATGCCGAGGCACATCGAACAGCCGGGCTCGCGCCATTCAAAACCTGCCGCGAGGAAAATCTTATCAAGCCCTTCGGCTTCGGCTTGCTCTTTGACGAGACCCGAGCCCGGAACGATCATCGCGTAAGCGAGGCGCGTCGAAATCTTCTTGCCATCGACGACCTTGGCGACGGCGCGCAAATCTTCGATGCGGCCGTTCGTGCAGCTGCCGATCCAAACGACGTCCAACGGGATGTCCGTGATCTTGGTGCCGGCGCTGAGGCCCATATAGTCGAGCGCACGCACCATCGAGGCGCGCTTGTTTTCGTCCGTCACTTTGGCCGGATCGGGCACGACGCCCGCAATCGACACGACATCTTCGGGCGAAGTGCCCCACGAGACGATGGGAGGAAGTTTCGCGGCGTCCAACACGACGGTGCGGTCGAAATGCGCGCCCTCGTCCGTGTGCAATGTTTCCCAATACTTCATCGCCATGTCCCAGGCGGCGCCTTTCGGCGCTTTGGGGCGTCCATGAATAAAGGCGTAGGTTTTCTCGTCCGGCGCGATCATGCCCGCGCGCGCGCCGCCCTCGATCGACATGTTGCAGACCGTCATGCGCCCTTCCATGGAGAGCGCGCGGATCGCTTCGCCCGCGTATTCGATGACCGAGCCCGTGCCGCCCGCTGTGCCGATTTCGCCGATAATGGCGAGAATGATGTCTTTCGCGCCGACGCCCTTGGGCGCTACGCCATCGACGCGCACCAGCATGTTCTTGGCTTTGCTCTGGATCAGCGTTTGCGTCGCCAGTACGTGCTCGACTTCGCTCGTGCCAATGCCGTGCGCCAACGCGCCGAATGCGCCATGTGTCGAAGTGTGGCTGTCGCCGCAGACAATGGTTGTGCCGGGCAGCGTGAAGCCCTGTTCAGGTCCGACGACGTGGACGATGCCCTGGCGCTTGTCGCGCTCATGGAAATATTCGACGCCGAAGTCTAATGCGTTCTTGGCGAGGGTCTCGACCTGAATGCGGCTGTCGGTGTCGGCGATGCCCTTGGAGCGGTCAGTGGTCGGCACGTTGTGATCGACGACGGCCAGCGTCTTTTCCGGCGCGCGCACCTTGCGCCCCGCCATGCGCAGACCCTCGAACGCCTGCGGGCTCGTGACCTCATGGATCAGGTGCCGGTCGATGTAGAGCAGGCACGTGCCATCCGGCTGGCGATCCACGATGTGGTCGTCGAAAATCTTGTCGTAAAGGGTCTTGGGTGCCGTCTGGGAAGCCGTCTGGGCCATGGGGGCTAAAGTCCTTCGCCAAATCAAGGGGGTTTGGAACCTTAGATAGCGATCGCCGCCGAACCCATAAGCAAATCAGGTTTCGTCGCAGCTCATCCGACAAAAATGCCGGATAGCGCGCCCTGTGAGGGGCGGCCACCCGGCAAGTCGATGGGAGGAACCATGGGTTCCAGACGAGGGGCGCGAAGACGGAGGTGGCAAAACGCCCGCCTCCACGCACCCGCCATGAACACTATTACGTTTCAAGCTGCGACTGGATCATGACTAAGGTCATGGCAGCTATGACGGGCCCATGAATTTTTTCCAGGCCCGCGCCTACGACTACTTCCAACCCCGCGTCTTCGACACGAGAAAATCGCGCAGAAGCTGGACTTTTTTCGACGTCTTCAGCTCTTCCGCGTAGACGAACAGGATCGGCAGCCGCGGTGGCTCAATTTCAGGCAGGATGGGTACGAGGTCGGTTTCCGATTCGGTCAGATAGTCCGGAATCATGCCGATGCCGATGCCAGCGCGAATGGCGTATTTTATGGCCACGACCGAGTTGATCTTGAGCACGGACTGGCGCGGGTCCTTGCCATTGCGCCCCTCCGTTTCGATCCAGTTGACTGCAGTCAAATGCTGGGCCGGCTGGCCCGAATAGGAAATGATCCGGTGGTTCTCCAGATCTTCGAGAGACTTCGGCGCCCCAAAACGGCGGATGTACTGTGCTGACGCAAAAGCTCCAACGCGGCTTTCGAAAAGAGGCCGGCGGATTAAATCGCCTTGTTCAGGTTCTCGCGTCCAGATGGCGACGTCAGCGGCGCGCATGCCGATGTCGACCTGCTCGTCGTTCAATATGAGTTCGACGCGAATATCAGGATAGAGATCCATGAATTCGCTGAGGCGCGGCGACAGCCAAATCGTGCCAAAACCGATAGGCGCCGTGACACGCAGATCGCCTGATGGTTTGGAGGTCGAATCCGACAGGAGAGTTTCGGCTGTCTGCAACTTGGCGAACACTTCCGTCACGGTGCGGTTCAAGAGTTCGCCCTGCTCGGTCAAGACGAGGCCGCGCGCGTGGCGATGGAACAGCGTCACCTTGAGATCGGCCTCTAACGCCGAGATTTGCCGGCTGACGGCGGATTGACTCATGTTCAACTGTTCGCCCGCACGCGTGAAGCTACCAGCCTCCGCTGCTGCGTAAAAAATGCGAAGTTTGTCCCAATCCATGTAAGAGATTTCCGCTGTCGAAGGGGCATGAATTGGCTCAGCAACGATTGAGCCAGGGCTCTCGTGCGGCGTGACTGTAACGCGCTTTGATCGCAGAACAAGGGTGCTACGAGCGAAGCCAACGAACGCCGGACTTGAACACGGTGCGACACTTCGGCTCTTCTCCAACGGCCAGCCTCCCCCAGTTGGAGAGTGGTAAATCCAGACGGGGGCATTACGTTAGTTCGAAGTTCTTGATCTGTGGCATCCGCCGCAGCGGTTTTTTCTGTCAAGCAAATGAGGTGGACGATGAAGAGATTAGCTTTCGGCGCCGCGCTCGCGGCCCTACTCCTTGCGGGCTGCGACTCAGGCACGGCGCCTGACGCCAAGAAAGCAGCCGAGAAGGCTGCCGATAAAACAGCCGAAGTGGTCGAGAAAACCGCTGAAGCGGCCGGCAAGGCTGTCGAAAAAGCTGCAGACAAAGTAGCGGCGGCCGTGACATCGGGGGCAAAGCAAGTTTGGGAAATCGGCGGCCTCGTGGGCCCCGAAGCCGCGTTGGTCGTTCCAGCGGAAGGCCTCATGTACGTATCGAACGTCGATGGCGAGGCCTTGGGTAAAGACGGTAAAGGCTGGATTGCAAAAATTTCCCTCGACGGAAAGACAGTCAATAAAGACTTCGCCACAGGCCTCAACGCGCCGATGGGCCTCGCAATCGTTGGCGGCAAGCTTTTCGCTGCCGATATTGACGAGTTCGTTGAGATCAATCTCGCTGACGGCAAGATTGTTGCGAAGTACCCGGCTGAAGGCGCTAAACGTCTCAACGACGCGGTAGCCGATAGCAAGGGCAATGTGTACGCCACCGACACGCTGACGAACAGCATCTACCGCCTCTCCGGCGGCAAGGTCGATGTCTTCGTAAAGGATGACCAACTTGCAGGTCCGAACGGTATTCTCGTTGAAGGTGATAACCTGATCGTCAATACCTGGGGCGTTCTTTCAGGTGAAGGTTGGGCAACGAAAACGCCGGGTGGTATGTTCACGGTGTCGCTTGCTGACAAAAGCATCAAGGCAATGGGCGACGGCAAAACGTTTGGCAATCTCGACGGCATGATTTCGCTCGGCGATGGCGCCTACGTTCTCACGGATTGGATGGCCGGCAAGGTCCTCAAATACGGCAAGGACGGTAAGGTCGAGACGCTTCTCGAACTGGGACAGGGCGCCGCCGACATGGGCTACGATCCTGCGACCAAGACCATGTACGTGCCGCAAATGATGAAGGGCACGTTGCACGCGATCACGCTGCCGTAAGCGTCGAACTAATTTCTGACAATAAAAACGCCGGGCTCGCATGGGTCCGGCGTTTTTTCTTTGGCTCAAGACTTAGCGTGATGCGTGAAAAATACGAATTCTCAACAATCGGGGCGTGCGGTGTGGCATGTCAGACCTGCGGCGCATAATAGTCTCTGCGCAGCGAGTCTTAGGAACCCGCAACATGACACTTCAATATGAATCTTGAAGCGTTGGGCTGGAGCCCGCAACGCCAACAGGCTTTCGCCAATTGTGCCAGCGAGGGGCTGATACCTGGCCGGGTAGTCGGCGAACACAGAACCCATTTTCAAGTCGCAACAGACGCCGGTGAACTCTCGGCGACAATCACCGCCCGTTACCGCAAGGAGGCGGCGCGGCGATCGGATTTACCTGGCGTCGGCGATTTTGTAGCCGTTCGGCCGTCAGGCGGCGACGGGCCATCCACAATCGAATCCGTTCTGCCGCGCACAACCGCAATGGTGCGCAAGGCGGCCGGCGAACAGCGCCCGCAACTGATTGCAGCCAATATCGATGTTATCTTTATCGTCACGGCGCTTGATCGCGATTTCAACTTGCAGCGCCTGGAACGCTATCTGGCCCTCGTGCGCGACAGTGGCGCCCAGCCCGTCATCGTCGCCAACAAGTCAGATTTGCCCCATGACGCGACCGCAACGATAGACCAAATCGCGAAAATTGCGCCCGGCGTGCCCGTTCACGCGATCAGCGCGCGCGGCGCGAACGGCATTGCACAACTCGAACCATACTTCGACGGCAACCGCACGATCGTTCTTGTCGGCTCATCGGGCGTTGGCAAATCGACCATGACCAACCAATTGCTCGGACGCGATGCGCAAGCGACGCAAGATGTGCGCGCGCACGACAGCCGCGGCCGGCACACAACCACACATCGCCAATTGTTTGTTCGCCCGCAAGGCGGCGCCATCATCGATACCCCCGGCATGCGCGGGCTGGAACAGTGGATTGAAACCGCGAGCATCGATCCCTTGACTGAGGAGATCGAGGCCCTCGCGTTGAAGTGTAAATTTCGTAACTGCCGGCATGACACGGAGCCAGGATGCGCGGTGCGCGCGGCTATCGCGAGTGGCGAACTCGATGCTGCGCGCGTGTGGCCGTTGCTGCGTGGGACAAGATAAGTTCTGGGCGCCGCATTGCTTTTTATCGAATTCAAAAAGCGCCGACGGGTGTTCGCAAATGTTCTTCGCGTTCCTTGCCTCAACTTCGCCTAAGAGTGTAACGAGAGCTCCGATCGCGAGCTTGCCATCCAACTTCGCATCGGCATCCCGTCCTTCTACGTCTGTTGTCGATCCTGCGACAGAAGAACAAATGTCTATCTTCACACCCCCCGGGCGAGCCCAGGGGGTGTGCGTAAGGAACGAGGGACGGGATGCCCTTATCATTCGGTGACTCTGAATGCCGCCGCATCTGCCGGCACTTTCCGCGTCGATGGCCATGCACTGAATCGGCTCAAGACGTCGCGCAGTTTTTTGACGTAAGTCAAAGCCGTCTCATTCACACTCTGTACCGTGCGCCCGGCCAGCTCGCGCTATCACGAGTTTGAAATACCCAAACGAACCGGTGGCATGCGCAAGATCAGCGCGCCACGCGGGCTAGTACGCGACATGCAGGATCAGCTCGCGATTGCGCTGACGGAAGTCTACGCAGCCCATCCAAGTGCGCATGGATTTATTTCCGCGCGCAGCGTTGTATCGAATGCTGCCAATCATACTGGCAAACATTGGGTCCTGAACGTCGATCTCGCAGATTTTTTCCCCAGCATCAATTTCGGCCGGGTGCGCGGCCTGTTCATGGCACCGCCGTTTTCGATGGGCCCCAAAGCAGCGGCCGTGATGGCGCAGATTTGCATACATGGTAACGGCCTGCCGCAAGGGCGCGCCGACATCGCCGGTTCTTTCAAATTTCATTGCGGCAAGTCTCGACCGCCGCTTAACGCGGCTCGCGCGCGAGCAAAAATGCGACTATTCGCGTTATGCCGACGACATTACGTTTTCGACCAATCAACGCCGCGTTTCCGCCAGCTCTCGCCATACTTGATCGCAGCGCACCGCTCGTCGAACAATTGCAGGTTGGCGATCATCTTGAGCGCGCCATTATGATGTGCGGCTTCTCGGTCAACCCGAAGAAGGTTCGGTTGCAAGGCCGCCACAAGCATCAAAGCGTCACCGGCCTTTGCGTCAATCGCACTGTCAACGTTGAGCGCTCGCGCATTCGCAAGATACGCGCGATGCTGCACGCGTGGGAAAAGTTCGGTCTTACCGCTGCCGGTCATGAGTACTTCCAAAAATATAGCAGCACGCCAAAGGGCGGCATGCCCGAAGAGCCAGGTCCGGTGTTTCGCCGTGTCGTTTACGGCCAGCTCGCCTTCGTCAAGATGGTGCGTGGGCCATCCGATCCCGTTTTCCTGAAATTATGTGCCAAGTTGATCGATCTCGATCCCAATCCGTCGAAGTTTGTGCGCCAGATGGTTTTTGGCGCCGCCGACTACGATATTTTCATTTCGCATGCCAGCGAAGACAAGGCGGCAATCGCGCGGCCCATTTATGCGGCCTGCGAGACGCTCGGCCTCAAGGTGTTCCTGGATGAGGATCACATCGCCTGGGGGCAATCTTTCACTAAGAAGATCAACACGGCGCTGGGCGCGGCGCGTACCATTCTGGCAGTTGTGTCCAGCAATTCCGTCACCAAGGCATGGCCTCTGGCCGAAATGAATACGGCGCTCGGCTTCGAGGTGGACGGCAAGAAAAACGTCATCGCGATGATGGTGGGCCGGCCAGATCTCTCGCACTTGCCACTCATGCGCGGCAAGCGCTGGATTGATTGGAACGGCGATGCCGGGGCTGTCGCTAAGATTCTGTTCGATGCTGTGAAGGGCGAACTGCAAACGCAGGCTCGACGACAGACGAGGATTATGACGACGATACTCGCCGGCGATTCGCCGTCACCTTCCCTTCGGCCGATTTCGTCCACGCCAGCTGTCCCACGCACGGCCGTATCTAAACCAGCCGTCTCGCCAATGGCCGCCGCCATGGCAAGCTCAGTTGCTGCCAACGCGCCGAAAAAAGGATCGTGGTTCTCGCGGATGATACGCAAGAAGTGAAGCTGCGGGACTGCGCCGTGCTTTAAGCGTCGTGCTGCACCGTCACGGCCACGCTGCCTCTCTTGCGGCGCGTCTCGACATAGGCATGCGCTTCACGCATCTGTGCAAAGTCATAATAACGGTCGATGACCGGCCGCAATGCACCGGTTCTCGCCAAATCGGCAAGCTGCTGCACGTCTTCGGGCCGCTCTTCCGCAGGTCCCACGATCATTCTCTTGCTACTCGTTATGGGTGCCCAGAGCGCGGAAAACATGTCGGGTAACCCGCCAGCAGTTGCGAGCAGGCGCCCATTGTCTTTGAGTGCCCCTTTGCATCTGGAAAAAGTGGTCGCACCGGCTGCATCGGCGATGATATCGTAGCTTTCTATGCCTCTGGAAAAATCCTCTTTGGTGTAGTCGATGACCCGGCCAGCGCCGAGCGAGGTGACCAGCTCAAGGTTGGCTGTGCTGGTCACGCCTGTCACCTCGGCCCCGAAATGCTTGGCGAGTTGCACCAGTGCGGTACCGACGCCACCCGATGCGCCGATGACCAGCACTTTGTCGCCAGCCTTAAGACCCGCCTTCCGCAGGAAATGGAGTGCAGTCGAACCGCCAAACGAGAGGGAGGCCGCTTCCTCGAAACTGAGAGTTTCAGGTTTGAGCGCCACCGGTCCGTTTTCAGCAACGACGCAGTACTGCGCATGACAACCCATCTTTCCGCCGGGAAAGGCGAACACCGCGTCGCCGGGCTTGAACCGCGTTACGTTTTTGCCCGCCGTCTCAACTATTCCCGCCAGCTCGGTGCCGAGTATGGGTTGGCGTGGCCGAGTTATGCCGAGGGCCAGTCGCGAGAGCAGCCCTAAGCCTTTCGGAACGTTGAGTGTCCGCACGCGCCAGTCGGCTGCCGTGACTGTGGTAGCGTAGACTTTGATAAGGACTTCGTCGTCCTTCGGCGTGGGCGTTGGAACGTTTTTAAGTTCGAGGACATCGGGCCCCCCATAGCCGCGACAGACATACGCCTTCATGGAGTGGAATCTCCCCGATATGCCACGATTCCAATTTGGCTTAGACAGTTGCGATGTCTATTCCGCGGCAGCCACTGCGTGGCTCTCGTGCTTCGCTAGATACTTCTCGGCTTCAAGCGCTGCCATGCAGCCCATGCCGGCCGCCGTTACGGCCTGACGGAAGATTTCGTCCTTCACGTCGCCCGCCGCGTATACCCCAGGAATGGCCGTTGCCGTTAAATCGGGTGCAGTAATGAGATAGCCGCCTGGCGTCACCGGCAGCTGCCCTTTGAACAATTCGGTCGAAGGTGCGTGGCCAATCGCGATGAACACGCCATCAGCTTGGCGCTCCGTGATCGCACCGGTCTTCGTGTTCTTCAGCCGGACACCCGTCACAGATTTCGGTTCCTTCGTGCCGGTAATCTCCTCGATTGCCGTATCCCAGATCACCTCGATCTTCGGGTGTTTGAACAAGCGCTCCTGCAGGATTTTCTCCGCGCGGAAGGAATCGCGCCGGTGGATGATGGTGACGCGCTTGGCGAAGTTGGTGAGGAACAACGCTTCCTCGACAGCGGTGTTGCCGCCGCCGACGACGACCACTTCCTTGCCCTTGTAGAAAAATCCGTCGCAGGTCGCGCACGCGGAAACGCCGTGACCTTTGAAGAAATCTTCTGACGGAATGCCAAGCCAGCGTGCTTGCGCGCCCGTGCAGATTATCAGCGTATCGGCGGTATACGTATCGCCGCTGTCGCCTTCGAGGCGGATGGGCTTCGATTTCAGGTCAACTTTGTTGATGTGATCCATGATTACTTCGGTGCCGACGTGCTCGGCCTGGGCCTGCATCTGCTCCATGAGCCACGGGCCCTGAATCGTTTCAGCGAAGCCCGGATAGTTTTCGACATCGGTCGTAATCGTCAGCTGACCGCCCGGTTGCGACCCTTGGATCAAGAGCGGCTTCAACATCGCGCGCGCGGCATACACAGCGGCCGTATAACCGGCGGGGCCGGAGCCGAGAATGATCACCTTGGAATGGCGGGGCTTCTTGGTCATAAGGGGCATCAGATCCTCAGCGGCGAGAGTTAGCCCGTGATTGGCGAGCCCGTTAATATGGGATTGGGATGGCCGAGGTCAACGCCGGTTCCGGCTTTTTGAACGCGTGTTGTGATTGGGTGCGGCGGGCGGGCGCAGCCTCTGCTATCCATGGGCCGAAACTCGGGGGGCGACGTGACGGAAATTCGAGAATCAAAGGCCGGCGATGTGAGGCGGCGGATCAAGGCGATCCTTGTTGGCTCGTCCGGCAACTTGGTCGAGTACTACGATTTTTATGTCTACGCGGCCTTTTCGCTCTATTTCGCCAAGGCGTTCTTTCCGGCTGGAGACCAGACAGCTCAACTTTTGGCAACCGCCGGTATTTTCGCGTTTGGATTCTTCATGCGCCCACTTGGCGCTTGGTTTTTTGGCCGGATGGCGGATCGCCGCGGGCGGCGCGTGGCGTTGACTTCATCCGTGCTGCTGATGTGCTTTGGTTCGGCGATGATCGCGGTTCTACCGGCCTACGAGTCGATCGGGGTTGCGGCACCCGTATTGCTGCTCGTCGCGCGCATGGTTCAGGGCCTTAGCCTTGGCGGCGAATACGGCACCAGCGCCACGTATCTCTCAGAAATGGCGGAATCCAAGCACCGGGGTTTCTATTCGAGCTTTCAATATGTGACGCTGATTGGTGGCCAGCTCTCGGCCATGCTGGTTTTGATTGTGCTGCAGAAGTTCTTGCTGACAGAGGCCGAACTCGAAGCCTGGGGCTGGCGCATACCCTTTGCGATTGGCGCTGTGCTCGCCGTCATCGCTTACGTTATGCGCCGCGACATGCATGAGACGGACGCATTCATCAACGCCAAATCGCGTGACGGGTCGCTCAAAGCCTTGATGAAGTATCCGCGAGAGCTTGCCATTGTTGTCGGATTGACTATGGGCGGCACGGTTGCGTTTTACACATTCACAACCTACATGCAGAAGTTCCTGGTCAATACGTCGGGCTTTTCCAAGGATACGGCGACACTCATTTCGGCATCGGCGTTGTTTGTTTATATGCTTCTGCAGCCTGTTGTCGGTTCCATCTCGGACCGCACCGGGCGGCGGCCCGTCTTGATCGCGTTCGGCGTGTTGGGTACCCTCTGCACCATTCCGATTCTGACGGCGCTGCAATCAACGCGCGACCCCTGGACCGCGTTTGCGCTTATTCTTGCAGGGCTTGTGATTGTGTCGGGTTATTCGGCCATCAACGCCGTTGTTAAAGCCGAACTCTTCCCGACGCACATTCGCGCGCTCGGCGTCGGGCTCCCTTTTGCCATTACAGTCGCGCTCTTTGGCGGCACGGCGGAATATGTCGCCCTCTGGTTCAAGAGCCAAGGCCATGAAACTTGGTTCTATTGGTACGTGGCAGGCTGCATCGCGTTATCGCTCCTTGTTTACACCGGTATGCGCGACACCAAGCACACGTCGGAGATTGATAGGGGTTAGATCACCGGGTCGCGCGCGGTTTCTCGCCCGACCGATGCTGTACCGCGTATCCCGGCTTCTTCGGTGCTTTCAATGTGGGAATGCCTTTGACGTCTACATCGCGCTTGGCATGCCAGAGGTCGTAGGCAGTTTGCATGTTGAGCCATAGAGCCGGTCCATTGCCAAGCAGCTTGCCAATGCGCACCGCCATTTGCGGAGTTACGGGTTGCTTCTCTGCCAACAAGTCGTAGAGCGTCTGCCGTGAAATGCCGAGATGCTCGGCAACCGCAGTTTTGGAGAGCTCCAGTGCCGGTACCGCGTACTCACGCAGAATTCTGCCTGGGTGAGTCGGGCAACGCTTGGGGTCTCGAACTGGAAAATCCGTCATGATGTAAGCCTTACGCTTGACGCTCGGCTAATCGATGCGTTCCAAGTCGACATCGACTGCATGTCCGTCACTCCATGAGTATGAGATAAGCCAGTGGTCGGTAACTAAAAGGCCGTATCTCGGCTGATTGTCTTCGGTCCATTCGTGAAACCGGAATCCGATAAAGGCCGGATCGAGTGGTGATCCCGCCGCATCGATCGAATCTAAAACGTCGAACATTTCTTCGGTTATTAGTGTCTTGTTCGGTAACTGATCACCATTTTCCCATAATTTCTTCAGACCGGAATCGCGAAACGAACGAATCATCGAGAACCCCTCCAGGGCAGAAAAGATCGGCTTGTGCGGTCATGGCGATTTTTCCCTTGGTTCACATAGATGTTCATCAGACTGTCATTGCTGCCAATAAGCAGACCGCTCTATGTGTAAGTCACAAGTAGACAAATGTCAACTGTTGCCTTACAATTGCGCGTGACGCCTATATCAACCGCAGCGCCTTGAAGCTCGCATGCCCCTCGCGGCCGACGATGACGTGGTCGTGGATTGAAATGCCAAGCGGCCGGGCGGCTTCGATAATGAGCTTGGTCATATCGATATCGGCGCGCGAAGGCGTCGGGTCGCCAGAGGGGTGATTGTGCACCAGGATCAGCGCCGTTGCGGACAACTCCAGCGCGCGTTTGACGACTTCGCGCACATAGACCGGCGTGTGATCGACCGTGCCGCGCCCCTGAACTTCATCGGCGATCAGATAATTTTTCTTGTCGAGGAACAGAATGCGGAACTGTTCTATGTGTTCGTAACCTTGAGCAAGGCGCAGGTAATCTAGAACCTGGTTCCAGGATGAGAGCGCCGGCTTCGACTTGATCTCGCTGCGCGCCAAGCGCTGTGCGGCCGCGCGAATGAGCTTCAATTCCTCGACGGCCCGTTCGCCTATGCCTTCGACTTCTTTGAGGCGATCGTCCGGAGCGTTCAAGACTTCGGCGAAGGTGCCAAAGCGCGCAAGCAATCGCTTGGCAATCGGCTTCGTATCCCCGCGCGGATAAACGCGAAACAAGATCATTTCGAGAAGTTCGTAATCGGGCACCGCATCCGCGCCCCCGCCACTGAATCTTTGGCGCAATCGCTTGCGATGCCCGAGTTTGTCATCGAACGGCTTGTTGTCAGCTGCTTTGACGTCTGACGCCCGTCCTTGGGAGTCCTGCGCAACGTCGAAAAACGCGCCTTGCTCTTCGGCGCTAATTTTGTCCCGGCCGCTCTTGTTGTCGCCCGGCATGATGCGTTTCAACTCACGCTGCGCTGGTTAGGGGAAAGGGTGGGCATTCGAGTCCGGCAGGCGACGACGTAAAAATCTCGCAGCCCTTTTCGGTGACACCGACGGTATGTTCGAACTGCGCCGAAAGTTCGCGATCGCGTGTTACCGCCGTCCAGCCATCGGGCAAGATTTTCACATGCGCCTTGCCGAGGTTGATCATGGGTTCGATGGTGAAAAACATGCCGGGTTCGAGCACCGAGCCCTCGCCATTTTCGCCATAGTGCAAGATATTGGGCCGGTCATGGAAGACGCGGCCAAGGCCATGGCCGCAGAAATCGCGCACCACACTGCAGCGCTCGCCTTCGGCAAAGGTTTGAATGGCCGCGCCAATATCGCCTGTCGTGTTGCCGGGCTTCACCTGCGCGATGCCCTTGAGCAAAGACTCATACGTCACCTGCATCAAGCGCTCAGCCCTGCGCGTGACAACGCCGACGGGATACATCCGGCTGGTGTCGCCATGCCACCCATCGACGATCAGCGTCACGTCGATGTTGACGATGTCGCCTTCTTTCAATGGCTTCGAATTGGGGATGCCGTGACAGACCACGTGATTGATGGACGTGCAAATGGCGCGCGGAAACCCGCGGTAGTTGAGCGGCGCAGGTATAGCGCCCCTATCGCAGGCAAATTCCATGACGAGGTCGTCGAGGCGGTCGGTCGCGACCCCAGGTACAACGTACGGCACGAGCATATCCAGCGCCTCTGCCGCAAGGCGGCCCGCGCGGCGCATGCCTTCAAAGGCATCCGGACCATGTAATCTGATTTTCCCGTCCCGGCTGGCGTTACGGTTAACGTCGACGTTTGACATATGTTTTTCCGGGTGCCTCAATCATCTCGTCTTCCGCTGGAATTTAGTGCAAAATCTCCCGCGTGCAATCGGCGTCCGCTCAAGAAGGCGTCGAGATGGAGGAGAGATCAATGCAAAAGTATCGCGCCCTAGTGATGGGTGGTGTTTGTTTGGGGCTTGTGTCGATACAAGCTGGTACAGGAATTTTCGCGGCCGATGAAGCGCCGGCAGAGGCGCCCGCCGCCGCAGCTGAGCCTCAGGCGGCAGCGCCTGCCGCTGCAGAAACGCCCGCTGCTGCCGTCGAAGCGGCCCCGGCCGCCGCTGCCACAGAAGACGCAGCCCCGCCCATGACGCCTCCGGGTGTGACTTGGTACAGTGGCGATACCACGCCAGCTACCCCGCCAGCCTTTACGGCGGAAGCCACCATGAACCCGGATTATTCGCCTGAAGCGGCAACAACCGCTCCGGCCGAAGCGCCTGCACCGGCACCCGAAGCTCCGGCCGCCGCAGAAGCGCCCGCTGCCGAGGCCCCGGCCGCAACCGCCGCCGAAGAGCCGGCGCCTCCAATGACTCCGCCAGGCGTTACCTGGTACAGCGGCGATACGACACCCGCCACGCCGCCAGCCTTTACGGCGGAAGCGACCATGAACCCGGAGTATTCGCCTGAAGCGGCAGCTGCCCCTCCGGCCGAGGCTCCCGCAGCAGCACCTGAAGCGCCAGCTGCAGTCGCTGTTGAAGAACCGGCCCCGCCCATGACGCCACCGGGTGACACGCTGTACTTCGGCGAAACGGCGCCAGCTTCGCCTCCTGCTTGGGCGGCAGAAGCGACCGTGTTTCCGAGCGCACCCGAACCAGCGCCTGCAGTTCAAGCTGCCGTCGAAGCCTGCCGCGACGCTCTGAATGCGGAAGCGCAAGCTGGCAAGATAAACTTCGCGACGAGTGCGTGGGACGTCTTGCCGGATAGCTTCAAGACGCTCGATAAGATCGCCAAAGTTGCCAAGGATTGCTCAAGCAATTTCGTGATTGAAGTTGGTGGTCATACCGACAACACTGGCAAACCCGCCAGCAACAAAACGATCTCGGAGCTGCGCGCGCAATCGGTCGTCAAGTATCTGGAAAAAGCCGGTGTCGCTGCGGCCAAGCTGAAAGCCGTTGGCTACGGCCAGGACAATCCGATTGGCGACAACGCCACGGTGGCGGGCCGCCGCGAGAACCGGCGTATTGCCTTCGCTGTGACAGGCGGCTGAACGAGAGCCGCGATTTCGCAAACAAAAACGGCGGCCCAAAAGGCCGCCGTTTTCAATTCAATATCAGAAATTGTATCTTAGCTCTTGGCTTCTTCGGCTGGAACTTCGCCGGCAGTCAGCTCAGCCAACAAGGCTTTAGCCTGGCCGATCCAATCCTGCTTCTCGATCGCGCCCTTGAGGTTCAGCGTCTCATCGATGTTGGCGATGTCTTCGTCCGAGAAGTTGGCGATCTGTTCGATCTTGTAGCAGTTGAGCTGCTTCAAGCGCAGCATAACGTCAGCGTTGATGCCCTTGATCTGCAGAAGATCTTCCGGCTCGCCCTTAGGCTTCTTGAAGCCTTTCCAGGCGGCGTTGAGCTTGCGGGCGCGTGCGTCGGTGCGTTCGAAGATGCGTGCGGCTTTACCGCGGCGGCCACGGAGATAGTAGAGCTTGGCGCGGCGGACTTTACCGCGGCGGATAACTTCGATCTCGGCGATGTAGGGCGAGTAGATCGGGAATACGCGCTCGACGCCTTCGCCGTAAGAAATTTTGCGGACCGTGAAGGTCTCGTTGAGGCCGGCGCCGGATCGCGCGATGACCATGCCTTCGTAAGCCTGGAGGCGTTCGGTGATGGCTTTTTCGACAACCTTCTTTTTCTTGTCTTTGGGGTCAGCCTCGTTCGCTTCGATAACCTTGACCATGACTTTGACGGTATCGCCGGGGCTGAATTCCGGAATGCCGCGCTTTGCGAGGATGGCATCCATCTGCTCGCGATTGATTTCGTCGATGACGTTCATGTCGTTCTTCCTTATTTGTTTTTAAAAGCAGAGGAGCGGCCCGTGACGCCCTACCTGGTTGAACAGGAGGACCCCGGAGTGCTCATGCAGCCCCCAAGCAAGTCTTATTGCTGGGGGCGACCCATTTTCGGGATATTGTTGGGGGGTAACTAACCCAAAGCGCCCACCTTGTCGAGTGGGGGACTAGGGCTAAGCTGGCACGGGTCCGTCCTGCGTGGTGCTCTGAATGCCCAGTGGCACCGGACCGTTTGCCGCAGCAACGCGATGTTCGGTCCTTGGCCCGCTCTTTCAGCGTCGTCATCCCCGCGCAGCGCACGGCGTGCGCTGTGAGACGGCGGGGACCCAAGCAAGCCTGTTAAGGGCATGACTTGGCAGATCTACCCCGGCGGATCAGATGGACCCTGAAACAATTCGCCGGTAGTAGCGTCAAACAAGTTCTTCCACTCCGGGTTCATGCCCTCGATCAAGCGGATTTTCCAAAGCCGGTTCCACTTCTTGAGCTGCTTTTCGCGCTTGATGGCGTCAGGCACCGTCTCATGGAATTCGTAGTAGACCAGCTTCGAGACACCGTACTTCTTGGTGAAGCCGTCGAGCAGCCCTTGGCTGTGCATGGCCATGCGCTGGTATATGTTACTCGTCACGCCGATGTAGAGCGTGCCGTTCATACCGCTTGCTGTGATGTATACGCAGGGATGCTTGGGCATTTGCTCAGCCTATCCGAGATACTTTCCCCTTTGAAGCTTGCTTGGGTCCCCGCCGAATTCCCGAGGCCGCGCTAAGCGCGCAACCTCGGCGCGGGGATGAGGCGGCTGAGGGTTCTGCGTGCCGCCGTGCCAAACGAATTGCGGCATGTGAATTGTGCCCCTAAAGTCATCATTTGAGAACGACCGGAGATCTCCACCAACAATGCCCACCCTCAAAATCGCAGCCCAGATGGACCCGATCGACCGGATCGATATCAAGGGGGATTCGACCTTCGCGATCCTTTTGGAAGCGCAAAAGCGCGGGCACGACATTTTCTATTACACGCCGCCGAACCTCGCGCTGCATGGTGACAAGCTGATGGCGCGTGGGCAATCACTCAAAGTCAAAGACACGGAGGGCGATCACTACGCGCTTTCCAACCCGCGCACGGTCGATCTGGGCACACTCGATTGCGTGTTGCTGCGTCAGGACCCGCCCTTCGACATGGGTTACATCACGACGACACACTTGCTTGAACGCATCCACCCCAAGACGCTGGTCGTCAACGATCCGGCCCACGTGCGCAATGCGCCGGAAAAACTCTGGGTGCTCGACTTTCTCGATCTGATGCCGCCGACCATGGTGACGCGCCAGCTCGAGGATGTGCTCGCCTTCCGCGCCAAGTACAAAGACATCATCATCAAGCCGCTTTACGGCAACGGCGGCGCGGCCGTATTTCGTATCAAGTCTGGCGACGGTAACCTCTCCTCGCTGGTCGAAATGTTTCAAACCGTGTTCCGCGAACCCTTCATGGTTCAGGAATTCCGCCCCGAAGTTACAGCCGGCGACAAACGCATCATCCTGGTTGATGGCGAAATCGCAGGCGCCATCAATCGTGTGCCGCAGGAAGGCGAAACACGGTCTAACCTGCATGTCGGCGGCAAGGCGGCGGCGGTCGAACTCAC
Organism: uncultured Alphaproteobacteria bacterium; assembly: GCA_963819605.1. Lineage (GTDB taxonomy): Bacteria > Pseudomonadota > Alphaproteobacteria > Rhizobiales > Hyphomicrobiaceae > Hyphomicrobium_B. The sequence goes on along the minus strand of CAWFWU010000010.1, from coordinate 170,350 downwards.
CGCGCGAGACAAGGAAATCTGCGCGCGGCTAAAGCCGGAACTCAAAAGGCGCGGGCTTATTTTCACCGGCATCGACGTCATCGGGCCTTATCTCACCGAAATCAATGTGACGTCGCCCACTGGCATCCGCCAAGTCAAAGCCTTCGGCGGTAACGACATCGCCGCCATGATCTGGGACGCGATTGAAGGGAAGGTTTCAACGTTGTCGAAATCAAAACGGGTGTGAAACTTAATGCCTGGCGCTGCAAACGAGCAGTTCAGCCTATTTGAAATCATAAGCCTGATTTCGATCCTACTCGGTTTCGTTGCTGCGGTTCAGGACGCCGCAAATGCTTGGCGCCAGGATCGCGGCGCGGTTTTGAAAACGCTGCCCCTGATGGCGGTCTATCTCGTCTATGGCGCTGCCGGCATCTACATAGCCATCAGGCTTCTCGATGGGCCCCAGCCTTCCGACCGCGCAGCAGCTCTCACAGCATTTCTCCTCTCTTGGATCCTGTTCGGCGTCGTTTGGCTGATGCGGATTGTACCTCGTACCGGGCCGTTGCCATCCTGGATTGGCGAGCGTTTTGGAACTGCCGATGTCGTGCTGCTGCTCACCGGTTCAGCCGGACTAGGATACTTCCTTTTTTGAGATGTTCGCTAATTGTTCTTGACAGCCTTCCGGGCGCTGAATATCCTGCACGACGCGGAGGGGCGTCATGTACGGGCAAATTTCAACGCTGGCGTTTATCGGCATCGAGGCGCGCCCGGTTGAAGTGCAGGTGCGGATTTCGCCCGGCCAGCAGGCTTTCGCCATCGTCGGCTTGCCGGACAAAGCCGTTGCCGAGAGCCGCGAGCGGGTGCGCAACGCGCTGCACGCCATTGGGCTTGGCCTCCCCTACAAGCACATCACCGTCAATCTCGCTCCCGCCGATTTGCCGAAAGAGGGCAGCCATTTCGATTTAGCCATCGCGCTTGCCATGATGTGCGCCATGGAAGCCATCGCGCCGGATGCGATCTCGGGATTTGCGGCCATCGGCGAACTTGCGCTCGACGGCGCCATCCGCGCGGTGCCGGGCGCGCTTCCTGCCGCTATCGGCGCCAACATGATTGGCAAAGGGCTGATCTGCCCGCATGAGGGCGGACCGGAAGCGGCGTGGGCCGGGGAAAATATCGATATCCTTGCAGCACCCCATCTCTTGTCGCTGGTCAATCACTTCAAGGGCCTGCAAACGCTCTCGCGCCCCAAACCGAATCTCACGCAAGAGACGCGCATTTTGCCGGATCTTCGTGACGTCAAGGGTCAGGAGACGGGCAAGCGCGCCTTGGAAATCGCAGCCGCTGGCGGGCACAACCTGCTGATGGTTGGTCCACCCGGCTCCGGCAAGACGATGCTCGCGTCGCGGCTGCCGTCGATCCTTCCTCCCCTAGCGCCTGAAGAAATTCTCGAAGTCTCGATGGTGCATTCGCTCGCCGGCGAATTGATGGGCGGGCAGCTCGCCCTTGAGCGGCCGTTCCGCGCGCCCCATCATTCGGCCAGCATGGCCGCACTCGTCGGCGGCGGATCGCGCCCCAAACCCGGCGAAGTCTCACTCGCGCATTTGGGCGTGTTGTTCTTGGATGAATTGCCGGAATTTCAACCCAACGTGCTCGATGCGTTGCGCCAGCCGCTTGAGTCCGGCGAAATGGTCATCGCCCGCGCCAATCATCGCATTGCTTACCCCTCGCGCATTCAGCTCGTCGCCGCCATGAACCCGTGCAAGTGCGGCGGCTCGGGTCCCGGCGAAAGTTGCAAGCGCGGCCCGCGCTGCGCCGCCGATTATCAGGCTCGGGTGTCGGGGCCGCTTCTTGATCGCATCGACTTGCAGATCGAAATTCCGGCCGTTTCAGCCGCCGATCTGGTTTTGCCGCCGCCGTCTGAAGGAAGTGCCGAGGTGCGTGCGCGCGTGGCGGCCGCGCGCGAATTGCAGCGGGCGCGGTTTTCAGGGCTTGGGCTCAAGGGCGTGCGCACAAATGCCGATCTTTCCGGCAAACTGCTGGAAGATACCGCCATGCCGGATGACGCGGGCTTGGCACTTCTTCGTCAAGCCGCCGAACAGCTGCATCTCTCCGCGCGCGGGTTTCATCGCACGTTGAAAGTTGCGCGCACTCTGGCCGATCTCGATGCGCAGGAAAAAGTCCTGCGCATCCATATCGCGGAAGCGCTGAGCTACCGGGCCGAGACGATGCGACTGAGTAGGGTGGCGTGAGGTAGGCAATCGGCATTGGGCAATCGGCAGAGCGGAGTAGGTCATCATCCCGTCGCGGTTCGCCCATTGCGAGCAGGTTCTGCGGGGCTCTAACTTCTTGACTACCGCTTTTGCGGGTCAGAACCGATGTTATGCCCATTGGCTCAATGTCTTAAAACTTCCTTAACAATGCCTGCTAGGGTCCCTAGCAGGTGATACGTACACTAAGGATGCCCCGATGAACTGCTTCGAACACGAAAACAGTCCTGCGCTGGGCACTGCAAGACCTGTTCTAAAGGAATCTGCAAACAGTGCGCGCGGATTGAAGAATCGGGATCTTCTGCTCGGATAAATGTTCAGCAACGGTGCAAGCCTGCACTCTATGAACCAGCGGGCGCTCAAAATTTATGGTATCGGCAGTGCAAACCCCGTTGGGCACGGGTGTTGTCATTTATGCAGTTATGGGCGCAGTTTTCTTGGGTGTTGCTGCTGTGCCGTTTTTGCGATTTGGAACAGTTGACGAAGCGATTGGTTCGCGTCGCGATGGGTGTCGCATTTATTGGATAGCATTTTATGCTCGCGTGAGACAAAAGCAGACCGGTCTCAATTGTTGATTTCATATTAAATTGAAAAGGCCGGAAACGTTGTCTCCGGCCGTACTTTTTTGCGGCGCGTGTTCGAACTGAAGGCGGCTAAACGCTAAGGGCTATTCGCCTCAGCCCACTCACGCAAAAACGCCCTTCACACCCTTCTGCATCGCACACGCCTGCGCCGCGTTGCGCAGTAAGCAAGCAATCGTCATCGGGCCAACGCCGCCGGGAACAGGCGTGATGGCGCCCGCCACTTTCGCGCACTCAGCGTAGTTCACGTCGCCGACGAGCTTGGTTTTGCCATTTTCGCCCGGCACGCGGTTGATACCGACGTCGATGACAATTGCGCCGGGCTTAACCCAATCGCCACGCACCATTTCAGGAATGCCGACGGCGGCAACGACAAGGTCCGCACCCTTGACGACGCCGTGCAGATCGCGTGTGCGCGAATGCGCAATTGTCACCGTGCAATGTTCTCGTAGAAGCAGCGCCGCGACCGGCTTGCCGACGATGTTCGAGCGGCCGATGACGACGGCATTCATGCCCGCCAAACTTGGCGCAACCGACTTCGCAAGAATGATCGACCCCGTCGGCGTGCACGGCACAAGAGCCTTCTCGCCAACCCACAATCGGCCGACGTTGACGGGATGGAAGCCGTCGACGTCCTTGTCGGGGTTGATCGAGTTCAGCACCTTCTCGGAATTGATGTGCTTCGGCAGCGGCAACTGCACAAGAATGCCGTGGCAGGCCGGATCGTTGTTGAGCTTGTTGACGAGGGCCAGCACGTCGCGTTCGCTCGTTTCAGCGGGAAGCTTGTGCTCCCAGGAATTCATGCCAACTTCGGTCGTCTGCTGCGCCTTGTTCTTGACGTAGACCTTGCTCGCCGGGTCTTCGCCGACGAGGACAACTGCGAGGCCGGGCTTTACGCCGTGTTCTTTAATTAAGCGCGCGACTTCCGCAGCGACCTCTAGGCGCACTTCGGCTGCAATTTTCTTTCCATCGATAATCTGCGTTCCGGCCATCGTCGTCGTTCCTCCCGTCTCTTGTTTTTTGTACAAGGCTCAAGGAGCGGTTAGTTTCGCCCTGAGCCGGTTTTCAATTTCGTTCACGTCCCCGCCGACCGCGATGGATTTTACCCGCGACTTCGCCCCCGTCACAAGTTGCGCCGCAGACTTTGGCACTTGAAGCCACTCGGATACGAGCCGCTCAAGCGCCGCGTTGGCGGCACCGTCTTCGGGAATTGCGCGGACGCGCGCTTTGAAGGCCGGGCCCTCGGCAGTCATTTCCAGCCCGTCAATAATATCTTTGGACGATTTTGGCGTCAGCCGAAAGCGCACAATGACGCACGCGTCGCCCCGTCGCCCGGCATCAGGCCGCCCGCCAGCCAACCGCCCCGCCAACCGCCATGGGAGTTCGGCGGCCGCGCCGGGTTTCAAACGAACGCCTTCTGGATATTCGGGATGACGACGGATTGCACGAAGAAGCAGGCGAGCAGGAGAACGATCGGCGAAATATCCACGCCGCCCATATTCGGCAGCATGTTGCGGATGGGCCGGAGCAGTGGTTCCGTCACGGCGTTGAGGGCTTGCCACAGCGAGCGCACAAATGGGTTGTGGGCGTTGATCACGCCAAACGCCATCAGCCAGCTCATAACGACGCCTGCAATGACGATGTAGGTATAGAGATCGATGAGATAGCTGATGAAATCCGAGAAGTTCAACCATTGGGCCCCGCTCATGTTTTCTTGGCCGGTCCACCTCTAGCGGGGCGAGGCCAAAGCATCAAGCGGGGAAGCAGGTTGGCCCCTGTTTCTTGACATCGCGGCAGCGCGATACCTAAATGATCCGCTAATGGGGCCGTAGCTCAGCTGGGAGAGCGCGTCGTTCGCAATGACGAGGTCAGGGGTTCGATCCCCCTCGGCTCCACCAGCCTTCGCGCTCTTTTGTTGGGCGCTTCCGACTCTCGTTCCTCGAGCCGGCCGGAAGCGCCGTAGGCTGTCGCGGCTGGGCGTTAGGGAAGGCGTGCGAAAAAGGGAAACAATGGCCACTAAGCCGAAAAGTTCGCTGCTTGCCGCTTCACCCCAATACTGGCTGCTCAAATCCGAACCCGATGTTTTCTCCTGGGACATGCTGCACGCCAAAGGCGCGAACGGCGAACCCTGGTCGGGCGTTCGCAACTATCAAGCGCGCAACAACATGCGGGCTATGAAGATCGGCGATCTCGGATTTTTCTACCACTCCAACATCGGCAAGGAAGTCGCCGGCATTTGCGAAGTCACCACCCTCGCTCATCCCGATCCAACTGCCGAGACCGGGACATGGGAGTGCGTGGACGTCAAAGCCGTGGCGGCGATGCCGAAACCTGTTACGCTCGACGCGATCAAGCTCAACGAGCGATTGGCGAATATGGTCCTGGTGAAAAACTCGCGGCTTTCGGTGCAGCCTGTGACGGCGGACGAATGGGCCGAGGTCTGCGGCATGGGCGGGCTGGACCTCAAAAAGCTCCGCGCGAGATGAGCGCTCCCCGGCTGGACACCTCTGACGCCCGAGCCGTCAACGCCTTCATCCGCGCCAACACACGTCCAATTGCGCCGCCACTGGTCCCTGAGATCGTCCTGCAACTCGCCGACGAATCCGTACCCATCTGGCAAAAAACCGAAGACGAACTCGGCCAAATCAATGTGCCGCCGCCCTATTGGGCTTTCGCCTGGGCGGGCGGGCAGGTGTTGGCGCGCTACATTCTCGATAATCCCGAATTCACCCGGGGAAAGCGCGTCCTCGATTTGGGATCAGGCTCAGGCTTAACGGCCATCGCCGCGAAGAGAGCCGGCGCACGCGACGTCATCGCCGCCGACATTGATCATCTCGCACTCGCTGCCGTTCTGCTCAATGCGGCGACAAACAAAGTCGTCATTGAGATCACAGCCGAGGATCTGCTGGCCACGCCGCCGGTCCTATTCGACGTCGTGCTCGTCGGCGACCTTTTCTACGAGCGCCAGCTTGCCGATCGCGTGTTGGCCTACATTGAAGCTGCAAGCGAGCTTGGCGCAGTGATCCTCATCGGCGATCCGGAGCGCAACTACTTTCCCCGTGGCCGGTTCTCGGCCGTTGCCGAATACCAAGTGGCTGTCTCCCGCGAACTTGAAGATTCCGAGGTCAAAAAAACGGCCGTCTGGCGGCTTTAGTGCTTTACCATACTGCGCAAACTCAATTCGATTTGCTAGGATCGGCCGGGCCGGCCCTGATTGCGGGAGGGCATAACCGGAGGATTGCTTCATGACATTTGCAGGGATCAACTACGTCGCCGTTCTGGCAGCAGCCGTCGCCAGTTTCATGCTTGGATGGGTCTGGTACGGCATGCTGTTTCAGAAGCAATGGATGGCCGCTCTCGGGAAGACGCCGGAAGAGTGCAAGGATCAGGCTATGCCGGTCGGGCTTATGGCGCTCACCTTCGGCGCGCTAGTTCTGATGTCACTCATACTGGCTGGCGTCATGGGGCACCTTGGAGCAACTGGATTTACGCTGAAGAACGGCGTGCTGACGGGCGCACTCTGCTGGCTCGGGTTCGTCATCACGAGCATGGTCGTCAATAACGGTTTCCAAGGTTCGAAAACGTCGCTGACCGTCATTGACGGCGGGCATTGGCTGGCGGTTTTGGTCTTGCAGGGCGCTATACTCGGACTGTGGGGCGTTTAGTCAGCTGCGTCTTTTTCGCGTTTTCGACTTTCGAGCAATGTGAGTGAGGCCGGATTAAAGCGCATAGTTCTGGTTCAAAGTCGCAAAACTAAAAAAATAAGCGCCGCTCGGCGAAGCGGCCATCTGGGAGGAACAAAGGAATGTCCGATAAGGTCTATCCGGTGGCTGCTCACGTTGCCGCTCACGCTCACATCGATGATGCCAAGTACCGCGAGATGTACGCCAGGTCGGTGGCAGACCCGAACGGCTTTTGGGGCGACGCCGCCAAGCGGCTCGACTGGATCAAGCCCTTCACCAAGGTCAAGAACACGTCGTTTGCACCGGGCAATGTTTCGATTCGGTGGTTCGAAGACGGCACGCTCAACATTTCGGCAAATTGCATCGACCGGCACCTCGCCAAGCGGGGAGATCAGGTCGCCATTATATGGGAAGGCGACAACCCGGCCGAAAGCGAAAAGATTACCTACCGACAGCTCCACGAGCGCGTGCAGAAATTTGCCAACGTCTTGAAGAAGCTCGGCGTGAAGAAGGGCAACTGCGTTACCATTTACCTGCCGATGATTCCGGAAGCGGCCTACGCCATGCTGGCGTGCACGCGTATCGGCGCCATCCACTCGATCGTCTTCGGCGGGTTCTCGCCGGACAGTCTCCAGAACCGCATCGATGACGCGGATTCTAAATTCGTCATCACAGCCGACGAAGGCCTGCGCGGCGGTAAACCTGTTCCGCTGAAAAAGAACGTCGATTTGGCGCTCGCCAAGTGCAAGGGCGGCGAGAAGGTTCTCGTTGTGCGCCGGACCGGCAATCCAGTGCCGTGGACCGCCGGACGCGATGTGTGGCTGCACGAAGAACTCGAAACGGTAGGCGCCGATTGCCCGCCCGTCGAAATGAATGCCGAAGATCCGCTCTTTATCCTCTACACATCTGGATCAACCGGAAAACCTAAAGGCGTCGTGCACTCGACCGGCGGCTATCTCCTGCACGCCGCAATGACGCATCAATATGTGTTCGATTATCATGACGGCGACATCTACTGGTGCACGGCAGACGTCGGCTGGGTCACAGGGCACAGCTATATCGTTTATGGGCCGCTCGCCAATGGCGCCACGACGCTCATGTTCGAAGGCATCCCGACTTACCCGACCGCATCGCGCTTCTGGGAGGTCATCGATAAGTGGAAGGTCAATATCTTCTACACCGCGCCGACCGCTATCCGTGCGCTCATGGGCCTTGGCGACGCACTTGTCACAAAAACGAGCCGGGCGTCGTTGCGAATTCTTGGCTCGGTTGGAGAGCCCATCAATCCAGAAGCTTGGGAATGGTACTACCACGTTATCGGTAATGCCCGCTGCCCGATCGTCGATACATGGTGGCAGACGGAAACGGGCGGGATTCTGATCACGCCGCTGCCCGGCGCGACAGCACTGAAACCTGGTTCGGCGACGCGCCCGTTTTTCGGCGTGCAACCGGCGCTCGTCGATGACAAGGGCGCGTTTTTGGAAGGCGCGGCGCAGGGCAACCTCGTCATTCTCGACGCCTGGCCAGGGCTAGCGCGCACAATCTACGGCGATCATGCGCGCTTTGAACAGACCTATTTCTCGGCTTACCCGAACTTGTACTTTACCGGCGACGGCTGCCGCCGCGATGCCGACGGTTATTACTGGATCACGGGCCGCGTCGATGACGTCATCAACGTCTCGGGCCACCGCATGGGAACGGCTGAAGTCGAAAGCGCACTTGTTTCTCATGCCAAGGTCGCGGAAGCCGCCGTTGTCGGTTATCCCCACGACGTCAAAGGGCAAGGCATCTACTGCTACGTCACTTTGAACGCGGGGGAGAAGGGCGACGACGCCTTGCGCAAAGAACTCGTCGCGCACGTCCGCAAGGAAATCGGCCCCATCGCCTCGCCGGATCTCATTCAGTTTTCTCCGGGGCTGCCGAAGACGCGATCTGGTAAAATCATGCGGCGTATTCTGCGCAAAATCGCGGAAGACGATTTTGGCAGCCTCGGCGATACGTCAACGCTTGCCGATCCGGCCGTTGTTGACGACCTCATCGGCAACCGGCAAAACCGCAAATCCTGATAGGCCAAGGGGCGGGTTAGAAATTAAAGTGGCATGGCCTTGGGGCCATGCCATTTCTGCACAGAAATCTGCACAAAGACTCAGTTGCTAACACGCAGGGCCGTTAGCGAGTTGGCGATGTCTTTGAAAACCTTTTTGAGATTGCCGGCCGCTGCAGCGTAAAAATCGCCTGTCGTCGCACAAGTTTCTAACTCTGCCATTGCCCGCCCTGCGGCTGGCAAATCGTATCCGACGGTGAAGATGCGGATGCCTTTGTCTTTCATGCCCAAGCAAAGAGATTGGAACTGCGTGTAAGCGAGGTCGGCTTGAGCCGGATCGCCTGATGCCAAGTCGCCATTGAGATAGGCAGCGTTGAATTCGCCATCGGTCATGATGACGACCGCTTTGGCAACCTTTTGGGAATCGTAGTCGTTAGGCTTGCTGGCCCCGGGGAAGACGGAATCCCATTCAGGCGACAATAGATACCAGCCCCACGCCGCTCCAATATGACCGGCGGTCCAGCCGCTGGCCACGTAGGCGTTGATTTTGCTCTTCAAGGTATCGCTCTGGCTCATACCAAGCAGAGGAATGACTGTTGCATCGGGGCATTCGTACATGCCGAGCGGCGCCGCCGAGGGTGCAGTCTTTAGGCGGTTCACCCCTATCGGCGCGGCGTCAGTAGTATTTGCGCGTTCTATAACGCAATTATCTGCCACCGCACCCGTTGTGTCGGCGACCGCTGCCCGATACATGCCGGCGTCCACAGAGGAAGAGAATGGGGCGACAGCAATGCGGGTATGACTTTCGCTGATGCTCTTGTCGAAGAGCGCGTCGATAATGTCTTCCGATGCGGCCTTCATATCGCCAAGCTTATTTTTGGCGTTCATCGAGCCGGTGACGTCGAGAACAAGAGCAAGTTCGATCTTTTGCATGTCGTAGACGACTTTCGACGCGCGGTTGATGACCGTCAAGCGGTCGAGGCCGGCGATTGTTGCAAAGAAATTCGAAACTTTGATCTGGACGCTCGATTCGACCGCTCCTGTTGCGCGATCGACGACGACCTGCAGCGGCGAGATGTAAGCGGGATCGACGCCGAATGTTTCGACTGTGGCATCGAAGTATTTCTTGGCTCGATCCTGTACGTCGCCGACGGAAGCATCGTCATCGGCAAGCATTTTTGCAGCTGCGAGCGTGGCGCCATCCAAGCCGGCCTGAGTCCGGGTTGCGATGTCCTGATAGCGTGCCGAGTTGATCGCAATCCCCATGATAACGAACAATACGATGCAACTCAATCCGAAGAGTATCGATACGCTGCCGCGTTCGTCACGGTGAAACGCCGGCGGATTTGTCCAGAAACTGCGCATGATTGGGAACTCTCTCGGTTAGCTCCGGTTAGTAGTGAACCGATTTCAATAAAAATTTCTCTATTTCGAAGGCAGACCGTTGGGCTTTTTGCCATTCCCAAGTGCTAAGGTTGATGAAACATTAACGCGCGGGATCTTTGAACAGGGCTTGTCCTGTTAACGGCAGCTCTTCAGCGCGCCGCGATCGAAATGGAAATGGTTGGCGTGGGCCGCGTTGAAGTCTGGGCCGATAGCGACGCGGAAGTAGCGGCATGCGCGACTGTGAATTTCGTGCAAAAAGCGCGCTTCTGGCGTATCACCTTTCCAATTCCTTAATACGGAAATCGCCCGGCCGCCGGAAAGCGTGAAAGACTCGATGTCAATCGCGCTGGCGGTCGCGTGCTGGCTGCGAAAGCCTTTCCAGAATTTGCTGCCGGCGATATTCCGGCACGCGTATGTGCCCATGTGCTTGACGCTCGTCACACGCTCTGAAAAATTGCGCTCCGCGGCAGCCTGCACCTCGTGCTCCAGCCACATGGTGAGAGCCGCTGCCATTTCGCAGGTGACTTTGTCGGCTGAAAGCCTCGTGCCTCCGGCGTTCGACAACCGAACCGCGTTCTTCCACCCGCAGCCATTTATTATGGGTTCGTCCGGAATTGCGCTCGCCTCGACGAGAGGTGTTTTTAAGACAGCCTGACACAGGCTCGCATCGCCCTTTAGGGCCGCTAGCCGCATATTGAGAAAGTAGGAATTGGGTTCACTGAGGTTCAATGGCGCAAACGGGACTGAAGCGTTGCGGCACAAGGCCAAGCCAGAACGCTGCAAAGATTGCAGCGGCCACCAATACGAGGAGAAGCAATCTCGAGAGCAGACGCCGGGGCTTGCGCATTCAGGGGATCACTACTCGTTCTGGGAATCGAAATTAAGTCGGCGGCACGGTGATGCGGTCGAGTTGTGGGTTTTTTGCGGCCAGCCGCTCAAACAAAAGAAAAGGGCGCTACCTGTGAAGGAGCGCCCAAGTTTTGGCAAGTGTGGGACTTGCCGTTGAGATCGTTGGAGACATTACTTCGAGAGGCGGAGTTCGGTCAGCTTGCCAGCGAATTTCTCGAAGGCCTGTTCAAGTTCTGAGGCGTTCGAGGTATCGGCAAAGTATCCGTCGCCCGGCGTTGCACATGTCTTGAGTGTGTTGAGAGCATCCGAATTTCCGCCGAGGCCAAAGCCGACAGAGAACACAACGACACCCTTTGTTTTCATGGCATTGCAAAGTGCGATGGCCTGCTGAGGCGATCCGGCACCGTAGTACTTGGTGTTGAATTCGCCATCAGTCATCAAAACCACGGCCTTCAACAGTTTGCCTTCGGTGACGCGAGCGTAGCTGTCAGGTGTGCTGTCGCCATTCCATGTACCGCCCCACTGGTCGGATACCACATTCCATGCCCATTGTGCACCGAGGTGGCCTGCTGTCATTCCGTTCGGATTGAAGCTCTTGACCATGCTAATGAGGGCTTCTTTGTCATCGCTGAGCGGCGCGACGGCATTCGGCGGGCATGACGATTTCGGTGCCGACTTTGGCAAAGCGTAGAAGACGTCCGTGCTGTCAGAGAAAAGCCCAGACTTGCGCTCAACGACACAACCGTTTGTGCTCTTATTATCGGTAACTCCTGCAGCATATTCGCCAAGATTTACGCTGGCCGAATACGGTGCCACGCCAATGCGCACGCGATGATTTTCGCTGGGTACGTCCGGAATGAGCCGGTCAGCGAATTTCTCGAACGCGGATTTGAGGCCTTTTATTTTCGCTTCGCCGTTGCTGTCGGCCCATGCCATCGACCCTGTAATATCCAGCGCCATACCAACTTCGATATCCTTCTGCGAGAACACCGCTTCTGTCTCAACGTCAACGTCCTGTGTATGGAAGCCGCCAAGTCCGGCAAGCGTCATATCCACAGTCGCCTTGACGTCGAGAGTGACCGCGCCCGTTGTGGCGTCGACGCTAACGGTTGGCGCGCCGATGACGGCGGCATTCGAAATCGACTTGATGTTCTCATTGAAGTACGTGAGGGCCAATTGCTGAATGTCGCCCTCGGACTGCCCTTGGAGCAGCGCCTTACCTGCCGCGAGAACGGCAGCGTCTGCGGCTTCCACGAGCCGCCCGCGCACGTTCATGACGCGCGTATAATCGATGGCGACGCCCGCCATGAAGAACAAGGCCAACGACATGACGCCGAAAGTAATTGCAACTGCACCCCGGTCGTCAGACCCAAATTTCTTAATGCCAAGTGGCTGGTACGTGTACATCTGTCTCTCCGCGACACAAAAGTTTGTCGATGCGGGGAGTGATGCAACGGCAGTGCCGCAGCCGGTGAATGGGCGGCCAAAACCGGTTTTGCCGCTTCAGATGGTGTTTATTCGGTAAACGAGCGTGCGAAGTCCGGAAAAGTGCTTCATTTCGCGTCCGTTAACGCAAGCGTTCCAAATTGCCATAAAGCTTGTCACGATTTGTAAATACTTGCGTGTACACTTCTGAAACAAAATCAGAAATCACTGGCAATGCCGCCCACCTCCCAGTCCCCAAATCGGACAGGGTCGGGACCTTTCCGGCCGCCAATCTCTTCGGCCCGCGCTTTATCAGCGGTTTCTTGCGCGCCGCGCCTGGTCTCAGCTTCGGCCAGGGCGCGCTGTGCCTCGGGCGTCAGCGCCTTTGTTGTGGGGCTTGGAGCTTCAGTAAGTACGTCTGGGCCGGTGGCTTCGTCGGTCGTCATGGCACAATCTCTCGGGATTTGCGGCGTGGTCACTGGGCTTGGGCTCCAGGCACTTAACCTTGAAGGCCATACACCATATATACGTTTGACCGGCGCCTTTGGAATGTCTTGGCGCCGCGCACTTGAGTAGTGGAGGACCGGCATGCCGATGAACTACGCGAGAACAGCGCTGTTACTGGCAGCACTGACAGCGATTTTTGCCGTCATGGGCGCTGCCGTTGGCGGTCAATCCGGCCTCATCCTGGCGTTTATTGTTGCGCTGGTCATGAACGTGGTCAGTCTTTGGAAGTCAGACACCATGGTCTTGAAAATGTTCAAGGCCCAGGAAGTTAACGACCAGACCGCGCCTGAGTTTGTCGGCCTCGTGCGCGAACTGGTGCAGCGTGCCGATCTGCCGATGCCGCGCGTCTATATTATGAACACGCCCCAGCCGAACGCGTTCGCCACCGGGCGCAGCCCGTCGCGCGCGGCTGTCTGCGCATCGACCGGCTTGCTCGAAGCGTTAACGCGCGAAGAACTCGCCGGCGTCATGGCGCACGAGCTCGCGCATATTAAGAATCGCGACACACTAACAATGGCCGTTGCCGCAACGATTGGCGGCGCGGTGTCCATGTTTGCGCAATATCTGCAACTCGGCATGCTGTTTGGCGGCGCCCGCAACGATGATCGCGGCTTGGGGCTCATCGGCACGCTGTTCGCCGTCATCGTTGCCCCTCTGGCTGCCATGATGGTGCAAATGGCCATTAGCCGCTCGCGCGAGTATCAGGCCGACCGTATGGGAGCGTTGATCGCAGGCAACCCGCTGTGGCTTGCATCGGCGTTAAAGAAGATCAGCGTTATGGCTAAGAAGATTCAAAACCCGCGCGCCGAGCAATTCCCGGCTGCCGCACATGTGTTCATCATAAATCCGCTGAATGGGCGTGGACTGGATAGTCTATTCTCGACGCACCCCAATCCCGACAACCGCATTGCGGAACTCGAAGCTCTCGCGCGAGAGATGGGCGTGACAGATGGTGGCCTTGCCTTTGAGCCCGGTGCCGGTGGACAAGTGGACCGCGGCGCAGACGGCGGCGTGTGGGTTGCAGGCCGGAAGTACGGCGAGCAATCGCGCGGACCGTGGCAATCATAACCACCAAGGCTAGTGCCAATTGAACAAAGAGACGCCTCCGGCGCGGCCGCATACATCGAGCCAAACCTCCAGCAATGAGCGGGAGGTGCGCCGGCGCAAGCCTTTCGTTGCGCCGGAAGGGCTAGCCGCCCGTCAGCTTGCAGCCTCCGCTATCTTCGCGGTGCTCGATCAGCGCCGTTCGTTTGACGATGCCTTTCAGCGCGCGGCGGATGCAGCAAAACTCGCCCCCCGCGACCGCGCCTTTGCACGTGCAATCGCCACGACTGTTCTGCGCCGGCGCGGCGAAATAAAAGCGGTGCTCGCTAAATTCCTGGATAAGCCGATTGCAGCCAAAGAAGGTAAGCTCGAAGCGATCCTGCTTAGCGCCGGGGCGCAGTTGCTTTTTCTTAAAACGCCGCCTCACGCGGCCATCTCCCTCGCTGTCGATCAATGCCGCGCCGATCCCAGTACCGGGCGCTTTGCAAAATTGACAAATGCCGTTCTGCGCCGCGTCTCGGAGCAAGGCGAAGAAATTCTGGCTGGCCTCGATGCGGTGGAACTTAATGTTCCTCACTGGTTGATGGCGCGCTGGCGTGCCGCATATGGCGCCGACGCCGCGCGGCAGATCGCAGAGGCTTCCCTCCAAGAGCCGCCGTTGGATCTGACCGTCAAAGGCGATGCGGGCGAATGGGCAGAGAAGCTCGGCGGCATCGTTCTATCACCAGGATCCGTGCGACTGACAGAAGCGGGCCGTATCGAAGATATTGCAGGATATGATGACGGTGCATGGTGGGTGCAGGATGCGGCCGCCACGCTGCCGGCCAGAATTCTTGGTGACGTCAAGGGTCTCGACATCGCCGATCTTTGTGCGGCACCCGGCGGCAAGACGGCGCAACTGGCGAGTGCAGGCGCAAACGTGGTGGCTGTTGAGTTGTCGCCGGCGCGCGCGGCGCGGCTCACTTCGAATCTCGCGCGACTGAAGCTTTCGGTTGAGACGGTGGTCAGTAACATAATCACCTGGGCGCCGGGGCGGCTTTTTGATGCCGTGTTGCTCGACGCACCCTGCACGGCGACGGGAACGATCCGCCGTCACCCCGATATCCTCTATCTGAAGCGCCCCGAGGATGTCGCCTCGCTGGCGCAGTCCCAGGTCAAGATGCTCGACGCCGCTGCAAAACTTGTGAAACCGGGCGGGAAACTTCTCTACTGCACATGCTCTTTGGAAGACGACGAAGGTGCCGGGCAGATTGCGCATTTTCTTGCCGGCCACGGCGATTTCCGACGGATACCCATAGACATTGCCTCGGCCGGCGGCGAACGCGCCTGGCTAACAGTCGAGGGCGATCTGAGGACCTTGCCGTCGTATTTCGGTTCCTTGCGGCCCGGCCAGCAGGGTATGGATGGTTTTTTCGTGTCACTCCTCTCCCGCAGTCGCTAGTTTTACTCCGGCAAATGGGGCCGGGTCCGTCCGATGCCTTGTTTTGGCTCGACGGAGCGGATAGTCGGGACGAACGATACACGCGGCGATTCCACTTCTGGGCGCCGGTAAAAATGCAGGACCCAACGGCGAGCCAATGGCAGGATTGAGCCTCAGCGAGCGGCTGAAGATCAGAGCGCTTTCGGCGAAGCAGACGCGCCGCCGCGCCGTTACGCGTACATTGTCGTCACCGTTTTTACGTTGGCGGTATGGTGGCGCGGCCGCCGACCAGATCTTGATTGTCCCGCAGGAGCTTCGTTCCGCCGATCCGAGTTTTTGGAATGAAATTCAGGAGAGCCATTTTGGGCTGGCTTGCCAAGTAGCCGACCTCAAGGGCGCATCGCCATTCCGCATCAAGGCGCCGAGCCTTGCTTGGGAACGCGAACTGCATGGCTTCGGCTGGCTCCGGCATCTTGCCGCGACCGAGGAAGAAGCAGCTTATGACGCAGCCCGCGAACTCGTCATTGATTGGATCGCGACGCAGAGAACGCCAAGAGGCATCGCCTACGAGCCGGCCGTTATCGGACGGCGCATCATTTCGTGGATCGCTCAAGCCAACATGCTGCTTGAGGGCACGGACGCGAAAACCTATTCGCAGATCATGTCGAGCCTCGGCGAACAAGTTGCGGCACTCAACACCACCTGGCGCAACGCGCCCGACGGCGTTCCTCGTCTCGTCAGTCTCATCGCGCTTGTTCTCAGTGATCTCGCCGTTTCGGGCCATGACCGGCAATTGAAGGAAGCGCAGATCCAGCTTATCGCCGAACTTAAGCGCCAAATTCTGAACGACGGCGGGCACGCAAGCCGCAACGCCAGCGTGCTGGCAGATCTTGTCTTGGATCTTTTGCCACTCGGGCAATGTTTCCAGGCGCGCGGCTATGCGGCCCCCGAAGAATACGCCTCGACCGTGAAAAAGGCGCTGGCATTCTTGCGTTTCATGCGCATGGGCGATGGCGTTCTGGCGCGATTCAACGGCGTCAGTGCCGGGGCACCAGCGGCACTCGCAACAGTACTCGGCTACTCGGACGGTGCGCTGGAAGCTGTTTCGCAGGCCGTCGATTCAGGTTACGCCCGGCTTGAGCGGGGTTCGACGCTGATCGTCGCCGATGTCGGCTCGCCGCCGCCGGTTGAGATGTCGGCGGAAGCGCAATCGGGATGTCTGTCGTTTGAAATGTCGGATGGCAATCGCATGCTGTTCGTCAATGGCGGGTTCCCGGGTCCTGCGGACGACGACTGGAATGCCGTCGCGCGCGCGACGGCCTCGCACAACACGCTTTGCCTCTCGGAAAGTTCATCTTCGCGTCTCGTACGCCACGATAAGCTCGAAAGTCTCGCTGGTGGCCTCCCCATCCGTGGCCCAGATTTGGCTTTGGCGCGATTGAGCGACGAAGGCGGCGCAGCCGTGCTTGCCGCAAGCCATGACGGTTACGTCAAGCGTTTCGGACTGATGCACAACCGGCGCATATCGGTTTCAAACGATGGCCGGCTGATAGAAGGGCTGGACCGGCTTGAGCCGCCGCAAGGCAAATTGCGGCTCAAGGCTGATTTGCCATTTGCCATACATTTTCATGTTCATCCCGACTGCAAAGTCTCGGCGGGAGAAAGTCAAAGCGCCAGCGTCATCACCATGCGTGATGGGCGCAAGTGGACCTTTGAAGCTGAAGGCGCCGAACTGACAATCGAGGAAAGCCTGTTGTTTGCCGAAAGTACGGGGCCGAGGCCCGGCATGCAGATCGTGCTGCGTGGAGCAACATTTGGCGAAACCGAAGTGCGTTGGCGGGTCTTCAAGACCAGTCCATAAACGCGCAAAAAGCGCGACATGACGGCGCTTTGCCCCTTCAGGGCTATGTTCTCAAGGGCGGAGGCGTGATAACCGGCGTTGCAAACGCTTCGAGGGCTGTCGCTTCATGAGAACTCAAAAAATCCGCCGCGCGCTTCTCTCTGTCTCGGACAAAGCGGACCTCATCGATTTTGCCCGCGCACTCATCGCTCAAGGTGTCGAACTGGTATCGACCGGCGGCACGTCAGCGGCGATCAAGGCGGCTGGCATCGCTGTCAAGGATGTCTCCGAATTGACGGGCTTTCCCGAGATGATGGACGGACGCGTCAAGACTTTGCATCCCAAAGTGCACGGCGGGCTCCTTGCCATTCGCGGCAACGCGGAACACGACAAAGCTGCGGCCGATCACGGCATCGCGCCTATCGATCTCCTTGTGGTCAATCTCTACCCCTTTGAAGCGACCGTCGCCAAGAATTCTGGCTACGACGACTGCGTTGAAAACATCGACATTGGCGGGCCGGCCATGATCCGCGCGGCGTCCAAGAACCATGACGGCGTGACGGTCATTGTCGAAGCGGAAGACTATGCAGGCCTGTTGGCCGAGATGGCGGCGAACGGCGGCGCGACGACTTTGCGTTTCCGCAAGGAGATGGCAGCCAAGGCCTTTGCCCGCACTGCTGCTTACGACGCCGCGATCAGCAACTGGTTTGCAGATCACTTGAAGACCCCGGCGCCCACCTGGCGCGCATTCGGCGGGCGACTTGGTCAAGCGCTGCGCTACGGCGAAAATCCGCACCAGCAGGCGGCGGTCTATGTCTCGGACCGCAAGCGCTTCGGTGTTGCCACCGCGCGACAGCTGCAAGGCAAGGAGTTGTCGTACAATAATCTAAACGACACCGATGCCGCGTTCGAGCTGGTCTCGGAATTCGCGCCCGCTGTGCCGGCCGTCGCCATTATCAAACATGCAAATCCATGCGGCGTTGCGACTGGCAGTTCATTGAAGGACGCCTATCTCAAGGCTCTGCAATGCGATTCGGTCAGCGCTTTTGGCGGCATCATTGCGGTCAACCAGAAACTGGATGCCGCCGCCGCCGAGGAAATGTGCAAGATCTTTACCGAAGTTGTTATCGCGCCGGATGCATCGGACGAGGCGAAAGCTATTTTCGCGGCGAAGAAGAATTTGCGCCTTCTCGTGACCGGCGGACTGTCAGATCCGCGCTCCGGCGGATTGAACGTGCGTTCCATCGCGGGTGGACTGCTGGTTCAATCGCGCGACAACGGCGTCGTCGATGATCTTGAATTAAAGGTTGTCACAAAGCGCGCGCCGGCTGCTGCCGAACTCGCAGACCTGAAGTTCGCGTTCCGCGTCGCCAAGCACGTCAAATCTAACGCTATCGTCTATGCCAAAAACGGCGCGACTGTCGGTATTGGAGCCGGACAAATGAGCCGGGTCGATTCCGCGCGCATTGCGGTCCTGAAGGCAACTGACGCTGCAAAAGCCGCGGGCTTGAGCGAACCCCTGACACGCGGCTCTGTTGTCGCCTCCGACGCCTTCTTCCCGTTTGCCGATGGCTTGCTAACGGCGGCGGAAGCCGGTGTCACGGCGGTCATTCAGCCGGGCGGCTCCGTGCGCGATGACGAAGTCATCAAGGCGGCGGATGAAAAAGGTCTCGCCATGGTGATGACCGGCATGCGCCATTTTAGGCATTGAGGTTGGGAGAGAGGTGTCTGACCCTCTGGGTCTGACACCGTTTGATCGCGCAATTTGTCCATTGGTGTCAGACCCGGACGGTCAGACACCCTCATTCTTGGTGCGGTTTGGCTCCGTCTTCACAAACAGCATCATGGATGCCCCGATAACGAGGAACGCCAACACGGCCGACATGCCGATGCGCTGACTTCCAGAAATCTGCGTAACCAGCGCGACAAGGAACGGCGCCAGGAATGCGGTCACTTTTCCCGAAAATGCAAACAGTCCAAAAAACTGTGTGATCTTATCGGCCGGTGCCAGGCGCGCGAGCAAGGAGCGGCTTGCGGCCTGAACAGGTGCTGCAACAAGCCCAACGATTACGGCAAATGCCAAGAACACCTGTTCTCCAAGCGCGGAAAACGGCTTCGAGCCTACCGCTTTGGCTGCCACTTCGGTCGAGAACAGAATGTGTGTCTGATCGACGGACAGGATGCCGATGGCGCCGGCCAACAGAATAATCAGCGCGGCAATGATGACTGTCTTCGGTCCAAGCTTATCATCAAGACGCCCGCCAATCAGCGCGCCAAGGGCCCCAAAGAGAGTGAGCACGATGCCAAACATGCCTAGCTCCAGTGGCCCCCAATTGAAGACGGACGCCCCGTAAATGCCGCCAAATGTGAAGATGGCGGTCAGCCCGTCGGTGTAGAGCATGCGGGCGATGAGAAACATCAGCAGGCTCGGCATTGAGGGGAGAGACTTGATTGTGTCCCAGAGTTCCGCGCCGGCCGAACGTTGCGGATGTGCTCGTACTTTTGTGGCAACCTTGTCGGGCACGAACATGAAAAACGGAATCATAAAGACCACGAACCACAAGGCCGAGAACGGCCCCGTGAGGCGGTCGCCCTGCCGCGTTGATTGATCGAGTTGCAGCAAGGGATCGAAACCGAGCAGCGTTTTAGCTTCGCCCGGCAGCGGCACCAGAAATCCGGCGACCAGCGCGAGGCTGGCTAGCCCACCGAAATATCCAACAGCCCAGCCTGTTCCAGAGAGTGTGCCGAGTTCGCTTTTGGGCACCAGCCCCGTCATGATGGCGTTTGAGAAGACGCCCATCAGTTCGGCCGCCAGCGTGGCGATGATGAAGCCGCCGAGGACAAGTGCCAATGTGCTTGTTGAAGCACCAGGCGTCGCAAGCCAGAGAGTTGAAAGCCCGGCAAGGAAAATGAGCGATAGCAGCACGATCCAGGGTTTGCGTCTTCCCCGGCCGTCCGCCAGCGCGCCGAGGAAGGGCGAGATGATGGCGATGAGCAGCCCGGCAATGGCCGCTGCATATCCCCACAACGCTTGTCCGCACGCGGCTTTTTCGCTGCCTTCCGCGATGAGTGTGCCGCAGGCTTGATTGTTTACAACGGCGTTGGCGAAATACGGCGCGAACAGAAAAGTCTGTACCAGCGTGTAGTAAGGCTGCGCCGCCCAATCGAACAGCATCCACGATACGCGCGCTCGAAGTGGGGCCCGCGTCACGGTTTCGCCGGCCGCGTTTGTCCCGGTTGCGATGATCGGTGCTGTCATGGCCGTTTCCCCTAGAAGCGACGCGCGTTTCCCGGTGCGGCTTGTACCATGATTTGGCGCGACTCAATCTCGCGAGACGGCGCGAACTCAGTTATCGAGCACGATGAGGTGGTCGGGCAACTCGTTGGGGTCAACTTTTCCCGGTGGGAAATGTTTAGCGAGATGATTGCCAGCCGTCTCAATGGCGTGGACAAACCCTTCAGCCGCGCGGCCTTCAGAGATTTCTTTGGTTAGTCTATCGACGATCTCTTGCCATGTTCCTAGAGGAACGCGCTGATCAATACCTTTGTCGGCCAAGATCTCCGCATGACGCTCCGCAACCGAAACGAAAATCAGGATGCCTGTGCGTCCGGCTGTCGTGTGCAGGTTCTGAACTAAGAACTGCTCTGTGGCACGACGCTTGGCGTGCGCGGCGCGAATTGATTTTGGCACCAGCGCCGTCCTAATTGCCTTCGGCCATATGAGCGCCAGCAATGCGAAGAATGCGGCAAGCTGTATGAGGTAGATGTATTGGACTGTCATCCAAGTGAAATGAATGAGCGGCCAAGGAATGATGAGGGCGATCAGCGCTGCAACGAGAAAAGGCATATAGAGATAACTGTCGCTCGACTGGGCAACAACGGCGACGATCTCGCCCGAGGTCTTGCGCTCGGCGGCGGTTATCGCAGCTGAAATGCGCTCTTTTTCTTCTGTCGAAAACAATGGCATGTCTTACTCGCTCAAATTCCGTTCCTGCGTCTCTTGATGCCTAAAGACTACCAATGTCTACCAGTCGCCCGATGCGCCGCCGCCGCCGAACGTTCCACCGCCGCCAGACCAGCCGCCACCGCTGCCGCCGCTCCACCCGCCGCCCCAGTCGCCGGATCCGCCGGGGATGACAATGACGTTGCCGCCCCGGTTGCGCCGCCGCTCGCGCTGTAGCCGGCGCCGTTCTTCAGGGGTTAGATTTTGTTCCCATTGCCGCTGGGCTTCAGCAGCTTTTCTCATCTGCCAGAATATCAGCGCGATGATGGCGGCAAATATGATGAGGTGCATGATCGCTGTGGGATCGTTCTCGGGCGTTCGTCCGCCTTTGGCCCGATCCTTGACCGCCTCTGCATCGCCCAGCAGAACGTCTTTGATGTCACGGACGCCATCGCGAATGCCGCCTGAATAGTCGCCGCGGCGGAATTTCGGTAACATGGCATTGGTGATGATGATCTTCGACATCGTGTCGGTCATCACGGGTTCGAGACGGCGGCCAACCTCGATGCGCACTTTGCGCTCGTTCGGGGCAACGATGAGCAATATGCCGTTGTCTTTGTCTTTCTGACCGATTTGCCATTTGCGCGCGAGGCCGATGCCGTAATCTTCGATGGCATAGCCGTCGAGGGACTTGACCGTGACAACGGCCACTTGATCGGTGGATTTGCCTTCAAGCGACTGCAACTCGGCCAAAACGGCCGCACGATCATCTGCATTGAGCAGGTTGGCGGTATCGACAATTTGGCCGCTGATTTCTGGATAATTGGGCGCCGCGAGCGCGAACAACACCGGGCCGGCAAGTGCAAAGATGCAGGCGAGAAACGCAATTAATGCGCATCTCGCCTGGCTCTTGCAAGCATGTACGCCCGGCGTCAGGGTCGCGGCGCCACCCATGGGACAGCATCCTCTCGAGGTAAAGCCGGCGCTTATTTCTTGGTGTCGAAATCGACCTTCGGCGTTTTCTGTTCTTCTGCCGGAATATCGAACGACGCCATTTCCTTCGACGCAGGATACATGAATGATTTCCACCAACGGCCAGGAATGGTGTTCAACTCTGTATTGTAGACGCGCACGGCTTCAATGTAATCGCGCCGCGACACACCGATGCGGTTCTCGGTTCCCTCAAGTGCGCTTTGCAGCGCCAGAAAGTTTTGCCCCGATTTAATATCGGGATATTTTTCGATCGTGACCAGAAGCCGGCCGAGGGCACCTGAGAGTTGCCCTTGTGCTTCCTGAAGCTTCTTCATTGCGTCAGGGTTCGTCAGCACGTCAGCTGGCAAATTGATCTGTGCATTTGTTGCTTTGGCGCGGGCTTCGACGACCTCGGTCAGTACGGATTTCTCTTGCTCGGCAAAACCTTTGACCGTCTCGACAAGGTTCGGGATCAGGTCGGTGCGCCGCTTGTACTGGCTCAAGACTTCACTCCAGGCGGCCTTCGCCGACTGTTCGTAGGTTGGGATATTGTTGACGCCACAGCCTGCAACGGCGAGCGCAGCGATCATAGTTGCCAGGAGTGCGAGCGGACGCATCCGCGAATTCAAAGACGAAGCCAGCATGGTTTACAAAGTCCTTATGTTCGTTTGCGAGTTCACGTGTTCGCAGGGTCGAAAGTCGCCGGAGCATTCTACAACGATTAACAGGTTTACCAAACCCGAGGCTAGTCCTTCGGGGCCAGGCGCCCTTGGTTTATTGTCGTGTACAGAGGGCACCTACGGACGTTAGGGCGGGGCAAAGTGCGGCTCTCACCCCACTGGCCTTAGGGTCTCTGTCCATTAAAGCCAACTTTGCGGCCCTAATTCGTGGCCCTAAATCACGCCCCGTGACTCGCGTTCTCAGCAGGAGACTTTCAACATGCGTAACTTACCTATGGCCGCCATTGCCGCGGCCGCATTAAGCGCGGCGTTTGCCGGCCAGGCGCTCGCCTTCGATCACGGTTGCGGCCGGGGCGGGCGTGAAATCGGCTGCTATCAAAAGGTCCGCCTACCAGACGTTTATGCAACCCAGACAAGACAAGTTGTGGTGCGGCCTGGTTTCACTCAGGTTGTTCGCAGGGCGCCGGTCGTCGAAACACGGTCCGAGCGTATCGTCGTTTCGCCTGGCCGCTGGAGTGCAGTCGAAACTCCGGCGCAATACGGCCACCGCTCCGAACGCGTGCTCGTCTCTCCTGCCCAGACGGCCTATGTCGAAGCGCCAGCTGTCACGAGAACCATTCGCGAATCCGTGCTGGTGCAGCCAGCAAGCGTGCGCTGGGAACACCGTCGTGGGTTCCTCGGTCACGGCGAAAGAATTTGCAAAGTCGAAGTACCGGCCGTTACTCGCGAAGTTGAGCGGCAAGTTGTTGTTTCACCTGCGCGCCGGGTCGCTCAAGTGACGCCCGCACTCTACGAAACGGTCACCAAGCCGGTCCTTGTCCGTCCGGCAACTGTTCAAAAAGTATACACGCCACCGGTATATAGCTGGGTCCATCGCCAGGTCGTCGTACGTGCGGGCGGCGAACGTGTGATTCATCATCCGCCGGTGTCGGGTGTGCGCCACGAGCAAGTGTTGGTTCGCCAGGGAGGCTATGGCTGGTCGCGGACGGGTCACCGAGGTCACTGGTAAGGCGCCGCGTAATCCAATTCGATAAACAAGCGGGCGCATCTCACGAGGCGCCCGTTTTCGTTTCAAACATTCGGAAGTACACAACTTGGAGCGGGCGAAGGGGATCGAACCCTCGACCCCGACCTTGGTAAGGGGAAGATCTAGATATTAGTGAGTATTATCAAGGTGCTTGAGGTGGCGGGCTGTGGCACGCACTGAGTTCAAAACCCAGGATTTGCGGGCTTTCAGCGGCGGGACGGTTTACGTTTTGCGTGCCGGTTGCGTGACAGCAAACAATTCAGGGCAATAGCTGCCTTTGTCAATTCTCGGTGACGGTGGCTGCCTAATTGGCGTGTCACGCCCCACGATAGTCAACATTTCGCGTTCGCGCTCTTGGCCGTAGCGGACGGTCCGCGAATAGCGAGGCCCTGGCCCACTGCAATTTTAATCCAGAACGTAATTCTTATTGGGGCGGGCCGTCCGTCAGTCGCACAAACCTTCGTTTTTACAACATGGCGCCGCCCGCACGCCGATCGGCGGCAATGCGCGGCTCGCGACGTTGCAAAATCTCGTTGCACATTCATGTTGCGCCTTCGGAGCATTTTCAGCGATTTCGCAACATAGGTGCTCACCATTTCATCATCTGCGCTAGGCACATTCATTTGGTCGTGATGCAATGCCCGCATGCTCATCGGCTATATGCGGGTTTCGACCGCCGACCAGTCCACGGATTTGCAGCGGGATGTCCTGCTGGCGGCCGGCGTGGCCGAACGCGACATCTACCTCGATAAAGCCTCCGGCAAGCAGGATGACCGGCCTGGGTTGGAGGCGTGCCTCAAAGCGCTGCGGGCAGGGGACACTCTCGTTGTCTGGAAGCTTGACCGCCTGGGGCGCAGCCTCCGCCATCTCGTGACTACGGTGCAGCAACTGGCCGAACGCCAAGTGGCGTTCAAGGTTCTCACCGGCCACGGGGCTGACATCGACACCGGCACGGCGGCAGGCAAATAGGTGTTTGGCATTTTCGCAGCACTTGCCGAGTTTGAACGCGAGTTGATGTCGGAACGCACGTGCGCCGGGCTGGCAGCGGCCCGTGCCCGTGGGCGCAAGGGAGGTCGCAAGCCGAAATTGTCAGCGACGGAACTGGCGGGTATCCGCGCGCGATTGGCGGCCGATCCTCTGCTGGACAAGCAAGTCCTGGCGATCGAACTCGGCGTGCACCGGGCGACGTTGTGGAGGGCCTTGGAGCGCAGCGTATAATGCGGATTTAATTTTTATATCAATGACCTGCAGAAAATTTGTTGCGAAAACGCCCTAACCCGACGGTACCCTTCATGCACGAGTCCTGTCAGGCACAGATTTGTGCTAATGTTCATGGCGTGGAGATGAATGACATGACCATCGTCCGTAGCACTTGCGCCCTTGATGAATTGCTGGGGCCGTTTGAGGCACGTCCTGCCACCCGTACGGCAGAAGGCATCGCGACGGCACGCACAGAGGCCGACTTCGGCTACCAATTGGCCCGCATTCAAGGTGCGGGGGACAACATCGCCCGCCAGCGATTGGGCGAGCTGGTTATTTTGGGGAAAGCCACACGGCAGGAAGTTTTGATGCTTGGCGCCGAGATTGCCCGGCGGGGACTCTTTAACGAACATCACTCTGCCGAGCCTGCAGGGTGGGGAGCGCACTACGTTGTTGCCGTTTCCGGATCGAAGTGAATAGAACGGCCCTAAGGGGTTGGAGCCGTAGCGAACATCGTTATTTAGCGCAATAATACAGATGTTTCCGGAATAGTTGTTGTTTTAACGCGCCAATCCTTCGGTCCCGCAATGAGCACGTGTCACCCCACCGGTTCCAACATCGAGGCCTGCTCAACTTTGATCATGCGTTCGACAGCCGCGAGCAAAATGGGAAGATCCGTTTTAATGGTTTCCCACACGACGTCCGTCTCGATCCGGAAATACTGGTGTTTGAGCAAGTTACCCATGTTGATGAGGCCGCGCCAATCAACGTCTGGGTTGGCTTTCAACAAATCCTGCGGCAGGTCACGAGCAGCTTCAGCCGTGATAAGAATCTTGAACATGCACGCCGCGTGAAGAACAGTGTCAGCATCTAAAAGGCCTTTGCTGACGCCCTCCGTCATCGCGAAGGCAGCCTGGATCGCGGCCCGCATATCAAAAAGACGGAGCAGGGGGGAACGGGCCATTGTCAAAAGACTTGGATGGCCTGCTGTTCAATTGAAGCCCGCAGAAGGGGATGCAAACTTCCACGCGTCGTAACATCGACGGGTGTTCCAAGAATTGTCTCAAGCTGGGCTTCAAGCTTCGCCAAGCCCAAGAGGCCCATTGGCTGTTCGGGATCGCGGTCGATGAAAATATCGACATCCGATTCAGGTCGGGCGGTATCTCGCGCGGTCGATCCAAAAAGAAAGAGATGTAAGGCGCCCAACGCCCGCAAGGCCATGGCGGCATCGCGGAGGCGTGACAAGACTTCGGACCGATTCATCATGTTAATTATAAGTATAAAGAGTAATTATGACAAGGGAGCGTACTTACACGCGCTCACCAAAGGTGCGTTGTGGCATCGGTGGAGCCGGATAGCGCCCGATCCTGGCATTCCAATAGGACCACGAACGCTCGTCGATGATGCCGGGCGGCGCGCTTTCAAGTGCTTGCCTCAGTCCATCCATACCCACATGTTCAAGAAGCAAGGCCATGTCCTCGTCCATCGAATGCTTCATGGCATAGGCAAGCAACTGCACGGTATTTTCCAAAGCTTGCTCAGGCTCCATGAACCATATGATGCGGCGGGCGGCGCGCAAGAGTTCGGGCGTGGCGGGCAGTGAGGTCATGCTGATTTACTCGGTGTCACGGTTTGTGGTCCGAAGGTCGGTCCGTGTAAGGCTCGGCAGCCGCAAAGGGTCGACCTGCGCCGCAGCAAGAACGAGACGCTGCCGCACCCCCATCGGTAGTGTGGCCAAATCTCCGTCCCCAAAGAAGGTCAAAGCCTTGAGCGTCGGGGTCGGAGCAAAAGATGCGCCATAAACAAGTTTGGCTGCGGCCAGGGCTTCGGGCAGGCCAATGCCAGCCTGGATCAAGGCATCAATGTCCATATAGTCCTTCGCCTGCGCCCGCTGTTGCACCACACCCGCCTTTGTGCCCGCGAGATCCAGCAGGGATGCGACTTTCAAGCCATTGTCGGAGCAAATGTGGGGCGGCAGGATATGTGCAATCCGCGGCACGCCGAAAAACGATACCTTCACGTCGCCGTCCCGGCCGACAAGACAGGTTAGCGTGCTGGGCTGCTGTTGGATAATGCGGGAACCTTGAAGAAACGGCACGCCGTCGTAAAGCTGCTTTGGATCAAAGTCGCGATTGGCGAAGAAATCAAAATCGATCGAATCGCGGTGCCCGAGATGCAGCGCCAGCGCCGTTCCGCCATAGAGGACAAATTCTTCGGGCACAGACGATAGCTCACCCCAAAGCTGCCTTTGCGCTGGCGGAAGGATATCGAGTTTGGGGGCGAACGTGGCGACCATGCCTCATATTACCCCAATCCAACACGTCCGGCGAGTGGTCTGAGCATTTTGACGTCACCCTCAAAACCAATATCCCTCTGAATGGGCTTGTTGTTTACGGGGGGGCTAGCAACCGCGTTAAATGAAGCAAACCCTCGCGAGTGGGCTCTTGGACGGTTGTTGGGCCTACACCGCAAGGGTAGTCAGGACGCTATCCCGTGCTAATCGGCGTGTACGAGCATTGCCTTGACGACTTGGTGCAGCGGTTTGAGGTGAACCGTTGCCACGTCCCAAATAATTTCTGGACTAATGCGGTGGTATTCGTGCCGCAACTTGTCGCCGAGAGATTTGATTTTGCGCCACGGGATTTCGGGGTGTTCGGCGCACAGGTCAGCGGGAAGATTTTTCACCGCCTCGGAAATGATCAAAAGAGCGTGCTGGAGCGCGTAGCGCAGGGCAAAGTCGTGAGTGACATGCTTGAGGGTGCGCTGATGAACGAACGCCAGCGCAAGCGTGATGTTCTGCTCGATATCCTCAAGGCGCGGGCGCGTTGAGCGGATCACAGGACGTGAATGGCACTCTGTTCAATTTCGGCAAGCAACGCCGGGTGAAGCTCGGGACGCGTGCAGAGATCGACCTTGGCACCGAGGGTGTCTTCCAGCAGCTCTTCCAAGCCAAAGAATTCCAAAAACCCGAGCGGCTTTTTTGGGTCGCTATCGATGAAGATATCGACGTCGGACGTGGGTTTGGCTTCGTTGCGAGCGGTCGAGCCGAATAAATAGAGTGCAGAGGCGCCAAAAGTACGAATAGCCTGTTCGGACTTCTTGATGCGGGCGATAGCGTCGTCACGGTTCACATCTCAATCATAAGACGTGAACTGAGTAATGGCAAGGGGTTTTAGTTGCAGTGCAGAGGAAGCGGACAACACGTTGGTCGCCGCAGGTACTTGCGACGAGTGTGCGCGCAAGGCAGCTGGACATCTGCAAGCGGACGCTGTCTCTCTCAGCCGCCTTTCCGGCGGGGAAAACTCGGCATCGAGGCCGAGCTGAGTCTCGTTGACGACCTCGCGGATCAAACGCAGCAGATCGTCGGGTGGATCACGGGCTTATAGATCAACATACGAGAACATCGACCCAGACATTGCTTCCGATCCACGCATCTCAGCCCCCTTGCAATCCATGGGGCTACGGAATCCTATTCGCCCCGCGTTGTCAGCAGCCGAGAACTTCAACAGCCTGCTAACTCTTCGCCAGCCGCGCAATCATTGGTGTCGAAAGACCAGCTGGAATGCGGTCTATAACTGCGAGCCCCCCGGTTTTCTGCAACGCTGCGGCTGTCATACGCATTCCCGCACCCTGGCGTGCGGCGAGGATCGGGTCCGTCAGAATTCGCCGCACCATGGCTCCCATCACGCCCGAATCAAATCTTGCCGTCAGCCCATGCTTGCGGCTGAGGCGGCGGAGGCGGCCCGCGGTAATGAAGTTCAATTCGTCCCACAAGCCAGGATAACGGCGCGCGTGGCTTGGAAACAGATACCGCGTGTAATAGGGGGCACCTGGAATCAGAGGAATGGTCAAATGCGGCTCATAGGGTACAGCATAGTTGGGGCACATATGCACCATGGTGCCGTTTTCGGCTAGCACCCGCGCCATGGCCGCAATGGCAGCGTCTAGAGCGCTCAGATGTTCTAAGACGTTGATGGAGTAGATGAGATCGAACTGGCCATGCTGTGCGGGCTCAAGTGCGGCGACGCCGATCGACAACGGCACAAAAGGCCGTTCTAACCCCACGCAGACCGTCACGATGGACGCCAGCGTTGGCATAAATCCGAATCCGGCATCGCCAGGCTCGACGCCCACAATGTTGACGCCCTGTTCCGCCAGGACGCTTGCAAGCAACCCGACACCGGTTCCAACTTCCAGCACACGCAGGCCTGGTCGCAGGCTGGCCGCGACCAGGGATAGCCCGACACGCGCTTCGTTGCAGTAGGTATTGAGCAGTAGTCGCGCGCGCTCGGGTGGCAGCCCGCAACGATGCGATATTTCCTGGGCATGATCTTCGCTGGCGATCAGTGCAATGAAGTGCTCAAGCCGTTCACTCAGTTTCGAGCTGTCAAGAGCTGGACGTGTGGTGACCATCACACTTCAATCCGATCGTGCGGTTGTAGTTTGGGCTGGCTGATGGCTTGCTCGTCTGCTTAAGCCCGAGTAGCGCGTAGAAATGTGACGCGGCCTAACCTTCGGCCTTGGGACAAGTCCGGTCTTCAGTCCTTGCCTCGCGAACCGTCAGGATTCGCTGGCTGCGGACTCTGCTCGACTCGCTCCTCGATGCAGAAAGCGCATGGTCGGCGAGTTGCGATTTTCCATTGGAGTGCATGATTGTCTCGAATACCGCCGCAACGGCCATCAGGCGCTCGCGTCCAGATGCCGCCGTATATAAGGATAGACAGCGCTCACGGCGTTCTTTCCGAATATACAGTCGATGTGGCCGTGACCTGGGATCTCCTTGCGGTCGTAGTACCCTGCACCGTTGGCCGCAGCCAACCGCGTGAGCGTGCGCTGTGTACTCTCTGGCTTGAAGCAGGCGTTGGCTGCGCCATGCACGAACAGGATCGGCATGGCCATCCTTGCAATGTTGGGAAGGTACACGTCAGCCCCGGTTTTATCCACGACATGCCCAAGCCGCACGAAGTAAGCGAGCTGCTTGAATGCCGAGATATTGGCCTCGCCGAACATCTCCGGCAGTCCCGCCTCGAATGTTTCGGCGTTGAGCTGGTCGAGCTGATAGAGGCGCCCGTAAAGTGCACTGATCCGCGCGCTCGTCGCGCTTCTGTTGCGTTCCGCTCGCGGCATCGGAACTGCGAAGCGCAAGAAACAGTCGAGCAGGCGCTCTCCCATGCCATCAGCCACCGTGGCGCGCGCGTCGATGACGTCGAGACCGATGTGATCGAAGAGTTGCGGCAAATGGAGTTGCGCCAGCAGCTTCTGCGGAAAATAGGGCACGACGTAATCGGTCGAGATCTGCGAGATGACCGCCGAGCGCACACCTTCGAGCCCCGCCAGCAACGCCATCGAGAATGTCGTGCCGCCAAAGCAGTGCGCCACGACCTGCACGGACTGCGCGCCGGTCTCCGCACGCACCTTCGCCACGGCAGCAGGATAATCGTAGAGCGCCACGTCGTCGCCGCTCCACTGGGTCTTGGCATATGGCAAATCGATGCTGGCGCGGAAGTCGAGCAGCCAGCAATCGTAGCCGGCGGCAACTAGGTATTCGAGCAGATTAGTATCGATGGTATCGATGGAAAAGATGAGGCTCGATACGCCCAGGCCGTGCGCCAAAAGTACCGGCCCTTTCGTCCCGCCATTATAGCGCGTCAAACGCAACAGCTTGCCGTCCGCCGCCTTGAACATATGAAGTTCGGGTTCAGGAGCCCGCAGATTCCGCTTTTTGCGCGGTGCGCCCGCGTCGTATCGCGTACTGCGTGTGAAGAGGCCGCCAAATGTGCTGAACAATTCCCCCCCGAAGAACTGGCCGAACTTGGCGACCGCTTTCGTCCGATCAAGGGTCCCAGTACCGCCGGTGCCACGCACGGTCTGCAGTTGGACGGCAAAATCCTTGGGCCGGATTTCCAGCATGCCTCGGCCCAGTGCGCCCTGCCGCCCAACACGCCCCCGGGCGATATCAAAATAAAGCTTTGTGGTATCGCGCCACAAATCAAGTCCGGCATCATTGCGCACGATCTTGTAGCCGGCAAATTGATACTCCGCACCCTCACGCGTCACAGCAGAGAACGCATAGTCGAAGCGCTTCGTCTCCACCGCCGACTGTTCGGCGCGCATCAGATTGAACGTACCATCAAAGATATCGAGCGGTGACGGCGAAAGCGCAAGGCAATCCACCGTCCCGATGAGGCGGCCCTTGTGCGCCGGATCAGCAATGAAACGATCCACATCGTCGATGAGCACCGTCACCGTGAAGGCGAAGGACTGATCGGCGGCTTTTCCCTTGGCGAACGCAGTGTCGTGCGGCACGACCGGTTCGAACGACAGGTAACCGGCCATACGCTCGGTGAATTCAACCCCGGTCGCGGGTTCCTGTGAAAATGACGGCACAGGCACGGGTGGCACAAAGGCCATCGCCGGCGCCGGCTTGCGAGCCTCAGTTGTGAACGACCACTGATAGTCGCGTGCCAAATGGATCATGGCGCGCTCTGCAAGAGCCGTAATCGTCAGAAATGGATTGACACCGAGCGAACGCGGCATGACGGCGCCATCGCAAACGTAAAGTCCTTCAAGCACGGCATCGGGGGGTGCGCCCGGGCTTGCATCGAACACCTGGCACTTGTGATTGACGACCCCGGCATCGTGCCTCTCGGCCATGCCGCACCCGCCGAGGGGATGCACCGTGATGAGATTATTTCCCAGCAGCGTCGTCGTCATCGGATTTCGCGTGTAAGTCCCCCCAGTCGCGCGGGTTGCCTTTTCCAGGCGCTCACTGATGGTCTTGAAAACCTGCAGTTCCGCAACGCCCGGCCAGGACACTTCAAGCTTGTCGTTTTCAAGTTGCAAGCGGCCGCCGGCGCCGTCGTGTGCCATCACCAGAAACGTCTGCGTGTTGTGTACTGCGCCGTGGTAGGCACCGAATACGAGGCTCATCGCTTGGCGCGCAGCCTCGTCCAACTCGTCTTTCACGCCGAAGTCGGTATCGACTCCGAAGGCCCGCGCGCCGCCCGCCATCGTGGCGGGAAGGATAGGCGCGAGCCCAGAAGGAATGGAACCCTCCTCGATAACCATGCCATCGTCAAGCAGCGGGCTGTCGCGCATATCGATGATGCCCGTGATGCAGGGCCCGACCGGGCCGGGGTTGGCTTGCGGTGGATGACCAAAGCCGATGCCGTTGATCTCCACGTCGTTATTGTAGGCGAACGCAAGCACATCTCCGTTGCCGGTAAAGCGTTGGCCCACAGCAGACGAAACGGGCAGGCCGTTCGCCGCCGAACGTAACAGTATCTCGGTCGAGCCCAACGCGCCCGCACCCAGAACAACAACCTCCGCGATCAGCGACATTTCGGGCGCGCCGAACTTGTCGCGCACCATGCCGAGCGGTTGGAAATAAATACGCCAGCGCCCGCGCTCGCGTGCCAGCCGCGTGACGCGTACCTGCGTAAAAATCTCAGCGCCGTGGCTTTCGGCATCGGCCATATAGGAGAACTGCACCGTCGTCTTGGCGCCGACGTTGCATCCGGCACAACAATCACCGCACAAGGTGCAGGCCGGCTGCTCAACACCGGCGTGGTTCCTGGTGGGTACAAACGTCACCGTGATGGGCGGGCGAACGGCATCGGCACCGAGCGCCTGTCCCGCCATCTCCAGCGCTTTGAGCTTGGGCAATGGAACGGCATTTGGGTAGGGCACGGGCCGCAACATCTGGCGGGCACGCACGAAGCCTTCAAGGCGCGTGCCATCCTTATCGCCGCGTAAGGCCTGCGGCCATACTGGATCATTCCAAATTCGATCGTCCGGTGGCAAGGCGACGTTGGCGTTGATTAGAGATCCCCCGCCCAACCCGCAGCCGAGCAGCACGTTCATGTCGCGGCCGAGCCGTAAATCGTACAGGGCCAACTCCGACCCGACCGACTTGCCACTTGTCGTAATGCGCGTCTCTTCGCGGGCTTCTCCGATCCGGTCGGGAAACTCGCCGAGCGCAAATTCGCGGCCGCGTTCCAGCACGCAAACGCGGCGTCCGCAGCGCGCCATGCGGGAGGCAGCAACGCCAGCGCCGTATCCCGATCCGACGACGATGACGTCGTATTGCATCTTGAGGTCGGCGACTGATCGCGAAAGCCGGCGCATAGGCATCCCCTTAGTTCACAACACATGGACGGCGGCACGGGCAGTCATTCGCGCCGCGTCAGGCGGCCGGCTCAACGCCAGCGCCCGGCAATAAAATTCCAAAGACTGATCCGCCGCGGCGCGGGAGGAACCGGAATGCCGGGGGTCAAGACTGGCCGCGCGGACACCGGCGCTATCTGTGGTACCGAACGGGGTTTTTCAATCAGCTTGCGGTCGTTTGCCAGGTGCACCATCGCTCGCTCGGCAATAGCTGTGATCGTCAGCAGAGGATGCACACCGAGCGGGCATGGGACGACGGACCCATCGCACACGTAGAGTCCGCGATGCACGTTGTCTGGAAAGGTTCCGGGCGTAGTGTCGAAGACCTGGCACTTATGATTGACGACGCCTCCTGTACGGTCGGCCGCTATGACCGCGCCACCGAGCGGATGGACGGTCAATAAGTTTCCTCCCAGAAACTCTATTGAAGCCGGATTGCGCAAGTAGGTGCCGCCGAGCGCATACGATGCTTTTTTGATCGCGTCGTCGATACGTGCGAACACCTGATGCTTGGCCGCCTGCGGCCATATCAATCGAACCCTGTCATCCTCGAATGCCATGCGGCCATCACCGGCATCGTGCCCGACGGCCAAGAATGTCTCCGTGTTATTGACAGCGCCGCCAGAGGCACCCCCAAGAAAACCGGATGCCGTACGTTTGATCTCGCCCATCTCGCTCGCCAATGAGCGATCGGCATCCTTGCCGAAGACAGCCGAACCGGCGGCAAGCAAGCCGGGCAGCAAGGGTGCCAGCGAACTCGGCAGAGCACATTCGACGATGGCCAAGCCCTCCTCGAGTGGCACACCGTCGCGTAGGTCCAGCAGGCCATTGACCGCAGCACCAACCGGAATGCCGCCTAAACGGGAGGGATGACCAACACCGACACCATGCACGGGATACACCGTATTGTAGGCGAGCGCGATGACATCACCATTGCTCGTTACGCGAGCCCCGAGCGTGTCGGACAGCGCCAAGCCGGCAGCGCGGGAGCGCATGAGTATTTCTGTCGAACCTAGCGTCCCCCCTGCCAGGACGACGATACCCGCTAGCACGAAATATTCATGGCCCGCGTGCCCATCGCCAAGCGCCGCGAACGTCACGCGCCAGCGTCCGTCGCTCTCCTTGCTGACCAGACGCACGTCGGTTTGTGTAAAGATCGCGGCACCCGCCGCATTGGCCGCCGCCAGGTATGTGTTGCGCACGGTCGTTTTGGCACCGACGTTGCAGCCGCCGCAGCAATCGCCGCATGCCGTGCAGGCCGGCTGCTCGACACCGGCGGCATTTGGTCCCTTGGAAAAGGCAACGTGAATAGGGGCCGGCTGCAGCGTTTCGTTGAAGGCCTGCGCGGCGGTGGCGAGCGCCTTCACTTTTGGAAAATCGCGCCAACCAGGCTGGGCTGCGGGACGCAACATGGCGCGCGCCTTCAAATAGCCGTCGGCCAGCATGCCGTCGGACCGAATCTCGCCGGGCCACAAGGAGGATTTGAAAACGCGTTCATCGGGCGATAGGCACACGCCGGCGTTAATGAGCGAGGTGCCCCCGAGCCCGCAAGCCTTCAAGACATGTACCCCGTCTCCGGCACGTATATCAAAGAGCGCCATTGGCGAACCCATGGTTCCCGAAGCGCCTGTGACCTGAAGGGCCCTGGTCGCCTGCATCGGGTTTGTTGGGAATTCACCCGGGGCATATTCGCGGCCGCGTTCAAGCACCGCAACTGACAGGCCACAGCGCGCGAGCCGGCAGGCAGCGACGCCACCCCCATAGCCCGAACCGACCACAACAGCATCGTAGGACGGCGCCATCTGTTCTATTGATTTCGACAAATTCAGCGTCATGGCTGCACTCATTACAAGATTTCTGCGGACGCAATCATTCCGTTCTGACGCGGACCAAACCAATCGACGGCAATTGCTCGGAAGGGGAAAGTGACAGCGGCCCCTTCTTGCGCATAGACAGATCCCGCCCCCGCAAGCTGTTCGCAGGAATGACGATTGGACCGTCGATCAATTGTGGTTTGAACGGCCGTTGCGGCACGAAGAGCGGCCCCGTGATGAGACCACATTGATCCTTCTCCGCAGCCCTCCACCGCCACCGCGACGGCACATTAGTCAACCCGATCGGATAGATCGTCAACGTGTCGCGTTCGATCTTCATTCTCAGGAAGTGACGGTAGATCGGCAGCCGCATCGAAGAGAACGCCTGATCGCAATGACGATTAAACAGACACGAAATTGTTAGATAGAGCCCCCAGACCAGTCCGCCGCAGAATCCCCCGATTCCCCACATCAGCGGTGGCGCCAGGAAGTGCCCAGCCAATTCCGCCGTCGTCTGGCTGACGCGCAACGCCGACGGAACGAGCGCCGACACAGTTACAAGTGCGTTGATAATTTGGGTCAGCAGGTGGGTCAACACCACGAACATGACGACCGCAGTAGCAAGATGGGCGAGCCAGTGCAAAAAGCCCATCAAGACCCTTTGAATCATGCTGGGCGCCTCGGCATAGAAAATGAGGATCAGCAGAATGACGAGTGCTGACAGACCCAGAACCGGGTTGGAGATACCCGCCTGCAAGGTGAGGAGCGGCATCTCCGACCACGAGAGAGGCTCCACGGCCTGCACAGCCGATTGCAGAGTTGCCGTTGCACCGCGCACCGCCTCACCGGCCGATGTGGCCTTCACGCCAAACACCCATTCGTGGACCGTGTGCTGCTGATAATCTTTGAACGCAACCTCGGAAAAGGCGAACGGCCAAGCCAAGAGCCAATAGATGAACCCAAGCGCAAGCGCGAAGGCGTAGTTTCGCAATGGAAAGCCCAACGTGTTGAACGATAGCAAGCGCGAGCGCGCCCGTGGCGGCCAACAGCTTTCTTGAGGTGGCGCGCCGGGCTTTGGCGACGCCTTGCAATTGAGTTCGAGATCGATGTCATCGCCCTCGAACTTCATCTTGAGCTTGTCTTTCAGCAGGTGGGTTGGCGAAAAATATGCGCCACCGCCGCCGGCCGTGATCAGGTTCAAGCCGTGGCTTGGTGCGAAATAACGGTTGTAGTGGTGAGTGTCTCCCGTCAGCACGGCGGCGATGCGGGCGTGGTTGTCGAGCGCAATGTTGACAATGGTGTCGAGGTTCTGCTCGCCTTGGTCCTCGCTGCGTCGCTCCTTCATCCAGCTCGGTTCGGAAATACACAAAATGACCTTGGGCGGATCGGCCGGCGAGGCGGCCTTCATATCCCGCGCTACTTCTTTGAAGTAGAGGATTTGTCCGGCATCGAGATAATGCGACAGCTGGATGTCGGCGCCCCAGATCCACCAATTGTGTGGCAACTTAATCGACCAGTAGCTGCGGTGCTGCGGACAGACCCAGCCGCCGATCCTGTTGTCAGAGCGCTCGGTTCCATACGACGCGTAGCGCGCCTTACAGAACATGTTGTCGAAGGCGTTGAGTCCGTCATACCAATCATGGTTGCCAGGCAGTGCAAACATGAAACGCTCTGCTGGTTGCGACGGCGTGCGCGGCAAGGCCATAGCATAAGGCTTGGCGAATTTCTGCTCGTAGTCAGCGCGCGAGGGAAATGGGTAGACTTGATCTCCGCCCAGCAAAAGAAATTTGCCGCCCGGCAACGTACCGGCACCTTCGACCTCGACCTCACCGGCCGAAATGAGCGACGCGATGGCGTACGTCGCGTCAAAACCGTCGCCAAGATCGGCGGTGTAATCGACCCAGACGGCCTCGGCGCGCTTGAACTGGTCGTCTTTGGAGTAATCGTGGCGCTTGCTCACCACGTTCTGCATCACTTCTGGGCTGAAGCCGTCGACAGTCGCCTGGAGCATGCGTTGGTCGGCGAATTGGCCAAAAATGCGGGTAATAACGTCCCGCATTCCCGTTTCCGACAACTGCTTTGGATCATACCAGCGGACCATACCGGGGTACGAGCGCAGCTCATTGAGAATGCGACGAGAAAAACTCATGTCGAACTCACCGGCAAAAAAGCCTGGGTCATCCGCGCAAGAATATGAGGCGCGGACCACAACACTACCCGATCTCCGCCGGAACGCCAGCCCGCCCGCGTACAAGTACCATTGGCTGATGCACGGCTACGCCAGTCGGGCAATCGGGTTCATTATCCGGACGGACGTCGCGTCCCAATGCATCCTTGCGTGTGGTAGGATTGGCCGAGCGCCGCTATCGTCTCCTTGGGGCTCGAAATTGTTCGAGCCGAACGCGCGTGCCAATTTCAACTAACGCATTGAGCTGAGGAAACAATTCCGGAAACTCTAAACGGAACGCGGCCTTCTGATCCAAGTAGGTGACGACCAGATTTCCCAACTTGGTGGAGATCGAGCGATGCTACGCGCGCAGCGATTCTGCTTTGCGGTCGTACTGACGAAGGGGCTTTGCGGCAGTCCCCTTCCTGAACGCTAGCTCGCCGCTCGCCATATCATGTATGCTGACGCCGAGGCTGATAGCGTCCGCGGACGCCAGCAACATTTCAACCTGCACTCTTCCGGCGCTGTATAAGAACCCGTGCCCGTGGACTACCCGGCCACCGATATTGCCGTGCAATGTGCTCTCAAAGCTTTCGCTCACCAGGCTCGGGTACGTATTGGCTCAGTCCGTAGCCAATCGTGAAACCTAGACCGGCCTGCCAAGTCATCGCACCTAAGATCGCAGCGAGACGATCATAGTCATCTTTGTTGAATCCGGGGAGTTCAAATGACTGGGCCGCCATTACCAACCCCACAACTGGAACGACGAGGAGGCCAGCAAATAGCATCATGACGTAGGCGTTTGGACGACGTAGCGCGGGCGTGGTGACGGCGGCACCGAGAATCGTACCTAACATGCAGATGCTTGCGGCAATCGAGGCACCTATCATATCGCGCATCAGCTTTGCGTTTTCAAAAAATGGCCCGATTCTGTTTGAGCGTTTGTCTAGGTCAGTGGTGCCGATCCAGTCCATGTAGAAAAAGGCAAGTTTGAAGGCCAGCGTGACAGACAGAAATGCCAGGCCCGCCGCCCAAAAATTGCGCCGCCCCCATCGCCACACGCCGAAACCCACAACGAGTCCGAAAAATGCGCCACCCCATCCGTTCCATCCGTTTTGGAAGAGCCCCGTCGGATCGAAGGTTCTCCAAGCTGTCACGAATCCAGAGAGGGCACCTAAAAGGGCCATGACATAAGCGGGGAGCAGGGAAGCCGGCTTGAAGTAGTAG
Source organism: uncultured Alphaproteobacteria bacterium (assembly GCA_963819605.1). Taxonomy (GTDB): domain Bacteria; phylum Pseudomonadota; class Alphaproteobacteria; order Rhizobiales; family Hyphomicrobiaceae; genus Hyphomicrobium_B. The sequence continues at coordinate 132,129 of CAWFWU010000010.1, read as the reverse complement.
TCATTAGTGAGGTTGGTCTGACTCCAAGGATCTTGTGTCTCGCCTGTTGCGCCCTTGACGTCTTGGCGCACGCGATTCATCAGGCCATCGATACTTAAACCTTGCGTATTAAGGTGCGAGACGAGACCCTGCGTGAAGTAGCTGTAGCGGCCGTCGCTGCCGTAAGCATATTTCCCAGGCGCGGCGGCAAAAGCGATGAAGGCCTGAACTTTTCCTCTGACGTCCACCGGAGCCAGGCCGTGAGAGATAAAGGCGGCAATTGATTGGGTCTCCTGTAAACCAACGCGCTTGGCATTGTTTGCTGGTTCGGCGATGCTCTCGATGAAAGGATTGTCGCGGCATGCATCCAGGAAGACCAAGCATTTCTTGCTGCTCTGTGCCATCCGGTTGACGAGGCTCTGTATCTGCGTCTCGCGCGCCGACGCCAAAAGTGACGTCATGCTGCCATCGATCGGGACCACGTAGTTCTGACCATCGATTTGCACGCCGTGCCCAGAGTAATAAAGCAGGGCGACCTCGGCTTTGCCAATCTGGCTTTCGAAGTAGTCAAAACGATCGCGAATTGCATTCAAGTCGAAATTCACTCCGCCATAGACTTCGAAGCCGAGTTGCTCCAATTCAGTGCGCACGATACCGGCGTCGGCGGCCGGGTTCGTCAGTTTCGAGACGTCGCGATAGTGTTGATTGCCAACCACAAACGCTACCTTGCTGCTGCGCTTTTTCCGGTTCGGAGCCTGAGGCGCAAAAAATATGGTCTCCGCCGATGTTGGCGGCGGCATAGGCTTTGTCTTGCTTGCACTGCCGGCGGCTACGAGGGACTCGGAATAGACTTCGTTCGTGGCGCCTTGTACATCCTGAAAATATCTGACCGTCGCGTCTTTCTTCGCCGGTTCTAGATCCAGAATTGCGAAGCCGTTTGCATACACGTCACCTGAGTGCCCGACATTCAAGTCTTTAAGAATGGAAGGCGGGTCGCGGAGATTTCTAAGCGGCAAGTAGGGTTCTTCACTGGCGAAAACCGGAATGGCGCCGTGGCCTAGGCAGCGGCCTCTCGATAGGTTCAAATAGCCGTCATAGAGGTATAGGCTATGTTCGTGCCCCCAAAACCAGGCCGAGATCGTCTTTCCTGTTTTGACGAACTTCTCATAGCTTTCGAGAAGTCGCGGATTATGTGCGCAAAGCCGTCCTCGTTCGTTCTCGGCGCCAATTTGAGAGAACGCTGAGAAGAGTTGATGATGCGAGAGCAGTATTGTCTTTCCGGGAAATTCTACGATTCGATCAAGGTGCCACTGTTCTTCGTCAGCCTCCAGGTGGGTTAGGGTCTCAGTGACCGACAGCGGCGCGTAGTCGTTGAGCCCGGTATCCATCCCCAGAAGCTGCCACGCATTGTCAGAACTTCTGAGACAGAAAAAGCTGGCTCGCTGCTGCATAGGCCCTTCATTGAGCCGGTCGATGAGAGAATAAAAGCCGGCGCCGCCACTGTACATGTCGTGATTGCCGGCCAGTGTGAATACGGGTAGCTTGGTCCGCGCACGATCAAAGACATTATCAAGAATGTCGATGAAGTTATCTTTGCATTCATTTGGCGTGCCAGAATAATAGATGTCGCCCAAATGGACCAGTATGTCCGGTTTGAGCTGCGCGATCTGCCGTGCGACGCGAATGGCAGGGATTGCTCCAGTGCCCCAGTCTCCAACGATTGCGATTCGTGCGTTCGCTTGAATCGTGATGACGGCCGGTCCAACTGTTGCGGCGCGACGATATGGGATCGGTCGTCTAGCGCCATCGGCACCAAGATAAGAACTGTAATATTCGCCCAGTGTCGAGGCCCATCCAGGGTCACACTTTGCGTCGCTTAACTTGCCCTCGATCGCTCTGGCCGCGACTTCGTCGCCTTTTATAAGCGCCTCCATGTACTTGAGCCCGAGGCTGGCGCAAGTCATCACAGTGCCGATCGACTTTTGCTCTCCTTGCGGGCTGTACACGCGTCCGTGCATCCGAAGCGCACCGAGTTCAGCTGCCGCCGCATTCATGGCGGAGGCGAAATCCAATCCCTTCGTCTCTGTCTCGGGACCGTTGGCCTCGGGCAATCTTTTGGCACGATCTCGCGCCAATTCTTCCACGGCTGACTGATAAATTGAAATAAAATGATCCGGAAAAGCACGTGGGCCAGACGACATTGGACCCTCCTACTATATGTTCACAATCAATTCTCGAACGCTGAGGAATTGTCAACCAACCTCCTCCGTGCGGCTCGTCCAATCTGGGCCACACAGAGAGAGGTACGCGTCGACAAAATCCCAGAGCTGCTGCGGCAAGCGCAGGTCCCCACTGGGTCTGTGCTGTCGGAAAAGGTGGCGCGGCGGTTCCGTTTCGTCAGCATTTTTCACAAGCTGCCATCTTGGCGAACGGCGGCCTTTGAAGCGCGCGACCGTATTGGGTCAAGTGCACCGGTGGTGGCCACGTCCGCACCTTGGAAGGTCAACCTCAATTAAAGCTGACTAAGACGATGAAAATCCGAGGGCTGTGACTTCAACTCTCGATGTTCGATGACGGCACCGGTGGCCGAGTCCTTATGCGGGAGCGATTGATCCGCTCCTGGTCTCGCGTTTCCCGATCGCGCTGACGCTGTTGTTTGGCCCAGGTGCGTTGAACATACCGCTCTTCAAAGGCGTGCTCACGTTGGTGATGGAGCGCCACGGCTGCTTGGATGTGCCAGAGGCGGGCTACCAGCTTCTGCTTGAGGGCAAGCTGGGGGCGCTCAAAAGCGGGGCGCTTCGGTTTGGGAGGCGGTGGAGGCGGCCGGTGTTTAGCCTTGGCCAAACGGCCGGCAAACAGACGCTGTTCTTCCTGCGCGAAGTTTTCCAGCGAGGCTTGCAATTCGCGGCGGCCGATGAAACCCAAGCCATAAAAGCAAAAGGCGATGTCTTTGGCCGTGATCGTGAACACGGGGTGGCCAGGACCGGTGGCTTTGACCATCGGCGTCAACAGGCTCGCGAGTGATGGCGCGTCGTCGCGGTGGCCGCTCGCAAACCATGGGTGGTGGTGGGGCCGTGAGATATCCAAGGCGCGGCGGCGTACTTCGGTGTCGAAAGCCAGCGACTTGAGCCGGGCAAGTTTGGTTGCGGGCGGGGGGCGGCCGCCTGCGGCGAGCTTGAGGTGCGAGGGCTCTGCCCTCGCGCTCCCGAGGTATTTAGGTTCAGGAAATGGTGATTTTCGTAACAAGTATAATACGGCATTCTATGTGCTTACGCCTTGGGCGGGGTGGCTTGGCGCGGACGATAAGGAAGGTATGATGGCACTGCGGTACAGGCTGAGGAGCCGATGACCGTCGAAAGTGATGGCGCTCCACCTTTTTGGTTGGGGCGCTTTTCTGTTGCGTGAACCGATAACAGCTAAGCCTGCTCGTGTAAGCGCGTTGTGATAGAATTCGCAGGCAGGAGAGGGTCAGGACCAAGACGTCTGAAACGACCGTTGACGCGTTGTTGGCACCGTTCGAGGCACGTGTCCCGACGACGGGTGCGAAAGAAGCCGAACAGCGGCGGGAAGGCTTGCGGTTAGGTACGGAGCTGAACAGGCTACAAAGGGCCGTGCATTGCAAAGTCGATGCACGCTTTGATGACCTCTACGTTACCGGCCGCATTTCCAAGGAAGACTCACTCACGCTCCTGGTTGCAATGGTTCGGCAAGGATTGCTGAACGGATAAATTCACCACAGCATATTTTGGACCACTTTTCTTTCCGACAAAATCACGCAGATCCTTTTCTGAAAATTCTGAGAAGTGTTCTGAGAGAACTGTTCTGAAGTTTTCTGTTCTATATATACGCGACCAAGTCAGCGGGGATCGGTGACCAACTCAGCGGGCGAAGTGGGATAAGCGCGACCAACTCAGCGAGCGCAATTATGATGACTTTTTGGATCGTGGCGCAGGTAAGGCCAACGCTTCTAAGCTCGCAGGTTTGAGTAGGAGACCCCGTTCGTTCGTCGTCACTGGAAGCTTCGGGAATAGCTCTTTGATGTCGGCGATATCGCGGATGAAGCTGGCTTTGAAATCGCGTTGGCGGGCATAGCCTTCGCCGAATTGTTCAGCCAGCGCATCCCATGAAATCACTGTTTGCGCTTTGAGACGGGTCATGCGGTAGCCAAGCCAATAATAGGCATCGAGCGTGCGGGCCGAACCTGCAAAGGCTCAGATGGCCCGAATATTCAGCGGCACGGCATGGGCGCGAAGGCTTTCATAAAAGTCGGTGCTGAATGTCAGGCTACTTGGCCAAAGCGCCCGCTGGTGCATGTTGTCGGACAGCCAAAGCTCGAAGCTCTTGATCGGTGTGATGTGCTCTGTCCGAACGCCAACGCCGGGCTGTCAGACGCTGACCTTCATCGTGCGGGCCGCCAGTGCGTTGAGCTGATGCTTGAATGCGGTAAGTGCGCCCCGAGGGCCGCCGCTGTCGTTAAATCCTAGCTCACGAACAAATGCGGTGAAGGTTTCATTGAGGTCGATGGTCGGTGACCTGTTGTAAACGGCCTGGCTGCATAGATGCATCAAGACAAGCCGTGCTTTTGGGCCGAATGGCAGCGGCTGGGGAATGTTTTCACCCCTGTCGTTGCGGAGTGAACCTGCTGACACGTCCAGGGCCATGTTGCTTTGGCGGCGTTCGAACTCGCGGACCTCGATTGGCAGGCGCTTGTACGGAAGGCCACAAATCGCCAGAACGCTGTGGATGAGACGCAAGTCATCAAGGCTGGCGGGCTGTGTTTCAAAACTTGTGCGGGTGACGGCGCGGCGTCGTTGGCTGGGTGTTAGAGCCGCAAGCCTGTCACGCTCCACTTGGCGGGCAATCAGGGACATTTCAATGTAGTTGAACCCAGGCCTGCCCCGGGCAGCATCGCGTTCGGCAAGTAAGTCGGCGTCGTGGATGGCAGGTGGCTGAGCGTGGCCGTCCATGTCGTCGTCAAACGCTGTTGCCACGGTTTGGCATGAGGGGCCGGAAGAACTTTTCTAGCGCCAACGTGTAGGCGTCCTGTTTCTTCATGCGGTGGTCTTTGGTGTAGACGTAGTCGATGAAATCCACCAGATCGCTCGGCAAGCGCAAGTTCTTGGGCGTCAGGCTCTGACTTGACGTAGCTGCCTGTGGGCTACTTGCAGGCGTTGGTGCCATTTCATTGGCAACGGCTGCTTTCAACACATCCAGGTTGACCGGCTCCATGCCAGGCGTGGCGCCAGTTGGGTTGTGGGCGGTGAAGTCCTTCATGCGGTTCATCTAGGCGGCGCTCCTGTTGTGTCGTTGGTGGATGAGTGATCGGATTTCTTCGGCAAGCGCTGTTATTTCGCGCAGCGCTTTGCTGCCCGGCTGTTCTGTCTCCAGAATGGTCAGGCCTTGGCTTGTGCTTTCGATGAAACAGGTGCGTTCGCAGATATGGCTGTCGAGAATATGCCCCTGATGCTGCTCCAGAGCGCGTAGGATTACTTTTCCGACTGTGGTGCGGGGGTTCTTCTGGTTGACGACGTAAAACCAATCCAGAGGGCGTTTGGAGGCCATCTTCTGAATTGGGCGAAGCTATTCAATAGTTTTGGTGATGCTGTCACCTGCCCACACGTCAAAGCCGGACAGGCGCGTGGGGATGATGACGATGTCGCTGGCGAGGATCACATCGCGGGCGATGCGGTCACCGCGCGGTGGGCCATCGATGATGATGCAATCATAGGAATTGGCCAGTTCAGGAAGTTGGTCGGTGATTGTGCCATTGTTGATGGCCATCACCGTTAAGCCCTTGGGGCTTGGCTGCTTGTGGCCAACGCGGCAAGCGAACCATGCCATTGAACTGGCTTGCGGGTCGGCGTCGATGAGAAGTGTCTTTTGGCCGGCGGCTGCCATAAGAGCGGCGACGTGAAGCGCGAGCGTAGTTTTACTCGTCCCGCCTTTTTGGCTGATAAAGCTGATGAACACCTGTGATCTTTCGTTGGTGTCCTGAATATTGCTTTCAAGAATGAAATTTTGAAAGAAACAAAGACAGAAACCAAGTTGGCTATATTGCAATCTTGCAACATCGCAAGAAAGAAAGATTTATAGAAAGAACGCTCTCAACGCAGGCCATGCGGCGCTGGTGGAACCGCTGCTGCGGGTAGCAAATGAGTGCAGCCAGTGGCACGTGGTGTCCGGCCTGCTCCATCGCACGCGATCTCTGATACGTCAGGGAGATGGCTCTTTTCCAACCGATCTTTGACGTGATTGCATTTCCGTTCCGTGCTGCGGGTTGGGGCTGGGAGGCGTGCAAGTGGGTCAAGAAGACGTGGAAACAATGGCGCCGCACGCCAACCTGGGGCACAGCGCGGCTGGCCACGCGTCGCGAACTCGCGAACGGCGACGGCTTTCCGCTCGGCTTTCTGCAACGGCAGCTGGTTCGAACGCATCACGAGAGCTGCGTGCTGATGTTTGGCGCGCGCGGCGCGGGCAAGAGTTTGACCATGGGCGCCGCACTGCACTACGCGAACGGCAACAATCTCATTGTCCAAGACCCACCCAAGCAGCTTTGGACGCGTTTCAAAGGGCCGCTTGAAGCCCAAGGCTATCGCGTCATCAAAGTTGATCTGGACGACCCCGCAACCGGCTTAGGCTACAACCCTTCCACATATCTTGAGGGCAGCACGCCGCGCACCTGGGATCGTGACGTGCGTGATATCGCCAACTTGATCGTTGCCGATGTGGATGTGACCGGCAAATCCGGCAGCCACTTCCGCGATATGGGCGCGGTGTTCATCAAAGGCGTTCTCGGCTGGCTGTATCAACACGACCGGCCCAACGCGACGCCTTACGGTATCGCCAACCTGCTTCTCTTGAAGGCCAACGATCAACAAGAGCAGGCCTTCAAGCAGATGCTGCAAAACGGCGACGACAGCCTGCGCCTCGCAGTCAACGCTTGGCGATCAGTGGGCCTGAGCGAAAGCGGCAGTTTCAAAAGCACGCTTACCAATGCGCTCGAAGCGTGGACATGGCGCGCATTCCGGGCGCTGACCGATCGGACAGATACGCTCAAATGGGACGACGAATTGACAGCCGAGCAGCCGTGCGCCGTATTTCTATGCGGTGGCGTGCTTGGCGCGGATACCAGCAAGCATTTGGTGCGGATGTTCTTCGGCCAAGCTGCAGGGAGCTTGGCGCGGCTCTATGCGAAAGCAGGGCCGTTGCCGCGCCGAACTCAGATCCTCATTGATGAAGGCAGCGTGGTTGGCAAATGCGCGCCGCTTGTGCAGGCGGTGGTGGAGCTGCGCAAGGCAGGTGTGACCATATTCCTTTGTTATCAAAGCCCAAGTCAGCTGACGCAATACATGGGCAAGGCTGATGGGGCCACGCTATTTAGCAACAGTGACATCGCGATGTGTGGCGGCCTGAAGTCACCGCAGGATTATGAGCTGATTGCCAAGTTGGCCGGTCAGCGGACGGTGAACCCGATCACGAAGGGCAGGGACGTGAGCGTCAGCGAAGCCGCCCGCCAGGTGCTCAGTGCCGACGAACTGTTCAAGCTCGGCCCCGATAAACTCGCGGTGGTGCTGGGGAGCAAGACAGCCGTTCTCGACAGGGTCTATCGGATCAAGGGGAATGCGGTGACGTATCCTCGTGCACCGGCCAGGTTGATTTGAGTCCCAAAACACGGCTCTAAGTCCCATTTTATGAGAACTCATGCCACTATTTTGGGACTTAGAGTTGTCTAAGTTCCATTTCTCAAACGATAGTGTGACAAAGTATGATTTTGTGCTACTCTCCATAAGAGCACGAAAGGACCATCCTCATGGAACGACTGACAATCACACTGACACCTGACCTTGCCGACCGTGTTAAAACAGCGGTTCAAACCGGCAACTACGGTTCGGTGAGTGAGGTCATGCGCCAAGCCTTGCGTGATTGGGAGCTTGCGGAAGCGCGGCGCGCTCAGGAACTCCAGTCGTTACGCAATGACGTAGCCGTTGGCATCAAACAAGCCAAAGCTGGCAAAGCGCGTCCGTTCGATCCGGCCCGGATCATCAAGGCGGGTGAGCGCTTGGCGGCAAAGAAACGCTAGCGGCATGGCTAGAGCCAAGCCTTTGCAGCTGCTGATTACGCCCATTGCCGAGGCAGACCTGGCCGAGATTTGGGCCTACATCGCCGAGGATTCACCTAAAGCTGCGTCTGCATTTGTCCAACAGATTGAAGCGAAGTTTGCCCCTTTACTAGAATTCCCGGGAATGGGGGCACCGCGTGACCAAATTGTGCCAGGGCTGCGTGCGGCGCCCTACAAGAACTATGTCATCTATTACATGTTCGATGATGTTGCCCTGACGATCATCAGGGTGGTGCATGGTGCGCGCGATGTGAGAGCCCTGTTCTAGCTGTTGGGTTTTATTGTTTAAGACCAGCTCTTGGATATTTGCCACAAGCGCTTAGTCGCTTACGCCGTCTTGGCTCTTTAGGAGCCTAGTTTTGAGGTCTGCCGCAAGTTCGCCAGGGATGGTGTAGCTTTTGAACTCGCCACGCGCGAAAGCTGCATCGCCTTCGTCGATTGCTTGGCGCAACGCCTCTAAACCGTCCATGATTTCAACTCCCTCATTTTCTGCTGGCGCCGCCACCATCGCTACGTCATGAACTTGGCGGTGGCACAAGATATTGCAACAAAGCCGCCGTTTGCCGAAGCTCAGATTTCACAAGGCTGGCAAGGTAGTCCGGCCACGGCATCGGCGGCTTGTTTAATTTCTTCGCAACGTCTTGAATGATTTTCAAAACGGGCGTGGCGTTTGTGGTGAGCAGTGTGACCAGGAATTCATCGGGATGTACTGCCCGGATGGGAACGCTTTCGCGTTGCAATTCGGCAGTTGGAAAGTCACGCAAATTGAATGTTATGATGAGACTACAGCCAGCATCAAGCGCGGCGGCAAGGACATGCGCATCTTTAGGATCGGGCAGCGTGGCCTTCAATTTTCGCTCGGGGTTCGGTACCACCATGGCTGTCGGCAAAGTGTAGTTCATTGCGGCTGTTCGAGTAGCAATGCGATGAACCGGTGTTTGCGGGCGTTGCTTCAGGATGGCGGTATTCAGCTCATCAATGACGGTTTGTGACCAATACAGGCGGATCACGCCCGCAGCGGCAAGTTCGATAAAGATGTCCCGTAGCGCCGTGGAATAGAGCGCATTGGTATCAACGAATACGGCGGGGACTGCGGTCATCAGGAACGGTCGGTCCGATACACGCATTTGTCTGGCGGCGGACCATCGAGCTGATCCAACCCAAGCTCACGATCAATTTCATAAAGTTCTTCGAGCGCGGCACGTGAACGCGCTTGCACCTCTGTCTTGTGGGCCAACAGATCGGCATAGGGGATACGGCGGTGCGTACCGACTAACCGGTAAGGAAGTACGCCGTCATCAAGCAACTTGATAATGTATGTGCGCGAAACGTTGAGGACGTCTGCGGCTTCATTCGGGGTGAGTTCCGTCAAGTTTTCAGAAATTGTAACCTCGCGACCGGCTGCCAAGCTCGTCAACACCTGACGAATGAGTTGCGCGATGTGCGGCGGCAGTGGCGCGGAGATGCCAGTTTCCGGGTTGCCAATCGTAAAGGACTCCAGGTGACCCACAGTGCCCAAAAGGGTCTGCGCGAGTGCGGCGGTTTCAGTGGTGATAGGCGTTGTCTGGCGGCTCATGATGATCTCCTTTCAAGACATTATAGGGCTCATCTGATTTATCTGCAACATCTAACTTAAATGATTTTTGTGACGCAAATCGCAAGACAGGCCAAAAAAGGTAGCCATGCCAACCGCTAAGCCTCCAGCCCACCCTTATCGACAGCCCGCAACAGGTGCCGGTGTTCGTCGGGGGTGATCTCGCCTGTCAGCAATGCATGAGAGAGTTTGACAGCGCTCAACTCCGCCGTATTGACCGCAATGGTTCTGATGAGCGCCTGCTCAGCAATGGCAACATCCTCGTCGGTTCCATAAATGGCCAGACTGGACTTCAACGCATTGGCCTTTTCATGCAGCGCCTTTTGCTCGGCCTCCAAGGCTTGGGCTTCGCGCAACAAACTGTTGGCTTTGATGCGCGTGGTTGAGAGCGCATAGACGGCCATCTGGGCGGCGGTTTTCGCCGCCTTAGCGCGTGAGCTGGCGGCAGGACTGACCATCTGCCACAAGCGCTTCAGCAATCCCTTATGCCGCGCTTCCTCTTGCTCTGCTTTGATCACCCTGGCTCCGGCACGTTGCAGCTCGGGATCAATCGACTCCATGCGGGTCTGCGTTCGGAGAAGATTGGCGGTCACTTGAGCGTAAGACGCGCGATAATCTGCGATGGTTTGTTTAGCGGCTCTGAGCCGTTCAAGTTCCAACACTTGGCTTGCAACAAAGGCGACCACAGCTGCAATCGAAGGAGTTTCTGCATCCTGTTTGATGATGGCATCCATCACAGTGTCTCGCTCAACATTGGATTCTCCATGTTTGATGATTGGTTCTAACTCAGTTGGTTGCGGACGTAGGGGTGGCTTCTGGGGCTATTGGGAGGCGGTTGGGGCATCGGCCAACTTCGACACTCCAGCACGATCAAGCTTTGCTTCAGCATTGAACAACTGGTGGTGCTGGCTGTGCTTCCCCAAGCGCGACATGCGTGCAACCGAGCCAGCCAAGGTGAGAGCGCGGTTGCAGCAATCTTCCCAGACCATGCGCCAACGAAGTGCGCTGGCTCGTTCGGTGAGCTGTGCCACGCGCCTGCCGCTAGCACTATCTTTATCGACGAAGACGACGTGGGCATGAGGCGCTGCGGTGTCGTCATGGACGGCCCAGAGAAACTGAGCGCGGCCTTGGAAAAGTTCAGCGAGGTAGTTCTTGATGAGTGCCGCCCGGATGATCACAAAGCAAAAAACGCCGCGCCAACATTCCGATGTGTTCGGAGATCCGCAAGCTGCTTCAAGCCTGGGGGCCCTCAGACGATCCTGTGATTCATTTCAGAGGCAAGCAGCTGCTCAGGGTCAAGTCGTCATGGGCAACAGCTCGTCAAGGCCTCGCAGAAGATGCCAACCCCTACAGCCTCCGTCATACGGTTGCGCGATGGCTAAGAGCCGAAAGCGTACCGGTGTGGGAAGTGGCAGCGCTGCTCGGTCACAAGATGCCAGGTCACAACGTGACCGAGATGTATGCGGCCGCTGACCCGCAGCACTTGCAGGCAACAAAACACGCACTGGGTAAGATTTTGCGTGCCGTTTGCGTGCCGCCCCAAAAGGGGAAACTACCAAATTATTCAATGAAAACTGGAGCGGGCGAAGGGGATCGAACCCTCGACCCCGACCTTGGCAAGGTCGTGCTCTACCGCTGAGCTACACCCGCATCCATCTTGGGGTCAGCGCTTTTGGCGCTTCGAGACACGCCTTATGGCTCATGTGACTTTGGTTTGCAAGAGCCCTCTCAAAGCCCCTTGCATCGCCCCGAAGCAGGGGGTTCAAGCCTTATGAAACGACAGTCTGCCCCCTTGGTGCCGAGGCGATCTTGAACCCAAAACCCCACACCCGCGACGACCTGTTCGCCCATTTAGCCACAATGGGAATCAACACAACGACGGTCGAGCATCCGCCGGCTCGAACCGTTGCCGAGAGCAGTACGATAGTCATCGCGTTACCCGGCGCGCACACGAAGAACCTTTTTCTCAAGGATGAGAAGGGCGTGCTTCTACTCGTGGTGGCCAAAAGTTCGGCGCGGGTGGATCTAAAGTATCTGGCGCGCAGTCTCGGGATCGGACGGCTGTCGTTTGGAAGGCCCGAGTTGCTCATGGAAACGCTCGGCGTCACGCCCGGATCGGTCACAGCTTTTTCGATCATTAATGACAAACAACGCCGCGTCTGTGTCATTCTGGATCAGGAATTATTGGCGCATGACAGCGTCAACTGTCACCCGCTAGAGAACACGGCAACGACGAACATTGCATTGGCCGATCTTTTGCGGTTCATTCGTGAGACCGGCCACGAGCCAAAGTCGCTGGGCCTTGCGGGCGTTTAGCGGCGCGCCGTTGCCTTTTCGCAGTTGAGGAAACACGATTGATGGACTTCGGTACCCGCAGTAACCCGCCTTCCAATGTAGGCGATGGAGAACTTATTAAGGACGGCACAACCGCCTCTTTCGTCAAGGACGTGATTGAAGCCTCGAAAGACGTGCTTGTGATCGTTGATTTTTGGGCCGCGTGGTGCGGTCCCTGCAAACAGTTGACGCCGATCCTCGAAAGAGTAGTTCGAGCCTTTGCCGGCAAGGTGAGGTTGGTCAAGATTGATGTTGATGCAAATCAAGCCGTCGCCGCGCAACTGCGCATTCAATCCATGCCGACGGTTTATGCCTTTCGCGATGGCCGCCCGCTCGACGGTTTTGTCGGCGCGCAATCCGAGGCTGAAGTGCGCGCTTTTGTCGAGCGTCTGGTTGGCGCAGATGAAGCCAATGACATTGAGGCGGTGCTCAATTCAGCGGCTGAATTGATCGACGAGGGAGATCTGCAGGGGGCTGCCGAGATTTATGCGGCCATTTTGCAGGAGGATCGCGAGAATGTGGCGGCTCTTGCCGGCCTTGCCCAATGTTATCTAAAGACTGGCGACTATGGCCGCGCCCGGCAGACAATCTCTCTCGTTGCCCCTGAAAAACGTAGTATCCCGGCCGTCGAGGCGGTCAATGCTGCATTGGACTTGGCGGAAAAGGCCGCGAACGTCGGCGACCTTGCTGGGTTTGAGCTGAGCCTGGAAACCAATCCGTCTGACCACCAGGCGCGCTTCGATTTGGCCATCGGCCTTGCGGGCATGGGGAAAAAAGCGGAAGCTCTCGATCACCTCTTGGAAATCATGCGCCGCGACCGCAAATGGAATGAAGAGGCGGCGCGCAAACAGCTGCTGCAATTTTTTGATGCCTGGGGCTCAAAGGAACCTCTGGTCGGCGAGGGCCGGCGCCGTTTGTCATCGCTGTTGTTTAGCTGACGGGCTTGCGCAGCTCCCGGAGGCCGGCCACCCGCCGGAACTGAATGAAGGAGACGTGAACTCGTGGGACTTGCACAGCGCTACCGCAGGCCAGCCGACCTTCCCCCAAGGATTGCAGTCTTCCCGCTGAGAGGCGCCATTTTGTTGCCGCGTGCCACGTTGCCGCTCAATGTTTTCGAGCCGCGCTATTTGAGCATGATCGATGACGTGATGTCGGGCGAACGGGTGCTAGGCGTTCTGCAGCCATCCAGTGCAGTTGACGACGACGTCGATGAGAGCCCGCTTGGGAAATCGTTCGGCCTCCATCGCGTCGGGTGTGCCGGCCGGATTACGTCGTACCAAGAACTCGATGATGGCCGCTATGTGATCACGCTCACGGGTCTCACGCGCTTCGAAATCATCGATGAAGCCGTAACCGGCAAACCCTACCGCGTCATGAGTGCGAGCTATGATCGCTTCGCTTCGGATTTAACGGCAGGTCTCGGCGAAGAATTTGTCGACCGGCCAAATCTTTTGCGTGTGCTCAAGAGCTATTTGGAAGCAAATTCACTCAAGACGGATTGGGCGTCAATCCAGCGGGCGTCGAATGAATACCTGATCAACGCCTTGTCGGTTATGTGCCCATATGGTCCTGAGGAAAAGCAAGCCTTGCTTGAAGCAGCCGATCTCAAAACGAGAGCTGAAGTTCTCGTGGCGCTGGCGGAAATTGAACTTGCGTCGAACGGCAGCAGCGGTACCACGCTACAGTAGCGACGGGTTACAGTTTGGATGAATGCAATGCCCGCTGATGAATCAGAAATAGCTCCAAGCCATGGCGTCGATCCCAGGCTGTTGGAACTGCTCGTGTGCCCGCTTACAAAGACCAGACTGGAATATGATGCCTCCAAGCAGGAACTGATTAGCCGTGCTGCTGGGCTTGCCTTCCCAATCAAAAATGGCGTGCCATTGCTGATAGCGGACGCCGGACGGCCGATTGACGATGCCAAGTAGATGATGCCAAGCACATCGTTCGCTAGCTTGTACTAAGACCGGGCTTGCCGGCAGGCCTTTGTAGAACTGTCATGGAATCGTGCTAACTGTTCCGCTATAAGCTAAGCAGCCGGGCGCAATACGGGGTCGAACGCGACATGCAGGTACTCAGACCGGTTAGGTCGCAATCGAGTGCACGTGATGATTCCCGTTTCTTGCCACGAAGCCTTGAGGCGCTGCGAAATTTCAAGAGTAAGACACCGGATTTGTCTAGGTTTGTCCGGCACCTTGAACCGAAGATTTATGGCCGCGTCGGCAATCTCGAGGTGCGTCTGGCCCGAACGCGCGCTGAGATCAAATTCGCGCAACGCCTGCGTTATCAAGTCTTCTATGAAGAAATGTCGGCAATGCCGAGCCGCCTCGCGCAATTCCGCCGCCGCGATGAAGACGCTTATGACGCGATTTGCGATCATCTTGCTCGTCGTCGATCTCATCAAGTCCGAGGGCAAGAGCCACGGCGTAGGCCGCCCGACGCCGACGGTCGTCGGAACGTATCGCGTTTTGCGCCAGGACGTTGCGGAAGCTCGCTCGGATTTTACACGGCTGGCGAATACGACATTCAAACCGTTGCTCAGCGTCGCGCTCGCCGGGCTATCGTTTCATGGAGCTTGGCCGGTCTTGCGTGCTTGCGCCCTATCGCAACAAGCGAACCGTCGAACTTCTTTGGCATGGGTTGTGGACTTATGTGCGCGAACACAAAATCGACGTCATGCTTGGGTGCGCCAGCTTCGAGGGCACAGACCCCGATGAGCACGCCATGGCGCTGAGCTTCTTGCATCACAATGCGCATGTCGCCGCCCGAGTGGCGATGCCGCGCGCACGCCCGCCTTCATGTGCCGATGGACCGCCTGCCTAAAGAAAAAGTTGAAATGAAAGCGGCGCTCAAAGCCATGCCGCCTCTGATCAAAGCCTACTTGCGTCTCGGCGCGACCGTTGGCGATGGTGCGGTGATAGACAGGCAATTCGGCACGACCGACGTGCTCATCATGCTTCCGGTCGAGAAAATCGATCCCAAGTACTTCGAACACTACGGCCAACCCGACGAAAATAAGAGCCGCATTGCGGTGGATGCGTGAGGGAGGGGGGAGTGGGTACAATGGGACAGGAGCGGAAGCTCCAAGAAGGAGGAAGCCCCATAATAATCTCGTCCGTCAGGGACACGCTTTTGTGCTGTCGTCAATTTCGAATGAGCCCTTGTAAGGAACGGTGCGGACAACGCAAGCACGGCCATCATGCTCGACACGAACCATCACTTGATCTGCAAATCTGTCTGGCGTGGCTGAAGAACCGCCTGCCTGCACTTCGTAGATAACAAATATCCAAGCATCGTCCTGTGCTCGATATTCCCATCCAGATACTCCGGCACTAAGATCGTACCCCCAGCCCCGGCGTATCCAGCTATTAACATTGTCTCCAGCGGGCCGCCCGATGCCGTCAGTCCCGCGCTGTGTCCGGACGGAAAATCGCGCATCTTCCTGTGCGTTGATGATTTTTTGGTAAGGCCCATCGGCCAGGCCACGAGCCTTCGCCAAGGCTTGGTCGTATGGAACGACCCCGGGGGCCGGCCCGATAGATGGCGCCAAATCGGCCTTACCTTCATGCATGACGCGATGACGATGTACGCCGAATGGGCCTACTACGTCTGCTGGGATACACGCACTTACGCCCCCAGCAAATGGTCGCTTCGCTGTATACGATTTACACAGCATTCCACTACGTGACTGAAGTTCACTCGTCGTATCGACATGCTTCGTGACCGCTCCCGGGCCAACGCCTGCGGCTTCCGCCAAGTACCCGATGGCTGCTTGATCGAGGCCTAGGATCAATGGAGCCATATCAGGTTCACCAACAACTTCGAACGCTTGAGACTGACTGACGGCAAGTGATAGTGGATCGGTGGTTCTGGGCACCATCCCAAGCAGCGGAAACAAGGACGTGTCATAGGCTTCGGCTTTAATGCGATAACGCCCAATCTGGAAGGACGGGCACCACATTGGCGCGTCCACCGGATCACATCCGACATTTTTTGTGTCCCAATCGACCGTGTGGTGACCGCTTCCTGAAATGGGCACGGGTTGCAAAACCAATAGCCGACCGTAGACGCCGTACTTCTCGTAGTCAGATTCAGGTAAGTCTGGAACCACAGAGACGACAAGACCTGCTCCTTCCGGCACTCCGCCGTATGAGATGTTAATCTGCACAGGATCGCCGAGCCTAATTGGTGCCACACTTGATAGCTTTACCGAGAGTCCGGCGGCATTTGCAGACGAGAGCGAGATCGCCATCGCCACGAAAATCACGAGTGCGCGTACCGACATTTGGTCTGGCTCCTGCTGATGCTGTGGATATTGGACGCGGAATGCCAACCTTTCCTTGGGGTTTAAAGCAGCGTTGGTAAATTTCCGTTCCGAGCCTCACCCCTTATCCCACCCACAAAAAAACCGGCTCGCTTTCACGAACCGGTTCATCGGATGCCAATCTCGGCACTGTAGTCAATCTAGCACGAAGGAGCGTTGCGCTCAACTGTTTTTCGTCGTTAACGCGGGAGAATTTAGCCTCTCCCCTTGGGGAGAGGCCGGCGCGGCCAGAGAACCTGATGATTGGGAAGTGATGTTCCGCGCCGGGTGAGGGGGCGGTCTCTGGCGGCAGCAGAAAATGCGCCCCCTCACCCTAACCCTCTCCCGTCCAAGCGAAGCTTGGCTCCGCCAAGATGGGGAGAGGGAAAGTACCTCACACCCGCCCCGCACCATACGCCGCGAGTGCCGCCATGTTGACGACATCGGCGTCGGTCGCGCCAAACGAACAAATCTGCACAGAATGCGATAACCCGACAATCATCGGCCCAATGATCGTCGCACCGCCAAGTTCCTTGAGCATCTTTGTCGAAATCGACGCCGCGTGGAATGCCGGCATGACCAGAACGTTCGCGGTGTCGCTCAGACGGCAGAACGGATAATGCCCCATCAGCGCCTTGTTCAGCGCAACGTCGGCCGCCATATCGCCGTCGTACTCGAAATCAACCTGGCGCTCGTCAAGAATTTTCACAGCTTCAAGCACCTGGTCCGAGCGTTCGCCGCGCGGCTGCCCGAATGTCGAATAAGCGAGCAGGGCGACGCGCGGTTCGATGCCAAGATTGCGGGCAGCAAGGGCTGCTTCGGTTGCGATATTGGCGAGTTGCTCAGCTGTCGGCATGTCGTGAATGCTAGTATCGGCGATGATGACCGCACGGCCGCGGCACAGTGCCAGCGAGACGCCAATGACGTGGCGTCCCGGCTTTTCGTCTAACACACGATGCACGTCGCGATACACGCTGGTCCAGTTGCGCGTCACGCCTGAGACCATGGCGTCGGCATATCCATGCACGACCATGAGCGCACCAAACACATTGCGCTCATTGGCAACGAGGCGCTGACAGTCGCGTTTCAGATAACCGCGGCGCTGAAGGCGTGAATAAAGGAATTCGGTAAACTCTTCGATGTGCGGCGAGGTGCGCGTGTCAACAAGTTCGAAGTCGCTTTTCAGCGGCACGCCGAGTTCGCGAAAACGTTCCGTCACAACCTCGCGCGTACCGATCAGAATGGGCTGACCGAACCCTTGATTGAAGAACGAATTCGCGGCGCGGATGACAGCCTGATCTTCGCCTTCGGTAAAGACCACGCGTTTCGGCTCGCGTCTCACTTGATCAAAAGTCGATTGCAGCCAGCCGACAATCGGATCGAGACGGCCTTTGAGTCGTGAAACATAGGCATCGAGATCGACAATAGGTTTGCGCGCGACGCCTGAATCCATCGCGGCTTTGGCAACGGCGGCGGGCACGTGCGACATCAGCCTCGGATCGAAGGGTGCCGGAATAATATAGCCCGGACCAAACATCGGCCGCTCGCCGTGGAAAGCGGCCATGACCTGATCGGGAACTTCTGCGCGCGCGAGTTCGGCAATCGCTTCGGCGGCGGCGATTTTCATCGCGTCGTTGATGGTCGTCGCCTGAACGTCGAGCGCGCCGCGAAAGATGAAGGGGAAACACAAGACATTGTTGATTTGGTTCGGATAGTCGGAGCGCCCGGTCGCCATGATCGCGTCTGGGCGGGCGGAGTGAACGTCGTCGGGGCTGATTTCTGGATCAGGGTTGGCCATGGCGAAGATCAGCGGCTTCTCTGCCATCGAGACGACCATGTCGCGCGAAACGACACCCGCCGCTGAAAGTCCGAGAAAGATGTCGGCGCCTTTCATGACTTCGGCGAGTTGGCGTGCCTTGGTCTTCTGTGCAAACGGCGCCTTATAGGGGTCCATCAGCTTGGTGCGGCCTTCGTAGACGACACCCTCTATGTCGGATACGAAGACGTTCTCGCGCTTTAAGCCGATCTTCAAAAGTAAGTTGAGACACGCTAACGCGGCGGCTCCGGCTCCCGCGCACACAAGCTTCACTTTGGCAATGTCTTTGCCGACGACCTTCAAGCCATTGAGTACGCCGGCCGCGACGACAATCGCAGTGCCGTGCTGGTCGTCGTGAAACACCGGGATATCGAGCAGCTCTTTCAGCTTCTCTTCGATGATGAAGCAATCGGGGGCCTTTATATCCTCAAGATTGATCCCGCCGAACGAGGGTCCGAGGTACCGCACAGAGTTGATGAAAGCCTCGACGTCTTCGGTATCAACGAGCAGATCGATCGAGTCGATGTCGGCAAAGCGTTTAAAGAGCGCCGCCTTTCCCTCCATGACGGGTTTTGCAGCGAGTGCACCTAAATTGCCGAGCCCAAGGATCGCCGTACCGTTCGAGACGACGGCAACCAGATTGCCCTTGTTGGTGTAAGCGTACACGTCCGCCGGATTTTGCGCGATGGCCAGCACAGGCACCGCGACACCGGGCGAGTAAGCGAGGGCTAGATCTCGCTGAGTAGCGAGCGGCTTTGTCGGCGTAATTTCCAGCTTGCCGGGCTTGCCGCCTGCGTGAAACTGCAAAGCTTCTTGGGCCGTAAATCGCGCGGCACGGAATTGTGTGGCCATGGTGGCGTCTACCGTTGAAATCGTTGAATGTGGCGGGCTTCTTGGAACCGGACCGTGAAGCGGGGACGAAAGGAACACCGTGAGCCCCGCACACTAGGTTGTGGTTCGTTCCTGCACAACCTATGCATAGGCAGGGCTTTCGTAGTATCCGACCTGCAATCAGCGGCATATCCTCGCAAGGAAGCGCGTTAACAACGAAGCCGGGATGTGCGACCAGTAATGATTAGGAATCGAATTCGAGCACCATGTCGAAGCGGCGCGCATCAGAGACCGGCATTAGCGGCGAGTATGACCCTGTTGCTGCGGGTGCGGACACGTCCGTGCAACCGGATGCAGGCGGCACTCGTGCCGCGCCTATCGATGCGACGCCCTCCATGGCGCAGTACCTGGAAATCAAGGCAGCCAATCCAGATAGCCTGCTCTGGTACCGGATGGGCGATTTTTACGAACTTTTTTTCGAGGACGCGGCCGTTGCCTCGCAGGCGCTCGGAATTGTTCTGACCAAACGCGGCAAGCATGCAGGATCGGACATTCCGATGTGCGGCGTCCCGATCCATCGCGCCGATGAATACCTGCAGCGGCTGATACGCCAAGGCTTTCGCGTTGCCGTGTGCGAGCAGCTCGAAGATCCGGCGGAAGCACGTAAGCGCGGCTCCAAAGCTGTCGTCAAACGCGATGTTGTGCGCCTCGTCACGCCCGGCACATTGACGGAAGAGGCGCTGCTTGACGCGAAGGCGCGAAATTACCTGACCGCAATTTTCCGCTATGGCGAATTGGATGGCTCCGTTCTGTCTCCGGGCGCCGCATTGGCGCTAGCATCGGTCGATATCTCGACCGGCGAATGCGAAATTGGCGAGGTCAAGGGCCCGGATCTCGCTGGCGAACTCGTGCGGCTATCGCCAAGTGAGATAGTGGTATCGGACGGCCTGTTGCGTGATAGCGAACTGCTTAGATGGATCGACGTGGCGGGCGCAAAGCCGACGCCAGTTCCCGCAACATATTTTGACAGCATTTCGGGCGAACGCGATCTCAAGGCGCGCCTTGGTGTCAAAGAGCTGGGAGCCTTTGGCACGTTCTCGCGCGCCGAACTTGCAGCCACCGGCGCCGTGCTGAAATACATCGATCTCACCCAGATGGGGCGCAAACCACTGCTCCGGGCGCCGAAAAAGACAGGGTCCGATTTTATTCTGACAATCGATGCGGCAAGCCGTGCGAGTCTCGAACTTGTGCGCTCTTCCTCGGGCGGCAAGTCGGGCAGTTTGTTGTCTGCAATCGACAGAACGATAACTGGCGCCGGCGCGCGCGAGTTGCAGGCCCGGCTCGTCAGTCCGCTTGCAAACGTGGAGGCGATTGAAGCCCGGTTGGATGCCGTCAGCTTTTTGGCTGAGCGTCCGCGCCTGAGTGACGACGTGAGAGAGGCGCTGCGCTCGGCACCCGACATTGCCCGCGCTTTGACCCGGCTTGCGTTCGGCCGTGGCGGTCCGCGCGATCTCGGCGCTGTGCGAGATGGGTTGGCCGCAGCCTCGTTATGCTGCCAAACACTCAAGCAGTCTTCCGACGGGCTTGGCCTGCCAATGGCGTTGGCTGATATCGCAAAGGAGCTTTCGGGCGTGGCGCCGGCGCTTGTGGCGGCACTTCAATCCGCGCTTGGGGAGGAACTTCCGCACTTGCGCCGCGACGGCGGATTTATCAAATCCGGATACAGCAAGGATCTGGACGACGCCCGCCGCTTGCGTGACGATAGCCGTACGGTTATGGCGGCGCTCGAAGCGCGCTATGTCGATGAGACGGGAATCAAAACTCTCAAAGTGCGTCACAACAATATCCTTGGTTACTTCATCGAAGCGACGCAACTTAATGCCAAACCTTTGCTTTCGGTACCACTTAGCGAAATATTCCGGCATCGCCAGACAATGGCCAATGCGGTGCGCTTCACGACGGCCGAGCTGATTGAGATCGAGGGTCAGATCGCGACTGCCACTGAACGCTCGCTAAATCTTGAACAGGATATCTTCAACGCGTTGGCGCACTCGATTGGCGAGCAGGATCAAGCGCTCGGCCGGGTTGCGTCGGCGCTTGCAGTGTTGGACGTGTACGCCAGTCTTGCCGTACTGGCGCGCGAACAGAATTATGTGCGCCCCATAATCGATGCCTCCGAGACGTTCGACATTCGCGGTGGCCGTCATTCGGTCGTAGAACAGGCTCTGGCGGGATCGCAAACAAGTGGGTTCATTGAAAACGACTGTTTGTTGAGCCGTGCAGGTCCGGCTCCCCCGCCCGGGTTCGACGAAATGCCGGACGCACGGATCTGGCTCGTGACTGGTCCGAACATGGCAGGTAAATCGACGTTCCTGCGTCAGAACGCTTTGATGACGGTCTTGGCACAGATTGGATCTTATGTTCCCGCGAAATCCGCCCACATCGGCATTGTGGACCGGCTGTTTTCGCGCGTCGGCGCATCGGACGACCTCGCGCGCGGGCGCTCGACCTTTATGGTTGAGATGGTCGAGACCGCAGCAATCCTGCATCAAGCAACAAATCGCTCGCTCGTAATACTTGATGAAATTGGGCGTGGCACAGCAACGTTCGACGGTCTTTCGATTGCCTGGGCGACAGTTGAATATCTACACGATGTGACCAAGGCCCGCTGCTTATTTGCAACCCATTACCATGAGCTGACGGCATTGGCGCGCCGCTTGCCGGGAGTAGCCAATGTGACCATGGATGTTGCCGAGTGGCACGATGAGATTGTTTTCTTGCACAAGGTCAAGGCGGGCGCTGCGAACAGGTCGTATGGCATTCAAGTTGCAAAGCTCGCGGGGCTTCCGCAAACGGTTGTCAATCGTGCGGGAGAAGTGCTTGCGCTCCTGGAAAAGAGCGACCGGCGTCCGCGCGACAAGGAGGCGGCGCTCGACGATTTGCCTCTGTTTGCTGCCGTACGTCCCAAAAGCGGGCCAAGTCAGCCAAAAGGTTCCGAGATAGAAAAAATGCTCGAATCCGTGCGGCCTGATGAATTGACACCAAAGGCGGCATTGGAAAAACTTTACGAACTCAAATCTCTCGCAGGTGCCCTGCGCAAGAAGGAGCGGTAATCTCTCAACATGCTGAAGCATCCGCCTTTCTTTGATCCGCAAAAGCTGCGCGAAGCGCTCACCGGCCTTTACAATGATCGCGTGGATCCGCGTCCCGCTGTCGTTGAGTGCCTGAAGGCCTTGGTCAAACTCGCGCGGTACACGGCACGCGAGCACCTTGAGGCAACCGGCAATGGCCGCAGTTGCGCGGCGGCTCTGTCGCGTTTCCAAGACGAACTGATCCGTCTGATCTATGATTATACCGTGACCCATGTTTACCGCGCGACCAACCCTTCGGACGCCGAGCGCATGGCCGTTGTTGCGACTGGCGGCTATGGGCGCGGACTTCTGGCACCCGGGTCCGACATCGATCTGCTGTTTTTACTGCCCTACAAGCAAACCCCCTGGGGCGAAAGCGTTGCCGAATACATGCTCTACCTGCTGTGGGATCTCGGTTTTAAAGTCGGTCACGCAACGCGTACCGTTGATCAGTGCGTGAAACTCGGCACGTCGGACATCACCATCCGCACGGCGCTTCTTGACGCGCGCCTCATCCACGGTGACCGCCAGCTCTTTGCCGAATTCGAGGACCGGTTCCGCTCGGATGTGATCAAGGGCACCGCCCGCCAGTTTATCGACGCGAAGATGGCCGAGCGCGACGAGCGAATCCGCAGGTCCGGCGAGAGCCGCTACAAAGTCGAACCGAACGTGAAGGACGGCAAGGGCGGTTTGCGTGACTTGCATACTCTGCATTGGTTGTCGAAATACATCTTCGGCCAAGAGGTGGGGCAAGCCGCCGTCAAGGCTGGAATCTTTACGCCAGAAGAAGTGCAGACATTTGGCAAGTGCGAAGATTTCCTCTGGAGCGTGCGCTGCATGCTGCACTTCTTGACCGGGCGCGCGGAAGAAGTCGTGACGTTTGAGTTGCAGCCCGCAATGGCGGCTGGCCTCAAGTATTCCGAACGCGGCGGCATGCGTGCCGTCGAACGCTTCATGAAACACTATTTTCTCGTTGCCAAGGAAGTTGGCGATTTGACCACTATTCTGTGCGGCGCATTGGAAATGCAGCAGCTGAAAGCAGTGCCAAGGCTGAGCCGGTTTTTCAAGCCACTCGGCTGGGCAGGGCGGCGCCAGGTGCGCCAGCGCACCGATTTTCGCGTCGATAACGAACGCCTCAATGTTTCCGATCCCGACGTCTTCAAACGCGATCCCGTCAATCTTATCCGCTTTTTTGCGCATGCAGAAAGTACGGGCGGCTACCTGCATCCCAATGCGATCCGACAGTTGCGGCAGTCGCTGCGCCTGATCGACGACAAAGTGAGGAACGACGAAGAAGCAAACCGGATCTTTCTCGACTTGATAACGCAATCGTCCGACCCTGAAAGTGTCCTCAGGCGCATGAATGAAGCTGGCGTCTTGGGGCGGTTCATTCCCGATTTCGGCCGCGTCGTCGCGATGATGCAGTTCAACATGTACCATCACTTTACGGTTGATGAGCATTTGTTGCGTACCGTCGGCAATCTCATCGAGGTCGAGAAAGGCGATATGGCGGTGGAGTTGCCGCTATCGACATCGATCATAAAATCGATTCAAAACAGACGTGCCCTTTTCGTGGCGGCGTTCCTCCACGACATCGGGAAGGGCCGGACCGAAGATCATTCGATTGTCGGCGCGCGCGTCGCGCGAGAGCTATGTCCGCGCTTCGGCATGACAGCAGCGGAAACCGAACTCGTTGCCTGGCTGATCGAAGAGCACTTGACGATGAGCAACGTGGCGCAATCGCGCGATATCTCGGACCCCAGAACGGCGCAGGATTTTGCCGCGCGTGTGCAAAGTCCCGAGCGCCTCAATCTGCTCTTCCTTTTGACGGTTTCCGATATCCGGGCCGTCGGTCCCGGTGTTTGGAACGGCTGGAAGGGTCAGTTGTTGCGCACGCTCTATTACGAAACCGAGCCTCTGGTCACAGGCGGACATACGCAGACACGACGCAAGGAGCGGCTTGCGGAATCTCAGGACGCATTACGTAGTGCGCTTGCCAAATGGCCAGCCGCTGACGTGCAGACTTTTATTAACCGGCACTATGCCAACTACTGGCTGAGAACTGACACGGCAACTCAGGTTGAGCACGCTGAACTCTTACTAAGCGCCGAGAGTGCCGGTAAGAAACTTGCAACCGGCGTGAAAACAGACAGTTTCACCGCCGTGACGGAGCTGACCGTTTATGCGCCGAACCATCCACGCCTGTTGGCCTTGTTCGCAGGAGCTTGCGCGGCGGCGGGCGCCAACATCGCAGGCGCCCATATTACGACGACGCGCGACGGCTTTGCCCTCGATACATTCCTGCTCAACCGGGAGTTCCCAAGCGACGACGACGAAATCCGCCGCGCCAATCGTATTGGCGATACGATTGACCGGCTGCTCGATGGCAAAGAGCGGCTTGCAACGCTCCTGCAGAAAAAGCGTTCCGGCGTGCGCGGTGTAGAGGCGTTTACTGTCGAACCTGAAGTGGTCATCAACAGTGCATTATCCGAGCGTTTCACCGTCATCGAAGTGGCCGGACGCGATAGGCCGGGTTTGCTCTACGACTTGACCAGCAGCCTTTCTGACCTCTCCCTCGATATCACCTCGGCCCACATAACGACCTTCGGCGAAAAGGCAGTGGACGTGTTTTATGTCACTGATTTGACGGGCAAGAAGATCGATAATGATACGAGACAAAGCGCGATCCGGGAGCGCCTGACGATAGTGCTGCAAGGCGCACAGCCCTCAGGTCATGCAGCAATTCAGGCACCAGTCGAAGCCAAACCGGCCGGCTAGCGTTCTAAACTATTCTCTCGCAGTACTCAAAATGCTAGAAACCATTAGTACTGGTGTGGGTGTGGGGTTTCGATGCGTGTACTTCCGAGCTTACTATTTGCGTTTCTGCTCATATCGGGTTCCCAATCATCGCCGGTGCGCGCGGCTGAAGCCCCCGCTCAGCGTGCCTTGCTGGAACTCTTCCCTGAGTTCAGAACGAAGCTCGCCGACAAGAACATCTACGGCTTGGAGCAGAGCACGTACGCCAAGGCGGTCTGGAAATTCCGCCTCCTTGTCGGGTCGCCCCACGATAGCGACGGCGTATTGACCTCTAGCGAAGAAGCGCTACTTGCCGATCTTCGCAATGTTCGGATTATGGGCGCTAAGCTACTTGCCGATTTCAAAAACGAGGGCTTGCATCGCCAGTTGGTTTCTTCAGGGCTTCTCGATGCCGAACTTGGCCACGTCTCCCTCAATGACTTTCGCGAAGCAGTGATGGCTCTCAGGTCTGCCTCAGGAACAGAAAATTTTGGCGGCCTCAACGACACGGAAAAATCCGAACTGGCCCGGGTCGCGGACGAGGTGGAAAAATTTGCTGGGTTCAAGGACGTTTCGGGCGGCGATCAATTTTTTGGCGGCAATTTGAGGTTGCCCGCCGCACTAGTTTCGCAAACGCCCGACTCCGGCAGCAGCGGATCGCAATGGCGGACTTACACTAGTAGTGCGGACAAGAGCATCCGGGTTCACAGTTTCGTCCAAGGCACGAGCGCGAATACGCCGCTGTCACTCGCCGGGATGCTGCTGCCCGATGAACCGGACGGCGACGAAGTGTGGCGCAGGATGTTCTTCAGCGAGATAACGAGTGAAGATTTCGTCATCGAGTCGGCAACCAGAAACAAGAGCGGCACCACCTTTCTCAACAACGCTGCCGGCTGGGGGCGCGGCAACCGCGTGCTCGGTATGAAGTTCACCGCGGATTGGAACCCATTGCCCGATGCGGCACGCGCGGCACCAAAGCTGCCCGATCCCGATCCGGAAGCCCGGGCTGCTCTGAACGAGGAGCAGTTGCTGTCCCGGAACTGGGAGCGCCTCACCAAGGTGCTGTGGAATTTGATGCTCAGCGATTACAAGCGGCTCAATGGCTGGACGCTGGCGCAAACCGGCAAGGATTGCGTCAACAAGCGCGAGACGTTCGGACAATGGATTGCAGTGGTTTACGCAACGAATTGCAAGGAACACGAAAAGTATCAATCCCGCGATGCCACTGCAGCGAACAAGGCAGCCGCCGGAGAACTCTTCAAATCCGATCCGGATACGGCCTTACACATAGGCTGCACGCGTGTGTGGGTGCCAGATAATTATAAGCTGGAATTTGATCTGCGCGGTCTCGTTGGAAAAGGAGATCCGGGCAGTGCATCGAATTTGCGTTACGCCCACTATGACGTAACCGCCAGTCCAATCCGTCATGGCTATCAGGTCAGCGAAGACCATGACTTGGACTTCGTGGATCCCGTGAAGAATAGCTGGACCAAGGCCATGCTATTCGTGCACGGCTACAACAACTCGTTCGCCGACGGGGTTTTGCGCGCTGCCCAAATGGCCGCCGCTTCGGAATTTAAGGGCCGTGTTTACTTATTCAGCTGGCCGGCACGAGATAGCCAGTGGGCTTACTTGCCGTCGATCGATATCGCCGAACAGGCGGAGATCGATCTCCAGTACTTTCTCAAGCTTATTATGAGCCGCACAAAGAGTCTCGAACTCGACATCGTCGCCCACAGTATGGGATCGCAAATTCTGTTGCGCGCGCTCGGCAATCGCTCGGCCGTATTCGACCGGCGTCAGGGCGAGGAACGCACAGATCGAGTCCGGCTCAGGAACTTGATTTTCGCGGCACCCGATGTTGCCGACGTTGTATTTCAGAGGAAAATTCCGGACATCGCGAAGTTCGCGCGAACCGTGACTGTATTCGCCTCCGCGTGCGATGGCGCGATCGCCTTTTCTAAACTCTTGCGAGGCAACAGCCCGCGCGCGGGAGGGCTCGATTCGTCCCGCCGCCCGATCGAACTCCCGGAAGAGGCGGGCCGCGTCGATGTTGTCGATGTCACTTATGCTTCAGGCGGCAGGTATTGCTCGGGAAATCTGCGCCGGTTCATCGGCGCGAATCACAGTGCATTCGCATTCGAGCCGGAAATACTCGAACAGATCAAAGGCATTTTATCGACCGACCGGGTCATCAAGTCTCCACCCGGCCGGATCGCCGACGAAAACGCGACCTACGAGTTTGCAGAGTGCCAGTATCCGAGTAGCCGGCCGGATAACAAACGCGCGTTCTGGGTGATGAAGCAAAAAGGGGAATCGGCAGATGCGTGTCCTGTCGTAGAGGCAGCGCCGCGCGCCGAATAAGGCGCACACCAGGAAACCGGTAGACGGCTGAGCAGATAATTGTTCCCCTTGCCCGGCCTGCCGAAGCGCTTTACTTCCCTTCTTCCATGAAACTCTACAAATCCTTCGCGACCGTCGGCGGGTTGACGCTTCTGAGCCGCGTGTTCGGCTTTGTCCGCGACATCTTGATAGCAGCGTCGCTCGGTACCGGCTGGGTGGCGGACGCCTTCGTCGTTGCTTTCCGCTTTCCAAACTTGTTCCGCCGGTTATTCGGCGAAGGCGCATTCAATTCGGCGTTCGTGCCTATTTTCGCCAAAAAAGTAGAAGGCGAGGGCAAGGAAGCCGCGCGCGTTTTTGCCGAGGAGGCGATGGCGGGACTTCTATTTATCCTGCTCATTCTGACCATCGTCGCGGAACTGACTATGCCGTTCTTGATGTATGGACTAGCGCCCGGTTTCGATGCCGAGCCTCAAAAATTCGATCTCGCCGTTTTGCTGACGCGCATCACCATGCCTTATCTTTTGTGCATGTCTCTGGTCGCGCTCATGTCGGGTGCGTTGAATTCGGTCGGGCGGTTTGCGGAAAGTTCATCGGTCTCGATCGTACTCAACGTGGTGATGACATCTGCGACGCTGATAGCGTTGTGGCTCGGCTACAAGGCCGGAGCGGAAGCCGGTATCATTCAGGCACTCGGCGTATTCGCCGCCGGCATTCTCCAGCTGATGCTGCTCATGTGGGGCATGAAGCGCGCCGGGTTGACGCTGAAGCTGCGATGGCCCAAGTGGACCGATGATCTCAGGCGGCTTTGGCAGCTCGGTATTCCGGGTATCGTTTCAGGCGGTGTGACGCAGCTCAATATCGCAATCGGCACGATGATCGCAACCATGCAGCCGGGTGCCGTCTCGCAGCTCTACTACGCCGACCGTCTCTATGAGTTGCCGCTCGCCATCGTCGGCATCGCCGTCGGCGTGGTGTTGCTTCCGGATGTTGCCCGTCAATTGCGCGCCGGCAATATGGACGGCGTGATGGACAGCCAAAATCGCAGCCTCGAATTCGCAATGCTGCTGACGATTCCTGCCGCGCTGGCGCTGGCTATTATTCCGGCCGAAATCATCCACGTGCTGTTCGAGCGCGGCGCGTTTAAGGCGTCAGATACGCAAGCGACAGCCGCAGTCCTTTCTATTTTTGCGCTTGGGCTGCCGGCATTCGTGTTGATCAAAGTCTTCTCGCCGGCTTATTTCGCCCGCGAAGACACCAAAACGCCGATGCGCTTCGCCGCGATCAGTTTGACGGCGAATACGCTCGGCTCGATCGCGCTGTTCTTCCTGTTTCGCAGTTGGGGCTGGATGCCGCAACTTGGCATCGCGGTGGCAACGTCGCTAGGCGGCTGGCTCAATGCGTGGCTGCTTTGGTCGACACTTCACGAGCGCGGTAACTTCAAGACTGATGACCGCTTGCGCCGCAATTTGCCCTTGATAGGCTTGGCAAGCGTTGCCATGGCAGCGGTCCTCTATGTGGCGAGCGGGTGGCTTGGACCCATTATGCAAGCGTCGCGAGGGATACTCGTTGAAGCGGCGGCGCTCGCGGCCCTCGTCACGATTGGTCTCTTGACGTTTGCTATTTTCATTCTGGCAACGGGCGTCATGACGCCGTCCCAGTTGAAGCGGTTTACCCGCCGGTCAGGCTGATCCCGGCCGGCAAAAACCATGTTCGCCCTTGCCTCACCTGATGTGACGGGCCATAACCCGCGCCGTATTCAAAGATTGGGATCACGATGAAGAATAGCCCGCGCGTCTTTTCCGGCATGCAACCGACCGGGAGCTTGCATCTCGGCAATTATCTCGGCGCCATGGTCAATTGGATCAAGATGCAGGAGACGCACGAGTGCATCTATTGCGTCGTTGATCTGCACGCCATCACGGTGTGGCAAGACCCAGCTGAACTTCGCAATTCCATCCGCCAGGTCACGGCCGCCTACATCGCCGCCGGACTCGACCCGAAGAAGAGCATCCTCTTCAACCAATCCCAAGTCGTCGAGCACGCGGAACTCGCGTGGGTCTTTAACTGCGTCGCGCGCCTTGGCTGGCTTAATCGCATGACCCAGTTCAAGGAGAAAGCTGGCAAGGACAAAGAGCAGGCGTCCGTTGGATTGTATGCATACCCGAATCTGATGGCGGCCGACATTCTCGTCTATCGCGCGACGCACGTGCCCGTTGGCGAGGATCAAAAGCAGCATCTCGAACTGGCGCGCGATATTGCGCAGAAATTCAACAACGACTTCAAGAAGGAAATCGTTGCCGCTGGATTTGCCGGCGGCATTTTCTTTCCCCAGCCTGATCCGGTGATCACAGGCCCCGCGACGCGCGTCATGAGCCTGCGCGACGGCACCAAAAAGATGTCGAAGTCCGACCCCTCGGATTTGTCACGCATCAACATGACCGACGATGCCGATACGATCGCCAAAAAGATTCAGAAGGCCAAAACCGACGCCGACGGCATTCCAAGCGAGAAAAAGGGCTTCGAAGGCCGCCCGGAAGCTGAAAACCTCGTTGGCATTTACGCGGCCCTGACCGATACGCCTGTTGAAGGCGTCCTTAAAGACTTCGGTGGTCAGCAATTCTCCGCCTTCAAAAAGGCGCTCGCGGAAGTGGCAACCGACAAGCTCGGCAAAATCGGCGGGGAGGCACAGCGGCTGATGGCCGATCCTGCGGAAATCGATAAGGTCCTGGCCGGCGGTTCGGCCCGGGCGCGCGCCATTGCCAAGCCGGTCATGGATCAAGTCAAGGACATCGTGGGCCTGTTGCGCTCGTAACCACATATCTCTTCGATTGCGGTGAAGCCTCAGGGATGGCAGCATGAATGCGATGAAGCCGCGCCGGTCATTCGAATCTGGTCATACCCGCAAGTTCCTGCTCGTCGTGGACGAGAGCCAGGAAGTGGAAAGCGCACTCTATTACACAGCGTCCCGCGTGCAGCGGTCGTCTGGTACGATCGTGATGCTCTATGTCATTGAGCCCGGTGAATATCAGCACTGGATGGGCGTTCGCCAAAAGCAACTTGAAGAAGAGACAACCAAAGCCAAGGCGCTGTTTCGCCTTTTCCGGCGCAAGTTGAACCTTGCTGGATTTGAGTCCGTCGCCTCGGAAGAGATTATTCGCGAGGGCCCACCGGCCGAAGAGATACTGAAACTGATTGCTGACGACGAGGATATCGCCATTCTGGTTCTTGGCGCTTCGACCGATGCCAAAGGCCCGGGTCCTTTGGTGTCGTCTCTGGCGGCCGGCAACGCAGCGGGCGGCTTCCCGGTGCCTGTCACCGTGGTTCCGGGCAAACTGTCGCTGGAAGAAATCAAAGCATTGGCGTGATTGTGAACGAACCGGTCTCGACAATCGCGTCGGCGTTCCATATGTTAGAATAGTTCTAATTGGTTGGACGCGTTTGCGAAATAGCAATGCGCTAGGCTCAGCCCAGATTCCAGTTCCGAGTCCGACACGCCAATTTTATGCACACGAGAGGCGCCATGTTTATTCAGACCGAAGCCACCCCCAATCCATCGACCCTGAAATTCATGCCTGGCAAAAAGGTTTTGAACGACGGCACGGCGGATTTCCGCGCCAAGGGCGATGCTCTGGCTTCGCCGCTCGCCGCGCGGCTTTTCGACATTGATGGTGTCAAAGGTGTGTTTCTCGGCTCGGATTTTATTTCCGTGACCAAGGGCGACATCGAGTGGCAGCACCTGAAACCGATGGTGCTCGGCGCGATTATGGAGCACTACGTTTCGGGCAAGCCGGTTGCCGCCGAAGATGGCGCCAATGACGGTGAAGAAGGCTCCTACGATCCAGCCGACGAAGAAACGGTTTCGACCATCAAGGAACTTATCGAGACGCGTGTCAGACCTGCGGTTGCGCAAGATGGTGGCGATATCATTTTCTCAGGTTTCCGCGAGGGCGTCGTCTATCTGCATATGCGCGGCGCGTGCGCGGGCTGCCCAAGTTCAACGGCGACGCTTCGCAACGGCATCGAGAATTTGCTGAAGCACTTCTGTCCCGACGTTCAGTCCGTTCAGGCGGTCTGAGGCGGCCGTGGAATTGAGATAAACACCTAAATGAACCCCGGGGCCCTCCTCGGGGTTTTTCTTTTCTCGGGTTTTGACAGGATATTTTTTATGACCGACGCCACCAGCGCTTCAGGAAATCCAATTGACCGCGCGGCGCTCGCGCAGATCTTTGTCGAAGCGCGCACACATTCGAAGTGGCTGGCGCGGGATGTTGATGACCCGCTTCTAAAGCGCCTCATCGATGTTCTGAAAATGGGACCGACGAGCGCCAACTGTTCGCCGGTGCGCGTCGTCTTCGTAAAATCAGCCGAAGCAAAGGCAAAGCTCAGCCCGATTTTGGATGAAGGCAATCGCGCGAAGTCGTTGGCCGCTCCCGTCACCGCCATCATTGGGCATGATCTCAAGTTCTACGACCACCTGCCCAAACTCTATCCCCATGCCAACGCCGCGAGCTGGTTCAAGGGTAATGACCAGAAAATTAAGGATACGGCCTTTCGCAATGGCAGCCTGCAGGGCGCTTATTTGATCATCGCGGCCCGGGCGCTGGGTCTTGATTGCGGGCCAATGTCGGGATTCGACAACAACGCTGTGGATGCCGCGTTTTTTGCCGGGACCGCGACAAAATCGAACTTCTTATGCAACCTGGGCTATGGGGACGCGACTGGAATTCGGCCCCGTTCACCACGCTTTGCCTTCGACGAAATGGCCCAGATCGTCTAAAACCCGGGTACGCATGAACATTCTCGCTTTCGATACCGCATTTGATGCCTGCTCGGTTGCAGCCGCCCGCGGCCTGCGCAGCTTGACGCCTGCAATCTGTCCGCTGTTCGAAGCCATGACGATTGGGCATGCCGAACGGCTGTTGCCCATGATCCAGGCGGCGCTAACCGAAACGAAGCTCTCAGTCGAAGATCTGGACCTCATCGCCATCACAACAGGGCCGGGCACGTTCACGGGCACACGGATCACGGTCGCCGCCGCACGCGCACTCGCGCTCGTCAACGATACGCCCATCGTGACGCTCACAAGTTTGAAGCTCATGGCGATGAACCCTGAAGCAAGAGCGTCGGGCGCGCTACAGCTCGCGATCGCAATGGATGCGCGGCGTGGCGAGGTTTATATCGAGCGTTTCTGCCCGAGGACTTTGCAGTCACTCGCCCCGCCAGCCGTCATGTCTGTTTCAGAAGCGGCAAAGTCGCTCGGGCCAGTGCCGGCAGCGCTTGCTGGTTCCGGCGCTGTCGCCGTGGCAGACTCTGCCAGGAGCATCGGCCTCAACGCATTTGCGACCGCAACCGGTCTCCTTCCCGACGCCTTGGACATGCTGTTTTGGGCCATGAGCCAAAAGCCAACTGCGATTGTGCACCCGCTTTATCTCCGCCCTCCCGATGCCAAACCGCCGCCGCCATCGTACGTTTCTAGGAGTTCGATATGACGTCGAACAACGTGACGCCATTCCGCAACGTCAAGCATGTGAGTCTGCTCTGGGCCGCACCGGAACGTGCGCGCGAGCTCGCAGAACTGCATTCCAAGTTGTTCGATCCGGCCTGGGATCAGGCGAGCATCAAGACCATGCTCGAGCACCCGGCTTCAACCTCGCTCATTGCGGTTGCGGGTGAGCCAAAAACAATCAAGGGATTTGTCATCGGGCAGCTGGCCGCCGACGAAGCCGAAATTCTCTCCATCGGCGTCGCGCCGGATTGGCAGCGCGCGGGCCTTGGCAAGACTCTTGTGGAAGGCTTGGTCCGGGCCGCCAAACGCGGAGAAGCAGTCCGGCTCTTCCTTGAAGTGGCAGAAGACAATGTAGCCGCCCGTGCCCTCTATTCCAAGCTTGGCTTCACGGAAGCCGGCCGCCGCAAAGCCTATTATCAGCGTCCGGACGGACCGGCCTCCGACGCCCTAAGGCTTGTGCTAACGCTCTGAATCCAGTTGCTAAAGTTTATCAGCCGGTGGACGCGGCCAATACGCGCGCCTATAACATCTTGAAGCCATCTGGAAGAACGAAACCGGTAACCCAAATGCCCTCCTCTCGCCTGCAAACGTCGTCGCGCATTGAAGAGCGCTGCACCGAGTACGGCCTGCGCATGACAGGTCAGCGGCGAACAATTGCCCGCGTGCTCTCAGCGGCCACCGATCACCCGGACGTTGAAGAAGTGCATCGCAGGGCGCACCAAATCGATGCGGGAATTTCACTCTCGACCGTTTACCGGACGCTGAAGCTCTTCGCCGAAAAAGGCATTCTTGAGCGGCACGAATTTGGTCACGGCCGCGGCCGCTATGAGGTAGCCTCGCGGCAGCATCACGATCACCTCGTCGACGTTGGAAGCGGCCGCGTCATCGAGTTTTCAAACGAAGAGATCGAAGCTCTCCAAGAGCGCATCGCCCGCGAACTTGGCTATAAACTGGTCGGGCACCGGCTCGAACTCTATGGTGTTCCCATTCCAAAAAAGAAAACGCCGGCGCGCGACAGTTGAAAGGGTTCGAGGCCGGCCCATGAGCAAGTTGCGCGCGACTTCAATTCTCGCCGGATTTTTCGGACTGACCGTTCCGTTGATGCCGGTCCAAGCTTTTCTGATCCGCACGTCGAACAAGGCCGCGCGCAGATTTCCGCATTGGTACCATCGCCAAGTTTGCCGGCTTATGGGCATCCATGTGACGATTGAAGGCGAACTCGCTGCGGACAAGCCCGTTCTGCTGGTCTGCAATCATACGTCCTGGCTTGATATCCCGGTCCTCTCAGCCGTGGCGCCCGTCTCCTTCGTTGCCAAAAAAGAAGTTGGCGGCTGGCCGTTTGTTTCGTCTCTTGCGCGCCTGCAACGCACGGTTTTTGTGGATCGCAACCGCCGCCAATCGGCGGGCGACGCGGCTGATGAAATCACCGCGCGGCTCGATCAGGGCGACACGATTGTCCTTTTTGCCGAAGGTACGTCGAGCGATGGCAATCGCGTACTTCCCTTCAAGACGTCGTTGTTCGGTGCGGTGTTGCCGGGAGGCGAGCCTCGCGCTGGGCGCAAAAGTCCAGCCGTCGTGCAAACTGCGGCAATAGTTTACACGCATCTTCACGGGATTTCTCTCGGCCGCGCAGATCGCCCGCGCGTCGGCTGGTACGGGGATATGGAAATGCAATCGCACGCTTGGGCGGTGCTGCAAGCGGGCCCGCTGGCGGTCACGGTGCGGATCGGTCCGCCTGTGCCGCTTGACGATTTCGCCGACCGCAAGGAACTCGCGTTGAAAAGCGAGCGCGCCGTGAGGCATTCGGTTCACGCAATCCTGCGCGACCGCAAGATGGGAGAGGCCGTCGGTCCAGTCGAACCCAGGGACGAAGCGCGCAAGCAGAAGCCCGCCGTCCGGGCGGCTAGTGGCGAAAATTGGACATGAAGCAGGCGCCGTGTGATATGGCGGCTTCAACATCACACCGCGAAAGCGCGGAATTTCAAACGGATCGCGCGTGACACTCGAAGACAAGACCACGAACCTTGCAACGGAAGCGGCAGACGCTCCAATCGCGCCGCGAAAATCTGTGTTCGTGAAGACCTTCGGCTGCCAAATGAACGTCTATGACAGCGAGCGCATGTCTGAAGCGCTGGCCGGCGACGGATACACGGCGACTGACGATATCGCGAGCGCCGATCTCGTCATCCTCAACACCTGCCACATCCGCGAAAAAGCGGCCGAGAAAGTCTACTCAGATCTCGGGCGCATTCGCCAAATAAAGGAAGCGCGTAAAAAGCACGGCAAGAGCACCGTCGTAGCTGTTACCGGATGCGTGGCACAAGCCGAAGGCGCTGAAATAACTGCGCGCCAATCCGCCGTCGATCTCGTCATCGGCCCGCAAAGTTATCATCGTCTGCCGGAACTTATCAAACGCGTCGAGAGAAACGGCGAACGCATCGTTGAAACCGAGTTTCCGAGCGAAGACAAGTTCAAGAGCTTGCCCCAACGCGCCCCACCCTTGCGCAATTCAAGCGCATTCCTCACCGTACAAGAAGGCTGCGACAAGTTTTGCACGTTCTGCGTCGTGCCTTATACACGGGGCGTTGAATTCTCGAGGCCCGTTGCGGAGATCGAAGCGGAGGCCCGCCGGCTTGCTGATCGCGGTGCCCGCGAACTGACGTTGCTTGGTCAAAACGTCAACGCCTATCACGGCATCGGACCGGATGGGCAGCCATACTCCCTCGCCGGACTCATCCAGTATCTCGCCGGCATAGAAGGCATCGCGCGATTGCGTTATATGACCAGTCATCCGCGCGACATGAGCAACGACTTGATTGATGCGCATGCAGATACCGGCAAGCTCATGCCGTTCCTGCATTTGCCGGTTCAATCGGGTTCGGATCGCATTTTGGCGGCCATGAACCGCAAGCACACGGCAACGGAATACATCGACATCATCGCTCGCGTGCGTCTCCGCCGCCCGGATATCGCATTATCCTCGGATTTCATCGTTGGCTTTCCGGGCGAAACGGATGCCGACTTTGAGGAAACGCTGGAGCTGGTGCGCAACGTCACTTTCGCCCAAGCGTTCTCTTTCAAGTACTCGAGCCGTCCTGGCACACCTGCGGCGGATCACGAAAACCAGGTGTCAGAAGTGGTCAAGACCGAACGCCTGACGCGCCTCCAGGACCTGCTCGACCAGCAACAGGCGGCCTTCAACGCCCTGTCAGTCGATAAGGTCGTGCCCGTGCTCTTTGAGCGCCCCGGGCGCCGGCCAGGCCAATTGATTGGCCGATCGCCCTATTTGCAGCTCGTCCATGCCGAGGCCGGGCCAGAAATGCTTGGTGAAATCAAGGCTGTGGCAATAAAATCGGCAACGCAGCTCAGTCTTGGCGGTGTCATTCAGGCGGCATAATTTGCGTTTACCGAGATTTGATATGGACATTCACCATTGCCGTCTTGGCTGCCGGAATGGAGCAGGGCATGGTAATTTGAATGACAAGGACTCGATTCGTCAGGCATTCGGATCACGCATAACCCTTGAGGAGTAACGCCACTTGGCAGGTATTCGCGGGCTTCCCGCATCACCCCCGCGCCGCGAGGCAAAATCCGACGCGCAAAACGCTCGCGTCGTCATTCCTTTCGAAGACAATCGCCTGCTGCCGCGCCTACTCGGCGAATACGACAGCCACCTCGCCCTCATTGAAGACCGTCTTGGCATTGATGCCCACGCGCACGGCAACGTCGTCATTTTGACGGGACCTGCACCGGCCTGTGCTGTCGCGCGCGATGTGCTAGAGAAACTCTATGCCCGCATTAACAAGGGCGAGACCATCGGCGCTGGCGATTTCGACGGCCTGATCCGCCATGCGCGCGCCGAAGGGAGTGGCAACGACGGTCAGGCACAAATCGCGACGCGCCGCCGGGTCGTCAAAGCCCGCACGCAGATGCAAAGTGCTTATATTCGCGCCATCGATAAGCACGATCTCGTTTTCGGTATAGGGCCAGCGGGCACGGGAAAAACATACCTCGCCGTCGCTTTTGCCGCACAGTGCTTGGAGCGCGGCTTGGTCGAACGCATTATCCTGTCGCGTCCCGCCGTTGAAGCCGGCGAACGTCTCGGCTTCTTGCCCGGTGACATGCGCGACAAGGTCGATCCGTACCTCCGCCCATTATACGACGCGCTTTACGACGTGCTGCCGCCCGAAAAGGTCGAGCGCGACCTTGAAACCGGCGTCATCGAAATCGCGCCGCTGGCCTTCATGCGCGGACGCACGCTTGCCAACGCTTTCGTCATTCTCGATGAAGCGCAGAATACGACGTCCATGCAGATGAAAATGTTTCTGACGCGTATTGGCGAAGGCTCGAAAATGATCGTCACGGGCGACCCGACGCAGATCGATTTGCCACCCGGCATGAAGTCGGGCCTCGAAGAAGCGGTTGCCTTGCTTGACGGAGTCAGCGGCATCGAAGCCGTCAAATTCACCAGCGCCGACGTTGTCCGGCGCGATCTGGTCGCAAAGATTGTCGAAGCCTATGAGAAGGCGAAATAGTCCGCGCCATGCCCGATCGACAATGCGAGCCGCAAAATGTCTGAGCGTGGCAATCGAAAAAGGCCCCGGCTCGCCACAGAAGTGATCGAAGACTCAGGCGATTGGTCGTGGGTCGATGATATCCAGACACTTGCTGAGGCGGCGGCGGCCGAGGTGGCAACCGAGCCTTGCCTGAAACTGAAGCAGGCCGGTGTCTCGATTGTTTTATCGTCAGACGCGAGTGTTTCCATGTTGAACGGGCGCTACCGCAACAAGCCAAAACCGACCAATGTCCTTTCGTTCCCGCCAGGACCGGGGTCACTCTCCGGCTATAT
This sequence comes from uncultured Alphaproteobacteria bacterium, assembly GCA_963819605.1. Taxonomy (GTDB): domain Bacteria; phylum Pseudomonadota; class Alphaproteobacteria; order Rhizobiales; family Hyphomicrobiaceae; genus Hyphomicrobium_B. The sequence continues at coordinate 94,528 of CAWFWU010000010.1, read as the reverse complement.
CGGAGACATCGTGCTCGCCACAGAAACGGTCGTGCGCGAAGCCGCAGAGCTGGATATTCCGCCGGAACATCACCTACAGCACTTGATTGTGCACGGCCTATTGCATCTTTTGGGACATGATCACCAGTCGGATGCCGAGGCCGAACGCATGGAAGCACTGGAAATAAAGATATTAGCACGCCTTGGCGTCGCAAACCCCTACACGGGGATCCTGGTTCGCGATAAGAGATTGTGAGCGGGTTATTGGCACGTCCAGTGATCCTCAAAAAGAAAAGACAATGACCGACCAATCGAATGATAGATCCGGCAATGACGTTCTTCCCGAAGAACAACGGTTGGGTGGCGCGCAAGGCTGGATGCAGGTTCTTCGCGCCAAGCTCGGCCTGACTGGCCCTCCGACATTGCGCGACACTCTCGAAGGCGTCCTTAGAACGCCGGATACCAATACGGCGTTTTCCGATGCCGAACGTGGGATGCTTTCGCGGTTGTTGCGCTTTGGCGCGAGCCGTGTCGCCGATATCATGGTGCCGCGCGCCGATATCACGGCGCTCGATGAAAACGAATCCCTCGCCGAGCTTCTGCATACGTTCAATGAAGCAGGTGTATCGCGCATTCCGATTTTCCGCGAAACGCTCGATGATCCGCGCGGCATGATCCACGTCAAGGATCTGTTCCGCTGGTTCCTGTCGGAGACGACGGGGTCGGAAATGAAGGCGCCGGGTGCAGCTGGCGGCGCGGGCGAAGCCGCACGTGCGCCGCTCAGGCTGGATCTTTCGCGCATTGATCTTGAGCGGCCCATCACCACGGCCAGAATTCGCCGCCAGGTGCTCTATGTGCCGCCCTCCATGCCGGCGGCTGATCTTTTGATCCGGATGCAGGCCTCGCGCATTCACATGGCGCTTGTGGTCGATGAATACGGCGGCACCGACGGCCTCGTCACTATTGAAGATCTTGTTGAGCAGATTGTCGGTCAAATCGAGGACGAACACGACGAAGCTGAAGAAACCAATATTTCGTCCGATCCCAAGCACGGACTAGTCGCCTCGGCGCGGACGCCAATTTCCGAACTCGAAGAGCATCTGAACGTCAAACTATCGCCAGAAGGCGAAGAGTCGGACGTTGATACGCTCGGCGGATTGGTTTTCTCGTTGCTCGGCCGGGTTCCTGCCCGTGGCGAGCTCATTCATCATACAAGCGGACTCGAATTCGAGGTCTTGGACGCCGATCCGCGCCGCGTGAAGAAGTTGAAAATTCACATGTCGCGATCGCAGCCCGCGCCGCAAAAGCCGGCGTCCGATCACTCCAAATCCTGATCATGGCGATCCACGCTCTTCAACGGCGGTTGCTGGTTGTTCAAAGCGGCATTGCGGCGCTTCGCGGCAAGCAGCAGTTCGTAGTGGCATTTTTTGCGGGCGCGTTTTCGGTCCTCGCGTTTGCGCCGGTGTTCTTCTTTCCAGTCCTGTTCTTCACACTGCCCATTCTTGTTTGGCTGGTCGATGGCAGCAAAGGTCCGCGCAGCGCGGCACTGGCCGGGTGGTCATTCGGCTTTGGATATTTTCTCGCCAATCTTTTTTGGATCGGTGAAGCGTTTCTGGTCGAGGCCGAGAAGTTCGCCTGGCTCATGCCCTTCGCCGTCATGTGCCTTCCAGCGGGCATGGCGCTCTTTTGGGCCGGTGCAGCCGCCGCCGCGCGCACTTTCTGGCGCAGTGACGCAAGCCGTGTGCTTGTCCTCGCGGTTTGTCTTTCGATTGCTGAGTGGTTGCGTGGCCATGTGCTCACCGGTTTGCCTTGGAATGTGCTCGGTTATGCTCTGACCTATCCCCTTGAACTCATGCAGAGCGCGGCGCTGATGGGTGTTTACGCCCTGACTCTTGTTGCCATAATTATATTCGCGGCGCCGCTTGTGATCGCCGCTGAAACGGAAGATACGCGGCAGCGCCCCGCGTTCATCCGCGCATTGCTGATCGCGGCGTTACCCATCGCGGGCCTCGCTGCATTTGGATCGTGGCGTCTCTCTGTGTCGCCACCCGAAAATGTCCCGGGCGTAAAGCTGCGCATTGTTCAGCCGAGTGTGCCGCAGCGCGAGAAATGGCAGCCACAAAATCAGGGCACAATTTTTACCCAGCATCTTGAGATGTCGGCAACGGGACCAGACGGCAGGCGCGACAATCTTGCGGGCGTTACGCATGTGATTTGGCCGGAAGCCGCGATGCCGTTTCTGCCGCTTGAACATCCCGAGGCGCTGACCGCCATCGGCACCATGCTGCCGGACGGGACAATTCTAGTGACAGGCGCGCTGCGCCGCGAAAGGGCGGCCAGCGGCGAACAACTGGGCTTCAATAGTTTGCTGGCCTTCGGCGATCAGGGGCAACTCATCGCCACGTACGACAAGGCGCACCTTGTACCTTTTGGTGAATATCTGCCGTTTAATTCCGTGTTGGGCGCCATCGGCTTTACGAAACTGACCAAAGGCCTTGGTGCCTTTGCCTCGGGCAACGACTCACGGCCACTTCTGAGAATTCCAGGTTTGCCGCTGGTTGCCGGTCTGATTTGTTATGAGGTGCTGTTTCCGGGCGAAGTCATTGACCGTTCGGTGAGGCCGGGCGTGATTATAAATGTCACGAATGACGGATGGTTTGGGGATTCCACCGGGCCGCGTCAGCATTTCCATCAGACCAAAGTCCGGGCAGTTGAAGAGGGACTGCCGGTTGTGCGGGTGGCTAACAACGGCATTTCGGCGATCATAGATCCCTACGGCAGGGTGTTGGATTCGCTCGGTCTGAATGTCAAAGGTGTCGCTGATTCCCCCCTCCCCACAGCCGCACCGCCGACGCCGTTTGTGCGGTTTGGTGACACTGTGTTTGTCGCGCTACTTGTGCTGGCACTTGCTGGGCTTTCGCTGCGCAAATTAAGGCAGTGACCAGTACTTCCGGTAAAATTAACTTTCCGCACCTTGTTGCCGCGCCTTGTTGTCGCGTCTCGGACCGCCGGTTGACGCATCTTGCGCCTGCACCTAGTAATTGAACTCAGGTGCGTGGGGCGCTCTCAATTCGGTACAACCAATGGCGGAAACAGCATTGACAGATGACGGCGCAGAAGCGGGTCGAAACTCACGCCGCGCCAATCCCATGGATGTTCATGTGGGGAGCCGGGTGCGATTGCGCCGGATGCTGCTAGGGATGAGTCAGGAGAAACTTGGCGAAAATCTGGGACTGACGTTCCAGCAGGTCCAAAAATATGAGAAGGGCGTCAATCGCATAGGCGCTAGCCGCCTTTTCGATCTGGCAAAAGTTCTCGGCGTTACGGTGCAGTTTTTTTATGACGAAGCGCCCGTCGGAACGCGAAGCGGCACGCAGACGATTGGTTTCGCCGAACGGCCGAGTGACAGTTATGTGATTGAATTTCTGGGTAGCCGGGAGGGGCTTGAACTCAACAAGGCCTTTGCACGCATCACTGATCCGAAAGTACGAAAATCGATCGTTGATCTCGTGAAGGGATTGGCTGGCGAGGACCCGGCCTGATAGGCGCAATTGCGCCGAACGAATGCAAACAACTTGGTTTTTGCACAGGGTCACGATCAGCAGCCTAGGCACCGTTGCTTGACCCCTGGGCCAAAGACTGCAACAAACCGCCCGAATTTCTGGCCGTTCCGCTTGATGGCAGAGCGCGCCTTCAACACCTTCCTCAACCAGACACGGGGGCCATCTTGGCACGCAAGTCATTCCTATTTACGAGCGAATCCGTTTCCGAAGGCCATCCCGACAAGGTGTGCGACCGCATCTCGGACGAAGTGGTTGATGCCTTTTATCGTGAAGGCGCCAAAGAAAAGCTCGATCCGTGGGGAATTCGCGCCGCGTGCGAAACCATGGCGACCACCAACAGGGTCATTATCGCTGGCGAATATCGCGGACCGCGCGGCGTCACGGTTGAGTTGATTCAGCACCTGACGCGTCAAGCGATCAAAGACATTGGCTACGAACAGGAAGGCTTTCACTGGGCCAACACGAACATTGAAGTCCTTTTGCACGGACAGTCGGCCGATATCGCGGCAGGCGTCGATGCCAAGCAGCCGAGCAATCAGGAAGAGGGAGCGGGCGACCAGGGCATCATGTTCGGTTACGCTTGCAATGAAACGCCGGAACTCATGCCGGCGCCGATCTACTACGCGCACAAGATTCTCCAAGATCTCGCAATCGCGCGTAAGTCTGGCAAAGGCGAAGCCGCGAAGCTCGGTCCCGATAGCAAGAGCCAGGTGACGGTCCAGTATGAAAACGGCAAGCCTGTCGGCGTGACGCAAATCGTCGTCTCGCATCAGCATGTCGTCGAAGACCTGACATCGCGCCAGGTGCGTGAAATCGTTGAGCCATTCGTCAAGAAGGCATTGCCCGACGGCTGGATTGGCAAAGACACGATCTGGCACATCAATCCGACCGGCAAGTTCTTCATCGGCGGGCCCGACGGCGACTGCGGTTTGACGGGGCGCAAAATCATCGTTGATACCTACGGTGGTGCGGCACCTCACGGCGGCGGCGCATTCTCCGGCAAAGACCCGACCAAAGTGGACCGCTCGGCCGCTTATGCGTCGCGTTACTTGGCGAAAAATGTTGTCGCATCGGGCATCGCAGACCGTTGCACCATTCAGCTGGCCTATGCCATTGGCGTTGCCAAGCCGCTGTCGATTTATGTCGATACGCACGGCACCGGCAAGGTTGACGAGGCCGCGATTGAAAAGGCGCTTGGTGAGGTCATGGATCTGACGCCGCGCGGCATCCGCTCGCATCTCGATCTCAACAAGCCGATTTACTCGCGCACCTCAGCGTACGGCCACTTCGGCCGCCCGGCAGAGAAGGATGGCGGGTTCTCGTGGGAGAAGACGGATCTCGCGCCCGCGATCAAGAAGGCCGTTTCTTAAGCGGCTTTTCGCGTACGATAAATCCAATTGGAGCGGCCGCCTTGTGCGGCCGTTCTTGTTTGAGACGCTTGAGAGTTAAACCGCGTGACGGACGACAGCACCGACATCGACAGAGAACTCCGCTCCTTCGGCCGCCGCCGCGGCCGCAAACCGAGCGATCGTCAAGCTGCGTTGATGCAGGATGTGCTGCCGCGCGTGGCTGTGGATCCCAGATCCCCTCCCCCCTTGTGGGGGAGTGTCCGGGGAGAGGGGGGAGTCCCATATCTCGTCCGTCATCGGATTCCCCCCACCCCTAACCCCTCCCCACAAGGGGGAGGGGAAGTTTGGCTTGAAATCGGCTTCGGCGGCGGCGAGCATCTGTTGTGGCAGGCCGCGCATAATCCGGGCGTGACGCTTATCGGCTGCGAACCGTTCGAAGACGGTGTCATCAAAGTTCTCACGAAAATCGAAGACGAGAAACTCGAGAACATCCGCCTTCACATGGGCGACGCGCGCGATGTTTTGCGCTGGCTGCCAGCAAGCTCTATCTCGCGCGCCTTCATTCTGTTCCCGGACCCATGGCCCAAACGCAAACACAGAAAGCGCCGCCTGGTTAACTCGAATACTCTCGCCCTCCTCGCCCGCGTCATGAAACCAGGCGCTGAATTGCGGATTGGCACCGACATCGGCGACTACGCCCGCACCATTTTGCAAGCGTTCAGCGCTCAAAGCGAGTTCTCATGGCTCGCCGTGAGCCCTAGCGATTGGCGCATCCGCCCCCCCGACTGGCCCGAAACGCGTTATGAACAGAAAGCCGAACGCGAAGGGCGGGTGCGTTATTATTTGAAGTTTTCGCGCAATTAAAGGTGATGACCCCGCGTCACAACCCTTGCATTTCCCCCAAAATTCCCCTATTCAACGCCCATCTCAATAACAAACTGAAGACTTTCGAGTGGACCCCCGGGGCCCGCTCCCAAAGAACTTTAGCCTCACATACGCAACATGGACCGCATTTGAACGCTATGGCCACCGAGCCTGCCAACACCTCCGCAAAGCCCTCGCCCGGTGCTCCGTCCGCCACGCGCTTTTTGCGCGAAGTCGGGGCTCGCCGCGGATTTTGCGGCTGTCGCTGAGCCTGTGATAGTGGGTCTAGGGTTTCGCCTCGTCCGCGTCAGCGTCTTAGGCGGGGAAGACCGCATCGTGCAGATCATGGCTGAGCGTCCCGACGGCACCATTTCGATTGACGACTGCGAAACGATCTCGAAAAACTTGTCGCCGGTGCTCGACGTCGCCGATCCGCTGTCGGGCAAATACCGTTTGGAAATCTCCTCTCCCGGCATCGATAGGCCACTCGTCCGTCCGAGCGACTTCGAAGATTGGGCCGGGCACGTGGCTAAAAATCGAACTCAATGAAGCCATCGATGGCCGCAAGCGCTTCAAAGGTCTGCTCGAAGGTTTCGAGGATGGCGAAGTGCGCATTTCGGCTGATCTTGGGCCGGCCGGCCAGCATCATTTGGGTCTACCCATCGGGCTGGTCGCCGACGCGAAACTCGTCATGACCGACGAACTCATCCGCGAGGCACTAACGCGCGCCAAGAAACGCCACGCAACACGCCCTGGCGATGGCGCCGAACTCGACGAAGACGATCTCGATCAGAAAGACTTGCCCTCACCTACAGACTTGCCCGCACCTAAAGACTTGGAGGACTGAACTCATGGCCATGACAGGCATTAGTGCCAACAGGCTGGAACTCTTGCAGATCGCCGACGCAGTTGCGCGCGAAAAAACGATCGATAAAAAGATCGTTATTGAAGCGATGGAAGATGCGATCCAGAAAGCTGCGAAATCGCGCTATGGCGCGGAAAACGATATCCGCTGCGAGATCGATCTGAAAACTGGCGAAGCGCGCTTGACGCGAGTCCTCGCAGTTGTCGATGAAGTTGAGAACGACTCGACCCAGGTCAATCTGGCAGATGCGCAAAAGCGTAACCCGGAAGCCAAGGTTGGCGACATGATCGCTGAAGCGCTGCCGCCGCTCGAATTCGGCCGCGTCGCAGCCCAAAACGCCAAGCAGGTTATCGTTCAAAAAGTGCGCGAAGCCGAGCGCGACCGCCAGTTCAGCGAATTCAAAGATCGCATCGGCGAAATCTCGAACGGCACAGTCAAGCGCGTCGAATACGGCAATGTCATTGTCGATCTCGGCCGCGCAGAAGGCATTATCCGCCGCGATGAAATGATCCCGCGCGAGAACGTGCGCCTTGGCGATCGCATCCGCGCCTACATCTACGATGTGCGCCGTGAGCAGCGCGGACCGCAGATTTTCCTGACGCGCGCGCGCTCGGAATTCATGGCCAAGCTCTTTGCTCAGGAAGTGCCGGAAATCTACGACGGCGTGGTCGAGATTAAATCGGTTGCCCGTGATCCGGGCTCGCGCGCCAAGATTGCCGTCATCTCGAAAGATTCGTCGATTGATCCCGTCGGCGCCTGCGTCGGTATGCGCGGCGCGCGCGTGCAGGCCGTCGTCAACGAATTGCAGGGCGAGAAAGTCGATATCATCCAGTGGAACCCGGAAGCGGCAAGCTTCATCGTCAACGCGCTGGCGCCCGCCGAAGTCACAAAAGTTGTGCTTGATGAAGATACCAATCGTATTGAAGTTGTTGTACCGGAAGCGCAGCTCTCGCTCGCCATCGGCCGGCGCGGTCAAAACGTGCGTCTGGCCTCGCAGCTGACCGGCTGGGACATCGACATTATGACCGAAACCGAAGAGAGCGAGCGGCGCCAGAAAGAATTCGCCGAACGCACGGCCCTTCTCATGGAAGCGCTCGATGTTGATGAAGTCATCGCTCAGCTACTTGTCACGGAAGGCTTCGCCACGATTGAGGAAGTCGCATTCGTCGAATTGACGGATATCGCTCATATCGAAGGCTTCGACGAAAACACGGCTCAGGAAATTCAAACTCGCGCGAGGGAATACTTGGAACAGCAGGAAGCAGACCGCGACGCCAAACGGCGCGAACTCGGTGTCGCCGACGAACTTGCCGAAATTCCAGGGCTGACGACCGCGATGATGGTCGCTCTTGGCGAAAATGGCGTCAAAAGCGTCGAGGACTTCGCCGACTGCGCGACCGACGAACTTGTCGGCTGGACGGAACGTAAGAAAGAGAAAGACGCCGAAGCGGTGCGCCACAAAGGCTTCCTCGACGGCTTCGAATTGTCGCGCCAAGACGTTGAGGCCATGATCATGGCGGCGCGCGTTCAGGCGGGCTGGATCTCGGCCGAGGACCTCGTCAAGCCGGATGCAGACAAGGCAGAAGCCGATGGCGAGGCCGGTACCGAGTTCCCCAGCCTGAGTGTTATGTTTAACGGAGCATCAGAAGTAAATTGGCAGCGAAACGGCGCACGCGATTGCAGCAAATGGGCGCGGAGGCAGATGATGCCGCCGATGGCGCTTCTGAGCGCCTGTGTGCCGTCACGCGTCAGCATTTAGAGCCAGAATGCCTCATACGCTTCGTTCAGGCCCCCGATGGCCAGTTAGTCCCTGATTTGGAACACCGGCTGCCCGGTCGCGGCGTGTGGCTAACCGCCCATCGGGAAACTGTAGAAAAAGCAATAAAAACAAAGGTTTTTGATCGAAGTCTCAAGGCGCCCGTGACGGTTGACAGGGAACTCGCAGTCCGGCTCGACGCCATGATCCTGCGCCGGGTCTGCGATGCCTTGGCTCTGGCCAATAAGGCTGGGCTCGCCGTCGCCGGTTTTCAACAGGTTGATAGCGCGCTCGACAAAGCCCGTGTCGCGGTTCTGATACATGGGTGTGATGCTGCGGCCGACGGGTGTTCGAAGCTCGACCGCAAATTCAGGGCAATCCAGGGGGATTTAGGCCAAAAAGCACCTGTCGTCGCGGCCCTGACAATCACAGAAATGAGCTTGGCCATGGGCAGGCCAAGTGTGGTACATGCTGCCCTTATACCCGGAGGACTGGCAAAGCGGTTTCTGAGGGAGGCGGGGCGTCTCGTGCGCTACCGGTCCTCTTCGGCCGCTCCTGAACTCGTTTTTTCTGAACTTGATAACGAAGGTTGAATAGAGACGCATGACGGAACAGAAAGACCAAACTGACAAAACCGTGCGGCCGGGCGCGCGCAAGCCGCTGACGCTGCAAAAGACGGTCGAGTCAGGGCTCGTGCGTCAGAACTTCAGCCACGGCCGTTCTAAGAACGTGGTGGTCGAAAAAAAGAAAACGCGCAAACTTGGTGTGCCAGGCAGCGATCTTGTTGAAGCTCCAGCAGTTGCAGTAGTGCCTGCCGTTGAAAAGGCCTGGCCAGCGGCGAAACCGCAGACCGAGCAGAGCGCCGCTTCAGAGCCGCGTGGCCAGCAACAAAGAATCTTGTCGGAAGCCGAACGTAAAGCGCGCGATACAGCACTCGCGGCAGCGCGTGCTGATGATGGCACAAGGGGCCCAGAAACGGCCGCGGTCCGCTTTGAGCCGGTCCGTCCGCCAGAATCCGAAGCGAAAACGGAAGAGGCGCCTATTGCTCGAGCCGCGCCGGCTGTCTCGACTGCTGCCCCCGCGCCGCAAGCCAAAATCGATACGCCCCCGGTTGCTGCGCCTCGTCCTGAGCCGCGCCGCGAAAGCGACAGGCGCGATGATCGCCGTGATGGCAGCGGACGTCCGCCCTTCCCGCGAGGCGGCGGCGGTCCACGTCCTGCAGGATCGGGCGCGCCAGCCTTTATGCCGCGTGAAGCCGGCCGTCCGCGTGAAATCGAAATGCCAAGCCGCCGGCCGCCGGATGCGGCTGGCGATGAGATAATCAAACGTCCGCAGCGCACGGTTGCCGTCAAACAGGTTGTCGAGGACGACGATAGCCGCGGTCCCAAGCGCGGCGGTCCGGGTGGCGCAAAGATTGCGCGCCCCGCCGTCAAGGTTGTCGATGACGGCCGTCAACGCACAAAAATTTCAATCACAAACTTCGATCGCGAAGCTCAGCAGCGTTCGCTCGCCTCGCTGAAGCGCAAGCGCGAGAAGGAAAAGCTGAAAGCCATGGGCATTCAGCAGCCGCGCGAGAAGATTTCGCGCGAGGTCATCATTCCTGAAGTCATTACCATTCAGGAACTTTCAAACCGCATGGCCGAGCGCGCCGTCGATCTCATCAAAGTTTTGATGAAGGAAGGCGCGATGCACAAGATTACCGACGTCATCGATGTCGAAACGGCGGAAATTCTGGTTCAGGAGTTCGGGCATATTCCCAAGCGCGTTTCCGAATCCGACGTTGAAATCGGCCTTGTCGGCGACAAGGACGTGGACGATCATCTCGAGCCCCGCGCGCCCGTCGTCACCATCATGGGTCACGTCGATCACGGCAAAACATCGCTGCTCGATGCCATCCGGTCGACCAACGTCGTCTCCGGCGAAGCAGGCGGTATCACACAGCACATTGGCGCTTATCAGGTGACGACGCCGAACGGCCACAAAGTGACGTTCATCGATACGCCCGGCCACGAAGCCTTCACGGCCATGCGTGCGCGCGGCGCCAAGGTCACAGACATTGTCGTGCTGGTCGTTGCCGCAGACGATGGCGTCATGCCGCAAACGGTCGAAGCCTTGAACCACGCCAAAGCTGCCGGCGTGCCGATGATTGTTGCCATCAACAAAATCGACAAGCCGCAGGCAGAACCCAATCGCGTGCGCACGGATCTGTTGCAGCACGAGATAGTGGTCGAAAGCATGGGCGGCGAAACGCTTGAAGTGCCGGTCTCGGCCTTGAAGCGCACCAACCTCGACAAGCTCTTGGAAGCCATCCACCTGCAGGCCGAAATTCTCGACCTCAAGGCTAATCCCAACCGTCCCGCTGAAGGCATTGTTATCGAAGCCAAGCTTGAACGCGGACGCGGGCCTGTCGGCACCGTACTCGTGCAACGCGGCACGCTCAAAGTCGGCGACATCGTTGTTGCCGGCATGGCGTGGGGCCGCGTTCGCGCGCTGCTCGACGACCATAGCGCCAACATTCCAACCGCCGGCCCATCGGTGCCCGTCGAAATCCTGGGCTTCGATTCGGCACCCGAAGCCGGCGATCAGTTCGCAGTCGTCGAGAACGAATTCCGCGCTCGTGAAATCACCGATTACCGCATCAGAAAGCGCCGCGAGACGCTCGGTTCCGCCGGCACGCCACGCACGCTCGAACAAATGATGCAGACGCTGAAAGATGCGGCTGGCCAGAAGGAATTCACCCTCCTCATCAAGGGCGACGTGCAGGGCTCTGTCGAAGCCATCATCGGCTCGCTCAAGAAACTCGGCACCGACGAAGTCATTGCCCGCATCGTCCACACCGGCGTCGGCGGCATCACGGAATCGGATATCGCGTTGGCGTCCGCCTCGAAGGCCGTCGTCATCGGCTTCAACGTACGTGCAAACGAACAGGCCAAACGCTCGGCCGACGTGCAGGGCATAGAAATCCGCTACTACAACATCATCTACGATCTGGTCGATGATGTGAAAGCGGCGATGTCGGGCATGCTCGCGCCGACAAAGCGCGAAGTATTCCTCGGCTACGCCACGATCAAGCAGGTGTTCAACATCTCGAAGACCGGCAAGGTCGCGGGCTGCCAAGTCACCGAAGGCAAGGTCGAACGCGGCGCGAAAGTCCGCCTGTTGCGCGACAACGTCGTCATTCACGAGGGCTCGCTCTCGATCCTCAAGCGCTTCAAGGACGATGTCCGCGAAGTTGTTATGGGTCAGGAATGCGGCATGTCGTTCGCGAACTATCAGGACATCCGCGAAGGCGACCAAATCGAATGCTTCCAGGTCGAGACGATTGCCAGAAGTCTTTGATCAAGTCCGGCCATAACGTGAATTGAGAAGAGGCCGCACGCGGTCCGATCCCGCGGTGGAAAAACAATGACACGAAAAAAGAACGCCTCCGCCAAGGCGCCCACGCAACGCATGTTGCGTATCGGCGAATTGATTCGCCATCGCATCGCCGAATTGCTGGTTCGCGGCGACATTCATGACGAAGTGATCGCCGCCCACATCATCACAATTCCCGAAGTGCGCCTCTCGCATGATCTCAAACTCGCGACCGTCTACGTCATGCCCATGGGCGGCGAAGACTTGAAGCCCGTTATCGCGGCGCTCGAAAAGAACAAGAAATATATCCGCACCGAAGTCGCACATGCGCTGAACTTGCGTTATGCGCCGGATCTGCGCTTCCGCCAGGATGCAACTTTCGAGGAAGCCAGCCGCATCGACCGGTTGTTGGACAGCCCACACGTGCGCCAGGACATCGAGAAGAAGTAATGCCGTCGGGTATCTGACCCTTCCTGCCGGAGGCGGGCAAGTAACGGGGTCTGACACCGCAGCAAGTATCGCACATTGACCTACGGACAATGCACCGTTCCTCATACGGTGTCAGACCCGGAGGGTCAGACACCGAGGTCCAAAGGATCACATGGCACGACGAAAAAAAGGTAACGCGATCCACGGTTGGCTCGTGCTCGACAAACCTCTCGGCATGACATCGACGCAGGCCGTCGGTGCCGTGCGGCGCGCGTTCAATGCGCAAAAAGCAGGACACGCCGGCACGCTCGATCCGCTCGCAACCGGCATTCTTCCAATCGCGCTTGGCGAAGCCACAAAAACAGTACCCTTCGCGGTCGATGGCGAAAAAGCCTATCGGTTCAGGGTTGCCTGGGGCACGGAGACCAATACCGACGACACCGAAGGCACGGTGACGAAGACGAGTGACAAACGCCCGACGGTCGAAGACATCGAAGCGCTTTTGCCGCGATTTCACGGCGAAGTGCGCCAAGTCCCGCCCGCATTCTCTGCCATCAAGGTGGCGGGCGAACGCGCTTATGATCTTGCGCGCAGCGGCGAGGACGTCGTGCTCGAAGCACGCATTGTGATCATCAAGCGATTGGCGCTGGTCGAACAGCCGGACGATGCCACAAGCGTGTTCGAAGCCGAATGCGGCAAGGGCACCTACGTTCGCGCGATCGCCCGCGATCTCGGCCGCCTGCTTGGCTGCTATGGCCACGTCATCGCGCTCCGGCGCACGCGCGTTGGACCGTTTGATGAAGCCCGCAGCGTCACCATGGAAACGATTCAAGCGGCCGCCAAACAAGATGAGGCCGGAGGCGGCGAGGCGCTTGCGCAACTTTTGGCGCCCGTTGAATCCGCGCTCTCCGATTTGCCCGAGCTTCTGGTCACGCCGGCCGACGCCGCGAGCCTCACGCGCGGACAAGCCATTCTCATTCGCGGCCGGGATGCGCCTGTCATGTCGGGTCCTGCGTTCGCCACTTCGAAAGGCCGCCTTATCGCGCTCGGCGAACTCGACAAGGGCGCATTGCATCCGACGCGCGTCTTCAATCTGGGGTAACTCCGTGGATATTGACGAACCACTTCTCAGTCGCTGGATCGCGCGCACCCAAGTCATTCTCAAGTCGCATCGCGAACTCTTGGGGCACGAATTGATAGACCGGAGCGGCAATCTCGCGGACGACGCGCGCCGCTTGTTCGCATTGCCCGCCGTCGTTCTCTCGCACGGGCTCGAAGCCGATCCTATTCTCGACTACGGAAATCGCGCTGCGCTTGAACTTTGGGAGATGACGCCCGAAGCGTTCATTCAAATGCCGTCGCGGCTAACCGCCGAACCCGGCGCACGCGCCGCTCGCGAGAAAGCCTTGGCGGAAACCCGCAGCCAAGGCTACTCGACCGGCTACGAGGGCATCCGCATCAGCGTCACAGGCAAGCGCTTCTACATCCAAGACGCCACGATCTGGAACCTCCTTGACGCCGAAGGCCGCCCGGCTGGCCAAGCGGCAACATTCTCGCGCTGGTCGCCGCTTGCCTAACGGCATTTTTCCAAAGGGCTAACGCGCACGCCATCAAGCATAGGCAAATATTCTCACCCCATCTCATCCTCGCCCTCTCCGGCGGCCTCATACTGCTGGCCATCTTCTCACGCGCGAAGGGCAGAGGCTCGAGCTGCGGTCCGTGAGTGGGAAGAATATGCCGGGGCGAGAGCCAAGTTCAGCGTGCCAATTTAGTGAAAATGGGGTTACCTGCCGGCCCGCGTGAAGCGCACAGCAAGGTGCGATAGCGGGGTACAGCGCTCGCTCGATTTTTCGGGGTGCACGAGCGTCATGTGGGTTCGACGGCTCGAAGATGAGTTTCACTCGTCTTCAGTTCTGGGAGTTGCGCCGAACGCTATAGGGCGGCGTTGATGAACCCGGGGTTGGCATGTGCGGGACGGCGATGGCTGCATCGCGGAACGAATAAAACAGCAGATCGAGGCTTCGCCGCCCCGTCCTTCGCACTGATTTTTTGTGAAACCGGCTTGCGCGAGGCAGCCGGCGCTTCCGGCCGGCTCGAGGAACGAGAGTCGGAAGCGTCAAGCCAAGAGAGCGCCGGAAAAAGGCGTTGGAGACGTTTGCGTGACGCAAACCGGCAATTGCAAATACTTACGTGCCCCAGATTCACGCGCCCTTATCGCCGGAGATGACTTTGCCGATCCAGTCGTCAATCGTAACCGTGCCGATCTCCTGAACTTTGGCCGCTTCCTTTGGCCGGATGGCGTCCTGTACGATATCGATGCGCTTCCATTCGCAGAACGGTGTTTCGGCTTCGACGCCCGGCGCGTATTTCGAGCGCTCAAGCTTCTGATAACGATGGATGTAGCGCGGGCAATTCATCCAAGTCTCATCCACGGAGACTTTGATGACGAGTTCGGCCTCTTTGAAATGGCTCATCAAGGGGCCGCTGCGCACGATCTCGGCGCGGCCCTGCAAACGCGTGCGGAACGGGCGCTCGAAATCTATGAACAGGCAGCCGATGTTGGGATTTCCGGCGATGTTGCCCATAGAGAGATACATGCCGTTTCCATCGTAGCTCGGGAAGATGATCGTGGTCGGGTCGATGACCTTGACGAAGCCCGGCGTGCCGCCCTTGTAGGATACGGTCGGGCGGCCGTTATGATCGACGCTCGACAAGAAAAACATGTCGCGGCTTTCGATGAAGGCCTTGCCCATGTCGTCGATCTCGGGCCGCACGACAATCTCTTCGACCCGGTCCGCGAGTTTGCGCGAGTTGAAACTTTCCTGCATTGCGCGATGATTTTCACCATACAGCCGGCTCATACAAAGTCTCCTTGGGTTTGTGACTGCGTTTGCCGCACTATAGTCAAGCGCGGGCCGTCGCGCATCTGCTTTCAGCTAAGGCTTTCGGGCTGGAGTGTTGGCCAAAGGATGATGCTCGTTGACCAGTTTTTTCAAGCGCTCTTCAAGGACGTGGGTATAAATCTCAGTTGTCGAGATATCGGCGTGTCCCAAAAGCTGTTGCACCGCACGCAAGTCGGCGCCACGGTCGAGCAGGTGGCTGGCAAAGGCGTGCCGCAGAACGTGCGGCGACACGCGTTCTGGATCGAGCCCGGCTTGTCCAGCGGCAGCCTTCAAGTCCTGGGCGAAGCCCTGACGCGTA
Organism: uncultured Alphaproteobacteria bacterium; assembly: GCA_963819605.1. GTDB lineage: Bacteria > Pseudomonadota > Alphaproteobacteria > Rhizobiales > Hyphomicrobiaceae > Hyphomicrobium_B. The sequence continues at coordinate 79,168 of CAWFWU010000010.1, read as the reverse complement.
ACGTGACCTTCCGCGGACTTCGCCGCAAACAGCCATTGCGAATTGTCGAAGCGCCCCGAAACTGCGAGGTAATTGTCGAGCGCGGCGCGCGCCTCCGGATTGAGCGGCACGAGGCGTTCGCGCCCGCCCTTGCCCTTGATGGTCAAGACGCGCGGGTCGCCGCGCAATACAGATCTTGGCAGCGAGACCAATTCGGTGACGCGCATGCCGGAGGCGTACAAAACCTCCAAGAGGCAATGAAAGCGCAGGGCGCGAAACAGTGTCCGGCCTTCGAGACCGTCGCAGCTCGCCTTAGCCGTTTCGATGAGGCGGTCGACTTCAGTAACACTCAATGTTCTGGGCAAGGGCCGTTCGCGTTTGGGCCCACTCAACCCGGCCGCCGGGTCGGCATCGACAAGGCCTTCGGCGGCGAGAAACTTGTAGAGTTGGCGGATTGCGGACAAGCGGCGCGCGCGAGAGGCAGCGGCCAGTCCATCTGCCGAGATGCGATGCAGGTAGGCTTGAATATCTTTGGCGCCGGCCGCCTCGGCTTGTTTGCCGCGCTCGCTCAAAAATTCAAGGTAGGCGCCAAGGTCGCGCTCATAGGCCTGCAGCGTGTTTTGCGCCGCGCCGCGTTCGGCGGACAGCATTTCGAGAAAGGAGCGGAGGTGCGTTGCGTTCCCGTCCACCACAGCCCCCACTCAGTTGACCGCCGTGCGCGGCCACGATCCGAGCAGAGCCTCAAGACCCAACCGGCGCGCATCGGCTTCGAGACCGGCGCGTTTCAAGGCTCTAATTGCGTCGCCAAGCGCGATCATATGCGCGCTCTCCGCGCCGTTCGGTCCAATTGCTTTCATAGCGAGCAGAACCGTGCGGCCAAACTCTTTTTCCTTGGCGGCATCCTGCAAGGCCGTCAGAACGCCGGTTTCGGGCAAGTATCCGCCGCCTGGTTGCGGCGTGCGGCTGGCGGCTTCCCAAAGCGGAATTGGCACGTTGTAACCGAGCGCGTCGAGCACGGTTGCGAGCCGGTGCAAGGCATCAGGCGCAAAACGCCCGTGCACGGCAGTTGCCTCAAGGTCGGCCAAATGTTCACCCCGCTTGGGGTCTGCTGGATCGGCAATGTCGGCCAAAGCCAGCCAGTGACCCAAGACTTTGCCCCGGCTGCGCCGCTGCCGCTTGAGGATTGGCGAGCGCGATCCACTTGCGCGTCAATGCGAAATCGCCAGAGGCCAGCCCGATCTCGGCAGCCGTCTCGGCAAACCAGCCGATCTCGGGCTGCGGATTAATTGCAGCCGTTGCGCGGGCCAGCATCTGCATGGTTTGAAAAGGCAGTCCACTGCGCTTGGCGTCATCAATGAGCGCTCGGATGAGGCGCGTCTTCTTCATCGGCGTTTTCTCGCCCTCGGCAGCTTTGAAGAGATCAGCGCGCCGCCGTGTGCTGGACGTTTGACCGCCAGCGAGCAAAGCGTCGGCGTTTTGCGGCACAGGTCCGCTCGCATAAAGCGCGGCCAGATGATCGGGCGGCAAAGCGTTCAGGCGGGCAGCAAGCTCGGCGGCGGCAAGGCGCACGGGGAGTTTGGCGTTGGCATCGTTGGCAATAGTAACGAGCAGTGCCGGCTCGGCCTTGTCTGCTGGGAGTTCGCCGCCAACGCCAGCCATATCCATCAAGTAATAGTCGATCACCGAATATGTCTCAGCCGGGGTGAGTTTGGGTTTCGCTTTGATCGACAGGGCGTCGAGCGACTCGAGACCAGGAGAAACCGGTACGCCCTCTTCGCGCGCAAGTTCGGCGGCAAGGCCTGCACCCGGCAAATCACCCGCTGCCGCCGCGCAGTATCCAGAAATCAGGATCGCTTCGCCCTTGATGCGCTTGGGCACGTCGCCTTTGAGGCCAACTGCTTTGGCCGCAATGCCACAACCCTTGGCTGGATCGGCATTGGCAAAAGCATTGCGCGAGGCGAGTGCGGCGGTGACCGGATCGGCCGCAGCATCCTGCTTCTCAAGCTCGCGCGCAGCGTCCGCAGCAAGGCCCGAGCGATAAAGCGCCTCAAGCCGGAGCGCGGAAAATTTCTTGTTTTCCGAGTCTCCTGCGGGCGGCGTGACGCCGGAGGTAATCAGCCGCTTCCAAAGATTGTGAAGAGCCGGAGAGCGCGGCGGAATCTGAAGTTCGCTAATGAGGCCTTCGATGCCGGAGATGTCGAGGCCACGCCACAGCTCATACGGCAGGCCAGATCCATCGCTCGACATGACCGGCGCCAAATCGCCCGTCTCGACGGGAACCGGTATGGCGTCGCGCATGACTGTTTCTGCGCCAGCCGCAGGGCGGCGCGGCGGATCGGCCGCATGCATGGGGGTGGCAAACGCCATGATTAGCGCCGCAGCAGCTAACGATTTGGATTTCGGGATCATGGTCCTATCGGGCTTAGCGGCGGATTTTAACGCCAGTCACCGGCTTGCTGATGAGTTGCTGCTCGGGCTCGTAGCGCGTGGCAAGGACGTAGAGGCCGCCGAACGCGATAGCCCCCAAACACCCTACGACGAAGATAAACCGGAAGAGGCTTGGCATAAACTGATCCCGTTGCGGGCGATATTTCCGGGCCTAACTTGGCGCGATTATGACTGTAGCTTGGCTTTCACACTGAAATCGATTCTTTTACTATGCTGGCGGTGGCCCGAATGTCCAGGCAAGCGGCTGATTTGCGGAACTTTTCGGTTCGTGGCAAGAGCAAGAGGTGAACTGCAGGGATACGGCGCCGGCGTATCGCGGATCGAAACAAGCAGAAACTCGAGTTTTCAGCATGACAGAAACTGACCCTGTCGAGGTGATCAAGTCCCAGTTGGGGCGGCGTTCGATCGTCCTCGTCGGGCTAATGGGCTGCGGTAAGTCGTCGGTCGGCAAACGGCTGGCAGCTAAATTGGGGTTGCCATTTATAGATGCCGACGAAGAGATTGAAAAAGTTGCTGCAAAAACCATCAGCGAGATTTTTACCGACCAGGGTGAAGACTTCTTCCGTGATCGGGAACGCAAGGTGATTGGACGGCTACTAGCCAACGGCCCCCAAGTGCTGGCAACGGGCGGTGGGGCGTATATGCACGAAGGAACCCGGCGCGCGATTAGGGAGGCTGCCATTTCGATTTGGCTCAAGGCCGAACTTTCCGTACTCATGCGCCGCGTTGGCAAGCGCGATACACGGCCCTTGCTCAAGACCGGAAATCCAGAAGCGACTATGCGAAAGTTGATGGACGCGCGCTATCCTATCTACGCGGAGGCCGATATTACGGTTGAAAGCCGTGACGAGCCGCACGATACGATTGTGATGGAGATAGCAAACCGTTTGTCCGGTGTTCTAAAGTGCCCGGAACGTGCACCGCCTGAAGTCTCTACGACGTCAATGCAGCCCACAAAAAATCGGCCTCTATAATGACCGCAACCGCCGTTGAACCAAGCTCGGGCCAAATCGTCACCAGTCATCGCAAAGTGGGCGTGGCGCTGGGGGAACGCTCTTATGATGTGCTGATAGCGCCCGGATTACTGGCACAAGCCGGCGCGCTCATTTCGGAACGGTTGGGCAAGGTCAAATGCGGTATCGTCACCGACGAGAATGTTGCGCGCCATCATCTGGCCGCGCTTGAATCAAGCTTCAAGTCGGCGGGTTTGACATCAAGTTCGATTGTACTGAAGCCGGGCGAAGCGACCAAGAGTTTCCGCGAACTTGGCCCGCTGTGTGAGAGGCTTCTTGAGTTGGGCCTCGAGCGGGGCGATATCGTTGTGCCATTCGGCGGAGGTGTTATTGGCGATCTGGCAGGATTTGCGGCCGGTATCCTGCGGCGCGGTGTACGTTTCGTTCAGGTGCCGACGTCGCTGCTGGCACAGGTCGATTCGTCTGTCGGCGGCAAGACCGGTATTAACACTCCTCAAGGCAAGAACCTCATTGGCGTGTTCCATCAGCCAAGTCTTGTGATTGCCGATACCAATGTTCTGACGACGCTCCCTCCTCGCGAAATGCGTGCAGGATATGCCGAAGTCGCCAAGTACGGACTTCTGGGTGATGCGTCATTTTTTGCTTGGCTGGAAAAGAATTGGCAGGGCGTGTTTGCCAATGGCGGTCCTCCCCTCGCGCACGCCATTGAAACCAGCGTCAAAGCCAAAGCCGCCATTGTCGCCCGTGATGAAACCGAGACAGGCGACCGGGCTTTGCTCAATCTCGGCCACACTTTCGGACATGCACTGGAAGCTTGGACCGGATTTTCGGACCGGCTGTTACACGGCGAGGGCGTGGCGATCGGCATGGCGCAAGCGTTCCGGTTTTCAGAAGAACTTGGCTTATGTCCCATTGGCAACGCGGACCGTGTCAGCCGCCATTTGAAGTCCGTTGGACTGCCAACGCGAATTGGCGACATTCCCGGCGGCAAGGCTGATCCAGACGAATTGCTCCGTCTCATGGGTCAGGATAAAAAAGTCAGGGCCGGAAAATTGACTTTCATCTTAGTCAACGAAATCGGTCAAGCCTTTGTTTCACGTGATATTCCGCCCGAAAAAGTACGCGAATTTCTCGCCCGGGAGATTGACCCGTGAATACGCGCAGCGGTTAATGTGCTATGTTGATAAGAGTACGTCATACTGATCGGACACACTACGTCTCATGACCTTGGCTATCGCATTCAATCTTCTCGCGATCATAGTTCTCATCGCGCTCTCGGCCTTTTTCAACGGCAGCGAAACGGCACTGACGGCAGCCTCCCGGGCGCGCATGCACGCACTTGAAGAGGACGGCAACCAAAAGGCGAAGGTCGTAAACGGCGTCTTGTCCAGACCGGAGAAGATGATTGGTACGGTTCTTCTCGGCAATACCTTGGTTGACGTTTTGGCGGCAGCTCTTGCATCCCAATTGGCTGTCCAGATCTATGGGGAGGTGGGGGTTGCTTACGCCACCGCCCTTATGACTTCTCCTCATCGTTATTTTTGCGGCTGTTTTGCCCAAAACCTATGCTCTTGCATATTCGGATCGCGTTGCACTTGTCGTTGCACCCATCATGCGCGGCATCATTTATGTTCTGACGCCTTTTACAAAGGCTATCGAGTTCGTGGTGCGCCAGCTCTTGAAGTTTACGACGACAACGGTCGATGACGCGGCCAACATTCTCGCCGCGCACGAAGAAATCCGCGGCACGATTGACCTGCAGGCCAAAGGAGGCTCTGTCACCAAGGAAGCGGCCGACATGCTCGGCGGTGTTCTCGATCTGCGCGATCTGCAAGTGGCAGACATTATGGTTCATCGAACCAAGATGGACATGGTTTGCGGCGATGATGATCCCTCCAAAATCGTCGATGAAATCCTGAAACATCAGAATTCGCGTGTGCCTATCTGGAAAGACGAGCCTGAAAACATCGTTGGTGTGTTGCACACGAAGGACTTATTCGCAGCGCTGGGCCGTTCGGGCTGGGCGCCTGAAAAGCTCGACATTATGAGCTTTGCAACCGAGCCCTGGTTCGTTCCTGACACGACAAGCGTCAAGGAACAGCTTAACCAGTTCCTCAAGAAAAAAGCGCAGATGGCGCTCGTCGTCGATGAATACGGCGAAGTGCAGGGCCTTATCACGCTTGAAGACATCCTTGAGGAAATCGTCGGTCAGATCGCCGACGAGCACGATACGCAAGAAACGCATGTGCGCCCGCAGGCCGACGGCACCGTTAACGTCGATGGCACCGTTGCTATCCGCGATCTCAATCGGCAGATGGATTGGGATTTGCCGGACGAAGAGGCAACTACAATTGCCGGTCTCGTAATCCACGAGGCGCAGACCATTCCCGAGCCAGGCCAAGTTTTCAAATTTCACGGCTACCGCTTCGAAGTCTTGCGCAAGAGCCGCAACAAGATCACCGCGCTGCGCATTACGCCGTTACCCAAGCCCGCCGGCGAAAACGGCAGCACCAATGAAGGAGACATCGCGAACTCGGGGTGAGCGCCGCCTAGCGTATCGCTTCCCCCGGCGCATAGGTAGCAAGCGCGAGCGCATGTATCGCGCCGCCCACGTCGCCTTTCAAAACTTCGTTGACCATCCGGTGGCGCTCAACGCGGGATTTGCCCGAAAATGCGTCCGATACGATAAGCACGCGGAAGTGGCTTTCCCCGGTGCCGGGCGACGAACGGTGGCCGGCATGCATCTCGGACTCGTTGATGACATCCAGCCGTGTTGGCCGGAGCGCCACAATCAATTTTTCTTTTATGCGCGCTTCAGCCGACATGGGAGGCCCTCAGTGTTTCTCGATTTGCCGCATATGCGCAAATGGTTTGCCGGCGTGAACGCGGCATTAAGTCCTGACGGTCACAGTGACCGGTACCGCAGTTCCGCCTCACAGCGGTCTTGTGTAACCAATCAGCAAAGACCATACTCCGCCCCCCATGAAACTCAACTCCAAAATCTTCGACAGCATCCGCGTCTCGGGCAAACGTAACAGTCCCAAGCGCGCCGATAGCGTGTCTCCGTGCCAGTGGAAGGGCTGCGAAAAGCCGGGGCCCCATAAGGCGCCAGCTGGACGCGGCAAAGAGGGGCAGTATTACAATTTCTGCCTCGATCACGTCCGCCACTACAATGCCGGGTACAACTATTTCGACGGTATGAACGACGCGGAGGTCGATGAATTCCGCAAGGATGCTCTGACCGGCCACCGCCCAACTTGGAAATCCGGCGCCAACGCCTGGGCGCACGGCGTGCGCGATCCCGAGCGTTCGGCCGATGCGGCTGCCCATATTCGCACCAGCTCGCGACAATCCGCCCCAAAGCGATCCTCGCGCTCCAAAACGGGTCCGGATTACCACCGTGAACTGAAGCCCCTTGAGCGTAAGTCCCTCCGGGCCCTAGATTTGCCCGATACGGCCTCGCGCGAGGACATCAAGGCCCGTTTCAAGGCCCTGGTTAAAGTCCACCACCCCGATGCCAATGGCGGAGACAGCCGTTCGGAGGAGAAGTTGCGCGAGATCATCCAAGCCTATAATTATCTCAAACAGGCGGGGATGGTCTGAACGGCCGTCCTGGGACACCGCGCGTTGCGCTGAACCCGGCATCCCGCCCAAACTTCTTCGCAAACAAGTCTCTGTTTGAGCCGGGAACGTATCCACGACATGCGAACGCCAACGAGCGCCGGGGCCGCTGCCCCAACGGCAGGTATGCCCGACATGAAGTTGTCGGTGCGACAGGTCTTCGGGATCGACAGCGATCTCGAAGTACCAGCTTATTCCAAAGCCGATGAGCACGTGCCTGACTTCGATCCCGATTATCTCTTTAACCGGGACGTGACGCTGGCCATTCTAGCCGGCTTCAAGCACAACCGCCGCGTCATGATCCAGGGCTATCACGGCACCGGCAAATCCACTCACATCGAGCAGGTGGCCGCGCGTCTTAATTGGCCGTGCGTGCGCGTCAACCTCGACAGCCATGTTTCGCGAATTGACCTCGTCGGCAAGGACGCCATCGTCGTCAAGGACGGCAAGCAGGTGACCGAGTTCAAGGAAGGCATTTTGCCGTGGGCGCTGCAGAGCAACGTCGCGCTTTGCTTCGATGAATACGACGCAGGCCGGCCCGACGTCATGTTCGTCATTCAGCGCGTACTTGAGGTTTCGGGCAAGCTGACGTTGCTCGATCAGTCCAAAGTCATCCGCCCGCATCCGGCGTTCCGGCTGTTCTCGACTACGAATACTATTGGCTTAGGCGATACCTCCGGCCTCTATCACGGCACGCAGCAGATCAACCAGGGTCAGATGGACCGGTGGCAGATCGTGGCGACGCTCAACTATTTGGCACATGACGACGAAGCCAAGATTGTGCTGTCGAAGGTCAAGGCCTTCGCCAAGACTGAAGCTAAACGTAAGCAAGTGTCCAGCATGGTGCGCGTCGCAGACCTGACGCGCTCGGCCTTCATCAACGGCGATCTCTCGACCGTCATGAGCCCGCGTACGGTGATGACCTGGGCCGAAAACGCCGAGATCTTTGGCGATATCGGCTTCGCTTTCCGGGTCACTTTCATCAACAAGTGCGACGAACTCGAAAAGCCGCTGGTTGCCGAGTTCTACCAGCGCTGCTTCGGCGAAGAACTGCCCGAAAGCACGGCGAATGTTGCGTTGAGTTGAGATGGGGCGAGCGGAATGCCCCACATCGGCGAGATCTGCACGAAACGCTACCTGTTCACGGCTGAGAATATCGCCGAAGTCGCCGCGAGCTTGGGTGACAATAATCCCGTACACACCGATCCCGCCGTTCGCGGCGGCGTCGCGTTTCAACGGGCTCATCGCCGCGGCCGGGCATTCGACCGGGGTCTTTGTGTCCTTGCTCGCTGAATACTTCAGCAAAGAGCACGAGGCCTATGGTCTCGAATTCAACTACAAACTGAAGAAAGCTGTTCCTGCTGGCCTGGACGCTATCTGCGCCTGGGGGGTTGTGGACATGAGACCATCCAAGAAACTCGGCGGCGATATTCTAACGCTCGAAGGCGAGATTACCGATGATGCCGGTACCGTCTATATTGCGGGTTCGGGCGTGCTGCTTGTTGTTCCTAAAGTCTAGGCTCCTAGAATTTCTGGCTGGTCTGGCTGTCACCCTTGAAACAGACGAGCGCGAAGTCTCGCGGCACCATGCGTCCCTCAACGGGAACCATGGAGGTGAACAATGCGCATCTTGAAGATAATGGCCACAGGTCTGATCGGAATTCTGGCGGCCATATGCATTACAATCGGAATAGCCAGGGCAACACTGCCAGCCACCTCCTGTACGGTCACCGAAGCTCAAATCGATACGCTAGTTCTTGAAAAAACGACATATGCCGAAGTTGCATCCAAACTCGGCTGCGACGGAGTCAAAAAGATCAAACTCGATGCCGGACAGTTGAAGATCGAAAATATCTCATGGCGGGGTGACGCCTGGCCCTATGCAAAATTCGAAGGTCATTTTATCAATGGGGTCCTGCACGGCGTCGATAAGCGCTGGATTAAACTCAATCTGACGTGGTGAGCGCCAAGTCCTGTCATCGGTTCCCGCCCTAGCGGGAAGGGGTCAGGGGTGGGGAGATGCCGCGGGGCAGGTGCTTGCAGCTTTGCGCAAAATTTGCAGACTTGCTTGTTGTCTCACGTTAAATGTTCCTCTTAGCTCTTGACCCCACCCCTAACCCCAGTCCTGAGGGGAAGGGAATATGAGTGATGGATTTGACTGAAAGAACGGACTTCATAGCGACAAATGGCTCAATCCGTCTCCCCAACCAAACGCAAAGAAGCACCCTCTGAGCCGCTGAAGCGCGTGTTAGGCCCCGCCGTGCGCGCCATCGCGGGCAAAGCGGAACTCGAAGTCGGGTTCGGGCCGGGCAAGGCTGAGGTTGCCGCCAACTCCGTACAGTTGCCCGAGCCACCGCGCGCGCCGTCAGTCAAGGACGTGGCGATCGTGCGTGGCTGGGCGGACAGCATCGCTCTCAACATTGGCTGTCACAACAACAAGATCCACCAGCGCATCGTGCCGCCACCGGGCCCCGCGCGCACCGTATTTGAAGCAGCCGAAAAGGCCCGCGTAGAAGCGCTGGGTTCAACGCGCATGGCCGGAATGGCCAAGAACCTGACAGCACGTCTGGAAGATCAATACAGTCATGGCCGCTTCAAAAATCCGATGGAACGCGCGGAAGCGCCGCTCGAAGATGCGCTCGCACTCATCATTCGCGAACGCTTGACGGGGCAGGCGCCGCCGGCGTCGACACTTGGCGTGGTCGAGGCTTGGCGCCCCATCATCGAAGGTAAGGGCGGCAAAGTTCTCGAACGGCTTGAGACAAGTTTAGAAAGTCAGGAGCAGTTCGGCCGCCAGATCCGCGATTTGCTGAAAGTTCTCGAAATGGTCGAGGACGCCGACGCGCACGAGCCCGACGATAGCGAAGACCAGGACGAAGAGAATGTCCAGGAAGGGGGCGCCGAAAACTCCGAGCAAACGCAGGACCAGGGCGCCGAGGGCCAGGATCAAGCCAGTGATGACGAAAATTCGGACGGAAAGATCTCCGAAACGGAAGACATGGCCGACGCTTCCGACGCGGATCAGCAAGACAGCGACGAGTTGTTCGACGAGGAAGAGGCGCCAGCTCCTTGGCGGCCGAATGCCAATGTGCTCGATAATCCTGAGGCGTTTGGTTATAAGGTATTCACACGCGCATACGATGAAGAGATTAGTGCCGATGAACTCTCAAGCCCGGAAGAGCTTGAGCGGCTCCGGTCATTTCTCGACAAGGAACTGAAGACGCTTGCTGCCGCCGTCGCCCGCCTCGCCAATAAGTTGCAGCGCCGGTTGCTTGCCCAACAGAACCGTGGTTGGGATTTCGATCTCGACGAAGGTGTGCTGGACGCAGCGAGATTGACCCGCATCATCACCGATCCCATGCACGCTCTCTCTTTCAAACGCGAGCGCGATACGGATTTCCGCGACACCGTGGTGACGCTGTTGCTGGACAACTCCGGCTCCATGCGTGGGCGGCCAATTATGGTGGCAGCATGTTGCGCCGACATTCTTGCACGCACGCTGGAGCGCTGCGGCGTCAAAGTCGAAATTCTAGGCTTCACGACGCGCGCTTGGAAGGGTGGGCAAGCGCGAGAGGAATGGCTTTCAGCTGGCAAACCGTCGTCACCAGGCCGCCTCAATGATTTACGTCATATCATCTACAAGACGGCGGACGCGCCATGGCGCCGGTCCAAGAATGCCCTGGCTTTGATGATGCGCGAAGGGTTGCTCAAAGAGAATATCGATGGCGAAGCTTTGGCATGGGCGCACGGGCGTTTAGTTGCCCGGTCCGAACAGCGCCGCATTCTTATGATGATATCGGACGGAGCGCCAGTCGATGACTCGACGCTTTCCGTCAACTCCGGCAACTATCTTGAGCAGCATTTGAGACAAGTCATTCACGAGATTGAAACGCGCTCATCTGTTGAACTGATCGCCATCGGCATCGGGCACGACGTGACGCGCTACTATTCGCGCGCAGTGACGATCACTGATCCCTCCGAACTTGCTGGCGCTATGACGGAAAAGCTGGTTGAGCTTTTCGAGGAAAAGGCTAAAGACAGCGGCAAGCGTGGCAGTGCTCAAAGCCGCCGTGTGCATTAGGCAGGGAATAACGTTTTGCCTTCGCAAACTTACAGAAATTTCGGACTAACTTGGCTTCGCGCAAACATTGGGCGAAAGCGGCGCATGGCCGCTCTGGGCGCCGTGACACTTTTGACTGCGGGTCTTGCCGCAGCGGAGCCAAAGCCGGACACAAAAGATCTCGCTGTCGCGGCGCTTGAACTAACAGCGGTGCGGATCGAGAATTTTTCACGAACGGGCAGCGGCACCAGGTTCGGCGAACTTGAGTGGCGGGGCGGCTTGCAACTCTCATCTCCGCATCCGAACTTCGGCGGTTGGTCGGGTTTGACCCTTGAGGCCGATGGCCGGCGCTTCTTGGCCGTTTCGGATGCTGGTGCCTGGATGACAGGCGAGATCGGCTATGATGGAACAAGACCCTCAGGCATCAAAAATGCGCGCATCGGGCCCTTGCTGACGACAGAAGGCCGGCCGCTGAAGCGCAATCGAGACAGGGACGCGGAAGCCGTAACTTTGGTGGGCGGCAACCTCTCGAGTGGGTCGTTGCTCGTTTCGTTTGAACAAAACGCCCGGGTTGCGCGGTACGATATTTCGGCATCTGGATTGTCGCCCACGCGCGGGTTCGTGCCACTGTCCGCCGACAGCCGGAAAATGCGCCGCAACGGCGGTCTCGAGGCCATGACGGTCTTGAAAGGCGGCCCGAATAAAGGGTCAGTAATTGCCATGGCAGAACGCCTGATTGGCGATGCTCACAACCATACGGGATGGATCTGGATTAAGGGGAAGGCGCAGCGATTTAATCTCACGAATATCGGTGATTTTGATGTGACCGACGTCGCCAGTCTTGATGACGGCAGCATCATCGTTTTGGAGCGGCGCTTTCGCTGGCTTGAAGGCATGCAGATGCGGTTGCGCAAAATTCCTGCGGCCGCGCTCAAGGCTGGTGCGACAATCGCAGGCGAAGTTCTGGTCGAGGCAACGCTGGAACAGGAAATCGATAACATGGAAGGTTTGGCAGTGAGCCAGGGCCAAAATGGCGAAACGCTTTTGACTTTGATCTCGGACAACAACTTCAACGCCATGCTACAGCGCACGGTCCTGCTGCAGTTTGCGCTGGCCGGACCCAAAACAGCAAAAGCCCGGCCTTGAGTTAAGCTCGGCCGGGCTTTTGATGAAATCTGTATTTAGTCAGTTGTTGCGGCTTTGCTTAAGCGGCGGCCTTGGCTTTAGCTACGGCCTTCTGCAGTTCGCGCTTCAACTTCAAGCAATCGGGCGACAGCTGCTCGTTCTTAGCCTTCAACAAATAAGCATCCAGGCCGCCACGGTGCTCAACGGTTTTCAGCGCACGGGCCGAAACGCGCAAGCGCAATTTCTTGCCCAGCGATTCGCTCATCAAGGTTACGTTGCACAGGTTCGGACGGAATTTGCGCTTCGTCTTGTTTTCTGCGTGGCTCTTGCGTTGCCCAGACAGTGGCAACGTTCCCATCAGCTCACAGCGCCTAGTCATGCTACTCTCTCCTTGATCCGCTGCCCGTTTCGCACCCGCTGATGCGGGCCACTGTGGCGCGGAGTGATCGCCGGTGTCAGTCGCCCGAAAGGGGGCCGCCGGTTTGGGCCAAAAAACTTCGCCCCGCAGGCTGGAGCCCACGGGGAGGATGGGGGTGTATAAGGGACGTTTGACGCAGCCGTCAAGCCGGACTGCCGCTAATGTGCTTCGAGGTTGATAAATATGCTCGTCAACCGTGAAAAGCAGGCCCCATAATCGACGCATTAGAAGCCTAACCGGCCTAAGGAACTCGTGATCTGCTAGGGACGATTAATGCGATGAAAAGTCTAACCAGTTCGGCACTAGCCCTTGGGACATTTGCCGTATGTTTTGTCGCAGTCGCGCTGCCAATCCCGGCTCACGCTGGAGCGAGCGAGTCTAAATGGCCGTCGAGCGTGTCCAGCCGTTACACAATGTCGTTTAATGGCTTTGAGGTTGGTTCCTATTCGTTTGAATCGACCTCAAACGGCAAGACCTACTCTGCAACAAGTTCAGCTAATGTCTCGGCAATGTTCGGGGCTTTCAAGTGGAAAGGCACAATTACGGCAAATGGGGCGATTGCGCCGGAAAATCCGCGGCCTGTCAGTTATCAGATGAACTTCCGTACCAAATCGAAAGCCGGGTTGATTAGACTTGGGTTCGATCGTTCAGGGGTTAAGTCCTTGGCCATTGAGCCGAAGAAAGAACCGAACCCTGAAGCCGTACCTGTGAAACCCGAACACATGAAGAGTGTCTTTGATCCGATGAGCGCTATCATAGCACTCACGCACGCGGGCACTGGCAATCCTTGCAGTAAGAAGCTTGCTGTGTTTGACGGCAAGGTGCGCTTCAATCTCACTCTCTCGCCGAAAGGCCATGAGCGGCTTGCGGAGGCTAAGCCATCTGGCCAGCCCAAAGAGCTGCATATTTGCAAGGTAAAATATGATCCGGTTGCCGGGCACAAGCCCAAAGATTTTGTAAATCCGTGGGTCGATTATGGCGCAATTGAAATTGCTTTGAGACCGGTGCCAAGCGCAGGAGTTTATGTGCCATACAGAATAACTGTACCAACGACACTTGGCGCGGCGGTTATGTTGGCAGACCGCATCGACATTACGGCACCTAACAATACAGTGATTGCTCTGACACAATGAGCGTGGCGCGGCAATCTAGGTCGTCTGCGCAGATGTTATACGCGCGCGATTCCTCAATAAACCCTTGATCTCGTCAGCTCACTCTGCAATGCACGGGGCCAAGATCCGGTCAGGAGGCCAGTGTTCATGGGCAGCGAGCTGGAAGCCCGCATTCGCAATGTGACGGCCGTCCTCGGGCCGACGAATACTGGCAAGACGCATCTCGCGATAGAGCGGATGCTGGGTCACGAGAGCGGTATGATCGGGCTACCGCTGCGCCTGCTTGCGCGCGAGGTCTACGATAAGATCAAAAATCGAGTTGGCGCCGACAACGTTGCGCTCATTACGGGCGAAGAAAAGATCAAGCCGGAAAAAGCGCGTTATTGGGTTTCAACCGTCGAAGCGATGCCGCGCGATGTCGACGTCGACTTTCTCGCGATCGATGAAGTGCAGCTTGCCGGCGATCCCGAACGCGGTCATGTCTTTACCGATAGGCTCTTGCACGCGCGAGGACGGTCGGAAACGCTTCTTCTTGGTGCGCAAACGATGCGCGAGACCATTAGTGAACTCATTCCGGGTGCTAATTTTATCTCACGGCCCCGGCTTTCAAAATTGTCCTATGCCGGCGAGAAGAAGATTACGAGATTGCCAGCGCGTACCGCCATCGTCGCTTTCTCGACGCAGGATGTTTATTCGATCGCTGAACTCATAAGGCGCCAGCGCGGCGGCGCCGCCGTTGTGCTGGGCGCTCTCTCGCCGCGCACCCGTAACGCACAGGTTGCCCTTTATCAGTCAGGAGATGTCGAGTTTCTGGTTGCGACCGATGCTATTGGTATGGGCCTCAATCTCGACGTCGATCATGTCGCCTTCTCGGCGGTGCGTAAATTTGACGGCCATAGCCACCGCAATTTAACGGCGAGTGAGATTGGTCAAATTGCTGGACGTGCCGGCCGGCACATGAATGATGGTACTTTCGGTGTCACCGGTGATGCCGACGGATTAGATAGCGATCTTGTCGAGCGTCTTGAAACCCATTCATTTGACAGCGTGCGGGTTCTCCAGTGGCGCAATCGAAAGCTGGATTTCCGGACTCTTGAACGGCTGCACGAGTCGCTTCGCGAATTGCCTCGGGAAGCTCGCTTAGCGCGCGCTCGAACGGCCGATGACGTTGCCGCGCTTGAAGCGCTCAGCGCTGACCGCGAGCTTGTGGCGCTGTGCACGACGCCATCTGCGGTCGAAAAACTATGGGATGTGTGTCAGATTCCAGATTATCGCAAGATTTCGGGACAAAACCACGCTGAAATGGCTGGAATTCTCTATAAGTTCCTGCAAACGGGGGCTGGGCGCATCCCAGAAGACTGGTTTGCCAAGCAAGTAGCTTTTGCAGATCGCACCGATGGGGATATAGATACCCTCGCCAACCGCATCGCTCACATTCGGACTTGGACGTTTGTGTCGAACCGTCCAGACTGGCTCAAGGATCCTGTTCATTGGCAGGAACGGACCCGGGCAATTGAAGACAGGCTTTCCGACGCGCTGCATGAGTGTTTAACACAACGCTTTGTGGACCGCCGGACCAGTGCATTGATGAAGGGCATGAGAGACAAAGACGAATTGAACGCCGAGATCGCCGACGATGGATCGATCACAGTAGAGAACCATTTCGTAGGCCGCCTCAAGGGATTTCGCTTCACGCTTGATTCATCAACCGATGGCATCCAAGAGAAAGCGACGCGGGCCGCCGCCACGCATGTTTTGGCGCGCGAGCTTGGGATGCGCGTGCGCCGCGTGACCGCTGCCCAGAACGATGCGTTCAAGCTTACGCGCAACGGCCGGATCATGTGGCGCGACGAGGAGATCGCCAGGCTTGAAGCAGCTGACGATCCATTGCAGCCGCCCGTCTTGCTTCTTACCGACGAACACATTGCGGAAGCTGACAAAGATAAGGTATTGCTGCGCCTTCAAACCTGGATCAAGGAACTGATCGCGGACAAGCTGAAGCCGCTTGTTGAGCTTTCGAATGCCAGCGACCTACAGGGGCTCGCGCGTGGCATTGCTTTCCGTCTCAAAGAGAACTTGGGTGTGCTGAAGCGCGAGGCGGTGGCCGCCGAGATCAGTGCGCTTGATCAGCCGGCGCGCGCAAGCCTGCGTAAGCACGGCCTGCGTTTCGGGGCGTTCAACATTTATTTCCCGGTCATGATGAAGCCGGCAGCGGCAGAGCTGACCGTGACACTGTTTGCGCTAAAGTATGCGCAAGCAAATGGGCAGGACCTAGATAAATTGCCTGAATTGCCGCGTCCTGGACTGACGTCGGCCGCTGCAGACGCGAATGTTCCGGAAGCTTACTACCGCGCCTATGGCTTCCATTTGTGCGGCCCGCGCGCCGTTCGTCTCGATATCTTGGAGCGATTGGCTGACATCATCCGGCCGCTTCTGGCGTGGCGCCAGAAAGCCGGTGCTACCGATGCGCCGCCAAAAGGCGCGACGGGCGATGGCGGGTTCAGGGCCACCGAAGAGATGATGTCGATCCTCGGTACATCATCCGAGGAACTGGGGAACGTCCTAAAGGCCCTGGGTTTCAAGTTAGAGCGGCGCGCGATACCAGCGGCACCGCTGGCTCAAGCAGTTACACCTTCAGCGGTTTCAAGTTCTGGTGACGTGCCGGCTGTTGAAATCTCGGCGCCGGCCGATGAGACGCCCGCAGCGGTTGTTGCGCTGGCAGCTGAGACAATTGCGGCACCAACAGAATCCTCTGGAGAAGCGCAATCCGCGGCGGAGGCCCCCGCGGTCGTTGAAGAGCAGAAATTTGAAGATATTTGGCGCCCGCGACGGCACCAGCGCGCCGAGAAGCACGAGAAGACAGAGCCACGTCGTGACCATCATCGCCGCTCTTCTCACAAACACTCCGGAACGCGGCCTGACGTGCGTCATTCCAGTCAATCGGCGATTGTGCCCGAGGGCGGGGCGGCTGCATCCGGTGCGAATCCGGCGGATGGGATTTCATCAGGTCTGGCAAAGCCACAATCTGGTGAACAACGCTCCGACGCTCATAAGCATGGGGCTGATCGAGGAGGGCGGCGTGAGCGCCACAGCGCTGGAGATCGCGACCAGCGGCCGAAGCCTCAAGGTGGCGATCGCGCAAGAGAACAAAAGGGCGGTGGCGACAATCGCGATCGGCCTGCCGGGGGCGCGCGTTTCGACAAGGGTCCGCGATTTGACAAAGGCCGTCGTGATGATGCGCGCCGGCAACCGGAGGTTATCACGGCTTCACCGCCAAAGCGGTCTGGAGTTGATCCAGATAGTCCATTTGCGGCACTCGCAGCACTCAAGGCATCATTGAACAAGCGGGGTGAGGGGGCTGGTTCTTGATGACGGCGTCCGGTGGAAGTGGTTCTGGGCAACGACTTGACGTATGGCTTTGGTATGCGCGGGTTACGAAATCACGTACGCTGGCACAGGCTTTGATTGAAAAAGGCAAGGTGCGGGTTAATCGCGAACGCATTGTCAAGTCCGCTCAAATTCTGAGGCTTGGCGATGCGGTGACGATCTCGCTCGGGCCGAAGGTAAGAATTCTTACTGTCGAAGGTTTTGGCACGCGAAGGGGCCCGCCGACTGAGGCAGCGGGCTTATATCGCGATTTGACTCCTGCACCAGAGCGAACCGCAGCAAGTACCGGGAATAAGGCCGGTTCGATTACGCCGGATTTTATGAATGCGCATCAAGCCATCCGTGAACAGGGGGCGGGCCGCCCGACAAAGCGCGAGCGACGCGATCTTGTGCGACTGAAAGGACGGTTGATTTGATTGCGGTGCTGCCTCTTGGTACTTGCGTCCGGTGCAGTGTCATGGTTCACGGTCTTAGAGTACAACGTAACGACGCTCGTTATTGGGCGATGACGGCTACCGACCGGAAACAAGCATGACTTACATCGTCAATGAGAACTGCATAAAGTGTAAATACACCGATTGCGTTGAGGTCTGTCCGGTCGATTGTTTCTATGAGGGCGAGAACATGCTCGTTATTCATCCGGATGAGTGCATCGACTGCGGTGTCTGCGAACCTGAGTGCCCGGTTGACGCGATCAAGCCCGATACCGAGCCTGGAACTGAGAAGTGGCTGGAAATGAACCGGAAATTCGCAGAAACTTGGCCGAATATTACGGCCAAGAAGGCCGCCCCAAGCGACGCCGATGTCTTCAAAGATGAAAAAGCAAAGTTTGAAAAATATTTTTCTCCCGAACCTGGTTCCGGCGACTAGCTTAGAAAAATATCCATAAAAACTCGATTTTTCGTGACTTATCTTGCGTGGAGCAAGCGTTATGCGCACGCAACTTAAGGCTAACAGTTAAGGTCGACGGTTGTGTCCCACCGTCCAGCCCTTCATTTGCCGTGAAGATTGTGTTAGTGTGCACTGCGTGATGGCAAGAAGTGAGCACAAATCCTGAACAGCCAAGAACAAAAGAGCTCTAACCTTTCTAAAGGGTTTGTGCTCAATAAGACGACTAGGTGCGTCAACTGGGCCAAATCAGAGTCGGGCAGGATTTGCAGTACTAGGCCAAAAACGAGCAGATGCGGCACGACCTCTGGCTAAAGGAGGGCGGGCGACTATGTGTGTGTAGAGCACGACGATGTGGCGACCCCCGGCGCATCGGTTAATCAGCCGGCCTTCTCTAGTAAGAGTGGCCGCGGTCCTTTTGGGCGAAGTGCCTGGTCGGATTTTGTACGTCAGAGTGAGATGAACGAAATGGCTCAGAAGAAGAAGGTTCAGGTTGTTGCCAAGTCGGCGGCAAAGCCTGTGGCACGCAAAACCGCTCCCGCCAAGGCAGCGCCCGCCCTGGTAAAAGTCGCAAAGGTTAAAGCCGAGTTAGCCCAAAAGGCCCCGGTCAGCAAGTCAAAACCTGCGCCAGTTATCGTCGTTGCCAAACCGGTCACGGTTGCAAAGCCCGTTAAAAAGGTGCCGGTCGCCGCCAAAGCTGAAGTGAAGCCTGTCTCACAGCCAATTGCGCTCAAGAAGCCAGCCGTTGGTATGCTCAAAGCAGCTATCCACGCTGCGGCTAAGCCTGTGGCAGCACCGGCTGCCGCGCGTGCATTACCAGCGTCAGTGCAGAAAGTTGCCGGCCAAAAAATCACAGCACCGGTTGCCGCTGCTGTGGCGACACCTAAAGCCATCGCGGAAAAGACAGCCGCTGCACGTCAGGTTCTATCGGCGCAGAAAAAGCCTGTAAGCCAGCGTCACGGTTTCAAGGCCAATGAGTTTATCGTTTACCCAGCTCACGGCGTCGGCCGGATTGTCGGCATCGAAGAGCAGGAAATTGCTGGAATGGCGCTCGAGTTGTTCGTTATCAACTTCGAGAAAGAAAAACTTACGTTGCGCGTTCCGACAGGCAAGCTTGCCAGCGTTGGCATGCGTAAACTTGCCGACGACGGTATCGTCAAGAGGGCCATGGAAATCCTCAAAGGGCGCGCGCGCATCAAGCGAACGATGTGGAGCCGCCGCGCGCAGGAGTACGTTGCGAAGATCAACTCTGGCGATCTCGTGTCAATCGCAGAAGTGGTGCGTGACCTGTATCGTTCAGAGGCCCAGCCGGAACAGTCTTACTCCGAACGTCAGCTCTATGAAGATGCGCTTGATCGTATGGCCCGTGAAATAGCGGCGGTTGAGAAGCTCGATGACCGTGGTGCGGTTCAACGCATTACGGAAGTGTTGTCGAAGAGCGCAAAAAGCCGCCGCCTGGCAGCGGACGGCGAAGCGGTAGGCGAAGCAGCCTAGAGCGCGTTAAGGGTAGTTCGCTGCACGTTTTTAAAGATCGAAAGCGCCTGGAGCTGCCGGCTCCGGGCGCTCTTCTTTTTGGGCTGGCGGTTCGTTCGCATCTGGAGCCCCTTCATGTGGTGTGCGAATGTCCTTGGCCTGGGCCCGTGGCCTTAGAAAGCCTCGCGCCGCCATGCCCTCTTGTATGATCTCGATCTGGGCAGGATGGG
This sequence comes from uncultured Alphaproteobacteria bacterium, assembly GCA_963819605.1. GTDB lineage: Bacteria > Pseudomonadota > Alphaproteobacteria > Rhizobiales > Hyphomicrobiaceae > Hyphomicrobium_B. The sequence continues at coordinate 59,453 of CAWFWU010000010.1, read as the reverse complement.
AGAGCGTGATCATTGGGCCATTGCGCCTTTCGATCCAGCCGCGCACTTCAATGTTTTTGCCTTTGAAAGTGTCGAGTGTTGTTTCCCAATCGCGGTTCTCCGACGCGACATCTTTGGGTATGTGGATTGCGAAATCGTTGCGCCAGTTGGTGCCGAAATTCAGATAGATGCCAGATTTTGTGCGGGACACAGTTGCGACGCGACCGGCCACGATCTGGAACGAGCTTCGCAGATACATCAACAGCGCGGTTCGATCAGCGGGCTTCGGGCGGTATAGTCCTACGCTCCACAGCCCAAGACGGCTATTTCGCGCGAGTTGCTCATGAGCCAAGAGTTCTGGCAAACAGTCTCTGCCTCCAGGGATGGCATTAGCTCTTGCAAATCCACTGGAGAGGAGTGCGCCTTGGACCCAAATGCGGTCCCGGCCTCGACCCACAAAGAGGTGAGCAACGTGCCGTCCATAACGGTCAGTTCGCGTAGCGCCGAATGCGAGTTCGACTTTTTGCCCAAGAATGATCGCGGACAAGGCAGAAATAGCGCCCGTCTCAACCGGCCACTTGCCTGAGGCCGCGTTGCCGTCGGACGCGCGCGGCGCCAAGGTGCCAGCTAATTTAACTTCGCTCCCGTCCTCCAGCGTGATGCTGTCGGCATCGTTGATGCGTGTGACGGTTTTAATGGTACCCTTTTTTAATGCGCATGCCTGTTCGCCAGCATGGGCAGTCCCGAGCCAAAGAAACGAGAATATCGCGGCTATGCTCAAGCCCTGGCTGAAAAGTATCAGGCATTGTCGATGGCGATACGGCAAGGCGTCGTGCTCCACCCGCGCAGGTTCAAGTCTCAGTGTACATGTGTTCCCCGCGATCGTCCGTACAATCTAGAACGCAATGATCAAAGCAGGAAATTGTCGAATGATAGCTGCCATGGCGCGGTATGTTTTAATGTGATGTTGCTGTCCTGACTTAAGGTGATGACGGTGTTGGTGCCAACTTGGTGAAGATTTTCGATAAGTTCCAAGTAGCTATTTATGTTTGTTTCTCGCAGGTCTATTTTATCGCTGCCGCGGCCGATAAATCCGGACTCAAAGTCGAGGACCACATCGTGGCCATGCCCGGACTTGAACTTGAAAGTGTCTTGACCGGCGCCACCAATGAATGTGTCGTTTCCTTTGGAGCCAAGAATGGTGTCGTTGCCTGCTCCAAGTTTGATCCGTTCGATCCCGGTTATAGCGATGTGCGAGAAGTCGAGTTTATCATTTTTTCCTGTTGCATTTATAGAGTTGTAGCGACTCCCGCCGCCATCAATTCTTTCAATGCTATTTAAGTTCGATTGGTTTGAGGTGACGCGTATTACGTCCACACCGGCACCACCTCTTATCGTATCGTAGCCCGCGCCGCCCTTGTAGATGTCTAGCCCGGCCTGTCCCCTAACCTCGAAGATGTCATTGCCGCCCCGGCCGTCCAGGACGTCGTTGCCTCTCTTGCCGATAAAGACATCGGCTTCGTCTGTTCCAGTGAGTTTGTCATCGCGATTTGTGCCAACAAATAAATGTTGATTGACCGCCGTATTCTCGATGATCGTCAGTGAAGCAGTTGCCTGAGCGGTGCCGCCTTGGCTGTCTGTTATTGTGTAAGCAAAGGAACCGGCTCCCGCGTAGCCGCTGGTGGCGGCGAAGCGGATTTCACCATTCTCGGCAAGGCTAACCGTCCCGCCAACGGCGCCTAAGACCGAGCTCACATGCAGTTGATCTCCGTCGATGTCGCTATCGTTGCCGAGAAGGTCCGATGAGGCGATCGTTTTTGTGCTGCCGCCTTGGACAATGCCCAGTAGGTCTGCTAGCGCGATAGGATTGTCGTTGCTAGCGGCGATGACTGGAATGAAATTGTATTCAGCTGTTCCTGTGAGCGCATCTGTGACTACAATCGTGAAGGCGTCGGCGCCATTGGCATTCGCGTTTGGCCGATAAATAAAGTTTCCATTCTCGCCAAATATCACGATGCCGCGTTGAGGTCCGGATCCTACCTTGATGCGATAGACGAGGCTATCTCCGTCCGGATCCGAAGCAAATACGCGCCCTGCCGAGTCCAAGTCTTCGATCGCGGGTGCTAATTCGGCTGAGGTAATCTGTGGCGGTTGATTTGGAAAAAGCGCGATTTCTGCCAACGCCGAGCTCGTTCCGCCACGCCCGTCCGCGATCCAATATCTAAAGTTGATAGCGGAGGCGGTCCCGACGGATGACACGAAGATGTTGCCGCCGCTATCGACTGTGACGTTGCCCAGGCTGACATCGGTTACGGAGACAATTGCTAGCGTGTCGCCGTCATTGTCGCTGTCATTTTCGAGAAGTGCCGCACTGTTTATCGTGAAATCTCCAGTGCCAGCGTAAATATAGCTGTCAGGCCGGGCGTCGGGGATGTCATTGGCGGATATAGTTGCGGCAGAGGCGCGATCCTGAACATCGACTGATGTCCAGACTGTCCCAGTCGAAAACTCGATCGTGTCAATCGCGGATCCATTGAAGTGATCGCGAACTGTAATACTCCCGCCGCCGCTCAGGCGCAGGATCAAGTCATCCATGGCGGCCGGATCACGGAAGAAGCTAACGTCTTCCGGACGGTAATGCCCCGCGAATACGATGACATCCTGGTCCTCAGCTCCAGGGGCATCGATGATAATGTCATTGCCATCGCCGCTCTCGTAAACATAGCCGTCGCTACCTTCGCCGCCGAATAGTTCGTCGTTACCCTGGTTTCCGGCGAGAGTGTCGTGACCGGCGCCGCCAAATAAGGACATTGTCTAACTCGTTGCCGACGATTGTATTGCGCAGCTCATTGCCCTGAGCAGTGTGGGCGTTTCCGGTGAGCGTGACGTGTTCGACGTTGGCTCCCAGCATGTAGTCGATAGAACTGTAGACTCGATCAAATCCTTCGCGGTAGGCCTCCACAACTTGGTCGCCGGCAGAATCCACGTAGTAGGTGTCGTTGCCCTTTCCACCAGCCATGACGTCGTCACCAGTTCCGCCGTTTATGAGATCCCCACCGGAGCTGCCCGTTAAATCGTCATTGCCGCCGAGACCCACAATTTCATCTGAATTCCATATTGACTTTGAAATGACGTCGTCGCCGTCTGTTGCAATTGAATCAGAGAGCGCAAAGGTGCGGGCAGAAACGGCTGCTTGGGCCAACTCGGGCGGAAGGTATGCGTCTGGTCTTTCGTCCAATGGGCTAATAAATCGCGATGGGCTGGTCGCACTATGGACCGCACTCGACCAGCCTGGGTAATCTTCGAGGACGCCCGTTTCGAACAGAATTTCGAAATCTAGAGTTAATGGAAAAGTGATGCCAAGATCGCCTTCACTCCAATCGACGACCCGAATGACAGCCTGGGTTTCGAATTCGAGCGCTGCTGCAGTCATTGGCGGCCCGGGCGGTTCCGTTGGCCCATAATCGATAGACGTCGTTTCGGCATGCCCTTGGACCAGTCGTATCAGAAGGTCGGCATCGTCCATTTCAAACGTTATGCGGCCGGCGAATTCGATAAAGCCGTCGATGGTGTTTTCATCCGGAATGCCCCAATCAAAAAAAGTAACTGAATTGAAGTCGTCCATTTTGAAGGGGCCGCCGGTAATCTGGAACAGCTCGGAGCCTTCGTAGTCACCACGGGCGGTCTTAAAAAAATCGTGCGGCACATAAAGTCGATCATCCGGTGTGGCGTCAAGAATGACCAATTTCGGCCGGCCGCTGCCGGTTCCCATGGCCGAGAGAATAAACTGGTCACTGCCGTCGCCGCCGTGAGCGCTGGTCGAACCCGCCCCGCTCACAAGGGTATCGTTGCCCTCGTTACCGTAAAGTTCGATGTCGTAGCCGAGGGGGCTTCCTTCCGAAAACGGAACGGCAAGGCGGCCATCGAGAATGTCGTCTCCTCCACCACCATCAACAATGGTAACGTTTTCACCGGCATAAATGAAATCGCCAGCGTCTGAGCCGACAATCGTTTCCACCGATTGAGCCCAAATGCCGGCGTCTTGTCCTGAATTTGCGATCGTTTGGACGGAAATCATCGATCCTGAGACAAAATTGATGATCAGCGGCGTCTGGCTGTCGGTAAATATAAGTTCGTCGCCTATGCCGCCCTCCGACGAGTTGTCAAGATTGAATTCGATTGGAACTTCGAGAATGTCGATGCCTTCGCGCACGTTGACGATGTCGCGTCCTCTGAGCCATGTGACTTTTTCGATTGAGAAAAGCTGGTCGGAGCCGCTGCCAAAGACCGTATAAAAATTTGGGATTTTATGTTCGACAGGGTGGCGCGCGCTGTAGAAGGTTACTTCACCTACGCCTGAGTAATCGATCGTGTCGAGGCCGTCCAAAACGTAACTGAGGTGCGGTTCACCTCCATGAATGATGTTTTCACCGGCAGACCAGTGAATTGTGTCGTCGTCGTTTCCGCCATAGAGCTTTTCAACTCCGGACGCTGATGACGAGCCGCGAAGAATGTCCTCGCCAAAGCCGCCCACAACCTGTGTGAAGTTGCCTTCGAGTGCGATCTCATTGGCCTGCGTTGTTCCAAGTATTGTCGATGTACCGGGGGAAAATCTAATTGCGAATGGCATCACGAGGTTCACGTCGATGCCGATGCTCCAAAGCATCGAGGCGACAGCAGAGGACGAGTTGATTGTCGGTGATGCGCTGCCCGGCAATGAAAAGCCCGTATAGGGGTGCTCTTGCAATTCCAATTCTGTTCCGTAGTTGGACATGGCGTCCCATAGGGAGAGCGCCTGGGGGCTCACAATGATGGGCCGGCTGCCACGGCTTTCGGGCGTTCCGATTTTATCTATCAGTGCGTCGCCGCTTGCGCCGTTGGCTGCAGACAGGGGGGTATAAAATTCTTCGCCCTGGATTCCGAGCGTGCCACCGAGAAGGCCGCCATCTTGGATCCCTTCCAAAACATACCAATGATCTTGCCGGTCAACGAAGCTGGTTTCGTCCTGATAGACGAGTTGGATATGGTCAAAGCCGAGAAGTCCAAGATTGTATTTCTGGACCGGTACAAACTCGACGCGAATCGTGCCCATTGAAGATGAACTCCACACATTATGAGATCAAACGCCCTACACCTTTTGATTGCGCACGCATAGGTTTTGCAGCCAAAAGAACATTCAATCTTGTGGAGAGTGCCCCGTCTATGTCAAAATCATGGCGAGTGTTTCTCCGTTTATCATGGTAATGGGGCCGACTTAGTCAGGCCGGGCCTCGAAATCCGGAGTGCTCTGCGGCAGTAATACCGGAGGGGCACGCCTAAACAACACGCCGAGATTGTGATCGCAATAATTTCAAGTACGTCCTTGGAATGGGACGTGCAGTGTTGCCAACTCCGTCAAGGCGTAGCCGTCAGTGCGGTCTCGACGAGTATTCCAGCAGTCGCTGCAAAAGGCAGTGAGTCCGGGAGCAGTTTCACCGAACAAGGATCTGGGCACCGAGTGCCCATTGCTTGACGGCGGGGAGGTGCCGCCCCATAGCTCTAGATATGCAGGACGCGGTTGCGGCGTCGCACACTGTGGCCCCGTAGCTCAGCTGGATAGAGCAACGGTTTCCTAAACCGTAGGTCGCAGGTTCAAATCCTGCCGGGGTCGCCAATCGGCTCAGAGATTTAGCGATGTGATCTGCTCCAGACTTTTCGGACCAGCAATTTCTTGAGAGACTGTCCGCCGTCGATTTGTGACAGTGGTCTGCGTTATATGCCTTCTAATTTATACAATTTCCCGCCGGCGCTCAGTGAAATACGCAGTTGCCTGCCCCGCGCCTATTTCAAGATTTTGAGCACGTCATTATGTCCGAGGGCTAGCGCTAGATCGCGCGCTTGTTCGCGCTTCTTGTTGCGTAGACTTTGATCGGCGCCCGCTTCGATGAGCAGCTTTACGATTGTGGCATGGCCCTCAAGTGCGGCAATCATAAGTGCGGTATTGCCGTTGTTATTCCGGGTATCCAAAGTGGCCTTTGCTGCGATCAATTGAGATGCCGCTGCGGGCATGTTCGACTTCGCTGCAAACATAAGCGGCGAGTTTCCGCTCGCGTTCTGCCGGTCTGGCGCATCGATTTTCGCCAGTAGGAGCCCTGCAGCGGGTTCTGCGCGCCTCGCCAAGGCCCGCATCAGGGGTGTGTCGCCGTTCTCGTTGGGGCTTTGACTGTCTGCACCTTTGTCAAGCAGCAGACGAAGCGCTGCGGTATTTCCATGGTCGGCCGCAATCCATATCGCCGACTGTCCGCGCGCATTCTTAGCGTTGATGTCCCCGTTGACCTGCAAGAGGGCAGAAATAACCGGGGCCTCACAATTCTCCGAAGCCTGCATCAAGACCGTCTCGCGGCTTTCCGATTGCGTCTGCACAGCTCCGGCCTTGATCAAGCGCTCGACAAGTGGCGATGAGCATCGCTGAACAGCCATGTCGAGTGCCGAACGGCCAGACTTGTTTCTAGCGTTAGCATCTGCCTGTGCGCCAATAAGGCGGGCAACAACGTCGTCCTTACCTTTTGTGGTTGCCAAGATGAGCGGGTTATCACCCTTCAAATTTGGCGAGTTGACGTTTGCTCCGGCTTCAATAAGAGCCTCGGCAACGGCGATGTGTCCGCCAGCGGCTGCGAGGGCGAGCGCTGTGTTACCCTCCCTGTCTTTTTGTTCCAGGTCGACATTTGCCACGAGGAAGCGCTTTAGCAGTTCGATTTTGCCGCGCCATGCGGCTTCAACGAATGGGGGCACGGTTCCAGCGGGACTTGACGCGTCCGCTTTGAGCAGAGCCTGGGCTATCGGTTCTGGTTTCTTGTTCAGTCCAGATCCACCGGGAATAGGCGGTACCTTCTTAGCGGACGCGTCTGGGACCGGCGCATTTCGCGTTTCGCTGACTTCCGCCAGAAGCCGGAGTGCCTGGTCGTGTCCTTGTGCGGCTGCCTTCTGCAGCCACAACCGCGCGCCGGCGGTATCGACTCGCGTGCCACGGCCCGCGAGGTACATGGTGCCGAGGCTGTATTGTGCCTTGATATGTCCATGTCCGGCGGCAAGTTTCATCCAGCTGTAGGCATCGGCGTCGCTTTGCTCGACGCCCTTGCCGGAGCGATAAAGTGAGGCGAGCTGGTATTGCGCTTCGGTGTCACCGGATTTGGCGCGCTCCTTTAGAAGGGCCGCAGCGTCTTTGAATGAACCCGCGCGCATGGCGGCGGCAACCGCCGGGTCGGTCGGCGACCGTGAGCGATCTGCGGCAATTGCTTCGGCCGTTGCTGCGCCCAAGATGAGCGTCAAGACAGGCACCACAATGCTTCTTGTCTTAAGCCGTTCCATATTTAGTCTCAATTCTTATGCCGGCACTCTTTAGAAAATCGGTTGGCAGGATGCCACCGGCACACACGATCACGGCGTCGTTGCGGATCACCATCGGCCGCTTTCGATGTTCCATCTCCACGCGATCGGGCAATATTTGGGTCACGGTCGAGGATAGCAGGACCTCAAGCCGGCCTGCCATTTCGGCGTCCTCGACGCGTTTGCGGTTCTTGGTTTTGGCCCGCGCGAAGGCGTCACTGCGATAAGAAAGCGCGACGGTCGTGCCGGGCTCCTCTGCGAGGCTTGCAGCAGCTTCGAGCGCACTGTCGCCGCCGCCGACCACGAGCACATGTTTGCCCCGGTACTGTTCCGGATCGACGAGGCGGTAGACCACCTTCGACAACTCTTCTCCTGGGACGCTGAGACGCCGCGGCGTGCCGCGCCGGCCGATGGCCAGGAGTACACTACGCGAACGGTAGACATTGCGGGTCGACTTGACTTCAAATCCGCCATCGACGGACGTGATTGCCTCGACGCGCTCTTGTTCGTTTATCCTGAGGCCCGTCTTGCGGACTGTATTCTGGAGGAAACCGAGCAACTTTTCCTTGCTGACTTCTTTGAACTTCATTTCCCCCACAATCGGCAATTTTGCCGGCGCCGTCATGACGACCTTGCCTCGCGGGAAGTGTGCGACCGTTCCTCCGAGCGTGTCCTGTTCCAGCGTCACGAACTTAAGTTTCTTCTCTATCGCGCCAAGGCTCGCGGAAATACCGGCGGGCCCGCTTCCGACAATTACGACGTCCAATAGACCCGATTGAGTTCGATCGTTTTATCGCGCCTATCGAATCCATAGCTTGCCGTCCTTGTTCGACCGCGTTGCGAATAAGACCCATGCCGCCGAGTTCGCCGGCAATAAAGATGCCCGGGACATTGGTTTCAAAGTTAGGTCCAACGAGCGGTAAGTCCACGCCGCGCTTTTCCGTCCCAAACACCAGGGAGATAGCGCCGCGGGGACAAGCCGTTTTGCAAGCGCCGTGCCCGATACAATTGGAAGGTTCGACGAGTTCGGCTTTGCCGTTGATTAGTCCGAGGATATCCCCCTCCGGACAGGCGTTGAGGCAAGCCTTGCAGCCAACACACAACGTCGGGTCGATAACGGGATGCAAGGATACCGGTTCGGAAAGTCCGGCGGCGTGCGCTTCCTCTCGCGCGCTCAGACTGCGCACCTCCATGCGGCGGCGCGATATGAGATACAGGCTCCAAATCGCGAAAAGTGGAGCGCCGTAAAAGGCCAGAATTGGATCAAGTGTCATTCGTAATACATCTCGTATCTATCGAAGGGCTAGTTGCTTTCGACGCCAAGTTCACGAGCGGAGGCGGTGAGCCGGTCTTTGACAGCCGTGTCGGCGGCGAATGTCTCGCGCGCTTTTGCCAATGCCGCTTTGGCGGCGTCTAGTTCTCCCAGCACCATACGGGCGCGCATGAGCCGGACCCATCCGTCTTCGTCGTTCGGCGACGATTCAAGGCGTGTTGCCAAGCGGGTCACCATTCCGCGGATCATATCGTTGCGCTGGTCGCCGGCGAGGCCTTCAGCCGCTTTGATCTCTTCCGCAGATGGACCAGGTGCGGCCGATGCCGCGGCCTCGGTCGTACTTTCTGGTTTCGCTGACTTTGCGGCTTCGAGACTAGCTTTGATTTCATCGTCATCCGGGGTTAGTGCCAAGGCTGCTTCATAGGCCCTGATGGCATCGGCGGTTTTGCCGGTGTTGAGGTATGACCAGCCAAGCATTTTCCAGCCCTTCGCGTCGCCCGGCTCCTTGTCCAGGCGAGCGGCGAGAAGCGAGATCATTGTGTCAACATCGGCCAACGCCTCGGCGCCGGCATTGGGCGTTTTGTTTTCCACCATCGAAAGATTGCTGTTGGTTTGCCGCTTTGCCGCAATGCGGGCAGCATAGGCACGAAGCGATTTAACAGCGCGTTCTCGGGCTTCGGGGCCGCCCGTTACACGAAGATCTGCGTCCTCCTTTGAGGGAGCGGTAGCCAGGAGAGCCGAGATCGAGGCGTCGCTGGTCATGGACGCATCGCCGGTATCCGCGTGTGCAAAGCACAATGCAGTGATCGCGGTCAGCGGCACAATGGCGAGCGTTGTGGCATGCCACTTTAACGTGGTCCACTTTCGAGCAAGCGCCAGCACCGGACGCTGAATTCTTGTCGTGCGAAGCAATAGAAGTATCGCCGTCAAAGTTGCCGCTGCCGTACCCGCAGCGACCATCGCAAGTGATTGCGTCATGACCTGTCCTCACGAAGTGCGTTGTTTCGCGGACTATGGCGTGCGGTCAGACATTCTGGGGCCGCTGCCAAGATCCATCCGCGAAGCGCGGCACATTGAATCAACAACCGCCCCCACGGCGAATATTCACCAGTGTGGAGGCAGTTGATCAGACGGCTCGATGCATACCCAAATTGAAAACGTTGCCCGCCAGTGTTTATTCCAATTGCGGCAGGAAGCGGTCCCATTCGTCGCAAAAAATACCGTCGGCAATTGTCGCCGCTTAGTGAGATGGCTTAGTGAGATGACAGTCGTGTCATTTGTTATCATTGGTCTTTACCACTAATCGTCACGCTGTCGCCACGATTGAAGTGCTGTCAGTGACTGATCGGGCTCGATGCATATCCAAAACAGAGCGAGTCCGGTGGCCATCGGCTATCGGCATTCGCCAATTGAGCGTTTGTCGAGGATTTTGCATTGCCCAATACAACGACATTCAAATTGGGAACTACAGCTGGCGAGACGATGAGGCCGCAGCAACCGCCGCCATTGGGACGGGCGCGACCCTCAGGCGAAGCACTCGGCGCGGCACAGCTTTGGCGCAATAGATTTGCGCATTATCTTGCGCGTCCGCTTCTTCGGGCTGGACCAATCTTTTTTGGCGCCAGTGTGCTTGCCGTTATCGTCTATGCATGGACGGTCAAGGATGAAGGCCATTGGACGGCAGAGACGGGATTTGGCTACTGGCTCGGTATCGCTGGCAGCGTCACAATGTTGCTGCTCATTCTTTACCCGCTCCGCAAGCGCTTCCGGATTCTCCATGGGCTTGGCCGCGTGGCGTCATGGTTTCGCATTCATATGGTGCTCGGCATCATTGGGCCGGCGCTCATCATCTTGCACTGCAACTTTAAGATTGGCTCCCTCAACAGCCGCTTAGCGCTGTTCACGATGCTAACCGTTGTCGCAAGCGGGATAGTGGGTCGCTACCTTTACTCGCAGGTTCATAGAGGTCTCTACGGCTCGCGAGCCGAAGTGCGCGATATCTTGGGAGACGTCGAGACCTTGAAGCAGCAGCTCGGTCTGGATCTGGCGGGGAGCTCCGCGAATTACGCAAGCCTCGAAGAGTTCAACACGCGCATTTCGGAAACGCCGAAGTCAACCATGGGGGGACTATGGGCCGTGTTGACGATCGGCGGGCGCGTGAGACGCGCCCGCCGTCAATTGGTGGCCGTGGCGGATGTAGCGCTCAGCAGTCAGGCCCGCCAGCAGAGTTGGACGAAGCGGCAAAAAAGGCAGCGTTTGGCTGTCTTTCGCGAACATCTCACCACCTATTTTGCAGCGGTTAAGAAAGCCCAAAGTTTTTCGCTGTTCGAGCGGCTTTTAGCACTTTGGCACGTGCTGCACATGCCGTTGTTTGTCCTCCTTGTCTTGACCGTCGTTATTCATATCGTTGCCGTCCATCTCTATTGAAGCGGCAAGGAGCAATTGAGCCTGATGCGGGCCGCCTTTCGATTTCTGTTTGCGGTTGCTGCCATCGCCTTGCTTCCGGCGATTGCGGTTCAAGGGGAAAGCTTGTTCGAGAAGCTCGTCATGCCGGGTGAGGTGATCGAAGGTCACGCCAAGTACGAGACCAAATGCGAGAGCTGCCACGAGCCTTTCTCGAAGGAGAGCCAAAAGAGGCTTTGTCTTGAGTGTCATAAGGATGTCGCCAAGGACATCGAAGGAAAGAAGGGCATGCACGGCAAGCGCCCGGATATCGCGAAGACCGAATGCAAACACTGCCATACCGATCACAAGGGGCGAACCGCAGACATCGTCCAGTTTGATCCCGGGACATTCAATCACAATTTTACAGATTTCGAATTAAAGGGCGGGCACGCGCAGGCGCAGTGTGAGGGGTGCCACGCGCCAAAGAAGAAATATCGCGATGCGCTGTCCGCGTGTATCGGGTGCCATAAAAAAGACGACCCCCACAAAGGAGAACTGGGTGAAGACTGTGTGCAGTGTCACAATGTGGATGGCTGGCGAAAGCAGAAGGCCTTTGATCACTCAAAGACGAAGTTTGCGCTCGAAGGCGCACATAAAGACGTGCAGTGCGCGGTGTGCCACGTCGGCGAACGTTACAAAAATCTACCTCGTGCCTGCATCGATTGCCACAAGACACAGGATCCTCACGGCGGCCGATACGGCACCAAGTGCGAGACATGCCACGCGCCGAAGAAATGGAAGACAATCAGCTTCGACCACTCGAAAACCAAATTCCCTTTGAAGGGCGAGCATCAAAAGGTCAAGTGCGATACCTGCCACAAGGGTGATCTCTACAAGGATAAGCTCGCCACGACTTGCATCTCTTGCCACAAGAAAACCGATCCCCATAAGGGCCAGTTAGGGGAGCGATGTGAAAGCTGTCACGCTGAGACCGGATGGCGCAAGAAGGTGGAGTTCGATCACGATCTCACGCGCTTTCCTTTGATCGGTTTGCACGCCGCCGTTCCTTGCGAGGAATGTCATCGCACCGCAACATACAAGGATACGCCGCGCGCATGCGAAAGTTGTCACAAGGACAAGTATCACGAAGGCCGTCTGGGACCGGCGTGCGCGCGGTGTCATAATCCGAATGGTTTTACGCTCTGGCGCTTTAATCACGACAAGGAAACCAAGTTTGCGCTGACCGGCGCGCATAAGGGACTTCAATGCCAAGCGTGCCACGCCGCGAAAAGTCCTCAGCGCGTGCCGGCCCCTACGACTTGTTTCGGATGTCATAGCAGCGACGATGCACATCGCGGATCGTTCGGGCGTGCCTGCGAGACGTGTCACGTGACGGAAACATTCCGTCAGCGCCGGGGACAATGAGGACGGACAAACGCCTGTCCAATTATATTCATGAAGAGCCAAATAAACGTTCGCGGGTTCTCGTTTGGAATAAATTCTCTTGCACCACGTTGTCTACGTAAGATGTTGTAAAAACGGAACAAATAGAAACAAATATTGCAGAAGTGTCATCTTCTCAGCGGATCAAATTGCTTCCGGTAATTGGTCCGAAAGGGAAGTGCGAAGACCCCGATATTGGGATGGGGGCGTCGCTTAGTATAGGGGGATTTCATGAAGGCAGCGAGAGTCATCGCCGCGTTTATCTTCATGCATCTCTGCATCCTGAATCCCTTATTCTCAGGTGCTGCGTATGCCCAACAGCCGGCCGGCACAGGATTTGATCACGGGCATACAGGCTTTCCGCTTCTCGGCGCGCATGCGTCTACCGATTGCGCATCCTGCCACATCGGCGGCCAGTTCAAAGGCACACCGCAAAAGTGCAGCTCTTGCCACAACGGTGCGCGGGCCGCTGGCAAACCAAACGGACATCTGGCGACGAGCGACACTTGCGAATCCTGCCACGCGTCAGCCGGGTGGGACCAGGTTCGATACGATCATAAGGAGGCGAATGGGGCTTGCGGCACATGCCATAACGGCTCTCTCGCCAGAGGCAAAACATCCTCGCACATCGTGACGAGCGCGCCATGCGAATCTTGTCATAAGAACACTTTGAGTTTCACGGCAGCGTCATTCGATCACGCAGGCATCGCATCTGGTTGTGCGACGTGCCACAACGGTAGTACCGCGCGCGGCAAGTCTGCGACACACATACGGACGGCGGACGCCTGCGAGACGTGCCACAAGTCAACGACATCGTTCTCTGGTGCCGCGTTCAATCACACCGGCATTACGTCGGGTTGCGCCACCTGCCACAACGGAACCACGGCGACGGGTAAGAACAACGGCCACATCCAAACTACAGCGGCGTGCGAGACGTGTCACAAGTCAACGACGTCGTTCTCGGGTGCTTCGTTCAGCCATACCGGCATTACGACGGGTTGCGCCACCTGCCACAACGGAACCACGGCGACGGGTAAGAACAACGGCCACATCCAAACGACAGCGGCGTGCGAGACGTGTCACAAGTCAACGACGTCGTTCTCGGGTGCTTCGTTCAGCCATACCGGGATTACGACGGGTTGCGCCACCTGCCACAACGGAACCACGGCGACGGGCAAGAACAACGGCCACATCCAAACGACAGCGGCGTGCGAGACGTGTCACAAGTCAACGACGTCGTTCTCGGGTGCTTCGTTCAGCCATACCGGGATTACGACGGGTTGCGCCACCTGCCACAACGGAACCACGGCGACGGGTAAGAACAACGGCCACATCCAAACGACAGCGGCGTGCGAGACGTGTCACAAGTCAACGACGTCGTTCTCGGGTGCTTCGTTCAGCCATACCGGGATTACGACGGGTTGCGCCACCTGCCACAACGGAACCACGGCGACGGGCAAGAACAACGGCCACATCCAAACTACAGCGGCGTGCGAGACGTGTCACAAGTCAACGACATCGTTCTCTGGGGCCGCATTCAATCACACCGGCATTACGTCGGGTTGCGCCACCTGCCACAACGGAACCACGGCGACGGGTAAGAACAACGGCCACATCCAAACTACAGCGGCGTGCGAGACGTGTCACAAGTCAACAACATCGTTCTCTGGGGCCGCATTCAATCACACCGGCATTACGTCGGGTTGCGCCACCTGCCACAACGGAACCACGGCGACGGGTAAGAACAACGGCCACATCCAAACTACAGCGGCGTGCGAGACGTGTCACAAGTCCACGGTGACATTCGCAGGCGCGCGTTTCAACCACACCGGCATTACGTCGGGTTGCGCCACCTGCCACAACGGAACCACGGCTCTCGGCAAGAACAACGGCCACATCCAAACAACGGCGGCGTGCGAGACGTGTCACAAGTCAACGACATCATTCTCGGGTGCCGCGTTCAATCACACCGGCATTACGTCGGGTTGCGCCAGCTGCCACAACGGAACCACGGCGACGGGCAAGAACAACGGCCACATCCAAACTACAGCGGCGTGCGAGACGTGTCACAAGTCCACGGTGACATTCGCAGGCGCGCGTTTCAACCACACCGGCATTACGTCGGGTTGCGCCACCTGCCACAACGGAACCACGGCGCCGGGTAAGAACAACGGCCACATCCAAACAACGGCGGCGTGCGAGACGTGTCACAAGTCAACGACATCATTCTCGGGTGCCGCGTTCAATCACACCGGCATTACGTCGGGTTGCGCCAGCTGCCACAACGGAACCACGGCGACGGGCAAGAACAACGGCCACATCCAAACTACAGCGGCGTGCGAGACGTGTCACAAGTCCACGGTGACATTCGCAGGCGCGCGTTTCAACCACACCGGCATTACGTCGGGTTGCGCCACCTGCCACAACGGAACCACGGCGACGGGCAAGAACAACGGCCACATCCAAACAACGGCGGCGTGCGAGACGTGTCACAAGTCAACGACATCATTCTCGGGTGCCGCGTTCAATCACACCGGCATTACGTCGGGTTGCGCCAGCTGCCACAACGGAACCACGGCGACGGGCAAGAACAACGGCCACATCCAAACTACAGCGGCGTGCGAGACGTGTCACAAGTCCACGGTGACATTCGCAGGCGCGCGTTTCAACCACACCGGCATTACGTCGGGTTGCGCCAGCTGCCACAACGGAACCACGGCGCCCGGCAAGAACAACGGCCACATCCAAACAACGGCTGCGTGCGAGACGTGCCACAAGTCCACGGTGACATTCGCAGGCGCGCGTTTCAACCACACCGGCATTACGTCGGGTTGCGCTAGTTGCCACAACGGAACCACAGCACCCGGCAAGAACAACGGTCATGTCCCAACAACGGCGGCGTGCGAAAGCTGCCATCGCAGCACAACGACGTTCTCAGGCGCGAAGTTCAGCCACACTGGAATTACAACGGGTTGCGCAAACTGCCACAACGGCGTGATTGCCGAAGGCAAGCCCAACGATCATCCGCGCACAACGGCACCTTGTGAAACTTGTCACAAAAAAGCGGGGAGTTGGGACGAGTGAGAGGATCAATACAAAATCTCGCGAAACACTTCGCGCGTGGTCTTGCTGGGGTGAGTCGATTGACGATCACGCGAGTTTCGTTCCTTGCAACTCTGGTTGCTGCCCAGATGCTACCGCATAAGGCGGCTGCGGAGCCGGCACTTGACCGGGTGCTCTCCGGCGTTCAAGTCTCGAGCAACAAGGGTTGTACGGTACTCAATATTGGATTCAATTTACGTATCCGGTATGTCAGCCACTTCCCGGTTGGTGCGGGTCAGGAGCTCCGCATCATGCTACGGCCCATTGACGGGCAGCAGGCCGCTGCAGAAATCCTTACGCGCCGGGAAGCCGTTCGTGCCCCTGAGATCAAAAACGCCACCATCCGTGCGATTGACTTTGAAGCGGGCAATGCTGCCGGGCCCGTTCTCGTTATTCAGTTTGCTTCAGCGGTTCACTACCAAATCGCTCAGGGCGGTGATTTTCAGAGCATAATTGTCGCCATTTCCGGAGCCAAACCTTCGACGGCATGCAAACCCGTTTTCGCTTCACACGGACCGGTTGGTGGCTGGTCCACGACCGTTTCTCGCGATGGCGGCATCCTGGCCGAGGCACCATCTATCCGGTCCCGCAGCAAGGCCAATGGTACAGCATCTGAAGCCCAGATCCGCGAAGCTGGCTCTTCAATCGACGAGGGGCGCGCTGCGATTAAGAAGAATGATTTCGACAAAGCAGCGAAGATCTTTGCGAAAGTTCTCAAGCTGCCCGAAACGCCTTCAAGTGCCGACGCTCAAGAGTACTTGGGCGTTGCCCGGCAAAAGTCCGGTCAAAAGGCGGAAGCGATTGCTGAGTACCAGGATTATTTGACGCGATACCCGGCCGGGGAGGGTGCCGATCGCGTTCGTCAACGCCTCGCGGGCCTCACGACGGCCAATGGCGAACTGAATTCGGGTCTGCGGTCGAAATCCGGGGGCCGAAGTGATGTCGATGACGGCACCAGGACTTGGACACTCTCCGGCAGCGCTTCGCAATTCTATATCCGCGATGACAGCTTCCGCACCGTCCGCGATCCGAGCCTGCCGATATCAGCAAACGAAGACGTCGAATTGCATCGCGTTCATCAGAACGAACTCTTATCCAGCCTCGATGCGATCGCGACATGGAGCGGCGGAGGATCGAAATCCAAACTCCGGCTGTCGGCAACTGAGGAACACGGCTTCGACGATGACGGCGACGACATTCTGAGCGTCGCCGCCCTCTTCATGGAAACTTCGATCCGGGATTTGGGAATAGAAGCTCGCGTTGGCCGCCAGACGCGCAATACGGGTGGCGTGCTCGGCCGGTTTGACGGCGCGGTTCTGAGCTACTCGCCGGACCCTCTCATTAGACTCAACGCAGTCGCCGGTTCGCCCGTCTTACGCCGCCGCGACACACCCTACGAAGACGATAAATTGTTTTATGGCGCGAGCGTTGATATCGGCCCGATGCTCGGCGGGATCGAGACAAGCCTATTCGCGATCGAGCAACGTGACCGCTCCATCCTTGACCGTCGTGCGGTTGGTGCAGAGTTCCGCTATTTCGATCAGAACAAGTCTGCGTTTGCGACGTTCGACTATGATGTCCACTACTCCGAGTTGAACGCGGCTGTTCTGACAGGGTCTTTTGCGTTTGATGACAAATCGACACTCTTCGGCGCGTTCGATCACAGGAAATCGCCCTATCTTTCGACCTGGACCGCATTGCAAGGGCAAAACTTCCCGACGCTTTACGAGATGCTGCGTGGCAAGACGCTGAACGAGATTGAGCAGCTGGCAGTCGACCGGACCGCTTCCTTGACGTCGGCGTCAATCGGCTATTCACGCCCAATCAACGAAATGTTTCAAGCAAGCGCCGACGTGACGGTTACGAACCTCGATGGCACGATCTCGTCTGGTGGCGTCGAGGCTGTGACCGGAACAGGCAACGAATACTTCTATTCGGCACAACTGATCGCGAATAGCGTATTTGAAAAAGACGACCTATTCATTGCTGGCGTGCGCTTCGCGGACCTTTCGAACTCCAAACACTACGTACTCGATCTCAGCGCTCGGTATCCACTTATTGATACTTTGAAGATCAACCCCAGGCTGAGGTTCGGCTACCGGACCGGTGATGAAACAGATCTTGTCGAGTATTCACTACTCCCTTCGGTACTGTTTAATTACTACGTCACCCGCGACATGAGCCTTGAACTTGAAGTCGGCGCCGAATGGACGGCCAGCAAGGTGAATGGCATAGAAGAAAATACGACCGATCTCTTCTTCACCTTGGGCTACCGCTATGATTTCTATGCCGACGGCCAATACCCGGGCCAGGCCCGCGCAGCTCCATACGGGGTTGGTGTTGGCGCTGTAAAGCCTTAAGCCGGCCTATGCCAGTCGGGGATCTATGGCCCGGCTAGGGTCTGTCCGGTTTTGATTGAATCACGGATAGACCCGAGCTCTTTGTTTTGCCGTGCTTCTTTCCGGAAAACCGGTTCCCATCCCGGCCTTCGCCGGGACAAGCTTTTTCCGGAAGCACCTCGTGGGCACAACAGCCCCGCAACTCATAAATGCACTTGGCCCAAGGCTGGAATGCCGCTGCAGCAGTTTTCCTTTGGAAGGCGAGGGCCGAGCAGCCAGGATGTGCAAATCGATCACGTGATTATTGCGGGATTGGGTTCCGCACGGGGCTGAATTGATGGGTGCGCGCTCCATGCGATGTCAATGTAACTTGTTGACATTGCTATGTTTAGTTACGACACGCCGGTTTTGGAAACCATACCTCTGAGATTGTGTTCCTTCAGGGGTCGCAATGCCATGTGCACTGGCCTCATAATCATGTGCGCCGGTCTCATAATATCGCCAGCGCCCATTTGTCCCTGGCGCTTGCGTTGATTTTTGGCCACTTGTGGTTTTGACGCTGTTCTAAGAAACGGACCGACGCAACAATGCCGGGCAAGATCGATATCGCGATTGCAGACAAGAACCCTGTCGTGCGCGCGGGGCTTGAAAATTTGATTTCGAAAGACAGCCGGTTCAGCGTGGTTGGGCTGTATTCGACCGGTGCGGCATTCCTTGCGGCGAGCGACAAAGCGCTATTTCAAGTTGCGGTCGTTGGCTGGTCGCTTCCCGACGTGGATGGCGGCTATATTCTAAGCCAAATAAAGCAACGCCAATGGCCTTTTCGGGTAATTATTTACACCGGTGCGACCGGAACGGATGTCTTGCGGCGAGCGATCAAAGGCGGTGCTTGGGGCTTCGTTTCGAAGGCTGAAGAGCCATCCGTCCTCTTGGAAACCATCACCACCGTTGCACGCGGCCGCTTGTCGCTCCCGTATATCGATATTGACCAACTCAACTACGATCCACTTGGAATGCTCACGACGCGCGAGAGGGAGCTCCTCGCTGCGCTGGCCAACGGATGGACCAATTTGCAGATCGCCGCGCGCACGGGCATCACACGCAACACTGTGAAATATCACTTAAAAAACCTCTACGATAAACTTGGCGTGTCCAACCGGGCCATGGCCGTGGCACTTTACATGTCGGCGCCGCGAGACCTTCAATAGCCGGCTATTTCGCAGGTGTTCTGTTGGGTGGGTAGTTCCCCCTACCCCTATGCGGACAAAGACCCTCCCCATCAGGGTGTTGCAGGCGATTTCCCGCTCGCACACTGTCCGGCCGCAACTAGGCCTAAAGTCGGAAGCCGTGACCAAACGGCGCCCCAGAATTCACACCTCTGTCAGTCCCGGTCCGCCGCGATCCGGACTGCACAGTGGTCATAAGAAAACATGCGCGGAGGAAACAATATGTCAGCCGTAACACCCCATCTTTTTATTCCTGGCCCAACGACGATCCCTGACCGGGTCCGCATGGCGATGAACCTGCCCATGGAGGACATGCGCAATCCGGAATTCCCAAAGTTTACGCTGCCGATCTTTGAAGACCTGAAGAAGATCTTCAAAATGAAGGACGGCCGGGTTTTCATTTTCCCGTCTTCGGGTACGGGCGCCTGGGAGTCGGCGATCACAAATACGCTCGCAGTCGGCGACAAGGTTTTGATGTCGCGTTTCGGCCAGTTCTCGCTGCTCTGGGTCGATATGGCCGAGCGCATGGGCCTTAAGGTCGTGCTGTGCGATGAAGAATGGGGCACGGGCGTTCCGGTTGAGAAATATGCCGATATCCTTGCCAAGGACTCGGCGCACGAAATCAAGGCGGTGTTTGCCACTCATAACGAAACCGCAACCGGCGTATCATCTGACATCGCAGGCGTGCGCAAGGCCCTCGACGCGGCCAAGCACCCGGCGCTGCTGATGGTCGATGGCGTGTCGTCGGTCGGTTCTCTCGATATGCGTATGGCCGAATGGAAAGTCGATTGCTGCGTCTCCGGTTCGCAGAAGGGCTTCATGCTTCCAACCGGCCTCGGCATCCTCGCCGTCAGCCAAAAGGCGCTCGACGCCAACAAATCGCTCAACGGCCGTATGAACCGTTGCTTCTTCTCGTTCGAAGACATGATCAAGACCAACGATCTCGGGTTCTTCCCGTACACGCCGGCAACTCAGCTGATCCGCGGCCTGCGCACTTCGATCGACCTCATTAACGAAGAAGGCATTGAGAATATTTTCGCCCGTCACAAGCGCTTGGCGACAGGCGTTCGTGCTGCCGTCGATGCTTGGGGTCTCAAGCTCTGCGCCAAGGAAGCGAAGTGGCATTCCGATACGGTATCGGCAATCCAAGTGCCAGAAGGCATCGACGCCAACAACGTGCTGAAAACCGCATTCTACCGCTACAACACATCGCTCGGAACCGGTTTGAACAAGCTCAACGGAAAGGTGTTCCGCATTGGACATCTAGGCGCGCTCGACGAATTCATGGTTGGCGGCGTTCTGTTTGCAGTTGAAATGGCGCTGAAGGACGTCGGCGTCAACATTAAGCTCGGCTCAGGTGCGGGTGCTGCTGCTGAATACTTCTGCAAGACAGCGACCAAGTCGGCAACCGGCCTAGCTGCGAAAGTCTAAAACATTACCGGCACCCAGCTGGTACTCTGGCTGGGCGCACATACTCTTTCATTCAATCGACGAAATGCACCGGCCGCAGTAAAGCCGTGCACAACACAATCAAAGAACAATCAAGTCTCTAGGGAAGGTTTCGCATTATGAGCTATACACTTTATCCCCTCCGCATGCAGCGTCTGCAGCGCTCATACCTCGCTGTTCCTGGCTCCAATCCGACTATGATCGATCGCGCGCTCAAGAGTGCCGCCGACTATGTTTTCCTGGATTGCGAAGACGCCGTCGCGCCGCCGGAAAAGGAACAGGCCCGCAAGAACATCATCCAGGCGCTGAACGACCTCGACTGGAAGGGCGCCGGCAAGAGCGTCTCGGTTCGCATCAACGGTCTCGACACGCACTACATGTACCGCGACGTGGTCGATATCTGCGAACAGGCAGGCCACAAGCTTGATACGATCCTGATCCCGAAGGTTGGCGTTCCCGCCGACGTTTACACGGTCGAAACCATCGTCAGCCAGATCGAAGTCGCCAAGGGCCTGCCGCACAAGATCGGCACTGAAGCCCTCATCGAAACACCGCTCGGTATGGCCAACGTCGAGGCGATTGCTTCGGCCAACAGCCGTCTTGAATCGATGCACTTCGGTGTCGCCGATTATTCGGCCTTCAACAAGGCGCGCACCGTCGTCATCGGCGGTTTGAACCCGGACTACCCGGGCGACCAGTGGCACTTCCCGCTATCGCGTATGACGGTTGCTTGCCGCGCATTTGGCCTTCGTCCGATCGACGGGCCGTTTGGCGGCATTGACGATCCAGAAGGCTACAAGGCCGGCGCACGCCGCGCTGCAGCCCTCGGCGTCGAAGGCAAGTGGGCCATCCACCCCTCGCAGATCGAACTCGCCAACGAAGTGTTCTCGCCGACGGCCGCAGAAGTGACCCGCGCCGAACGCATCCTCGTGGCGCTCAAGGAAGCCGAAGCCCAAGGTAAGGGTGCTGCTTCTCTCGACGGCAAGATGATCGATGCGGCCTCTGAAAAGATGGCCAACAATCTCCTTGCTACATCTGCAGCGATCAAAAAGGGTGAAGCAGCCCGCAAGAAAGCCGCTGGCTAAGTTCATCTAGACCCTCAATTGCATGGTTATTAGGAGGTCCAAACATGGACATTCACGAGTATCAAGCCAAAGAACTGCTTTCGAAGTTCGGCGTTCCTATCCCGCGCGGCGGTCTGGCTTACAGCCCCGAGCAAGCAACTTATCGCGCCAGCGAATTGGGCGGCACGGTCGTCGTCAAAGCGCAGATTCACTCGGGCGCGCGCGGCAAGGCGGGCGGTATTAAAATCTGCAAGAACGAGCAGGAAATTGAAGACGCGGCTGAAGCGCTTCTTGGCCGCAAGCTTGTCACACATCAGACCGGTCCCGCAGGCAAGCTGGTGTCACGCCTCTATATCGAAGAAGCGACGAACATCGACAAGGAACTCTACCTTGGCTTCGTTCTTGATCGTGCTTCAGAGCGCGTCATGGTCGTCGCGTCAGCCGCCGGCGGCATGGATATCGAAGAAATTTCGGCCAAGAAGCCCGATACAATCATCCGGGTCAGTGTCGACCCGGCTGTTGGCATGCAACAGTTTCAAGCGCGCGAGATCGCGTTTGGTCTCGGCGTCGATCCTGAGATCGTGAACAAACTGGTGTCGGCCATAATGGGCTGCTACCGCGCATTCCGGGATCTTGATGCAACGATGGTCGAAATCAACCCGCTCGTCATTACCAAGGAAAAAGCGGTTGTGGCGCTCGACGCCAAGATGTCGTTCGACGAAAACGCACTCTTCCGCCGGCCTTCAATCGCAGAACTCCGCGACAAGAGCCAGGAAGATCCGCGCGAAACATACGCAAACGATCGCGGACTGTCCTACGTCGGTCTCGATGGCGATATCGGTTGCGTGGTCAACGGCGCCGGTCTTGCGATGGCAACGCTCGATATGATCAAGTTAGCGGGCGGGGAACCGGCAAACTTCCTTGATATCGGCGGCGGTGCATCACCGGAACGTGTGACAAAGTCGTTCCGCGCCGTGCTGCGCGACAAGAACGTCAAAGTCATCCTGGTCAACGTGTTTGCCGGTATCAACCGATGCGATTGGGTTGCCAAGGGCGTTGTCGATTCGATCAAGGAACTGAACATCACCATGCCGGTGATCGTGCGGCTCGCTGGCACAAATGTCGAGGAAGGGCGCAAGATCATTGATCAAAGCGGCCTTGCCGTCATTAGTGCCGAAACGCTCGCCGATGCCGCCAAGAAAGCTGTCACTGCTGCCAAAAAAGCCGCGTAATCCGGGAGATCCTCAGAAATGGCTATCTTTATCAACGAGAATACCCCGATCCTGATCCAGGGCTTTACCGGACGTATCGGCACGTTTCACGCTCAGGAAATGATCGACTACGGCACTAACGTAATCGGCGGCGTTACGCCTGGCAAAGGTGGCACGAGCCATCTCGGCCGTCCGGTCTTCAACACTGTCAAAGGTGCGGTTGAGGAAGCAGGTGCCGAAGCTTCAATCGTGTTCGTTCCGCCACCCTTCGCGGCCGATGCGATCATGGAAGCGGCGGACGCTGGCATCAAGTACTGCGTCTGCATCACGGACGGCATTCCAGCACAGGACATGATCCGCGTGAAGCGCTATATGCGCCGCTACAAAAAAGAGCATCGCATGATTCTGACGGGCCCAAACTGCGCAGGAACAATCTCTCCTGGCAAGGCCATGCTCGGAATTATGCCAGGTCACATCTATTTGCCCGGACGTGTCGGCATTGTGGGGCGCTCCGGCACGCTTGGCTATGAAGCCGCCGAGCAGTTGAAGAATCTCGGTATCGGCGTTTCGACATCGGTTGGCATTGGCGGCGATCCGATTAACGGCTCTTCGCACCGTGACGTGATCGAGCATTTCGAAAACGATCCCGACACCGACGCGATTTTGATGATCGGCGAAATCGGCGGTCCGCAGGAAGCCGAAGCTGGAATTTGGTCGAAAGAACACGGTAAGAAGCCGCTCGTCGCTTACATCGCAGGTCTCTCGGCGCCCAAGGGCCGCCGCATGGGACATGCCGGCGCGATTGTTTCAGCGTTCGGCGAGTTGGCCGCAGAAAAAGTTGATATCCTCAAAGGTTGCGGCGTGACCATCGCGCCGACGCCGTCGGAAATGGGCTCGATGATTGCTACGGTTCTCGGCAAATCAAAGAAGGTCGCCTAATTCCCACACAAGCATCCGGTCTCGGCGAGGCCGGATGCTCGTTCGGCCGGATGGTTGGATAGGCGGTCGTTCGAGGCGATAGCCTAGTCGCATTGATTGTAGAAAATCTGAAAGGATCTGAGCATGCAGGGCAAGGCAAAACAGGCTCAGCCGCAGAAGCTCGACGAATTCGCGTTGCGCGACGAACTGAAGCGCTTGAGAGCTCAGATCCCAGACAATCCTTCGCTCAATCCTATTCTCAACGTTGCCTTTGATCTTTCGCGCCGGCTCGAGACCGGCACCATTGCATATGAGGAATTGAAATCGCTTGCTGGG
This sequence comes from uncultured Alphaproteobacteria bacterium, assembly GCA_963819605.1. Classification (GTDB taxonomy): domain Bacteria; phylum Pseudomonadota; class Alphaproteobacteria; order Rhizobiales; family Hyphomicrobiaceae; genus Hyphomicrobium_B. Next base: position 35,363 of record CAWFWU010000010.1, on the reverse strand, counting down.
CGTATCATGGACCGTGCTTGCGTTTACCGCGCACGCCGTCTGAGAGAGCGCATTGGCTACGTGGATCAAGCGGCGACACTCAAGGATTTCACGAGTTACGTTGAGCGTATCGCGGACCAATCGGGCTCGCTTGAAGCCTTTGCTATCCGCTGGCAGCGCGCGCGTACCGGAATAGTTTTGACCGCTCATCCGACCTTTGGTCTGTCGGACGCCCTTTACTCGCGTATGGTGGAAATCGCAGTCGCTGATCCGTCGAGCAAGGACGTGACTATTGGTATGCCGCACCGTCCGGCGCCGGGAATCTCACTTGTGCACGAGCACAAGTGTGCCCAGGACGCGATCAATAACCTGCGCAACGCCTACGAAGAACTTCTGCATGGGTTCTATAGCGTTGCGGCACAGAAATTCGGCGCTAAGGCCTATGCCTTGCGTCCCAAGCTAACGACATTTGCCTCTTGGGTTGGCTACGATCTCGACGGGCGCACCGACATTGCATGGACGTTCTCGTTCAAAGTCCGTTTGCAGGAGAAGCGATCCGCACTCGTCGATATTCGCGAGCGCTTTCTTACTCTGAAGCATAAGCTCGGAGATGGCGACGCCGCGCAGCGCATCGCGCGCCAGTTGACAGGCAAGCTCGATCTGGCAATTGCTGCTGTCGATGAGCAGGCAAAAGCACTCGAAACCGTTGGGACGGATGCCAAAGCATTAGCGAAAGCCGCCAATCTCATAACGAGAACCGACGGCTATAATCTGACCTCGGTTGAGCCGCTGGTGACGCTGTTGTCGTCCCTTATGGATGCGGTAGAAGCTCCGCAGATGAAGCGCGCTGTGGCCGCGCTTTCAGGACTTGTCGAAGCGACAGGTCTTGGCTCATCGCACATACACCTGCGCATCAACGCGTTGCAGCTCAACAACGCATTCCGCGCCTATGTGCATGAGCCCTGGACACGGGATTTGACCGAGCGTCAGGCGCTTGCACGTATCGTGGAAATGATCCGCACATGCCCGCATGAGAGCGTCAACTTCGCGACGCTCGATCTCGAAACTGCGACGGCCATTCGCCAATTTGCTTTGGCCGCGCAAATTCAAAAGCATGTCGATCGCGAAACACCGATCCGGTTCCTCATCGCGGAATGCGAATCTCCGGCAACCGTGTTGATTGCCTTGTTCTTTGCCAAGCTCTTTGGCGTAGATGGCATTACGGACATTTCGCCGCTCTTCGAGACGCCGTCCGGTCTCGAGAACGGCACACGGATCATGGAGCGGCTACTCGAAGAAGAAGCCTATCGCGACTATGTGCGCGGCCGGAAGCGCTTGTCTATTCAGACCGGGTTCTCGGATGCCGGCCGGTTCATTGGACAGATACCGGCAACGTTGGCGATAGAGCGCTATTATCACGGACTTGCCGCGACCGTCGCCAATGCCAAGCTCGACGGCGTCGAGACGGTTATCTTCTCGACACACGGCGAGTTGATGGGGCGCGGCGCGCACCCGGATGATTTAACGACCCGCCTGCACTACGTATTTTCTGATGAAGCCCGCCGCCGCTTCGCTAACGCCTCACTGCCGGTCAAGCATGAAACCAGCTTCCAGGGTGGCGATGGATACATGTTCTTCGGGCATCGCGCTCTCACGACGCGAGCTCTTGCGACGATCATTATGGACGGGGACGTGCCGGCGGCCCAGGTCGACCCATTTTATTCGGATCAGAACCTGAGCCTCGACTTCTTCCTGCGCCTCAAAGGTTTCCAGCAAGGTCTTTTTGCGCACGACGGCTATCGTGCTGTGCTCGGCGCTTTTGGTCCAAATATGCTTTTCAAGACAGGATCGCGTCCTGTCAAACGGCAGGGCGAGCACACGTCTGATCGCGGAAATCCGGCCCGTATGCGGGCTATTCCAAATAATGCGATCCTGCAGCAGTTCGGCTACATCGCCAACGTTGTCGCGGGGCTTGGAACAGGTGTTGGCGCGGATCGTGACAGGTTCTCGGCGTTGGCGAAGTCATCGCCGCGCTTGCAGACGCTCCTCAAGATGATTGCGCACGGAAAGAAGTTGTCGAGCCTCAACGCTATGGGGGCAAACGCAACAGTATTCGACGCAGGTTTCTGGGCTAGCCGTGCCTCGTGGGGCAAGGAAGAGAATCTTGAGGCCGCCTTCCGGTCCTTGGCGACGTATTTGCTAAAGGACGAACGCTGTGGAGCGATCAATCAGCTGGTGCATCATCTGCGCTTGGACGCCATCGATCTGCACGCCATTCTCGAAGACCAAAACCTCGAAGGCGGCAAGGTTCCGGACGAGCATCGCTTAGAGCTTGATCTTCTTCAGGCCATTCGTTTGGCCCTGATCATGCGTATTTTCATTCTTGCGGCTCAGCTGCCGCGCTTCACGCCGCAAGATGGACTGTCTCACGACCAGGTTCTGGCAATGGCATTAGGTCTCGAAATCCCGGAAGTTATTTCCATCATGCGTCAGGCCTTCCCGCACGGTGCAAAGGAACTCGCGGAGGGCGGCGAAGCCGCGTTTCACGAACAGGCAAGCTATCGTCCGCGTGGCATTGATGACTACGGCCGTCTCGAAACCGAGATCTTTGCGCCGATGGAAGAAGCCTTCGAGTTTGTGCGCGAAATCGGCACCGGTATATCGCATCACTTTGGCGCGTTCGGCTGAGGTCGCTGCGGGTTAGGGCTTGCGCCTTCGTGCGGACTTTTTTGGAACTTGGAGATTTGCACTGGTCGCGAGGTCGGCTGCGGTCAAACAGAAGACCTCTCCTTGGCTGGTTTCGGTATCTAGCCATAGAAACGGCAATTTGGGATAGGCGGCCTCAAGGGCCTCACGCGCATCACCCACTTCGACCACAAGAGATCCGCTTGGCGACAGATAGCCCGATGCGCTATCGACGATCCGTTTGACGAGATCGAGGCCGTCGTGCCCGCCAAGATGCGCGAGTTCGGGTTCCGCCTGGAATTCAGGTGGGAACGCCGCAACGGCGCCGGACGTCACGTAAGGGGGGTTCGCCAAAATGAGATCGTAGCGTTGCTCGCCGATATTTGCGTAAAGGTCCGATTGCTGTAGCACTACCCTGCTATCGAGTTCGTAGTCCGCAACATTGCGCTTGGCAACTTCAAGGGCATCGCCGGAAATGTCGATAGCCGTGACGTGAGCCATGGGAAAGGCTAGGGCGGCGAGTATGGCCAGACAACCCGATCCTGTGCAAAGTTCCAGAACCGATGTCACGTTCTCGGCGTCTACCACGGCCGTTGAGAGGCCGTCATTGCAGAGTAGCTCGCCGATATAAGAGCGTGGAACGATGACACGTTCATCGACGTAAAATTTGTATCCTTGAATCCAAGCGCTGTGCGTCAGATAGGATGCGGGCTTTCTGGTGGTAACGCGCGCGCCGATGATTTGGTGGAGCCGTTCGCGCTCGGGTCGTGTCAGCCTGCAATCGAGCCATGGGTCGAGATTATCGATGGGCAGATTGAGTGTGGATAGGATGAGAAATGCCGCCTCATCGATAGCGCTCTCTGTGCCATGGCCGTAGACAAGTTTTGCCTTGGTAAATGAACTGACGGCATAACGCAGCCAGTCTTTAAGCGTCAAAAGTTCGTCGAAGGGGCCGGGTTCATTGGAGGGCATTGACATTGGCCTTGTTGGCAATTGGTTTCGCCGTTTTGCTGCCATTGGGCCGATATAGCAAGCACTCGAGACGAATGTGCTTACGGTCTTTTTAGCCTCCAGTTGCAGCGAAGGCGCCTTTCGGGCAGTTTTAATTCAAGCACGACGGATGTGGACGCAACGATGACGGAATCGAAGGGCTGGATTTATCTTATTGTCGCGTCCTTGTTTCTGTTTGCCGCGACCTGGCCCTACCGCGACTTTCCCTGGCGGTTTGTTGCCGCCCAAAAAGCTGCTGGGCCGCTGAGTGCCGCTACATCATGGCACTATCAACTCGATAATATCGACGTCGATCAGCTAGCAGCTACGCCCGGCGATCTTCTCGTGATCGATTACGCGAAGTTCCAAGGCAAGAATCAACTGACGAAGGAAGAAGTCGCCCGCATCAAAGCGGGCCCTGACGGCCGTATACGATATGTCGTCGCGTATCTTTCTGTCGGGGAGTCTGAGGAATACCGGTTCTACTGGGATGCCGCGTGGAAAACGGCGCCACCCGAATGGCTTGGAGAAGAAAATTGCGCGTGGCCGAAAGCGCATCGTGTGCGGTTTTGGTTGCCTGGATGGAAGGACATCAACTTCCGGGGGCCAGAGTCTTATTTGCGGCGAATCATCGATGCAGGTTTCGATGGCGTTTATCTGGACCGGGTCGATATCTACGAAACCTACGAAAAGGAACGGCCAGGTGCCCGTGCGGAAATGATTTCATTCGTGCGGGAATTGGCAGAAACCGCATGGCGCCAGAGACCGGGCTTTCTTATCATTCCGCAGAACGCGGAAGCGCTTTTGGACTATCAAGAGTATCGTTCGTTCGTGGATGGGCTCGGCAAGGAAAGCCTGCTTCACGGCGTCTCGGGAACGGCCAAACGCAATTCGCGCACCGACATAAGCTGGTCCATGGGACTGATCAAGAAGCTGCAAAGCGAAGGCAAACCCGTATTTGCTGTAGAGTATCTCATTGATTACCAGCACATCAATGTTGCCGCACGTGAGTTGCGAGGCCGCCGGATAGTGCCGACATTTCAAACCCGTGCGCTCGACGGCAAGGATCCTACGGCACCAGTGGTGCTAAAGACTGAAGTTGGAACCCCGGAGCGGACAGCATCAGAATGCCCGCCTGGCTCATCTTGGTAAACGCCAGTTTGGACCCAAAACAGCGTAAACCCTAAGTACAAGTGGCCTCCTGATTTTTCTTCAACATCGGGCTTAGTCTGATAAACTGGGGTCGAATTGGGACGGGGCAAATTCAATTCCGCCGGGCTGGTTGCGATACCGCCTGAGCCGCAGGGAACAAAGGGAAGTACAGCGTATGAAGCCGATCAGCTCAATTCTGGCAGCGATCATTTTTCTCGGTGCGGCGACGAATGCCAGTGCCAACAGCGACGAGCGCGCTAAACTTCTCGACTCGGCAAAATCCTGGGCATATCAGCTCAAAGATGTAAGCCAGGAAAAAATTGATAAAATTATCGCGTCTCCCTACGACATGATCATCATGGACAGCTCGATGTTTCCCGCGGGCAAGGAAATCCGGCTCACGCGCGAACAAGTCGAAAGCATGAAAAAGAAGCCGGATGGCAGCCGCCGCATCATCATCTCCTACTTCAGCGCGGGCGAAGCCGAGGACTTCCGTTATTATTGGAAACCCGAGTGGAACAAGAAAAAGCCTGAGTGGATCTACAAGGCCGACAAGGATTGGAAGGGCGATTACATCGTTCGATATTGGTACCCAGAATGGCATAAGTTCATGTTCGGTTCGCCCGATGCATTGATTGATCGCATCTTGGACGCGGGCTTTGATGGACTGATGATCGACCGCGTTGACGCCTACTACTACTTTGGCGACACGGATGAGCGGCGCCGGCAGATGATCGAGTTCGTGAAAAAGATGTCGGACTACATCCGTTCCAAGAGTCCCAACACGATTCTGATCGGGCAGAACGCCGAAGAACTGCTACCGAATCCGGTTTATCTGGATTCCATCGATGCGATTACGAAAGAAGATCTCGTTTTCGGCATCAAACACAATTCAACGCGCAACGGCGAAGACGAGATTGCCTATTCGACCAAGCTTCTGGATGGAGCCAAAGAAAAGGGCAAGCATGTCTTCGTCGTCGAGTATCTGACCAATAAGAAGGATATCGCAACGGTCCGCGAGTTTCACAAAAAGCATAACTTCGTAACGTACATCGGACGGCAGCGGGATCTGTACGAGTTGTCGGGCGCAGTGAACGAATAGATGAGCTTAGCAATATGCCGGCCCGGCGCTTCAGTGCGAGCCGGCGGCCCGGCCTCTTGGGTCTGTCCGGTTTTGATTGAATCATGGACAGACCCCAGCTCTTGGTTTTGCCGTGCTTCTTTTCGGAAAACCGGTTCCCACTTTTCCGGAAGCACTCTAGCAGAAATCCTTAAATCCATTATGCTGTGGGCTCTGCAATGCAAAGTTCTTGAGGTGCGCGATGGAATATGCCGGCTGGATTATTCTGGGACTGCTTGGTCTTCTCGTGCTTTGGCTGATCGGGACCTACAATGGCCTCGTCAGTTTGCGCCAGCGCTGCAAACAGGCGTTTTCGGACATCGATGTGCAGCTGAAGCAGCGGCAAGATCTGGTGCCGAACCTGGTCGAAACCGTGAAAGGCTACGCAAAGCACGAGAAAGAGACGCTCGAAAACGTCATCAAATGGCGTAACGCGGCACAAAGTGCGTCGGGCCCCGCAGCCCAGGCAGCTGCCGAAGGGCAACTCACTCAGGCGCTCCGGCAATTGATGATCGTTGCGGAAGCCTATCCCGATCTCAAGGCTAACGCCAATTTCCAGCAGCTCCAGAGCGAACTGGGCGATCTCGAAAACAAGATCGCGGCGGCGCGGCGCTTCTTCAACAATGCGGCCGCCGAATACAATGCAACCCGCGAAAGCTTCCCGGCCGTACTCTTTTCGGGCGCGCTCGGATTTTCAGTTCAGGACTTTTTCAATCTCGATGAAGGCGAGCGTAAAGCGGCTTCCACGGCGCCGAAAGTGGAATTTTGATAGCGCTGGTCATCTAGTTCCCGGCTGGAATGCCGGACGGGGGAGTGTGGCCGCATGTTTCAAGCTTACGGACTATACGGCCACATTCGGGCGAACAGGATAAGGTCTGTCGTCCTGTTGTTTGGCTTTGTCGCGCTACTTCATGCGCTTCAGTTTTCGATTTTGCTCATTCTCAACGCTCTGCAGGGTGGAACGTTTGAGCAAATCGTCAGCATTGCAGCTGAACAGTTCTGGAGTACTTGGCCGTTTGCAGCTCTTGCCGCACTTGTGTGGTTCGGAATTGCCTACGCGTTTCAAGATGCGATGATCCGGCGCGCGACGGGTGCAAAAAGCGTAAGTCGCCAGGACGCGCCGAAACTCTACAACGCGCTCGAGAACCTCTGTGTATCGCGAGGCATTGTCATGCCCCGGCTTGAGATCATTGAGACGCCCGCCTTGAACGCTTATGCGGCTGGGCTTCGAGACGGCGACTACGTTGTTGCTGTCACGCGTGGGCTCGTTGAAACCTTGGACGATCATGAAATCGAAGCGGTCTTAGCGCACGAGCTGACGCATATCCGCAATCGCGATACGCAAATGATGGTCGTTGCCGTTATCTTTGCCGGGATATTTGCGTTCTTTGGCGATATGAGCATCCGGCGATGGGATTTCCCATATGGATGGTCTCCACGCGACAAGCATTCCGGAGACGGCGATCGTCTCGGAGGTTCGTCTTCGCGGCGCGATTCTGACGGCGGCTGCGGTGCGGTACTGGCCATTATCTTGGCCATCGCGATTATCGTCATCACGTGGGGCGTCTCGACGCTTATTCGTTTTGCGCTGTCTCGTTCACGGGAATATCTGGCGGACGCAGGCTCCGTGGAATTGACAAAAAATCCAGACGCTATGATTTCGGCGCTACGGAAGATCGAGAAGAATGCGTCATTCGACGTGATGTCGCGCATGGAAGCGTTCTTTATCGAGAATCCGGTCCGCCAGCGCGTCTCCGGTTTTCTTGCGACCCATCCGTCAATGGATGAAAGAATTGCGGCTATAAAGACCTATGCAGCAGGCAAGTAAGCAGCTTAGCCCTTGATAACGTCCGCTGCAGCAGGCACCGCTCAGGCTACGGTCTCAATCTCGTCGAAGCCAATCAATCTTTTGCGGCGGTCATCCCAAAGCTTCAGTCGTGCGCATTTGAAGCTTTCCGAGAGTCTCAGCCGGTTGATCTCTTTCAGCTCAGGGCTTGCATTGAGGCAATCCTGAAGCCGGTAGTTCGGAATCATGCTGTTTAAGTGGTGGATGTGATGCAGGCCGATATTGCCCGTGAACCAGTTTAAAACTTTGGGCAGATCATAGAACGACGATCCAAGCAGTGCAGCAACCTGGAAATCCCAGCCTTCCGCTTTGTCCCAGTGCGTTTCCTCGAATTGGTGCTGCACAAAGAACAGCCAGCCGCCGGCAGCGGAAGCAATGTGGACAATTGGGAGAACAACCCAAAACACGCTGGCAAATCCAAAGGCATAGATCATCGGGGCATAAAACAGGGCGAGACCCAGATTTAATCCCATGACGCTCTTCCAGGCTTCGCTCGCCGGGTAGGCATGCAGCCAAGGCGTGCGCTGGACCAGCATGAAGTATGCGGGGGTGCCGAACCCGAAAAGAAAGAATGGATTGCGATACAGTCTGTAGAGCAGCTTGCCGGACGCAGATAGAGCCTGATATTCGGCAATTGTCTTGGTGTCGATATCGCCTGCGCCACGCCGGTCGAGGTTACCGGAAGTCGCATGATGTTGTGCATGCTCGCGGCGCCACAGACCGTAGGGCGCCATCGTCAGCACGCTCATGGCGCGTCCAACGAAGTCGTTTACCGTTCGCGACGAAAAGAACGAGCCATGTCCGCAATCGTGCTGGATGATAAACACGCGCACCAGTAGACCGGCGGCCGGTACCGCGAGGAGTAAGGTTGCCCAATAGTGCGTATTCACGGTGGCAAACATGCAGCCGATTAGGAACGCTAGTGGAATAAGCGTGTTGGCGAGCTGCAGATAGGCCTTGCGCGGAACGGCGCCACGATAGGCTTGGCAGTGGATTGCGAGCCGGCGCACCTTCTGTTTGGCGCTTTCCTCAAGCGTCTGGCGGCGGTCTGTCATGCCATTTGCAGAAAGTTCCGCGCTTTCGCGCGCATCGGCATAGAGCGGTACAGTCAAGTTCACAGGCGGCATCCCCCAAGCAGTTCGGCCCGGGCGGAAAACGCCCAAAGACCGCGTTCGGTTAGCATATTCGGCGCATCGACGCGAACTAAGAATGCGCAGATGCGGCAATAACATCTGTTGATGACAAGCGAGGCTATTTTGCGCTGCGGTATAGGTGGATTGAGGACATTCCGGAGCGGCAAAAAAACGGGACCGCAATTGCTCGCGGCCCCGCCCTGATCACGTTCTAGGACGTTGAGTCACATCAATGCGCGCCCCAAATTTCGACGATCGCCGTGCCCTTGCCCTTCGCCGAACTGTCGAAGAAGCGCGAGCGGTACTTGGCTTCGATGCGGTCGATGGCGATCTGCTTAGTACCTTTGAGATCGATCGGCCCATATGTGCCTCCCGCATCGACGCGCGTGCGGACCGGGATCGTTTCGTCCGTGCCGTCGGTGTACATCACTTTAACTTCATTCAAAGTGATCGCGCGGTCTTTGACAGTGACGCGGAGTTTCTTGAACCCGCCTTCGTTCTTTCCGACAGGGATGATGTCTTTGTCGAAGCCAACGAACCCTGCTGTCTGTGCGCCAAGCAAGACCCAGCCTTGGTTGAACTTGCGGCCTTCGCCATTGGGTCCAAGCCAGCCTTCTGCATACTGGCCGAACACTTCTACACGAGCCTGGCCCTTAAAGCTTGGCTTCGACTTGTAGACCATCTGGATTTCTTTGATGAATCTGTCGCCCTTCAAATCGATCCAGTTTGTGCGCGAGTTTTTCGGCACGTTGGCGTTGACAGCCAGTGTGTCGGTTTCGCCATTGGAATAGACCACCTTCAGTTCATTGATGAAGATGTCGTTTTCGAGTACGCGCAAGCGGATGCGTTCGAATTTGCCGATTTCATTGCCGACCCGGACAACGTCGCGGTCAACGCCAAAACCAACGTATTGTGCGCCGAACAAAACGTCGCCGCCTTCGCTTGCCCGGCCAACGGGAGCCGCCGTCTCGACAGGAGCTGTGGGCCGCGTTTCAACGGGGGCAACTGGATCGGCAGTTGGTGTCGGTGCGGTAGGAGTCGTGGTGACCCGGTCATCGCCACCCGACGTCGATGGACGAGAAGCGCCTGAGTAGCCGCCATCACCGCGAGACATGTCGCGGCCATCGCGATTTTGAATGCCGAGGATTTGCAGCCGGCCGCGGCCGCGCCCTGGAACTTGCGTGATATTCACTTGATCTATGTAGCGGTGATCCCCGGTCGGATTGATCTGCCGGCTACGCTCGCCTGGATTCATGTCGATCTGGCGCACTTCGTCGTGCTTCGAGCCATCTGCATAAATGACCTGTACGCTTGAGAGATCGAAGTACCCTTGCTTCGCCTTGACGCGAATGCCTTTATAGCCACCCTTAGCCTTGCTGATATCAATCGAGTAGCGATCAGTGGCTAAATCGATATCGTGTTCGGCGATAACAACAAGGTTTTCTCCGCCACCTCTGCTGCGCAACCTATGGGCCTCGGCGCTTAACAGCGCGCCAGCAGCCATGATGGCGCATAACGCCACTACCAGCCTTCGAAACATGAATTAACTCCCCTGGTTTCTACACACGTCGCCCCGTGCCCACAGATGTCCGTCAGTCTAACGGCAACCAAAAGAAAGTGCAGCGGGAACGGCTTAGAACAATTGTTCCCACAGGATGGTGATGTGAATTTGCAACACGGGGAACTGATAGATGCGTCCGTGGGTTGGGCCGTTGCTCTTGGCGCAGACTGTGGATCTTTGGGACTTAGGGGGATCTTGGGGGGGGATCTTGAGGAGGTCTGGCCGTGCAGAGCAGGAATGTGGCAGGGTGCCCCGCCCGGTGAGCAATAAAAGGCAAGGCCTATGTCACCTTCACTGCAGGATCGAACGCAGTCCATTGCGGACCTGCTAAATCAAATTGAACATCGTTTTTCCGGCCGCCTATCGACCGGCGAGGCCGTTCGCCGCCAACACGCCAACGCGCTGACGTTTTTGCCAGCGGAACTGCCTGACGCCGTCTTTTGGCCGGACACAACGGCGGAAGTCTCTGAAATTGTTCAACTAGCGGCCGCTGCGCGGGTGCCGCTCATTGCATTCGGCGCCGGGACATCGCTGGAGGGGCACATCAATGCCCCCTTGGGTGGCCTCTGCCTTGATTTTTCCCGGATGAACCGCGTGCTTGCTGTGCGCCCCGAAGACCTCGATTGTACTGTGGAGGCCGGGGTCACCCGGCAACGGCTGAACCAGGAGCTTCGTGACAGCGGACTCTTTTTTCCAGTCGATCCCGGCGCCGAGGACGCAACGCTGGGCGGTATGGCGGCAACCCGGGCTTCCGGCACGACGACCGTGCGCTACGGGTCGATGCGAGAGAATGTCGTCAATCTGACAGCCGTTTTGGCCTCCGGGCAGATCATTAAGACGGCGCAGCGGGCGCGCAAATCGTCGGCTGGCTATGATTTGACCCGCCTGCTGGTTGGCTCGGAAGGCACGCTTGGGCTCATCACGGAACTGACACTCAAGCTTTACGGCGTTCCCGAGACGGTGCTTGGAGCCGTTGCTGTTTTCGATAATCTGGAAGGCGCTTGCCGCGCGGCCATCAGCGCCATTCAGTCAGGACTGGGGCTCGCCCGCATCGAACTTCTCGACGCCGCGCAGATCCGTGCCGTCAATGTCTATTCGAAATTGAATCTTGCTGAGACTCCGACCCTGTTTCTCGAGTTTCACGGGGCGGGGACCGCTTGTCTTAGCGATTTGGAAACCTTTCGCGCACTGGCAGCGGACGAAGGCTTAAAGGAACTCAATTCGGCAAGTGATGAAGCCGGCTGCCGCCTCTTGTGGAAAGCCCGGCATGACGCGCTTTGGGCGGTCAAGTATCTCGGCGCCGGGCGCGACGTCGTCGTGACCGATGTCGCCGTGCCATTGTCAAATCTCGCAGCCGCAGTTCGCGAAACCGCCGAAGATGTCGTTCGCTCGGGCCTTCTCGCGCCCATCGTCGGCCATGTGGGAGATGGAAATTTTCACGCCATAGTCGTGTTTGATTCGGCCGATGCAACCGACTGCGCCCGTGTCGAAGCCTTTCTTGATCGGCTCGTTGCCCGGGCGTTGGCCTACGATGGTACTGCAACCGGGGAGCACGGCATCGGCCAAGGCAAACGCCGCCACATGCCAAAGGAACACGGGGCCGGTCTTGAGGTGATGCGCGCGATCAAGCACGCCCTCGATCCGTTAAACATTCTAAACCCATTAAAAATAATATAGATAATTCAATATCTTAGATTATATTTTCGGATATCGGAAAGAATAGCACCGGTGTCCCCACGAGCGAGGCCGTTGGAAGGGCTTTTTAACCCAATCGTGACACTAATGATTCAGTGCGTGCCAGGAGCTTCCCGGCGCGCCGGTAATGCGTTGGTGAGTACACACGGCCATGGCGGTCAAGATCAAGCGGGAGCGGCCAGATCAGCGGCGGCACCACCGGGTCACAGCCCCACTCTTCGTTAGAGTGGACGGCCATAGCTTGCGCGCGACCGACTGGTCGCTCGGTGGGCTCCGGATTGATGATTTCCCGGGTGAATTACCTGCCGCTGGAAGCGAGCACTCGTTCCATCTGACGCTGCCCTTTCAAGGCTTTGACGTCTCATTCGAAATCAAAGCGGAAGTGGTTCGGACGGACCCATCCGCGAAAATGTTCGCTGTCCGCTACACCGAGATCGGTGAGCGCGAACGCGAACTCATGCAGCATTTCATTGAAGAGCTCGTGCGCGGCTCGATGTCCGAAGTTGAGGACACGATCCAGCGCATCGACGTGCCGGTAACGCCGGCCAAACTCGAACCAGACACGAAAAAAATCCCTGGCGATATGCCGGTGCGCCGCTGGCCCGTGAAGACCGTCGTCATGACGGCGTTTTACGGCGTCGCTGGCTTTGCAATTTTTGGATACGCAGGGCTGCTCGGGTACTCGAACTTCTACCGCATGGAAATTCAGACCGCCGTCATCTCGGCTCCGGTTGAAACTGTGAAGGCCCAAGCCGATGGCCAAGTACTCCTGACGGGGTTGCGGCCCGGAGACGAAGTCAAAGCCGGCGAGGTCGTGGTCAATCTCGTCGATAGCCAACTCGAACGCGAGATTGAACTGGCGGATATCGCCGTTAAAGAGCGCATGGCACAGCTCAACTATCTCAAGCAGCGCCATTCGGACGAACTTGAAAAGTTGCGCGGTTTTGCAACCGTCGAAATGAAGAACGTGCGCCAGAGCAAGGTTGATCTTGAAGGCTTGGAGCAGCAATTGCGGCTCGCCGAACTTCAACTGGGACGCACCAAGTCACTTTTCGACAAGGGCTACGCCACCGAAACTAAACTCGACGATGCCCAAAAGCAGGTCATTACTCTAAAGGGGCAGTTGGAGAGCCGGCGCATTGAACTCGAATCGCGCGTTGAACTGGCCCAACAAAACATCGGCAAGCGGCTTTATACCGGCGAGAACCTTGTCGGTCAGGCGGTTGATGTCGAGGCCCAGGTGCGTCTTGCCGAACATGAAATCCGCCTCGCCGAGGAGCGCAAGAAATCCTACGTCACTCAGCGCGAACGCTCAGCCGTTGTTGCGCCGTTCGATGGCACCGTTCTTGAGATGCCGCGCTACGATCGGGCGAGCGTGCGCAAAGGCGACACCATTGCGATCATCGAACAGCGGCGCGACCGCACCGTCACGGCTTTCCTCAATCAGGATGAAGTGATGAAGGTTGGCCTTGGCGATGAAGCCTTGATCTACATCCCGGCCATTGGCGAAACTGTAAAGGGCCGCGTTCGAAAAATCGACCGCACAAGCGGCTTCCTCAAGGAACAGGACGTGCGGCATGGCCCGGGTTACGGCTGGCGCGGCCCGGTCGACCGTTCAGCCAAAATCGAAATCGAGTTTTCTGATCCCAAACAGGTTGCGGACTACGATCTCTATCGCTCCGGTCTGCCTGTTGTCGTGGTGTTCGAGCAGCGGTCAACAAACTCGCTGCTGACAACGATCAGGAAAAAATTTGCAGTGTCGTTATAGGTGGGGACGCGGGTGCAAAGCCTCAGTGACATCGACCTGATCGACCCATCGGTGCCGCTGCCGCGCTCGGTCAAGTGGTCGCCCATGGTTCAGCTTAAAATCCTAGCCTATTTTGCGGTCTGTCTGATCGCGCTGACGGTCGTGCCGAACCAGATTTGGGACGGACAAAACAATGAAATTATCTTCGTCGTCGGTATTCTTGGTATTTGGCGCTATTTGTGGTGGGCCAACCATTTCGCGCGCGCCAAGATATTCGAGAAAGTTACCTATCCGAAAATGCGCGACAGAGCCGCGGCGCTGTGGGACAGCGGTTGGCGCCCGCGCCATATCCATGTGCAGATGACGACGTTTCGCGAACACCGTGAAATCAGCGAGGCGGTCATTCGTGCTCTCGTTAGCGAAATCCGCGACGCAGGTGTTCCAGCCACGATCTGGCTTGGCTCCAGCGAATTAAGCGATGAACTCAAAATTGCGCGCCACCTCGAACTGGTCGGCAACGACTGCGATATCACGCTCCGCATTATCCGCCAGAACCAGCCGGGAAAACGCGTTGCCATCGCTCTTATTCTCAGGGCTATGTCGCGCGCGGGCCTCGGCAAAGACGATCTCGTCTTCTTTATGGACGGGGACTTTGTGCTCCACCCTGGAGTTGTCCGCAAATGCACGCCGCTTTTTGCGCTCGATGACGAGTTGCATGCGCTAACAACAGACGAGCACGTCATGGTGCGTGGTCCCTGGTGGATGCAGTCGTGGCTGAATATGCGCTTCGCTCAGCGGCGCATGGCCATGCAGAGCCATGCTCTTTCCAACCGGGTCATTACGCTAACGGGCCGTTGTTCGCTTTTCCGCGCAACCCACATTGTCTCAGAAGAATTTATTCGGCTTCAGGAGGCCGATTTTCTAAACCACTGGCTTTGGGGCACGTTCCGCTTCCTGTCGGGCGACGATAAAAGCACCTGGTACACGCTCTTAAAGCGCGGCGTTAAAATGACCTACGTCCCGGATGCCGTGGGGACCACGATCGAAGTTGTTGAGGGTGCCGGCTATCTACGCATGGTCGAAAACCTCCGGCGATGGTCGGGCAATATGCTGCGAAACGGGTACCGGGCGATTATGCTCGGACCGCGCAAGATGCCGTTCTTCATCTGGTGGTGCTGCGTCGATCAGCGCCTCGCCATGTGGACCATGCTGTTCAGCCCGCTGATGGCGATAGCCGGAATGATGAAATTCGGCGGATCGTTCTTCTTGGCCTATGTGGTTTACATCGCCGTTTCGCGCATGATGCTGTCGATGGTGCTCTTTAGCTATGCCCGCCAAGTCGATCTCAATTTTGTTTGGACTCTTTACGCCAATCAACTTTTGAATGCGTTAGTGAAAGTTTACATGCAGTGGCGTCTCGCCAAGCAAAAGTGGACCAACCGCGGCAATCAGAAAGCCGGCTTTTCTGGTGGAGGGTGGCTGACAACTTTTAGAGAAGGAATGGCCGCCTATCTGACCGCCCTATCGTTTGTTGCACTATTTCTTATCGTTATGATTTACACAAAGTTACTGTCGTTGCCGACGTCAGGATTTGTCTCAGCCGTATTTTTTGGTTGAGATTGGTAAAATTGTACTGTTCCGTTTCAGCGGATTAAGACTTTTCTCCTGCATCCTTCATATCACGCGCGACTTGGGCACCCGCTTCCTTGGCAGGGGGACGGGAGTTATCGGATTGCAGTGCCGCTCAGTCACGAGCGGCCGGCTCTGGTGTTGATGTTCAAACGCGTTGGGTGAGTTAAGTGCGGAAAAATACCGCGTGTGGGAGCGTTAAGTAATGAATTTCCAAGCATCCGTTGTTGAGCGGACGAAAGATCTTGTGGCCATCCGCGCACCATCTGTCGCGGAACAGGCCAAGCCGGCAATTAGCGTTATCGGGCTTGGATATGTTGGCGCTGTATCTATGGCGTGCTTGTCGCATCTTGGTTTTCGCATGGTTGGTGTCGACGTTAGCCGCGAAAAAGTAGAGTCTATTAAGGAGGGCCGTTCGCCGATCGTCGAAGAGCGTCTGGGCGATCTCCTCAATGAAGGCGTCAAAGCCGGCCTCATCGATGCGACTCAAAATCTCGTCGCAGCCGTTCTCGATACGGATGTTACTTTTCTTTCCGTCGGCACGCCGACGTCTAAAGACGGCGGTTGCGACTTTACCTTCGTGCGCCAGGCGAGCCGGGCAATCGGTCAGGCCATCGGAATGAAGTCCAACTACCACGTTGTGGTCTTGCGTTGTTCCGTGCCACCGGGCACGACACTCGATGTTGTTGTTCCGGAGATCGAAACGGCCTCAGGCAAAAAGCTCGGAAAAGACTTTGGCGTTTGCTTTAATCCTGAATTTCTGCGCGAGGGCGTTGCGGTTGCCGACTTCTTTGCTCCTCCGAAGACAGTTGTTGGCGCATCCGACAAGCGGGCGGAACAGACTGTCACCGCCATCTACGGCGCGGTGGATAAGAACGTCATTTACACGTCGATTGATACGGCGGAAATGGTCAAATATGTCGACAACGTTTGGCATGCGACGAAGGTTTCATTTGGTAACGAAGTCGGCCGTCTTTGCAAGAAGCTTGGCATCGACAGTCATGATGTGATGAACATCTTTGTAAAAGACTTGAAGCTCAACTTGTCGCCATATTATCTGAAGCCAGGTTTTGCTTTCGGCGGCTCTTGCTTGCCGAAGGAAGTTCGGGCTGTCAGCCACATCGCGCACGAATTGGGCGTCAAAGTTCCGCTAATGGACAGCCTTATGGTGACGAACACCGCTCATATCGCCGAAGCAATTGAACTACTGAAGCCCTTCTCGGGCAAGCGGATCGGCTTCCTCGGCGTGACATTCAAGCCGGGCACAGACGACTTGCGCGAAAGCCCAACGCTTGACGTCATGTCTGCAATGTTGACGAGCGGAGAGACGATTCGCGCTTATGACTTCAAACTTGAACTTTGGGCCGTTGCTGCAAGGCCAGATCGACTATGTGCGCCACGCGGTTCCCGCTCAAGCCAAATTGATGGACGAACTCGAAGCCTTGACGGTCGCGAACGCGGACGAATTGGTGGCGCAGTCTGATGTGGTCGTTGTGTCGCATGCGACGGACGAGTTCCGCGCGGCGATCAGATCCCGTGATCCGAAGATCCACGTTCTGGATCTCGCGAGACTCTTCAAAGAAATCCCTGCCGAGGCAACTTATCAAGGAATAGCCTGGTAACGGGCAAAGTTCGGCAGACACAAGTTCACAGACTATCTTGGCGCCGGATGGGGAAAAACTCCATCCGGCGTTTTTCGTTCTGGCCGGCCTTTTTCGTTCTTGGCCGGCCTTTTTCGTTCTTGGATTGCGACTTCGAAAGATAAAATTCGAGAAAAATTTGAAACAAGTTTCGTCTGCACGCTGCACTTAATGTTTCAACCTTATCGGTATGGTCGATTGTTGAAATCGTATGTCCGGGTTGAGAGAGGCCTGTTCATGCGTGTTTATTCTGCCCGCCTTGGGGCGGCTGCTAGTTTTGGAATTGAGACGGGAACCGTCTCTGTGTGTGGGAGTTGAGTTATGAGCGACGGCAACAAAAAATCGGGCAAGAACGACGCCGGTCAGCACGACGACCATCTTGTGAGCGCCGACACTCATGATCACGATCATGATCACGATGGCAATGGCCATGGTGACGGCGATCATAATGACGATGGGCATTCCGACAACGGCAAGAGCGGCGTGAAGGGCCAGGACAAGGCTGACAAAGAAGCCAAGAAGGCCGCTGAAAAGGCCGAGAAGGAAGCCCAGAAGGCTGCTGAGAAGGCTGAAAAGGCCGCCAAGGAAGCACAGAAATCAGCTGAAAAGGCAGAGGAAGACGCTAAAGAAGCTGCGGAAAAAGCAGAGAAAGCGGCCAAAGAGGCAGCTGACAAAGAAGCAAAGAAAGCCGCTGCCGAAAAGGCTGCTGCTGAGAAAGCCGCTGCTGAAAAGGCTGCCGCTGAGAAAGCCGCTGCTCGAAAAGGCTGCCGCTGAGAAGGCCGCTGCTGAAAAGGCAGCCGCTGAGAAAGCCGCCGCCGAGCACGACCAAGACCACTCCGATTTGCATCTTGGAGACAACAGCGCCAACACGCTGACGGGTGACGATCACGTCAGCATTATGTTTGGTGAAGGCGGCAAGGACGTAATGGCCGGCAATGGCGGCGACGACCGCATGCACGGCGGCGGTGGCGACGACACAATGTCGGGCGATGCCGGCAACGACACCATGTTCGGCTCTTCCACCATTGGCGGTAAAGTCGATATGACGAATTTCAAGGTCACCGAAGCCGCTACGGCAAAAGTGACGTTCAACTATGAAACCGCCGGCTACAAGAACGCACTTGGCGTCTACAAGATCGCAGCCGACGGCTCGATCAGCGGTGTGCAAATTCTTTTTGCCAACGCATCCCTCAAAGGATCCGGTGGCGATCTCGTCTCGGGCGTGAGCTCGGTCGATGTCGGCGTCGAGGCTGGCGAGCGTCTGGGGTTCTTTGTGGTCCCCGACGGCTTCAGCCAGTACGGCATGTCGCAACTTCTGTCGGACAAATCGGCATCCTTCAAATTCGTCGGTGCTGATGGGAAAACCGGGAATGTCGATGGCGGAACGGAATTAAAGCTCGTGCACGTAGGTGCCACTGGCGCGGAAACTGTAGTTAAGTCTGCTTATGGCACGTCTATCTTCCACAGCGCGGACAACGGTTCGTCGGGCTTGAACGGCGATGGTCTCAATCACGTCACCGGCACGGTCGACAACTTGAACGGTACTGTCAAAATCGGCTTTGAAGACCTCAAAGGTGGCGGCGACAAAGATTACGACGACAGCATATTCACGGTTACGCTCGGCACGACGAATACGGCGCTCCTTGCCAAAGAAGCGACCAAAGCGGTGCGTGCCGGCGACAAAGACGTCATGACCGGCGGAGCTGGCGATGACAAAATGTTCGGAATGTCCGACGACGACAAGATGGACGGCGGCGCTGGCGACGACCAAATGTGGGGCAACTCCGGCAACGACGCAATGGACGGCGGAGAAGGCAACGACCAGATTTCAGGCGGCAAAGGCGACGACGTTATTGCGGGTGGCTCTGGCAACGACACGGTCCTCGGCAACTCCGGCAATGATTACTTTGTCGCAGGCGAAGGCAATGATAGCTATGACGGCGGATCGGGTTTTGACACGATTGACTATTCGGGTGCGAAGAACGGTTTGTCCATCAACCTCAACGCTCACGTTGCGTCGGGCTTTGGGTCCGACACCACCAAAGGTATCGAAAAGGTTATCGGTTCGAACTTCGGCGACATGATCTCCGGCAGCAAGGAAGCCAACGTGCTGTTTGGCGGCCTCGGTGACGATAACTTGCGCGGGCGCGGCGGCGCCGATACGCTCACGGGCGGTAAAGGCAATGACGTCTTCGTTTGGGCGAAAAAGGATGTGCTCACGGGCGTCGATCATATTACTGACTTCGCCAAGGGCGACAGCTTGAACCTCAAGGATCTCCTCAAGAGTCAGAAGTACTCAAACATCGCCGACGTGGTGAAAATCACGGATACAAGTGCTGGATCGAAAGTGGCCGTAAAAGTTGGCGCCAGCTTTGTGGATGTTGTCGTTCTTGATGGCGTTCACAACACGAGCGCCACCGAGCTTCATAAGGCAGGCATGATTCTCGTCTAATTACCAGGAACGGTTCGCAATGCGTAGATGGCTCCGTTTTGGGGCCGTCTTTTTTTGTTTCAATTGCTTATTTCTGGATTTCAGATCTTAAATACATAAACGATATTCAAAGTGAAATAAAAAAAACAAACAAAGTGAATTGATCGAGGGTGGAACATTTATTCGGACAAGTGCGGAAAATATATAGTTATCTGCTATTTTTGCCTCAAATTGTAATGCCTGATCGCACGATATCTTCAATGGCGATTGATAACATCGTAATTGAAATCGAATAACTGCTTTAAAATCCACTGGGTCTTTTTAGTAGGTATTGCGACTGCATATAACGCTCAATATAAGAGGCTCGGGGAAAATGGCATTGATAACCGGATCGGCAACTGCAGAGTCTTTGTTTGGTACTACTCTCCAGGATCTTATACTCGGACTAGAGGGCAACGACTCGATCACCGGCGGCGATGGTGATGATGAGATTCGCGGCGGCGAAGGCAATGATCGAATAAGCGGCGACGACGGCAATGACAAGTTATTCGGTGGCTTCGATGCCGACACTCTGGATGGTGGTTTAGGCGACGATACCCTTGAGGGATCGGAAGGTAACGACTGGTTAAGCGGCGGCGAGGGTAGTGATAGTCTCTCCGGTGGTTCGGACAACGATGTGTTGAACGGTGGTGCCGGTAACGATGTCATCAATGGCGACGCCGGAGACGATTTGATTCAATGGAGCCTCGGCAGCGACGTTATTACCGGGGGCTCAGGTTTCGATACACTCGACTACACGCTGGCTGTGCAGGGTGTGAGCGTAAACCTCAGCACTCATGCGTTTGTAACTGGCGGCGTGACGTCCTTGGCGGACGGCATCGAGAAAGTGATCGGAACTAAATTTGCCGATAACTTCTTAGGCGACTCTGGCGACAACGTATTTTCTGGTGGTGCCGGAAACGATACATTCCGCAGTAAGGGCGGTAGCGATATTCTAACCGGTGGAGGCGGGAAAGACACGTACGTCTATTTGAAAAAGGATGCTGTGGTTGGCGGTGTACAGCAAGGCGTGGATTACATCACCGATTTCGGTTCGAATGATCAAATCGACATCAGCGACTTCTTCAAATCCGATCCGAACGCGGATCTCAACGTGGCCATCCAGCTAAACTTCGACGGTGTTAATACAACTTTGGCTGTCGATGTTGGTGGAACCTTCGTGAATGTTGTGGCTTTCAGCGGCGAATGGACTGCAACGCCCTCGCAGTTGGCCGAGGAATTCATTCTGGCGGTCTAAGTCGCTGAGTTAGTTTGCCAAGGCCGGGCGATTACACAGGAAGAAGCGGTATTAAGCGGCGGCCGGATGTCTGCCGCTTTATCTTTTGTAAACGATATCTTTAGACGGTCTCACTATCGTCTCGACCTATCCGGACGTTGCGTCTGGTTAGGGTCCGTCTTGTCCTGTTGGCGCATCGCAAAATGAAGAGTTTGCGCTGTTTTGCGCTGTAGGAAGTGGGGGGCTTCATGGATCTCCCCAGATCCTGAGAGGCAGTCGAGATGCGAACATCCAGGCGAATGCTGAAAGACGTGCGCCGCGCCGTGTTCGTGGCATTCCTGTTCAGCGCCTTCGTCAACATTCTTATGTTGTCGACGCCACTTTACACATTGCAAATATTCGACACCGTCGTTCCGCTTGGAAGCATAGAGACGCTCGTAATCATTACGGTTATTGCGGCGGTGGCGATCGCTGCCCTCGCTCTCCTCGAAATTTCGCGCGATCTCATTCTGCTTCGCGCTAGTGTCTGGCTGGACCACGAGCTTGGCCGCCATATATTGGCGAACCGCTTGAAGCTTGGCGCACAAGCCCAGGACATTCGCGACGACGCACGAGCTCTTGAGCAGTTTCATACGTTTCTCGCCAGTCCCGCCGCCGGTATTGTTCTCGACGCGCCTTTCGTACCCCTGTTCATGGTCGCACTGTTTGCTCTCAATCCCGTGATAGGCTCGGTCGCACTTGCTGCCGCCGGCTGTTTGATTGTCGCCGCCGCAATGCAAACGTTGCTCACCAGCAGGTTGCAGAAGGAAAGCGCGCGCGCGCACGAGCGTTCGGAAAAGTGGTGGCGGACGGTGGCAAGCAACGGGCAGCTCGCGGGTGCCTTTGGATTGGTCAACGGTGTGTCGGCCCAGTGGGAGCACTACAATAGGTCGCACATCGGCGCGGCCTATTCGCAAGGCAAGCGCAGCAGCATCATCAAATCTTTCGCGCGCAGCGTGCGTATTGGATCGCAAATAGCGCTTTACGGTTTTGGCGCATGGCTCGTGGTTGATAACGCCATGGCGCCTGGCGCACTCGTCGCGTCCGCAATTTTGCTTGGGCGTGCATTGGCGCCGCTTGAGGGTTTGGTTGGCGCTGTGAAATCTATCCAGAGCGCCGTTGCAGCATATAGCCGGCTCAAGTCGCTTCCTGAGGATGCTGACGTGCCTGCCCTTTCCGAGGGCGGGACGGCAGTTCGAGGTGAAATCTCGCTCCAGGATGTCACGTATTATTATCCCACTCGGAAGACACCAGCGTTACGTGTGCCCGCGCTTCACCTCCGGCACGGTGAATTGCTTGGCATCGTTGGTCCAAACGGGTCAGGCAAGTCGACGCTCGCGGCGCTTTTGGCCGGCGCCATGAGCCCTACAACCGGTAGCGCAGCACTTGACGGATTGCCGATTACGAAATGGCAGCGTGGCGATTGCGATGCGCCAGTTGGCTATTTCGCCGACGAACCGTTGCTGCTCGAAGGTACGGTTCACGAGAATATCGCTCGTTTCGGTGACATGAGTTTGATGTCGGTGGCAAGGGCCGCTATGCGTGCGGGCGTACATGAAACGCTACAGGCTCTCCAGGCTGGATACGATACGCCTGTCGGGCATGCAGGTTCACTTCTGTCACTCAGGGAGCGGCGCGCGGTGGCGTTTGCCCGGGCGGTTTCAGGAAACCCGAAAATCATTGTTCTCGATGAGCCAGAAATTGGTCTCGACGGCGCCAGTTTGAAGCGTTTGATGCGCGTTCTTGAAAACATCAAGTCTGAAGGGGTCAGCTTGATTATCGCCACACAGGATCCAAAGCTTCTGAGCCTCGTCGACAAAATCGTGCTTCTGGCGGGTGGCAACGTCCAGTCAATGAGCAGTGCCAGAGATTTTGTTCGCGGTGGCGCGCCGCTGAAGCCTGCTGAGACTCAAATTGAAACCTCGGCCGTAGCACACGAGAGCAATTATGCCGGCAGTTGAGGGATCCGTAATGTACCGAGGCCATTTGTCTGGACGGAAGGTCTATCCCCGTCTTGACGTTCGCACACCGGTTGGTCTCGGATTGGTTGTGATCGTTCTTTTTTTTGGTTTTGGTCTCGGTGCGGCGGCATTAGCTCCAATCGACAAGGGCGTTAGTTTGCCCGGCACAATTATCGTTGAATCCAAAGTCAAACCTGTTGCGCATCCACGTGGCGGCGTGGTCGATAAGATCCATGTCATTGAGGGCCAAGTGGTTAAGGAGGGCCAGCTGCTTGTCAGTCTGGAAACGTCCACACTTGACGAACAAGTGACGTCGCTCAAAGCCCAGTCCGACGCCGCGCTCAAGCAGTTGCTTCTGGCGCGGCAAGAGGCGGCAACTATTACCGATCTGCAAATGCGCAGCCTAGCCTCCAAATCCAAGGTTTTGGCCCTTGATAGGCTTGTAGCAGAAATTGAAAAGGACGTTGCCAATTTTAAGGCGAGGGTCGTAGCCGCGGAAAGCGAGCGCGCCAAAACAGATATCCGTGCTCCTGTTGCGGGTAGAGTGCTATCGCTGCAAGCTCATGCTTCAGGCGCCGTGATGCAGCCGGGTGCGACGGTGGTGGAGATTGTACCCGAAGCCGACAGGCTTGTGGTTGAGGGCCGCCTGCAGCCCCACCAGCTTGAGAACGTCAAAGCCGGAATGACGGCGAAGGTTTGGTTGACAGCGCTAAGTTGGCGCGAGCAGCGCCCCCTCGTTGCAAAGCTGTCGTGGATATCCGCCGATAGCGTCGAGGATAAGCGCAGTGGAAACGCTTATTTTGTTGCCCGGCTGGAATTTGATGAAGTGCGCGGTGAAATCACCAAACGTATGGCGTTGCAGCCCGGCATGCGCGCGGAAATCCTGCTGATGACGGGGCAACGTACGTTGCTCGATCAGCTTATCGATCCATTAATGCGAAACGTGCAAAAAGCCTTTCATGGCTAAGGGTTCAAGACTATGAAACGCCTCAATGTTCAATCTGTCCTCTTTAACGGCGCTGGTGTCGCGGTCTTTTTGACGGTTGGCGGCTACATGGCGAATTCGTTCTTTACGACAGAACAGATCCCGCCGTGTTCGCAACGCTATCCAGCGGGACAGCAATTCTCGATGCAGAATTCTTCGGGCGGAGTGATGAGCCCCATCGAGCTGCAGGCCAGTTTGCCGACGCGCGAATGGGGGCTCTTGCGCAACGCGCGGGTCGTCGTGGCGAAAGACAAGCAATCGCAATTTCTCCAGGTCGCGCTTGCGGCGACGGACGACGAAGATGGCACCCGTACCAACGGTGTTGGCTTTGTGTGGAAGCCGGAGAAGCTCGCAGGAGCGACCTCGGCGTGCTTGTCCTACAAGATATTTCTGTCCAAGGATTTCAAGTTTGAAGGTGATGGGTACTTGCCTGGCCTTTTTGCAGCACCGGATCTCGCGGCGCTGGATCAACAGCAGCCGTCTGGCGGGTTCATTGCTCGGATAGGCTGGCAGAAGGAAGGCGCCCTCGGGGTTGCTTTGAACGCCGCGCCCGCCGCATCCGGACGATGGATTGGGTCCAGCATGCGGGCGGTTTGGCCAATTGGTACGTGGGTTGACGTGGAACAGGAAGTTAGGCTCAACGTAAAAGGCAAGACAAATGGCCTGCTGCGGGTTTGGCTCGACGGGCATCTGCAACTAGAGAGCGGCAACCTCGATTTGGGGGCAAATGATCAAGTTTCCTTGTCAGGCATCGTCTCCGATATCCATTATTTGCGCGGGCCGGTTGCAGCGTCGAGGCTGACGGTCTCACCGTTTATCGTTCAGTGGCAATAGGTTAATGAAGCCTTGCCAAGTGGGCGTATTGGGATTGACTTTTGGGCCGATATGATTTTTCCGGGCAACACTTGATTCGAAAAATGACTTGTCCCCTGGCGAATTGTTGCCAAGGCGCGGCCCATACTATCTAGTTGACCCCAGAATTGCGCGCCGTCCCGCTTACCCCAAGTGGCGCCAGTTCTGTTGGCCCGCGGTCTCCCCCGACCGCGGGCATTTTTCTTTGTAAATCCAAATGCTTGCCACTATGAACGGGATGCCGCCTTGAAACCGGCAGCACGCGCCTCATCTTCGCTGCAAAACCAGCGTTCACCCTTCACCGTTCGTATATTGCGTTGTCCGTAGTCTACCGACCACGGCATCGTATAAATCCGCCCTCGGGATTGAATAAAACCTTTTATGGGGCAGCCGTCCGGCGCCGTTCGCTTGGCATCAGCCCAAACGCGAGCCCGCCAAACGTCGGGGCGCTCGTTTTGCCCCTGCCAAAGCCCAAGTTTTGCAGCGCGGGCTGCCTCTTCTTCGGCGCCGTACGTCCGGAAATAGCCTTCGCTGGCGAAGACGTGCCCGTTTTTGACGAGTTCAGCGGCAATGTCGATGCCGCCGGCCCGGCAATGTGCCAGGGGCGCGGATGTCTTGTCCGGGTTGGAGAGTTCGCAGGCCACAGTCCGGCGCCCTGCAAGGCGGACGAGTGCCTGCCGTGCGGCTTCCGCGCATGGCCAGCGTTTGCCGTTTGACTTGAAGCAGGGCTGCGCTGGGTCGGGTGCCTCTATGCCAACCAACCGGACTTCGATCCCATTAATTCGCAGAATATTGCCCGCCATGGTGGTGGCGCGGCCGCGAAGTTCTCTGTTGCTATCAGTTTCGGCCTTCGTAGTCGTTTCGGTTTTGGTGCTGCCGGTCGTCATATTGGCTGTCTGAA
Source organism: uncultured Alphaproteobacteria bacterium (assembly GCA_963819605.1). GTDB lineage: Bacteria > Pseudomonadota > Alphaproteobacteria > Rhizobiales > Hyphomicrobiaceae > Hyphomicrobium_B. The sequence goes on along the minus strand of CAWFWU010000010.1, from coordinate 9,741 downwards.
CCGAACCGGGTACTGGGGTCAGCACAGCACCAAAAGCCCATACCGCAAAGGCTGCTGCAGCCGTTGCAGGCAGGTATTTCTTCGCTATCCGCCACCGTCGCGGCAGGTCGGCAAGGTACATGGCCGCTATGGCGCCGCTTGATTTCACACGTGGCGGCAAACTTAGTTCGGGAATTGGGATTTTGGCTACCGCGTCACGCGCTGCGGAACCAAGATCATGCGCGATGCCCGCTGCAGCAGAACCGCCGCGCTTGGCGGCATGAACAGCAACATTGCCAGCGTTGCGCGCGGCGGCGGCAACCCCTTGCTGGACGGCTTGGACTTGTTCCTTGCCCGCCTCAATTCCGCGATCAGCCGTGTCTTTGACTTTGGCAAGGGCGGCAAGTCTTGCATCATCGAGCCGTTTTTGCCGATCAGCCCGCCTGACAAGAATAGTTGTGCGGACGTACTCCTGCCACTCGAAGCCCTCGCTCCTTTTGCGCCATCCGAACATATGCTCTCCCCGCGCCCCGTAATTTCTGGCGATGCGTTAAATAGCATGTGACGAATTTCAGGAGAAAAGATGGCGGATACCAGGTTAGCCCCCCGTCATCCCCAGCGATATCTCGTGATGTGCTCGGATCAATGATAGCCTTCGCCAGCGCGAACCTTGCCGCGGAAGGTCCAATAGACGAAGGCCGTGTAGCCGAGAATAACAGGCAACATCAGCAAGGTGCCGACCAGCATGAACATCTGAGAACTCGGCGCGGCAGCAGCCTGCCAGACCGTTATGGTGTCGGGTACCAGATACGGCACGTTGGAAATTACAAGGCCGATGAAGCCGAGCAAAAAGAGCGCGATCGCCGCTGCGAAAGGTTGCACGTCGCGGCGGGCTGAAATTCCGTGAAAGCAAGCATAGGCCGCATAGGCGCTGAGCAGCGGCACCGGCGCCAAAAACAGGATGTTTGGCCATGCGAACCAGCGTTCCGCGATGCGCGGTATGGCAAAGGGTGTCCATAAGCTAACGACGATCAAGGCCAGCAAGGTCAAGACCAATGCGCTCGCGGCCTTCTCGCGCGCCCATTCACGCAAGGCCCCATCGGTTTTCATGATCAGCCACGTTGCACCAAGAAGCGCGTAACCCGCAACAAGTGAAAACCCGCAAAGCAGCGGGAACGGCGAGAGCCAATCGAGCGCTCCGCCGGCGAATTGCCCGTTCTTGACTGTGATCCCTTGTAGGAGACCGCCGAGCACGACGCCTTGGGCGAAGGCGGCAACGATCGACCCCCAGCTGAACGCCAGATCCCACAGCTCATGTTTGGGCTTGGCGACCCAACGGAATTCAAAGGCCACACCGCGGAATACCAGCGCCAGAAGCATGATTGTGACCGGCAGATAGAGTCCCGACATGATGACGCCGTAAGCCTTGGGGAAGGCCACAAACAATCCGCCGCCGCCGAGCACCAACCACGTTTCGTTGCCGTCCCAGAAGGGCGCGACGGTATTCATCATGACGTCGCGGCGCTCTTCTTCGGGTGCAAACGGAAAGAGGATGCCAAGTCCCAGATCGAAGCCGTCGAGAATGACGTAGAGCACCACAGCGACAGCAATGATCGCGGCCCACACGAGCGGCAGCCAGTAGGCGATATCATCCATGACCTACTCTCCTGGTTGCATGGCGGCGCGGGTACTCTTGTCGGCAGCTGAAAGGGGTCGCGATGGCATGCCCTCGTCCGGTTCGATGGCGGCGCCCTGCGGACCCTTCTCGATCAGCTTGTTGATGTAGAGAATGCCCATCGAGAATACGCTTGAATACACAAGCACGAATAGGATGAGGCTGGTTAGAACGGGCCAGAACGACACGTTCGAGACTGCGTCTGCAGTTCTGAGAATTCCATAAACTAGGAACGGTTGGCGTCCCGTTTCCGTCACCCACCATCCAGCAACGATGGCGATAAATCCGAGTGGCCACGCGTAGGTGAGGGCTCGCAGATACCAATTGGTGTCGAACAGGCGCCCGCGCGCCCAAAGAAAAACACCGTAAAGACCGATGGCAATCATGAGCATGCCAATACCGACCATGGCGCGGAATGCAAAGAACACCGGCAAGACCGGCGGGCGGTCTTCGGGCTTGAAATCCTTCAAGCCCTTGAAGAGGCCATTAGGATCGTGGGTGATGATGACGCTTGCCAGGTTAGGAATTGAAATCTCGAAGTCGTTGCGCTCTTCTTTCTGGTTCGGCCAGGCGAAGAGAACGAGATCGGCCGGTTTGGAACCATCCCAATGGGCTTCCATCGCGGCCACTTTGACCGGCTGATGTTTCGCCGTGTTGAGGCCGTGCATGTCGCCGATAACGAGCTGCAGGGGGGCTAGTACGGCCACCATGCCGAGCCCCATGCGCATCATGGTTTTGGCTTCTTCGTGGAAGCGGTTTCCAACCAAATAGCGGGCGCCGACCGACAGCACGACCAGTGACGTCGTCAAGTAACAGGCCGTGAACATGTGGGCAAAGCGGTATGGGAAACTCGGGTTGAAAATGATCTGCAGCCAATCGAGCGGGTAGGCGATGCCGTCTTTTACTTCATGGCCGGCCGGCGTCTGCATCCAGCTGTTGGCGGCCAAGATCCAGAATGCGGAGAGAGATGTGCCAACGGCAACAAGTACGGCCGCAGTGACGTGCAGCGTTGGGGAAACACGTGTCCACCCAAATAACATGATGCCAAGGAAGGTCGCTTCCAGAAAGAATGCCGTCAGGACTTCGTAACCGATCAATGGACCGACAACGTTGCCCGCCACTTCCGAGAACCGGCTCCAGTTGGTGCCAAACTGATAAGAGAGGACAATTCCCGACACGACGCCCATGGCGAACGATACGGCGAAGATCTTGGTCCAGTAGCGCGCCAGGCGGTGAAAATGGTCTTGACCCGTCATGCGCCAGCGCACAAGGAGCGTTGCGATAAATGCCGCGAGCCCGATCGTGAAGCTCGGAAAGATAATGTGAAAGGTGACCGTGAACGCAAATTGGATGCGAGCCAGCATGACGGCGTCCAAGTCCATCGCGTCCCTCGTCGAATGGGGTGAATAAACCGAGGGGCAATGATGGACCGATCCGGTGCGAACGTCGAGGCGACAATAGGCGCAAAGAGGTCGAAATTCGCGCCTGACCCTGTGGGCGCGCTGGCTAGTTCTGTGCCAACGCAGGTTCCGGCAGCGCCCATAAGGTTACAATGCCGTCTTGGCCGCCGGTAATGAGCGAACGGCCGTCGGGGACAAAGGCGACGGTCCGGGCACCTTGCTCCAATCCATTCAGGGTCCAATAAGAACGCGTGCGCTTGATGCCGCGAATGCGCACGGTGCCGTCTTCGGCAGCGGAGGCCAGCAATTCGCTGTTTGCGGAAAATGCGATCGAGGTCACGCGCGCCTTGTGGGCGGTGAACGTCCGCTGGGGGCGGGTCGAGGAAGTGGACCATAGTTTGATCGATCCATCGAAACTGGCTGCAGCTATCAAATTGGTATCGGCTGACATGGCGAGTGCGGACACGAAGTCTGCGTGGTTGCGGTAAGTGCGCTTGATCTGACGCGTTTCAAGATCCCACAACTTGACGGACTTGTCGGCGCTCCCTGAGGCCAGCCAGCGTCCAGATGGATCGGATGCGAGTGCTTGCACGGCATTCTCGTGACCTTGAAAGAGATTTGCGGGCGCCGACTCCGACGCTGTTTCCCAAAGTGCCACCGTCCAATCATGTCCGGCGGAGGCGATGCGGTCCTCCGATCCGGCAAACGTTGCGGCCCAAACACTCGCGTCGTTACGCTTGAAGCGGTAGAGACGCTGCCGGGTATCGAGATCCCAGAGAACGGTACTGCCGTCGCTATGGGTGGTCAGTGCCCGGTTGTTGCGGACAGACAGCGACGTCGGCGGGCCATCGTCGAGATAAATGGCGCCGGCATCTTTCAGAGTAACGCGGTTCCAGATCCTGAGTGTCCGGTCGGTACTCGCAGTAATGATCAACCGGCCGTCACCCGAAAGGCTCAGCCCACTGACCGGGCCGTCATGCGCTTTGAATGATGCGGTTTTGACGATGTTTCGTTCAGGCACGGCAGTTGCGATAGCACCTGTCGTCAATTCGCTATGCGGCTGCATAAGAAGTCGCGGGATTTGATCTTGGAAGGCGATGATCGCACCAGCCAAACCTGCCGCCATGATGACTTTGGTGCGAAGTCCGCGCGTCAACCTGCGTTCGCGCACAACGTCGGGCGCCGGCCGGTCGCGGCCTTTGGAGATCTGCGGCTGCGGTGCCATGAGCTGCGCGATGGCACGCGTGTTGACCTTCGCAGTAGCCTTGGTGGGTGCCGCTGCCGGCTTGCGTGCTGGAGCTTTAGCGCTTGCAGGCTTGGCCTTCTCTGGAGGCGGCACTTTTTCAAGGGGGAACACAGGCGCTGCGGCTTGTTGCTTTACCGGTTGCCTCAAGGCATCGACAAAATCGAGCAGCATGCCTATGGGCGCTGGCGCATCAGGTGGTGGAGGCATTGCGGTTGCGGTGCTGCCAAGCATCGTAATTACCTTGGGCTCGGCTTTTTCGCGCTCCGCCCTTTCGGTATTCGCAGCGTTGGATTCGCGCATCCGGGATAGAATGCCGGGCTTCTTGGGTTCCGGTGCCAGCAGCGCGCCGCGCCATGCGGCAACCGATTGCGGACGCGCGTCGATACCGAGCGCCAATCCTTTGTCGATCGCATCCAGAAACGTGCTGCGATAAGAACTGAGCGCCGCCTGTGCGGCCGGCACCATGTCGTCCTTTAACATACGTGAGGGACTGTCGAGCGGCCGCTTGCCGGTGACCGCATGATAAAGCGTGGCCGCGAGCGCATAGATATCGGTCCAGGGGCCTTGCTGCTTGCTGGTCTCGGCATACTGTTCGTAGGGGCTGTAGCCTGGCTTCACCAAAGCCGAAACGGTTTTCGTTTTCGAGTGGGCTGCAATGTCGCCGCGCGCCGCACCGAAGTCGATCAAGACCGGATCTCCGGCCTTGCGAATTATGATATTGTCGGGCGCGATATCGCGATGCAGGAAATCGGCCTTGTGGATGGTCTCAAGCGCGTCGAGCAACGGCGCGATGATACGGTCCAGTTCCTTCTGGCGCGGCGCCCGGCCGAGCGTCTTAAGCCAGGATTTGAGGCTCTGGCCTTCTTCCCAATGCAAAACCATGTAGGCGGTATTGTTGGCCTTGAACGTGCGGTAGACCTTGACGATATGGCTGTGGTCGAATTTCGCGAGCGTTTGAGCTTCTGCGATGAAGCGGTCCAGACCCCACTTGTAGTCGCCAGCGCAGTCCTGCGAACGCGGGCTGGCCTCTAGGCCGTTTGTGCGCGCCGCGAAGTCGCTCGGGAAATATTCCTTGATGGTAACGGCGCGCGACAGTGACATCTCATCCGCGAGGTAGGTCACGCCAAAACCGCCCGCGCCGAGAACGCGGTCGATGCGGTAATCGCCAGCCAGCTCTGTGCCGCTCGGTAAAGCGATCAGATTTGTCATGTACCCGGTTTGCCCGCAGTCTGTTGCCCGATCTGCCGCCGCCGGGCTTCTGTTTCTGGTCTTGGCCTCTTCGAATACGCCTTACGCGAGTCACACTTGGCGCAACAATATGGCACCGCAAAGGGCGATGAACCAGAGATGAACAAATCCTCAGGGTGTCTCTTTCTGGCCATTTTGCCGCCCGCTTCGCCGCGCCAAATATAACGAGGTGCGGGGAGTGGGATTACATGCGCCAGAAAAACGCCATCGCACTCGGAATTTTCGCAGCCGTCGCAGCCACGCCGGCGCACGCGGTTGAAAGCCTATATCGTTCGGAAATTGAAGATGCGATTGTACTTGCCGGCACCTTAATCTCAAGCGGTTACCGCGCGGCACCGGCGCTTATGCTCGGCTTGGCTATGCTGCTCGCGATTCCGGTGATTGCCGTGACGAGCGGGATTTGGGTTTGGGCGCGGCGGCCCTCGGAATCAACCCGGCGTTACCGGCGGCGCATAAAGGCGCTCGAACACGATGTCAGCGCCGAAATCACTGGTGATGCTCCGGGGCTTCCGGGTCACGCTTATCTCGAAGTTGTTGGCAGTCACGGTGCGCGCTTCACAATACTGCGCGACATGCTGCGTATCGGGCGCGAGGAGGACAACGACATTAGAATACCATCCGGCGCCGTGCACCGCTACCACGCGGCCATCCACCGGGTGGACTTAGGTGCCTACCGGATCACCGATCTTTCGGGAGTCGAAGGCAACGGCGTCGTCGTCAATGGTCAGCGCTGTGCCGACGCGCGGCTCTACGATGGCGACATGATCGAACTTGGGCCGGGCCGCCTTCGCTTTCACGCAGGGCTTCTGTGACATTCGGATGAGCGCGGCTGCGCTCTACATGTGTCAGCGTAAACGTTTTCTCAACCATCAAATCCAAAAATGGAGGACATTCAATGACGATCGAGCGGGGTGACGTGAGTGCCGGCGGTAATGCCGCAAAGGCTGGAAGGTTTCTAGGATCGCTCAAAGATGCGCTGCGCGCCGCAAGCCGCGATGAGGTGCAACAGGTTTCACCAGATGCCGCCATGAGCGTTGCCGAAATGAAGGTTATTCCGCTCGCGGTGCCGGTCATGACGCCTGCTACGCCGCAGCAAGTTTATGGTCAGGAAGTTCTGCCGCCTTCGCCGCCGAATTTGAGTGCATCGGAAGCGGCGCGGCATGCCCGGACGATGCCCGCAGCGCGAATTGCAGATCGCCACATCGAAGCCGAAGACCCTCCGACGACACGCGTGGTGCGCGGTTCGCAATCCGTGGCACAGCCGCAGCGGACGCAACTTGTACGCGGCCGCCAGAAAATTTCGCGCGGTACGTTCGTCCAGGACCCGGTCGTTGGTTTTCTTGTCATTGTCGGCGGCCCAGGGCTTGGTGCGTCGCGTGCCATTTTTGAAGGTAACAACACTATCGGACGCACAACAAGCAACCGGATCGCCTTCGACTTTGGCGACGACAGTATCTCGGCGGAGGAACAGGCCTACCTCCGGTACGATTCGACCGATCGGTCATTCCTGTTCGTGCCAAACCTTGCTAAGACCAACGTGGTATCCGTTAACGACAAGCGGCCAGCGGGTGCCGTTGAACTCAAGTCCATGGACGTCATTACGCTCGGGCGCACGCAAGTTGCGTTTGTTCCCTTCTGTGGTCCTGAGTTCGACTGGTCCGAGATTTCTGAAACCAAGGACGAATGACGCACTTCGAGCATGCAGTCGCCGCCACGCGCGGCGCACGCGAATATCAGGAAGATACCGCCGCCTACTGGCCGGACGGTGAGAACGTCTTTCTGCCGGCCTCTGGCGCAATCTTGTTGCCAGAGGACGGCGGTTTTGCCGTGCTTGCCGACGGCATGGGTGGGCATGCGGGCGGCGCGCTCGCCAGCCGCATGGTGTGCGAGAAATTCATTGCAACGGCGGCGCTGCATCACGGTGACCCGCGCGAACGGCTTTATGCGGCGCTCACTGCGGCGAACGATGCGATTGCGTCGAAAGTCTCCGACAATCCGTTGCTGCAAGGCATGGGCTCGACGGTCATTGGCACGTCGTTCGGGCCGCGCGGCGTCGAGTGGATCAGTGTCGGTGACAGTCCGCTCTATCTTTTCCGGCGCGGCGAAGTCGTGATGCTGAATGAAGATCATTCGCTTGCACCGGAGCTTGACCGGCTGGTCGCCGCCGGCAGCTTGACCGAAGCGGAAGCGAAACGCGACCCGCGCCGCCACATGCTGCGCTCGGCCGTGACGGGAGAAGAGATCGACATGATCGACATGTCGCGCCAACCGCTGGCGTTGGAGAGCGGCGACTACATCGTGCTGGCAAGCGACGGCGTTGATACGTTAGAGCCCGCCGAGGTCGCGCGCATCATTCAAGGCTATGCCCGAGATGGCGCCAAGTCTGTTGCCAAAGCCATCATTCGCGCGGTCGAAGCGCTGCGCGAGCCTCACCAAGATAATGCAACGGTGCTGGTCGTCAGGCCGGTGGGGTAGGGGTTGACATTCCCGTCATCCTCGAACGGCGGAGCCTGCGCAGCCGTTCGGGGATCCAGCGTAAAAAGTGCCGGAGGCTCGATAGTGCTTTTGCGATAGTGTTCTTGCGCTTGATCCCCAAACCGCAATGCGCCAAAAAAGGGGCGCATGCGGCTTGAGGATGACGGGCGCGAACCGCATCAGGATAATGCAGCGGTGCTGGTTGTCAGGCCGGTGGGGTAGAGGATTGAATCCCCTCTCCCCATTTCTGCACTCAATGGGGAGAGGGATAGGGGCGGTAAAGAGAAGAAACGAGCCGCCTTCCCAAATTGGCTTTCCGTGGTAATCTAAGTTTATGAACCGCATCGACCGCATAGCACCGCTGATCGACGCCCTCCCCGACGACATCTTCGAGGATTTCGTCGCGGCTGCCGCACATGCAGCCAGCGATGAAACGATCTATGCGAAACTTTCGGCCGCTGAGCGCGCCAAGATCGATGGGGCAATCGCGCGGCTCGATGCCGGCGAAGGCGTGAGCTACGACACAGTCAAAGCGCGCATCGACGCTAAGCTCAAGGCGAAACTTGCATGAGGATCGTCTTCGATCCCCGCGCTGCCGACGACCTTGTTTCCCAAATCGAATTTCTCATCGATCAGAACGCCGTTCAGGCCGCGACGCACTTGAAGCTGCGTTGCGATGCGTTTTTCGAAGACTTCCTCGCGCGCCATCCGCGCGCAGGTAAACACATTGCCGAACGCGATATTTGGGAATGCTGGATTCCGGGCACCCGGCTCGTCATCTGGTACCGTTTTACGGAAGACGAATTACAAATCGTCCGCATCTGGCACACGGCGCAGGATCGAGAGCAGGGGTAGGTGGCGGGTGGCGGAGTTGACGGGCGGATCGGATCGTATGGTGCAGAGACGCTGTGAATGCACCCCTATTTTCGTTCTATGGAGTTTCTTGGAACGATGGCGAAATATGACAACGTCGGCCACTGCATTTACTGCGGACAATTCTCGCCCAATCTCACAGATGAGCATGTGATACCTAAAGGACTGAAGGGTAATCTCGTGCTGCCAAAATCAAGCTGCAGTGACTGTCAGAAAATAACGTGCAAACTTGAAAACTACTGCCTACGACAGGTGTTCGGAGCATTTCGACTAAAGACAGGCTTGAGCAAGAAGAAGGATCGACCACGTCATTTGAGGCTGCACGTACTCGACGATGATCGCAAAGTCGTCATTAAAGACGTACCAGTATCAGAGTATCCGCTCTCTCTTGCAATGGCTCGATTTCCGCCACCGGGTATATTGGTTGATCGCCCTGCAGACGCAGACTTTGACTGGGAGCCTTGGTTTTGGGCTGACCACAATAGTGTAGAGGCGGTACGACGTACACATGGAGGCGCGGGGTTCCAAAGTCACGAATTCCATCCCGAGATGTTTTGTAGAATGATTGCTAAAATCAGTCATGCCTACGCTGTTGCTGAAATTGGAACTCTTAGTTTTGCTCCAATGCTTCGAGACCTGATTTTAAGTGGCAACGACAAGCCATATAGAATTGTCGGCGGCGACATTGACGTTATTGAAGCAACTCAAGCGTTGCACGAAGTTCAACTTCGCTGGCAACCTCACAGAGGCACTGAATTCTTGGTGGCGACCGTTAGGCTGTTCGCTTTCTTGGGAACACCTGTGTATCATGCTGTTGTTGGACTTCGCCGTTGAAATCGTTCCCG